>NZ_FNGH01000002.1 GCF_900102875.1 Franzmannia pantelleriensis
GGCGTGGTGATGCTCGCCGCGGCGGTGCAGGCCTGGTATTTCGGGGCGGTCAAGGCGTGGCAGCGGCTGCTGCTGCTGACCGGTGCCATCTGCATGATCTACGGCGGGATCTACACCGACATCGCCGGTCTGGCGGTGGGGCTTGGCCTGCTGCTGATGCAGCGTGGCCAGTCGGGCGGGCGCCCCTTGCCGGGCACCACCTGACACACCTATGCAATGGGGGATCCCGCGGCCCGTCTCCCGCAGACGGGCCGCGTGCGCGGGGCGGCCCGACTTGCCAAGCGCGCCAATCTAGACTTGACTGGATAGTCGAGAGGTCGCTTTTTCGCTTGCGGCATTGATCTGAGCTACGCCGAACTTTTCTATGGAAAATATTTCCAATATAGTGAAAGTAACAGCTAGGCGATAACAACAGAGGACGCGACCCATGATGACCAATCCGCTGACCAGCAAACGTCCCGACACCCTGGGCATTCACAATGGCCGGCTGGCCAAGTGTCCCAGTACTGCCAACAGCGTCTGCAGCCAGGCCGACGATGATGCCCACTATGTGGCACCGCTGGAGCCGGGACGGCGCTCCAAGACCGAGCTGATGAAGCGCCTGCAGACGGCCCTGGCCGGCTGCGAAGACGCCGAGATCGTCACCGTCTCGGAAGATTATGTTCACGCTGAGTGCCGCTCAGCGCTGTTCGGCTTCGTCGATGACCTGGAATTCCTGTGGAGCGAAGAGGAGGGCGTGTGCCATGTGCGCAGTGCATCGCGACTCGGCGTGACCGATCTCGGCAAGAATCGCGCCCGCGTCGAAAAGCTGCGCATGCTGCTGGAAGGCTGGGGCTTCTGCGAGTAGGCCTGGCCATCGCCGTGATCTGCAACCATGATCTGCATTGGGAGGCGTGGTGACGGCGCTGCATGATTGGTCGCTGACGCCGAGTGCGGCGGTCGCCCTGCAGCGCGAGTTGGCGCCACGGCTGATCCTCGAGGATCGGATCGAGGCGGTAGAGACCATCGCCGGGGTCGACATCGGCTTCGAGGCGGCGGGCGAGATCACCCGCGCCGCGGTGGTGGTATTGGCTTGGCCCTCCCTCGAGTACCTCGAACAGCACGTCCACCGTGAACTCACCCGCATGCCCTATGTGCCGGGACTGCTCTCGTTTCGTGAGGTGCCGGCGGCGCTGGCGGCGTTCGACGCGCTGCAGCCGCGTCCCGATCTGATCATGGTCGACGGCCAGGGCATCGCCCATCCGCGTCGCCTGGGCGTCGCGTCGCATCTTGGACTATGGCTCGATCTGCCCACCATTGGCATCGCCAAGTCACGGCTATGTGGTAAACACGGCGCGGTGCCCGAGGCGCGTGGCGAATGGACACCGCTCGCGCATCGCGACGAAACCATCGGTGCGGTGCTGCGCTCGCGACAGGGCGTCAAGCCGGTGTTCGTGTCGCCCGGGCATCGCCTGAGCCTGCCGACCGCGGTGGATTGGGTGGTGCGCTGCCTGGGACGCACCAAGCTGCCCGAGCCAACCCGCCTGGCCGACCGGCTTGCGTCGCGCCGAGGCCGGGTTGGCTGAACGCAGCGACTAGACAATATCCAGCGGAACGTCTTGGTCGGGCGCGGGGAAGGCGGCATCGAGCCGGGCAATGGCCTCGTCATTCAGCGCAATGTCCAATGCGCGGGCGTTCTGCTCGACGTGCTCGCCGCGCACTGCCTTGGGGATCGCGATCACGTCGCGCTTGCCGTCCAGCGGGCGAATCGCCCAGGCGAGTAGCAGCTGTGCGGGTGTGATGCCGAGGCCCGAGGAGATTTCGAGCACTTCGGGATGTGTCAGCAGGCTGTCGCGCAGCCGCCCGCCCTGGGCGATCGGGCAGTAGGCCATCAGCGGCATGTGTTGCTGACGTAGCCACGGGCGCAGGCGGCGTTCGATACCCCGCGAGCCGAGATGGTAGAGCACCTGGTTGATGGCGCACTGGTCGCCGCCGGGCAGTGCATTGAGGCTTGTCATGTCGTCAGCGTCGAAGTTGGAGACCCCGAAGCGGCGAATCTTGCCCTGCTCGCGTAGCCGCTCGAAGGCCTCGAGGGTCTCGTCGAGGGGCACGTTGCCGGGCCAATGCAGCAGGTAGAGGTCGAGATAGTCGCTGTCGAGGCGCTTGAGACTCGCCTCGCAGGCGGCGATGGCGCTGTCACGACCGGCGTTCCAGGGGTAGACCTTGGAGACCAGAAACGCCTGGTCGCGGCGCCCGGCCAGGGCTTCGCCTACGACCTTTTCGGCGCCGCCCTCGGCGTACATCTCGGCGGTGTCGATGACGCTCATGCCCAGTTCCAGTCCCTGTTGCAGCGCACGCACCTCGTCGCGGTGTGGCGCCAGGCCTTCACCCATGTACCAAGTGCCCTGGCCGATGGCGGGTAGCTCGATGGCGGGCTGGTGGGCGCTGGCCGGCAGGGTGACGCAGGCAGCTTGACGAGACGCGGCGGCGGGGGCCATGGTGGTGTCCTCCGATAACGTAATGGAAACGTATTTCATGGCATGCTGGCTCAGGATGGGCGCCTTTGCAATGTGTCCGGCTATACTGCAGTACCGTTCGAGGAACCCGATGTGAGCCAAGCCCAATGCCCCGACAGCCGCTGCGTGGCGGCCACCCGCCGCTGGGTCGAACAGTTCGTGGTCGGCCACACGGTCTGTCCGTTTGCGGCTCGCGAGGTGGCGGCTGAACGGGTGCGCTATCGAGAGGTGTCGGCCCGCGATTGGGAGGCATTGTTGACCACCCTGATCGAGGAGTGTCGACGGCTCGACGAGGTGACGCAGATCGAGACCACGCTGTTGGTGATTGGCGAGGGCGCCGAGGACTTCGACGATTACCTCGACCTGCTGGCAATGGGCGAGGCGCTGATGGTCGATCAGGGCTACGAAGGGGTCTATCAACTGGCCAGCTTTCACCCCGATTACTGTTTCGCCGACGCCGCAGAAGACGCGGTCGAGAACTATACTAATCGCTCGCCGTGGCCGCTGCTGCATCTGCTGCGCGAAGCGAGTCTCAGTGCCGTGCTGGATCGGCATCCCGATCCGGCGTCGATCCCTGAGCGCAATATGGCCCTGATGGCTGAGCTGGGCAGGCCTCGGCTAGCCGCCTCGCTGGCGGCATTGCGCGAGTGAGGGCCGGCATGACGATTTCCCCCACCATGAGGAGTGTGCATGAGACAGGTAACCCGTGCTGGAACCCCCGTCGACGTCGCCGGTGACTTTCCAGAGAAGGGGCAGGCAGCGCCGCCGCTGACGTTGACCAATCAGGAGATGCAGGACGTTACCCTTGCCGACTATGCCGGCAAGCGCAAGGTGCTCAATATCATTCCCAGCGTCGACACCCCCACCTGCGCCACCTCGACACGCAAGTTCAACGAGCTGGCATCGGGGCTGGCCAATACCGTGGTGCTGGTGGTGTCGGCGGACCTGCCGTTCGCGGCCAAGCGCTTCTGCGGTGCCGAGGGGCTCGACAATGTCATTACCCTGTCGACCTTTCGCCATCCCGGATTTCATCGCGACTATGGCGTGGCGCTCTCCAGCGGGCCGATGAGCGGGTTGACCGCGCGGGCGGTAGTGGTGCTCGATGAACAAGACCGCGTGATACACAGTCAACTGGTCGACGAGATCAAGCAAGAGCCAGACTATGAGGCGGCGCTGGCCGCTCTCGACTGAGCAATAGTGGCGGCGGTTGCCGCCATGCGATAGCCGGTCGCCGATGCGGCCGGCGCTTTCCCACGGAGAGGAGGTGTCATGAGCATAACCAACAAGGCTTCCGCGCATTGGCAGGGCGATCTCAAGACGGGCCAGGGATCGGTATCGACCGCCAGCGGGTCGCTGGGCAAGACCCCGTATGGCTTCAAGAATCGCTTCGAAGGCGAGCCGGGGACCAACCCTGAAGAGCTGATCGGTGCGGCCCACGCCAGCTGCTTTTCCATGGCGCTGTCGATGATGCTTGGGGAGGCTGGTCTCACCGCTGACAGCATCGATACTCAGGCCACGGTCAAGCTCGATCAGGACGATGGCGGCTTCAGCGTCACCGCGATCCACCTCGAGACCACGGCCAAGATTCCCGGTGCCGACGATGCAGCGTTTCAGGACGCCGCTAACAAGGCCAAGGCCGGGTGCCCGATCTCCAAGCTGCTCAACGCCGAGATCACGCTCGAGGCCAAGCTGGCCAGCTGATCCTGCAGCACTCAGCGT
Source organism: Franzmannia pantelleriensis (assembly GCF_900102875.1). Taxonomy (GTDB): domain Bacteria; phylum Pseudomonadota; class Gammaproteobacteria; order Pseudomonadales; family Halomonadaceae; genus Franzmannia; species Franzmannia pantelleriensis. The sequence continues at coordinate 4,215 of NZ_FNGH01000002.1, forward strand.
ACCTGACGGCCACCCACGCGGTGGCCGTCTTGCGTTGCGTTGCTGGTGCGGCGCTCGGCATGGCGGTCGGCGGCCTTGACCAGGGCGCGAATCAAGCGCTGCTGGGGGCGGTTGAAGATCAGCCACTCGGGATGCCACTGCACGCCGATCAGAAAGTCGTGTTCGCGGGACTCGATACCCTGCACCAGGCCATCGCGGTCGCGGGCGACGATCTCGATGCCGCGTCCGGTCTTGTCCACCGCCTGGTGATGAAGGCTGTTGATGCGGCACCAGCTGACCTTGAGAATGCGTTGCAACCGGCTGGCACCGACGATATCCACGGTCTTGCGCGGCAGCACCGTGCGGCGCCGCTTAAGGCCTTCATGGGTGGTGTAGATATCCGGGTCGAGGGTGCCGCCGAGGTGGACGTTGAGCAGCTGGGCACCGCGGCAGATACCCAGCACCGGGCAGCCCGTCGGGATGAAGCGCTCGAGCAGCTGCAGCTCGAGCTCGTCACGCTGCGGGTCGACGCGTACGTCGAACTGCACTTCGCCGCCGTAGAGGTGGGCTTCGATATCGTCACCGCCACCGATGATCAGCCCGTCGAGCTCGTCGGGATGGGGGCGTGATGGCGACAGCCGCAGGGGATGACCGCCGTGGCGCCAGACGGCGAACCAGTCGAACCACCAGGCGATGCGGCTCTTGTAGTCGGAGGTGGTGATACCGATCAGCGGGCGGGGCATGCGACTCCTCAGGACTCGTTCATCCAGCTGCGTAGCTTGTCCAGCCAGCGTGTCATGGGTGATAGGGTGTGGTGTTCGAGGTATTCCCGCGAACGCGCTTCGAGGCGTTCGCGTGCGGCGGCGAGGGTTTCCACCTCGACCCATAGGTTCCACTCCACGACGGACCCCCACTGCGGTGCCGAGAGCTGCGCGTTGGGCAGCCGATAGTGGTAGGTCGGGCGCGGTTTGATAAGGGCCTCGGAGAACAGCGGGTCGGGATAGTCGGGGCGTAGCTCGGCAAACAGCGGGAACAGATCGAGTTCACGATTGCGGGTCGGGTTATGCTTGAGGTAGTCGCCGATCAGGGTGTCGAGATCCGGTGCGTAGTCGGGATTGAGCACCAGGATCGCGTAGGCCTTGGGAAAGGGGTTGGCGTGGGGCAGTACCTCGCGGGTGATGTCGATGTCGATCTGATCGCGCAGCCATTCGGCGAGCAGCAGATAGGCGCGCAGATGGGCGAGGATCGAGTCGACGCCGAGGTCCGGGGCTTCGGGATTGAGGTGCAGGCCGAAGCCATACAGCAGGCTGGCATCGGTGCCTTTGGCGCCGTGTACGCGCAGCGCGTCGAACAGCGCATCGAGCTCACCGAGCTGATCCCAGGGCACCGGCGGGCAGACGATTTCGGTGGGCACCAGCCCGGCGACCACATCGCCAATCAGCTCGCGGGTCTTGTTGTGCAGCTCGACCCGCATCTGATGGCGTTGACGGTCCCACTCGGCGTCGCTCAGCGGTGTGCGCTCGACCACCTTGGCATCGGGGTGCGCCACCTTGGCATCCAGCTCGATGCCGAACTCGCCCCAGCGTGTGCCCTCGACCTTCAGGCGGTGCGGGCTGACCACCACCACCTGGCCGCCGAACAGTTCGCAGACCAGCTGGGCGGCGTTGGCGGGCGTGATACCGGCAAACTCGATTTCGACGCCGACACGCCGCGTCTTGCCTTCCGCATTCTTGGGGGTCGGGGGAGGGCGTACATCCATGCCGGGCTCCACTGCAGCGATGACGGGTCAGCGCTTAGCCTATCATAAGCACTTGGCGCGACACGCTACTCTGGAAGAGAGCAAATTCGGCGCCAACTTTACCGCGACCGCGGGTCTGTGCAGACTCTGCGGCAACCATCACATCGGAGGAAGCATGCCGCGAGCCGCCACTGCCCTGTTGTTCGACCGCCTGCTGCGCTGTGGCTGGCTACTGCTGGTGCTGCTGTCGCTGGGCTTGGCGCTGCCGTTCCAGGCTCACGGCCAGGGCTCTCCGCTGGTGGGCTTGACCGGCGGCGATGAGCCGGCCGAGGAGCATGACCCCCAGGCGTTCCGGCAGTCGCTGGACGAGGTGATAGCGACCCTGGAGGACGCCGAGCGCCGCGGCAGTCTGGTCGAGAGCCTGCGCGAACTGCGCGAGGCGTCGGCCCAGGCCGAGGGCGAAGAGACCACGCTGCCACGCCAGGGGCTGCTGGGGGCCTTGGCGGATACCCTCAGCGACTTCGGTGACCAGGCCGAGGCCGGCCAGTCACCCCTCGACGTCTGGCAGACACAGTTCGATCAGGCGCGCAGCGAGAGCCGCGCGCTGCTCGGCGAGGCCAGCTACGGCGAGCTGGTCGGCTTGGCGGTCGAAGCCACGGTGATGCTGGGGATCTGGGCCGGGCTGTTGGTCATTCTGATGGCCGGCGCCCGGCTGGTGGCCCAGCGCCGTGGCTGGCCGCTGCTACTGCCCCGCGAGCCGCGCGCCTGGCTGCTGGTAGTGCACCTGCTGCGGCGATTGCTGCCCTGGCTGTTGGCGTTCCTGATCATGCTCGGGGTAGCGCAGTTCGTGCCCGAGAGCGCAGGCCGCACGCTGGCGCTGGTGGTGGCCTACGTGGCGCTGTGCGGCCGCTTGCTGGCGGTGGTGATCGAGGTGGTGGTATCGGTGTTCACCCGCGGGCACCGCTTCGTGGCGGTATCGCACCTGCGCCAGCGCGCACTGCGTCGGCTGTTCATCATCGGCGCGCTGGTGGCGTTGGCCGATGCGCTGGAGTCGGGACGCTTGATCGAACTGCTCGGCGACGATTTGTCGTCGCTGCTCTCGGTGCTGGCCAATATCTTCGCCGCGCTGCTGGCGGGGGCCTTCGTGCTGCGCTTCAAGCGTCCGATCAAGCACCTGATACGCAATCGGCCCTACGCCCAGCGGCACCGCTCGAGCACCAGCTATGACCTGATTCGGGTGCTTGGCGGCTTGTGGCACGTGCCGGCACTGCTGCTGGTGGGCGCATCGCTGCTGGCGATCTTCGTCTCGGTGGGGGATGCGGGCGGTGCCCTGACCCGGGCGATCATCTCGGCGGCGCTGCTGGTACTGACGCTGGTGGTCACCGGCCTGATTCGCCGCCACAGCGAAACCGTGACCCGGCGCAAGCGTATCTCGCAGTACCGCAAGCGCCTCGAGCGCTTCGGCTACGCGCTGGCGCATATGGTCTGCTGGGTGGCGTTCGGCGAGCTGTCGCTGCAGGTATGGGGCGGCTCGCTGCTGGGCATCGGCCAGCAGGGCGTGGCCAGCGCACGCATCGGCCAGGCGCTGGTGGCGATCGGTGTCACCGTGCTGGTGGCGTGGCTGGCGTGGATCTTTGCCGACACCGCCATCCAGCGGGCCCTGACCTCCTCGGCGCGTTCCCGTGGGCGGCGCGTCAACAGCGCGCGGGCGCAGACCATCACGCCGCTGATCCGCAATGTCATCTTCGCCACCATCGTGGTGATTGCGGTGATCGTCGGGCTGGCCAACCTCGGCGTCAACGTCACGCCACTGCTGGCGGGTGCCGGGGTGATCGGCCTGGCGATTGGCTTCGGTGCCCAGACCCTGGTGCAGGATCTGATTACCGGCATCTTCATCCTCATCGAGGATTCGCTGGCGATCGACGACTTCGTCGACCTGGGAGGGCATATGGGTACCGTCGAGGGGCTTACCCTGCGTACCGTGCGGCTGCGCGACCTCGACGGTATCGTACACATCATCACCTTCAGCCAGATTCAATCCATCCACAACATGTCGCGGCAGTTCGGCATCGCCCTGATGCGGGTACGCATTCCCCATGCGATGAAGATCGATGATGCCATCACGCTGGTGCGCGAGGTAGCAGACGAGCTGCGTCAGGACCCGATGATGCGCCACCACATCTGGTCGCCGCTGGAGTTGCAGGGCATCGAGCGCTTCGAGGAGGGCGCCGCGGTACTGCGCATGCGCATGCGTACCGCGCCGGTGATGCAGTGGGACGTGGCGCGCGCCTTCAACCTGCGCCTCAAGCAGCGCATGGAAGAGGATGGACTGGACATGGCCATGCCGCGCATGAGCATCCAAATGGAGGGGCGCCTCGGCGAAACGCTGGACGAGGACCAGGGCGAGCTCCCCGACGCACCCCAGGACAGCGCCGGCCGTGAACCTGGCGAAGCCGGTGTCGCCGACCCCGAGGGCGAGACCAGCCCCAGCGGAGGCTCGCCGAGCTCTGCACCATCGCGTTGATCGACGAGTGCTGATATATGGCACTGTTATTGCTTCTGATTGAATGAGGTGGCGACGCCAATTGCTACGGAATTGGCGTCAGCGTCCGCCGTCAGGCCCTCGGCGAGCATGCCGCTCGAGGCCGGCGTCGAGTCGTGACTCATTCCGGTGCGCGAAACGCACCGTAAAGGAGCATAACGCATGCTGGAATCCGAATTGGATCTCCTCTGGGTGCTGTGGGCGGCGGGGCTGGTCTTCGTGATGCAGGCCGGTTTTCTGTGCCTGGAAGCCGGGGTGACGAGAACCAAGAACGCCATCAACGTGGCGATGAAGAACCTTGCCGATTTTGCCATGGCACTGCTGGTGTTCTGGGCGCTGGGATTTGGCCTGATGTTCGGCCGCGGCCTCAGCGGCTGGTGGGGTGGCGAGCACTTCCTGCTAGAGCTCGAGGCCGGCGACGCGGCGCTTGCCACGCTGTTTCTGTTTCAAGCGATGTTCTGCGCCACGGCGGCAACTATCGTCTCCGGGGCGGTGGCGGAGCGCATGTCTTTCCTTGGCTACCTGGCGGTCACGGTGATCGTCAGCCTGCTCATCTACCCGCTGTTTGGCCACTGGGCCTGGGGTGGCCTGCTGGGGGGCGCGCCCGGCTGGCTGGCCGACTTGGGCTTCGTCGATTTCGCCGGTGCCACGGTGGTCCACAGCGTGGGGGGCTGGGTAGCCCTGGCGGCGATCCTGCAGATCGGGCCGCGACGCGGACGCTTCGTCGCCGGTGAGGCACCGCGAACGCTGCCGGCGGGCAACTTGCCGATGGCGATGCTCGGCGTGTTGTTGCTGTTTCTTGGCTGGTTCGGCTTCAATGGCGGCAGCACTCTGGCCTTCGACGGGCGAGTACCGGGCGTGCTGGTGAATACCGTGCTGGCGGCGGTGGCCGGTGTACTCTCGGGCATGCTCATCGGCTGGCGAGTGCGACGCTATGCCGATGTGATGTATGCCATGAACGGGGCAATCGCCGGGCTGGTCGCGGTCACTGCCGGGGCGCACGCGCTTAGCATGGCCCAGGCCCTGGCAGTGGGCGCGATCGGTGGCGTGCTGATGGTGCTGGCCAGCGAGTGGCTGCTGCGCCGCGGCGTCGACGATGCCGTCGGCGCGGTGCCGGCGCATCTGGTCGCCGGCATCTGGGGCACCCTGGCGGTGGGGCTACTGGGCGATATGAGCCTGCTCGATACCGGGCTGGGGCGTGTCGAGCAGCTACTGATTCAGGCATTGGGCGTGGTGGTGTGCGGCATCTGGAGCTTTGGTTTGGCCTGGCTGCTGCTGCGCGGCATCGATCGCCTGCGTCCGTTGCGGGTCAGCGACGAGGCCGAGCGCCTGGGATTGAACATGGCCGAACACGGCGCGCGTACCGAGCTAAATGAGCTACTCGAATGCATGCGCGAGCATGAACGGCGAGGTGACCTTCAGGGGCGCGTGGAGGCCGATCCGTTCACCGAGGTGGGCGAGATCGCGGCGGGCTATAACCGCGTGGCTGGGGCGCTCGAGCGGGCGGTGGCCAACACCCAGGTGATGCTGCGAAACCTGCGCGACGGCGTCGTCACCTGGCGTGCAGACGGTACCCTGACCGGCCTCAACCCGGGGGCCGAGCAACTGTTCGGTGTAGAAGCCAAAACACTGATCGGCGCACCGATCAGTCAATTGATCGCCGATGAGCTGCCGGCGCTCGGCGAGCGCCGCGAACTTCGCCTGCGCGGGGCGGATGGCATTCGTTATCTGGAGATTCAGGTCAGTGAGGGTGCTGCTGGCTCACACGCAGAGTTTGCCGGTATGGTGCGCGACATCACCGAACGCAAGCGCTTGGAAGAGCAGCTCTATCGCGAGCGTGACCTGGCCCAGGTAACGCTCGCCTCGATCGGTGACGGGGTGATTACTACCGACGCCTCGGGCTGTGTGACCTTCCTCAATGCCGAAGCGAGCCGCCTGACCGGCTGGTCGCTGGAGGCGGCATACGGACAGCCGATCGCGCATATCTATCAGTTGCTCGACGAGACGCACGGTGGCCGGGTCGACAACCCTGCGCGGCGGGTGTTGGCCTCGGGGCGTGTGGTGGCGGCCGACGCCGCTCACCTGCTGCTGGGAGCCGCCGGCGAGCGCTGGCCGGTGCATCACTCGGCGGCACCGATTCGCTCGCGACAGGGGCTCGCCGTGGGCGCGGTGGTGGTGTTTCAAGATGTGACGGTGAACCGCAGCCTGGCGCGCAAGCTCAGCCACCAGGCCAGCCACGATGCGTTGACCGGACTCGCCAATCGTCGCTCCTTCGAGGCCCAGTTGCAGCGGCTGGTGGCAGCGGTCGGTGAGCAGCATATGCTGTGCTATCTGGACCTCGACCAGTTCAAGGTGGTCAACGACACTTGCGGCCACATGGCCGGCGATGAGCTGTTGCGCCAAGTTTCGCGGCTGCTGCGCCAGCATCTGCGTGGTACCGACCTGCTGGCCCGATTGGGGGGCGACGAATTCGGTATCCTGCTGTTCGACTGTCCGGCCGCCAAGGCCGTCGAGTTGGGTGAGGAGCTGCGGTGTTCCATAGAGGCGTTTCGCTTTGGCTGGGAGGGGCACAGCTTTGCTATCGGCGTCAGCATCGGCATGGTGCCGCTGGGCGAAGGTCACGCGCTGACCCTGCGCGATGCGCTGAGCGCCGCCGATGCAGCCTGCTATGCGGCCAAGGAGGGCGGACGCAATCGCGTGCATCTCTATCAGCCCGACGACAGCCAGCTGCTCGAGCGCCATGGCGAGCTGCAGTGGGTGCCGCGGCTGCAGGCGGCGCTGGATGCCGATGCCTTGCGGCTCTACGCGCAACCCATCGTGGCCATCGACAAGGCTTCCGGAGGGGCGATCCACGAGGTACTAGTGCGTCTCGAGGAGAGCGGCAAGATCATTAACCCGGGAGCCTTCCTGCCCGCTGCCGAACGCTACAACCTGATGCCGCGGATCGACCGCTGGGTTGTGCGCAATACCCTGGCCTGGCTCGGCGACACCTACCGCTGTGGCGAACTCGAGGGCATGTGGTCGATCAACCTCTCCGGCGCCTCGCTCTCCGATCCACAGTTCTGTCGCGAGCTGGAGGAGCAGGTGGCGGCGGCTGCCCTACCGGCGGGAACGCTTTGCTTTGAAATCACCGAGAGCGCGGCAATCGCCCAACTGTCGACGGTCAGCGAGCTGATCGTCACGCTCAAGGCACTGGGTTGCCGCTTTGCCCTCGACGACTTCGGCGCTGGCTTATCCTCGTTCGGCTATCTCAAGCAGTTGCCGGTGGACTTTCTCAAGATCGACGGCCACTTCGTGCGTGACCTGCATCGTGATTCGATCGACCGGGCCATGGTCGAGGCGATCAACACCGTTGGGCACACCCTGGGGTTGCTGACGATTGCCGAATTCGTCGAGGACGAAGACGTGCTGCAGAGGCTGCGTGAGTTGGGCGTCGACTATGCCCAGGGCTATCTGTTTGGCAAGCCGCAGCCGGTGACAGCGCTGGCGCATACCAGCATCAAGGTCATGCCTCGCTAGCAGAGCGAGCCGTTGTGCTCTAAAGCAGCATGTGGCACAGCGCGGCGCCGGTCAGCACGCCCAGCGCGAACAGCCCGGCGATCAGCCAGGGCGCGCGCCACTCCCGCCAGCGGTTGTGCCAACCGGCGGCATGGCTGAGTCGCTCGACCAGCTCGTCCTGGCGTGAGCAGACATTGTCCGGCGGCAGCGAGAAGTCGTTGGCCACGCTGTCCTGCCAGTAGGCGCCGTGGGTCAGCCCCAGGCGCGCCCGCAGCAGACCGATGTCACTCAGTGCAGCATGCAGCGCATCGTACTCGTCGCGCCGCGACTCGACCTGCAGCACCATCTGGGCATCGGCCTTGAGCGCACTGTGCTGGCAGGCGTCGATGGCGGCATGAATCGCCTCCTGGCTGGCGTCGGGGGAGAGACCCAGGCGCTTGTAGAGGTCGCGCATCTCAGCTCACCTCCATCAGGTATTCGTAGGCGCTCTTGATGCGCTGGAAGCGCAGCGAGGCGCTGGCCACTCGCGCCTCGCCTTGGGCGAAGACCCGGTCTGGGTGGTGAGTCTGGGCCAGTCGGCGATAGGCCTTGCGGATCTCGCTGCGACTGGCACCGGGTTCGAGGCCGAGCACGACCAAGGCACGACGGGTGCGGTCCCCGGCAGGGGGGGGGCGATCATTGCCATGGCGGCGTTGGCGCTGATACTGGTGATGTTGCTCCTGACGCTCTTGCTCGCGGCGCTGGCGGGCCTGCTCCTGCTGGTCGCGCTCGCGGCGTTGGCGCTCCTGGTCGCGCTGGCTATGTTGGTGGCGCTCCTGTTGCTGGCGGCGCTGCTCCTGCTGCTGGTGATGATGCTCCTTGGCTTGCCAGTAACCGGTGCGGCTGGGGTCGTCGGGATTGGCGAAGGCCTTGCCGGCTACCGCCTCGAACAGTGGGGCGAACTCGCCGGGGGCGACTCCCAGCAGGTCGGCCAGAAAACGCAGCACGTGATGATTGGCCAGCGACGGCTTGCCGCCCTCTACTGCCAGGGCAATGGCCAGGCGCAGAAACGGGTAGGCCTGTTCGCCGTGGCACTCCTTCTGCAGCAGCTCGGCGGCCAGCTGGATGGCAGCGAGGTCTTGGCTGGCAGCGATCTCGATGATCGGCTCCAGGGCATGGCCGTGACGAAAGCCGCTGGTAAGCTCGGTGAGCCGCGCGCGTTCGGGCTCGCCGATGTGGCCACGACTGGCCAGCACCCAGGCGAGCAGCAGCAGCGCTGCAGTATCCGCTTGATGACGGCTCTTCAGCAGCAGCAGCTCGAAGGGCGAAAAGCGCGCGATGGGCATCCCTTGTCTCCACGGGGTCGCAATTTTTTGATTATAGGACCTGGCAGCGCCACATGGTCGCCTCGGCCGGCGGCGAAGGCAAGCCCGGCAACGGCCGTCATCCTCGGTCGGATCATGGTATAACCGAGGGATCGGGCAGCGTCCGCCAGGGAGCAACGATGGTCAGTGTCGAACGCAAGGAAGGCTTTACCCTCAAGATCTCACGGATCCTGCGTGAGTCGACCACCCATCGCTTGGACCTCTACCTGTTCGTACCCGGCGAACTGGGCCTCTCCTCGGATGTCATCGCCGAGAATGCCTTCTATCACGGCGCGATCCACGTCAAGCGCACCTACTACAGTGACCGCCACCAGCTGCCGCTGGTGCTCAGTCGGCTGGCGCGCCGAGGCTCGCTGGACAGCGACCAGTACCGTCTAAGCCTGAGCCTCTACGCCTACCAGTACGTGGTGGCGCTGGAGCGCGGCGGCCGAGAGCTTCACGACGCCAAGCGCGAGGAGGAGCGCAACGAGAAGGAAGCCGCCGCCCAGGCCGAGGCGCGTCAGGCCAACATCGAGGAACTGATCGAACTGGCGCTGGACATTCTCAAGCGGCTGCGTCGCTCAAGGCCGGAAGACGCCCGGCTGCACAAGTATTTCGCCAATATCGACAACTACCTGTCGTGGTTTACCGAGCAGCGGCTGCTATCGCTGGTGGCGCACCTGCCCCGCGACCGCCACTACAAGGCCAATAAAGCGCGCCTGCTGGCGATCTGTCAGGCGGAGCAGGAGTATCGACAGGCCCAGGAGTACAACTCGGCGCGGGTCAATCGCGATCCGACACGGATCTCCAACAAGATGCGCCTGCTGCGTCGCCTGATCGAGTACCCGGTGACCCTCAAGGAGAAGACCCAGGAGCTCGGTGGTGGCGAGGAGAAGGCGGTCAAGGCATTAGCCACCGCGGTAGTGATGATCTTCGTCTCGCTGGGGCTGCTGCAGGCGCGCGAGAGCATCGGCGATATCACCGCGCTGTTCGTGCTGGTGCTGGCGGTGCTCTACGCGCTGCGCGAAGTGTTCAAGGACGACCTGCGCACCACCCTGTGGCGCTGGCTGCGCAAGGGCCGGCCCAAGTGGCGGCGGCAGTATTACGACGTGCACAGCAACCAGCTGGTGGGCCGCCAGCTCGAGTGGTTCGACTACCAGCGCTACAGCAAGCTGGACGAGGCGATCAAGACCGCCCGCAAGCGCAACGTGGCCCAGCGCGAGGAGATGGTGCTGCACTATCGCTCGAGCTCTCGTATGTCGCCGACGCGTTTTCTCAGCGGCTACGAGCAGACCCGCGAAACCCTTACCCTGGACCTGGCGGTACTCTCGCGGCTGATGGACAAGGCCTCCCACCATGTCTATCGGGTCAAGGATGGCCAGGTGGTACGCGAGAGCGTCGAGAAACGCCACCTGATCAACCTGGTGACGCGGGAGCGCAGCGGCGACGGCGAGCCGGTGATCCAGCGCTGGAAGGTGGTGATGAGCCGCTCCAAGATCGTCGATATCGAGCCCGCCGAACCCGGCCAGTCGGCCGCCAGTGCGACGACGGACCGCGATCCGGCAGCAAACGCCGGCGCCTCGGGATGATAGACTACGGCCCGACATTTCTGACAGGACAGGCTCGCCAATGAGGCTCGTACTACGTTATTTCTTCCGCACCCTGCGACTGCTGCTGGCCCCGGTGATGCTGATTGCCGAGAAACTCAGCACCCCGCAGGCCGTCGAACGCAGCGATGAGGAGCAAGCCGAGGTGGATCGCGCCTGCGAATCCCTGGCGCTCTATCAGTTCCGCACCTGCCCGTTCTGCATCAAGGTGCGCAAGGAGATCGCCCGGCTTGGGCTCAAGATCGAGATTCGCGACGCCCAGCTCGACCCCGACCATCGCCAGGCGTTGCAGGAGGGCGGCGGTAAGGTCAAGGTGCCGTGCCTGCATATCACCCACGAGGATGGCAGCGTCGAGTGGCTCTACGAGTCGGACGCCATCAACGCCTACCTGCACAAGCGCTTCGGGGCAGCTTGAGCAAGTGGGGTAGAAAGATCGCTATACTGAACAGTGACTAACCGCGAGGTGGAAACTGCCATGGGAATAGAACTGCCGCTCGCATCCATGACCACCGCCGAGAAGCTCGAAGCGCTCGATGCCCTGTGGAATGACTTGTCGCGCGCACCCGACGTGATTGAGTCGCCGGCATGGCATGGTGAGGTGCTGGCCGAACGTGGGCAGGCGACAGACGAGCGCTTCGTCGATTGGGAAGAGGTCAAGCAGCAGGTGCGCGAGCGCCTGCGGTGAAGCTTCGCTTACTCGACTCGGCGGTTGATGATCTGCTTGAGGCTACCGCGTTCTATGACGCACAAGTCGCTGGTTTGGGTGACTACTTCATCGACAATCTATCTGCCGATATTGATTCGCTGAGACACCACGCCGGTATTCATCAGCGAGTCTTCGGTTTCCACCGCTTGCTCGCCAAGCGCTTCCCGTTCGCTATCTACTACTCAGTCAACGCCGACGAAGTGCGTGTTTACGCCATTCTTGACTGTCGACGAGCGCCTGAGTGGATTCGTCAACGCTTGTCCTGAGCTTCCCGGCGTTGGCGCCATATGGGTGGATTTTCTACTAAAGATATCGTGAATGTTGCCGATGATAGGGAGGTCACGCCCAACCCATTCGGGTATTGGCGTCGATCTCCCTTGATTGGGCCAAGTGTCATTGGCACAGCCAGGGCAGCGTCGACACCGATACCTATTGCTTAGGGCGACCTGGGGCAGTACGAGGATCGAGTGTTGTTTGCCATCCAAACGAGCCGCGGCGCTATAGGGGCGTTTGCGTTGTTGCTGCTGGCCGGGCTTGCCGCTGACATCAAGGCACAGGAATTGGCCCCCGATGACGAGCTGCTACGCCAGCGCGAGCGTGATCGGGCCCTGCAGGAGCGCCTGGAGACGCGGCCGGATGTCCGGCTGTCGGTGCCTCAGGAAACGGTGGGGCGGTTTCCTGATCAGGAATCGCCATGTTTTATCATCGATGCGCTGGCGTGGCAGGGAGAGGCGCTCCAGCGCTTTGGATGGCTCGATGCCGCGGTAGTCAATAGCGATGGGCAGGATTCGCCCATTGGGCGCTGCCTGGGGACCCAGGGTATCAACCTGGTGCTGGAGCGCGCCCAGAACGCGTTGGTGGAGCGTGGCTACGTGACCAGCCGGGTTCTCGTCGAGCCCCAGGACCTTAGTGATGGGACCCTCACCATTACGCTCTTGCCCGGGCGTATTGCGAGTCTCCGTGTGGCGGATGCCGAGCGTTCGCACGCTTCGCTGCGCAATGCCGTGCCGGCCGGTTCTGGCGATATCCTCAACCTGCGCGATATCGAGCAGGCGCTGGAGAACTTCCAGCGTGTGCCCTCGGCGGATGTCGATATTCAGATCGCGCCGGGTGAGACGCCCAATCACAGCGATCTGGTTGTCGATTACCACCAGGGGCGGCCGTTACGTCCCGCCTGGTCGGTCGACGACAGTGGTAGCGACGCCACGGGGCGCTACCAGAGCGGTGTGACGGTGGCCTACGACAATCTGCTGGGCATCAATGACCTGTTCTATGTTCACCTGGGCAAGGACCTGGGCGGTGGCGATGCTGGCTCGAATGGCAATCGCAGCCGCACCGTGCACTACTCCGTACCCTGGGGGTACTGGAGCCTGGGCGCGACATACAGTGACTACGACTACCACCAGACCGTTGCCGGTGCCTTCGAGGATATCGTCTATGAAGGCTCGAGTCGCAATACCAAGGTCAATCTCTCCCGTGTCATCCATCGCGATGCCTCGCGCAAGACCACTGCCTCGCTCGGTGGCTTCCAGAATCGCTCGCGTACCCACATCGATGGCCAGGAGGTGCTGGTGCAGCGCCGCCAGGTAGGCGGCTGGGAAGCCGGAATCGAGCATCGAGAGTTCCTGGGGCCTGCCACGCTAGATTCGACGCTTTTCTACCAGCGAGGAACCGGTGCCTTCGGCTCGTTGCCGGCACCGGGAGAAGCCTTCGGTGAAGGTACGTCACGCTTTCAGATCGTCACCGCCGATGCCGAGCTCAAGGTGCCGTTCACGGTGGGCGAGCAGCCACTGCGTTACCTTGGCCAATGGCGCTGGCAACGCAATCTCACCCCCCTGGCGCCGTTGGAGCGCTTCTCCATCGGCGGTCGCTATACCGTGCGCGGCTTTAACGACACTGGACTGTCTGCCGATCGCGGCTGGTTGGTCCGCAATGAACTCGAGATCCCGCTGGGCGGTAGCGGCCAAGCGCTATACGCCGGACTCGACTATGGCCGGGTCGGTGGCCCGAGCAGCGAATGGCTGCTCGGCAAGGAGCTAGGGGGAGTGGCGCTCGGCCTGCGAGGCAACCTGTTGCACTTCGTCAACTACGACGTCTTCGTTGCCGCGCCGGTCATCCAGCCGGATGGGTTTCGCAGCGACAGCCATGACCTTGGCTTCAGTGTGCATATCGCGTTTTGAGCGCGGCGCTAAAGTTTAATATTGAACGGTCGATATGCAAATAGGGATCGTTTGCATGTGAGGGAAAGGGAATGAACCGACACTGCTATCGCCTAATCTTCAACAAGGTCAAGGGGCGCTGGGTGGTCGCGTCCGAGGCCGCCAGCTCGGAAGGCCGAGATGGTGTAGCGACACCACGTTGCCACATTCCGCCAGCGCCGGTCATACGCTGCTCGATCCTGGGGTACTTCAGACCACTGACCTGGAGCGTCATGCTGGCGCTCGGCTTGGTGGCAGTGCCGGTACATGCCCAGATCGCTCCCGACCGCAGCGCCCCAGGTAGCCAACGCCCCCATGTCGTGAATAGTGCCAATGGCACCCCTCAGGTCAATATCACCTCCCCCAATGCCAAGGGCGTGTCACGCAACGCCTATCGCCAGTTCGACGTGGATGGCAAGGGTGCGATCCTCAACAACGCCCGCAACGCAGCGCCGACCCAGATCGGTGGCTGGGTCCAGGGCAACCCCAATCTCGCCAACGGCGAGGCCCGGGTCATCGTCAACGAAGTCAACTCCTCGAACCCGAGCCGGCTGCATGGTGCCGTAGAGGTCGCCGGCAGGCGCGCCGAGGTGGTCATTGCCAACCCAGCCGGTATCGATGTCAACGGGGCCGGCTTCATCAACGCCCAGGGTATTACCCTGACCACCGGCCAGCCGCAATATCGCAACGGCGCGCTGGAGGGTTACCGCGTCGAGGGCGGCTCAGTCAGGATTCACGGCAACGGCTTCGACGCAGGCGATGCCGACTATGCTGCCATTCTTGCCCGTGCCGCCGAGGTTCAGGCCGGGGTATGGGCAGAGGAACTCGAGATCGTCACCGGTGCCAATCGCATCAGCGCCGACCGCCAAGCGATCGATACTATCGATGGCCAGGGGGCGGCACCGGAGGTCGCCATCGATGTGGCCCACCTCGGCGGCATGTACGCCGGCAAGATCCATCTCATGGCCACCGAGCGGGGTGTCGGTGTCCATCATGCCGGTGACATGGCCGCCAATGAGATCGTGGTCGCCGCGGATGGACGCATTACCAATCGTGGGCAGATCGCCTCTCAGGGCGATATGCAGCTAGCCAGCCGCGACGCTATCGCCAACCACGGCTCGTTGCGTGCCGGTGACACACTCGTCGTGACCAGTGACGGCGAGCTGGCCAATCGCGACAGTGGCACGATCACCGCGGGGAACGACATCCAGCTATCGGCGGCTACCCTGAGCAGCGACAGCGACTCACTGCTCGCCGCCGGCGTGCGCGATGATGGGACGTGGAACGCCACTGGCGACCTCACGATGTCGGCGACCCAGGGCATCGACGGCAGCGGGCGGCATATCGCTGCCGGTGGGGTCTATGCCGAGGCGGAGACCGTGGCACTGCGTGACACTCATACCCAGGCCCGCGAGATCGATATCGTGGCGGGCCAAGCGGGTATCGATGCCAGCGGCGCGACCCTCTCCGCTCAAGAGGCGCTCAACACGAGAACTCCCGGCACGTTGCGCACCGATGGCGCCAGTGTCGCCGCCGCCAGGCTCACTCTCGATGTGGGCAGCCTATCCAATATCGGCGGCGACATCGTACAGCATGGCGAGAACTCGCTGGCGTTACGGCTGGACGCTCTCGATAACACTTCAGGGCGAGTGGCCAGCAAAAGCGGGCTCGATATTGCGGCCCAGACCATCGATAACACCGACGGCACCCTGCAGGCGCTGGACGATCTCACCCTCAACGCCGGCCGCCTCAACAACCGCGATGGCGATATCGTCGCCGGCGCAAGCCTGGCCGTTGAGGCCAGCGGTGATATCGACAATACCCAGGGGCAGTGGCGAGCAGAGCGTATCGATATTGCCGGCAGCGGGCTGGACAATACCGCCGGCTTGATCAGTGCCCATGGCGGCGACTTGTATGCGCAGCTTGATGAGCTCAATAACACCCAGGGCCGCCTGGAAACTGCCGGCGATCTGCGCCTCGATATCGCCGATACACTGACCAACGAAACGGGCGAAATTATCCATGCCGGCCAAGGCGAGGCCAACATTGATGCCTCGCGGGTGGAGGGCAGCGATGGCCTGATCGCCAGCCAAGGGCGTCTTGCCTTGCGTGGCGAGGATATCGTCCTGGATGGCGCCGCAACCAGCGCCGACTCCATCGCCCTGAACGCCGAGAGCCTTAGCCACCGCCAGGGCGAGATGCAGCAGTTCGGCGATGCCGATGACCTGATGCTTAGCATCGGCCAGGCGCTGGACAACACCGAAGGGCTGATCGCCAGCAACGCCGGGCTGAATATCACTGCCCAGAACCTGACCAATACCGCTGGCATCCTGCAGGCAGTGGACGATCTCACCCTCAACGCCGGCCGCCTCAACAACCGCGATGGCGATATCGTCGCCGGCGCTGACCTGGCCGTCGAGGCTAGCGGGGATATCGACAACACCCAGGGGCAGTGGCGAGCCCAACGTATCGATATTGCCGCTAGCGGGCTGGACAACACCGCTGGCCTGATCAGCGCCCATGGCGGCGATTTGTATGCGCAGCTTGATGAGCTCGATAACACCCAGGGCCGCCTGGAAACCGCCGGCGATCTGCGCCTCGATATCGCTGGCACACTGACCAACGCAGACGGCGAGATCGTGCATGCCGGTGACGGCATGGCGCAGATCGACGCCACCCATATCGCCGGCAGTGATGGCCTGATCGCCAGCCAGGGCGAGCTGTCCCTTGTAGCTCAAGATATCGTGCTCGACGGTGCGACGACCAGCGCCGAGTCCATCGCCCTGCACGCCGAGAACCTTAGCCACCGCCAGGGCGAGATGCAGCAGTTCGGCGATGCCGATGACCTGACACTGAACATCGGCCAATCGCTGGACAACACCGAAGGGCTGATCGCCGGTAACGCCGGGCTGGATATCACTGCCCAGAACCTGACCAATACCGCCGGCACCCTGCAGGCAGTGGACGATATTCGCATCAACGCCGGCCGCCTCAACAACCGCGATGGCGATATCGTCGCCGGCGGTGCCCTGGCCGTTGAAGCCAGCGGCGATATCGACAATACCCAGGGGCAGTGGCGGGCCGAGCGTATCGACGTTGCCGCCAGTGGGCTGGACAACACCGCTGGCCTGATCAGCGCCAATGGCGGCGCGCTTAATGCCCAGGTGGCGGAGCTCGATAACACTCAGGGCCGCCTGGAGGCATCGGACGATCTGACCCTCGATATCGCCGGTACTCTGACTAACGAAGCGGGCGAGATTATCCATGCCGGCCAGGGCGAGGCCCAGATCGACGCCACCCATATCGCCGGCAACGATGGCTTGATTGTCAGCCAGGGCGATCTAACGCTGGATGCCAGAGATATTGTTCTGGATGGTGCGACGACCAGCGCCGAGTCCATCGCCCTGCACGCCGAGAACCTTAGCCACCGCCAGGGCGAGATGCAGCAGTTCGGCGATGCCGATGACCTGACGCTTAGCATCGGCCAGGCGCTGGACAACACCGAAGGGCGGATCGCCAGCAATGCCGGGCTCGATATCACTGCCGGCGACATCGACAACCGGGACGGCACACTGCAAGCCATTGAGGGGCTGCGGCTGGATACCGGCGGCATCAACAATCGTCGCGGCGAACTCGTCACCGGCGGCCAACTCAGCGTTGCCGCTTCCGGCAGCGTCGACAACCGCGGCGGTGACCTGATCGGCGAGCAAGGTATCGCGCTGCGCGCGGCATCGCTGGACAATCGCTCGGGAATGCTCGGTGCACTGCAAGGCCAACTGACGGTTGAGGCTGGGGCACTCGACAATACCCAGGGCCGGGTGGAAACCGCTGGCGGCCTGACGCTCGATATTGCCGGCACCTTGACCAACCAAGATGGCGAGATTGTGCATGCCGGGGACGGCGAGGCACGGATCGACGCCACGCGTATAGACGGTAGCGATGGCTTGATGGTCAGCCAGGGCGAATTGACGCTGACGGCCGATAGCATCGACCTCGATGGCGCCGTTACCAGTGCCAAGCAAATTGCCGTTCAGGCCGGGCGACTCAGTCACCAGCGGGGTGAGATGTCGCAGCATGGCGATGATGGCGAGCTACTGTTGGCGATTCGCGAAGAGCTGGATAACCTCGAGGGATGGATCGTTAGCCACGCCGATCTTTCCGCCGATGTCGGTGATCTCGTCAATCGCTCGGGTATGCTGCAGGCGGCAGGTAACCTGAGCCTGGACAGCGATGAACTGGACAATCGGCAAGGTGAGGTCCTCGCTGGCGGGAGCTTGGCGCTGGACGCCGACGGGCGACTCGACAACAGCGGAGGCCGCGTCCTGGCTTCTCGCGACGCCACGCTTGCGGCTGCCTCTCTCGTCAACGTCGATGGCCTGATCGCGTCCCTCGAGGGCGATCTCGCCCTGAACATCGACGGGGCCATCAATAACCGTCGGGGCCGTATTGAAGCAGGCGGTGAGCTAACCTCGCTCAGTCGTGCCCTCGACAATCACGACGGAGAGATCGTTGCTACCCGGACAGACCTCGATACTCAAGCGCGCAGCCTGGACAACCGTAGTGGTCTGATTGCCGCTCGGGAGTCGCTCGAGCTAGCCAGCGGCGAGTTCAACAACGCCGGCGGCACGCTGCAAGCGGGTGGCGATCTATCCCTCGACACCTACGACAAGGCGCTGCTCAATACGCAGGCTGGCACGATCCTGGGCGAAGGCGACGTGTCGCTGACGGTGGGGGGGCTCGACAACACGGCGGGCCTGATCGGTGCCGGCACGAGGCTCGACCTCCAGGCCAGCTCCGTGACCAATCGCAACGGCGGCGCACTACTTAGCGAAGCCGATATGCAACTCGCGGCTGCTAGCCTCGACAACCGGGGTGGCCAACTCCAGACCCTGGATGACGCGAGCCTCGACATCGGCGGCACCCTGAGTAATCAGGGCGGCTTGATTCGCGCCGGGAAGACGCTGGAGGTAAGCGCGAGCCAGGTAAGCAATCGCCAGACCCAGGGCGACGATCAAGGCATCGAGGCGCGCGCGATTCAGCTGGAGGCCGGTGAGCTCGACAACCGCCAAGGCACCATTCGCGCCGACCGACTGGCCGACATTCAGGTGGATGCAGGCGTGAACAACCGCGATGGCCTGATCTCCTCGCTCGATACGCTGGCCATACGCGCTAATGACATCGATAACCGTGATGGCACCCTGATCGCAGATCGATCCCTCGATCTGACGACGGCAAAGCTGACCGGCGATGGCCGCGTCCTGTCGCTGGGCGACCTGGCACTGCGGCTGGCCAGCGATTTCACCCTCGCCGAGGGCGGCGAACTGATGGCGGCGGGCGATCTCCATCTTGCGACCTCGGGTACGATCGACAACCAAGGAAAGTTGAGGGCTGGTGAAACCCTCGACATCGATGCCGCACGACTGATCAATGCCGCCAGTGGCGAGCTCTCCGGCACCACTACCCATATCGATGCCGGGCACCTGACCAATCGCGGCCTGATCGACGGGGTAGTGACCCTTATCGCCGCCGATGTGCTCGAAAATCTCGGTAGCGGGCGTATCTACGGCGATCGGCTGGGAATCGAGGCAGGTACTCTTAACAACGATAATGAAGACGGACAGGCCGCCGTGATCGCCGCCCGCGAGCGACTGGACCTCGGCGTGGGTAACCTGACGAATCGCGATGACGCGCTTATCTTCAGCGCTGGCGATATGGCCATCGGCGGCTCGTTGAACGCCAGCGGCCGGGCCAGGGGGCAGGCCGGGCGGGTGCGCAACGCCAGCGCGACCATCGAGGCGCTTGGCAATCTAAGCCTGTCTACTGCACGGCTAGACAACACCAATGAGCATTTCAAAACCGAACTCGTCCAGGTGTCTGATTTGTCACGACGACGCTATATCCAACCCTCTGGGTGGGACGAGAAATTGCCCGAAAGCGAATTTGCCCGTTTGGGGCAGGTTAATCTTCGAATGAATGACTATGTTGAAGGGGGATACCGTTATCGGGAACCGGATGACCCTTGGATGGGGCAGACGATCACTCGCTGGACGGAATACAATACCGAACGCACTGAATACGAAAGCCAAGTAGTGCACTCTCAGCCAGGTCAGATTCTTGCCGGTGGCGATATACACCTGAGTGGTGGAAAACTGGTCAATGACAAGAGCCAGATCTTGGCCGGTGGTGCACTTGGAGGCGATCTCGAGCAACTAGAGAACCTCGAAGCGCAAGGCGTGCGCTATGTTGATGAGAGTGGTTTCATGCGAAGCAGTGCTCCTTCGGGTAGTGGAATTTGCCAAGGTGAGCACGGTTGTGGCGGGCGCTTATACTCACGTACATGGAGCGACTGGCAGGCCTACTCCTACTCTGGAGAGGTTGGCACCTTTGCTCTACCTATCGCAGCAGTTGGTGGTAACCGTACTGTCAATGGCAGTGGTGCCCAGCCAGCCGCTCATAGTGCCGCGTCCCTCAATGCCTCTGCTCAGGGCGCAAATGGCGCTCAGGTGAGTCTCCAGACCAACAGGTCTGGTGCTAGCGTGATCGAAGTGCCCGCCTTGCGTCCGCCCGCGGCTAACGCCGAAAGCAGCCTGGCGCTTGGTGACTGGATAGCGAGCGTGCGGGGGGACCTCGAAGGGCTGGCCGCCATGCCGGCAGATATTCAGAGGCTGGTGGCGAGCCATCACTCTCTCGACGAGGGTGATGTAGAGAGGCTGACGGCGCTTTTCAACGACATGGTGGGGGGATCCACGGCGAGTGCTACGGATGCTGAGCCACTCGGCGTGATCCGCAGCGTGATGCCCACTATCAACCTGCCGGCCAACAGCCTCTTTCAGGTCAATCCCGCGCCTACGGCTCACTATCTGGTCGAGACCGACCCTCGCTTCACCAACCAGCGTGAGTGGCTCGGATCGGACTATATGCTCAATGCGCTGAAGAGTGATCCGAGCACGACCCATAAGCGCCTGGGCGATGGCTTTTACGAGCAGCGCGTGGTCAACGAGCAGATCATGCAGTTGACCGGGCAGCGCTACCTGGCAGGCCATGGCAACGATGACGATCAGTATCGGGCACTGATGAATGCTGGCATTACCTTCGCCGAGCAGCATGGCTTGCGTCCCGGCGTGGCTTTGACTGCCGAGCAGATGGCCCAGCTCACCAGCGATATTGTCTGGCTGGTCGAGCAAACCGTGACACTCGACGATGGCAGTACGGTCGAGGTGCTGGTGCCCCAGGTCTATGTCCGGGTTCGCGAGGGTGACCTGCAAGGTGATGGCACCTTGATTGCCGGGAACTCCCTGGCGCTGGATGTAGCGGACGACATCCGTAATACGGGCACCCTCGCCGGCCGTGAGCTCGTCTCGCTGACGGCGGAGAACATCGCCAACCTGGGTGGCCGCATCGGTGGTAATCGGGTCGGCCTCGACGCACGCAACGATCTCGACAATATCGGTGGCCAGATAACCGCCGGCGACTCACTGGCGCTACAGGCTGGGCGCGATTTGACGCTGGCCAGCACCTCGGAGCGCCTGGCCGGGCTCTACGTCACGGAGGCTGGTGGCCGCTTGAGCGCCACCGCCGGCCGTGACCTGAGCGTCGTCGGTGCCGACCTCGACAGCGCCGGCGATCTTCGGCTCGGCGCCGGTCGTGACCTGGATATCACCAGCACCTTGGTCAGCGAACAGGTCAACCGCGGTTATCGTCTCAGCAGCACCGAGATTGAGCGTGCAGCGACCCTGTCGGCAGGTAACGACCTGATGCTCGACGCCGGGCGTGATCTCACCCTCACGGCGGTCGACGTCAGCGCCCAGGGCAGCGGCCTGCTCAGTGCCGGTCGCGACCTGAGCCTCGAGACATTGACGACGCAAGAGAGCCTACGCTCATGGCGCAACACGACCCGGGAAAGTGAAGAGATCGGCACCCAACTGGAGATCGGCGGCAGCCTTGCGCTCCTCGCCGGGCAGGACATCACTGCGCGTGCCGCCCAGCTCAATGCCGGCGACGATCTGACCCTCTCCGCCGGGCGCGATATCAGCCTTGAAGCCGGGCGCTCCCAGCAGTACGAAGAGACGCGCCGGGGGCGCACCCACACCATCGACAGCCAGACCCGGGTGCAATCCACCACCCTCGAGGCCGGTGGCGACCTGAACCTACAAGCCGGCAACGATCTACGCCTCACCGCCAGCCAGCTGCAGGCCGGTGGCAGCGCAGCCCTGATGGCCGGTAACCGGATCGACCTGCTGACTGCCCAGGAGGAGGACTACTCCCTCTACGAGTACCGCCGCAGCGGCCTATTCAGCAGCCGCCACCAGCGCGACGAAGTCCGCGATATCCGTGAAGTGGGCACCCAGATCAGCGCAGGCGACGATATCGCCCTCGTCAGCGGCGGCGACCAGTCCTACCGCGGCGTAAGGCTGGACGCCGGCCAGGACCTGGCGCTACTCAGCGGCGGCAATATCACCTTCGATATGGCCAGCGACCTGCGCCAGGAATCCCACGAGCGCAGCAAGAGCAACTTCGTGCGCCAATCCGCCAGCGGCGACGGCACGACCAAGGAGACGCTGCGCCAGAACGAGTTGCGCTATCAGGGCGAACTGGCCATTCAGGCCGCCCAGGGCATCAGCATCGAGGTGGAGGCCATCAACGCCCAAGCGGTGCGCCAGACCGTCGACGCCATGGCTGAGGCCAACCCCGACCTCGCCTGGCTGCAGGAGATGGAGCAGCGCGGCGATATCGACTGGCAACAGGTCAAGGCCATCCACGACAGCTGGAGCTACTCCCAGTCCGGCCTCGGGCCGGGGGCGGCACTGGCCGTGAGCATTGTGGCGGCCGCCTGGGCCGGCCCGGCGGCCTCCGGCTTGCTGGGGCTGGCCGAAGGTGGTGTGGCTGCCGGCATGGTCAGCGCCGGCGCCGGCTCCCTGGCTGGTACCGGCGCGGTCAGCCTAGCCAACCATGGCGGCGACCTCGGCGCGGCCCTTGGCGACACCTTCTCCAGCGACAGCCTGCGCGGTGCCGCCACCGCCGCCTTGACGGCCGGTGCCACCCGTGGCATGACCGACCGCGTCTGGGGAACGCAGACCAATTCTACTACCGGCGCCACCACCAACCTTAACCTCAGCTTCGGCAACGGTAGCGACATCGCCCGCTTCGCCGGGCAGCGCGCCACCCAGGCCGCCATCGATGCCGGCATCCGCACCGCCATCGCCGGAGGTAGCTTCGGCGATCATCTCGGCGATAGCCTCGAGAACGCCGTGGCACATGTGGTCAGCGGCGTGCTGTTCAATGCCGTGGGCGACCTTGCCAACGAGCAACTGTGGCAAGAAGGCGCCCCGCAGAAGATCGCCCTGCACGCCCTGATCGGCGGCAGCGTCAGCGAAGCCATGGGCGGCGACTTCGCTACCGGCGCGCTGGCGGCGGGGGCCAGTGAAGCCCTCGTTAATGAGCTCATGAGTGATGCCAGCCGAGCCGAATTCAGCAATGCAGCCGCCCAGATCGTCGGTATCGTCGCAGCGGAGCTGGCGGGCGGTGATGTGAACGACGGTGCCTTTATCGCCGGGCAGGTGGAGTCCTACAATCGGCAGTTACACCCGCGTGAACGTGATCTGCTTGCTGAGCAGGCCGCGCTAATGGAGACCGAACTCGGTGCGCCTCAGCTCGGTGATGTCTCGTGGGAAGAACTCCTGATCTTGGCATCCGGCTCGTTGTTGGACCAGGAAACCACCCAGCGCTTCAACGAATTGTTGACCCAGTTGAATAACGGGAGCAGTCCCTTTGAGCAGCGTTTCCTCGCCGATCTACAAACCGCCTATACAGCAGCTCTTGGCCTGGCGGCGGTACATCAGGATCAACCGCTGACATGGCAGGACGGGAGCCCCATCACCGCCTTCGGTGACGCCACCTACCCCTTCCACGCCACGCCCGAGCAATTCCAGGATGCCGGCTTGTTCAATATAGTCTCGCCGGGGGCTCGAGGACTCGGCATCTTCGGCGGCGCCACGCCATACGGCTACGGCCAAGCCGTACAGCACCAAGAGGAGATTTTCTCTTTTGGTCACGACTTGCCCTCGCTGGATGCGTTACATGAACAGGTGCAATGGGGAGTAGCGGGTGGTGGCGCCACGCCATTTACCGGTGATATTCAACTGCTCTTGGGTGCCGGCGGGGTCGGTAGCGGCGCACGTCTTGGCCTGCAAACGATCGGCAACTTCACGATGCGCGATGCTGCTATCGACGGAGGTGCGGGAGTCGCCTTCGATCTCATCGGACAGGCACTTGGAGGAGGCGATTTCCGAATGGGGCAAACGATTTCCGCAGGCGTTAACTCGGCAATCTTTGGAGCGATCCCTGGACGTGCTGGTGGAGTTGGAAGCCATGCGGCAGCGGGGTCTTTGGGAAGCATGTCTCATACAGCGACGACGAATAGTATTTACGATGAAAACCATTCGATAATATCTAGTGGGATCGTTGGTTCTATTGGAGGCGGTGCTGGCTCGGCAGCTGGCACACAAGCTCAGCGTTTTTTGCAAGATATACCGAGAAGCATCGATATCCCGCACTTCCTAACTCCGCATTCTTCAACTGTTCCGTATACGCAACCAGTGCCATCTTTCCAAGCTCCTATTCCAACCTCAGAGGCTATAGGAAGGAGTGTTCAAATAGGCGTTGGCCATGCTCCATCTTTGTTTAGCATTACAGGATTTAGAGAGAGTGGTGACAGTGAAAATGAATAAGTGGGAGTGGTCTTCATATTTTAAAAGGCAGGCCAAGTTCTTAATGACCTGTTTGATAGGGGGGCTGTTTTTTTGGAACAGTGTGACTGTGTTGGAATGGGCATATGAGTTGTTCGATGCTGAGTTAAGAGGATATGGGGAAGGAACCCAAAGATGGCACCGTATATGGGCAGTCGGATTCTTCTTGTTTTTTGTTTTAGGGTGCGCTGTCGATACATTCAATACTTTATACTATCGAAAGCACCCTGATCGCTATCCTCCGGCACGCAGGAGAAAGGAGTGAGGGGGCAGTCTCGGTGCATTAACTGCTCAAGTACCCGACACCGTTACCGTGCTGGTGACCCTGGTCTACGCGCCGCCCAGTTAAATGTCGGCGACGACCTGGCTCTCTCCGCCGGCCGCGGTATCAGCCTGCAAGCCTGCAAGCCGGCAACGATCTACGCCTCACCGCCAGCCAGTTGCAGGCGGGTGGCAGCGCAGCCCTGATGGCCGGTAACCGGATCGACCTGCTGACTGCCCAGGAGGAGGACTACTCCCTCTACGAGTACCGCCGCAGTGGCGGACTGCTTCGTAGTGGCCGCCACCAGCGCGATGAAGTCCGCGATATCCGCGAAGTCGGCACCCAGATCAGTGCAGGCGACGATATCGCCCTCGTCAGCGGCGGCGACCAGTCCTACCGCGGCGCACGGCTGGACGCCGGCCAGGACCTGGCCCTGCTCAGCGGCGGCAATATCGCCTTCGATATGGCCAGCGACCTGCGCCAGGAATCCCACGAGCGCAGCAAGAGCAACTTCGTGCGGCAATCGGCCAGCGGCGAAGGCACGACCAGGGAGACACTGCGCCAGAACGAAGTTGCGCTACCAGGGCGAACTGGCCATCCAGGCCGCCCAGGGCATCAGCATCGAGGTGGAGGGTATCAACGCCCAATCGGTGCGCCAGACCGTCGACGCCATGGCCGCGGCCAACCCCGACCTCGCCTGGCTGCAGGAGATGGAGCAGCGCGGCGATATCGACTGGCGCCACGTCGAAGCCATTCACGACAGCTGGAGCTACTCCCAGTCCGGCCTCGGGCCGGGCGCGGCCCTCGCCGTGAGCATTGTCGCCGCCGCCTGGGCCGGCCCCGCGGCCTCCGGCTTGCTAGGGCTGGCCGAAGGTGGTGTGGCTGCCGGCATGGTCAGCGCCGGCTCACTGGCCGGGACCGGCGCAGTCAGCCTTGTAAATAACCGCGGCGGCCTCGGTGCTACCTTCAGCGACACCTTCGCTATGGTAACGTAGTTCACCATAACGGACGGAGTCTTCTATGCGTATCTTGTTCACCGGCGGTAGCGGGAAAGCTGGCCGTCATGCTACGGCATATCTTCGCGACCAAGGTCATCGAGTCACCAATCTGGATTGGGTGGCGTCCGACGTGCCCGGTATCACTACCTTGAAAACCGACCTGACCGATGCGGGCCAGGTGTTTAATGCCTGCCAGGCTTACGCTGGGTTCGACGAGCTGGAGCCGGGCACCGGCGTGCCGCGTTACGATGCCATTGTTCACTTTGCGGCTATTCCGGCCATTCTGCATCGGCCGGATAACGAGACCTACCGTATCAATACGCTGAGTACCTACAACGTGCTGGATGCCGCCACCAAGCTGGGCATTCCCAAAGTTATTTTTGCCTCCAGCGAGACCACCTACGGCGTTTGCTTCGCTGATGGTGAGAAACAACCGGACTACCTGCCTGTCGATGAAGAGCATCCCACCGTACCTCAGGATAGCTATGCCATGAGCAAGGTGGTGAATGAGGTGACCGCACGCTCATTCCAGGCGCGTTCGGGGATGGATATCTACGGCCTGCGCATCAACAATGTGATCGAACCTCACGAGTACCGCCAGAATTTTCCCGCCTATATTGATGACCCCGCCCTGCGCCGCCGTAACATCTTTGCCTATATCGACGCCCGCGACCTGGGTCAGATGGTCGACTGCTGTCTGAAGACAGAGGGCTTGGGCTACCAGGTGTTCAACGTCGCCAACGACGACTTGTCGGTGGGCCTGACTAACGCTCAGGTGATCGAACGCTTCTACTCAGGAGTACCGATCAAGCGCAAAATGGGCGAGTTTGAGACCCTCTACAGCAACCAGAAAGCGCGGCGTCTGGTTGGTTTCGCACCTCGCTACTCCTGGCGAGAGGAGTTGGATCAATAGGTCAGTGTTATTGATCCAGTAGCCGCTGCTTGTTGATGACTCACTTCCACCCTCACCCAGACGACATCGGCGAGGGCTTGCCGATATTCTCCGGCCCGAAGGAGTCGGGCAGCAGTTTGTCCATGCTGTAGGACTTGAGGTGCCGGCCGTTGGCGTCGAGGACGTCGATGCGGGTGTCGGGGCCGGCGAATTCGCGGATGCGCTGGCGGCAGTCGCCGCATGGCGTGCACAGGTGTTCGCCGGGGCCCATGACGTAGACCTTGTGAATCTGCTGGCGGCCGCTGCCAACCATGGCGGCGATGGCCGAGGCCTCGGCACACAGCCCCTTGTAGTTGGCGATCTCGACGTTGCAGCCGAGAAATTGGTTGCCGTCGGCGCTCTCCACCAGCGCGGCGACGGGGTGCTGGGAGTAGGGCACATAGGCGTGCCCCTGGATCTCCCGCAGGCGCTCGACGATATCCCGAGATACCTCGCTCATGGCGTTCCCCCCGCTGAGTGGCGTGCGGCGTCGTCGCGCAGTACCGCCTCGAGGGCGATCTCCATCATCTCGTCGAAGGTGTTCTGGCGCTCGGCGCTGGACAGCGAATCGGCGTTGACGATGTGGTCCGACACCGTGCACACCGTTGCTGCCCTGGCACCGAACTCGGCGGCCACGCCGTAGAGGCCGGCGGCTTCCATCTCGACGCCGACGATGCCGTAGCGGCGCATCAGCTCGACCATCTCGGTCTGGGGGTTGTAGAACAGGTCGGCGGAGAAGATGTTGCCGACCTTGACCGGCACGCCCTTGGCAGCGGCGGCGTCGACCGCGTGCCGGGTCAGCTCGAAGTCGGCGATGGCGGCGAAGTCGTGGTCGTTGAAGCGCATCCGGTTGACCTTGGAGTCGGTGCAGGCGCCGATGCCGATCACCACGTCGCGTACCTTGACGTCGTCGCGCACCGCGCCGCAGGAGCCGACCCGAATCAGCGTCTTGACGTCGTAGTCGGTGATCAGCTCCTTGGCGTAGATCGAGACCGAGGGGATGCCCATGCCGTGGCCCATCACCGAGATCTCGCGGCCCTTGTAGCGGCCGGTGTAGCCGTACATGTTGCGCACGCGGTTCACCTGGCGCACGTCGTCGAGGAACGTCTCGGCGATGTACTGGGCGCGCAGCGGGTCGCCGGGCATCAGCACGGTGTCGGCGAAGTCGCCGCGTTCGGCGTCGATATGCGGAGTGGCCATCACGAGGCTCCTTTGATGGGGGCAGAGAGAAAGCTTTCGCCGTCGGCCATGGGCGCCAGGCCGAAGTGGCTGGCCAGGCTCTGGCCGATATCGGCGAAGCTGTGGCGCTCGCCCAGCGGGCCCGGTGCCAGGCCGGCGCCGCGGGCCAGTACCGGCACGTACTCGCGGGTGTGGTCGGTGCCGCGCCAGGTGGGGTCGCAGCCGTGGTCGGCGGTGAGGATCAGCAGGTCGTCGGCGTCGAGGCGTGCCAGCAGCTCGGGCAGGCGGGCGTCGAAGTGTTCGAGTGCTGCGGCGTAGCCGGCCACGTCGCGGCGGTGGCCGTAGACCATGTCGAAGTCGACGAAGTTGGTCATGATCAGTACCCGCTCGCCCGGCGCGCGGGTGGCACTGCGCGCCACCTCGGCCAGGGTGGCGTCCATCAGCGCGTCGTGGCCGCTGGCCTTGATCGACCGGCTGATGCCGCAGTGGGCGTAGATATCGGCGATCTTGCCCACCGAGACCACCTCGCCGCCGGCGTCATGCAGCCGCTGCAGCACGGTGGGTGAGGGCGGCTCGACGCTGTAGTCGCGGCGGTTGGCGGTACGCTGGAAGCTCGCCGCGTCGTCGCCGGCGAAGGGCCGCGCAATCACCCGGCCGATATTGTAGGGCTCGAGCAGCTCGCGGGCGATCTCGCACAGCCGGTAGAGCCGCTCGAGGCCGAAGTGCTGCTCATGGGCGGCGATCTGGAATACCGAGTCCGCCGAGGTGTAGACGATGGGCTTGCCGCTGGCGACGTGCTCCTCGCCGAGCCGGGCGATGATCTCGGTGCCCGAGGCGTGGCAGTCGCCGAGTACGCCAGGCAGCTCGGCCTCATCGATCAGCGCTTCGAGCAGCTCGCGGGGAAAGCTGTGTTGCTCATCCTCGAAGTAGCCCCACTCGAAGCGCACCGGCACGCCGGCGATCTCCCAGTGTCCGGAGGGGGTGTCCTTGCCCGACGAGATCTCCCGGGCGTGGCCGTAGGCGCCTTCTATTCGCTCAGGCAGCGTGACGCCCGCCGCCAGGCTGCCGCTGCTGTCGCGGTGGGCGTGGAACAGCCCCAGGCGCGCCAGGTTGGGCAGTGCGAGCGGGCCCGCGCGCTGCGCGGTGTCGGCCTCGCCGCGGGCGCAGGCGGCGGCAATATGGCCCAGGGTGTCGGCGCCGGCGTCGCCGAAGGCGGCGGCGTCCGGGGCGGCGCCGATGCCGAAGGAGTCGAGCACCAGGACGATGGCACGGGTCATGAAGCCTCCCGACGAATGGCGTCGTGAATCAGGGTGGGCGGCGTCGCGGCGGTGTCTCCGAGGATGATGGCGGCGCGCAACTGGTTGGCGGCGCGCTCGGCGCTGGCCGCGTCGCGGGCGTGAATCACCGCCAGCGGGCGTTCGGCGTCGACGCGCTCGCCGATGGCGGCGATCTCACTCAGGCCGACGCGGTGGTCGATGGCGGCACCCGCCTGCAGGCGGCCGCCGCCGAGCTCGACCACCGCCATGCCCAGCGCGCGGGTGTCGAGGCGCTGGACGATGCCCGGCGCCTCGGCGTGCACGGCACGTTGTAGCGGGGCCGCGGCGAGGTAATGATCGGGACGTTCGAGCAGGTCGGCGGGGCCGCCGAGGCCGGCGACCATGCGCGCGAAGCGCTCGGCGGCGGCGCCCGAGGTCAGCGCCCGCTCGAGTTGGTGCTCGGCGTCGCGGCGATCTGTGGCCAGCCGGCCCTGCAGCAGCATCTCCACGGCCAGGGCGCGGGTCACTTCGAGCAGCCGGCTATCGCCGGCATCGCCGCGCAACAGGCGCAGCGTCTCGCGGATTTCCACGGCGTTGCCGGCGCAGGGCGCCAGCGGCTGGCTCATATCGGTGACCAGCGCGGTAGTAGGCGTGCCGGCCTGGCTGGCGACCTCGGCGATGCGTGTGGCCAGCTCAAGCGACGCCTCATGGGTGGGCATGAAGGCGCCGCTGCCGCTCTTGACGTCCATCACCAGGGCATCGAGGCCGCAGGCCAGCTTCTTGCCGAGGATCGAGGCGACGATCAGCGGCATCGACTCCACCGTGGCGGTGACGTCGCGCACCGCGTAGAGGCGCTTGTCGGCGGGGGCCAGGTCGGCGGTCTGGCCGATGATCGCTACCCCGACCTCCTTGACCAGGCGCCGGAAGCGCGCCTGATCGGGGGCGATGTCGTAGCCGGGGATCGCCTCGAGCTTGTCGAGGGTGCCACCGGTGTGACCAAGGCCGCGGCCCGAGATCATCGGTACATGGCCGCCGCAGGCGGCGACCCATGGGCCCAGCACCAACGACACCAGGTCACCGACGCCGCCGGTAGAGTGCTTGTCGAGCACCGGGCCGGGCAGGTCGAGGTCGTCCCAGGCGAGCACCTGGCCGGAGTCGCGGGTGGCCTCGGTCAGCGCTACCGTCTCGGCGTCGTCCATGCCGTTGAGGTAGGCGGCCATGGCGAAGGCACCGATCTGGGCATCGCCGATCTGGCCGCTGGCGATGGCCTGGATGAACTCACGCAGCGCCGCGGCCGGCAGTGCCTGGCCGTCACGCTTGGCGCGTATCAGCTCCTGGGGCAGCATCAGTAGCCTCCTGGGGTATCCGACCCTGGTGCCTCGACAGTTTTTTCGACACCCAGGGTCTCGAGCAGGTTGCCGAGCAGGCTCGAGGCGCCGAAGCGGAAGTGCGCCGGGCTCACCCAGTCGGCGCCCATGATGCGCTCGGCCAGCGCCAGGTAGGCGGCGGCGTCTTGCGTGCTGCGCACCCCGCCGGCGGCCTTGAAGCCGACATTGGCGCCGCTGCGCTCGATCGCCTCGAGCAGCAGCTCGGCGGACTCGAGGGTGGCATTGACCGGCACCTTGCCGGTGGAGGTCTTGAGGAAGTCGGCACCGCCGGCGATGGCCAGCTCGCAGGCCTGGCGGATCAACGACGGCGAGGCCAGCTCGCCGGTCTCGAGGATCACCTTGAGGGTCGCCTCG
Source organism: Franzmannia pantelleriensis (assembly GCF_900102875.1). Classification (GTDB taxonomy): domain Bacteria; phylum Pseudomonadota; class Gammaproteobacteria; order Pseudomonadales; family Halomonadaceae; genus Franzmannia; species Franzmannia pantelleriensis. The sequence continues at coordinate 34,939 of NZ_FNGH01000002.1, forward strand.
CCGCAGGCGGCCTTGCAGGCAGCGACCAGGTCGCGACCGACCGTCTGCTGGCCTGCCATCAGCGCGCGATAGGGGAACACCACGTCGACCTCGTCGGCCCCGGTGGCGACCGCCTCGCGGGTCTCGCGCACGGCGCGGGCGATGTCGTCGCTGCCATCGGGGAAGTTGGTGACGGTGGCGATCCTGACCCGCTGGCGCAGGCCGCGCTCGCTGAGGCCGCGATGGGCGGCGGCGATGAAGGCCGGGTAGACGCACAGCGCAGCAGGGGGGCCCACCGGGGTGTCGGCCTGGGCGCATAGCGCGGCAATGCTCGCCTCGCTGTCGTCATCATTGAGGCTGGTCAGGTCCATGAGGGCCAGTGCCCGGCGGGCGTCGGCCTGAAGGGGGGTATCGGTCATGGCAGTGTCCATAGCGTCATGAGGTGGCGTGCTGCGGCGCTGCGGCGACGTGGCCGCAGCGCTCGATGGGTGGTCCTAGCCTAGCGCACCCAGCGCCAGGAAGAACCCGGCGATGGACGCCGACATCAGGTTGGAGAGGGTGCCGGCGAGCACCGCCTTGAGGCCGAAGCGGGCGATGTCGTGGCGGCGGCTCGGCGCGATGCTGCCGAGGCCACCGAGCAGGATAGCGATCGACGACAGGTTGGCGAAGCCGCACAGCGCGAACGACAGAATCGCCATGGTATGGGCGCTCATCACCTGGCCGGTGGCGGCCACCACCTGCTCGCCGTCGAGATAGGGCGCCAGGTTGATATAGGCGACGAATTCATTGACCACCAGCTTCTGGCCGATGAAGGAGCCGGCCAGGGTCGCCTCCTCCCAGGGTACGCCGAGCAGGAAGGCCAGCGGCGCGAACAGCCAGCCGAGGATCAGTTCGAGGCTCAATTCGGCCATGCCGAACCAGCCGCCGACGCCTCCCAGCATGCCGTTGATCAGCGCGATCAGGCCGATGAAGGCGAGTAGCATGGCGCCGACATTGGCGGCCAGCTTGAGACCCGAGGTGGCGCCGGCAGCGGCGGCATCGATCACGTTGCTGGGACGATCCTCATCTTGCTGCTGCTCCTCCTCGACCTTGGAGACGCTATCTTCGGGCTCCTGGGTCTCGGGCATGATCAGCTTGGCGAACAGCAGCCCGCCGGGGGCGGCCATGAACGAGGCTGCCACCAGGTACTCCATGGGAATCCCCAGCGCCGCGTAGCCGGCCAGCACCGAGCCGGCCACCGAGGCCAGGCCGCCGCACATCACCGCGAACAACTGCGAAGGGGTCATGCGGGCGATGAAGGGGCGCACCACCAGCGGCGCCTCGGTCTGGCCGACGAAGATATTGGCGGTCGCCGACAGCGACTCTGTGCGCGAGGTGCCCAGCGCCTTCTGCAGCGCGCCCCCCAGGATGCGGATTACCCACTGCATGATGCCGATGTAGTAGAGCACGGCGATCAGCGACGAGAAGAAGATGATCACCGGCAGCACCTTGATGGCGAACACGAAGCCGACGGTGTCGGTATCCGCCAGGCCGCCGAAAAGGAAGTCGATGCCGTCGTTGGCGTAGGTCACCACCTGGCTGACGGCGTCGGAAATCGTGTAGAGAACGGCCTGGCCGAATGGCACATAGAGCACGAAGGCACCGATGCCGGCCTGGATGGCGAAGGCGCCACCCACGGTACGCAAGCGGATGGCGCGGCGGTCGGAAGAGAACGCAAGGGCGATCAGGATGAGAGTGATCATCCCAACCAAGCTCATAAGGAGTGTCATAGGAGATCCTTCGAGTCGGGCTGGTGGGGGCGCAACTTACAGGAAGTTGAGCTTGATGGAGTAGATCATGGCGTTCTGGTAGTCATTGGGCGTTCCCAGCTTGTTGTTGGCGTAGCGATACTGCACGCCGGTGGTGATCAACTCGCTGGGGTGCCACCACAAGCTCAGCGCACCGTTGGTGCCGACCACCCCGGCGCGGTCGCCGACGAAGTTCTGCTCGAGGTAGTCGTTGTCGCGGTCGAAGGTCTGCTCGTGCCAGTTGGTAACGCTGAAGTTCTGTTCGAAGGCGGTGAAATCATAGCCCGCGACCCAGCCGGCCATATAGCCGTTCATGCCAGTGTAGCCATCGCTCTGCACCCTTGCTGCGCCGAGGAAGGGCTTGATCCACAGGCCATTGTCGAAGGTGTGGCGGTAGCCGGCGCCGAGGATCTGGTCCTGCTCGCGGCTGTTAAAGCCGTAGTCGCGGAAGTCGTAGATGTGGGCATAGACCGAGAAGGGTGAGTCGCTCAGATAGATATGCGAGGTCACCTTGGCCGCGGTGCGGCGGTTGTCGCGTCCGTCGCTACCCTCGTCGAAGCTGTCATGGGAGGGGTTTTCGAGATCGACGAAGCCGTAGAACTCGCCCCACTCGAAGCCCACGCCGCCTTCGAGCTCGATGAAGTAAAAGTCGCTCTTGGCGGCATTGTCGGCGGTGCGTCGCTCGGTACCGGAGGACCAGTCGAGGTAGTTTAGCGAGACGTTGCCGAATGACCACAGCGGTTGGGCGGCGTTGGCCTGGAGAGCGGAAAAGGCGAATAGAGCGCCGGCACCCAGGGCGGCGAGGGAGGTAGTGCGTGGAGAAGACATGCGGGCCTCGAGGCAGTTGTCATTGTTGGTTATCCGGCGCAGGGCCGGGAGTCGGAATGCTGCATATGTGAAACCTATAACATCTAGTGTTATTTTTCTAACATTTTTTTGCTCGACGACACGTCTCAACGCGATTTCGACGCTGTAGGGGGCGCTGGGCCGGGCCGCGGTGGAAATTCGTCGGCGCCTGGCTCAGCATGGAGTCACCGCAAGTGCGGATCGCGATGTCATATCAAACGGGAGGTGGGGGTTAGATGAACGGCCGAAGCGCCATGCGCCTGGCCCGGCTACAGGACGTCCTGGCCGGGGGCGGTACCATCCATCTCAGTGAGGCGGCCAAGCTGTGCGGCGTCTCGGAAATGACCATTCGCCGCGACGTGGCCGCCAGCGACGGTGCCATGACCTTCCTCGGCGGTCACCTGATGATGGCCGACAACCCGCAGTTCGCGCCGGTCTACGATCTCGACGAGCAGCAAGGCAGTCATTACTTGGCCAAGCAGCGGCTGTGCCAGGGGGCGGCGTCGTTCATTGCCGAGGGCGATACGCTGTTCATCGACTGTGGCACCACCCTGATGCCGCTACTGGGTATGCTCGATGAGTTCGAGGAGCTGACCGTGGTGACCTATGCGCTCAATGTGGCCAATGCGGTGGGTAGCCTGTCCAATGTGCGGTTGGTGCTGCTGGGCGGGCTCTATCACCACAGTTCGCAGTCGTTCGGCAGCGGCGAGATGTACGATGCGGTGCGGCGACTGGGGATCAACAAGGCGTTCATCTCGGCGGCTGGGGTCGATCTGGCGCGCGGCGTGAGCTGTTTTCACTTCCATGAGGTGGCGCCCAAGCAGGCGGCCCTGGAGACCGCCCTCTACCGGATTCTGGTGGTCGATGCCAGCAAGCTGGGCATCGTGCGTCCCGCCCTGTTTGCTGAACTCGACGCTTTCGATGTGGTGGTGACCGATGCCAAGGCGGCCCCGCGGCTCAATGCCCGGGTCGGCAGTGAGCATCAGCCGCCGCGGGTGATGGTGGCCTGACTGCCAGGACTCACGGCTCGCAGAAGTAGACCTGAGCTGGCGGTATGTTGAGCGGCTCGAAGCCGCGCCGCACGTTCTGGTAGTTGCGCTGCAGATCGGGCAGGACCTTGGGCGAGAATTGATAGATCAGCAGTTCGCCCTGGGGAGAGAGTGCGTCACGGGTGGCGCTGAGCACGCCGTTACGAAGTCCCTCGGGCATGGTACTGAACGGGATGCCCGCCACTACATAGTCGGCGGCGCTTAAGCCACGATCGGCGAGGATTGCCGCCACGTCTTCGGCCGAGCCCGCTACCAGCTGTAGCCGCGGATCGGGCAGGGCCGTGCGCAGATAGTCGACGAAGTCGTCGTTGGTTTCGATGGCCACCAGAATTGCCTCGGGGTGCATGCGGCGCAGGATCTCGCGGCTAATGGTGCCGACACCGGGCCCGTACTCGACGATTACCCGCGCGCGCTCCCAGTCCACGGGTTCGAGCAGGCGACGTATCAGGAACGGTGAGCTGGGGATGATCGATCCCAGCATCCTGGGATGCTTGAAGAAGTTACGTGCGAATAGTGAAAGCTGCTGGCGCTGAGAACTCGGCGTGGCGGCGGTCTTGCGTTCCTCTACGTTCATGCATCCATCCCGTGGCTAGTAAGCGGTTCTCCCACTCTAGGCCACTGCGCTGCGCTGTGAAAGGCGAACCCGACCGCTGACTGCGACGTTTGGTCGCTTTCGCGTATCAACATTACCTTATTCAATAGCTGCGATGTGGCTACTTTGGCCGCATCTTGGGCGCCGCCCCTTGGGGCGGTAAGGGGTAAAATCACACGCATTTATTTAGCATGCTTAAAATATGCATGCTAATTTTGCGTGCCTCACCTATGAGAGAGACCCATGAGTAAAGTACGCCGTTTTCTCGGCACCCTCGCGCTATGGTCGCTATCGCTGCTGCTGGCCGGCTGCAGTTCGGCGCTACTGGATCCCAAGGGGGAGATCGGGGTAGAGCAGCGCAGCCTGATTCTCACTTCCTTTGGCCTGATGCTGATCGTCGTAGTACCTGTCATCGTCATGACCTTGCTGTTCGCCTGGCGCTATCGACACCGCGGGCGACCTGCTTCCTACCAGCCGGACTGGGCACATAACAACTGGATCGAGGCCGTGGTATGGGTAGTTCCCTGCCTGATCATCGCCGTCCTGGCCGCCCTTACCTGGCATACCTCGCACACCCTCGACCCCCACAAGCCGCTCGCCTCTGCAGAGGAAACCCTCGAGATCCAGGCCGTCTCCATGGACTGGAAGTGGCTGTTCATCTATCCCCAGCAGGGCATCGCCACGGTCAACGAGGTCGCCTTCCCGGTGGATGTCCCGGTGCGCTTTCGGGTCAGTTCCGACTCGGTGATGAACGCCTTCTTCATCCCCCAACTAGGGAGCCAGATCTACGCCATGGCCGGCATGGACAACGATGTCCACCTGATCGCCAATCACCCTGGGCGCTATGCCGGCCGTTCCACCAACTACAGCGGTGCGGGCTTCTCCGGCATGACCTTCGAGGCGCTGGCGACCTCCGAGCAGGGGTTCGATGACTGGGTCGCGAAGGTGCGCAACGCCGAGCAGGAGCTCGACTACCCGCAGGGGTACGCCGAACTGGCAGCGCCCAGCCAGTACCACCCTGTCGAGTACTTCTCGAGTGTGACGCCGCAGCTCTATGAGCAGTTGCTGCACAGCTTCCACGGCGGCGCCGAGCACGCGGACTCCCACGGCGATTCCCATGACGTGGAGAGCGCCACCGCCACGCGTACCGATGCCGCCAATCATCGCGTCGCACATCACCATGCCGATCAACATCACGCCCTGCGCCGCCAACCCGCGCGCACAGAGGCAGGGGGATAAGCTATGTTGGGAAAACTGAGTCTAGAGGCGATTCCTTACCACGAGCCCATCATCATGGTCGTGGCCGTCATCATGGCGATCGGCGCCTTTGCCCTGATCGCTGCTCTTACCTACTACCGCAAATGGGGCTGGTTGTGGTCCGAATGGTTTACCAGCGTCGACCACAAGAAGCTCGGCATCATGTACTTCCTGGTTGCCTTGGTGATGCTGCTGCGCGGCTTCTCCGACGCCATCATGATGCGCCTGCAACTGGCCATGGCGGCCGGTGGCTCGATGGGCTACCTCCCGCCGGAGCACTACGATCAGATTTTCACCGCCCATGGCGTGATCATGATCTTCTTCGTCGCCATGCCCATGGTCATCGGCTTGATGAACCTGGTGGTGCCGCTGCAGATTGGCGCTCGCGACGTCGCCTATCCGTTCCTCAATAACCTCAGCTTCTGGCTGTTCGCCGCCGGCGCGATCCTGGTCAATGTGTCGTTGGTCGTCGGCGAGTTCGCCACCACCGGTTGGCTGGCCTATGCCCCGCTATCGGGGATCGAGTATAGCCCCGGGGTCGGGGTCGACTACTGGATCTGGGCGCTGCAGATATCGGGGATCGGCACCACGCTGACAGGGATCAACTTCTTCGTCACCATCCTCAAGATGCGTACCCCGGGGATGACACTGTTGCGCATGCCGATCTTCACCTGGACATCGCTATGCGCCAACGTGCTGATCATCGCCTCCTTCCCGATCCTCACCGCCACCATTGCGCTGCTGACCCTGGACCGCTACCTGGGTATGCACTTCTTCACCAATGACGTCGGCGGCAACATGATGATGTACGTCAACCTCATCTGGGCCTGGGGGCATCCGGAGGTCTACATCCTCATCCTGCCGGCCTTTGGGGTCTTCTCGGAGGTGATCGCGACCTTTGCGCGCAAGCGTCTGTTTGGTTACACCACCATGGTATGGGCGACGGTGGCGATCACGCTGCTGTCCTTCATCGTCTGGCTGCACCACTTCTTCACCATGGGCGCCGGCGCCAACGTCAATGCCTTCTTCGGCATCATGACGATGATCATCGCCATCCCCACCGGGGTGAAGGTGTTCAACTGGCTGTTCACCATGTTCCGCGGGCGTCTCGAGTTCACCTCGCCGGTACTCTGGACGCTGGGTTTCATCATCACCTTCACCTTGGGCGGCATGACCGGGGTGATGTTGGCGGTACCCGGCGCCAACTTCGTGCTGCACAACAGCCTGTTCGTCATCGCCCACTTCCATAACGTGATCGTCGGTGGCGTGGTGTTCGGCATGATGGCCGGCATGACCTATTGGTTCCCCAAGGCATTCGGCTTCACCCTCGACGAGACCTGGGGCAAGCGCGCCTTCTGGTGCTGGTTGATCGGCTTCTATCTGGCGTTCATGCCGCTCTACGTGCTGAGCTTCTTCGGCGCCGTTCGGCGCATGCAGTCCTATGCCAATCCCGAGTGGCAGCCGTGGATGCTCCTGGCCCTGGTCGGCGCGGTGGTGATCATGCTGGGCATCGCCTGCACCGTGATCCAGCTGTGGGTGAGCATCCGTGATCGGCGCTTGAATGCCGACCTCACCGGCGACCCCTGGAATGGCCGCACCTTGGAGTGGTCGATCGCCTCGCCGCCACCGCACTACAACTTCGCCCACGCCCCCGAGGTCGGCGGCATCGACAGTTTCTGGACTCAAAAGCAGCGTGGCATCGAGGCCCTCGAGGAGAGGCCCTACCAGGACCTCCATATGCCCCGCAACACCGTGGCCGGGCCGGTCATCAGCCTGTTTGCGGTGGTGCTGGGCTTTGCTCTGGTATGGCACATCTGGTGGCTGGCAATCGCCGCCGCCGTCGGTTGCCTGATCAGCTTCCTGGCCCGGGTGTTCAACGACGATATCGACTACTGGGTGCCCGCCGCGGAGGTGGCGCGCTGCGAGCGTGCCCATCAGCGCCAGCGTGAGGCAGGTGACCAATGGCAGACGAACGGATCGGCCCGGGGCGGTTTCGTCTCGGCCGACCTGCGGGGGTGATCCATGACGACCGATACCATCAAGCATAGCGACGCTCACGCCCATGCGGTGACCCACGGGCACCACGACACCGGCAGCATCAAGGTGTTCGGCTTCTGGGTCTACCTGATGAGCGACCTGGTCATCTTCGGCACATTGTTCGCTACCTATGCCGTGCTAATGCGGGGCACGGCAGGTGGCCCCAGCGGTGCGGAGATATTCGACCTGCGACTGATCCTGGCGGGAACCCTGCTGCTGCTGGTGAGTAGCTTCACCTACGGCATGGCGGTGCTGTCGATGACCGCTGAGCGAGTGACGCGGCTCAAGGCCTGGTTGGTGGTGACCTTCCTGCTCGGGGCGGGGTTCATCGCCATCGAGTTCTATGAATTCCGACACCTGATCCATGCCGGCTTCGGCCCTGATCGCAGCGCCTTTCTATCGGCCTTTTTCACGCTGGTCGGCACCCATGGCTTGCATGTGCTGTTCGGCCTGCTGTGGCTGGTGGTGGTGCTGGTTCAGCTCCACACCAAGGGGCTGAATGACATGACGCGGCCACGCATCCTGTGCCTCAGCCTGTTCTGGCACTTCCTGGATGTGGTGTGGATCTGCGTATTTTCGTTCGTCTATTTAATGGGGGTAGTGTGACATGAAGGATTCACCGGTTGCGCATGGTAGCGTCAGGTCCTATGTGATGGGCCTGGCCCTCTCGCTGCTGCTGACGGCGATTCCCTTCGCCGTGGTGATGGGCGACCTGGTCGCCGCGTCCACCAAGGTGCTGGTGATCGTGGCGGCCGCGGTGTCGCAGGTGCTGGTGCAGCTGATCCTGTTCATGCACATGGACACCAAGCAGGAGGAGGGCTGGAACCTCATGTCCTTGGTCTTCACGGTGACCATACTTGGTCTGGTTGTGGGAGGTTCGCTGTGGATCATGCACCATCTACATCTCAACATGATGATCGGCTGATGTCGGCACCCAGCGCTGGCGGGACCAGCTCGAGCTGATCAAACCGGGCATTGTCGGGGGCGCTGCGATGAGTCTCGTCATGGTGCTGGAAGCGATGGTGCCGATGCTGGTATGACGCCCAGCGTTACCCGATACGCCCCATGAAACCGCCTTTGGCAGCCCCTGCCTGAGGCGGTTTTTTATTATCATCCTGTTCGCCGAGCGAATAGTGAGCGTGGTGGCTGCGGTGAGCTGAGGCAGTCTCAGGGACGGTTGGCGGCAGCTTGTCCTGGATCAAGGTTGCTGATCTCGCCTGACTGCTACTCTCAAGAGATAAGGCGACGATGGTTCGCCGCCGCATAGCGAGGACGTTATCATGCAAGCCTTCGATGTCATGACCTCTGATGTGATCAGTGTCTCGGTGGATACCGAGGTACGTGAAATTGCCGGCCTGCTGATCGAGCATCGCATCAGCGCGGTGCCGGTGGTCGGGGCCGAGGACAAAGTACTGGGGATCGTCAGCGAGGGCGACCTGATGCATCGGGTCGAGACCGGTACCGAGCGTCGCAGTTCCTGGTGGCTGGCCAATCTGTTCAGCGGTACCCAGAGTGCCGGCGAGTACGTCAAGTCCCACGGGCGCAAGGCGGGCGAAATCATGACCCCCGACCCGGTGACCATCACCGAGGACACGCCCCTCGACGAGGTGGCCAAGCTGCTTGAGAAGCACCACATCAAGCGCGTGCCGGTAGTCCGCGATGGGCGGCTGGTGGGGATCGTCAGCCGTGCCAACCTGCTGCATGGTCTGGCCATGGCCGGGGTCAGCAAGGCCCAGGCACCAAGCAGCGATGACCGCGAGATCCGCGCCGCGATCATCAAGGAACTCAAGGACAACACCGACGTGCTGACTGACCATATCAATGTGATGGTCAGCGGTGGCGAAGTGCAGCTGTGGGGGCTGGTGGAGAGCAAGCAGGAGAAGCTGGCCGTGCAGGTGGCCGCCGAAAACATCAACGGCGTGATGCGGGTCGAGAACCATCTCGGTTTCATGCCTCGCGGCGGGCTCAGCGGTACCTGAAGAGCGGCGCCTCACGGCGCCGCATTGGCAGATGCCTATTTCAGGTGAGTGAGCGCTGATTCCAGCGCCGCTACGCTGCGCTCGACGTGGTGTAGCTTGTCGAGACCGAACAGGCCGATGCGGAAGGTGCGGAAATCGTCGCCCTCATCGCACATCAGCGGCACGCCGCCGGCGACCTGCAGCCCGGCGGCGGCAAACTTGCCGGCGATGCCGGCGTCGTCGCTGTAGCAGACCACCACCCCGGGAGCCTCGAAGCCCGCTGCAGCAACGCTTTTGAAGCCATGCTCGCTGAGTAGGGCGCGCACCCGCTCGCCTAGCTCGAGCTGCTCGGCGCGCACCTTGTTGAAGCCGTAGGCCTCGGTCTCGGCCATGATGTCGCGCAGCCGACGCAGACCGTCGGTGGGCATGGTGGCGTGATAGGCGTGTCCACCGTTCTCGTAGGCCTGCATGATCTCGTACCACTTGCGCAGATCGGCGGCGAAGCTCGAGCTGGTGGTGGCCGCCAGGCGCTCCAGCGCGAGCGGTGACATCATCACCATGGCGCAGCCCGGTGAGCCGCTCCAGCCCTTCTGTGGTGCGCTGATCAGCACGTCGACGCCGGTCTTCTGCATGTCCACCCACAGCGTGCCCGAGGCGATGCAGTCGAGCACCAGCATACCACCGACCCCATGCACGGCATCGGCCAGGTGGCGGATGTAGTCGTCGGGCAGCAGCATCCCGGCGGAGGTCTCGACGTGAGGCGCGAACACCACGTCGGGGCGTTCGGTTTCGATGGCTGCTACTGCTTCCCCGATGGGCACCGGCGCGAACGGCGCCTGGGCGCCATCGCCCTGGCGGCGCGCCTTGAGCACCGTGGCGCTGGCCGGCAGGTCGCCCATCTCGAGGATCTGTGTCCAGCGGTAGCTGAACCAGCCGTTGCGGATCGTCAGGGTCTTGCTGCCGGCTGCGAACTGGCGCGCCACGGCCTCCATGCCGAAGGTGCCGCTGCCCGGCACGATGGCCACGCCGGCGGCGCCGTAGACGCGCTTGAGGGTCGCGGAGATGTCGTTCATCACGCCCTGGAAGGCTTGGGACATGTGATTGAGCGAGCGGTCGGTGTAGACCACCGAGTATTCGAGCAGGCCGTCGGGGTCGACGTCAGGCAGTAGTCCGGGCATGGTCAGCCTCTTGGTGTCAGCGTGGCGTGGGTCAGATAAGGGTAAGAGCATCGCGCCGCTTGGGCCAGGCGGATGCTGTCGAGATCGGCCGCATCGGCAGCAAAATTTACTGAGCGGCCTGGATCGCGGTCAGCGCGATGGTGTAGACGATGTCATCGACCAGGGCGCCCCGCGAGAGATCGTTGACCGGCTTGTTGAGGCCCTGCAGCATCGGCCCCACGCTGACCACCTTGGCGCTGCGCTGCACCGCCTTGTAGGTGGTATTGCCGGTGTTGAGATCGGGGAACACGAACACCGTGGCCTGGCCGGCGACCGGCGAATCGGGGGCCTTCTGCCTGCCGACACTCTCGATCGCCGCGGCGTCGTACTGCAACGGGCCGTCGATCAGCAGCTCTGGGGCGCGCTGGCGGGCGATGCGGGTCGCCTCGCGGACCTTGTCGACGTCGGAGCCAGTGCCCGACTCCCCGGTGGAGTAGCTGATCATTGCCACCTTGGGCTCTATGCCGAAGGCCTTGGCCGAGCGCGCGCTCTGGATGGCGATCTCGGCCAGCGCCTCGGCGTCGGGGTCGGGGTTGACCGCGCAGTCGCCGTAGACCACCACCTGCTCGGGCAGCAGCATGAAGAAGATCGACGACACCAGCTGGTAGTCCGGCGCGGTCTTGATCAGCTGGAAGGCCGGGCGCACCGTGTTGGCGGTGGTGTGAACCGCGCCCGACACCAGGCCGTCGACCTCGCCACGATGCAGCATCATGGTGCCCAGTACCACCGTGTCCTGGAGCTGGGCCTCGGCCATCGGCTCGTTGATCTTGCCGCGTCGGCGTTCGACCATGTCGGCGACGTAGTCGTGATAGATGCTTTCCGGGTCGATGATCTCGAGTCCCTCGGGCAGCGCGATGCCGCGGCTGCGTGCCACGCTCTCGACCTCCTCGCGCTTGGCCAGCAGCACGCAGTCGGCGATGCCGCGGCGCTGGCAGAGCGCGGCGGCCTCCACGGTGCGCGGCTCGTTGCCCTCCGGCAGCACGATGCGCTTGTGCGCCTGCTGGGCCTTCTTGACCAGCTGATGGCGAAACGCCGATGGCGACAGGCGGCGGATATAGCCGCGACTGAGGTGATCCTTGAGCCACTGCAGGTCGATATGCGCGGCGACGAAGTGGGCCACCTGCTCGGCGCGTTCCAGGTCGTCGGCGGGGATCTCATTGCTCATCTGGGTCAGGTGCTGGACGGTGGTGAAGCTGTCGGTGTCCACCGCCAGTACCGGCAGCCCGGTCTTGAGTGCCGGACGGCAGGCGTCGATCATATCGTCGTTGGGCAGGTAGCCGTTGGTCAGCATCACCCCCGCCAGTGGCGTACCGTTCATGGTCATTAGCGCCGCGGCGAGCACGATGTCGTCGCGGTCGCCGGAGGTGACGATCAGGCTGCCGGGCTTGAACACCTTGAGCGCATGGGCGGCGCTGCGTCCGCACAGGCTGGTACTCAGCACCCGCCGGCTGGCGGCTTCACCTTCGTTGAGCCAGCGCGCGCCGAGGGCTTCGGCGACATCCTTGATGCGCGGCACGCTGAGGGTATCGCTGAAGGGCACCACGCCGATCAGATGGAAGCGGTCGGTGGCCAGTGCCGGCGAGTGGCGACGCAGCTCTTCGAGCAGGCCTGCATCGAGGGTCACGTTGGCGGCGCCCGGGGCAATGGGCTGCTCGCTGGCGGGCGGTGCTGGCAGGCCCTTCATGCGCATCAAAATGCAGCCCATGGTACGCGTCGAGCTGACCCCGCCGAAGCTGCGCGAGTGCATGTCGAGCTGCTCTGCCAGCTCGCGTGGCGCCGCCAGATCGCCGCTGCCCACGAAGATGATGCGGGCGTTCAAGGCCTGAGCCAGCTGGGTATTGAGCTGGTTGGCATAGGTGCTGTGCTCGGTGGGCACCAATCCCTCTACTACCACGATGTCCTGGGTGGTGTCCGCCGTGCTGGCGGCCTGCTGGTGCAGTTCGACCACCGATTCCAGCAGCTCGTCGAGCTGGTCCTCACGTAGCAGCCGTTCAAGGCGCTCCTGGGTGATCGGCTCCGGAGGCGTGCGCCCCAGCGCGCGGGCCACCAGAGCACTGGAGCGGTCGGGGCCGCTGCCGTTGAGCTCGCGCTGCATGAACGGCTTGAGGAAGCCGGCCTTCATGCCGATGAAGTCGAGCGCCTGGATCAGTCCCAGGCAGGCTGAGGTAAGGCCGGCGCCCACCGAGGTGGGTACCAACAGCAGGGTCTGGACCTGGCGATCGTTGGGTAGTGGGGTCATGCCGAGAGCTCCAGCAGTTCGCGGGTCTCGCGGGCGATCTGGCCCTCCTCGTCGGTAGGGATCACCCACAGCTGCGGTCCTGAGCCGGCATCGATGCGGCCCTCGCGGCCGCGTAGGGTGGCCAGGTTGGCTGCCTCATCGAGGCCGAGCCCGAAGTGGGGCAGGGCGGCGATCACCTTGGCGCGTACGGTCGGCGAGTTTTCGCCGATGCCGCCGGTGAAGATCAGCCCGCTCAGCGTCGGCAGCGCGCAGGAGAGCGCCGCCAGTGACTTGGCAATACGGTAGCAGAACACTTCCAGTGCCAGGCTGGCGCCTGCATGGCCGCGTTCTGCGGCGGCTTCCAGCTCGCGCATGTCGTTGGTCAGTTCCGACAGTCCGGCGAGGCCACTGCGCTGGTTGAGCATGGCGTCGATCTCGTCCAGCGACCAGCCCAACTGGCGGTGCAGGTGGGCGTGGAGGCCGGGGTCAACGTCGCCGCTGCGGGTGCCCATTACCAAGCCTTCCAGCGGGGTCAGCCCCATGCTGGTGTCGCGGCTCTGGCCCTGCCATACCGCACAGGTGGAGCAGCCGTTGCCGAGATGAGCGGTGAGCCAGCCGTGGTCCCCGCTGCCGGCCAACGTGTCGGCACGCTGGCTGACGAAAGCGTGACTGGTGCCGTGGAAACCATAGCGGCGAATGGCGTGGTCGCGATACAGCGACTCGGGCAGTGCGTAGCGGTAGGCGTGGGCCGGCAGGCTCTGATGGAAGGCGGTATCGAACACGCCGACCTGGGGTAGCGCGGGAAACAGCGCGCGGGCGGCCTGGATGCCGGCCAGGTTGGCCGGGTTGTGCAGCGGCGCCAGCGCCGAGGTCTCCTCGACGGCGGCGATGACCTGGTCGTCGAGCCGTGAGGCGCGGGTGAAGTGCTCGCCGCCGTGGACGATGCGGTGGCCCACCGCGACCGGTGCATGGCCATCGAGGCTGGTGAAGATCGCCTCTAGCGCCGCGCCATGATCTGCTCCCGGCAGAGACGTCTCGTGGCGCTGTCCCTTGCTGTCCTTGGCCTTGAGCAGTGCCTCCTGGCTGCCCAAGCGCTCGGCGATGCCCTCCAGGCGTGGCCCGCCGTCGTCGGGAATCAGCGCATACTTGATGGAGGAGGAACCGCAGTTGATGACCAGAACGGGGGCTTTCATGGGCGCACTATTGACCTGTGTCGTGAAGCGTCAAGAACTAAGACCTTAGTATAACATCTTGCGTCATTGGCTAAATCGATGGGGTAGGTGGCTCGCTGCAGCACTGGGTTTGCCGCGGGATTTATGCTCTGATACGCAATTGAATTAGCCTGCTATCGATTGGATGACCGAATGCCCGCGACCGACCCTAGCGCTGCCCTGCTGCCTCGCCATCTGGCCATCGTTCTGCTGCTGAGTGTGGCATGCCTGTTCGCTGCTAACCATGTGGCCGCGCGGTTGGCCTTCGACGATGGCACCGGCCTGCTGCTGGCGATCATGGCCCGCTCGAGTCTGGCGCTGGTGGTGCTGGGTACGCTGCTGGTGATCAAGCGCACGCCGCTGCGACTGCCCGCCGGCAGCTGGCCCTGGCAGCTCGGCGTCGGGCTGCTGATCACGCTGCAGAGTGTGTTCCTGTACTCGGCGGTGGCGCGGTTGCCGGTGGCAGTGGCGCTGCTGCTGATGAATACCTTTCCGATCATCTTGGCATTGCTGACCTGGGCGCTGGGCGGTGCCCGGCCGACGCTGCGGGCGACCCTGATCATGGCGGTGATTCTGATAGGGCTGGTGGTGGTGCTCGACGTGCCCACCTGGCTGGCCGATCCAGCGCAGATGGGGGATGACTGGGTAACCGGGGTGGCCTTCGGCATCGGGGCAGCGACGGTGTTTTCCTGCGCGCTATGGATCACCGACCGTCGCCTGGCGCGGGTCAGCAATACCCTGCGCACCTTCCTGACCATGGGCGTGGTGCTGCTCAGCATGCTGGTTGCTGGCGTGGCAGGGCTGGTGCCTGGTGGCCTGGCGCTACCCGCTACCGTGAGTGGCTGGAGCGGCCTGACGGCGTTGGCGCTGCTCTACGGGATCGGTTTCTCGATACTGTTCGTGTCGCTGCCGCGTCTGAATATGGCGCGCAATGCGCCGGTGATGAACATCGAACCGGTGGCCTCGCTGGTGCTGGGCTACATCGTACTGGGGCAGATGCTGGGCCCGATGCAGCTGCTGGGTGGCGCCATCGTGCTGGGGGGGATAGTCGTGCTGGGGTTATCGCGTCGCGCTTGAGAGGCAGGGGGCACTTCATGCAAGAAGCGTGAAAATGACGTTCTCTCATTTGTCTTACGTCGGGCAATGATCCACACTGACCAGGAGTTAGGAAACGCTGTTTCTAAACAGGAGGTGTGTGATGAAAAGACTACTCTCGGCAAGCGCTATCGCCATGATCGCCGCTGTCGGTGCCAGCGCGGCTCACGCCCAGCAGGCGCAGACCTTCTACCCGCAGGGTTATGTCGGTGGTGACGCCATGTTCTGGGACCTCAACCCAGACCAGGGCCCCAGTCGTGACGACGTGGGTCTGCGTCTGCGTGGTGGCGCCCAGATCAACGACTATTTCGCCGTTGAAGGCCATCTTGGTGGCGGCGGCTCCGACGGCCCGGTCGAGCTCGACTACCTGATCGGCGCCTATGCCAAGGGCATCCTGCCGATCGCCGACGAGATTCGTCTCTATGGCCTGGCCGGCTTCACCGAGGTGGACTTCGACGTCGACAGCGAGAGCGGCTTCTCCTATGGGGCCGGCGCGGAATTCGACGTGGCCCAGAACCTCTCGGTGGGCGCCGACTACATGCGCTATCTCGACAAGTCGAACTACACCTTCGACGCTGCCAGCGTCGGCCTGCGCTATCGTTTCTAAGCGCTAAGCTAATACCAGTGACGTCGCGCCCCCGGCCATCGGTCGGGGGCGCGGTCGTATGCAGGTTAGGTCAGCGGTAAGTGGCGTCGTATTCGCGGCGCAGCTGGTTCTTCTGCACCTTGCCCATGGTGTTACGGGGCAGGCTGTCGACGAAGAAGACCCGCTTGGGCCGCTTGTACTTGGCTAGCCGACCGTCTAGGTGGGCGAGCACCTCGCCCTCGTCGAGGGGGGCGCCTGCCTGACGCACCACCACGGCAGTGACCCCCTCGCCAAAGTCGGGATGGGGCAGGCCGATCACCGCCGACTCCTGCACCCCATCCAGCTCGTCGATCAGCTGCTCGACTTCCTTGGGATAGACGTTGTAGCCGCCGGAGATTACCAGGTCCTTGTCGCGACCGACGATATGCACGTAGCCGCGCTCGTCGACCATGGCCAGATCGCCGGTGATGAAGAAGCCATCATCGAGTAGCTCCTCGCGGGTCTTCTCGGGCATCCGCCAGTAGCCGACGAAGACGTTGGGACCGCGGATCTGCAGCATGCCAATCGCGCCCTGAGGTACCGCCTCGCCGCTCTCGCGGTCGGTGATGCGGTACTCCACGCCGGGCAGCGGCATGCCCACGGTGCCGGCGCGACGTTCCCCCTCATACGGATTGGAGAGGTTCATGTTGGTCTCGGTCATGCCGTAGCGCTCGAGGATGGCGTGGCCGGTCAGGCGCTCGAAGGCCTCATGGGTTTCGGCGGTGAGCGGTGCCGATCCCGACACGAACAGGCGCATATTGGCGGTCATCTCAGGCGTCAGGCGTGAGTCCTGTACCAGGCGGGTATAGAAGGTCGGCACGCCCATCATCACCGTGCCTCGCGGCATCTCCTCGAAGATCACATCAGCGTCGAACTTTGGCAGAAACAGCATGCTCGAGCCGGTCATCAGGGTGACGTTGCAGGCCACGAACAGCCCGTGGGTGTGGAAGATCGGCAGGGCGTGGATCAGCCGGTCCTCGGCGCAGAAGTGCCAGGCCTGGCGCAGTGTCTCGGCGTTGGAACCGAGGTTGCGATGGGTCAGCATGGCGCCCTTGGAACGTCCGGTGGTGCCCGAGGTGTAGAGGATCGCGGCCAGATCGCGCTCGCCGAGTTCGGCGATCTCTTCGCGGGGCGTGGCAGCTGCGGCCTTGTCCATCAGGCTGCCGTCGGTGGCGCTGCTCAGGGTCTCGACGGCGGGGCAGCCGGTCTCGCCGGCAAGCTGACGGGCCTGGGCGGCATCCGCAGGACGGCAGACGAACAGCGCCGGCTCGGCGTCGTTGAGAAAATAGCGAATCTCCTCCCCGGTATAGCCGGTGTTGAGCGGCAGGTAGACGGCGCCGCTGCGCAGGCAGGCGAGATACAGCAGGATCGCCTCGGGGCTCTTGTCGACCTGCACTGCGACTCTATCCCCCTGCTGTACGCCGAGCTCACTCAGGGCACCGGCCAGCCTGGCGCTCTCGGCGAGGGCATCGGCGTAGGAGTAACCTCGCCCCTCGCGGGTGGTGATGAAGTCGGCATCGCCGCGTGCCTGCATGCGCTCGGCAAAGGTCGCGAAGAGGTTGTGGTTCATGTGGGGCTCTCTCCCGTGGTCAGCTTCCTGGCGCGCTTGGTGAGGTCCTTGACCTCGCTGGAGCGTGCGACATTGGCGTTGGCAATATAGTTTTCATGGTTACGCTCGATGTCATCGAGTACG
The DNA here is from genome assembly GCF_900102875.1 of Franzmannia pantelleriensis. Classification (GTDB taxonomy): domain Bacteria; phylum Pseudomonadota; class Gammaproteobacteria; order Pseudomonadales; family Halomonadaceae; genus Franzmannia; species Franzmannia pantelleriensis. The sequence goes on from NZ_FNGH01000002.1 coordinate 52,503, forward strand.
TAGAGGTAGTTGACCATCAGCCCGGCGGCTTGGCTAAGCCCCTTGGAGGAGGTGTCGCCCAGCCAGTTGATGCGATGCAGCTGGGCACCGTTGCCGAGGTGGAAGCGGGCCACCGGGTTGAGCGGCAGTCCGCTACGGTGCTTGGCCTCGACCAGGTACTTCGCCGCCAAGGGCTTGATGATGGCGCCCAGCGAGTCGGCGAGTTCGGGCTGTCGATGCCAGTCCGGTGCATCCAGTCCCTCGAGCGCGTCGCGGGTTGCGCTGGTCAGGCCGCCGCCCTCACGCTGTGCGCTCAGCCATTGGGCGAAGCCGGGCACCGGCGACAGCGTCACGAAGTGCTTGACCTGTGGCAGCTCCTGCTTGAGTTCCTGGACCACCTGTTTGATCAGGAAATTGCCAAACGAGATGCCACGCAGGCCAGTCTGGCAGTTGCTGATGCCAAAGAAGGCCGCGGTATCGGCATCCTCGGGTTCTTCCACGCCGGCATCTTCACCGGCCAGGATCGGCTGGATGCGACTCGGTAGGCCTTTGTGCAGCGCCACTTCAACGAAGATCAGCGGCTCGTCGCCGATCGCCGGGTGAAAGAAAGCAAAGCAACGTCGATGGCGGGCGTCGAGGCGGCGGCGCAGGTCGTCCCAGTCCTGGATTTCATGCACCGCCTCGTAGCGAATGATCTTCTCCAGGATCGACGCTGGAGTGTTCCAGTCGATACGCCTGAGGACCAGGAAGCCGCGGTTGAACCAGGAGCCGAACAGGTGGGCAAAATCGGCATCGATGGCCTGCAGTGCGGGAGCTTCCTTGAGGAGGCCGAGCAGGTCCTCGCGCATCTTGACCAGCTGGTAGGTGCCGCCACTGGCCAGGTTGAGGCGCCGGAACAGCTCCTGGCGACGTGGCTCGCAGGCCTCGAACAGCGTCTGAAGGCTGCTGTTGTCACGCGCGTCCCGATAGGCCGAGTAGGCGGCGTCGATGTGTGCTGGGTCAGCGGCGAAGGCGTCAGCCAGTGCGTGAAAGAACGCACGCTTATGCTCCTCGTCGAGATGCTGGTAGATCGCCAGCGCGCGACTTGCCAGGGTGATGCTGGAGGCTTCTCCATCACTCTCCAACAGCTCATGACACGCCTCCACCAGCACGCTGTGGTCATGAACCGCGGCATCGCCCTGGCGTCGCCACAGCAGCGCATCACGCTGAGTGATGTTGTTGAACAACTCCTGCAGGAACGACATGTTCATTGACCTACTCCCGTTAGCCCATAATCAGGTTGGGTAGCCACAAGGCAATGCCGGGGAAGAAGCACAGCAGGATGATCCCCAGCACCATGCACAATGCATAGGGCAGGCTACCCACGAGGATGTTGCGCAGTGAAATGTCAGGGGCAATGCCCTTGATGATGAACAGGTTGAGTCCCACCGGTGGCGTGATCAATCCGATCTCCAGGTTGATGGTCAGGATCACCGCGAACCAGTAGGGATCGAAGTTGGCAGCCAGGATGATCGGTAGCAGGATCGGTGCGGTCATCACGATCACCGCCACCGGTGGCAGGAAGAAGCCGGCCACCAGCAGGAACAGGTTGATGATGCCCATCAGCACCCAGCGGTTCACCTCCATGTCGGCGATGGCGGCCGCGATGGTTTGGGTAATGAACATCGAGGAGAGGGCATAGGCGAACACCTCTGCGGTGGCAATGACCAGCATGATCATCACGCTTTCGCGCAGCGAGTCTCGCATGATCAGCTTGACCGGCTTGACCTGCCACATGCGGTAGATCAGCACCGCCAGTGCCACGCACAGGAAGGCTCCCACGCCGGCTGCTTCTGACGGTGTGGCTACCCCGCCGTAAAGGGCGAACAGGATGCCGGCGATCACCGCCAGGAACGGCACGACCCGCACCAGCGCCTTGAGGTTGGTATCGACGTTGGCCTTGATATTCTCCTTGACCCGCTCGGCGGTCTGCGCCATCGGGTTGTTGTAGCCGCCTTCGAGACGGCAGGCGATCATGGTCCAGATCATGAACAGGCCGGCAAGCATTATCCCGGGCAGCACACCCGCCATGAACAGCCGCCCTATCGAGGTCTCGGTGGAGATGCCGTAGATGATCATGGTCACCGAGGGCGGAATCAGGATGCCCAGTGTGCCGCCGGCAGCGATGCATCCAGCGGCCACGCCGTCGGGATAGCCGCGGGTGCGCATCTCGGGGATGCCCATCTTGCCGATGGCGGCGCAGGTGGCGGGCGAAGAGCCGGATAGCGCGGAAAAGATGGTACAGGCGCCGATGTTGGAAACGGCGAGACCACCCGGCAGGCGCCCCATCCACAGATCCAGCGAGCGATAGAGGTCGCGGCCAGTGGGAGAAGAGGCCACTGCCGCGCCCATCAGGATGAACATCGGGATTGCCACGAAGCCAAATTCGGCGATGCGGTCGAAAAAGGTCTCGCCGAAATAGACCAGTTCAGGTAGACCGCGGTCATACATCAGGGCGAGCAGAGAGACGCCGCCAAGGGCGAAGGCGATGGGCGTGCCGATGGCCATCAGCACGACCAGCGCGACGGCAACGATGATACCCAGGGTAATCGGATCCATGCCTATGTCTCCCCGCGCAGGATTTCAGCGACGTACTGCAGTGTGAGCAGCGTGGTACCCACGGCCATGGGCAGCAGGCCCGGCCACAACAGAGGGTTCCACACGGTGCCGGTGCGCCAGTTGAAGGCGTAGGCCTCCACGACATAGACCCAAGAGGCGAAGGCGAGAGCGCCGCAGAAGGCCAGGCCGATCAATGACGCGACCAGCCGCATTGCCTTCCGGGCAACGCCGCCCAACGCATCGGGCAGGATAGTGATGGCGACGTGGCCGCCGGTCATCAGCACATAGGGGCTGCCCATCAGCATGGCGCCGGTCACCGAGAACACGGTGAATTCGGTTTGCCAGCTAGTACTCATGCCGAGCACATAGCGAATGAAGACCATCTGGCAGATCACCAGCACGCCGGCGATGAACATCGCGGCCGCCAGGTAGGCGCTGGCGCGGGACAGCACGTCCATCAGCCGTATGAATCCGCCGATGGCGCTGAAACGTTGAGCAAGGGGGTTGGCCATGGCCATTGACTCCTCCCGGGGTGCGAAAAGGGGGCCACCCTGACGGGTGGCCTAGTTCACGATGGGAAGGGCGACCGTCAGTCGACCGCCAGGGCGGCGTCGATGATGGCTTGGCCGTTGGGTACGTTCTCGGCAAAGTTCTTGTAGGAAGTCTCGCGGGCGATATCGAGCCAGGCGTTGTAGTCCTCCTCGCTCATACGTACTACTTCGATGCCGTTCTCCTCGTAGACCTCGACCATCTGGCGGTCGATGGCGGCTGCCTCCGCGGCGAAGTACTCCTCGGCAGCCTGGCCGGCCTCCAGCAGTGCGTCCTGCTGCTCCTCGGTGAGGCCCTGCCACACCTGTTCGGAGATCAATACCGGCTCATACATGAACCACAGCGCGAAGTCGCCTGGCTCGGTCAGACACTCCACCTGCTCGTAGAGACGGAAGGAGACGAATGACATGGAGGAGGTATTGGCGGCGTCGAGCACACCAGTCTGCATCGCCGTGTAGACCTCCGACGAGGGCATGGAGGCGATTGAAGCGCCGGCGGCTTGCAGCATCTGCTCGAAGGCCGGGCCTGCGGCGCGGATATTCTGACCGCTCACGGTGTCCGGCGAGGTGATGCACTGTTCACTAGAGGCGAAGCCCCCGGCCAGCCAGGTGTCGGCCAGCACCCTTGCCCCATTGTCCATGATCACCTCCTTGATCATGTCCATGTAGGCCGAGTCGTTGAGGCGCGCCGCGTGTTCATGGTTGCGCACCAGGCCGGGCATCAGGGTGGCGGAGAATTCAGGATGGCGGCCGCTGGCATAGTCGAGCGGCAGTAGCGTCATATCGAGTCGCCCGCGGACCAGCGCGCCCCACTGTTCACCGGCGCGGAACAGCGACTGGCCGGGATAGACCTGGATCTGCAGGCCGACGTCGGCATCCGCGACATGCTGGGCCATCATCTGGACCATTTCATCACGGATATCACCTTGGCCCCCGGGGAACTGGTGTGAAGCGCGAAGGACGGTGTCGGCGGACGCGGCACCGCTCAAGGCGACGGCGAGCCCCAGTGCTGCAGTGGCAGCGGGCTTGAGTTGGCGTGTCATGCTGTGCTCCTGAGATTCTTGTTTTGTAGTGTTTATCAGCGCTGCTGATATATACATCAATAGCTGGTATATATATTTTCGTCAATGTCGTGCGTTGAACGGCGATCAGCGGCGCTGAGTAGAATGGGGTGAGCCCTTGAGGAGACAGATGGTGAGCAGCAAACGCTCGAATGCACAGCGGCTACGCGATTCGCTGGAAGACGACATCATTAATGGCCGCCTGGCTCCCGGAGAACGGGTCGACCCTGAGGTTCTCGAGCGGCGCTTCGAGGTTTCGCGAACGCCGGTTCGTGAGGCGATCCAGCAACTGGTTGCCAGCGGTCTGCTGACGGTATCACCCAAGAAAGGCACCTTCGTTGCCAAGGTGGGGCTTGAACAGCTGATCGAAATGTTCGAGGTCATGGCCGAGTTGGAGGGCATGTGCGGTCGCCTCGCCGCTCGACGCATCACGGCCCCTGAACTTGCCTCTCTCGCAGCTACTCTGGCGCGCTGTGACGCGGCCGCCGAAGCTGGCGATACCGATGAGTACTATTACGAGAATGAAGCCTTTCACGAGTGCATCTATGCGGCCAGTCACAATGCCTTTCTGGCCGAAGAAGCACGTCGTCTCAAGCAGCGTCTGAAGCCCTACCGGCGGTTGCAGCTGCAGGTCCGACAGCGCATGAGCAACTCGCTGGGTGAGCATCGTGAGATCGTTGCAGCGATTCAGCAGGGCGATGCCCAACTCGCTGAGCGGAGCCTCCGCGAGCATGTCCTGATTCAGGGGGAACGCTTTAGCGACTTCGTCGCCAGCGTCAGGGTGTTTGGTGTCTGACCTTGAGGACACACAGTGTCACTCGCAGGGGCCATACGGCCCCTGCGAGTGACTGGCGGTCGTCACACTTCCTGGTAGAGTTCTCCCCCCTCCTTTCTGAATTTCTCCGCCTGCTCCTCCATGCCCTTCATCACCGCTTCCTGGTCGCCATCGAGGCCGTTGTCACGGGCGTAGTCGCGCACCTCCTGGCTGATCTTCATCGAGCAGAACTTGGGCCCGCACATGGAGCAGAAGTGGGCGACCTTGGCCGAGTCCTTGGGCAGGGTCTCGTCGTGGTACTCGCGGGCGGTGTCGGGGTCCAGGCCGAGGTTGAACTGGTCCTCCCAGCGGAACTCGAAGCGCGCCTTGGAGAGGGCGTTGTCGCGGCGCTGGGCAGCCGGGTGGCCCTTGGCGAGGTCGGCGGCATGCGCGGCGATCTTGTAGGTGATGATGCCGGTCTTGACGTCGTCCTTGTTGGGCAGGCCCAGATGCTCCTTGGGCGTCACGTAGCAGAGCATGGCGCAGCCGTACCAGCCGATCATTGCCGCGCCGATGCCGGAGGTGATGTGGTCGTAGCCTGGGGCGATATCGGTGGTCAGCGGGCCGAGGGTATAAAAGGGCGCTTCGTGGCACGCCTCGAGCTGCTTGTCCATGTTCTCCTTGATCAGGTGCATGGGCACATGGCCCGGCCCCTCGATCATCACCTGGACGTCGTGCTTCCAGGCGATCTTGGTCAGCTCACCGAGGGTCTCGAGCTCGGCGAACTGGGCCTCGTCGTTGGCGTCGGCCACCGAGCCGGGGCGCAGGCCATCGCCAAGTGAGAAGGCGACGTCGTACTGCTTGCAGATCTCGCAGATCTCCTCGAAGTGGGTGTAGAGGAAGCTCTCCTGATGGTGATAGAGGCACCACTTGGCCATGATCGAGCCGCCCCGGGAAACGATGCCGGTGACGCGCTTGGCGGTAAGCGGCACATAGCGCAGCAAGACGCCTGCGTGGATGGTGAAGTAGTCCACCCCCTGCTCGGCCTGCTCGATCAGGGTGTCGCGGAACACCTCCCAGGTGAGGTCCTCGGCCACGCCCTTGACCTTCTCCAACGCCTGGTAGATCGGCACGGTGCCGATCGGCACCGGGGCGTTGCGGATGATCCACTCACGGGTCTCGTGGATGTTCTGGCCGGTGGAGAGGTCCATGATGGTGTCCGAGCCCCAGCGGATCCCCCAGGTCATCTTATCGACCTCATCCTCGATGGCGGAGGTCACCGCGGAGTTGCCCAGGTTGCCGTTGATCTTCACCAGGAAGTTGCGGCCGATGATCATCGGTTCGGATTCCGGGTGATTGACATTGCAGGGAATGATCGCACGGCCTTTGGCCACTTCCTGGCGCACAAACTCCGGGGTGATCTCTTCCGGTAGGCGGGCACCGAAGCCCTCGCCAGGATGCTGGTGGCCGAGGATGCGTTCGACCTCTTGTGTACCCAGCGCCTGGCGGCGCTGGTTCTCGCGGATGGCGATAAACTCCATCTCCGGGGTGATGATGCCCTGGCGAGCGTAGTGCAGCTGGGTGACGTTCTTGCCTTCCTTAGCGCGTCTTGGAGAGCGGGTCAGGTCGAAGCGCAGCGGGGCGAGCATGGGGTCGCTGGCGCGGCGTTTGCCATACTCGGAGGTGGGGCCGTCGAGGAACTCGGTGTCGTTGCGCTCGTCGATCCAGGCACGACGCAGCTCGGGTAGGCCGCGGCGCAGGTCGACGCTGACCTCGGGGTCGGTATAGGGACCGGAAGTGTCGTAGACCAGTAGCGGCGGGTTCTCCTCATCGGCGCCGGAGGTCTGGGTCGGCGCGAGGCTGATTTCGCGGAAGGGCACGCGGATATCCGGGCGTGAGCCTTCCACATAGACCTTGCGCGAGCCGGGCAGTGGTTGGATGGCAGCCGCGTCGACCTTGGCGGTCTCGGCGAGAAAATGGGTGGTCTTGCTCATCGGTATGCTCCCTTGGGATGTATGGCGTTGTCAGGGAGGACCGCTGGGAAGGACAGGGGCCGCCGGGCGTGGCGGCGTGTCGCTTGATCCCTACGCTGGTCCTAGCCAGGTCAGGTTCAACGGGATCCATGCTTGGGCGCCCCAAGGCGCTGCACGATCTCAGCCGTTTTCAACGGCACCCCGTCAAGCGTGGTGGTCGGCGATACCGGAGTATCGCGGTGAAGCGTGTCGTCCTGACCAGGGACGACGCGTGGTTACTGCTCGAAGGCTTGTCCCCGGCAGAGCTCGGCGATAGCGTGGCCACTGCCTTAGTCGGCGCCATCTAGGCCCATCTGCCAGAAGTCGATCTCGAGGCGCGTGGCGTCGCGGAAGATGCGGGTCAGCTCCTCGAAGCGCGCCGGGGTGACGTCGGCCAGGCGCGCATCGAGCCACGCCAGTTCGGCGCGCATGGCGGTCTGGAATTCCTCGCCTTCGTACATGGCGATCCAGGCGTCATAGGGGTTGGCGTCGCCACGCAGGGTATCCGGCTGAGCATTCAGCCAGTTGGCAATCTCGCCGTAGCCGATCAGGCAGGGGGCGAGCGCCACGTGCAGGTCGAGCAGGTCACCGCGGCTGCCGGTGTCGAGCACATAGCGGGTGTAGGCGAGGGTGGCGCGGGCTTCGGGCAGCTGGGCCAGCTGCTGTTCGCTGATGCCCCACTCCCGGCAGTAGCTGACGTGCAGCGCGAGCTCGACGTCGACGATCGCTTTCAACCCCTCATGGGCCTGGCGGAGGTCGGCCAGCGTCGGGCTCTTGTAGGCAGCCAGCGCATAGGCGCGGGCGAAGTGGATCAGGAACAGGTAGTCCTGCTTGAGGTAGTGGCGGAAGGCCTCATCGGCGAGGGTGCCCTGACCGAGCTGACGCACGAAGCCGTGCTCGATATAGGCGCGCCAGTCGGCCTGGCAGGCGTCGGTCAGATCACTAAAGCGGTAGCCCATCTTGCCTCCGGAAGCGGTATGGCGATCCGGTGCACGGGCGAAGGGGGAGGGGCCTGACGAGTGGACGTGATGCTGATGCGTCTGGCCGCCGCTTGATTCCTACGCCGGTACGAGCCGGATCAGGTTCAACGGGACCAGTGCTTGGGTGTTGCAATCGACACCCCTGCGCCATCTCAGCCGGAATTCACCGACACCCCGTCAAGCGATGTTCTAGCTTAGCAGTTTGAAGCAGACTTGCCAGCCAGCCAGCGCACATCGAGGGCGAAGGAGGCACTCAGCAACAGCAGTGCCGCGGCCGTCAGCAGGGTGGCCTGTGCCGAGGACACGCCCGGCAGCAGTGCCACCATCAGCGTGACCACCTGGATAACGCACACCGCCTTGCGACGCAGGCTCTCGGGTAGCGGTGCCTGCAGCCAGGGCCAGGCATGGCCGCCGAGCACGAAGACATAGCGCATCGCGCCGATCAGCAGCACCCAGGCGCCTACTTTGTCGAGTATCACCAGTGTGAGGCACAGCAGCAGAATGAAACCTGCGTCCAGCTCAAGGTCGAAGCGTGCACCAAAAGCGCTGGTTGATCCGGTATGCCTGGCCACCCAGCCGTCGATGCCGTCGAGCAGCAGTGCCGTGCCGGCGACGCCAACCAGCAGCATGGCATGCTGTTGCCACAGAGACGGCCACCACAGGCTGCCGGCGATCAGCGCGATCAACGCGCCGCGGAGCAGCGTTACGCGGTTGGCCCAGCCGAAGCCGCGCAGTTCACCCGTCCAGGCGGCGGCAACGACCACGGCGATGACCAGATAGCTCAGGCCGCTGGTCAGCGCCAACCAGGCCGATGCCGCCAGCATGTGCTGTGTCAGCTGGGCCAGCACCAGCACCATGGCCAGCCCGGCTACCAGGTCGGCGATCGGGCGCTGAACGGCGATGGAATTCGGCATTATGCGACTCATGCTGGTCTCTCATGGGCTATAGCTGAAGGAGAGGCGTTGATCGGGCCTGTCATTACCAGCTTAGCCCAGCGCATCGACGATGGCGAAAAATGATGCAGAATGCTTTATTGGTACATATGTTGTATAAATATTGAAACCTAAGTGTCGAGAAAGCGTCTTGAGTAGAGCGACTCACGAACGGAACCGCGATATGTCTTATACGACAAGCATGGCCTTCTGGACGCTGGCCCCCGGGCACGGTGTGCTGCGCAGTCAGACGCTTGAGGCGCCAGGACCAGAGGAAGTGCTGGTCGAAGCCCTTTATAGCGGCGTCAGCCGGGGCACCGAATCGCTGGTGTTTACTGGCCGGGTGCCGCCCAGCGAATATCAGCGCATGCGTGCGCCGTTCCAAGAGGGCGACTTCCCGGGGCCGTTGAAATATGGCTATGCCAGCGTTGGGCGGGTGGTCGAAGGCCCGGAGGCGCTGCGCGAGCGCACGGTGTTTTGCCTCTATCCCCACCAGCAGCGCTACGTCGTACCCGCCAGCGCCGTGCATCCACTGCCCGATGATGTGCCGGCAGAGCGCGCGGTGCTGGCGGCCAACCTCGAAACGGCCATCAACGGCGTATGGGACGCCGCCCCCGGGCTCGGTGACCGGATCTGCGTGATCGGCGCCGGGGTGGTGGGGACGCTGGTCGCTTGGCTGTGTGCGGGCATCCCTGGCACCCAGGTCTGCCTGGTGGATATCGAACCCCAGCGTGCCAGCCTGGCACGTGCACTTGGGCTGACGTTCACGCTGCCCGATGAGGCGCCCCGCGGCAATGATCTGGTGATTCATGCCAGTGGCCATCCCTCGGGCCTGGAGACGGCCATACGCGTAGCCGCACGCGAGGCCACCCTGCTTGAGATGAGCTGGTACGGCGAGCAGCCGGTGGCGGTGTCGCTGGGCGGGGCCTTTCACGCCCAGCGCCTGACGCTGCGCTCCAGCCAGGTAGGTGGCATTGCACCGCAGCGCCAGCCACGCTGGGACTTTCGTCGGCGCCTGGAGCTCGCACTGCGGCTGCTGGCGGAACCGCGTCTGGATGCCCTGATCAGCGGCGAGACGCCCTTTGCCTCACTGCCCGATGAGATGCCGCGCCTGGTGCAGGGCGCCGGCAAGGTGCTGTGTCACCGCATTCGCTATACACCGACTTGATCCGAACTCTGCGCAAGGAGTCAACGCATGTATCGCCTGACTGTCCGTGACCACTTCATGATCGCCCATAGCTTCAATGGCGATATCTTCGGCCCGGCCCAGCGCACCCACGGGGCCACCTATGTGGTCGATGTCACCTTCCAGCGCCGCGAGCTGGATGATGACGATCTGATCGTCGATATCGGGCTGGCCAGCGAGACGCTGTCGACGCTGTTGGCCGAATTCAACTTCCAGAATCTCGATGACTTGGAGGAGTTCCAGGGCCGCAATACCACGACCGAGTTCATGGCACGGGTCATCTTCGAGCGCCTTGCAGCGGCTATTGCCGCAGGACGCCTCGGCGATAGTGGGCGTGGCCTGGAGGCTCTTACTGTGACCCTCCACGAGTCGCATATTGCCTGGGCCAGCTACGAGGGAGAGCTGCAATGACGGCAACGCCCGATCTTTGTCTGATCGTCGCCGGTGATCCCGGCCAGCTGACCGGCGGCTACGTCTATGATGCGCACATCGTGGAGGCCCTGGAAAAGCGCGGCTGGTGGGTTCAGGTGGTGGGCCTGGCGGGGCGTTTTCCCGACCCCGACGAGCGTGCCAAGGATGCTCTGGAGACGGCGCTTGCTGCCCAGCCCGACGATGCGCGCGTGGTCATCGACGGTCTGGCGATGGGAGGGCTGCCCGAGGTGCTCGAGGCGCATGCCTCACGCCTCGACCTCACCGCGCTGGTGCATCACCCGCTGGCCGACGAGACCGGCCTGGATGAGGCGACCCGCGTACGGCTATTCGACAGTGAGGCGCGCGCCCTGGCCTTGGTGGCGCGGGTTATCAGCACCAGTGCCTTCACCGCTCGGCGGCTGCGCGACTTCGGCGTTGCCGTGTCGCAGGTGGTGGAGCCCGGCGTCGAGCCGGCAGCGCTGGCGCCCAGCGCCCTCGATCTGGAGGACAGCGAGCGCCCCCAGCGGCTGCTGTGCGTGGCCAGTGTAACCCCGCGCAAGGGCCACGACCTGCTGGTCGAGGCGTTGGCGGGCCTCGATGCAGCCCGTTGGACCTGCGACTGCATCGGGGGACTCGACCGCGACCCGGAGCACGCCGAACGCGTCGCGGCCAGCGTTGTCGGGCATGGCTTGACGGAGCAGTTCCGGCTGCTCGGCGAACGTGATCCCCAGGCCCTGGACACGGCCTACCGCGAGGCGGATCTGTTCGTGTTGCCCTCGCATTACGAAGGCTACGGCATGGTGGTCACCGAGGCGCTGGCCCGCGGGCTGCCGGTGATTACCACCACCGGCGGGGCGCTGCGCTTCACGCTGCCCCAAGGCGCCGGCCTGGCGGTCGCCCCCGGTGATGTGGGCGCGCTGCGGGGCGTTCTGCGGCGCTGGCTGGAAGACGCCGGTTTGCGCCGCGAGCTGCGGCGTGGGGCCATCGCGGCGCGTGAACAGCAGCGCGATTGGCAGGCGGCCGGCGATGCCTTCGCCGCTGCCCTTGGGGTACCGCATACATGAAAGCCGTGGATCGCAGCGCGGCGGGCAGCCGTTTCGACAGCGACTGGCTGGCGTTACGTGAGGCGGCCGATCACGCTGCTCGCTGTGCCCGACTAACCGCCCAGGCGGGCACCTGGCTAAGCCGTGTCCGCGCATCTGACAGCGCACCGCTGACGCTGGTCGATCTGGGCTGCGGGCGCGCCAGTAACCCGGCCTATCTGGCGTCGCGGTTGCCTGGCCCGCAGCGCTGGCGGCTGGTGGATCATGATCCGGCGTTGTTGGAGGGGGCTCGCCAGCGGCTGGCACGCCATGTCGACGCGACGGGCAAGCAGCCCGATATCGAAAATCGCCAGGTTGACCTGGCCGACGTCAAGGCGCTGTCTGGACTGCTCGATGGCGCCGACATGGTATGCGCCTCGGCGCTGTTCGACCTGTGCTCGGCGGACTGGATCGAAGCGCTTGCCGAGGCCTGTGCGGCACGCCAGTTGGCCGGGCTGTTTACGCTCAGCGTCGACGGTCACTGGCAGTTCATCGATGCCGACGGTGCGCGGCAGAACGCCGAGGATGACTGGCTGCGCTGTCAGTTCGTCGACCATCAGCGCCGCGACAAGGGGCTGGGTGCGGCCTTGGGCGGGGCGGCTCCGGCGGCACTGGCAAGCGTCTTCGAGGCGCGCGGCTATCGTGTCGAGCGTGCATCGAGCCCATGGCGCCTGGCGCCGGGCAGCGAGGCGGCGCTGTCCCTCGGTCAGTCGCTGGTGGCCGGCTGGGCCACGGCGGCCACCGAGCAGTGCCCGGCTCAGGCGGCGCGCATCGAGGCCTGGCAGCTGGCGCGCCAGCGTGACCTGGCCAATGCACGCTGTGGGGTATGGGTTGGCCACATTGATCTTCTGCTGACCCCGCCCGGGAGTGATGGCTGATGGTTGGCGTGCCGTGGCGGCGCACCCTGCTGCGCCTGGTGATCAGCCTGGCGCTGCTGGGCGGCGTGGCGGTGTGGCTGGAGGCCGGGGAAGTGGTGGCCCAGGTGCAGCGGCTGGCCCCCGGCTGGGTGCTGCTGGCGCTGCTGTTGAGTCTGCCGCAGGTCGTGATCTCTGCCTGGCGCTGGCGCTTCACTGCGGCGCGGCTCGGGGTGGCGCTCGGCTGGCGCCGTGCCATCAATGACTATTACCTGGCTAGCTTCCTCAATCAGGTGTTGCCCGGCGCGGTGCTCGGTGATGCCACCCGCGCCTGGCGCCATGCGCGCGCCAGTGGCCAACGCGCTGCCGCCTGGCGCGGCGTGCTGATCGAGCGCGCGTCCGGTCAGCTGGTGCTGGCGCTGGTGACGCTGGCGATCCTGGCGCTGTCGCCGCGCTGGCATGCGGCGCTGGGCAATTTGCTGGCGCGGCCCGCGGTGGGGTTGGCGATAGCGGTGCCGGCGCTGCTTGGCCTGCTGCTGTGGTGGAAGCGCAGCCACACCCGGGCCAAGACACCCGGCTGGGCCGACGGCCTGGGTGGCGATTTGCGCCGTGCGCTGTTTAGCCGCCGCGCCTGGCCGGCACAGCTGGGCGGCTCGCTGCTGGTGCTGGCCAGCTATGCGGCGATCTTCGTCTGCGCGGCGCGTGCGATCGGTGTCGAGCTGTCGGCCACGACGCTGCTGATACTGTTGCCCCCGGTGCTGCTGGCGATGCTGATCCCGCTGTCGGTGGCCGGCTGGGGCTTTCGCGAAGGTGCTGCGGCGCTGGTCTGGCTTAGTGTCGGCTTACCGCCGGCTCAGGGGGTGGCAGTGTCGGTGAGCTATGGGCTGCTGGTGCTGCTGGCCAGTCTGCCCGGTGCGCTGTGCTGGTGGCAGCGCCAGCATTCGTCGCCGCCGGCCTCAGCCGCGGGAGGCACTCAGGACGATGTCGAAGAGGGTGTCGTCACCGCAGTCGAAGCGTCGCGTCACGGGGCGCAGCGCCTGATCCAGGGTGTCGATGATCGGCAGCGTCAGACCGGGACGGCCGGAGCCGATCAGCAGTGGCGCCACCAGCAGGTGCAGCCGATCGACGCAGCCGGCGGCAATGAACTGCGACACGGTCTGGCCGCCGCCTTCGACCAGCACGCGCCGGCAGCCGGCCTGGCGCAAGGCATCAATCACCGCCTGCGGGGACACGCGACCTTCGGCGTCCCGTGCCAGCCAGCGCTGGCTGACATGGTCGCCGACCCCGGCGGGCGCGACGACACCCTCGCCCAGCAGGTGCAGGGTGGCCTGCGTCGGGTCCTGAAACACCCGTCGTGCGGCTGGCACCCGGCCGCGCGGATCGAGCACCACCCGCAGCGGTTGGCGCCCCTCGATGTGGCGCACGTTGAGCTGGGGATCGTCCTCGTCGGCGGTACCGGCGCCGACCAGCACCGCGTCCATCAGGGCCCGCAGCCGGTGCAGGTGAACCCGGCTCTCGACCCCGTTGACGTAGTGGGAATGGCCGCTGTGGGTGGCGATGCGCCCGTCGAGGCTCTGACCGAGCTGCGCGACGACCCGCGGGTCGCTATCACAGACCAGCGGCAGCAGGCTGTCGAGCAGCGCACCGGCGGCATCCGTCAGCGTGGGCTCGGCGTGCCAGCGCCCGCCGCGCTCGAGGCTCAGCGCGGCACTGTCGAAGGTGACGCGCAGCGAGGCTTGCGTTTTCCAGGCATGGTCGCGCGCTGTTTCAAGGGCATGCCAGGCCAGGGCCAGATCGGTGTCGTCGCAGCGCGGCGCAGGGGACTCGCTCATGCAGGGTCTCGCTCGGTCAGAAACGTCCCTTATCATGCGCAGCCCCGGATGCCGGCACAAGGCCAACGCATCCGTGGGGCTGTCGCACCCGTATCCCGATTCATCACCTTTCGTGCCATACGCGGTTGAACGCGACAAGGAGGCTCCATGCCACGCACAGGACATCACGTCGAGCGCGCCATCTTCGATCTTCGCCGCGGCGTGCCGGTGGTACTGCAGGATGCCGACACGGCGATCCTGATTCAGCCGCTGGAGGGATTGCAGGCGAGCCGCCTGGGCGAACTGCAGGCAGATGCCTCGCTGGTGGTCAGTCGCCACCGCCTGGCGGTGCTGGGCGGCGACCCTGAGCGGGGACGTGCAGCGCCCGGTGTCGAGGCGATGCGTTTGCCACTGGGCAGTTGTGGGCCCCTTGACCTGGCACGCCTCGAGCGGCTGGCCTTCGGCGCTCAGCCGGAGCCGAGGGCGGCAGCGCTAGCCCAGCCGGCCAGCGTGGGGGAGTGTGGTGCGCTGGCGCTGATGCGCCGCGCGCTACTGATCCCAGCCGCGCTCACCGTCACCCTGACCGGTGAAGCGCGTGAGTTGGCGCAGGCGCGTATCGCCGCCGGCGAATGGCTAAGCGTTGATGCCGAGGCGGCGATCGGCTGTTTCGACAGCGCCGCGGGGATGCTGACCCGGGTCAGCGATGCGCGGATCCCGCTGGCCGACGCGCCAGAGAGTCGCTTTATCCTGTTCCGCGAGCCGGATGGCTTGCGCGAGCATGTGGCGGTGGTGATCGGCGAGCAGCACGACTGGCAGCCGGCGGTGCCGCTGCGCCTGCACTCGGCGTGCCTGACCGGCGACCTGTTCGGCAGCCTGCGCTGCGACTGCGGTGAGCAGCTGCGCAATGCGGTATCGGATATCGAGTCGATGGGCGGCGGGGTCTTGCTGTACCTGGCTCAGGAGGGGCGGGGCATCGGCCTGGCCAATAAGCTGCGAGCCTATACCCTGCAGGATGGAGGATTGGATACCGTGGACGCCGACCAGGTGCTGGGGTTCGGCGACGATGAGCGCCACTACCGGGCGGCGGTGGACATGCTGGGGGCGCTGCAGATCCAGCGTGTCCAGCTGCTGACCAATAACCCGCAGAAGATCGCCTCGTTGGAGGCCGGCGGCATCGAGGTGGTGGAGCGTCAGGCGCTGTATGGTCGCCTCAACGATCACAATCGCCGCTACCTCAGCGCCAAGGCGGAGCGCGCCGGCCACTTGCTGGACGATGTGCTGCACGCCGATAGCTCGCGTTCCTCGGCCTGCAAGTAGCCCGGATTCAGGGCGCGGAGCCGGGCAGCGTCAGTTGCTGAGTTTCGATGACGATCTCGGCCAAGCGCTCGGCGTAGTGCGCCACCAGCCGCTCGCCGAGTGCGGCATCGGCCAGGGTGGCGTTGCCGGCGACGCCGTCGGCATGCAGGTCTTCGGCCAGCCAGGCAAACGACGCCTCGCCCTCGGGGCCGACGGCCTTGCCGGCGGCAGCCAGGGATTCCGCGCTGGTCTGCGGGTGCCCGGCCCGCGACATCTCGACCTTGTGCGGCGCCAGGTGCAGCATAATGGCGGTTTCCAAGGCGCCGCCGTGGAGGCCGTGGCGGAGCTCCTCGGTGGGTAGCCAGTCGTTGGGTGGTGGCGCCAGCCGGGTGTAGGTGGCCTTGACCACCAGCATGGCGTGGCGGCGACGCAGCGTTAAGGCGGCCAGGTCCATCACCGCCTTGTTGCCACCGTGGCTATTGAGCAGCAGCAGACGACGAAGGCCGGCGTGGGCGATACTGTCGCCGTAGGCTTCGAGGGTGGCGATGGCCAGGGGCGCGGGCAGGCTGAGGGTGCCGGGGTAGCTGGCGTGCTCGTCGCTGGCGCCCACCGCCAAGGGGGGCAGGCACAGGGCGCAGACGCTGGCTTGACGCGCCAGCAGTGCGTCCAGCGTGGCCTGTTGCAGCCCCAGGCCAATGTCGAGGTCGGTGGAGAGCGGCAGATGTCGGCCGTGCTGCTCGATGGCGCCGAGCACCAGGATCACTACCGGGTCCTCGTCGGCGAGCTCGCCGAGGCGATCCTGGGTGAGGTCGGCCCAGTGGTAAGTGCGAGTCATGGCGTCCCTCCGAATGGCGGCGTGGGTTGGCGTCGGGCATAGAGGTCGCCCGAGGCGAGGCCGCCGGCGCCGCCCTCGAGCCAGTCGCGCGCCTGAGAGGCGCTGCGCCATTCGTCCCAAAGAAAGTCGCGGCGTTCGCCCTGAATGGCGTTGAAGCGGTAATCGCCCAGCGCCTCGAGACGCTGGACGCAGGCATGGGCAACGTCCAGCGCGCCAGCGACGAACTCTACCGACAGCGCCTCTACCGGCTGGCTCAGCCCGGCCAGCACCTCGGCCTCGAAGCCCTCTACGTCGATCTTGATGAAGCGCGGGACACCGAAGCGTGCGATCAGGGCATCGAGGGTGGTGACCGTCACCCTGACCCGGCGTTCCCAGCGTACCTGGCGAAAGCCGGGATTGTCGCGGCCGATGCGTTCGCGCCATTGGCGAGCGAGGGTGGAGACGCTGGGATTGGCGACGCTGATGGCAATCTCTGCCTCGCCCTCCTCGGGGCCGGCAGCCAGCGGCATCAATACCAGACCGCGGCGCTCGCCCATCAGCCTTACCAGCCAGCGAAACAGGCGTGGCTGCGGCTCCAGTGCCACCACTTCGGAGCCCAGCGCCTGAAAGGCCGCGGTGCGGTCACCAAGATGTGCCCCGATATCGAAAGCCAGGTCGCCGGGGCCAAGAAACTCGCCGTAGAGTTGTTGCAGGCCGCGCTGGCGACCCGGACGCCAATAGACCACTAGCGAGCGGGCCATACCCAGCGCGAACTTGCCGCGTTCCAGCAGCGACGGCGGGGAGTGGGTGGCGTGGGACATCAGTGCGGGTCCTTGAGGGGTGGTTGGTGGCGTGCCGGCGAACGCTGGCGCCAGCCCAGTAGCTGGACGGGCATCTCGCCGGGCTGCTCCGGCGGAACGCTGGTCGCGGCGGTGCCGAGCGGCGCCAGTGTCGCCTCGGTAAGGGCGTTGTCGAGCCGTGTCAGCAGCGTGGTGGGGTGCTCCTCGCTGGGCACTGCCAGGAGCCCGGCGTGTGTCAGCCAGGCGCCGAGGCGGCGGCTGCCGGACAGGCGCACCAGCAGCGGGGCTGCGATCAGCCCGGCCCATACCGGCGTCAGCCACCAGAAGAAATTCGGCGTGAACTGGTACATGGCCAGCGCCCAGCCGCCGCCGAGCAGCGTGGCAGCACGGGTGTGGGCAAACGCCTGGCGCCAGGGCACCGGTCGGCCCTCGCGTACCTGCGGATCCCAGCCGACACTACGGCCGGCCAGGATGCCGAGCACGAAAGCGCTGTGGTAGGCCATCATCAGCGGTGCGATCAGGATCGCGTGGAGCATTTCCAGCAGCGCGCTGACGCTCAGACGCCAGCGCCCGCCGAAGGCTGCCGGGGTTTGCCACAGCGCCAGCAGCAAGCCGAACAGCTTGGGCAGCAGCAGCATGGCCGCAGTCAGCGCCAGCAGTGGCATGACCATGGCACTGGTATCCAGCGGCCAGTCGGGGAACAGCTGGTAGGCGTCGCCGAAGAAGCGTTCGCGGCGGAAGGCGCTGAGCATGGCGTCGGCGCTGCTCAGCGCCAGCATCATCACCCACAGCAGCGAGGAGAGGTAGGCCAGGGCGCCCATGGCGAAGTGCAGGCGGCTGATCGGGTGCAGGCCGCTGGTCGCCAGCAGCCGCAGGTGCTGGAGATTGCCTTGGGTCCAGCGGCGGTCGCGCTTGGCGTAGTCGAGCAGGTTGCCGGGCAGCTCCTCGAAACTCTCGGTGAGGCACACCTCGAGGCGGACTCGCCAGCCGGCGCGTCGCATCAGGGCGGCTTCGACGAAGTCGTGGCTCATGATATCCCCGCCCAGCGGTGGCCGGCCGGGGAGTTCTGGCAGCCCGCAGTGGGCCATGAAGGCGCGGGTGCGCAAGATCGCGTTATGGCCCCAATAGTTGGCGCAGTCGCCCTGCCAGAAGGCCTGGCCGGTAGCCAGCATGGGGCTGTAGAGCGCCGCTGCGAACTGCGTGAAACGCCCGAACAGGGTGTTCTGACGGATCGGGATCGGCACCGTCTGCAGCAGGCCGAGCGCGGGGTCACGCTGCATGGCAGTGATCATCTGCAGCAGACTCTTGCCGCCCATCACGCTGTCGGCGTCGAGCACTACCAGATAGTCGTAGCGGCGTCCCCAGCGGCGGCAGAACTCGGCCAGGTTGCCGGCCTTGCGTGCGGTATTGTCGCTGCGCCGCCGGTAGTGCACCTCGAGCTGCCCCGCCAGGCGCTGCTGAAGCGCGCTGACATGGCGGCGCTCGGCGTCGGCAATGGCCTCGTCACGGCTATCGCTGAGCACGAAGGCCTCGACGCGGCCGTGCAGGTCATGGGGGGCATTCGCCAGCAGGTCGCGGCAGGTGGCCTCCAGCCCTGCCAGGGTGCGTGCCGGGTCTTCATGATAGATCGGCATGACCAGGGCGGTACGCGAGGTCAGCGGTGCTATCGCGGATGGCGCCTGGCGCGCCAGAGACAAGGGGTCGCGTCGAGCCAGGCTGAGCACGAAGCCGATCAGGGCGGTCCAGAAGGCCAGGGCGATCCAGCCGAAGGTAATGGCGAATAGCCCCAGCACCGCCACCTGCAGCACGCTCAGGCCGCCGTCGTGGAGAATCCGGAACATGGTCGCCACGCCCAGTGCGGTGCTGGCCAGCACCAGCGCCACCAGCGCCAGCCGGCGCAGCCACAGCATGGGCTGGCGCGGCGCCGGGTCAGCGTAGCTCATCGGGGTACCAGACATAGCTCCAGGTCTCACTGATGCGATGGCCGCGCAGGGTCAGATAGAGACGCATGTCGGCGGCGCTGCGACCTTCGGGCTGTACGCGGAAGCTGGCGCGCCAGGTATCGCCACCGGGGAGCGGCTGTACCTGCAGCTGGTGGGTCTCACCGCGGCTGGTGGAGAGCTCGGCTTCCACCGGTTGGCTAGCGTCGAGGCCCGACAGCTCACCGCCCTGGAAGTCGACCACGAACTGGCGGCGGCTGCGCGGCGGTGGGTCACTTTGGCCGGGAATCGCGCCCCAGCCGGTGCGGGTGCGTATCACGCTGGCAACCTGCTGGGCATCCGGTTGCGAGCCAAAGGTATGGGTACGGTAGTGAAAGCGTCGCGATTCACCGGCATTGAGAGGCTCATCCGGGACCCAGTAGGCAACGATATTGTCGTTGGTCTCGGTGTCGGTAGGGATCTCTACCAGCTCGACGCCACCGCTGCCCCAGTCGCCGCCGAGCGCTTCTACCCACTGGCTGGGACGACGCTCATAGCGTGCCTCCATGTCGAGGTAGGCGTCGAAATCACGCTCGCGCTGGACCAGCCCGAAGCCGCCCGGGGAGTCGTCCTGTAGTGCCGAGAGGCGCAGCCGGCGAGGGTTGGAGAGCGGCCGCCAGATCCACTCCCCGGCGGCGGTGCGCATGGCGAGACCGTCGGAGTCGTGCACCCGCGGGCGGAAGTCGTCGGCGCCATAGGGGCTGGTATCGCCATGGGCAAACATGCTGGTCAGCGGTGCCACGCCGAGCTTGGCGACGTCGCGGCGGGCGAACAGCCGGGCATCGACCTCGATCTCCACGTTGCGTCCGGGGCGGATATCGAAGCGGTAGGCGCCGGTCAACGATGGGCTGTCGAGCAGCGCCAGTACGCTCATCTGATCGGCGTCTTGCGCAGGCTTGAGCAGCCAGAACTCGCGGAAAGCCGGGAACTCCTCGCCCTGGGGGGCGGCGGTATCGATGGCCAGGCCGCGTGACGACAGACCATAGCCCTGGTCGCGTCCCACCAGGCGAAAGTAGCTGGCGCCGAGAAACACGACGAACTCATCGGCGTAGTCGCCGCGGTTGAGCGGGTAGTGCAGGCGAAACCCAGCATGCCCGGCACCCTCCAGGTCGGCCTCGAGCAGGCGTTCGGCATCGCCGTCGTAGTCGTAGTCGTCGGTGGAGAAATCCAACGCACGGACCTCACCATCCTCGATCAGGTTGAGGGTCACCGGCGTATCGAACAGAAAACCGCTATGGAACAGCTGCACCGAAAACAGGCCGTCGTCACGCCAGATCGCCCGATCGCCGCGAAAGCGGATCTGACGGTAGGTATCATAATTCAGATTGCGGAGTATGGCGGGCATCTCCCCGTGACCGCTATTGTGGGGCTCGTTGGCAAGCGTCTCGGCGCGCTCGATCACCGCCTCGAAGTGGTGCTGGATATTGTGTTCGGCGCTGGCCAGGGGCGCTAGCATCAGCCAGCAGGCGCATCCCAGGGCGGTGCGTATCGTGCGGTTCACCGGCGTCTCCTTGCAGCGAGCAGGTTAAAACGAGACATAACTTGTACAGATATTGATTACAGTACATGATTTATCGAGCTGCCACCCGACAAAAAAGGATTTCGTGCCTATGCGCTGGCTGATTAGTGGCCTGCTTCTCAATATCCTAGTGCTGATTCCTCTGTGGTGGCGGTTTACCGAGTTCACGCCGCGTCTGATCGCCTGGGAGGCGTGGTGGCTGGCGGCGCTGTTCGCGCTGTTGCCGCTGTCCGCCTGGAGCCGGGCGCTGCGCTGGTTGGCAGTGACGCTGGTGATGTTCGGCGTACTGGCAGGGCTTGGCGAGGCTGCCGCTCAGCTGGCGCTGGGACGCTCGCTCAACGTCTATCTCGACCTGCCGTTGTTGCGTGCTGTCTACCACCTGTTACAGGGCAATCTCGGTGACCTTGCCGCTGTGCTGGCCATGACTGCCGGTGCAGGGCTGATCATCGTCGTCATCTGGGGCCTGGCGAGGCTGCTGGCAGGCCTACTTGCCCGGCCACAGCGCAAGGTGGCACGCATGATCACCCTCGCGGCGCTGGCCGTTGTCACGCTGCTGGCCGGCCTGGAGATCGCCGGCACACGAATGGTCCCGGTGGCACGCACGCCGCTAGTGGACACCTGGCGCTACCAGGCCGAGCAGGTGGTGGCGACCCACCAGGCCCGTCAGGCGTTCACCGAGCGACTCGCCGAGTCGCCGAGTCCGGCGCAGCCGCTGCCGGGGCTGGAAGGACGCGACGTGATCCTGGCTTTCGTCGAGTCCTACGGCGTTGCCGCCGTGGAAGATGAGCGCTACTCCCACGTGCTGCTGCCGACCCTCGCCGAGATGGACGAGCGGCTGGCCGCCGCCGGGCTCGAGGTGGTGTCCGGGGTGCTCGATGCGCCGATTCGCGGCGGCCAGTCGTGGCTGGCGCATGCCACTGCGCTCAGCGGACTATGGATCGACAACCAGCTGTGGTATCGGCTGCTGCTCGACAGTGACCAGGCCACCCTGATCGACGACTTTCGTGCCACCGGCCAGCGCACCCAGACGGTGATGCCGGCGATCACCATGCTGTGGCCGGAGGGCGAGGCCTACGGCTTCGACGACATCTATGCCGCCGCCGACATCGACTACGCCGGGCCGGCGCTGCACTGGGTGACCATGCCCGACCAGTTCGTGCTCGACTACTACCAGCGCCGCATTCGCGAGCCTCAACGGATACCGCTATTTACCCAGATCGCGTTGATCTCCAGCCATGCGCCGTGGACGCCGATCCTGCCGGTACTCGACGACTGGGAACTGATCGGTGACGGCAGCCTGTTCGCGCCCTGGGAGCACGCCGGCGACCCGCCCGAAGTGGTGTGGCAGGATATAGAGCGTATCCGTGACCACTACGCCTGGTCGGTCAACTACTCGGTCAAGGCCACCGCACGCTGGGCCGAGTGGGCGGTCGACGATAATACGCTGCTGATCATGCTCGGCGATCACCAGGCCGCGCCGCTGATCACCGGCGAGGGCGCCAGCCTCGGCGTGCCGGTGCATATCATCAGCGGCGACCCTGAGCTGCTGGCGCCATTTCTCGAGCGCGGCTTCGTACCCGGTACCCTGCCGCCGCCGTCGGAGGGCGCGGCGGGCATGGATCGCCTGCGCGGCTGGTTGCACGAAGACTTCGGCGTGCCCGGCGCTAGCCTCGCCCCGCTGGCTGACGAGCAGCGCTTACCAGGTGGCGCACCATGAATGAATCCCTGACCCCGGTGATTCTCGCCGGCGGCAGCGGCAGCCGGCTGTGGCCGCTGTCGCGCCAACACTATCCCAAGCAGTTCCTGGCGCTGGGCGATCAGGGCGGCGTTGACGTGCCGGCCAGCCTGCTCCAGCAGACTTTTGCGCGTCTGGATGGCCTGCCCCTGACGCCGGCGCTGGTGGTGGGCAGCGAGCCGCATCGCTTCCTGCTCGCCGAGCAGCTGCGCCAGGCCGGGGTCGAGGATGCGACCCTGCTGCTCGAGCCGGAGGGCCGCAATACCGCCCCGGCGATCGCCTGTGCCGCACTTCACGCCCGTCGGGACGGCGGTGACCCGCTGCTGCTGGTGCTGCCCGCCGACCACCTGATCCGCGATTGCCAGGCGTTTCAGGCCAGCGTCGGGGCGGCGGCAAGCCTGGCGGCAAGCGGTGAGCTAGTGACCTTCGGCGTAGTGCCTGAGCGCGCCGAGACTGGCTTCGGTTATATACAGCGTGGCGCACGATTGGGACCGGCGGGATATCGGCTGGCGCGCTTCGTCGAGAAACCCGACCGCGCCACCGCCGAGGGCTATCTGGCTAGCGGCGACTACCTGTGGAACAGCGGCATGTTCGTGTTTCGCGCCTCGCGCTACCTCGACGAGCTGGCGGCGCGGCAGCCGGCCATGCTCGCCGCCTGCCGCGCCGCAGTGGAGGGGGCTCGCGAGGACCTCGACTTTCTGCGCCTCAATGCCGCGGCCTTTTGCCAGAGCCCCGCCGACTCCATCGACTACGCGGTGATGGAGCACGCCGATCGCGCGGCGGTGGTCCCGCTGGAGGCCGGCTGGTCGGATATCGGTGGGTTCCAGGCGCTGTGGGAGGCCAGTCCCAAGGATGCCGACGACAATGTCGTGAGCGGCGATGTACAGCTCCACGACTGTCGTGGGCTACTGGTGCACGCCGAGCAGCGGCTGGTCAGCGCGCTGGGAGTCGAGGATCTGGTGATCGTCGAGACTCAGGACGCGGTACTGGTAACGCCGCGTCGGCGCAGCCAGGAGGTCAAGACGCTGGTCGAGGCGCTACTGGCGGCGGGGCGCGACGAGCCGGTTCACCACCCGCGGGTGCATCGGCCCTGGGGCAGCTACCAGGCCATCGAGCGCGGCCAGCGCTATCAGGTCAAGCACATCACCGTGGCGCCGGGAGGGCGGCTGTCGCGGCAGCTGCATCATCACCGCGCCGAACACTGGGTAGTGGTCAGCGGCACCGCCAGGGTGACCCTCGATGACCGCGAATTCATGCTCAGCGAGAACCAGTCGACCTATATCCCTATCGGCGCCACTCACCGCCTGGAGAACCCCGGCAAGATTCCGCTGGAGCTGATCGAGGTGCAGTCGGGAAGCTACCTGGGCGAGGACGATATCGTGCGTTTTGAAGATATATACGGTAGGGATGACGGCTCAATAAAGCCGGAATGAGGGGTGGTCGGGATGCCCCTGCAGCTCCTCGATGACCTTGCGGTAGCGCTTGTACTCCCACTGGTACTGGGCGGGCTCCAGAGCGATAGCGGCCTCCACGCAGGCGTTGACGCCGGCCGCCGAGGCGGTCTCGTCGGTTTCGTAGACCCGCGGGTCGGCTTCCAGGAAATGAATTACGAACCCCCTGCCGGGCACACGCTGCGCCACCCCGGTGACTACACGGGCCTGAGTGCGGGCGACCAGTTTGGGGAGCAGGGTAGCGGTGTAGGCCAGGCGGCCGTAGAAGGGTGCGAATACGCCGCTGCCCCAGTCGGGCTCCTGATCGGGCAGGATGCCCACCGCCTCGCTGCGTTTGAGCGCCTTGAGCAGCGACGCCACACCGCGCGGATTGGTGGGCACCAGGCTGGCGCCCATGCGCTCGCGCCCGTGGCGAATCACTGGGTCCAGGGCGGCGATCTTGGGCGGCTCGTACATGGCGGTAAAAGGGAAGTGGCTCGACAGCCAGAAGTTGAGCACCTCCCAGTTGCCGAAGTGGGGCGCCAGCACGATTACGCCGCGGCCCTCGGTGCGGGCGTCGTCGAGCAGGTCGCGGCCGTGCACGTCGAGGATTGAGCGCTCCACGCGGCCCGGCTCGGCCATCCAGGCAAAGCCCAGCTCGAGCATGGTGGCGGTGGAGTGGGCGAGGCTGTGGCGGGCCAGGTGGCGCCGCTCAGCGTCGCTCTGCTCGGGATAGACCTCGGCCAGGTTGATCTCGGTGACCTCGCGCTCGCGGCGACTGAAACGGTGCACCAGTGGACCGGCGATACGTGCCAGCCGCCACAGAAGGCCCAGACGGCAGCTGGCCAGAACCCGCCAGAGTCCGGCGATCAGCTTGGCCTGTAGCGGCGAAGCGCTGGAACGTGGTTTGCGGCTCATGTTCAGACCAGCCAAGTATCGACGTTGTCCGGGGCGCGCTGAGCCTGCAGCGCCTTGATGCCCTTGACGCAGCGAATCACCAGCCATACCACGACCGCCAGCCACAGCACGAAGCCGATGGCGATCAGGGTCAGGATGCCGGCGAGCAGAAAGTAGACCAGCGAGATCCAGAAGGTGCGGATCTGGAAGCGGTAGTGCTCGTCCAGCCAGTCGGGGCCCTTGCCGCGGTAGACGTAGGCGATCACCACGCCGATCAGCGAGGTCAGCCCGCCGGTAGCGATCCCCGCCAGGAGCAGCACATAGACCACAATGGGGATGGTGGTATCGGGCCCGTTCGACGGTTCGACCGGATTGGGCTCGGGGGTGACGGTATCATTCATCGGGTCATCCTTGAGGCGTTACCATACAGGCCTTCATGATACCCGCCACGGCCGATGATGCCAGCACCGAGACCGCCCGATGAGCGAACCACCGATTTGCCCCCTGTGCGCCGCCGGCCCCTGCGGCCACTATCACCGCGACACCCGGCGTGACTATCTGCAGTGCCCGCGCTGTGCGCTGATCTTCGTGCCGGCGGCCTTTCATCTGGCGCCGCAGGCGGAGCGTGCGGTCTACGACCAGCACCAGAACTCCCCCGCGGATGCCGGCTACCGGCGTTTTCTCTCACGGCTGTATACGCCGCTGATCGCCGAGCTCGTTCCTGGGGCCTGCGGCCTAGACTTCGGTAGCGGGCCGGGACCGACGCTGTCGGTGATGTTTGAGGAGGCCGGCCATCCAATGGCGATCTACGATCCTTACTATGCGCCGGACACGACAGTGTTGACGGGGCAGTATGACTTTATTACGGCCACTGAGGTGGTCGAGCACCTGGCGGCGCCGGGGCGTGAATTGGCTCGGCTGGTGGGACTGCTGCGGCCGGGAGGCTGGCTGGGGCTGATGACCAAGCGGCCCACAGGACATGCCGCCTTCGGCGACTGGCACTATATTCTCGATCCCACGCACATTGGTTACTACAGTGAGGCCACCCTGAGCTGGTTCGCCTCTACCCATGGCCTCTCGGTGCGCTTTCCGGCCTCCGACGTGGCGCTGCTGCATAAGGGCCGCTAGGGCAATCCTCGGACTCACCGGGTGGGCGCAGTGGGCTGACATGATAGAGTGCTAATAGGCAATCCCTTAGGGAGTAGCGATGCAATCAGACGGTACGCCAGGCGCGCTGCAGCAGGGGCATGCGGGCCAGTGCCTGGTGGCGACCGGCGACTGGACGCTGGTTCACTATGCGACGCTGTGTGGGGAAGTCGAGCGCAATCGGGGCGCCGAGGCCCTTGAGCTGGATCAGGTACTGAGGCTGGACACCGCGGGTGTGGTGCTGTTTGCCCGGCTGCTCGGGGTCGAGCGATTGCGCCTGGTGGCCGATGGCGATAGGTCGCTCAGCGCCGAGCGGCGTGCGCTGCTGCGTACGGTCTGTGATGCGCTGGACAAGGTCCAGCAGCAGCCCGAGCAGCGCGCTCCGTCAGCGCTCACCGATGGGCTGGCGCGTATCGGCCAGGCGGTCCAGCTGCATCTTCAGAACCTCGTCGGCCTGTTGGGGTTCATCGGGCTGACATTGGCCATCGCGGCGCGGCTGATATGGCGCCCCCGTCGTTGGCGGATGAATGCACTGATGAGCCAAATCCAGTATACCGGCTTGAACGCGCTGCCGATCGTGGCCCTGCTGACCTTCATGATCGGCGCGGTAGTGGCGTTCCTCGGCGCCACGGTGCTCGATGCCTTTGGTGCCAGTGTCTACACCGTCGATCTGGTAGCCTACTCCTTCATGCGTGAATTTGGCGTGCTGCTGGCGGCGATTCTGGTGGCTGGCAGGACCGCCAGTGCCTTCACCGCCCAGATCGGTTCGATGAAGGTCAACGAGGAGATCGACGCGCTGCGCGTCCAGGGCTTCGATCCGGCCGAATGGCTGGTCCTGCCGCGGGTCCTTGCGCTGCTGATCACCTTGCCGCTGTTGGCCTTTGTCGGCCTGGTGTCGGGGTTGCTGGGAGGCGGCCTGGTGGCGCTGCTGGCCCTCGACATCCCGCTGGGCCGGATCATGGCCATCTACCGCGATGTGCCGCTGCAGCACTTCCTGGTAGGCATGGGCAAGGCCCCGCTGTTTGCGTTTCTGATTGCCGTGATTGGCTGCCGTGAGGGGTTTCGCGTCAGCGGTAGCGCCGAGTCGGTGGGCCAGCACACCACCTCGAGCGTAGTGCAGAGCATTTTCGTGGTGATTCTGGTCGATGCCCTGGCGGCGCTGTTCTTCATGGAGATGGGCTGGTGATGAGCGAACGACGCGAGGGGCCACTTGAGCCGGGGGAGCCAATCATCCAGGTGCGTGGGCTACAGAATCGCTTCGGCGAGCATGTGGTGCACGACCGGCTCGACCTGGATGTGATGCCCGGCGAGATCCTGGGCGTGGTAGGCGGCTCCGGTAGCGGCAAGTCGGTGCTGCTGAGAAGCATCGTCGGCTTGCTGCGGCCCAGCGGTGGCGAAGTGAGCATGCTGGGCGAGCAACTCGATCAGCTTTCGGAGCGCCGTCGCGTGCTGCTGGAGAGGCGCTGTGGCGTGCTCTTCCAGCAGGGCGCGCTGTTCTCTTCACTGAATGTAACCCAGAACGTGGCGCTGCCGCTGCGCGAGCACCTGCAGCTGCCGCGTGCAGAGGCCGAGCATCTGGCCGAGGTCAAGCTGGCGCTGGTCGGATTGCCGCCACATGCCGGAAGGCTAGCGCCATCCGAGCTTTCCGGGGGCATGATCAAGCGTGCCGCCCTGGCCAGGGCGCTGGCCCTGGACCCCGACATCCTGTTTCTCGACGAGCCCACCGCCGGGCTCGACCCCATCGGTGCCGCTGCCTTCGACCAGCTGCTGCTGACGCTGAGAAACGCCTTTGGCTTGACGGTCTTCCTGGTGACCCACGACCTGGATACCCTCTACACCGCCTGCGACAGGATCGCTGTCCTATCCGGCAAGCGGGTGCTGGTCGCCGACACGCTCAGCGTCGTCGCACAGACCGATGACGCCTGGGTTCGCGACTACTTCCATGGTCCGCGTGGGCGCAGTGCCCAGTTGGCCGCACATGCCACGAGGGAGGCTTGAGCGATGGAGCCACGTGCCAATCACATCATGATCGGTGGCATTACCCTGCTGCTGATCGCCGCCATTGCGCTGTTCGGCCTGTGGCTGGCCAGGTTTGGCGATGAGCGCGAGACACTGGCGATCGACGTGGTCTTCCAGGAGGCGGTGAGCGGTCTGTCCGACGGCAGCCGCGTCGAGTACAACGGCCTGCGCGTTGGCTCGGTGAGCCGCCTGCGGCTCGATGAGGCCGACCCGACTCAGGTCATTGCGCGCATCACGGTGTCGGCGGATACGCCGGTCACTACCGACACTCAGGCGCGCATCGCCATGACCAATATTACCGGCTCGGCGCATATCCAACTGAGCACCGACTCCTTGAGCGGGCCGCCCCTGGTGGCCGAGCGGGAGGGCGAGGTGCCAGTGATCATCGCCGAGCCGTCGCCGTTTGCCCGCCTACGTGCCAATTGGGAAGAGTCGATGGGGGGCGTCAATGCGCTGATCGACAACGTCAACCAGATGTTCTCCGAAGAGAACGCCAGCAGCGTTTCCTCGCTACTGCGCCACCTCGAAGAGGTCAGCCGCTTCGCTACCGAGAACCAGCAGCAGGCGGGATTGGCGATGGACAATCTGGCACAGGCCTCCGCTTCGGCTAACCGGGCACTCGAAAATCTCGATGGCCTGATTCTGGACACCAATCGGCTGCTGGACGTGCATGGTGAAGAGGCGATGCGCAGCGTGTCGGATACCATGCGGCGCCTGGATGGCGTGATCGCCTCGGTGGATGAGATCATCAACGACAATCGCGGCTCCCTCGAGCAGGGCCTGCAGGGCGTGCACGCACTGGAACCGGCGATTCGCGATTTTCGCGATGCGGTCAATGCGATCGAACGCACCACGCGTCAATTCGAAGGCGACCCGGCCGGCTACATGCTGGGGCGCGAGCGCTTACCGGAGTTCAACCCATGAGAGCCGTCATCGCCATTCTCGGCGTTCTGGCGACGCTGCTGCTCGCCGGCTGCACCGTGTTTCCCGAGCGTGAGCCAAGGCAGGTTTACCAGTTGCCCGCCTCGCAGCTTACCGCCAGCCAGGCACCGGCCAGCGAGCGGGTGTTGCGGGTAGCCAGGCCTGCCGTGGATGAGGTGCAGGGCGGCATGGATATCGTGGTGGCGCCGGACCCGATCTCCCTCAAGAGCTATGGCCAGGCACGCTGGAGCGCCCCGGTGCCGGTAATGCTGCGCGACCACTTGATGGACGCCTTCCAGCGTGACGGACGCCTGGCGCGGGTGGTCTCCGACCAGCAGGGCGTTGCCGCGGACCTGGCGCTGGGCGGACAGCTGCGTGCCTATCGGATTCAGTATGAGCAGGGCGAACCTGAGGCATTGATCGTGTTCGACGCCCAGTTGATCGATCTCGCCGCCAACCGCCTGGCCGACAGTCGGCGTTTCGAGGTGCGTGATGCGCTCGGGGATGCCTCCGTCGAGCAGGCCGTGATGGCCCTCTGGCGTGCCACTGAGCGACTCTCCAGCGAGTTGGTGGAGTGGACGGTGGCCGAGTAGCTGGGCGCCTTGATGCTTTCCTCAAGCGGTCATTGACTTCTTTAGGGTCGGGTGTATATTGCCCCGCGTCTCCCTGCACGCGGCTGGCACGGCAGGCATTCATCGGCGTTGTCTGCCACCCTTTTTCCTGTTGATTCTCATGCCTGTGAGGCTGATTTCATGTCGCGGCAACTCCTTTCCATGGCGCTGGCGCCGCTGCTGGGATTGTTCATCCTCGGTATCGGCAACGGCTTCCTCGCCACCCTCATTACCCTGCGCCTCGACGATGCCGGCTACTCGCCGGTAGTCATCGGGTGGGTCTCCTCGGCCTACTTCATTGGCCTGGCGCTAGGCGCGGTGTTCAACGACCGGCTGCTGCTGCGCATCGGGCATATCCGCGCCTATGGCTGCTTCGCCTCGATCGTCGCCGTCACCGTGCTGCTGCAGGGCCTGTGGTTGGACGCCTACGCCTGGTTCGTGCTGCGCCTGATCGGTGGCTGGGCCACGGTGGGCGTGTACCTGGTGATCGAGAGCTGGCTGCTGACCTCCGGCGACCAGAAGGTGCGCGGCCGACTGCTGGCGATGTACATGATCTCGCTCTACGCCGCCGGCGCCATTGGCCAGCTGCTGCTGGGGGTTACCGACGCCGCCGGGGTCACCCAGCCGTTCATGGTGGTGGGCATGCTGGCGGCGCTGTCGGTGCTACCGATGGCGATGATTCCGCGGGTGTCGCCGCTGATCGAGCACGCCGAACCGCTCTCACCGTGGCGCCTGATGGTAGTGACCCCCACCGGGGTGGTGGGCAGCTTCGGTTCAGGGCTACTGGTGGCGGCGATCTATAGCCTGCTGCCGCTCTACCTGCAGCGGGTGGGCTTGTCGGTCAACCAGATCGGCCAGATGATGGCGGTGGTGGTGGTCGGCGCCATGCTGCTGCAGTACCCCATCGGCCGCTGGTCGGATCGCCACGACCGCCAGCAGGTACTGATTCTGATCGGCGTGTTCTGCGTAGTGATCTCGGCCGGCATGCTGTGGCTGCCGCTCAATACCTGGCTGCTGGCTGGGCTGCTGTTCCTGCTCGGCGGTGGGGTATTCGCGCTCTATCCGGTG
The DNA here is from genome assembly GCF_900102875.1 of Franzmannia pantelleriensis. GTDB lineage: Bacteria > Pseudomonadota > Gammaproteobacteria > Pseudomonadales > Halomonadaceae > Franzmannia > Franzmannia pantelleriensis. Next base: position 82,946 of record NZ_FNGH01000002.1, read on the forward strand.
GCGGTCAGCCATGCCGCCGACCGTGCCCCGGCCGGCGCCCTGGTACGCATGAGCCAGGGCTTGCTGCTGATCAACGCCATCGGCTCGACGCTCAGCCCGCCGCTGATCACCCCGGTGATGAGTGCGGTGGGCGACGGCGGACTGTTCTGGTCGCTGGGCGGGCTAGGGCTGATGCTGGTGGCATTCTTCATCTGGCGGCGCAGCGTGCGCCCGGCGCCGCTACCGGTGGCCCCGTTCGCGCCGAGCACGCCGATGACCGCCGTTGGGGCCGAGCTGGGGGTGACCGAGGAGCAAGTGCAGGGCGCTATCGAGCACGAGCATGTCGAGGATCTCTCCGACCTGGTGCCCGACGTCGAGGTGGCCGAGGCGCTGGTTGGGCCGCCCCGCGAGGACGCGGTGCATATCGACTACTTCGACGTCGATGCCGAAGCCGGCCCGCATGGCGACGACCCCCAAGGAGAGTCAGACACGAGGAGTTAAGCGCGCTAGTCGCCTCTAAGCGAAGAACGCCGGGGACAGGCCGAAGAGGAGGTTCTACACCAGGGACGGTGTAGGTAGCGCCCAGGGAAGGGTTTACAGCGCCTCCTCGTAGGCCTGTCGACGGAATAGTTCTGAGCGGTGCTGTCTACCTGCAATAGCGCCGCTTGCTCGCCGCCTGGGCAAGACGTTGCAAAGGGCTTATGTTAGAGCCTTATATGCAGTGCAACAGGAGCGAGCGATGAGCGATATGACGATCGGCGTAGTCGGCGCCGGGACCATGGGCCAGGGGATTGCCCAGGTGGCCATGACCAGCGGTTTCGAGGTGGTGCTGTGCGACGTTGCCGAGGCGTCCCTGGAGCGCGGCCAGGCGGCCATCGACAAGCGCCTGGCCAAGCTGGTCGACAAAGAGAAACTCGATGACGGTGATCGCCAGGCCGCCCTGGCGCGCCTGACCGCCAGCACCGCGCTGGATGCCCTGGCCGGCTGCCAGGTGATCATCGAGGCGGCGCCGGAGAGCCCCGAGCTCAAGGAGCGGCTGTTCCGCGATCTCGACGCCCTGGCGCCGAATGCCATTCTTGCCTCCAACACCTCGTCGCTGTCGCTGACCCGGCTAGCCGCCATGTGCGAGCGCCCCGAGCGGGTGGTCGGCATGCACTTCTTCAATCCGGTGCCGGTGCTCAAGCTGGTCGAGGTGATCCGCGCCGAGCAGACCTCGGATGCTACCGTGGAAGCGGTGCAAGACCTCGCCGAGCGCCTCGGTAAGACCGCGGTGCTGATCGCCGACGCCCCCGGCTTCGCCGTCAACCGCCTGCTGGTGCCGATGATCAACGAGGCGGCCTTCCTGCTCCAGGAGGGCGTGGCCAGCGCCGAGGACATCGATGCCAGCATGAAGCTCGGCGCCGCCCACCCGATGGGGCCGCTGGCCCTCGCCGACCTGATCGGTCTCGACGTCTGCCTGGCGATCATGGAAGTGCTGCAGCAGGGCTTCGGCGATCCCAAGTACCGCCCCTGCCCGCTGCTCCGGCGCATGGTCGCCGCCGGCTATCTGGGCCGCAAGAGCGGCCGCGGTTTCCATATCTACGAGTGAGCGGAGAGCGTCATGAGCGATAACCTGATCGAACGCAGCGAACGCCACGGCTTGGTCTGCCTTACCGTCAATCGGCCCAAGGCACTGAACGCGCTCAACAGCGCGCTGCTCGATGCCCTGGCCGCCGAGCTCGACGCCCTCGAGGCCGATCCTGGCCTGCGCGGGGTAGTGATCACCGGCGCCGGCGACAAGGCCTTCGTCGCCGGCGCCGATATTACCGAGATGCGCGAGCTGAGCGCCGCCCAGGCGCGGGACTTCGCCCAGCGCGGTCTGGCCACGCTGAAGCGTCTCGAGCGGCTGCCGGTGCCGGTGGTGGCATTGGTCAACGGCTTCTGCCTGGGCGGCGGCTGCGAGCTGGCGCTGGCCTGCGACTGGGCGGTAGCCAGCGACAACGCCATCTTCGGCCAGCCCGAGGTGGCGCTGGGGGTGATCCCCGGCTTTGGCGGCACCCAGCGTCTGCCGCGTCGGGTCGGCCCGGCCATGGCGCTGGATCTGGTCACCACCGGGCGCAAGATCGACGCCCAGGAGGCGCTGCGTATTGGCCTGGTCAACCAGGTGATGCCCCAGGCCGAGCTCGACGCCTACGTCGAGCGTCTCGCCAAGCAGCTCGCCGGCAACGGCCCCCAGGCGGTGCGCAGCGCCAAGCAGGCGGTCCACGATGGCCTCGAGCAGGACCTCGACAGCGCCCTGGCGCTGGAGGCGAGCCTGTTCGCGCTGGCCTTCGCCGGCGATGAGCAGCGCGAGGGCATGGGCGCCTTCGTCGACAAGCGCAAGCCTAATTTCTGAGCGGCGGCCAGCGGCAACCGCCTAGCGGCGGTCCTCTGCTATCCAGCCCTGCAGCTCATCGGGGCTGTCGATATCGCGGCACACGCCGGCATCGCTGACCGCTATCTCCCGATAGCGATGGCGATGCCGACGGATCACCTCGCGGGCGCCCTGGTCGCCGTCCAGTGCCGCCAGCTCGGGCCACACCTCCCGCCCGAACAGCACCGGATGACCGGGCCGGCCTGCATGGCTGGGGCGTAGGATGGTCGCGGCGTCGGCTTGGCCTTGTAGCTGCCTCAGCGTGGCGGGGGAGATCACCGGCATATCGCCGAGCAGCACCGCAGCGGCAACAACGCCATCTAGCTCGCGATCACCGTTCAGCGCCGCCACGGCATCGCCGATGCTGGCGCCCAGGCCGCGCTCGGCGCGGGGCGCGCGGATGATCGGCGTGGTGGCAGGTAGCCCCAGGCGCTGTGGGTCGTCGTCTTCACGCAGCACGACGCGCAGCAGGGGAAACGCCCGCTGCGCGTTCCCCAGCGTTGCGGCGAGCAGGGTGTGCTCGCCGGTCAGCTGGGCGCGGCGCTTGTCCTGGGCGCCGAAGCGCCGCGAATAGCCGGCGGCCATGATGATCGCCACACAGGGGGTGGAGGGGGGCGGCTTAGAGTTCATCGCGGGCCTTGCCGCGCTGCACGCGAAGGACATCGGCCATCACCGCCAGGGCGATCTCCGCTGGCGCCTTGCTGCCTAGGTCGAGGCCGATGGGCATGTGCAGGCGGGCAATATCGGCGTCGCTCAGGCCGCCGGAACGGCGCAGACGCTCGGCACGCGCCTGGGAGGTGCGCGCCGAGCCCATCACGCCGATATAGAACGCTGGGGTGCGCACTGCTTCGATCATCGCCAGGTCGTCGATGCGCGGATCATGGGTCAGGGCGACGACGGCGGTGGCGGCGTGGCAGGCGCCGGAGGCGATGAACTGCGATGGCAAGACCCGCTGCAGCTCGATGCCGTCGAGGGCGATATCGCGATGCAGCGCGTCGCGGGGGTCGCACAGTATCACCTCGAAGCCGAGGCTCTGGGCGAAGCGCGCGCAGGCCTCGGAAACCGGCGACAAGCCGGCGATGATCAAGCGCGCCGCGGGGCCGATGCGCAGCTGGACCGTGCGCCGCTGCGGGTCGTGAACCACCCGCGGCCCGGTGCCGTCGTCGCTCAGGAAGTGGCGCCGCCCGTCGTCGAGATCGACGCAGCGCAGCAGTGGGCGCTGGCCCAGCAGGGTGGCGTGGAACACCTCCAGATGCACCAGGGTCTCGGCAGTCGCGGGCAGGCGTTCGACCAGCACGTCGAGGATGCCGCCACACGGCAGGCTGACGTGCGGGGCATCGACGCCGCCATCCTCGCTGCCACCGCCGTAGCGCAGGGTGGTCACCGGGGCGTCGAACTCGCCGCACTGGAGGCGCTCGAGGAAGTCCTCCTCGACGCAGCCGCCGGACAGCGAACCGACATGGCGACCCTCGCCGCACACCGCCAGCAGTGCCCCCGGGGCTCGCGGCGCTGAACCGTAGGTGGCGAGGACCGTGCACAGCCACACCGCCTCGCCGTCGCGGGCCCAGCTCAGGGCCCGCTCGATCACCTGCAGGTCGAGCTGCTGCATGCTCACCCCGCCAACTGATCGCCCACCGGCAGGCGCCGGATGCGCTTGCCGGTGGCGGCGTAGATCGCATTGCACAGCGCCGGTGCCACCGGCGGCAGGCCCGGCTCGCCGACGCCACCCAGCGCTAGCTCGGGGTCGTCATTGATCAGGTGCACGCGAATCTCGTGTGGGGTGTGCGAGAGGCGGGTAATCCGAAACTGATGGAAATTGTCCTGCTCAATGCGCCCCTCGCGGGCGGTGATCTCGCTGTGCAGGGCGATGCCGATGCCCATGATGCACGAGCCTTCCATCTGTGAACGAATGCGCTCCGGATTGATCTGCGGTCCGCAGTCGAAGGCGATATCGGCGCTGTGAATCGTCACCTCGCCGGCATCGTTGACCGCCACGTCGAAGACCACGGCGGCATAGGCGGCGAAGCTGTGATGCACGGCCAGCCCAAGGCCGCGCCCCGCAGGGCGCTCACGCTGCCACTCGGCGGCTTCGGTGGCGCGCTCGATCACTCCGCGCAGGCGGCCGATATCGATGGGGTAGCGCGCCGGGTCCTCGCCGTAGTTCCAGCTATCGTTGACGTCGCGCGGGTCGATCTGGCGCGCCGGCCCCAGCAGCTCGAGCAGATAGTCGCGATGGTCGCGGCCGGCGGCGGCGGCCATCTCGGCGGCGAAGCTCTGGATGGCAAAGGCGTGGGGGAGGTTGTAGACGGCGCGGAACCAGCCGATCCGCACATGCGCCGAGGCGTCGGGGTTCTCCAGGCGCATGGCGGGGATATCGAAGGGCACGGTGGTGAAGCCCATGCCGAGCTCGAAGTCCTGCTTGTGCTCCGGGTCCGGGGCGAACAGCGAGGCGATGCTCGGCGAGAGGGTGCGGTGACGCCAGCCCAGCGCCTTGCCCTCTGTATCGAGGCCGGCCTCCAGCCGATCCACCGAGACGGCATGGAAGTAGGCGTGGTGGAGGTCGTCCTCGCGAGTCCACTGCACGCGCACCGGGCGGCCGTCCAGCGCCTGGCTGAGGTAGCTCGCCTCGAGCATGAAGTCGGGCTTGGACTTGCGACCGAATCCGCCGCCCAGCAGGGTGGCGTGGACGGTCACGTCCTCGAGGGCGATGCCGAGCTGCTCGGCAATGCCCTCACGGGCGGCCTGGGGATGCTGGACCGGGGCCCAGACTTCGGCCTTGCCATCGACGATCCGGGCCAGTGCCACCGGGGGCTCGATGGGTGCCTGGGCCATATGCGGCATGTAGTAGGTCGCTTCGAGGTGCTGCTCGGCCTGATCCAGGGCGGCGTCGATATCGCCGCGTTCGCGGATCACCCGGCCGGCCGCGGTGGCGGCTTGCTCCAGCGCCTCACGGTAGGCGTCACTGTCGTAGTCGGCGTTGTCGCCGGCGGCGTCCAGGTCCCACTCGATGTCGAGGGCATCGCGGCCCTGGATCGCCGCCCAGGTGTTCTCGGCGATCACCGCCACGCCGCCCAGCGGGGCGAAGCCAGCCGGCTGCCCCACGCCCGGCACCTCGACGACGCGCACCACGCCAGGCACCTCCAGCGCCGCCGAGTCGTCGACGCTTGCGAGCTGTGCGCCGTAGACCGGCGGTCGGGCGATCACCGCATAGCGCATGTCGTCGAGGTGAATATCGGCGCCGTAGCGGGCGCGACCGGTGACGATATCCTCGCCGTCGATGGCCAGCGGGACGTCGTCGGCGACGTTGTCGCGGCCGATATAGCGCCACTCGTTGCGGGGCTTGAGGGTCAGGCTGTCGCGCTCGGGTACCGGCAGTTGGCTAGCCGCGGCGGCCAGTTCGCCGAAGCCGAGCTCGCGGCCGCTGGCTGCATGGATCACCACATGCACGCCGGCCTGGCACTCGTCGACCGGGACCTGCCACTGCTCGGCGGCGGCCTGCTCGAGCATGGTGCGGGCCGCGGCGGCGGCGCGGCGCATCGGGTCGAAGGCGTGACGCATGCTGCGCGAACCGTCGGTGTTCTGATTGCCGTAGGTCTCCTCGTCGCCGGGGGCCTGCTCGACCTTCACCTGCTGCCAGTCGGCGCCAAGTTCGTCGGCGGCGACCATCACCAGGCTGGTACGGATCCCTTGCCCCATCTCGGCGCGGTGGTTGACCACGGTGACCGTGCCATCCTCGTCGATGCGGATGAACACGTTGGGATCGTCGACCCAGCCGTGGGGCATGGCCTCGGCGCCATAGCTCGCTTCATCGTCGGCCAGCAGCGGCGACCAGCGGGCGGCGATGACCAGGGCGCTGGACGCGGCCAGCCCCTTGAGCACGTGGCGGCGGCTGACGTTGGCCAGCAGCAGGGTGTCGCGATGAGTGGTCATGCCGACTCCTCCCCGTGCTCGGCGGCGCGATGAATCGCCTGGCGGATGCGCGAGTAGGTCCCGCAGCGGCACAGGTTGCCGTCCATGGCCTCGACGATCTGTTCGTCGCTAGGGCTCGCGGTCTGCTTGAGCAGGGCCGCGGCACCCATGATCTGGCCGCTCTGGCAGTAGCCGCACTGGGCGACGCCGAGCTCCAGCCAGGCGCGCTGCACGCGGCTGCCGACGGCGTCATCGGCGATGCCTTCGATGGTGGTTATCTCGCGGTCCTGGGCCTGGGAGACCGGCGTGACGCAGGCGCGCACCGCTTCGCCATCGAGATGTACGGTGCAGGCGCCGCACTGGGCGATGCCGCAACCGAACTTGGTGCCGGTCAGCCGCACCACATCGCGTAGCGCCCATAGCAGCGGCATCTGCTCGGGCACGTCGAGTTCATGCTGCCGACCGTTGATCGTCAGGGTGACCATGAGGTTCTCTCCTCACCGCGTCGTTATTATGTGAGGCTGCGCGACTGCGCATGTCCTGGCAAGGGTAGTCGATGCCCGGCAGTCCGCCTATTGCCGGGCATCTCTCAGTTCAAGCGGCCTTATCAGCCTTCAGGGAGGCCATGTCGATGACGAAGCGGTAGCGTACGTCGCCCTGCTCCATGCGCTGGTAGGCCGCGTTGATGTCGTGGATATCGAGCATCTCGATGTCGCAGGGATGTCAGCTGAGTTGGTCGCGCCGCTGCAGGCGTCCTGAGTCAACGACTCACTTGGCGAACAGCTGGCTCATGTCCTTGAAGGCCTTGAATTCCAGGGCGTTGCCGCAGGGGTCGAGCAGGAACATGGTGGCCTGCTCGCCGACCTCGCCCTTGAAGCGCACGTAGGGCTCGATCACGAACTCGGTGTTGCGGCCGCGTAGGCGTTCGGCCAGGGCCTCCCACTGCTCCCACTCGAGGATGATGCCGAAGTGCGGCACCGGCACGTCGTGACCGTCCACCGGGTTGGTGTGCGCGCCCTCCTGGGTGGACGTCTTGGGGTGCTCGTGAATCACCAGCTGGTGGCCGTAGAAGTTGAAGTCGACCCACTGCTCGCTGGAGCGACCCTCTTCCAGGCCGAACACCTCACCGTAGAAGGTGCGTGCGGCGGGCAGGTCGTGTACGGGAATGGCCAGGTGAAAGGGGGAAAGGCTCATGGTCGGCTCCTGTTGTAAGTGATTGCCAGGCTCACAGCCTAGGAGAGGAGAAGCTATAATAAAATCAATATATTTTTGTATAAAACACAAAGAGTATTGATCAATGCTGCGTGAGCTGCAGACCTTTATCGCCGTGGCCGAGGCCGGCACCTTTGCCGCCGCCGGCGAGCGCATCGGCCTGACCCAGGCCGCGGTGAGCGCCCAGATGAAGCGCCTGGAGTCGACTCTCGGCGTCGCACTGTTCGAGCGCCAGGGGCGCAATGCGCGGCTCAATGCACGCGGGCGCCATACCCTGCTGCAGGCTCAGGAGCTGGTGCGGCTGTACGCCAGCCTAGGCGCCGACGCCGATGACCAGGTCGCGTCGACCCTGGTCAGCGTGGGGGCCATCGCCTCGGTGCAGCGCGGCCTGCTGCCCAGCGCCCTGGCACGCTTTCATCGCCACTATCCCGGCTGTCGCACGCGGGTGATGCCGGGCCTCTCGATGCAGCTGGTCGACCTGGTCGATGCCGGCGAACTCGACATGGCGGTCAGCATCCGCCCGCCGTTCTCGCTGCAGAGCGACCTGCGCTGGACGACCCTGGCGCGGGAGCCTTTCCGCCTGCTGGTGCCCGCCGGGCAGGCCGGCGACGACTGGCGCGAGTGCTTGAACGAGCGGCCCTTCGTGCGCTATGACCGCGCGTCGTTCGGCGGTCGTCAGGTCGAACGCTTTCTGCGCGAGCAGCGCCTCAATGTGCGCGAAGTCTGCGAGGTGGATGAGCTCGAGGCCATCGTCGAGCTGGTCGCCAACCGCGTCGGTGTAGCGCTGGTGCCGGAAACCGCGGCGCTTCGCCCGTGGCCGGCGGCGGTGCGTGCCATCGACCTGGGCAGCGATACCTTCCACCGCGACATCGGCCTGGTACAGCGCGCCAGCGGGCAGGTCAGCGAGCCGGCCTGGGCGCTGGCCGAGCTGATCGAACGGGTGGCAGGCTCGGCGTGACGCGCCTCGTCACGCTGTTGCATATCGATGCTAGGCTGATACGCCTGGCTATCCGAACGGGAGCATCTCATGCAACTAGGCATCAACGGCCGCTGGGCCATCGTCTGTGCGGCCAGCCAAGGGCTAGGCTATGGCTGTGCCGCGGCACTGGCACGCGAAGGGGTCAATCTGGCGATCAATTCGCGTAACCCCGAGAAACTCGAGGCCGCGGCCAAGCAGCTGCGCCAGCTCAACGCCGGCATCGTGGTGCATTGCGTGGCCGGTGACATCGGTACGCCAGAGGTGCGCGATGCGCTGCTCGCCGCCTGCCCGCAGGTGGATATCCTGGTCAACAACAACGGTGGGCCGCCCCCGGGAGACTTCCGCGACTGGCAGCGCGGCGACTGGCTTGATGCGTTGGACGCTAACATGATCACCCCCATCGAGCTGATCAAGGCCACGGTGGATGGCATGGCGCAGCGCGGCTTCGGGCGGGTGGTCAATATCACCTCGTCCGCGGTCAAGGCGCCTATCGATATCCTCGGGCTCTCCAACGGTGCGCGCTGCGGGCTGACCGGCTTCGTCGCCGGGCTGGCCCGCCAGCCCCAACTGGCCGGCAACAATGTGACGATCAACAATTTACTGCCCGGCGCCTTCGATACCCAGCGCCTGGCCGGTAACTTCGACAAGGTGGCTGCCGACTCCGGCGAGCCGGTGGAGGCGGTGCGTGAAAAACGCGCCCAGGCGATTCCCGCCCAGCGCTTCGGCAATGCCGAGGAGTTCGGCAGCTACTGTGCGTTCCTGTGCAGCGCTCAGGCCGGCTACATCACTGGCCAGAACCTGCTGATCGATGGTGGTAATTATCCCGGCACGTTCTAAGAGAGTGCCGGGATCGGCGTTCTTCAGGGCGGCGGCGCGGGCACCGCGCGCCGCCTGAGGCGCACCATCTGGGTGGCCACGGCGGTGCCGGTGAGGGTGATCGCCATGCCGATCAGGATCTGCACGCTGAGCACCTCGCCGAGCAGCAGATAGCCCCACAGCAGGGCGCTGACCGGGACCAGGAAGGTCACCGTCGAAGCGGCGGTGGCGCCGGCGCTGGAGAGCAGACCGAAGTAGAGCAGGAAGGCCACGGTGGTGCTTAGCACCGCCAGCGCCAGGCCGTTGGCCCAGGCCAGGCCGCTGATCGGCTCGCTGGGCCACAGCAGCAGGCCGGGGATCAGCAGGATCAGCGCCGACATCGCCGAACTGCCCGCCGCCAGTACCCGCACCGGCAGGTGCGAGAGGTGGGTCTTGGAGTAGTTGCCGGCGATGCCGTAGCAGAAGGTGGCGCCGAGTACCGCGAGGATGAACCAGCCGTCGCCGCCCAGCGCGAAGTCGAGCCGGTTGGCGGAGAGTACGTAGACGCCAACGAAGGCTAGCGCCAGGCCCAGGTACTGCTGGCGGCGCACCGGTGTGGTAAAGAACAGCGCGCCGATAAGCGCGGTGAAGATCGGCGTGGTGGCGTTGATCAGCGAGGTGAAGCCGGCCTCTAGTCGGGTGGTGGCCAGCGCCAGCAGGCTGAATGGCAGCACGTGGTTGACGAAGCCGAGCAGGAACAGCTGGCGCTTATGTTGCCAAACCAGTCTCAGGTAACGTGCGCCAAGCAGCAGCGGGATCAACAGCAGGGCGCCGATACCCATCCGCACCAACACCAGCGGCACCGGGCCGAATTCGGGCACCGCCACGCGCATGAAGATGAACGACAGCCCCCACAGCGAGGAGAGCAGCAGCAGGCGCAGGGTATCGGCGGGAGACATGCCGTGTCCTTATGAATCGGAAACACCCCAGCTTACGACCGCCGTGACGAGAAAGAAAGCGCGCTAACGAGTGCTTGTGATCGCGGCGTCAGTCCTTGGTGGCGCTGACATATCCCGCTGGGGCACGATTTGACAAGCTGAACGGGATTGCTGACGGTAAGAGCCTACTCGTGTGTACCCTCAAACACTAATAAATGGAGTCAATTCAATGGCTTTTGATCGAAGGAGGGAGCTTGCCTGGATGCTGACGTTAGGCGTCATGATGCCAGCTGGCTTCGCCCAGGCGGATACATTATCACCCGGCGAGATGGGGCACCCTAATCAAAAAAGTATCGGGATCTATGTTGGCAGTGAACTGACCGAGGGCGGCAGCACCTACCTGGCTGGCTTTGGCCACGAGCCCTCCAGTCACTGGCTCGAGATCATTCCCCGGCAGCAGCATCCGGAGGGGGCGACCTGGCAAGTCGGCGTGACCGACCAGGCGCGGATCCCCGGTGAGCTGATCGATATTCCCCAAGTGTCGACGACCTATAAATACATTTCCTCGAGCTATTCAGAGTTTGCTGGTTTCCCTCCGCCGTTGACCAACGGTGGGTTGAATGAAAAGGGCGTGGCGGCACGCGATATCTGGGCGCCATCAAGGCCAGAGCTGGTGGAGATGTCGGAAGATGCTGCCGAGCAGACGCCCCAGACCGGCCCCCAGTACAGTGATCTGGCCAAAGCCGCTATGGAGAGAGCGTCAAGCGCGCGCGAAGCGGTGGAGATCATCGGTGGCCTGATCGATGAACACGGCTTCTCTACCTATGGTGGCAACTCCCATCTGATTGCCGACGCTGAGGAAGGTTGGGTATTCATCAATTTCGCCGGCGGTCAGGGGTTATGGGCAGCCGAGCGGCTGGGTGCCGATCAAATACGGGTCTCGTATCCGGGATATATTCATGATTTCCCCGCCGACCCCGGTCAGTCTGACGATTACATGGCCTCGGACAACTTTGTCGACTTTGCCATCGAACAAGGCTGGTGGGACGGCGAAGGCGATTATTTCAACGTCCAGGAGACCTATGGCCAAGCATTTCCCGCCGAGGATCCGGGCGACTTTTACCCAGCCTTCTACACCGAGGCGCGTAACCCCCCGGCGCTCGAGCGCGAGCTGGAAGAGATGGGACCGCTGACGCTCGAGGACATGCTGGCCTATGTGCGCGATCCTCGCTGGTCTACCGACTTCAGCGGCTATGGCCAGGTCGCCGAACTGCGCCCCGAAACCCACCCAGAGTTGCAAAGCCTGTGGGTAGCAGTGACCAGTGCCATTACCACGCCGTTCGTGGGAATCCCGATCGGCGCTGAAGATGTGCCGCCGGAGTTCAAGCAGCATCGCTATATGACCAAGGATGCCGATTCGCACTTCCTTGATCCGGACTACGGCCCCCTGGAGGCGACACGCTACGCCACCCGCACCTTCAAGCGTCTGCTCTACCATACCTGCGAGCATCCTCGAGACTTCCTGCATCCAGTGACCGGTGAAATTGAAACCTTCGAACGCCAGCTGCTGGATGAGCGTGGCGAGGTAGAGGCACAGGCGCTGGAACTGTTCGAGGCGGGAGACGATGCCCAGGCGCGTCAGTTCATTACCACGCGTACTGCCGAGCATCTACTGGCTAGTCTAGAACTCGGCGAAGATCTCGTGCGCGACGTGGAGCGTCAGACCCGCGAGACCTATGGCATTCGCATGCCCGAAGGTGACGTCGCAGAAGGTGAAACGGCGCCGGCCACCAGCCAGCCGATGGCAAGACATGGCTGGGGGGCGATGATCCACTGCTATGCTGATGAACTTGATGAGTATCCTCGCCAGCACGGGCAATACGCCGAATCGTCGCTCGACTGATGGAGTAGGCGAAAGCTACTGACCTGCTCTAAGAGTCGGGCCGTGGGGTCATGACCGCGGCCCGACTTTTTGTACATAGCCTAGCGATAGCGGGTCAGGCGTCCAGGCCGATGGTCTCGTCGAGGCCGAGGTGGACGTTCATGTTCTGTACCGCGGAGCCGGCCGCGCCCTTGCCGAGGTTGTCGAGGCGCGATACCAGGCACAGCTGTTCGGCATTACCGAACACGAACAGGTCGACGCGATTGGTATCGTTGCTGGCCTGGATGTCGAAGAAGCCACCGTCGAGGTTGGCCATGTCGTCGAAGGCGTGCACACGGACGAAGGGCTCGTCGGCATAGCGCTCACGGTAGGCGGCGAGCAGTGCCTCGGCACTGGCGTTGGCGCCCAGGCGGTCAATGTGCAGCGGCACCGTCACCGCCAGCCCCTTGAGGAAGGGGCCGACCACCGGTGAGAACACCGGCGGCTGGGCCAGGCGGCCGTGCTGCTGCATCTCCGGCAGGTGCTTGTGGGCCAGGTTCATGGCATAGGGCCGCGGCGCCTGCAGCTGGCCGGCTTGATCGGATTCGTAGGCGGCGATCAGTGATTTGCCGCCGCCGCTGTAGCCGGTCAGCGAGAAGGCCGAGAGCGGATAGTCGGCCGGTAGCAGGCCGGCGTCCACCAGCGGGCGAACCAGCAGGATGAACGCGCTGGCATGGCAGCCGACGTTGGCGATGCGCTTACTCGAACGGATCGCATCACGCTGGTCGTGGGCCAGCTCGGGCAGGCCGTAGACCCAGGCGGGATCGGTACGGAAGGCCGTGCTGGCATCGATCAGGCAGGTGTCGGGGTTGTCGACCATCGCTGCGGCCTCGCGTGAGGCGGCATCCGGCAGGCACAGGAACGCCACGTCGGCGGCATTCAGCAAGCGTGCGCGCTCGGCATTATCCTTGCGCTTGTCGCTGTCGATGCGCAGCAGCTGGATGTCGGAGCGTGCGTTGAGATACTCGAACAGCCGGAGTCCGGTGGTGCCTTCCTGCCCGTCTACGTAGACCTTGAATGCCATGCGGTGGGGTGCCTCGCTGAGAACGAATCGAGAGATCGAACCGATATTGTGCGGATTTCGTGGCGCCTTGTCACACTCGGGCGCGCACCCTCAGTCGCACGTAGTCGGCGCTCCAGTTGCCGCTGCTATCGCGCAGGCTGTGGCCGAGCAGGGTCAGGGTATTCTCCAGCACGGCTTCGCGCACGTCTTCGTCGAGGCCGTGGAGGAAGGGATTGGCAAAGGTTTCGAGCCAGCCGGCCATGCCGGTGGGCAGCGGTGTGGGGCGCGGAATCAGGGCGATCTCCTCGACCCGGAAACCGGCGTTCTCCAGCAGCAGGCGGTACTCCGCGGCGGTGGGGAAGTACCAGGGGTGGCGACCGCGGGCGCTGATGCCACGGAACTTCAGCGACGCCAGCAGCGCGGTGCAGATGGCGGCGACGTTGCCGTGCCCGCCGAACTCGGCAACGAAACGACCGCCGGGCTTGAGCGCGCGCTTGATCCCGGCGATCACCGCCTGGGGCTCGAGCATCCAGTGAAGGGCAGCGTTGCTGAAGACGGCATCGAACTCGTGGTCGAACGGCAGCTGGTGAGCGTCGATCACCTGGGCGGTGATACGCCGCTCACGAGCCGCTTCGACCATTGCTTCTGAAGCGTCCACGCCGACGATATCGACGCCGAGCTTGGCCAGGCGTTCGGTGAGGGCGCCGTCGCCGCAGCCGAGGTCGAGAATGCGCTCGCCGGCCTGCGGCGCCAGCAGCTTAACCACCTCACTGCCGAGCGTAGGCACGAAGTCGGCGTTGTGGGCGTAACCCTCGGCGTTCCAGTGCTGGCCTGGGGCGTTATGCGGCGGTGTGGTCATGGCCGAGTCTCGTCAGTAGTGTGGTCGGGGCAATATAGCAGCTGCGCAGAAATGCTGACCATGCCCGACACTCGCCGCTTCGAGGCCTTGGGCCGGCTCAGGTCATGGCGCTGGGCAGCGGGTATTTGGCCATTGCCGTTTCGATCTGCTGCATACTGCTGCGGTGAGCAGGGCGTTGCGCCAGGCGTTGCCAATAGTCCTCGAACTCAGGGCGCCGGTCGATGGTGCCAAACTGCATGCCCCAGCCGATGTGGCTGCCGACGTAGATGTCCGCTGCCGAGAAGCGATCGGCGGCGATATGCCGTTTTTCCCGCACCGCATCGGCCAGCACATCCAGCACCGTTTCGAGTCGCCCGCATCCCAGCTGCATCTCCTGGTCAGGGGTCATTTCCACATTGCAGCTGTTGAGGCCGATGGTGGCCTCGAGCGGCCCGGAAGCGAAGAACAGCCAGCGGTAGTAGTCGCCTCGCTCCGACGGCGGAGGAGCCAGGCCGGCCTCGGGAAAGGCGTCGGCAAGATAGGCGCAGATCGCCGCTGCCTCGGTTACTACCACGTCACCATGTCGAATAGCCGGGACTTTGCCCATTGGGTTGATGGCCAGGTAGTCCGGGGCCTTCATCGACGTGCCGTATTCAAGATATTCCACTCGGTAGGGGACCCTGAGCTCTTCGAGCATCCAGTGCACGATGCCGCCGCGTGAGAAAGGGTTGGTGTAGAAGGTGATAGCTGCTGGCATGATCGACTCCTGATAGCCATTGTGGGAGCTACCAGCATAGGAGAATCTGCTGACAGATTTTGTCAGCAGGGTGCGTGAGAGCAGAGAGTCGCCAGCCATTCGCGTCGCAGTAGGTAGCGCCGGCGTGGGTAGCGTTCCGCTAACGGCGTGGCCGCAGCAATTCGGTCGGCGCGGAAGTGCCGATAGTCATGGCGTAGCTCACACCAGGCGGCGAGGATGCGGCTCGACTCGAAGAAGGTCAGGCTGATTGGCCAGACGGTGCGAGTCGATGCCCTGCCGGCTTCATCCTGATAGTCGATCTGCAGCTTGCGCTCCTCGCGAATGGCCTGACGGAGGTCGCGCAATGCGACAGTCTGGGGCTTATCCCAGCCAGGGCCGACCAGCAGCGCTTGATCCTCCAGGCGGGCATGCAGCTCGCGTGGCAGTACCGCCGAGACCTTCGCCAGCACCTCGCTAGCGGCAGCCGCCAATTCACTGTCTGCCCGACGCTCTACCCAGGTCAGTCCCAGTGCCAGGGCTTCCACCTCGTCGGCGGAAAACATCAGGGGTGGCAGCATGAAGTCTGGCTGGAGCACGTAACCCAAACCGGGCTCGCCGTCGATCTGGGCCCCGATCGCCTTGAGATCGGCGATGTCGCGGTACAGGGTGCGCAGTGACACGCCCAACTGCTCGGCGAGCAGCTGGCCCCTCACCGGGCGCCGATGGTGGCGTAGCAGTTGCATCAGGTCGAATAGACGCGTTGTGCGCGACATGACGATCAGGGCTCCATTACCCGCTGGGTTGCTGAAGCAGCTTAGCCTTCTACGGCCACGATGGGCAGCTTGATCGTTTCACAGCCCTGGTACGACACGCAGTCGGCTTGCAACACCTGGACAGCTTGATCCAGGACAATAATCATGGCCGCGGAGTATGGCCTGATGGCGTGGTGCCTTGTCTGACTTTGCAGAGGAGTTGCCACATGCCCGCCATGATGAAAGCCGCTATCTTCGTCGAGCCCGGTCGCATCGAGATCGACGACAAGCCGATCCCCGAGATCGGTCCTAATGACGCCCTGATGCGGGTGACCACCACCACCATCTGTGGCACCGACGTGCACATCCTCAAGGGCGAATACCCGGTGGAGCGCGGCCTGACCATCGGGCACGAGCCGGTGGGGGTGATCGAGAAACTCGGTGCCAACGTCAAGGGTTACCGCGAAGGCCAGCGGGTGATCGCCGGGGCGATCTGCCCGAGCTTCACGTCGTATGCCTGCCAGGATGACTGCTGCGCCCAGGATGGCGGCCACCATGGCCACGGCTACAAGCCGATGGGTGGCTGGCGCTTCGGCAACACCATCGACGGCGCCCAGGCCGAGTATCTGCTGGTACCCGACGCCCAGGCCAACCTCTCGCCGGTGCCCGACGGCCTGACGGATGAGCAGGTGCTGATGTGCCCCGACATCATGTCTACCGGTTTCGCCGGGGCTGAGTCCGCCGGCATCAAGATCGGCGATACGGTGGCGGTGTTCGCCCAGGGGCCGATCGGCCTTTGTGCCACCGCCGGCGCGCGGCTGCGCGGCGCAGGCCTGGTCATCGCCGTGGATGGGGTCGATGAGCGCCTGGCCATGGCCAAGCAGATGGGGGCCGACGTGACTCTG
This sequence comes from Franzmannia pantelleriensis, assembly GCF_900102875.1. Lineage (GTDB taxonomy): Bacteria > Pseudomonadota > Gammaproteobacteria > Pseudomonadales > Halomonadaceae > Franzmannia > Franzmannia pantelleriensis. The sequence goes on from NZ_FNGH01000002.1 coordinate 99,305, forward strand.
GATTTTCGCAAGGTCGACGTGGTCGAGGAGATCCTCAAGCTGACCGGCGGACGCGGGGTGGACGCTGCTATCGAGGCGCTTGGCCTGCAGCAGACCTTTGAATCTGCACTGCGCGTGCTCAAGCCCGGTGGCACCCTGTCGAGCCTTGGTGTCTACTCCGAGGATCTGACCATCCCCCTGGGGGCCTTCTGCGCCGGCCTCGGCGATCACAAGATCGTCACCTCGCTGTGCCCCGGTGGCAAGGAGCGCATGCGCCGGCTGATGAGCATTATCGCCGCCGGCCGTCTCGATCTCGGTCCCATGGTCACCCACCGCTACGCGCTGGAGAATATCGTCGAGGCCTACGACTTGTTCTCCCATCAGCGTGACGGCGTGCTCAAGGTGGCGATTCAAGCGGGCTGAGGATACGCTGAGGCAATAGCGAACGGGCGGCATGGTGCCGCCCGCTGACGGTTGGCCACCGCGTACTGTTTGGCCCGGCGGTGCAGTGCTACACCGCGACCCATTCGATAGAAAGCGGTCTGGAAGCAGGCCGCCTCATCGACATCGGCGACGACTGCTGGCTCGGCAGCGGCAGCGTCGTCACTTAGGATATCCCCGCCGACGTTTTCGCCGCCGGCAACCCCTGCCGCGTTATCCGCCGGATCGTTAACTATTAAAGCTTCACGGCTAGCTTCGGGATAAAATATTAATGGCTATGAAACATAATTAACTTGTAGGGAAGTGTTAATTTTTTGGCGTATAGATGCCGAATGGAGCGCTCAATTTAGCAAGCTCGTCGTGTAGGCATGCAACGATATCCGACCGAGGACTGCTTAACTGCTCTGCAAGACCAATCTTTCTGTGCACTACCGGATCGCCAAACGGAAAATTAGGAAGTTCCATATGCGGCGAATCTCGCAGAGCTGTATGGGGAGTGATTGAGACCCCTAAGCCTGATTCAACGCAGGCAATGAGTGCCGGTATGGTGTCAACCTCTATCAGTGAATTCAGATCAAGGCTCAGTTTTGAAAGTTCATCTTCGATAAGATGAGCTAAGGGTACGTTGCTCTGAAATCTTATGAACGGATGGGTTTTAAGTGCTGATATTGCATCAGTTGCGGCTGTGCTGGGCGGAGCAATAACTAATAGTGGTTCACTTATAAAGGGGTGCCAGCGTATCTTAGCTGGCATGCTGGCATGTTCTGCTACTATGGCCGCGTCAAGTTTTCCGGCAGCAACATCCCGGAGTAGTTCTTCGGACTTTCCGGTTCGCAACCGGATGCTTAGTTCTGGAAAGCTTCTGGTCAAAGTAGCAATAGCTCGCGGTAACAACCTAAAAATACTGCTGCGAACCGTTCCCAAAGAAAGCGTTCCAGCGAGCTCTCGACCCGATATGGTAGTCAAGGCCTTGTTGCTAATGAGAACCATCTCCTTGGCCGCGCTAAGAAGAATAAGCCCTCGTGCATTCAGCGTGGTCGGCCTAGCAGAGCGGTCAAAAATGGCGATATCAAGCTCACTCTCCAGAGCTGCCATTTGTTGGCTGACTGCGGACGGAGTCAGGTGCACTGCCTCAGCAGCGCGCGAAAAACTGCCCTCTTCTGCAATGGCAATCAAGGTCCTGAGCTGACGGAAATCCATGGTGGCTTGCCTCCTCTGCAGCATGTTAAGGAAATCTGTTGCTAAAATGAAGCACATTTCGCTTTACTACACAATGTGCGGGCTCTAGGTTGGGAGTGGAGGCAGCCGGACCTTGAGGTTCGTGCAAATTTTGACTATCACAATAAGCCCAATACAGAGGACGCCATGAAAGTGAATGCTAATAGCATAATGCCTGCTGCAGCTATCGCTGCTTTGCTCGTTGCGCCAATGTCTTCAGCAATTGCGGATAATGCCTATCCAGATAGTCCCGTTTCTGTCGTGGTTCATACCACAGCTGGTGGGTCGACTGATGTGCTTGCTCGCTTGGTATTTCGTCAGCTCGAAAACCACACAGGCGCGACTTTCGTCGTAGAAAACCACCCTGGAGCGGGTGGCCAAATTGGCTATACACGCCTAGCTCATGCTGAACCAGACGGTTACACTCTCGGCACCATCACTACGATGTCAATTATTACTCATGAGTTAACCCGAAGTGGGGTGACCTATACTTATGAAGACAACTTCCGGCCCGTCGCCCAAATGGTTCTTGATCCATCAGTACTAGTTGTTCGTGAAGATAGCCCTTATGAGACACTGGAAGAGTTGGTTGAGGGATCTCAGGAAGATGGGCCACTAAGTTGGGGCGGAACTTTTTTATATGGTGCGCATCATGTTCATGCTTTGTTATTAGGTGAAAAAACTGGAGTTTCATACGACTATGTGCCGTTTGATGGGGCTTCTGAGTCTCGTGCTGCCCTATTAGGTGGCCATATAGATATGGCGGCAGGTGGGTTTTCAGAATTTGCTTCGCTGGCTGATGATGGTGAGGTTCGTATTCTAGCATCAGGTGGTACAGAACGTTGGGCCGATTATCCAGACGTTCCAACATACAGTGAGCTAGGGTATGACATAGTGCTGGGCTCGAATCGTGGTTTTGGCGTGCCTAGTGGAACCCCTGATGACGTCGTAGAGTGGTTGCAAAAAAACATTGAAGAAGTCATAGAAACCGAGGCTTTTCAGGAAGAAGCTGCTCGTTTAGGGCTTGCCCCTTCCCTATCATATATGAGCGGTGATGAGTTCCATTCTTACCTTCTTGACCTTCAAGACCTAATGCGCTCTATCCTTCCAGAAGAAGAGATGGTCGAATAGGAATATAAACGAGGTCAGCTTGTTTCCTGGCTGACCTCTTTTAATGTGGGGGTTGACGATGCTTAGTTTTCCACGATATCGCATTGAGTTATGCGTCATAGTTGCTGTTCTTGTTTTTTCCCTTTGGGCTCTTCTGGAAGCAAACACGATGACGGGCAGTGCTTCAAACTTTCCGAGCATGATGGCCCTTTCTGCTGCGTGTTTTTCATTGTTATCTTTGGTTAGAGTTTGGAAGGTACGTGGAAAGGATGCGGAAGAAGTCTCGCTGTCATTTTCTTCCCTGCTGCGTATTTTAGGCTTTGTGGGGGCAACAGTCCTGTTCGTTATAAGCCTAAACCCTCTTGGCTTTGAGTTGGCTGGCAGCATGTTATTGCTGATTGGTATGGCGCTACTCGATTGGAGGGTCGCGCTCCGCTATTGGTGGATAGCAGTCTTGCTGCCGATGTTCTTGGGAGTTGTGTTTAGGCTGGGGCTTCAGCTCAGACTTCCTTCCTCTTGGCCAATATTTTAATCGCGGGGCTGATGATGGATTTATTAAATGGCGTTTTAAATCTAGCGCATCCTATTGTTTTTCTTGCTATGGCTGTTGGTGTAGCATGGGGGATCATATGTGGTGCGCTTCCAGGGCTGGGTGCCACGCTAGGTATAGCATTACTTATCCCCTTTACTTATGGGGTTGATCCCAATGTCGCCTTGCCTATGCTAGCAGGTGTGTATGCTGGTTCAATTTATGGTGGAGGAATTACAGCTATACTTTTGGGGGTGCCAGGGACCTCTGCGGACGCGGCCACAGTTTTCGACGGTCATCCAATGGCTAAAAAAGGCATGGCTAATAAGGCGTTAACAGCATCCGTTACGGCGTCCGCTGTTGGGGGAATGATAAGTGCTTTAGCATTGCTGTTACTTGCTCCTCCGCTTGCTCGCTTTTCTTTGGCTTTTGGCCCCCATGAATATTTCCTGATAGCAATATTCGGTCTGACGGTTATTGCCGCTCTCGCCCCTACATCAATAATACTCGGTCTAATGGGCGGGGCGCTAGGATTGTTACTGGGAACCGTAGGTATTGACCCAATTGTAGGTGATATGCGTTATACCTTTGGCCAAGTGCCTTTATATGATGGTTTGCCACTGATCCCGATGCTGCTAGGCTTGTTTGCATTCCCGCGTGCATTGGAATTAGGCCTGGATGTCATTCAAGGTCGCGCTAAAACACTGTCTAGTGCTGGTTCTTCTAGCAATGGTGGTCCCAAAATATCCTGGGCAGAAATGTGGAGTTCTCGACGTACTTATATTCGCTCTTCACTGCTTGGTACCTTAATTGGTATTATCCCAGGCGCTGGTGCTAATATTGCTTGCTTTGTTGGCTATGCTGCTGCAAAACGCGCATCAAAAGACCCGCGCTCGTTCGGAACTGGAAATCCAGATGGTGTCATTGCCTCTGAGTCTTCAAATAATGGGACCTGCAGTGCTTCGCTGGTACCACTACTTACGCTGTCTCTCCCTGGAAGCCCAACGGCTGCAGTTATACTGGGTGCTTTGATGATTCATGGCATGACCCCAGGAGCCGAGTTGTTTACTCGTCATGCTGAGACGACATACACATTCATTGCGGCTGGCTTCTTTTGTAATGTAATCATGTTGGGCATGGGGTGGTATGGAAGTAGATGGTTTGGCTCTATTGTCCGTATTCCAACAGCAATTCTGGCACCTGCTATGTTGCTTATTGCCTTTGTCGGAGCCTATGCAGCGCGTCAGCAAGTGTTTGACATTGGTTTAATGGTGACGATCGGGCTAGTTGCAATCTGGCTTGCCAAAGTAGGTGTGCCCATAGCCGCAGTATTGCTTGGCGCTATTCTTGGTCCCATGGCGGAAGCAGGCCTGCGGCGTGCAATGGTGATAAGTGGTGGCGACCCGTTGTCATTTTTTACACGCCCGCTTTCCGTAGTGCTGATTATACTCACGGTGCTGGCGATCTTCGCCGGCTGGCAGATGACTAAACGCATGAAAGTGCTAGAAGAGTCTGTGTCTGTCGAAAAAAGCTAGCCGTTCGATGTTGCTGTTGAAGTTTACTTGACTGCAATCACAGGGTGGTAGGTGGTCATATGGCGAGGCCATATTTCGTTACTCGATAGATGTCATTAAATGTTTGGTTGGTCACGCTTGGTGGCTGCGTAAAATTTGATTAAACGTCTTCGTTAAGACCTTCTTGATTGGTTGAATAAAACATTCGACTTACAGGCGTCAGGGCGTCCTGTATGTTTGAAGTGTGGGTTGGCTTTGTGATTTTTCTTTTATGAAGAGATATTTGTGATGAATGGGGGATTGAAATTGTTGGCTGATAAGACGATACTCGTGACAGGTCCAAACCTAGCGGAGCAAGCATGTACTATAGCTGATGAGGCTGGTTATAAGATTGTTTGCTCTCCTCCTTATCCTGATGAGAACACGCTTTTAAGTTACATTGAGCGCCATGATCCAGTAGCTATTATTTCAAGAATGGGGAAGATTACGGATGCGGCCTTAAAATCAGGAAAATCCCTAAAGGTGATATCCAAGCATGGTGCAGGTGTAGATAATATTGATGTCAATGCTGCTACCAGGCGAGGAGTGAAGGTTATGCGTGCTCCTGGAGCGAATGCAGTTTCTGTGGCTGAGCATACTCTTGCATTGATGCTGGCTACTATTAAGCGACTCATTCCTTTGGATGCCAGTATGCGCAACGGGCACTGGGAAAAGGCAAGTTTTCTTGGGCGTGAAGTGGCTGGCATGCGCTTAGGGTTGATTGGTGGTGGGGCCATTGCTGTAGAGACGTTAAAAATGGCCAAGGGGTTGGGTCTTAAGGTTTCAGTTTATGACCCATTTGTCTCTGAAGAATATATATGTTCCCTAGGTGCCGCTTGTGTAAAAGATCTGGATGCTTTGTTTCGCTGTTCTGATGTGATCAGCCTTCACTGCCCTCATACCAATGAAAGCCACCATATTCTAGATTCCAGAACCATTGGGCTTATGCCCCGTGGTAGCTATGTGATCAATACGTCTCGTGGGGGGTTGATCGATGAAGAAGCCTTGGCAGTCGCTCTAGATAATGACCATATTGCAGGGGCAGGTCTAGATACATTTGAGGATGAGCCTCCCAAGGATATTACATCGCTTATGCGCTCTGAAAAAGTTGTATTAAGTCCTCACGTGGCAGGTGTTACTGAAGAAGCGGGCTCTCGAGTTGGGGTGTTGGCGGTTAGTGGAGTTGTTGACTATTTGGACGGTAAACATATAGAAGATGACCGGATGGTTAACTAGATTCTAGCATGTGGGTTTTGTCGTGGTGTTTATTTAAATTTAACATTAGAAGGTGGTTGTGATGACACTGGGTAATCGTATCCTTGCGCGCCAAAAAATTGTCAGTCAAGACATGGTAGAAAAGTATAGGGAGCTTCCTGTTGCTAACGTTAGCGACTGCATGTCGAGAATGTTTGCGGGCGGGAATAATATCAGGCCGTTGCATAATGAAGGGGGCCTTGCTGGACCTGCGCTTACCGTACGTTGTCGGCCAGGCGATAATCTCTTTCTGCATAAAGCAATTGATCTTGCGCAGCCGGGCGATGTTATCGTCTGTGATGGCGGTGGTGATCTCACTAACGCACTGATGGGAGAGCTTATGCTGATTTATGCTGCTAAGCGTGGCGTTGCTGGCTTCGTTCTGAATGGTGCCGTGCGTGATGTAGAGGCAATTCGGGAGTTTAATCTTCCACTGTTTGCGGCGGGTGTTACTCATCGTGGGCCCTATAAAAATGGCCCGGGAGAGGTTAATGTTCCTGTCAACTTTGGAGGGATGATAATCGAGCCTGGTGACTTAGTGCTAGGCGATAGCGATGGCGTGTTGTCGGTTCCCTACGACAGTTTAGATGAGGTTTTGGCCCAGGCCAAGAGCAAGCAGGAAGCGGAAAATAAGCAGATGTCCGAAATCCACTCGGGTACTGTCGACCGCTCTTGGGTTGATCAAACACTAAAGGTATCTGGGTGTCAGATGTCCTAATCCATAGTTTCTCAAGCAATGAGGTTGGATGCTCTAGAAATCATATATAGGGTAAGCGCTAGGGCCGTGATGTAAGTAAGCACTTCATGCGTGGTGCGACAGCTGAGCACCAGATACTCACTCTATATCACAACTAGCTACCCTCTCATTTCAAACGGCCGAACCGGTCTCCCGGTTCGGCCGTCTATCAGTGCCATCTATCCAGCCAGTATTGCTGGCTGTGACCATTCACGACGGGAAGGAGAACTGCGCGCCTTCGCGTACCCCCGCTGACGGCCAGCGCTGGGTAACGGTCTTGCGCTTGGTGTAGAAGCGCACGGCGTCCGGGCCGTAGGCGGCGAGATCGCCGAACAGCGAGCGCTTCCAGCCACCGAAGCTGTGGTAGGAGACCGGCACCGGTAGCGGCACATTGATGCCCACCATACCGACCTGAATGTTGTCGCTGAAGTAGCGTGCTGCTTCGCCGTCGCGGGTATAGATGCAGGTACCGTTGCCATACTCGTGATCGTCGATCAGCTGCATGGCTTCTTGCATGGTGTCGACGCGCACCACCAGCAGCACCGGGCCGAAGATCTCCTCCAGGTAGCAGGTCATCTCGGGGGTCACCCGGTCGATCAGGGTGCCGCCGACGTAGAAGCCGTTTTCAAAGCCGGGGACCTCGACGCCGCGGCCGTCGACCACGATCTCGGCACCTTGCTCCTGGGCGCCGGCGATATAGCCACATACCTTGTCCATGTGCGCCTTGGTGATCACCGGGCCGAAGTCGTTGGCGCCGTCGTGGTAGGGACCGACCTTGAGGGTCTGCAGCTGCGCCTGCATCTTGCTGACCAGGGCATCGGCGGCGGCATCGCCCACCGCGACGGCCACCGAAAGGGCCATGCAGCGCTCGCCGGAGGAGCCGAAGGCGGCTCCGGTCAGCGAGCTGACCACGTTGTCCATATCGGCATCCGGCATCACGATGGCGTGGTTCTTGGCGCCGCCGAGGGCCTGGCAGCGCTTGCCGTTGGCACTGGCGCGGCTGTAGATGTATTCGGCGATGGGGGTGGAGCCGACGAAGCTGACGGCCTTGACCCGGCTGTCGTCGAGCAGGGTGTCAACGGCTTCCTTGTCGCCGTTGACGACGTTGAGCACGCCGGCCGGCAGGCCCGCCTCCAGCGCCAGTTCGGCGATATAGAGGGTCGAGGTGGGGTCGCGCTCGGAGGGCTTGAGCACGAAGGTGTTGCCGGTGGCGATGGCCATCGGATACATCCACAGTGGCACCATGGCCGGGAAGTTGAACGGGGTGATGCCGGCCACCACGCCCAGCGGCTGGAATTCGCTCCAGGAGTCGATGCCGGGGCCGGTGTTCTTGCTGTACTCGCCCTTGAGCAGCTCGGGAACCCCGCAGGCGTACTCGACGTTCTCGATGCCACGCTGCAGCTCGCCCTTGGCATCGTGGACGATCTTGCCGTGCTCCTGGCCGATCAGGCGGCAGATCTCGTCGGCGTTATCCTCCAACAGCTGCTTGAAGCGGTACATGACCCGGGCGCGCTTGGCGGGCGGGGTGTCGCGCCAGGCGGGGTAGGCGGCCTGGGCGGCGGCGATGGCCTCCTCGACGGTGGCCTTGCTGGCCAGGGCGACCTGGCCGCCCACTTCGCCGGTGGAAGGGTTGTAGACGTCTTGGGTGCGACGCTCGTCGGCAACCCGTACGCCGTTGATCAAATGGCCAAGCGTGGTCATGACAATACCTCTAGCAAAACGTGTAATTTGGTGTGTTCAGTTGAGTTCGCCGATGGCGTCACCCAGCACATTGACGAGGTGGTCGATCTCTTCATGCTCGACGATAAACGGCAGGCCGAGCTGGATGGTATCGCCGCCGTAGCGCACATAGACCCCTTTTTCCCAACACTTCATGGCGATCTCGAAGGGACGTCGGGTCGGCTCGCCGGGGTACGGCTCGATCTGCAGGGCGCCGGCCAGGCCGTAGTTGCGTATGTCGCTGATATAGCGTGTGCCCTTGAGACCATGCAGGGCCGACTCGAACACCGGGCTCATCTCGCGTACGCGATCGATCAGGCGATCGTTCTCGAGCACGTCGAGTGCCGCCAGCGCCGCGGCACAGGCCACCGGGTGGCCGGAGTAGGTATAGCCGTGGGGCAGTTCGAGCATGTACTCGGGACCGCCCTGGTCCATGAAGGTCTGGTAGATGTCACCCTGGACGATCACCGCCCCCATGGGCACTGCGCCGTTGGTCATCTGCTTGGCGGTATTCATGATATCCGGTACCACGCCGAAGGCATCGGCGCCAGTCATGGCGCCCATGCGGCCGAAGCCGGTGATGACCTCATCGAAGATTAGCAGGATGTCGTGGGCATCGCAGATCTCGCGTAGCCGCTGCAGATAGCCGACCGGCGGCGGAATCACCCCGGCTGAACCGGCCATCGGCTCGACGATCACCGCGGCTATGTTGGAGGCATCGTGCAGCGCGATCAACTCCAGTAGTTCGTCGGCGCGCTCGGCGCCGCGCTCCGGCATACCACGTGTGAAGGCGTTCTCCGCCAGCAGGGTGTGGGGCAGGTGGTCGGCGTCGACCCCTTGGCCGAACAGGGCGCGGTTGGCGCCGATGCCGCCCAGGCTGATGCCGCCGAAGTTGACGCCATGATAGCCCTTCATGCGGCCGATCAGCTTGGTCTTGGTGGGCTTGCCCTTCTTGCGCCAGTAGGCGCGGGCGATCTTCAGCGCGGTGTCGGCGCTCTCGGAGCCGGAGCCTGTAAAGAATACATGGTCGAGGCCTTGCGGGGTCATCTCACGCAGACGGTGGGCCAGTTCGAAAGCCTTGGGGTGGCCGAACTGGAAGGCCGGCGAGTAGTCGAGTTCGCCCAGCTGGCGGCTCACTGCTTCGGTGATTTCCGGGCGGCAGTGGCCGGCGCCGCAGGTCCACAGGCCTGAGAGGCCGTCGAAGATCTGGCGACCCTCGGCGTCGGTAAAGTAGCTGCCCTTGGCGCCAACGATGATCCGCGGGTCGCGCTTGAACTGGCGGTTGCCGGTATAGGGCATCCAGTAGGCATCCAGCTGCTCTGTGCTAAGCCCGGCGGTGGGCGATAACGCTCGCTCTGACATGACCGTACCCTCTGTATGTGGCCGCTATTGTTGGCATCGTGCCTGGTAGCCTAGCCCTAGCCGGTGATAAGTTAAATCTAGCTTTTTTTAAGCTCATGCAAGTGTATGGTTAACTTTTTCCGCGACGGCCACGGCCGTCGAGCAGGAGGAGGAAGCGATGTCGAGGCGCAAAGCGGCCCTTAGTGGTCAAGTGAGTGATGCCGACCTGCGCCTGCTGCGGATCTACCGCAAGGTGGTGGAGTGCGGCGGCTTCTCCGCCGCCGAGGTGGAGCTGAATATCAGCCGTGCGGCGATCAGCATGGCCATGAACGATCTGGAGACCCGGCTTGGACTGCGGCTCTGCCAGCGCGGGCGCAGCGGCTTCTCGCTGACCGACGAGGGCGCAGAAGTCTACGAGGCGGCCCAGCGCCTGCTGGCCGCGGTAGAAGGGTTTCGCACCCGCGTCAACGGCCTGCACGCCTGGCTCAAGGGCGAGCTCAATATCGGCATCACCGATAACCTGGTGACCATGCCGGAGATGCATATCACCCATGCCCTCAGCGCCCTCAAGGAGCGGGGGCCTGAAGTGCATATTCATATTCGCATGATGCCCCCTAGTGAGATCGAGCTGGCGGTGCTGGATGGCCGCTTGCACACCGGCGTGATTCCGGCGCTCAAGACCCTGGCCGGATTGAACTACCTCTCCCTCTACGAGGAGCACTCGCAGCTCTATTGCGCGGCGGACCATCCCCTGTTCAAGGTGGCAACAGTGCCGGAACAGCAGCTGGCCGAGCATGATGCCGTGGTACCCGCCTATGCCCAGACACCTGAGGTCAAGGCGCTGCATGAGCCGCTCAAGGCCTCCGCCTCGGCGACGGATCGTGAGGGCATTGCCTTCCTGATTCTCTCCGGTCGCTACATCGGTTACTTGCCTACCCACTATGCCGAGCGCTGGGTGCGCGATAACCGTATGCGCCCCCTGAACCCCGAACGCTGGCACTACTTGACCCGCTACTGCGCCATCACCCGCAAGGCGGCGCCGCCTAACCTGGTAATGGAGGGCTACCTGGAGGAGCTGCAGCGGCTGATCAAAGCAGGATGACGATTATCCGTTGGCTTGCTAAGTGATTGCCTTATTACATACAATCAAAAATGTTTGCATGTTTAAAAGTCGATCACAGGGAAGAAACATGGCAATGCGCGGATGGTGGCTAGGCTTGGTGACAGGATTGGCAGTGACCCCAGCGGTGGCGGAAAGCCCGTGGCAGGGCAGCGTTGGTGCCGGGGTGCTGGTTACGCCGGAGTATCTGGGTAGCGACGATTTCCGCACCCGGGCCTGGCCGTCGCTGGAGCTGCGCTACGGCGATGCGTTCTATTTCAATCCCCGAGAAGGGCTGGGCTGGGACGCCATTCGCGAGGGCAACTGGGTGGTATCGCCCTATCTCGGCTATACCTTTGGCCGCGACAGTCGCGGTGAGCTGGCGGCCTTCGAGGAGGTCGACGGCGGCGCCACCCTGGGGCTGCGCGTCAGCTACGATCAGGGACCGTGGCGCTACAGCCTGTCCGGCGAATCCGCCGTGAGCGGTGATATCAACGGCTCGGAGTGGCAGGCGCGGGCCACCTGGCGTGCGCCCCTCGACGAGCGCACCTTCGTCACCCTGGGGCCCAGCGTGAGCTATTCGAGCGAGAGTTGGACGCGCGCGATTTTTGGCGTCTCGGCACAAGACAGTGCACGCTCGGGAGTGGCCGCCTACGAACCGGGCAGCGGCTATCTGCGCTATGGGCTGAGCGGGACCATCAGCTATGCGCTGACCCCGGCCTGGTCGCTCACCGCATTGGCTGGCGTGACCTACTTGACCGGTGATGCCGCCGACAGTCCCATCGTCGACGATCTCGGCGATGCCCTGCAGCCGGTGGCAGGCGCTTTTGTCAGCTATCGCTTCTAATCTCAGGCGCTCAAGGATCGAGACATGACCCATCGCAATGTCTGCTGCTGGCTGGCGACAGCGGCCGTGGCGGTACTACCCGCGGTGGCCGTAGCTGCTGACGGTACGTTCACCCTCAAGGTCGAAAATGACTTCCTGGCAAGCAGCGACGACGGCCACTACACCAGCGGCGCCGAACTCAACTGGGCCTTTCGGCCTGAGGCGGAGCACTGGAGTCAACGGGTGGCCGCGGTGCTACCGGAGGCGTTGATTAGCCAGGCCGATACGGTGGCTTATCGGCTGGTTCACCAGATCTATACCCCCGACGACATCGAGCAGCGCGCGCTGATCGAGGACGATCGCCCCTATGCCGGACTGGTGTTGGGCGGGGTGTCGTTCTACGAAGACGTGGCGCGTGGTGACTGGCGTCAGGCCACGGACGTGCACCTCGACGTGGGCCTGGTGGGGCGCTCCTCGCAGGCCGAGCGAATCCAGCGCGAGGCGCATCGGCTCTCGCACGCCGATCGACCGCGGGGCTGGGATAATCAACTCGCCGACGAACCAATCGTCAACGCCACGCTGCAACGACAGTGGTGGCATGAGTCGCCACTGGCCGGCAAGACCCTGGCCCACGGCCCAAGCGCAGGCCTGGCGTTGGGTAACCTCTACACCTATGCCAGCGGCGGCTATGGGGTGCGTTTCGGTGACGATGCCACCGGCATCCCTACGGTCACCCCCAACCCGGGCGGGCGCCAAGCGTTCACCCAGCGCTCGGGACTGCGCTGGTATCTATTTGCCAGCGTCGAGGGCTACTACATGGCCCACAACCTGACCCTCGACGGCAATACCGTCAAGAGCAGCCACTCGGTGGAGCGTCGCGAGTGGGTCGGCGATCTGGTGGGTGGGGCAGCGCTGGCCTGGGACGCCTGGCAGCTGAGCTACACCGCGGTGCGTCGTAGCCATGAGTTCGAGGGCCAGACCAGCCATGACGTGTTCGGCAACGTTACCCTGTCGCGGGATTTTTGATCGTCCGTCTCGCTGGGCTATCATGGCCGACCTTTTTGCGTTGCCATGGAGCCTTTGATGAGCTTTTACGTCTACCTTTCCGGCGAGATCCACACCGACTGGCGCGATGAGATCCAGCGCGGCGCCGAGGCGCTAGGTCTCGACGTGGTATTTACCTCAGCGGTGACCGACCATGCCGCCAGCGATGCCGCCGGCGACCACCTCGGCGAGGATAGCCACCAGTTCTGGCGTGATCACAAGTCCTCCAAGGTCAACCTGATCCGCACCAAGACCCTAATCGAGCAGAGCGACCTGGTGGTGGTGCGCTTCGGCGACCAGTACAAGCAGTGGAACGCGGCCTTCGACGCTGGTTACTGCGCGGCGCTGGGCAAGCCCTACGTGACCCTCCACGCCGAGGACATCGTGCACCCGCTCAAGGAAGTCGACGCCCAGGCGATGGCGTGGGCCACTACCACCGACCAGGTGGTCGAGATCCTGCGCTACGTGCTCAAGGCCTGACGTCTACGCTTACCGCGCCGGGTCGACGCGACCGCCCAGCGAGGCGTTACGCCGGAACCAGCCGGCGATGCTGGCCCGCGGCAGGCGGGTCGGCAGGACCTCGTGGGGCACCGTCTCGGAAAGAAAGCAGGTGAAGGTGCCGGCCTCCGGGCGCACTCGGGCGAGTTCGCGGGGCGTGCTGTCGCTCGAGTAGATGGCCATCTCACCGCCGCCGTCGATGGGCCACTCAGGGTTGAGGTAGAGCACCGTGGAGACCACGCGATTGGTGCGGCCCTGAAAACTGTCGAGATGGGTCTTGTAGAAGCTGCCCGGTGGGTAGTGGGCGAAGTGCGCCTCGAACTCGAACAGCCCCAGATAGAGCGCCCGGTTGAGGGTCTGCTGCAGCTCGCCCATGGCCGCGAGGTAGCGGCGCTGGGCCGGGCTCTCGCGCTCGAGCCAATGGATGGCGTCGCCGCGGATATCGCGGCGCAGGAGGTGCTCTCTGCCGCGGCCGATACCGGCGACAGCCAGCGCGTCCCTCTCTGCCAGCTGGATAATCTCGGTATACAGCGCCCGACACAGCTCGGCGTCAACGACGTCCTCGGCGACGAACCAGCCCTGCTCGACCAGTGCATCGACCAGCGGCGCCAGCTGCCGCGGGTCGACGACGGGGGGACCGCTCATGGCGTTTTCATTCCGGGAAGCCGTGGGCGCGGGCACGGGCCAGCATCACACGCTTCTTGCCATACAGTTTGAGCTGGGCCTGGGTGACATGCACGCAGTAGGCCTGCCCCTGGCGGGTGGCCATGCCGGCGAAATCCTCGCGGGCGGCCTGGTAGGCTTGCTCGGCCTGCTCCCGGGTGACGACCAGGTCGTCGTCGCCGGGATTGCCGTCAATCACTTCCTGAAGGTTCTGCAGGTAGAGGGCGCAGCGCATCAGCTGGAAGCCCTTGGCCTTGGTACGCATGAAGAACCATACCAGCAGGGCGGCAATGGCGACGCTAATCAGCACAACTTGGGTCATACGGCTCAATCTTGTCGAGAATGGGTGGTTGGTGAGGTCTGCCGCGGGCCGCGACGGGGTGGGCGATGGCGCAGTGGGCCACCGTCGGGAGCGCGGTCGAGGCTCACCGGGCAGCCGAATCCCTCGCTGAGCAGCTCCACCAGCATCATTGCCGAGAGTCCCCAGATCACCTGGCCCTGGGCCTGGTAGCTGGGCACGTAGTAGGGGCGGCCGTCGACGGTAATGACGTCGGTGTGGCTGCGGCAGTCGTCGAGGAACAGCGCCAGCGGCACCTCGAATATCGCGTCCAGCTCGTTTGGGTCCGGCGTCAGCGGCAGGTCCGGCGGGATCAGCCCCACGTAAGGCGTAACCTTGAGGCCGTGCAGCGAGACCACTTCGCTGAGTTGACCGAGCAGTTCGACCTGGCCGCGGGGCAGGGCGATCTCCTCCTCCGACTCGCGCAGTGCAGTGTCGAGCAGGTCACGGTCGTGCTCTTCGCGCTTGCCGCCGGGGAAGGCCACCTGGCCGCGATGGGTGTCGAGGTGATCGGCGCGTCGAGTAAACAGCAGCGTTGGCTCGTGCCGGGTCACGATTGGTATCAGCACCGCCGCCTCGGGCATGGCGAGCCTCAGGCGTTGAGGGCGGTGTGCTTGCAGGCGCTCGCGCAGTTTCTCTAACATGGGGTGTCCGCTGGGTTTCATGTGTTGTACCCAGCTCCCGCGCAGGCGTCAAGGCGCGCTCCGCCCCCGCGCCATGAAGGAGAGCCATGAATTTCTGCAGCCACTGCGGCCAGACTGTCCGCTTTGCGATCCCCGAGGGCGACGACCGCCCGCGCTACCTGTGCGACGCCTGTGGCACCATCCACTACCAGAATCCACGCATCGTCGCCGGCACCCTGCCGGTGATCGGCAGCAAGGTGCTGCTGTGCCGCCGCGCCATCTCGCCGCGCAAGGGCTTCTGGACGCTGCCGGCAGGCTACATGGAGAACGCCGAGACCACCGTCGAGGCGGCCGCCCGCGAGACCCGCGAGGAGGCCTGTGCCGAGGTGGCGATCCATGGCCTCTACACGATGATCAACCTGCCGCATATCAACCAGGTCTACATGATGTTCCGCGCCGATCTCGAGGGCGGCTTCGACGCCGGTCCCGAAAGTCTCGAGGTGGCGCTGTTCGAGGAGCATGAGATTCCCTGGGACGAACTCGCCTTCCCGACCATCGAACGCACCCTGCGCCACTTCTACCAGGACCGCCGCGACGGCGTCTATCCGCTGCATATCAGCGACATCACCGCCGAGGATCGCGAGCGCTACTTCGGCTCGGCCTGAGCGGCACAGCGCTCGGCCAGCAGGCATAGCAGCTCATACATGAGTGTCGCGCCGAGTAGCGCGGTGTTGCCAGTCGGATCGAACGGCGGTGCCACCTCCACCACGTCGGCGCCGACCAGCGGCAGACCGCGGAAGCCGCGCACCAGCTGCAGCGCCTGCAGGCTGGTCAGCCCGCCGACTTCTGGCGTACCGGTGCCCGGCGCAAAGGCCGGGTCGACGCTGTCGATATCGAACGACAGATACACCGGGCCATCACCTACTATTCGCCGAGCCTCGGCGATCACCGCTTCTATGCCCAGCGCCTCGACTTCCTCCATGAACACCACCCGCATGCCGCTGGCGTCGGAATAGTCCCAGCCCTGGGCGGTGTTCTGGGCACCGCGGATACCGATTTGCACGGTGCGTTTAGGGTCGATCAGCCCGGCTTCGCAGGCCAGCCGAAAGGGGCCACCGTGATGGAATTTGGAGCCCTGGAACGCGTCCCAAGTGTCGGTGTGGGCATCGATATGGATCAGCCCCACCGGGGCGTCGGCGGCCAGGCCACGCAGGATCGGGTAGGTTACCGAGTGGTCGCCGCCGGCGCTGAGCGGTATCACCCCGGCTTGGTGAAGGGCGCGGTAGTGGGCGGCAATGTCGTCGGAGACCCGCTCAAGGTCGTAGATCGAGGAGAACCGCACGTCGCCGATGTCGGCGATGCTCGCCTGGGCGAAAGGGTCCTGGCGGGTCACGTGGTGGATGCTGCGCATCAGGCTCGACTGGTTGCGCATCTCGCGCGGGCCGAGACGGGCGCCGGGACGGTTGCTGACGCCGCCATCGAAGGGGATGCCGACCAGGGCGATATCCAGCGCGTCGAGGCGCTCGACCAGCGGTGCACGCAGGAAAGTGGCGATCTCACGGTAGCGCGGCTCGAGGTGCGGGGCGTAGCGCTCCCCAGTGGCGGGGTTGCGGCGGGTGGCATCGGTCGGGCGTGACATTGAAGGCTCCTTGCAGGGTGGTTCAGGCACACAGTCGCGCCAGGCTGGCGGCCAGCAGCCGGGTGCCGGCCACGGCATCGTCGAGCTCGGTATATTCGTCGGGGTGATGGCTCAGACCGTTGTGGCAGGGCACGAACAGCATCGCCGTGGGGCAGTGCCCGGCTAGATGGATGGCGTCGTGGAAGGCGCCGGACATCAGCCGCGGTGCCGCGAGCGACAGGTCGTGGGCGGTGTCGTCGAGTAGCGTGACCAGCGGCAACGAGAATGCTACCGGAGCGATACGCGACAGCGGCGTGAGGGTCGCCTGGCAGCCAGCCCAGGATTGTCCGGCCAGCAGTTGGAAGCTGGCGGTCAAGGCATCCAGGGTGGCGGGATCGGGGTGACGCAGGTCGATGCTGAAGGTGACCCGTTCGGGAATGGTGTTCACTGCGCCGGGGCTGACCTCGAACGTGCCGATGGTGAAACGCACCTGGTCGGCGTCGTCGCGGGCCGCCTCGCGCAACGAGGCGGCCAGGGCGCAGGCGCCTTCGAGAGCGTCGCGGCGCAGCGCCCGCGGCGTGGTACCGGCGTGATTGGCGCTGCCGGTTACCGTCACCTCGAACCAGCTCACGCCCTGAATGCCCTCGACCACGCCCACCGGCACCCTGGCCTGCTCGAGGATTGGCCCCTGCTCGATATGCAGCTCGAGGAAGGCGTGCATCGGCGTCGCCAGTGGCCGGCGCGGGATGCCGGCTGCGTCC
Organism: Franzmannia pantelleriensis; assembly: GCF_900102875.1. Classification (GTDB taxonomy): domain Bacteria; phylum Pseudomonadota; class Gammaproteobacteria; order Pseudomonadales; family Halomonadaceae; genus Franzmannia; species Franzmannia pantelleriensis. Next base: position 116,654 of record NZ_FNGH01000002.1, read on the forward strand.
AGCGCCGCCAGGCACTCGTCCAGTGCGCTGCCCAAGCTGGTGCCAGCGGCATCGCGGATAGCGCGGGTCTCATTCAGGTCGCGCACTCCGCAGAAGACCGCCGAGCCCGAGGTGCCGGGGGCGAAGCGCGCCCCCTCCTCGTTGGTCCAGCTGACCAGTGACAGAGGTCGGCGCAGTGAGAGGCCGGCATCACGGAGGGCGCGCAGTGCCTCGAGCCCGGCCAGCACCCCTAGTGCCCCGTCGTAGCGGCCGCCGGCGGGCTGGCTGTCGAGGTGGCTGCCGGTGACCACTGGCGCCAGTGTCGGGTCGCGGCCGGGCAGGTCGAGAAAGACATTGCCGATGGCATCGACGCTGGCGCTGGCGCCGAGAGACTCGGCCTGCTCGGCCAGCCACAGTCGTGCCCGGATATCGTTGGCATCGAGGGCCAGGCGCGCAACGCCGCCATCATCGCGGGCACCGAGGGTGGCGAGAAGGGCCAGGTCGTGTTCGAGGCGCGTTGGGTCTACCGCCTCGCCAACGGCCCTGGCATCGCTGCTATCGGTTGGCATGGCCATCAGCGGCTCCTCACTCGTAAACCTCGAAGTGCACCTCGACGGGGACGCAGTCCTCACCGTTGATGGGAATGATGTCCTGAGGGCAGGATGACATGGCGACGATGCAGTCCATCTCGGCACGCAGTTCGACGTAGTCGCCGGGCTTCGAGACCGGCGGGCACCAGTCGACCTTCATCTGGTCGTTGACCGGGATGTTCATCCACAGGTTGAGCGGCTGAGGCACCTCGGGGGCGTCGATGCCGATTGCTTTGACCGCCAGGCGCAGGTTGTCGGCGCAGTTGTCATGATAGCCCTCGACGCCGAGGGTCATGTAGCGGAACAGATCGCAGGCCGCCATCAGGGTGTCGTGGATGCCCGGTGAGGTGTCGGCGGTGAGGGTCATGATCGGACGGCGGCGATTGCTCATCAGCGGGTCGCCGACCTGGGGGATCAGCCCGCTGAGCCAGGCGCGGCCATGCTCCCAGGACATGAACTCGTTGAGGTTGTCGCTGCTGAAGGCCCAAGTGTCGCAGACCTGGGTGCCGTGGGTGTTGATAATGCGGATGGTCTGGCCCTGCTTGAGGCGCACCGCTCGGCCGCCGCGCGCGGCGACCTCGTAGCGCTCGCCGAGCACCGGGGTGCCGTCGGCGGAGATCGGCGTGTCGAGGGTGTGGTTGTGGCCGCAAGGTTCACTGTTGCTGCGCGGCAGCTGCTCGATGCGGGCGTGGTCGAAGGTTGGCTTGCTGCTCATGGTGTTCTCCTTGTGATGATCGGTCAGCTGCTGAGCTGAGGCGTCAGTCGATATGGCGCTCGCGCCAGGTGTTGAGGAACTGCTGTAGTCGTTCGCTGCGGGGCGTGCGGAAAAGCGTCTCGGGAGGCCCGCTCTCGATGATGCGGCCCTGGTCCATGAACACCACGCGGTCGGCGACCTTGGCGGCGAAGCCCATCTCGTGGGTGACGATGGCCATGGTCATGCCGTCGTGGGCGAGTTGTTTCATGACGTCGAGCACTTCGCCGACCAGCTCGGGGTCGAGGGCTGATGTGGGTTCGTCGAAGAACATCACCCGGGGCTGCATGGCCAGGGCGCGAGCGATGGCGACGCGCTGTTTCTGGCCACCGGAGAGGCTCTCGGGAAAGTGGCCGGCACGCTCGGCCAGGCCGACCCGCTCGAGCATCGCCATGCCTTCGGCCTCGGCGTCACGGCGCGACAGGCCGTTGACCAGCCGCAGCGCCTCGGTGACGTTTTCTAGCGCGGTACGGTGCGGCCACAGGTGGAAGTGCTGGAAGACCATGCCCACCGGCGCACGTACCGCGTCGACGCGGGACTCCCGGGCACGCACGCGCATGCCGCCGCGCTCCTCGTAGCCGAGCAGCTGGCCGTCGATATACACGCTGCCGTGGTCGTAGGGCTCGAGGAAGGCCAGGCAGCGCAGCAGCGTGGACTTGCCTGAGCCGGAGGGGCCGATCACGCAGACCACTTCCGACGGCTCGAGGCGGAAGTCGATATCGCTCAGCACCTCGAGCTCGCCGAAGGACTTGCCGATACCGCGTGCCTCGACGATCGGCTCGCCGTGCGTTTGGTGCGGGGTGGTGGTGGGCGTGGTGACAGCGTCAGCCATGGGCATGAGCGGACTCTCCTTGACGGACAACATGGCGCGGCTGGCGATTGGCCAGGCGTTTCTCCAGCGCATAGCCGCCGCGGGCGATCAGTTCGATGATCATCCAGTAGAGCAGGGCGACGGCCAGGTAGGGCTCGATCACATTGAAGGTCTGATTGACGATGGTGGTGGCGTTCTTGGTCAGGTCGTCCACCGAGATGATCGAGATCAATGCCGACTCCTTGACCAGGATGATCAATTGGTTGGTGCCCGGCGGCACGATCAGGCGCAGCATCTGCGGGATCTGGATGCGGGTCAGGGCGTGCCAGGGCGAGATGCCGAGCATCCGCGCCGCCTCGAGCTGGCCCTTGGGGATCGACTTGAAACCGCCGCGGTAGATTTCGGCGAAATAGCCGGCGCCGTAGAGGCCGATGCCGGTGACACCGGCGATTTCGGCGTCGAGCAGCAGGCCGATGCTGGGGCCGCCGTAGTAGAGCAGAAACAGCAGCACCAGCAGCGGCGTGCCGCGGCACAGCTCCACATAGCAGGCCACTGGGTAGCCAAAGAGCCGTGGGCTGGAGAGCCTCAGCGCGGCCAGCACCAGGCCCAGCGAAACTGCCACCAGGCAGCCCAGGAAGCAAATCCACACGGTGTTCCACAACCCTTGCAGGATTAGCTCACGGGTCTCCCAGAGCAGGGCAAGATCGAACATGACGATAGCTCCTCGGGGTGTGCCTATTCGGTGGCCAGGCCGCCGGTCATGCGGCGTTCCAGATGGGCGCTGATTCGGGCTAGCAGTAGATTGACCGCCAGATAGAGCACGGCCGCGGCGAGATAGGTCTCGAGAGGCTGAAAGGTGCGCGAGGCAATCTGCTCGCTGACGCGCATCAACTCAGTGACGGCGATCACCGAGATCAGCGACGAGTTCTTGAGAATGGTGATGATCTCGTTGGTCAGCGGCGGCAGGGTGAGGCGAAAAACTTGCGGCATCACGATGCGACGGCGGGTCTGCCAGGCCGATATGCCGGCCATGCGTGCAGCCTCGATCTGGCCGGTAGGAATGTGCGCAATACCGCTGCGAAATATCTCCGACTGGAAGGCGGTAGTGTTCAACGTCAGGGTCAGGATGGCGGCAGTGATCGGCGCCACTTCGATGCCGATTTCCGGCAGCAGATAGTAGACCAGCAGCAGCTGCAGCAGGATCGGTGTGCCGCGCCAGAAGCTGCGGTAGAGGCCGCAGGGCCAGCGTACCCAGCGGTAGCGACTGGTCAGGCCGAAGGCCAGCAGCATGCCAAATACCAGCCCCAGGGCAATGGCCGAGAGCGATACCACCAGGGTGGTGGTCAGGCCCTTGATCAGCACCGGGTAGTGGTTGAGCAGGATCTCGAGCATGGGGCACCTGTTCGCGGGGAGGGAGTGAGGGGCGGCAGGCAGCCGCCCCTCCGGTCGTGATTACTCCGCAGCGGGCAGTTCCAGGGGGACATTCATGGGTGCACCAAACCATTTTTCCTGCAGTTCGTTCAGGGTGCCGTCTTCATTGAGACGCTGGATCTGCTCATCCATGAAGGCGTTGAGTGAGGCGCTGGCCTCGTCGCGGCGGCCGGCCCAGCTGAAGTAGACCGGCTCACCAAAGGTGCCGACCACTTCGAAGACATCGGGGCGAGTCCGCTCGGCCTCGAGCAGGTTGGGCAGGCTGTTGATCACCACGTCGACGCGACCGGTGCCGAGGTCGGCATAAGCTTCATCGACGCCGGTGTAGGTACGAATGTCGGCGAGCGGCGTCCCGGCCTCCTCGAGCTCGGCAGCCAGTGCCTCCAGCGCTTCGAGCTGTGCCGAGCCGGCCTGGGCGGCGGCGACCTTGCCGCCGATATCCTCCGGCGAGACGATTTCTTCTTCGCCAGCGCGCTTGAGAATCGCCATGGTGGCATCGGCGATGGGTGCGCTGAGGTGGTAGCGCTGCATGCGCTCGGGGGTGGCGGTGACCGAAGTGACCACGTAGTCGAAGCGCTCACGCTCAAGGCCGGGCAGGATGCCTTGCCACGGCAGGTCCATGCGGATCAGCTCGACGCCGTCGAGCTCGGGCATGATGTATTCCATGAGATCCGCTGAGTAGCCGACGATCTCGCCATCCTCGATGAACTCATGGGGGGCGTAGCGTGCTTCTGTGCCTACCGTGAAGACGCCGTCAGATTTGATTGTCTCAAGGAGGTCAGCGTGAGCGCTGCCCGCTATCAAGCCGGTGGTCAGTAGCAGCCCTGCAGTGATGGATGCGATGCGATTCATGAGTGACCCTCTTGTTGTTGCTGGTCATCGGTGCTGCCTGGGCAGCGAACGGGGAGTACGCCTTGAGTTAAGCAGAGGCCTCGCAGCAATAAAATTGCTATCTTTCGATGTATAAACCCATATTTTTGATGTATTAGCGCACTAAAGAAGGTCATGCCGATGAAGCTGTCAGCAGCGGATCTCAAGAGCCTGTCGGTGTTTCTGGCGGTCGCCGAGCATCGTGGCTTCGCCGGCGCCCAAACTGCGCTGCACATGAGCCAGTCGGCGGTGAGTTTTCATATTCGTGCGCTCGAGGAGCGGGTCGGTTTCACGGTCTGCCGCCGCGGCCGCCAGGGCTTCGAGTTGACCGAGCGAGGCGCGGTGGTGCATGAGCGGGCCAAGGCGCTGCTGGCCTCGGTGGATGATTTCGACAGTGAGATGAGCGAGCTGCGCAGCTCGGTCTATGGCACTCTGCGGCTAGGGGTGGTGGATAACACCATCATGGACGAGGAGCTCGACTTGCAGGGGGTGATTGGCGAATTTTTGCGCAAGAACCCCCGCGCGCGGCTCAACATCACCGTAGGAAGTCCCGACCGACTGATCGGCGAGATCGCCAACGGCGAGGTGCAGCTCGGCATCCTGCCGGAAACCGCGCAGATGGAGGGGCTCCAGCATCGTCAGGTCTACACCGAAATGCATGGGGTCTACTGCGCGCGCGGCCACCCACTCTTCATACGCCAGGCCGAGCAACTGACGGTGGCGGAGATCGTCAAACACCCCTTCGTGGTACGTCCATACGCCAACCTTCAGGAGCTGCGCAGCTTTCCCGAGGCGACGGTTGGCGCTCACGCCTCCAATATGGAGGCCCAGGCGCTGCTGATCCTCAGCGGTCACTTCATCGGCAACCTGCCGCACTACTACGCCGAGCACTGGGTCGCCCGCGGCGAGCTCAAGGCCCTTCTGCCAGGCGAGGTCGAGATCGCCTCGCCGTTCTGCGTGGTGACCCGCGCCGGGCGGCGGCCGGCACTGATCGTGCGCAACTTCATTCAGGAGCTGGTATCGCGGCTGTGGCAGCAGGCACATCGGGTCGACGAGACGTTCCCCGAGGCCTGAGTCACTCCCGCTCGATGCTGAACGGTGACCAGCTCTGGCTGGTGGGCATGATCTCCAGCCGGTTGATATTGATGTGCTCGGGCAGGGTGGCGACGTAGAACACCTGGGCGGCGATATCCTCGGCCTGCAGCGGGTTGGCGCCGGCGTAGAGCTGCTTGGAGGCCTGCTCGTCGCCCTTGGAGCGGACCAGCATGAACTCGGTCTCGGCCAGGCCCGGGGCGACGTCGGTGACGCGCACGCCACTGCCCTTGAGGTCGCAGCGCAGGTTGTAGCTGAACTGCTGCACGAAGGCCTTGGTGGCACCGTAGACATGGCTGCCGGGGTAGGGGTAGCTGCCCGCCACCGAGCCGATATTGACGATGCTGGCGCCCTTGCCGGTGTCGATCAGCAGCGGCAGTGCGGCGTGGGTGACGTTGACCAGGCCGGTGATATTGGTGTCGATCATGGTGTGCCAGTCGTTGAGATCGACGCGCTGGGCCGGCTCCAGCGCCAGGGCCAGGCCGGCGTTATTGACCAGGCAGGTAATCCTGCGCCACGCGTCATCGAGGCCGTCGATAGCGGCTTTGACCGCCTCGGCATCGCGCACGTCGAGGGTCAGGGTAAGCACCTCGACCTTGTCGCCGAGCTCGGTCTCGAGCTCAGCGAGGCGCTCGCTTCGGCGGCCGGTGAGAATCAGTGACCAACCTGCCTCGGCGAAGCGATAGGCGGTGGCGCGGCCGAAACCGGAGGTGGCGCCGGTGATCAGGGCAATAGGCATGCAGGGCTCCTTGTGGGTGGTGCGCCGGTGCCTGGCACCTTTGGCGCGTTGTGGATACCAGTCAGCTTTGTATGATGACGATAACGCTTACACCGGCCTAGAGGGTAATCGATCCGTGGACAAGTTCGAGGTGAAACTGGATCAGGCGGCGCGAGCCGCCTGGATGTCATATGTTGGCGGCATCACCCAGGACGAGATTGCCAGCCAGCTGGGCGTGTCGCGCCCTGGTGTGCAGCGGCTGCTGGCGCTGGCGCGTCAGGAGGGGCTGATCAAGGTTCATATCGACCATCCGATTGCCGCCTGCATGACGCTGGCCAGCGCCATCCGTGAGCGATTCGGTCTGGACTACTGTGACGTGGTCCCCGCCGAGGCCAGCGCCCCGGAGGGGGCGGCCTATTATCTGGCAGTGGCCGGCGCCGAGCGGGTGGCGCGCCTGGTCGAGCGCAGCGACCCGCTGACTCTGTCGCTAGGCACCGGGCGTTCGGTGCGCGCCACGGTGGAGTCGCTTAGCCGCGTCGAACGTCCTCAGCACCGTTTCGTTTCATTGGTTGGCAACGTCGCCCGGGATGGCTCCTCCAACCGCTACGATGGGGTGATGGTGCTGGCCGACAAGACCGGCGGCCAGCGTTTCCTGCTGCCGTCACCGGTGGTGGCGAGCAGCGTGGAGGAGAAGGCCTCGCTGCAGCAGCAGCCGCTGTTCCTGGCCATCACGCAGGTGGCGTTGGAAGCAGAGGCGGCGTTCATTGGCGTGGGACGCATTGACCGTCAGGCCACGCTGTTCCAGGACCACTTCATCTCCGAGGACGAGCTCGACGAATTGCTTGGCAGACACGCGGTGGGCGAGCTGCTGGGCTGGCCGATGACCGCCGACGGCGAGGTGATCGAGTGCTCGATCACCCGGCGTGTCACCAGTCTGCCGCTGGAGATGTTTCGCGCCCAGCCGATCGTGGCGCTGGCCGGCGGCGTGGCCAAGGGGCCGGCAATTCTGGCCGCATTGCGTGGAGGATGGCTCAAGGGGCTGGTCACTGATCAGCTGGCGGCACGCCATATCATCGAGCACGCGTGATGCATCACAGCATGATCAGGACTGCATAAATGCACCCAAAGTATAAGCTCCGCGCCTTTGCTTTTTTTGGCTTTGCGTACGATCATTTGATCGATCAATGATCAATTTGATCAAAAATGACTTGAGCAAAACAACAATGCCAAGCGCTACCAAGGAGCACTCCATGAAACTCTCCCACGCCTTGCCATTGGCGACGCTGGCGGTGGCGGTCTCAGCCGCATCCCACGCCCAGGAAATCACCGTCGCCACGGTCAACAACAACGACATGGTGATCATGCAGAGCCTGACCGACGAGTTCGAGCAGGCGCACCCCGGCATTAGCGTCAACTGGGTGGTACTCGAGGAAAATGTGCTGCGCCAGCGTCTGACTACCGATATCGCCACCGGCGGCGGTCAGTTCGACGTGATGACCATTGGCACCTACGAGGCACCGATCTGGGCCGAGCGCGGTTGGCTGGTCCCCCTCGACGACCTGCCCGAGGCGTATCAGGTCGATGACCTGCTGCGTCCGGTGCGTGATGGCCTGAGCTACGATGGCACCCTGCACGCGCTGCCGTTCTACGGCGAGAGCTCGATGCTCTACTACCGCACCGACCTGTTCGAGCAGCACGGCATCTCGATGCCCGAGCAACCGAGCTGGGACGAGGTGTACGAGTGGGCAGGGCAGATTCACGATCCTGACAACCGCCTCTATGGTATCTGCCTGCGCGGCAAGCCGGGCTGGGGCGAGAACATGGCGTTCGTCTCGACCCTGGTCAACACCTTTGGCGGTCGCTGGTTCGATGAGGACTGGAACCCCGAGCTCAACTCTCCGGAGTGGCAGGAGGCGATCAGCTTCTACGTCGACCTGATGAACAACTATGGTCCGCCGGGTGCCAGCTCCAACGGCTTCAACGAGAACCAGGCGCTGTTCTCCAGCGGCCGCTGTGGCATGTGGATCGACGCTACCTCGGCAGCGGGCCGTATCTATGATCCGCGCGAGTCCGACGTCGCCGACGTGCTGGGCTTCTCTCAGGCGCCGGTGGCCGAAACACCGAAAGGCTCGCACTGGCTGTGGTCCTGGGCGCTAGGCATCCCAGCCTCTTCGGAGGAGCAGGACGCCGCCAAGCAGTTCATCACCTGGGCCACGTCTCAGGAGTACATCGAACTGGTCGGCGAGACCGAGGGCTGGACCAGCGTACCGCCGGGCACCCGCGCCTCGACCTATGAGGATGAGCGCTACATCGAGGCGGCTCCATTCGCAGGCTTCGTGCTCGAGGCGATGCAGAATGCCGATCCCACCGATTCGACGCTCAAGCCGTCACCCTATACCGGGGTGCAGTTCGTCGGTATTCCCGAGTTCCAGGCCATCGGCACGCAGGTCGGCCAGTCGATCGCCGCGGCGCTGACCGGGCAAATGCCGGTCGAGCAGGCGTTGGAATCCGCGCAGCGCAGCGCCGAACGCGCCATGCGTCAGGCGGGCTACTACGACTGATCGTCGGTCCCGAGTCGGCCGGGTAACCCCCGGCCGACCTCCGTGTCTCAACCCCGAGTGGTAATACCATGCGTACTCGAACTTCCGGGCGCACCGTAGGCGGCCTGCGTTCGCTATCGCTTCAGGCTCCCGCCGTCACGCTGCTGCTGATCTGGATGCTGATTCCGCTGGGCATGACCCTGTGGTTCTCCTTCCAGCGCTACAACCTGCTGATGCCGGGCATGGAGCAGTTCGCCGGCCTGGAAAACTATGAATACCTGCTCACCGACCCGGCATTGTGGCGGGCCATGGGCACGACACTGGTACTGGTTGGCTCGGTGCTGGCGATCTCGGTGATCGGTGGCACGCTGCTGGCAGTGCTCTATCAGCAGGACTTCTTCGGCCGCGGCGTGGCGCGGGTATTGGCGATCTCGCCGTTCTTCATCATGCCTACGGTCAGCGCATTGATCTGGCAGAACATGATGATGCACCCGGTCAATGGCGTATTGGCCTGGTTCACCGGGCTGTTTGGGCTGCCGGCGATAGACTGGTTCTCCTCCTTCCCGCTGCTGTCGATCATCATCATCGTCGCCTGGCAATGGCTGCCGTTCGCGCTGTTGATCCTGCTGACCGCCATGCAGTCGCTGGACGACGATCAGGTCGAGGCGGCACGCATGGACGGCGCCGGCCCGGTGGCGGTGTTCTTCTTCATCACCCTGCCGCACCTCAAGCGCGCCATCAGCGTGGTGATCATGATCCAGATGATCTTCCTGCTGACCATCTTCGCCGAGATCTATGTCACCACCTCCGGTGGACCCGGGCTGGCTACCACCAATCTGGCCTTCCTGATCTATATACGCGCGCTGCTGGAGTTCGACGTCGGCGGTGCCTCCGCGGGTGGGGTGATCGCCATCATCCTGGCCAATATCGTAGCCATCTTCCTGATTCGCATGGTCGCGAAGAATCTCGAAGACTGACGCTAGGAGCCGCTAATGAATACTTCTCGTACACAGCGCCTGGTGTTGGCCGTGGTGGCCTGGAGCATCACCTTCGTGATCTTCTTCCCGATCCTGTGGATGTTCCTCACCGGCTTCAAGACCGAAGCCCAGGCGATCGCCGATCCGACCCTGTTTTTCACCCCGACGCTGGAAAGCTATGCCGCCATCCAGAGTCGTGCCAACTATTTCCACTTTGCCCTCAACAGCGTCTACGTGGCCTTCGGTTCGACCCTGCTGGCGCTGCTGATCGGCATTCCCTCGGCCTACTCGATGGCCTTTCTGCCCACCAAGCGCACCAAGGGCACGCTGTTGTGGATGCTCTCCACCAAGATGCTGCCGCCGGTGGGCGTGCTGGTACCGATCTACCTGATCTTCCGTGATCTGGGCATGCTCGATACGCGCATTGGCCTGATCGTCGTGTATACCCTGATGAACCTGCCGATCGTGATCTGGATGCTCTACACCTTCTTCAAGGATCTGCCCAAGGACATCCTCGAGGCGGGTCGCATGGACGGTGCGAGCACCCACCAGGAGATCCTTTTCCTGCTGATCCCGCTGACCCTGCCGGGGATCGCCTCAACCGGCTTGCTATCGGTGATCCTGAGTTGGAACGAGGCCTTCTGGAGCCTCAATCTGACCAGTTCGCGGGCGGCACCGCTGACCGCTTATATCGCCTCGTTCTCCAGTCCCGAAGGCCTGTTCTGGGCCAAGTTGTCGGCGGCCTCGACCATGGCGGTTGCGCCGATCCTGATCTTCGGTTGGTTGACCCAGAAACAGATGGTGCGCGGCCTGACCTTCGGCGCCGTCAAGTAAAGGACGATTCACATGGCTACCCTACAACTCACGCAAGTCGCCAAACGCTTCGATGACACCGAGGTGCTCAAGGGCATCGACCTGGAGGTCAACGACCGCGAGTTCGTGGTCTTCGTCGGCCCTTCGGGCTGCGGCAAGTCGACGCTGCTGCGCATCATCGCCGGGCTCGAGAGCGCTACCTCCGGCGACATCGTCGTCGACGGCGAGCGCATCAACGAGGTCGGTCCCGCCGACCGTGGCCTGGCGATGGTGTTCCAGAGCTATGCGCTCTATCCGCACATGACCGTCGAGGACAACATGGGCTTCAGCCTGCGCCTGGCCGGCGTCGGCAAGGCGCAGCGTCGCGACAAGGTGCGCGAGGCGGCCAGGATCCTGCAGCTCGAACCGCTGCTCGACCGCAAGCCCAAGGCGCTTTCCGGCGGCCAGCGGCAACGCGTGGCGATCGGCCGTGCGATTGTCCGCAATCCCAGCATCTTCCTGTTCGACGAGCCGCTCTCCAACCTCGATGCTGCGCTGCGGGTGCAGATGCGCATCGAACTGGCGCGCCTCCACGAAGAGCTCGACGCGACCATGATCTACGTCACCCACGACCAGATCGAGGCCATGACCATGGCCGACAAGATCGTGGTGCTGCAGGCGGGCGAGGTGGAGCAGGTGGGGTCACCGATGGAGCTCTATCACCATCCGCGCAATCGCTTCGTCGCCGGTTTCATCGGCTCGCCGAAGATGAACTTCCTGCCGGTGACCGCTAGTGCCGCTGACAGTGATGGCGTCGAGGTACAGCTGCCCGGTGGTGGCCAACGCAAGGTGCCAGTGAAGGGAGAGGGCCTGAGCGGTGGCGAGCCACTCGAGCTGGGCATCCGCCCCGAGCACCTGGTGCTGGATGACGAGGGGCCGCTGGAGGGGCGCATCCAGGTTCTCGAGCGGCTGGGTGGGCAGACCTCGCTCTATCTGAAGATGGGGGAGCAACTGATCACCCTGATGGCCGATGGCGATGTCGAACATCGCGTCCATGACCTCGTGCGCTTCGGCTTCGAGCCGCAGCGGGCGCATCTGTTCGATGCCGAAGGGCTGGCGCTGGAGAGCCTGCAGCGCCATCCGCTGTCGCGCCTGGTGCGTCAGGACAGCCGTGAGCGCTCCGAAAACAGCCGCGCACGCCCCGAGGACGACGCATGAGCGCCGCACAGACCCTGATCTTCGATTGCGATGGGGTCCTGGTCGACAGCGAGGCGATCGCCGAGGCGACGCTGATCGAGCTGCTCGATGAGTGGCTGCCAGACTTGGCGACCGAGGCGGTGCTGCGCCAGGCGCTGGGGATGACCACCGCCAATATCCTGCGTCACCTCGAGTCGCAGAGTCGCCACCGGCTGCCCGTTGATGCCACCCAGCGAGTCGATACCACCATCGAGGGGCGTCTGGCCGAGGAGCTGCAAGCCGTGCCCGGTGTGGCAGCGGCCATTGCCGCGATTCCGCTACCCAAGGCGGTGGTGTCCAACAGCCGTCGCCAGCGGGTGGAGGCCTCGCTGGCCACGACCGGGCTGGCAGCGTTGCTCGGTGAGGCGCCGATCTTCACTGCCGACGAGGTTGCGCGACCCAAGCCCGACCCGGCCCTCTACCGCCTGGCCGCCGCGCGGCTCGGGGTAGACGCCGGGCAGTGCCTGGTGATCGAGGATAGCGTCGCCGGGGTTACCGCGGCCCACGCCGCCGGCATGACCGTAGTGGGCTTCATCGGTGCCAGTCATATCGAGGCGGGGCAGGCCGCGCGGCTGAATGCCGCTGGTGCCTGGCGGGTAATCGACCATATGCAACAACTGGCCGCCCTGGTCAGCGATTGGTGCAGTGCCGGCACAAGCATTCCTGCAAGGAGAAACCCATTATGAAACTCAAGGACAAGGTTGCGGTGATTACCGGTGGTGCCCGCGGGATCGGTTTGGCCATCGCACAAGGCTACCTGGCCCAGGGCGCCAAGCTGGTGATCGCCGACATCGACCAGGCCGCCATCGATGCTGCGCTGACGACTCTCGAGGGCGATGGCCAGTCCGGTTCGCGGCTGATGGGAGTGCGACTCGACGTCTGCGACCATCAGGCCATCGAGGCCATGGTGGCAGAGGTCAGCGAGCGCTTCGGTGGCATCGACATCCTGGTCAACAACGCCGCGCTGTTCGACATGCAGCCGGTACTCGAGGTGACCGAAGCCAGCTACGACAAGCAGTTCAACGTCAACGTCAAAGGCTTGTTCTTCACCCTGCAGGCGGTGGCCAAGTCGATGGTCGCCCGCGGCAAGGGGGGAGCGATCATCAATATGTCGTCCCAGGCCGGGCGCCGCGGCGAGGCGCTGGTGAGCACCTACTGTGCCACCAAGGCGGCGGTGATCAGCCTCACCCAGTCCTGCGCGCTGGACCTGATCAAGCACGGTATTCGCGTCAACGGCATCGCCCCCGGGGTGGTCGACACGCCGATGTGGGGCGAGGTCGATGCGCTGTTCGCACGCTATGAAGGCCGGCCGCTGGGCGAAAAGAAGCGCCTGGTGGGGGAGGCGGTGCCCTATGGGCGCATGGGACGTCCCGAAGACTACGTGGGTCCGGCGCTGTTCCTGGCCAGCGACGACAGCGACTACGTGGTGGCGCAGACCCTGAACGTCGACGGCGGCAACTGGATGAGCTGAACCATGTTCGATATCACCACCAGCGGCGAACTGCTCGCCGAGTTCATGGCCGAGGCCCGCGACCAGCGTTTCGATGCGGCCGGTCGCTTCCACGGCCCGTTTCCCAGCGGCGCCCCGGCCATCTTCGCCTCCCAGGCCGCGCGCATGGGCGTGCGGGTGGCTTACGCCGGCCGCGTGGGTGACGACGGTTTCGGCGATCTGATCGTGGCTAGGCTGCGCGACGATGGCATCGACGTCGGCGCGGTGCAGCGCGACCCTGAACGACCCACCGGCACTGCCTTCGTCAGCTACCAGGCCGATGGCAGCCGCCGTTTCATCTTCAACCTGGCACACAGCGCCGCCGGCCAGCAGACCCTCGACGACACCCAGCTGGCGCGTCTGGCGGCGTGTCGCTACTGCCATGTGATGGGCTCGTCGCTCTCGTCGCCGGCCGCCATCGCCATTGTGCGGCGTCTGGTGGCGCGGGTCAGAGAGAACGGCGGGCAGATCAGCTTCGATCCCAACGTGCGGCCCGAGCTGGTCGAGCGGCCGGGCGTGCGCGAGGCGCTGCTCGCGCTGGTGGCCGGCTGCGACATCTTCCTGCCCAGCGATGCCGACCTCGAATGGCTGGCCGCTCCGGGGGAAGGCATGGACGCCAGCGTGGCGCGACTAATGGCCGAACACCGCATGTCGCTGCTGGTGCTCAAGCGCGCCGCGGCGGGCTGTGTGGCCTACCGCGACGGTGAGCGTCTCGAGGTGCCCGGGCTACACGTGGAAGAGGTCGACCCCACCGGTGCCGGCGACTGCTTTGGTGGCGCGCTGATCGCCGCCCTGGCCGCCGGTCGCGATCTTCGCCAGGCGCTGCGGCTGGCCAATGCCGCCGGTGCGCATGCCGTAACCGTGCTGGGGCCGATGGAGGGATGCAGCGATCTTGCCACCCTGAAGCGGCGCCTGGACGCCGCGGGAGACGACCAATGAGCGATCATCCGCTGGATACCATCGTGGCCGCCAACCGCCGCGGTGAGGCGCAGGGTATCGCCTCGGTATGCTCGGCCCACCCGCTGGTGCTCGAGGCGGCCATCGAGCGCGCCCTGGTCGATGGTACGCCGCTGCTGGTCGAAGCCACCTGCAACCAGGTCAACCAGCAGGGCGGCTATACCGGCATGACGCCGGCCGACTTTCGCGACCGGGTGCTGGCCCTGGCCGAGCGGTTGGGCTTGCCGGAGGCGCGGCTGATCCTCGGCGGCGACCATCTGGGGCCTTCGCCGTGGCAGGCCGAGCCCGCCGAGGCGGCCATGGCCAAGGCCGAGGCGATGGTCGCCGCCTACGCCGCAGCCGGTTTCACCAAGCTGCACCTCGACGCCAGCATGCCCTGCGGCGATGACCCGACGACGCTCGACGATGCCACGGTCGCAGCGCGGGCCGTGCGGCTGGCGCGGGCCGCAGAACAGGCAGCCAGCGAGCGGCGTGACCGGCTGCGCTATGTGATCGGTACCGAGGTGCCGGTGCCCGGCGGCGCCCAAGAGCACCTCGATACCCTCGCCGTGACCGGCACCGACGAGCTACAGACGACCCTGGAGACCCATCGCGCGGTGTTCGCCGCCGAGGGGGTGGCTGAGGCCTGGTCGCGGGTGCGGGCGGTGGTGGTGCAGCCCGGCGTGGAGTTCGGCCATACCGAGGTGATCGACTTCGTGCCGGCCGCCGCCGCTGAGCTGAGCACAGCCATCCACGCGTGGCCCGACCTGGTGTTCGAGGCCCACTCCACCGATTATCAGACGCCGCAGGCCTATCGTGCGCTGGTTCAAGGCCACTTCGCGATCCTCAAGGTGGGGCCGGCGCTGACCTTTGCCCTGCGCGAGGCGCTGTTCGCCCTCGACCATATCGCCCTGGAAGCCCCAGGGGTGGCGTGGAAGACGCCGCTGCGCGAGACCCTGGAGGTCGCCATGCGGGTCGAGCCGCGCTACTGGCAGGCTTACTACGAGGGGAGTGGTGACGAGCAGCGCTTCGCGCGCCGCTACAGCCTCAGTGACCGTAGCCGCTACTACTGGGCCCAGCCTGAGGTGGCCGCCGCGGTCGAGGGGCTGTTCGAGGCGCTCGACGCGGCAGCGATACCGCCGACGCTGATCAGCCAGTACCTGCCGCAGCAGTACCAGGCCATCCGTCGCGGCGAGCTCGCGGCCGACGCCCGCTCGCTGGTGCGCCACCACATCAACCTGACCCTCGGCGCCTACGCCGAGGCCTGCCAGCCCGCGGGCGGCTATACGACGGTCTGAGCGGGATATCATGCGCCTTTATTTTCTCATTAAGGAGACGTGTCGTGAGCCCTGAACCGCATGCCGTTGCCACGCATATCATCGCCGCTGCAGCGGATGCCGAGCGCTTCGTGGTCGCTCTAGCCGGACCACCCGGAGCCGGTAAATCGACGCTCTCAGAACGTCTACGCCAGGCCCTTGAAGTGGAATTGCCTGGCCAGACGGTGGTGGTCCCGATGGACGGTTACCACTTCGACAACGCGGTGCTCGGTCCCGAACGGCTGCCGTTCAAGGGGGCGCCGCACACCTTCGACGTGGATGGCCTGCACGCCGATCTGCAGCGCATCCGCCATGCCAAGGCGCCAGTGGCGGTGCCGGTCTTCGACCGCCCCCTGGATCTGGCCCGTGCGGGGGGCCGCCTGGTGACGCTTGAGCACCGCATCATTCTGGTCGAGGGCAACTATCTACTACTCGATCAGTCGCCATGGCGCGAACTGGCGCCGCTGTTCGACCTCAGCGTGATGCTCGAGGTCGAGGATGCCGAGCTCGAGCGACGGCTGATCGAGCGTTGGCGGGGCATGGGGCAGGACCCCGCGGCCGCCCTCGACAAGGCACGCAACAAGGACATGCGCAATGCCCGGCTGGTCAAGCGGCATTCGCGAACCCCCGACCTGGTCTGGCGCTGAGCCGGTCCCGGGTGGGCCGAACACTTTTGCCACTGGAGGCATGCCATGACAGCCCTCGACACCACCACGCTATCCAGCCTGCCCGCTGACGTTGAACGTCCACGCTACGACCGTGGGGCCGTCTCGGCGGGTATCGTCCACATCGGCGTGGGCGGCTTTCACCGTGCTCATCAGGCCATGTACCTGGATACCTTGATGAATCAAGGCGAAGCCCTCGACTGGGGCATCGTCGGGGTCGGAGTGATGCCCGGCGACAAGCGCATGCAGCAGGCACTGGCCGCCCAGGATCACCTCTATACCCTGGTGGTCAAGCACCCCGATGGCCACTATGAGCCGCGGGTGATCGGCAGCATGATCGACTATCTGTTCGCACCGGATGACCCCGAGGCGGTGATCCAGCGCATGGTCGATCCGGCGATCCGCATCGTCTCGCTGACCGTTACCGAGGGGGGGTATAATTTTCACTCCGTCAGCGGCGAGTTCGACCTCGACAACCCCCAGATACAAGCCGATCTCGCCACACCGTCACGGCCGAGTACCACCTTCGGCCTGGTGGTGGAGGCGCTGGTGCGGCGACGGGCCCAGGGCATCCCGCCGTTTACGCTGATGTCCTGCGATAACATCCAGGGCAATGGCGAAGTCGCCAAGCAGATGTTCAGCGCCTATGCGCGGGCCCGTGATCCTGAACTGGGCGAGTGGCTGGCCGCCGAGGTGGCGTTCCCCAACTCGATGGTCGATCGCATCACCCCGGTGACTTCCACGGCCGATATCGACGAGCTGGCCGCGCGGTTTGGCGTCGAAGACGCCTGGCCGGTGGTCTGCGAGCCCTTTACTCAGTGGGTACTGGAGGATCACTTCGACGCAGGGCGGCCCGCCCTCGAGCAGGCCGGTGTGCAGGTGGTCGAGGACGTCGAGCCCTACGAGCTGATGAAATTGCGGCTGCTCAATGCCAGCCACCAGGCGCTATGCTATTTCGGCTATCTGGCCGGCTATCGCTACGCCCACGAGGTGTGCCAGGACCCGTTGTTCGTCGAGTTCCTGCTGGGCTACATGCGCGAGGAGGGCAGCCCGACCCTGGCCCCGGTGCCGGGTGTCGACCTGGAGCGCTATCGCCTGACGCTGATCGAGCGTTTTGCCAATCCCGAGGTCAAGGATACCCTGGCGCGGCTGTGTGCCGAGAGCTCGGACCGGATTCCCAAATGGCTGGTGCCGGTGATTCGCGAGCAGCTCGCTCGAGACGGCAAGATCCGGCGCAGCGCAGCCGTGGTAGCAAGCTGGGCCCGCTACGCCGAGGGTCGTGACGAACAGGGGCAGCTGATTGAGGTGGTGGATCGGCTCAAGCAGCCACTGATGGCGCTTGCTGCCGATAACCGCAGCCGGCCGACGGCGTTCATTGAAAACCGCGAGCTGTTCGGCGACCTCGCCGAGCAGCCGCGCTTTCGCGAGGCCTATCTAGACGCGTTGGGGTCGCTGCACGAACGTGGCGCACGCGCTACCCTCGAGAGGTTGGTTCAGTCGAAAGGGACGGCATGATGTATATCGGGGTGGATTGCGGAACCCAGAGTACCAAGGTGGTGGTGGTCGACGTCGAGCGCGGTGCAATACTCGCCGAGGCCAGCCGGCCACATTCGCTGATCGAAGGGGACCATGGCCGCCGTGAGCAGGATCCCGGCGAGTGGGTTGCGGCGCTGCGCGGGGCGCTGGCTGACGCCTTGCGTCGTGCCGAGGTCGACCCGCTGGCGGTGCGCGCCATCGGGGTCTCCGGTCAGCAGCATGGCATGGTCGCACTGGATGGCAACGACGAGCCGGTCTATCCGGCCAAGCTGTGGTGCGACACCGAAACCGCCGCACACAACGCGGCGTTGGTCGAGCGGCTGGGCGGCGAAGCCGGCTGCCTCGACAAGCTCGGTTTGGTGTTGCAGACCGGCTATACCGCCTCCAAGCTGGCATGGCTGCGCGACTGCGAGCCGGCGGCCTATCGGCGCATCGAGAGCCTGCTGCTGCCCCACGACTACCTCAACTTCTGGCTGACCGGCGAACGCGTCACCGAGGCTGGCGACGCCTCCGGCACCGGCTACTTCGACACCCGCGCCCGCGGCTGGCGCGAGGACGTGTTCACCGCCATCGCCCCCGAGCTCGACCCGCAGCGAGTACTGCCGCGCATCATCGAGGCCAGCGAGCCGGCTGGTACGCTGCGCCCGGCGCTGGCCCGGGAGCTGGGCCTGTCTAGCCAGGTGCTGGTGTCGAGCGGCGGCGGCGACAACATGCTCGGCGCCATCGGTACCGGCAATATCACCCCTGGCCTGGTGACCATGAGCTTGGGGACCTCAGGCACGGTGTGCGCCTACTCGCCGGCGCCGGTGATCGCCGACAGTGCCATGGTCGCCAACTTCTGCTCCAGCACCGGCGGCTGGCTACCGCTGATCTGCACCATGAACGTGACCTCGGCCACCACCCGTGTACGTGAGCTCTTTGGTCTCGATCTGGCTACCTTCGGCGAGCACATTGCCAGCGCCCCGGTGGGCGCCGAGGGCGTCACCGTACTGCCGTTCTTCAACGGCGAACGGGTGCCGATGCTACCCGAAGCCACTGCCAGCTTTCTCGGCCTAAGCGGTGCCAACGTCACCCAGGCCAACCTATGTCGCGCGGTGATGGAGGGCGCCACCTTTGGGCTGCGCTATGGCCTCGACCTGTTTGGCTCGCTGACCGAGGGGGCCAGCCAGATTCGCCTGATCGGCGGCGGGGCCAAGAGCCCGGTATGGCGGCAAATGGTGGCTGATGTCACCGCCACGCCGGTGATCTGCCCCGAGGTCACCGACGCTGCCGCATTGGGTGCGGCGCTGCAGGCCGCCTGGTGTCATCAGCACGCCCATGGCGTGACGCTGGAGGCACTGTGTGCGCGGCTGGTGCATCTCGATGCCGGCTCACTGGCCGACCCCGAACCGAACGCCGTGGCCGCCTATCGCGAGGTCTATGCGCGCTACCACCGGGCGCTTGCCGAGCGCCATGGCCTGGCGCCTTGAGCGGCAGGCGAGCTCAGTATTTGGTTATCTACTATCAGGAGCGCTATCACGATGTCATCCACAAGCCAACTCGATCAATTGAAACACCATTCACTGGTGGTGGCCGACACCGGTGATCTCGAAGCGATTCGCCGCTATCAGCCCCAGGACGCCACCACCAATCCCTCGCTGCTGCTCAAGGCCTTTGCGCTACCCGGCTATCAGGACCTGATCGACGCCGAGCTGGCGGCGGTCGAGTCGGAAGCGGTCGCCCGCGAGACGCGCCTGGCCCATGCCGTGGATCGCCTGGCGGTGGCCATTGGCAGCGAGGTCAGCCAGCTGGTGCCGGGGCGCGTCTCCACCGAGGTGGCGGCGCGGTTATCGTTCGATGAAGAGGCCAGCGTACGCAAGGCCCATGAGCTGATCGAGCTTTATGAACGGCGTGGTGTGGGGCGCGATCGCGTGCTGATCAAGCTGGCCTCTACCTGGGAGGGCATTCGCGCCGCCGAGCGCCTGGAGCGCGAGGGCATCCAATGCAACCTGACCCTGTTGTTCAGCGAGGCTCAGGCCCAGGCCTGCTTCGACGCCGGGGTATTCCTTGTTTCACCCTTCGTGGGGCGGGTCACCGACTGGTACAAGAAGGAAACCGGCCGTGACTACACGCCCGAGGAGGATCCCGGCGTGCAGTTCGTGCGCGGCGTCTGCGAACGCGTAGGCCGCGGTGGCTACGACACGGTGGTGATGGGCGCCAGCTTCCGCACCACCGGCCAGGTGCTGGCGCTGGCCGGCTGCCCGCGGCTGACCATCTCGCCGGCGCTGCTCGAGGAACTGGCGGCAAGCGACGGCGAGGTGGCGCCCAAGGTGTCGATGCAGCCTGCCGCCAATGCGGCGCCCAGTCCCAAACTGGATGAAGCTGGGTTCCGCTGGGGCCACAATCAGGACGCCATGGCCAACGACAAGCTGGCCGAAGGGATTCGCCGCTTCGACGAGGATCAGCGCACGCTGGAAGAGAAACTCGCCCAGCGGTTGGGAGGGTGACCGGGGGACGCCGATGGAGGTATCGCTCAGCCAGAACGCGCTCGCTTGCCTTCATCACCGGGTGACGGTGCCGGCCTATGATCGCCGTAGGCTGGCACCGGGCATACTGCATATCGGGCTGGGTAACTTTCACCGCTCGCACATGGCGATGTACCTGGAGCGGCTGTTCGAGCGCGGGGAGGCCTACGACTGGGGAATCGTCGGCGCCGGTGTCATGCCGGCGGATGTCAGGATGCGCCGGCGTCTGCAGAAGCAGGATTGGCTGTCCACCATCGTTGATCTCGAACCAGGGGCAATCTCAGCCCGAGTTGTCGGCTCAATGGTCGATTTTGCTCCCGTCGACGCCGGGGCCATCATCAAGGCGCTTTCCGACCAGCGCATCCGTATCGTCTCGCTGACCATCACCGAAGGCGGCTACTTTCTCGAGCCGGCGACGGGCCGCTTCGATGCCGACCATCCACGGATCCTGGCCGATGCCGCCGCCCCGACTCGACCGACGACCGTGTTCGGTATGATCGTGCGGGCGCTGGCCGATCGCCGGGCCAAGGGCCATCCTCCCTTCACCGTTCTCTGCTGCGACAATCTCCCCGGGAACGGCGATGTGACCCGCCGCTCGGTGGTGGGCATGGCGGAGCTCATCGATCCCGACCTGGCTGGATGGATCACCCGTGAGGTGGCGTTCCCCAACTCGATGGTCGACTGCATCACGCCCCGCACCACCCATCGAGAGCGGGCGCTGGTGAGGCGTCGCTTCGGCATCGAGGATGCCGCCCCGGTGGTGTGTGAGCCCGTCCGGCAGTGGATCGTCGAGGAGCGCTTCAGCGCCGGTCGCCCGCCACTGGAGCGGGTTGGGGTGCAATTCGTCGACGATGTCTCCCGCTACGAGACGATGAAGCTGAGGATTCTCAACGCCGGGCATGCCTGTATTGCCTATGTTGCCGCGCTGTTGGGGCACCGCTATGTGCATGACGCCATGGCAGATCCGGATATCCGCCGCTGGCTCCTGGCGCTGCAGCACAGGGAGATCATCCCCGCCTTGAGTGTGATCGACGACGTGGCGTACCCCAGCTATCTGGAGAGCGTCGTGGCGCGTTTCGGCAATGCCGAGATCTGTGACACCGTTGCACGGCTCTGCGCCAATGGCTCGACGCGGCAGCCGAAGTTCATCCTGCCGGCCATTCGCGATGCCCTGACCCTGGGATTACCCATCCAGGGGCTGGCGCTGGAGCTGGCGCTGTGGTGCCACTACTGCCGGGTGGCCGGCGAGGCGTCGCAGGTTCCGGTGATCTCGGATCCCCTGGCGCTGCGGCTTAAAGCGGGGGCGCGCAAGGCCGTGCGCGACCCGCAGGTCTTTCTGACGATTCGCGAGGTGTTTCACGAGTTGGCCGACACGCCAAGGCTATCGGCCGCTTTCGCCGGCTGGCTCACGCTGATCGAGGCGCAAGGCGTCCGCGCGGCGATCAGAGGCTATGTCGACCAAGGCGCTCAGAGTTCCTCCAATCGCCAGACGTCATAGGCTGGCTCCTCATAGGGGTGCGCCAGCTTGAGGGCGGCCAAGGCGGATTGAATGATGTCGTCCTCGCAGACCAGTTCGACCTTGAGCTCCTCGACGTGCTCGAGTTCGCCGACCGCGCCGATATGCGGATCGGCGCCAGCCAGCGGCCGGAACTGGCCGTGGCCGCGGGTCTCGAAACAGCACGCCTCATAGTCGCCGATGCGCCCGGCACCGGTCTCGAATACCGCTTCCTTGACCGTCTCGGCGGCATCCAGCGGGACGTAGAAAGCCAGTTTGTACATGGATCGCTCCTGTGGGGTGTGTCGCGCTACTGTACGCCTCCTTGTGCCATAGCCGAGGGTGCTTTGCCAGCTGGGGGGGAGGTCATGGCAGGATGTGAAAGAGGCACCAATATCCAGGGAGGCCATCATGGACGCAACGCTTGAGAGACTGTTGATGTCGCTGTCACTGACGCCGCGGGGCGAGCCCCAGGCCATGGCCGGGGGCGACAGCGCCACTGTCCATTGGCTGGACACCGATCAGGGGCCGGTGGTGGTCAAGCGTGATGACCCCGAGCGGCTGAGCGGTGAAGCCGACGGCCTTCGCGCCCTGCATGCGGCTAGCAGCGGATTGGTGGTGCCCGAGGTGCATGGCCAGCAGGATACGTGGTTGGTGATGGAGGCGCTGCAGTCTTCACGGCGTGAAGCCGGAGATGCCAGTGCCCTTGGCGACGGGCTGCGTGCATTACATGCGCTCACCGCGCCCGACCATGGCTGGCCGCGGGATAACGCCTGTGGGCTCACGCCACAGCCCAACGCAGCGCTTGCCGATGGCCGTGCGTTTCAACGTGAGCGTCGATTGCTGCCGCTGGCCGCGGCCTGCCAAGAGCGCGGCCTGATGGATGCCGGTCTGCGCCAGCGCATCGAAACGCTGGCCGAAAATCTCGAGCACTGGCTGCCGGATGCGCCGGCGAGCCTGCTGCACGGTGACTTGTGGAGCGGCAACGTGCTATATACCCCGCGCGGCCCGGCGCTGATCGACCCGGCGGTCTATCGCCACTACCCGGAGGTCGACCTGGCGATGCTGACGCTGTTCGGCTCTCCGGGGGAGGCCTTCTTCGAGGCCTACTGGAACGGCTCGCGCCCCGACGACTGGCCGCGGCGCGAGGCGCTGTTCCATTTATATCCGCTACTCAACCACCTGCTGCTGTTCGGCGGTGGCTACCGCGGTGGAGTCGAGCGGGCGGTAGAGCAGGTCGAGGCCTACCAGGACTAGCTGTTTACCAAGACTTATAGGGCAGGAACTTGCCGCTGAGGGTCAGCAGCACCCGGTCGCCTTTGGGATCCTCGACCTTGTCGACCTCCATGGTGAAGTCGATGGCGCTCATGATGCCGTCGCCAAACTTCTCCTGGACCACGTCCTTGAGGGTTTCGCCATAGACGCCGACCACTTCGTAGAGACGATAGACGAAGGGATCCTGGGGGATCGCCTCGTCCCAGGCCTTGGTCGGGAACGCCTTGAGCGCGTCGGCGGCTTCACTGTCGACGCCGAGCACGTCGCACAGCTTGTGGGCCACCTCGTGACTGGCGCTGTTCATGCCGTAGCAGGCCGAGGCGACCCATACCGGTGACATGCCGACGGCGCTGCCGATGGCCTCCCAGCTGAGCTGTTTACGGGCCTTGGCGGCGAGTAGGGTGTGGCGCATTTCGAGCTTATCCATGATGCGTCTCCTTGGGGGTGAAGGTAACCAGAGTGTCGCTTCGGGTGCCGGCAGACGCGGGCTGGCCGTCGGTCGCCGGTGGGGTGTCGGCCGCGGTCGAGGCGCGCTCGACCGGGTTGACCGATTCGGGGTAGTGCAGTCCGCGCCGGTCGAGATCGGCGGTGCGTAGCGCTCCAGAGCGGCTTACCAGGAAATCGACCAGATAGTTGCGGATGGTATAGAAGTGCGGGTGTTTGACGATCTCGCTGCGCTGCCGCGGTCGCGGCAAGTCGATCTCTACCGCCTCGGCGATGCGCGCTTCAGGACCGTTGGTCATCAGCAAGATACGGTCGGCGAGCAGGATCGCCTCGTCGACGTCGTGAGTGATCATGAACACTGTCTGCCTATCCTTGCTCCAGATCTTGATCAGTTCGTCCTGGATGACACCACGCGTCAGAGCGTCGAGGGCACCGAATGGCTCGTCGAGCAGCAGCAGCTCAGGCTTGGTGGCAAAGGCACGGGCGATGCTGACTCGCTGGCGCATGCCGCCGGAAAGCTGCGCAGGCTTGCGATCCACCACGTCCTTGAGGCCGACCATCTCGAGGTAGCTAAGGCTGTGCTGGGTAACCCTGGCATCATCCCAGTCCTTCCAGCGGGCGCGAACGCCAAAGCGCACGTTCTGCAGCGCCGATAGCCACGGCAGCAGGCTGTAGTTCTGAAACACCACGCCGCGCTCGAGACTCGGGCCGTCGATCTCCTTGCCCTCCATGATCATGGCGCCGTCGCTGAACTGATCGAGGCCGGCCAGGGCATTCATGATGGTCGACTTACCGCAGCCTGAGTGGCCGATGATGCAGACGAATTCGCCTTTCTCGAGCGTGAAGCTGACATTCTCGAACACCGTCAGGTCATCACCGTCATTGGCGCCGGGAAAGCGTTTGGCGGCTTGCTGGACTTCTACGAAGGCGTGACTCATGTCTCTCTCCTGAACGTTATTCCTGGTAGGCGACCAGCTTGGCGACGGCGCCGAGGCCCAGATCGAGCAGCATGCCCACCACGCCGATCAGCAGGATCGAGAAGATCACGCTGGTCAGGTCGAGGTTGTTCCACTCGTTCCACACGTAGTAGCCGATGCCGGTTCCGCCCACGAGCATCTCGGCGGCGACGATCACCAGCCAGGCGATGCCGATAGAGATACGCATGCCGGTGAGGATGGTTGGCGCCGCGGCTGGCAATATCACCTGAAAAGCGGTCTTGAGCGGCGATAGCTCATGGGTGCGAGCGACGTTGACCCAGTCCTGCCTGACCCCGGCCACGCCGAAGGCGGTATTGAGCAGCATCGGCCAGATCGAGCAGATGAAGATTACGAAGATCGCCGAGGCCTGGGCGTCACGGATGATGAATAGCGCCAGCGGCATCCAGGCCAACGGCGAAATGGGCCGCAGCACCTGGATAAAGGGGTTGAGCGCCTTGTAGGCCAGTGGCGACATGCCGACCAGGAAGCCGATGGGAATTGCGATCAACGCGGCGGCAAAGTAACCGGTCAGCACTCGAAACAGCGAATAGCCGAGCTGGATGCCGATCCCCTTGTCGTTGGGGCCAGCGTCGTAGAACGGGTCCGAAAGCTGTTCCCAGGCGCGCACCGCGATCTCCGAAGGAGGCGGTACCCGGGCGGTCTCATCGGCGCCGGCCAACAACTGCTCGTACTCGCTGAGTTCAGCGCCCCCGCCGCCGAGGATCGGTGCCCGGTTGAGGCCCTCCCAGAGGCCGACGAACAACGCCAGTAGCACGACGGTTAGGATGCCGGCGCGGACGTTGAGACTGAAGTTCCACTCAGTGGTTGTGCGGTCCATGAGTTAGCTCCTGCGAATGTCGAAGCTGTCGAGATAGGCTTCGGGGGCGGTGTAGTCGAAGGTCTTGCCCATGATCTGGTAGTTGCGCGCGGTTTCTTCGGGGGCGTCGTAGCCAAGCTCGCGCATGACGTCGCCGGCTTCGCTGGCCAGGAACACATCACGGGCGACCTGCTGGTAGTCGACATCGCCGTCGATATAGCCCCAGCGCTTCATCTGGGTAAGAATCCACACCGCCATCGAATGCCACGGGAAGGGGTCGAAATCGATGCGATCGGGCACATCACGCACCTCGCCCAGGCCGTCGGCAAAACGCCCGGTAAGGACTTGCTCGATGACGTTGACCGGTTGATTGAGGTAGTTGGTCGGTGCGATGGCCTCGGCGATCTCGGAACGATTGGACGGATCCGAGGAGTATTGGGTGGCGTCGATGATCGCGCGCAGCAGGGCACCGTAGGTGTTGGGGTTCTCGCGGGCAAAGGAGGCACTGGTGGCAAAGGCGCAGCACGGGTGACCGTCCCAGATCTCCTGGGTCAGCAGATGAATGAAGCCGATGCGCTCATAGACCGCACGTTGATTGAACGGGTCCGGTGACAGGAAACCGTCGATGTTGCCGGCGCGCAGGTTGGCGACCATCTCGGGAGGCGGAATCACCCGGATCTGGATGTCCTGATCCGGGTCGAGGCCGTGTTCGGCAACGTAGTAGCGCAGCAGGAAGTTGTGCATCGAGTACTCGAAGGGCACGCCAAAGGTGAAGCCCTTCCACTGCTGCGGGTCACGCTTGTCCTGATGATCGTTGTGCAGCACGATCGCCTGGCCGTTGATATTTTCGATCGCCGGGGTAATGAAGGAACGGCGACTGGAGCCAGCACCCAGGCTCATGGCCAGCGGCATCGGCGACAGCATATGCGCCGCATCGAAGGTATCGTTGAGCGAGTTGTCGCGGATCAGCGCCCAGCCGGCGGTCTTGATCACGTTGACGTTGAGACCGTAGCGCTCATAGAAGCCCATCGGGTGGGCCATGATGATCGGCGTGGCGCAGGTGATGGGGATGAAGCCGACGTCGAGTTCGGTCTTCTCCAACGGGCCAAGGTCCTCCTTGACCGCCGCCTTGATGGCATCCATCGGGAACAGGCTGGCCAGTGCGGCGGCCACGGTACCGCCGCCGACCAGCTTCATGAACTGGCGGCGATGCATGTCGCTGTGGCCAAACATACCGCGCACCAAGGCACTTTCGACCACGCGGTCCATCATCTCCTCGCTATTGGCCGGCAGGGCGTCGCGTTTGGCATTGCCACTGCCAGGCGCAAGGCTGGCAGCGGCGTCATGGCGGCAGTCGTGGCAATCGCAGTGGCGGCCGTGAATCAGCGACTGGCGGTGATCGAAGGGGTTGCCCAGGCTGTTGTGGTCGTTGTGATCGCTCATGTTGTTGTTCACCTCACGGAAGCAATGGGACATCGAGATGCGCCGCGGTGGTGCAGTGGTGGGAGTCACGGCGACGCTATGACAGGTGTTGCCAAGGGCATGCCAGTTGCTGTGTGAGGAGGGATAGTTCTTTTTATACAGTTGGTTAGCGATGCTTCTTGGACGCTTGATGGTGGCGTCGGTTAATGACGATATTTCGGCATTAACGATATTTCGTTGCTTTTAATACGAAATCTCGTCATTGGCGCGGGTCTTGTATGAGGTAATGCGTGCGCCACTAAGGAGCCCGCCATGATCCCTGCGTCGCCTATGCACAAGCGCGTCTTCCTGCAATCGCCCCAGGCGATGGTGGTGGTCGACCCGATCGCCGACCGCCTGCTGGATGCCAACCCCGCTGCCAGCAGCCTGCTGGGCGCTAAGCTCGAGACGCTGGCGGCGCAACCCTTCAGCCACTGCCTGGGAGCCTCGCTGCCGCTGTGGGTGAGCTTTACCGATGAGGTACTGACCCGCTCGCCGGGTTGGTCGGATGACCTGGTGGTGCTCGACCTGACGCGCCAACCGCACAACGTCGAGGTGTTCGGCCAGCGCCTCGATGACGGCCAGACGCTGCTGTTGACCCTGACCGACCGCGACCAGGCCGAGCAGCGCCGCGCCAAGGCCGACCTGCGTCGCCGTCATCGCCGCGGCCACGTCGGTTGGGAGCGGATCGAGCAGGTCTTCGAGCGCATCGAGCGCCAGAACCAGCTGATCCTCGGCGCTGCGGGGGAGGGCATCTACGGACTCGACGCCGAAGGCAAGACCACCTTCGTCAATCCCGCCGCCGAGCGGATCCTGGGCTGGAGCAGCGACGACATGGTCGGCCACGATGCCCACCTGATGTTTCACCATACCCACGCCGACGGCAGTCACTTTCCGGTTCAGCAGTGTCCGATCCACGCCTCGTTCAGCGACGGTCAGGTGCATCGCGTCGACGATGAGGTGTTCTGGCACAAGAACGGTGAGGCGATTCCGGTGGAGTACACC
The DNA here is from genome assembly GCF_900102875.1 of Franzmannia pantelleriensis. Taxonomy (GTDB): domain Bacteria; phylum Pseudomonadota; class Gammaproteobacteria; order Pseudomonadales; family Halomonadaceae; genus Franzmannia; species Franzmannia pantelleriensis. Next base: position 144,361 of record NZ_FNGH01000002.1, read on the forward strand.
AGTACGCCGATCTTCGAGATGGGGCGGTTGGTAGGGGCCGTGGTGCTGTTCCGCGACATTCGCGAGCGCAAGCGGGCCGAGCAGCGACTGCGCGATGCCCTGGCCGAGGTCGAGTCGCTCAAGCAGCGCCTCGAACTCGAAAACCAGTACCTGCAGGAGGAGATCAAGGCCGAGCTCAACCACCGCGAGATCGTCGGCGAGAGCCCCGCGGTGGTGCAGCTGATCCACCAGATCGCGCTGGTCGCGCCGACCGATGCCAACGTCCTGATCAGCGGTGAATCGGGTACCGGCAAGGAACTGATCGCCCGCGCCATTCACGTTGGGAGCGAGCGCTGTGACCGGCCGCTTATTCGCGTCAACTGCGCAGCAATTCCCCACGACCTGTTCGAGAGCGAGTTCTTCGGCCATGTGAAGGGCGCCTTCACCGGCGCCGTCAGCGACCGTCCGGGACGCTATGAGCTGGCCGATGGCGGCACCCTGTTTCTCGACGAAGTGGGCGAGATTCCACTGGCGCTGCAGAGCAAGCTGCTGCGAGTGCTGCAGGATCAGCAGTTCGAGCGGGTTGGGGACAATCACACCCGCGAGGTCGATGTGCGAGTGATTGCTGCTACCAATCGCGATCTGCGAGAGATGATCGAGACGGGGGCGTTTCGCGAGGACCTCTACTTCCGTCTCAATGTGTTTCCGATTGAGTCGGTCCCGCTACGCAGCCGCATCGAGGATGTGCCGCTGCTGGCTCGGCACTTCCTGCAGCGCGCCTGCCAGAAGTTCAACAAGCCGGGGGTAAGGATTCCGCCGGCCCAACTGCAGATCCTGCAGCGCTACCCGTGGCCGGGCAATATCCGCGAGCTGGAGAACGTCATCGAGCGCCAAGTCATCGTCACCCAGGACCGCCGTCTGATGTTCGACGACCTGCTGCTGGGCGAACCCCCTAGCCCTCGGGGCGACTCCTTGGAACGGGCCGCCGTGACGGTTGATGAGGCGTCGCCGCTGCCGGAGCAGGAGCTGTGCCGCCGCCAGCGCGACAACGCCATCGCCGCCCTGCAGCGCTGTAGTGGCAAGGTCTCGGGGCGCGGCGGTGCCGCCGAGCTACTGGGGCTCAAGCCCACCACGCTGTTCTCGCGGCTGCGCAAGTGGGGCATCGAGCCACGTGACTATCGCACGCTCTAAGGTGACGAGTCGCTGTCCTTGAGGGGCGTCTCCCGCCTCGCCCAGGCTACAAGCCGCTGCCACCCACGTTGCAAATAGCGCCGGGGCTGGTGAGGCAGCCATTTGCGGTTGGTGCGGGTGAGAAATGCGGCGATGGGCGCGACCTGGCTATCGCGATCGAGCATCGGCGCGTGTCCGCAGCCGGGCACTTCCAGGGTAACCAGGGCGGGTTGAACTTCGGCCATCTTTTTCAGGCTCTCGGCATCCAGCAACGGCGACTCGGCACCGCGTATCACCATCAGCGGGCACTGGATCGCCCGCCAATCTGCCCAGGTGTCCCGGGGGGTGTCGTGGATGAATTGCTCGGCAATGCGGGGGTCGTAGTGATAGGTCCAACTGCCGTCGGGCAGGCGCCGTGCGCTGCCCAGTGCCAACTGACGCCAGGCTTCCTCGCTCTCGATGCCGAAGCCGGCATAGTGTTCGGTCAGCTCTGCTTGCAGCTGGGCGAAGGTGGTGAAGCGATGCGGCCTGCCGAAATAGAGCGCCAGCTGTCTCAGGCCCTGGAGGTTCAATTCGGGGCCGACGTCATTGAGCACCAAGCGCTCGATACGCTGCGCGCTTTCGGCGTCGGCTGCTAGCAGCATACCCAGCAGTCCCCCCATGGAGGTGCCGACCCAAGGCACTTTCTCCAGTTCGAAGTGGTCCAGCACGGCCAGCGCCACTCTCTTGTAGTTGCTATAGAGGTAGTCCTGCGCCGGAATGAGCGACCAGCTTGAAAGCCCACGCCCCGGCGTGTCGGGGGCCAGCACCCTCCATCCGGGCCCGAGCGTGCGGGCAAAACCTTCGAAATCGCCACCGTGGCGTGCCAGGCCATGCCAGACGACCACGGTTCTTGGGGCCTCGGGGTGCCAGATGCGCACGGCTATTTCCAAGTTTCCCAGTGGAACCAGCTCCAGGGCATCCATTCAAGCCTCCTTCATGGCAGTCATGCTGCTATGCAGCATAGCCTGTTTTTCCTTCCTCCGCTCTCCTGACGGGGCGTGTCACTGGGTCTCATCGGCCTGGGTCTCATGGTGGCCAATCCGGAACAGCAGGGCATACAGCACCGGCACGGCGACCAGCGTCAGGATCGAGGCGAACGCCAGGCCGCCCATGATGGTCACCGCCATGCTATTGAAGAAGGCATCGGTGAGCAGTGGCAGCATGCCGAGGATGGTGGTGCCGGCGGCCAGGAATACCGGCCGCAGTCGACTCACGCTGGCATCGGTCAGCGCGCTTAGGCGCGCCTTGCCCGAGGCGATCTGATCGTCGATCTCATCGACCAGCACGATGGCGTTTTTCATCAGCATCCCCGACAGGCTAAGCATGCCGAGCAGGGCGGTGAAGGAGAACGGCAGGCCGGTTGCCAGCAGACCGATGACCACCCCGCACACCGACATCGGGACGACCAGCCAGATGATCAGCGGCTGTCTGAGCTTGCCGAACAGCAGTATCGACGTCAGCAGCATGACCAGCAGGCTGATGGGCAACTGGGTGGCCAGCGATGCCTGGGCTTGGCTGGAGTCCTCGTGTTCGCCGCCCCACTCCAACTGATAGCCGGGAGGAAGAGGTATGGACTCGATTTCGCCGCGAATGCTGGCCAAGGCAGCGTTGGCGGTGTAGCCCTCGGCAGGATCGGCCTGTGCAGTGAGCGTTCGCACCCGGTTGTGGCGCATGATCAGCGCCTCTTCGCTGCGGGTTTCAAAGGCGTCGACGACCTGAGTGATGGGGATAAAGCGTTGTTCAGTGCCGCTCCAGACCATGCGGTCGGCGAGCCTGGCGACGTCATGCCGCTCGTTTTGTGGTGGCCGGGCGACGATGGGGATTAGGTTGTCGCCCTCGCGGTAGGTGCCGGCCCGAATGCCCGCAGAGGCGAACTGCAGCGTCTGGGCGATATCGTCGCGATTGATGCCGGCGATGCGGGCGCGCTCTTCATTGATCCTCGGTGCCACCACCAGCTCCTGCTCGCGCCAGCTGTGACGCACGTCGATCAGCGTCGGGTCGGCGCGCATGCGGCGCTGCGCTTCTTCGCTAAGTTCGCGCAGCACTTGCGGGTCGTGGCCCTTGAAGCGCGCCTCGATGTTGGCCCCGTCACCCGGGCCAAACTGCAGCCGCTGGGTACGAACGTCGGCATCGGGATAGGTCTCGCTCAGCTCGCGGTAGACCGTGCGGTCGAGATCGGGAATCTTGTCCAGGCTTTCGGCGCGGATGATGAACTGCGCATAGGCGGGGTTGGGCTGCTCCGGCGCGTAGGTCAGCATGAAGCGCGTGGCACCCTGGCCGATGAAGGTCGAGACCGACTCAATGCCCTGCTGCGTTTGCAGGTAGGCCTCGATCTCCATGGCATCGCGCTGGGTGGCACGGATGTCGCTGCCCTGGGGAAGTGTGTAGTTGACGTAGAACAGCGGCGTATTGGAGTCGGGAAAGAACGACTGCGGTATGCTGCCGAAGGCCCACATGCAGGTCCCGGTGACAATCACCAGCGCTGAGATGGTCAAGCTGCGGGCGCGCAGCGCTAGCCCTAGGCAGCGGCGGTAAAGACGGTAGAACAGGCCTTGGTAGGGGGCGCCCTCGCTGCTCCCGACTTTGCGCAGCAAGTAGTAGCCGAACAGCGGGGTGACGGTGATGGCGAGCAGCCAGCTGAGCAGCAGCGACACCAGGATCACCATGAACAGCGAGAACATGAACTCGCCGGTGACGTCATCCGACAGGCCAATGCCGGAGAATGCCATGATGCCGATGACGGTGGCGCCGAGCAGTGGCAACTGGGTGCGCCTGGCGGCCTGGCCGGCGGCCTCCCGGGCCGACATGCCGCGCTTGATATTGATTAGCATGCCCTCGGCGACCACGATGGCGTTATCGACCAGCATGCCCATGGCAATGATCAGCGCCCCCAGCGAAATGCGCTCCATTTCGAGGCCGAGCAGGCCCATGAACAGCAGGGTGCCGAGTACCGTCAGCAGCAGCGTGGAGCCGACCACCACGCCGACGCGCCAGCCCATGAACAGGCATAGCACACCGATCACGATCGCCACCGACATGGCGAGATTGATCAGGAAATCGTTGATCGCCTGGTCGACGACGCGGTGCTGCTCGTAGATAGGTGACAGCTCCACGCCCAGCGGGATACGGCCCTCCAGGGCGTCGATATGGGCCTCGACCGCTTCGCCCACCTCGATGATGTTCTCGGTCTCGATGCCCGCCACCGCCAGCGTGAAGGCCTGCTCTCCGTTATGACGTATGAGGTGACTGGGCACCTCAGTGGGTTGGCGATAGACGTTGGCGATATCCACCAGCGAGATCTGCTCGGTGGTGCCGGGGCGACCCACCCGTAGCGCTTCGATGGCTTCCACGCTGTCTACCTGAGAGCGCGCCACGATGCGTACGTGACGGTCGTCGACGCGCAGTGAGCCGGCGTCTTCGACGCTGTTCTCGGTCTGCACGGTGTTGACCAGCTGATCGATCGGAAGGCCCAGCGTCGTGAGGCGCTCGTTGGGGATGTCGATATACAGGGTCTCGTCACGCAGCCCCGCGGTGGTGACCCGCGCAACGCCGGGCACGGTGAGCAGTTCGCGCTGCAACAAGCGCGCGATATCGCTGACCTCGCTTTCGTCGTAGCCGTCGGCGGTCACCGCATAGAACAGCCCATAGACCTCGCCGAAGTCGTCGTTGACCCGTGACGGCGAGGCGCCATCGGGCAGCTGATCCTGGGTATCGTTGACCTTGCGCCGCAGCTCGTCCCAGATCTGCGGCAGTTCATGGCCGCGATAGGTGGACTTGACCTCGACTTCGATCTCGGAGCGCCCGGGCATCGAGGTCGACTCGATGACATCGATCTGCTGCATCTCCTGAATCGCCCGCTCGAGCCGCTCGGTGACCTCCTCCTCGACCTCCTGGGCGGTGGCGCCGGGATACTGGGTGTTGATGATGGCATTGGGGATGGTGAATGAGGGGTCCTCGAGCTTGCCTACGCTGTTGAACCCCCACAGGCCGCCCAGCAGGCATACGATGACGATCAGCCAGGGATAGAGAGGCCGGTCGATGGCGTGTCTAGCGATTTCCATGCGGCGCTCCTAGAGGGCTTCTTCCATGGGCCTGACCCGCATGCCATCGCGCAGCGCATGCACCCCGGCGGCGACGATGGTGTCGCCCACGTCGAGTCCCGACAGCACGGCGATATGACGGTCCTGCATCTCGCCAACGACGACTGGCTGCGGGTGGACCGTCCCGTCGTCGGCCGTGTAGCGCCAGACGCGGAAGTCGCCGTTGCTGTCCTTGGCGATGGCGCTGACGGGCACCACGACACCGGGTGGCTCGACGACCTCGCGCGGCGACACGCTGACGCTGGCGGTCATGCCCGGTAGGGCGATTACGGCATCCTGGTCGCGGAAGGCCAGGGCGACTTCGTAGGTCTGGGCGACCTCGTCAGGCTCGGTGACGTGCTCGCGGTAAACCAGCGGCAGCCGCTGGCCGGGCATCGAGACCAGCTGCGCCTCCAGATCGAAGCGCTCTGGCTCATCGATATAGCGGATCAGCCCTTCCGGAATGTTGATCCTGACGCGTAGCTCGCCAACATCCTGCACCCGCACGATGTCCGTGTTGGGCTGTACATTGGTGTGATTGTCGACCATGCGGCGGGTGATCAACGCATCAAAGGGCGCTTCGATCACGCTGTAAGAGAGTTCCTGACGGGCGTTGTCGAGCTGCACCTCGGTCAACCTATACTGGGTCTCGGCTTCTTCAAAGACCGAGCGCGACACCGCGTTCTGCTCGAGCAGGTTGCGCTGGCGTGACAGCGTGCTGGTGGCCTGCTGATGCTCGGCCTCGGCACGACGCACCGCCAGCTGATAGTCGGTGGGGTCGAGCCGGGCAATCGTTTCGCCCTGGGCAATGACGGTGCCGGGCGTGGCCGGCAGCTCGCTCAGCTGACCGCCGACGCGAAACGACAGATCCACGGTCTGGCGTGCCTCCACCCGGCCGATGAAGCGACGGCTAGGCAGCTGCTGTGCAGTGGATACGTCCACCAGCTTGACGACCCGTGCGGTGTCGGAGCGCGCGGGGTCTTCGCTGCCGCAGCCGGATACGCCCAGTGCAACGATCAGCATGAGGCTCCAGGCGGATTTCATCGCTACCTCCTTGTAGATGCCGTGGTCGATGATAGCTGCCAATATACCTGAATGATGCAGCTATAATTCAAACGTTTGTACCTGAATCGTCCGCGCCGCAGAACCGGTGAATTGCCAGGCGGCGATCAGCCTCAGAAACATTCGCGATTGTATGTTAGGTTGTTGCCAGTTTCCAGCTATCCTGTGCTGCATTGCGTCATCACTGGTAGCGAATGGGATCGATGCTTGACCTCAATTATGGTTGAGGTATTAGCCTTGCGCGCGGTTGCGTTGTTCACGTTTCTCGAGTAAGCACAAGACTTCCATACATACATGAATGTAACTATAATGCGCACCTTTCCCGGTGGCTCGAGGATGGAGCCACTTATACGTTTCACACCTGGAGGCACCACATGCAATCGGCATCTCGAGCGGTCGCGACCCCGATGCGAACCCTGCTGCTGGCAGGCCTGGTCAGCCTGGGCCTGACGGCCTGTGGCCAGAACGGTGATGAAGAGGGGCCGCCGGGTGGCGGTGCCGAGGGGCAGCCGCCGACGACGGTATCGGTGATCAGTGTCGACCCGCGCGACGTTGAGGTGGTGCAGGAGTACGCCGGACGCGCCCGCGGCTCGCGTGACGTAGAAGTGCGCGCCCGCGTCGAGGGAATTCTCGAGGAGCGGCTCTACACCGAAGGGCAGGTAGTCGATGAAGGCGATGCGCTGTTTCGCATCGACCCTGAGCCCTATGAGATCGCTCTGCGCCGTGCCGAGGCCGAGCGCGCCAATGCCCAGGCCGACCTTAACCAGGCTCGCCGCGAGTGGCAGCGGATTTCGTCGCTGTTCGACCAGAACGCGGTCAGTGAGCGCGAACGCGATACCGCGCTGTCGGGGCGTGAACTGGCTGAGGCGCGCTATGCGCTGGCGGAAGCCGGCGTCGCCGATGCTCAGCTCAACCTCGACTATACCGAGGTCACCGCACCGCTGGCCGGTGTTACCGGGCTCGAGAGCCTGCCCGAAGGCAGTCTCATCGAGCGCGGTACCTTGCTGACCAGCGTGACCCAGCAGGATCCCATTCATGTGCGTTTCTCACTGCCCGAGAACGATGCCGCCCTGCAGCGTACGGCGCGTCGGGCGATGGCCGCCAACGGCGATGAGTCGCCGCGCCAGGCAGCATTGATCCTGCCCGATGGCAGCGATTACGACCATGCCGGCCAGGTCGACTTCACCGACAGCACCATCGATCCCCGCACCGGCAGCGTCTCGGCGCGTGCGGTGTTCCCCAATGTCGAGGGCGAGGTGGTGCCTGGGCAGTTCGTGCGCGTGCGGGTGGTGGTGCAGACCCTCGAGGGTGCTTTCCTGATTCCCCCCCAATCGGTGGGGCAGGGCAGCGAGGGCCCCCAGGTGTTCGTGGTCGACGACGAGGACAAGGCACGCTCGCGCACTGTGCAACTGGGACCGGTACAGCAGGGCCAGCAGATCGTCATTGACGGCCTCGAGCCCGGCGATCGCGTGGTGGTCAACGGCCAGGTTGCCCTGCAGGACGGCATGGATGTCTCTGCGTCCGAGGTCGAGGACGACGAGGAGGCCGCCGAAGAGGCCGAGCAATCGGCGTTCGACGCCGAACAGCAAGTCCCCGATGACGAGGAGGCGTGATGCTCAGGTTCTTCATCGACCGGCCGATCTTCGCCTCGGTCATCTCCATTGTCATTGTGCTGGCCGGCCTGGCGGCGCTGCGCGCGCTGCCGGTGGAGCAGTATCCTGACGTAGTGCCACCACAGATCGTGGTGCAGGCCAACTACCCCGGCGCCAGCGCCGAGGTGCTGTCCGAGGCGGTGGCGGCACCGCTCGAGCAGGAGATCAACGGCGTCGACGACATGATCTACATGGAGTCGAGTGCCACCGATGCGGGCAGTCTGCAGATCACCGTGTCGTTCGAGATGGGTACTGACCCCGACCAGGCTGCGATCAACGTCAACAACCGCGTACAGGCAGGCCTGGCACGCGTGCCGCAGCAGGTTCGCGACCAGGGCGTCCGGGTCGAGGCACGCTCCACCAATATCCTGATGGTACCGGTGATGTACTCGCCGGACGGTAGCCAGGATCCGCTGTTCATCTCCAACTATGCGCTGCTCAACGTGCTTGACGAGCTGGTGCGGATTCCCGGTGTCGGCGATGCCTCGCTGTTCGGCGCCCAGGACTACTCGATGCGGGTGTGGCTGTCGCCGGACAAGCTGTCGCAGTTTGATCTGACACCCAGCGATGTGGCCGGGGCGATCCGCGAACAGAACGCCCAGTTCGCCGCCGGCCAGCTGGGCGCCGAGCCCTCGGTGGACGACCAGGCGTTCACCTTTACGGTGACTACCCGTGGGCAGCTTTCCGATCCAGCAGAGTTCGAGAACATCATCCTGCGCGCCGACGAGGATGGCGGCAGCCTGCGCCTGGGCGACGTGGCGAGAGCTGAGCTAGGCGCCCAGAACTATGCTTTCTCGGCGACCTACAACGGCCAGAATGCGGTGCCCATGGGGATCTACCTGCAGCCCGGCGCCAACGCCCTGGAAACCGCCGATGCGGTGCGCGATGCACTGGATGATATCGCCACGCGGTTCCCTGAGGGGGTCGAATACACCATCCCCTACGACACCACCGAGTTCGTCGAGATCTCGATCCAGGAAGTCTTCATCACCCTGCTGGTCGCGGTGGCGCTGGTCGTGGTAGTGACCTTCCTGTTCTTGCAGCACCTGCGTGCCACGCTGATTCCGGTGGCGGCGATTCCGGTGTCGCTGATCGGCACCTTCGCCGGCATGCTGGCGCTGGGTTTCTCGGTCAATCTGCTGACGCTGTTTGGATTGGTGCTGTCGATCGGCATCGTGGTCGATAACGCTATCATCGTGCTCGAGAACGTCGACCGGCTGATGCGCGAGAAGGGCATGGAAGCTCGCGAGGCCTCGATCAAGACCATGCACCAGGTGTCTGGGGCGGTGCTCTCCTCGACCCTGGTGCTGGTGGCGGTATTTGCGCCGGTGACCTTCCTCGGCGGCCTTACCGGTGAGCTCTACCGCCAGTTCGCGGTGACCATCGCGATTTCGGTGGTGGTGTCTGGCGTGGTGGCGCTGACCCTCACCCCCGCTATGTGTGCGCTGCTGCTGGATGGCCAGAAGCACAAGGTGGCCAAGCCCTTCGAACTCTTCAACCGTGGCTTCGAAAAGCTCACCAACGGCTTCACCTGGCTGGTGCATAAGCTGCTGCGTCATGCGCTGATCGGCTGCGTGCTGTTCATCGGCGTGCTGGCCGTGACGCTGTTCTCGATGAGCCGCATGGCCCCGGGCCTGGTGCCCCAGGAGGACCAAGGCGTGGCGCTGGTGGTCTATCAGTTGCCGGCGGTTTCGGCACTGTCGCGTACCGAGAGCGTGCGTGATCAGGTCTCGGCGATGCTCACCGACATGGACGAAGTCGACCAGTTCACCAGCTTCGCCGGCTTTGACATCATCGCCGGCTCGCTGCGCAGCAATGCCGGTGTCGGCTTCGCCAACCTCGCCGACTGGAGCGAGCGGACCGGGGAGGGGCAGGACGCCGCCTCGCTGGCGGGACGGATCATGGGCATGGGCGCCGGGATTCCTGAAGCCAACGTGCTGGCCTTCACACCGCCGCCGATTCAGGGGCTTTCACTGACCGGCGGGGTTGAGGGGTATCTCGAGGTGCGCGGTGACAGCACCCCGGATGAGATCGCCGAGATAGCTCAGCGACTGGCTGCGGCTGCCAATGAACGCCCCGAGCTGGTCAATGCGCGGACCACCCTGGACACCAGCATTCCGCGTTATCACGCCGAGGTCGATCGCGAAAAAGCGCGCGCCATGGGCGTGCCGATCAACCAGATCTTCGAGACCATGCAGAGCACCTTCGGCTCTCTCTACGTCAACGACTTCACCCTGGCCGGGCGCAACTGGCAGGTGAACCTGCAGTCGGAGGCGGAGTTCCGTGGGCAGCCGGAGGATCTGAACAAGGTCTTTGTACGTTCCGAGAGCGGTGAGATGCTGCCGCTGTCGACCCTGGTGACGCTGGAGCGTACTCCGGGACCGGATATCATCAACCGTTTCAACGTCAACAGCGCCGCCAAGTTCCTCGCCGATGCTGCGCCGGGCTACACCACCGGTCAGGCCAAGGAGGCGATGGATGCGGTGGCTGCCGAGGTGCTCACCGACGGCAATACGTCGCTTGGCTGGACCGGCGAAGCCTATCAGCTGGATGCCGCGGCGGGGGCCGGTGGCCTGGCCTTCGGCCTGGGCCTGGTGATGGTGTTCCTGATTCTGGCCGCCCAGTACGAGCGCTGGACGCTGCCGCTGGCGGTGGCCTCGGCGGTGCCGTTCGGGGTGCTCGGGGCGTCGCTGGCGGCGATGCTGCGCGGCTTCCCCAATGACATCTACTTCCAGGTTGGCCTGCTGGTGCTGATCGGCCTGGCGGCCAAGAACGCGATCCTGATCGTCGAGTTCGCCGCCCAGAACCGGCGCACGGGGATGTCCTCTTTCGACGCCGCCATGGCCGCCGCCCAGCAGCGTTTCCGCGCTATCATCATGACCGCGCTGACCTTCATCATTGGCACCCTGCCGCTGGTGTTTGCCAGCGGTGCCGGGGCCGCCAGTCGTCAGGAGATAGGCACCGTGGTGGTGGGCGGCATGATCTTCGCCAGTACCCTGGCGCTGCTGTTCGTGCCACTCTTCTATAAATTGATGGATGATCTGGGCTCGCGTCGACGTGAGCGCCGTGCCCATCGTCTCGAGCAGGGAGAGCAGAAGCATGTCTGATCCCAACCTCGCCTCACTGCGGCGCATTACGCGTCTGGCGGTACCGCTGGTTTTCGCCGCCGTGCTGGCCGGCTGCGCTGTCGGGCCCGACTATCGGGCCCCGGACATCGCCCTGCCCGACGAGTGGCCGGAGCACGTGCTGCTGGCCGAGGAGGAGCGCAGCGAGTGGCGGCACTGGTGGCGCCAGTTCGAGGATCCGCGCCTCGACGCGCTGGTCGAGCGTGCCACCGCCGAGAACCTGGATATTCGCCTGCAGCTGGCGCGCATTCAGGAGGCGCGGGCGCAGCTGGGCCTGGCCCAGGCTGAGCAGCTGCCCTCGGTGGGTGCACAGGCCGAGGCCGCTCGCGACCGCACGCCGGCTACGGCCTCGCCGTTTGGCGTCGAGTCCACCGACAATACCTTTTCGGTGGCCGGCCAACTGAGCTACGAGATCGACCTTTGGGGGCGCCTGGCGCGCGAGCGCGAGGCCTCCGAGGCGCTGCTTGAGGAGAGCGTGTTCGCTCACGATGCGGTGCGCTTGAACGTGATCACCGACGTGGTGGCGACCTACTTCGACCTCAAGAGCGCCGAGCAGCAGCGGCGCATCACCGAGAGTACCCTGGAGTCGCGGGAGGAGACCTTCCGCCTCGAGCAGATCCGCTTCGACTCCGGCGAGACCGACGAGCTGGCGCTGCGCCAGGCGCAGTCGGAGCTCGAGACCACTCGTGCCCAGCTGCCGGCTCAGGTGCAGCGCGTGCGCTCCCTGGAGGGCGCATTGGCGGCATTAGTGGGGCTATCGCCGGCGGAGCTGTTCGATGAGCTCGACTTCGGCGACACCCGCCTCGACGATATCGCGCTGCCCACTGGCGTGCCGACCATGCTGCCGTCGAGCCTGCTCGAGCGGCGCCCTGACATTCGTTCTGCCGAGGCCGGTCTGGTCGCCGCCAATGCGGGTATCGGTGTCGCCGAGGCCAGCCGGCTGCCGAGTCTCAACCTCAGCGGGCTGATCGGCACCGCGGCCGGCGACACCAGCAGCCTGTTCACCTCAGCGGCCCAGACCTGGGGATTGGGTGCCACGGTGATGGGGCCGATCTTTGATTTTGGCCGCTCGCGTTCGCGCATCGATACCGCCGAGGCGCTGGCCGAGCAGGCCGAGCAGCAGTATCGGGCAACCGTGAACATGGCCTTCAACGAGGTGCGTGATGCCCTGGTCAGCTACGAGACCAGCGGCGAACGGGTCGAGGCGACCCGACAGCAGGTCGAGGCGATCCGGCGCACCCAGGAACTGGCCGAGGTACGCTATCGCGAGGGCTTCGTTGGCTTCATCGAAGTGCTCGATGCCCAGCGTGCGCTGCTGTCTGCCGAGCTGGCGCTGGCCGAAGCGGTACGCGATCGGCTGACCGCTACCGCGACGCTGTTCAAGGCGCTGGGCGGCGGCTGGGAGAGTGATTTGCCGGGTGAGCAGCCCCGCGACGCATGACGCTGCGTCAGACCCCAACGTCACAGGCCGCCTCTCGGGGCGGCCTGTGGCGTTCTGAGGTGGGGGAGGTTAGCGTCGCATCATGCGCAGCAGCGTCCCCAGCAGTTCCTCGCCGCGTTCGCGAATCGAATAGCGCTCGGGGTCGCGTAACCAGTCGTGGAAGAGTCCTCCCAGGGTTGCCTGGAGCATTAGCGCTGCCGTTTCGGGCGTAAGGTCGGCGCGCAGCTGGCCGAGCTCATGGGCACGCTGGAGCTGTTGGCAGATCTCGATGTGACACTCTTCGGCCAAGCGGTTCTGCATCTCCAGCGGATTGATGTCGCTGAAGAATTCGCAGCGGTGCAGCAGAATCGCGTGGACCCGGTGGCTGCTGGGCTGCTCGAGCCTGATGAAGCCGTTGTCGAACGCCACGCGCAGCGCTTCCAGCGGGTCGTCGAGTAGGTGCGGGTGGTGCAGGGTATCGACCAGCTCCTCGAACGGCATGCGCACGCGTTCTATCAGCGCCATGAACAGGTCGGCCTTGTTCTTGAAGTGCCAGTAGAGGGCGCCGCGGGTCATTCCGGCGTGACGGGCGATCTGCTCCAGCGAAGTCCGCGCCACGCCGTGATCAAAGAAGACTTCCTCGGCGGCATCCAACAGGGCTTCACGGGTGGCTTCTGCTTCGGCTTTGGTTCGTCTGGCCATGTAGCGGCATTCTCGCAACGGTTACGGTCGTGGGTGGATTATACCGCAATGGCAGCTTACTTACATTCATGACTGTATAAGCGTTATCTCTCCTCAGTAAGATTCGCCAAGTACCGGCTGGCGAGGTATAACAGGCGGCATCGTTTTTCTTGCACAGGATATGCGCATGGCTCGCGCGCCCTTTGAAATTGCTGGTACCCGCATCGCTGCTGGCGCTCGGTTGCAGATCGATGTGCCGGTGGCACGGCTGTATACCCATGCGCCGTTACATATTCCCGTCGAGGTGGTGCATGGCCGCCAGGACGGGCCGGTACTGCTGGTGTGCGGTGGCATCCACGGCGACGAGATCAACGGCGTCGAAATCGTGCGCCGTCTGCTACGTTCCAAGCAGCTACATCGGCTGCGTGGCACGCTGATTGCCGCGCCGATAGTCAATGTCTTTGGTTTCGTGCAGCACAGCCGCTACCTGCCCGACCGGCGTGACCTCAACCGTTGCTTCCCAGGCAGCGAGGCGGGCTCGTTGGGCGGCCGGGTGGCGGCGTTGTTCCGCGAGCAGATCGTCGATCACGCCACTCATATCATCGATCTCCACACTGGCGCGATTCACCGCACCAACCTGCCGCAGATCCGCGCCCAACTGAAAACGCACCCCGAGACCGAGGCCATGGCCGAGGCGTTTGGCGCGCCGGTGATCCTCAACGCCGAGCTGCGCGAGGGTAGCCTGCGCCACTATGCTCAGAATCGTGGCGTACCGGTGCTGACCTACGAGGCCGGTGAGGCACTGCGCTTCGATGAGTGGGCCATTGCCCCCGGGGTGCGCGGCGTGCTGCGCGTGATGCGGCGCATCGGCATGCTGACCGGCGAGCACCGCCGGCGGCGCCCGCCTGCCGCCGAGTTGGCCAATGGCTCGAGCTGGGCGCGGGCACCCATCGACGGCATCCTGCGTCCGCGAGTGCGGCTCGGTGCGCGGGTCGCCAAGGGGCAGGTACTGGGCCTGGTGGCGGACCCATTCGGCAACGCTGAGGGCGAAGTGGTGGCGATGGCCGACGGCATTGTGATCGGCATGAGCAATCTGCCGCTGGCCAATGAGGGCGAGGCGCTGTTCCATGTGGCGCGCTTCGATGCCATCGAGGAGGCCGAAAGCGCGGTGGAGTTGTTCCAGTCGGACTATGACCCGCAACCGGATCCTGCCAAGTAATCGGCTCAGGCGCTGAGCGGGGTAGGCTCCGGCACCAGACTGAGCGCGTCATCGAACACCCGCAGGCAGGCGCCGTCGAGGTGGCCGTGCTCGGAGAGATGGCGACGGAAGCGACGCCCCCCCGGCTGGCCCTGAAACAGCCCCAGCAGGTGGCGGGTGATGTGATTGAGCTTGGCACCTTTTTCCAGGCGACGGGCGATATAGGGGCGAAACGCCCGCGCAGCGGCGTGGCGACTGGTCGCCGGGCCGGCCATGCCATACAGCGTCTCGTCCACGCCGGCCAGTAGCCAGGGGTTCTGATACGCCTCGCGGCCGACCATCACGCTATCCACTCGATCCAGATGCTCCCGGCACTCATCGAGCGTCTTGATACCGCCGTTGATGCCGATATGCAGCGCGGGATGCTGCTGTTTCAGGCGCTGCACCCGCGGGTAGTTGAGCGGCGGCACGTCGCGATTCTCCTTGGGTGAAAGCCCCTGCAGCCAGGCCTTGCGCGCATGCACGATAAACACCTCGCAGCCGGCGTCCGCTACCGTGGCAATAAAGCGCGCCAGGTCTGCGTCCTCGTCCTGATCGTCGATACCGATGCGGCACTTGACCGTAACCGGAATCGACACCGCTGACTGCATCGCCTTGATCGCCGCCGCTACTCGCTCGGGATATGCCATCAGGCAGGCGCCAATCAGGTTGTTCTGCACCCGATCGCTGGGACAGCCGACGTTGAGATTGACCTCATCGTACCCCCATGTCTCGGCGATCGCCGCACACTCGGCAAGCTCGCCGGGGTCGCTGCCGCCCAGTTGCAGTGCCAGCGGGTGCTCGACCTTATCGAAGCCGAGGAAGCGCTCCCGCGGGCTGCCATGGATCAGCGCGCCGGTGGTGACCATTTCGGTATACAGCAGCGCGCGACGCGTCAGCGTCCTGGCAAACGCGCGGTAGTCGCGGGTAGTCCAATCCATCATCGGCGCGACGGAGAAGGTTCGGTCTAGCTTGGGCATCGGGCGTCACGGGTTGGGCAGAAAAGGGAGGGCATTCTATCAAGACGAGCCGATGGCTTACCATCTATGGCGACCGTCGTGCCCGTTGTCTTTCATCTCACGGCGTGGCGTACTTCGATGCGAACCAATGAAAAATTAGTGTACTAGGCATTGATATGTGTATAGGAGTGGTATAGCTTTAATGGCGTGACACATGGGTCACACCTTGTGACCCGAGCGGCTTACTCTCCCCGTCTGGAGTCGTTCGGGCCACGATGCAGCTCCGGCTGCATTTCTCGACAGAGAAGTCCGTTGCTAGCCCCCGTCCCGGGGGCTTTTTTTGTGAAGATCCTCTCCCATCTGAACCCGGCGTGGCCGTGGCTATCCAAGTCAGCGATATCAGAGTGAGGCGATGTGCCCCGCACCCGACAGGTGGTAGGGTTTGATCAGGATGCACAGTGGGAGGAAACGCATGACGCTGCAGCGGGCTTTTCAGGTAATGGGTGTGGTGCTGGTAGGGCTCATGCTACTCGGGTGTGGCAGTGATGGCGAAACCGAGGACGACGAGCCTGCGGGTGAAGAGCAGCAAGCCATGGGAGCCAGCGTGGATGACCAGCAGAGTGAAGCTACGTCTGACGTGCCAGTGATGAGCGAGGCGGTGGTGATCGAGACCGAGGCACGTCTGGATAATCGCCGTCAGATGCAGGTCAGCGGTACGACCAATCTGCCCGAGGGGGCGCAGTTGCAGGTGATGGTGGAGCGCGAGTCGAGCCGGGTGCGCTGGCGCTCGCGTGTGAATGTGAGCGCTGAGGGTGATTTCGAGGCTGGCCCATTCGGCCCCGGCAGCGGCCTACCAGACGGCATGTACCTGATTGAGGTCAGTATGCCGCCGGCCAATGTACAGCCTGCATCGGTGCGTGAACGCATCGGCGAGCGCGGTGAGCATCTCGAGGGGGAGCTGGTGCGGGAGGCCAACCATGGCCTCGGCTATGAAGTGCGCTATCGCTCACAGATCGAATTGGGTGACCAGCGGAGTATTCGCTATATCGATGGCAGCTAGTAATACTGCACTTGGTCGTGTTCAGGCACGCCAGCGGGCCTGAATCTTGCCATATAGGCGCAGGCTGGCATCGGCGATCGCCGCCTCGTCCGGGGATTGCCGGTCGCGCAGCAGCAGCAGTTCGCCGGTGGGGCCCTGCTGTAGCTGGCGTATCAACAGCTGTTGCTGATACTCGACCAGGTAGAGACCAGCTCGCTGAAAGGTGGACACAGGCGTGATGGCGGCCAGGTCGCCTGCCGCCAGATAGTCGATCTGCTCTCCTGGGCCGGGCGTGACCAAGTAACATTCCGCGCCCAGGTTCGCATCGCCGAGTAGCTCAGCCGGCAGGCTGACGTGCTGGCGGGGATGCGGCTGCCAGGGGGCGGGTGGCGTGGCTGTCAGAGGAAATACCCGAGCCGTGTCAGGCGCGCTTTCGCTGAGCAATTCACCCAGCGGGCAGCCGAAGGCACCGGCCAGCGCAACCAGCCGCTCGTGGCCAATCTGGCGAATAGCGCCAGACTCCCAATACGAGATGGTGACATCGGACACGCCGACCAATCTCGCCAGCGCGGCCTTGTTGAGGCCGGCCTCGAGTCGTAGTTGTTTGATTCTGGGCCCGAGAGCTTGCATACCGTTTTCCGTCGCTGATTGGCCAATGATGCTCGGCCAAGCGCTAGCTGCGGGCAATGCAGACGAGTCAACGTTGCAGTAACGCTTGGTTGTCTTGTTGACCACAATACCAGTCAGCGAATTCCTCGGCGGGCAGTGGCCGAGCGAAATAATACCCTTGCGCGGCCTCGCAGCCCATCCTGGCCAGCATGGCGGCTTGTTCGGTGGTCTCGATGCCTTCAGCCACCACATTGCAGCCAAAGCCATGGGCCATGGCGATCACGGTCGCCGCCAGGTTGCGGTCCTCGGCGCTGCTTTCCAGGTCGTAGACGAAGGCGCGGTCGATCTTGAGCGTGGCTACTGGCAGCGTCTTGAGGTAGGCCAGTGACGAGTAGCCGGTACCGAAGTCGTCGATAGCTACCTTGATGCCGGCACTGGCCAGGCGGGTGAGCAAGCGCCTGGCCAGTCCCACGTCGAGCATCAGTCCTGACTCGGTGACCTCCAGGCTCAGTCGCCGAGTCGGCAGGCCCAGGTCTTCGAAGCGGTTCAGCAGGCGCTCGGCAAAGTCGCGACGGCCGAGCTGGCGGGCGGCAATATTGACGGCTATTTCGAAGTTGTCCTCAGCACCTGGCAGCTGCTGCCAGGCCACTGCCTGGCGCATGGCCTCGTCGATTACCCAATCGCCAATGGCCAGGATATCGCCGCTGGCCTCGGCCAGTGGGATGAACTCGGCAGGGGAGATGGCGCCAAGCTCAGGGTGCTGCCAACGCAGCAGCGCTTCGGCGCCGATCGGACGGCCGCTGGCCAGGTCGACCTTGGGCTGATAGACGAGCTGCAGTTCACCACGCTGCGCTGCCCCTTTGAGCGCCTGCTGCAGCCGCAGTCGCTGCAGTTGGGAACTCTCCAGCGCAGGGCTGTGCTGGCGAATGCGTGAGCCAGGCAGATTGGGGAGTGCCAGTGCGGCCATATGCACCAGGCGCTCCGGGTCGGAGATGTGCTGGGTGGCGTAGCTAATGCCAATTCGTGCCTCTACCCTCAGCAGCAGCTCGTCAAGGGCCAGATCCTGGTCAAGCAGTGCCAGCAAGCGTTGTGCAAGGCCGTGTAGCGCCGTTTTTGAATGTGGCGCTCGGTCGACGACCAGCAGTTCGCTACCGCCCCAGAGGCCGATGCACTGGTGGGCGCTGAGTAGGGCCTCGATACGACGTCCCACCAGGCGCAGGAAGCCTTCCGAGGTGGCATAGCCGTGCAGACGAATGATGTCATCGAGCCCGTCGAGACTGATGAACAGCAGCCCGATCGAGTGGTGGGCAATGGCACCGTCGCGCAGCACCTGCAGCAACCCCCGGCGGTTGGGTAGTTGGGTGATGGGGTCGGTGCGCGACTGCTGCTCGATGGCCTGGGTGCGCTTAGCCACCAGTCGTTCGAGTACCTCGGCCTGCTTGTCACGGACATCGAAACGGTGCTGGACGAAGAGGGTATTGCGAATCCGCTGGAGTACTTCGTCGTGCTGGAAGGGCTTGGTCAAGAAGTCGCGCACGCCGAGGTCCAGGGCGCGGTAGCGGGTTTCATCGTCGACCTGGGCAGTGAGTACGATCACCGCTGGAGCGTGCTCTCCATAAGTCTGCTGGAGCTGCTCGATCACCGCATGGCCGTTCAGGTAGGGCATGCGGATATCGAGCAGGACCAGATCGGGTTTGCACGCTTCGCAGCGGGCAATGACCTGGCGTGAGTCGGTGATTCCCTCGAGGTTGTCGAAGCCGTGGTCGTCGAGCAGATCGAGCAGCATTTCGACGTTGATCGGATTGTCGTCGACAACCAGCAGGCGTTTGCTTTCTACGTTCATGACTCGGCTATTCCTGATGCTTTCCGGTGGCGAGCTGTCGTGCAATTTCGCGGCGTAGCTGCTCAACGTCGATCGGCTTGGTTAGATAGGCGGCAAATCCCGCGCGCAGGGCTCGGCGGATATCCGACGCCTGGGCGTTGGCCGAGACCGCGACCACCGGGATATCGCGGGTCGGCGTATGCCGCTGGAGTAAACGGTAGGCTTCGAGACCGCTCATTCCGGGCAGGTCGATGTCCATCAGAATCAGCACCGGTGGCTGGTGGCGTGTCAGCTCGAGGCCGATTTCGGCGGAGGCGGCGGTGACCAGTTCGAGACCCAGATGGTCGTGGAAGACATCGTCCATCAGCCGCTGATTGGCCGGATTGTCCTCGATATAGAGAATCCGTTGGTGCGGGTGAATGTTGACGCTGGTAGTGGCGTCGTGGCGTGGCGTGTTGCTGGCCTGGTGTCCGCTGCTGACCGGCAGCTCGAACCAGAAGCGGCTGCCCTGCTCGGGTTCGCTCTCGACTCCCAGACTGCCCGCCATGCGCTCGACAAGCTCCTTGGTCAGGGCCAGGCCGATCCCGGTGCCCTCGATGGCGGAGTCCTCGGCATCGAGGCGGTTGAACGGCTCGAACAGCTCGCGTTGGCGCTCGGGTGCAACGCCGATCCCGGTATCGCTGACCACCACGCGCACGTACTCGCCGTACGACTCGGTATGCACATGCACCCGACCACCCGGATGATTGTATTTGATAGCGTTGGACAGCAGGTTGAGCAGTACCTGCTTGACCCGAGTGTAGTCGGCATGCACCGCCAGCATGCTGTCCGGCACGGTCTTGTCGAGATGGATACCCACCGCCGTGGCAGAGGCGTCGAGGGTCTCGGTGGCGTCCCGAATAACGTCGTCAAGCAGGATGTCCTCCAGCGACAGATGCAGATGACCGGCCTCGATCTTGGCCAGATCGAGGACCTCATTGATCAGGCTGAGCAGATGATCGCCGCTCTTCTGGATCTGCTGCACCTGGCGTAGCTGACGTTCATTGAGCGGCGACTTGCGACCGCTGGCGAGCAGCTGGGCGAAGCCGATGATGGCATTCAGCGGCGTGCGTAGCTCATGGCTCATCGATGACAAAAAGTCGCTCTTGGCGCGGTTGGCGTGTTCGGCCTGGTCGCGGGCCTGGGAGAGTTCGCGGGTATGGCGATAGAGGTTAATCAGCAGCGAGCAGGTGGCGGTAAAGGGCTGCAGCCACTCGAGGGTATCCTGATCGTAGGCGCTATGCCCATTCGAGATGGCATACATCCCGATTACCTTGTCACCGTCAAGGATGGGCACCCCGAGATAGTTGTGCAGCGGCGGGTGGCCGGGCGGGAAGCCGCCGCGATGCGGGTGCTTGGGTAGATCATTGGTGAGCACGGTCTCGCCGTAGGCGAAGACCCGACCGAGCAGGCTGTCGGGGTTGGTCAGCAGCATGTCCCCGGAGCGCAGCTTTTCCATCAGCCGTCGCGACTCGTCGCTCCACGACAGGTCGGTGATGGCATGAATCTTGAGCGCCGGTGCCTGGCGTTTAGGGAGCACCTCGCCGATCAGCGCATAGTCGCTGTCGGTGAGTTCGCGCAGCGCCTCCATCAGGAAGGTCCACAGCCGGTCGCCGGAGATCAGTGCCTGGTAGTCGGTAATGCCCTGGTGCAGGATCTTGAGCAGCGACGCCTGGCGGTGCGATTCGGTGATGTCATGGGCGACGCTGACCACCCCGCTGGGCTGCTCCTGGTCATTCTGCAACGGCGACTTGGTGACGCTGAATCGCCGGCCCGCGATTGGTGGCAGGGCAACGCGCTGGGTACGGTTCTCGGCGATGACCTGGGCATCGGCATCGCGGAGTATGTTTACTACCTCCATCGGCAGATAGTCGGCAATGTCGAAATCGCCGCGCTGTTCGGGTGTCATCGATGCCACCAGCGCACGGTAGTCGTCGGCCGTGATGCCCAACAACTGATAGCAGGCCTGGTTGGCGATCAGGTAGCGGCCGCGACGGTCACGGGCATAGATGGGGTCACGGCTGCCTTGCAGGATCGAGCTCAGTAGCCCTGACAGCTGCTGGCTGCGGCACTGCTCTTCCTGCTCCTGCTGGCGCAGAGCGTGCAGTCGCAGCAGTTCCTCGGCCTGGGTGGCGAGGCGCGTGAGACGGCGCTGCTGAGCCATGTCGAGGCCGCGTGGCCGGGTATCGATCAGGCACAGGGTGCCAATCGCATGGCCGTCGAGGGGCCGCAGCGGGAAGCCGGCATAGAAGCGAATGAACGGCTCGCCGGTAACCAGCGGGTTATCGGCAAAGTCGGGATGTTCGAGGGTATCTTCGATGATCAGCGGCGCATTGGCCACTATCGCATGCCCGCAGAAGGAGATGTCGCGGTGTGTTTCGCGCGTGCCAAGTCCGTTGCATGACTTGAACCACTGGCGTTGCTCGTCGACTAGCGAGACCAGAGCGATGGGCACGTTGAACAGATCGCGGGCGAGGTCGGTGAGGGTGTCGAAGCCCTCGTCTGCTGGGGTGTCTAGCAGCTTGAGCGAGTGAAGGGCAGCGAGCCGCAGCGCTTCGTCTTCGGGGGATTCTGGCGGGCGCATGGGCTCTCCTGTCGACTCTTCCGGTTGGCCGATCAGGGATCGGCCAACCGCAACGCCGAAACTTGCGGCGTGTAGAGTGATATCGACAGTTTACCGTAATTCTTTATCCCTCAGATGCCTCTTACCCAGCCTTTGGTAGTCACTCTTCCCAGGCCAGGGGCAACAGGCTATAGGTCAGCCGCGCAGCGCCTTGAGGTCTTGCCGCGTCGGCAGGGCGGCGTAGGCGCCCGGGCGGGTCACCGCATGGGCGCCGCAGCGGCATGCGACCTCGAGGTAGTTGGTCAGACGCGCGCCATCCTGCCACCAGTGCTCATCCGGGGCCTCGGCGAGCATCGCCAGCAGACCGCCGATGAAGGCGTCACCGCCGGCGGTGGTATCCACCGCCTGGACCTGTGGTGGCGCAACCGCCAGGTGCAGCTCCGCACCGAAGGCCTCGACGCTGCCAGGGCCGTCGGTGATCACGGCAAGTTTGACCCCGGCGGCCAGGCGCTCGTTGATCCAGGCGTCAGCGGGATGGTCGGCGCGCAGGTAGTCGAGCTCATCGCGGGACAGCTTGATCAACTGGGCGCGGTCGAGCAGTTGGGTCACCAGGCTGATATCTGCGCTGCCCGTCGCCCATAGGTTATGACGCAGGTTGGCATCGACGCTGACCAGCGACCCGGCCTTGGCCGCCATATCGGCCAAGGCCAAGGTGGTATCGGCGATCTCGGGCTCGGTGAGGCTGTTGGTGCAGACGTGCACGATGGCTGGCTCGGCGAAGACGCCTGCCGGTAGGTGCTCTAGGCGATAAAGCAGGTCGGCGGCGGGGGGGCGGTAGAAGTCGAAGGTTCGCTCCCCGGCGGCATCGCGAGAGACGAAGGCCAGCGCCGTGCGCGCCGCGCGGGTGCGCACTACACCGCGAGTATCGACGCCGTGGGCGGCGAGCTCGCCAGCCAGGAAATCGCCGAAGTAGTCATCCCCCAGCATGCCCAGGAAACGGCTCGGCACGCCGAGTCGCGCGCAGGCTACCGCCACGTTGGCTGGGGCACCGCCGGCGTAGGGGGTAAAGGTCTCGTGGGTGCCAGCCTCGGCGTCACCGAGGCGACTGGAGAGCATGTCGACGAGTGCCTCGCCGAAGGCGATGACCGGCATCATGGGGAGGTCTCCTGTTTGCCGCGCTTGCCTTTGGTTTTGCCCTTGGCAGGCGTGGCGTGATCGGGGAAGTGGCGGCGTACCAACTGCAGCAGCCCCTGGGTCGAGGCATCGAAGTCGCTGGCGTTGGTGTCGATGCGCTCGCTGATCTCGCCGGCAATGCGCTTGCCGAGCTGCACGCCCCATTGGTCGAAGGAGTTGATGTTCCAGATCACTCCCTGGACGAATACCTTGTGCTCGTAGAGGGCGATCAGCGCGCCGAGGTTCTTGGGCGTCAGCTCATCCAGCAGCAGCGTGCTCGACGGACGGTTGCCGGGGCAGCTGTAGGGGTCGAGCTGGCTATGCCCGCGGGTGTCGCCCTGGCTGCCCTCCATGAAGGCGTTGGCCTGGGCCAGCATGTTGGTCAGCAGTGCGAAATGGTGGTCCTCGAAGTCGGGCTCGGGCTTGAGCGAGGCAATGAAGTCGATGGGCACGTAGCGGGTGCCCTGATGCAGCAGCTGAAAGAAGGCGTGCTGGCCGTTGGAGCCGGTCTGGCCCCAGACGATTGGCCCGGTCTTGTAGTTGACCGGATGGCCGAAAATATCCACCGACTTGCCGTTGGACTCCATGTCGAGCTGCTGGAGGAACGACGGTAGCTGATGCAGAGCCTGGTCGTAGGGCACCACGGCCTGGGTCTCGGCGCCGACGAAGTTGATGTACCAGATACCGATCAGCGCCATTAGCACTGGCATGTTCTCGGCGAAGGGCGCCTCGATGAAGTGACGGTCCATTTCATGGGCGCCCTCGAGCAGCTCCATGAAGCCCTCGAAGCCGATCGATAGCGCAATGGGGAGGCCGATGGAGGACCACATCGAGTAGCGACCGCCAACCCAGGCCCAGAACTCGAAGACATTCTCCTCGCGGATGCCGAAGTCCATGGCCGCGCGACGGTTGGTGGAGGCGGCAATGAAGTGGGCGCCGACATCGGCGTCTTCACCGGCGTTGTCGAGGAACCAGCGCCGCGCGCTCTTGGCGTTGAGCAGCGTCTCCTGGGTGGAGAAGGTCTTGGTCGAGACGATGAACAGGGTGGTGGCTGGATCGAGCCGGCTGAGTACCTTCTGGATATGGGTGCCGTCGACGTTGGAGACGAAGTGGAAGCTGAGCTCCGGATGGCGGTACTTGAGCAGCGCTCGGCAGGCCATGTTGGGGCCGAGATCCGAGCCGCCGATGCCGATGTTGACCACGTCCTTGATGCGCTTGCCGCTGTAGCCCTTCCATTCGCCGCTGCGCACCTCCTCGGAGAAGCGCTTGATCTGCTCGCGGGTGCGCTGAATCTCGGGCATCACATCCTCGCCGTCGACATAGACCGGCTCGTCGCTGAGGTTGCGCAATGCGGTGTGAAGGACCGGGCGGTCTTCGGTGACGTTGATGATATCGCCGGAGAACATCTGGGCGCGGCGCTGCACCAGCGCCGAGTGGTCGGCCAGTTCGAGCAGCTTGGCAAGCACCTGGTCGGAGACCTGGTGCTTGGAGTAGTCGAGAAACAGGCCACCGACGCGCAGGCTCATCTTCTCGAAGCGCTGCGGATCGGCGCTGAAGTAGTCACGGATGCGATCGTCGCGGGTCTTCTGGTGCAGCCGCTCGAGGGCTTGCCAGGTCACACTTCGGGTCAGTTGGAACATGCGTGTCTCCTGTTGTTGTAGGTGTCGTCGATAGGCGAGATCGGCGGCAATGTCAGAACGCTATTAGAGTGAATCGTGTCAGCTTCGCGCCCGGGATCCAGCTTAGGGCGGCGAGTCGCTCAGGCGACTCGCTCGCTACGCGCCTCCTCGAGCAGTGCGTACCAGGTGCTGCGTTCAAGCTTGAGCTTGGCGCCGGCCTTGAGCTCCTCGATGCGTTCGCCGCGCAGGGTGCCGATCACCGGCACCGGTGAGCCGGGCAGGGCGCGTAGCCAGGCCAGCGCGAGGCCGGCGGCGCTGGTCTCGAACTGCGGTGAGAGCCGTGACAGGCACTCGCCGAGGACGTCCTCGAATACCACCCCGCCACCCAGCGGTGACCACGCCAGGGGGCGCAGGCCGTCGCGGATCAGCGCATCGAACAGACCGTCGAACAGCGGCTCGGGGTGGGCCAGCGACAGCTGCAGCTGATGGCAGGTCAGGCGATGGCGCATGGTGCCCTGCAGGCGGCGCCACTGCTCGGGCAGGAAGTTGGAGACGCCGACGGCGCCGAGTTTGCCGGCATCGATAGCGGCATCCAGGGCGCCGGCGGTGGCCTCGACGTCCATCAGCGGGTCGGGGCGGTGCAGCAGAAAGTGCTCGAGGCGCGCTACGCCGAGCCGGCTCAGCGAGGCATCGATGGCGGCATTCAGGTAGGCCGGCGAGCTGTCGTAGTGCTTGACGCCGTAACTGGACGTATCGCGGCCGGGGGTGACGATCCCGGCCTTGGTGACCACCTTGACCCGAGCGGCGAGACTCGGGCGGGCGCGAAGTGCCTCGCCAAACAGCGTCTCGGCACGGCGGTCGCCGTAGATGTCGGCGTGATCGAACCAGTCGAGGCCCTGGTCGAGGCGTGCCTCGATCCAGTCGGCCAGGCGCTCGGGGGCGTGCAGCTCTTCATGCTCGTGCAGACGCATCATGCCGAGCAGGAAGGGGGTGTCAATCTGCGGGGCCTCGGGGCTGTTCATGGCTGCTCCTCCAGGCTCAGGGTGGTGCCCAGCAGGTGCTGAGCGCCGGGTACCAGCCACACCGGATCGAGGCGGGTGCAGGCGGCCTCGATGCACAGGAAGTGGCGGCCGGCATCGGCGGGGGTATCGTCGGGCAGCTCGGTATCGGGATGCCAGATCACCGTGGAGTCGCTGCCCTGCTTGGCCACGCGCAGGCGACGGTTGCCGTCGTCGAGTACCACCTCGCGGTTGGAGTGATAGATGCGGTCCAGCGACCCGCGGACGCCTAGCTCGCCCTGCTGGTCGCACTCGGCGAAGCCGGCCAGCTTGTCCAGGTAGCGGGCGCCGGCCAGCCCTTCGACGCGGCAGCCGTGCACGTCGCCGACGGCGAAGTAGCTGTGCAGTGCGGCGCTGAACTTGACCGGTGTCTCGCCGCGATGCTCGGTGACCAGCTCGACGTGCAGTCGCTGAGCGTTGGCCTGGATCACTGCCCGCGGGGCCAGCTGGCTGTGCAGGCGTTCGGCCGGTGAAAGGTGCAGCTCGACGCCGCCGTCGTGCTCGTCGACGGCTTCCAGGATCCAACTGGCCTTGCGTGCCGGGCCGTGCATCGGCCCCGAACGGTCCGGCGACTCATCGGCGGTGTGTTCGTCGGCAAACCACGGCCAGCACAGCGGAATCCCACCGCGAATCGCCCCAGGCAGATCCTGCGGGGTGGGCGTTACCCATAGCCAGCCGCCTGCGTCGGCGCAGCGAGAGCCTTCAGCTGTCGCGGTTTCGGGCGACGGTAGAGAGCCTTCAGCTGTCGCGGTTTCGGGCGACGGGAGAAAGTGTAATACCTGAGCACCCTGCAGCGAGACCGCCAGCTCGCCCCAGGGCTCGTTGGCCAGCCATACCTCACGGCCGGCCCATTCGGTATGGCGCTGGCCTTGGGTGTCGTCGAGCAGTGCGCGCAGCGACTCGGGGATCATGCCACCTCCAACAGTCAATCAACCTCGGGATTGTGCAGGGCCTCGGCTGCGCCCAGCAAGCCGGTCCAGGGCGCGGTGACGACCCGCACCGGAATTTCGGCATTGTAGGCGTTCATGCGCCCCTTGTCGGCAAAGGCCTCGCCGAAGCGGCTACGCGGCACCCAGTCGATCAGGCGCGGCATGATGCCCCCGCACAGGTAGACGCCGCCTCGGGCGCCCAGGGTCAGGGCGGCATCGCCGCAGACGTCGCCGAGTACCTTGAGGAAGCGCTTGACGGTGTCCGTGGCCACGGCATCGCCCTGGTTGGCCGCTGCGGTGACCTCGGCAGGGGAGCTGTAGCGCGGCGTAGCGCCCTTCAGCGAGCAGTGAGCCGCATACAGGTCTGCCAGCCCCTGACCACATAAGATGCGTTCCACCGACACGCGCCCATAGCGATTGCGGAAATAGCGCAGCAGGTTCTGCTCGCGCTCATCGGTGGGGGCGAAGGTGACATGCCCGCCCTCAGCGGGCAGCGGGATCCAGGCCTGGCGACCGGGCACCAGGCCGGCCACCCCCAGGCCGGTGCCGGGACCGATCACCAGTCGAGCGGCGTGACTATCGGCGTGGCCGGGTTTGATGCTGACCAGTTCTCGATCATCGACGTGTGGTACGCCGAGGGCCTGGGCGGTGAAGTCGTTGAGGGTCTTGAACAGCGTCAGGTCGAGCGCTGCCTGCACCTCGGACTTGGCGACGTCCCAGTGGTTGTTGGTCATCTGGATGCGATCGCTGTGTACCGGACAGGCAAACGCCAGACACGCCTCGCGGGGCGCCTGCTCGCCGGCGTGCTCGACCCGCGCCAGGTAGTCGCGTACTGCCTCCACCAGCCCTGGGTAGTCGGCGCAGGGTAGGCTGAGGATATGCTGGGGCTCGAAAGCTCCCGGGGTGACCAGCGCGAAGCGGGCGTTGGTACCCCCAATATCACCGATCAGGGCCGGTCGCGACATGGTCAGGCATCCTCTTCGTGAATCTGCTCGACCTGACGCGCCAGGTCGTCGGCCTCGAAACCGCCGAATACCCCGGCCCCCTCCTCGGCGCGCATTGCCAAGTGGCGGAAGCCACCAAACAGCTCGCGGCCGAGGCCTACATGGTAGTGATCGAGATCGCCGATGCGACGTTCGCGGTTGGCCCATTCGCCGGCGGCGAGCTTGACCTCGAGGGTGCCGGCATCGGCATCGAGTCGCACGATGTCGCCGTCACGCAGTTTGGCCAGCGGGCCGCCATCGAGTGCTTCGGGGCTCATGTGGATGGCCGCGGGCACCTTGCCCGAGGCGCCGGACATGCGCCCGTCGGTGACCAGTGCCACCTTATAGCCGCGGTCCTGCAGCACGCCCAGGTAGGGGGTCAGCTTGTGCAGCTCCGGCATGCCGTTGGCCTTGGGGCCCTGGAAGCGCACCACGGCGATCACATCGCGGTCGAGCTCACCGGCCTCGAAGGCGCCCTTGAGATCGTTCTGGTCCTCGAAGATCTTGATCGGCGCTTCGACCACGCGATGCTCGGGCTTGACCGCGGAGATCTTGATCACGCCGCGACCCAGGTTACCGTCCAGCACGGTGAGCCCGCCGGTGGCGGCGAACGGCTTGGCCACCGAGGTCAGCACCTCGCTGTCGAGGCTCTGCTCGGGCCCTTCACGCCACACCAGCTTGCCATTCTCGAGGAACGGCTCCTGGGTGTAGGCGGTGAGGTCGGTACCGAACACCGTGGGGATATCGCTATGAATCAGGCCGGCATTGATCAGCTCGCGGAACAACAGGCTCATGCCGCCGGCGGCCTGGAAGTGATTGATATCGGCCTGGCCGTTGGGATAGACCTGCATCAGGCTTGGCGTGACGGCAGAGAGCTCGGTGAAGTCGTTCCAGTCGATGGTGATGCCTGCCGCGGCGGCCATCGCCACCAGGTGCAGGGTATGGTTGGTAGAGCCGCCGGAGGCCAGCAGGCCGACGATGGCATTGACGATGGCGCGCTCGTCGATCTGTTGATAGAAGGGACGATATTCGCCGCCGGGCTCGCTGTTGCGGATCGCCTGTTCGGTGGCGAAGCGGGTCAGCGCCTCGCGCATCTCGGTGCCGGGGTTGACGAAGGAGGTGCCCGGCAGGTGCAGCCCCATCATCTCCATCATCAACTGGTTGGAGTTGGCGGTACCGTAGAAGGTGCAGGTGCCGGGGCTATGGTAGGACTCGGACTCGGCCTCGAGCAGCGCGTCGCGGCCGACCTTGCCCTCGGCAAACAGCTGACGCACCCGCGCCTTCTCCTTGTTGGGCAGGCCGCTGGGCATGGGGCCGGCGGGCACGAACATCGCCGGCAGATGGCCGAAGCGCGCCGCGCCGATGAACAGCCCCGGCACGATCTTGTCACATACTCCGAGGTAGAGTGCCGCATCGAACATGTTGTGGGATAGCCCCACGGCGGTGGCCATGGCAATCACGTCGCGTGAGAACAGCGACAGCTCCATGCCTGGCTGGCCCTGGGTCACGCCGTCGCACATCGCCGGGACGCCGCCGGCGAACTGGGCGGTGGAGCCCATGGCGCGTGCTGCGGCTTTGATGGTCTCGGGAAAGGTTTCGAGTGGCTGGTGAGCCGAGAGCATGTCGTTATAGGCTGAGACGATGCCCAGGTTGGCGCTATTCATCAGCTTTAGCTGATCCTTGTCCTGGGCGCCGCAGGCGGCGAAGCCGTGGGCCAGGTTGCCGCAGGAGAGCTCGCCGCGGTGAACGCCTCGCCGGTGCTGATCGGCCATGCGCTGCTCGTAGAGGGCGCGGCGCTCGGCTGAGCGCTCACGAATTCGGGCGGTGACACGGCTGACCGTGGCATTGAGAGACGGCGCTGAAGGGGCCATGAGCAACCTCGCTAGACGGTGGGTGGTGGCAATGTTGGTAAATTTACCAAAAAAATGCCTTGAATGTCGTCATCCTTTGGGCCAAATTAGGTTTTAGACGTAGTATAGTTTCAAGAAGACGCTTTTACACTCGAACAGACAGCGGATAACAGCTGCTATCGACAGAACGCACGAGGATGCCGCCATGACGTTACGTATCGCCATCAACGGGTTCGGCCGGATCGGCCGCAACGTGGTCCGCGCGCTTTACGAGAACGGCTTCCGCCAGCAGGTCCAGGTGGTCGCCATCAATGACCTGGGCGACCCGTCGCTCAACGCGCATTTGCTCAAGCATGACACCGTTCACGGCCATTTTCCTTTCCCGGTCGACCATGACGAAGAGAGCTTGAGCATCGACGGCGACCGCATCCACATCCTTTCCGAGCGTGACCCGGCGCAGCTGCCGTGGCAGCGCCTCGGGGTCGATCTGGTGATGGAGTGCACCGGGCTGTTCACTAAACGTGATGCCGCCGCCAAGCACCTTGCTGCCGGCGCCGGCCAGGTGTTGATCTCGGCGCCGAGTCCCGATGCCGACGCCACCGTGGTGTTCGGTGTCAATGAGGACGTGCTGACCGCCGAGCACAAGGTTGTCTCCAACGCCTCCTGCACCACCAACTGCCTGGCGCCGGTGGCCAAGGCGCTCAACGATGCGGTGGGTATCGAGAACGGCCTGATGACCACGGTGCATGCCTACACCAACGATCAGAATCTTTCGGATGTTTACCACAGCGACCCCTACCGCGCGCGCAGTGCTACGCATTCGATGATCCCCACCAAGACCGGCGCCGCCGCCGCGGTGGGCCTGGTGCTGCCGGAACTGGCTGGCAAGTTCGACGGCCTGGCGGTGCGTGTGCCGGTGATCAACGTGTCGCTGGTCGATCTGGTGTTCAACGCCGGGCGCGACACCACCAAGGAAGAGATCAACCAGATCGTGGCCAAGGCCGCGGAGGGCTCCAAGGTGCTGGCGGTCAACGCTCAGCCGCTGGTCTCCATCGATTTCAACCACGACCCCAACTCCTCGACCTTCGACGCCAATCACACTCGCGTCAATGGTCGGCTGGTCAAGGTGATGGCCTGGTACGACAACGAATGGGGCTTCTCGAACCGTATGCTGGATACCGCGCTGGCCATGGCCGCAGCGCGCTGATCCACCCTGCGTAGCGATATCATGCCGGCGCGGCCGCATCGCGCACTCACGGCTCCGCTCGCACGGTTGCGCCGGCATGATGTCCTACTTCTGCTCGCCACAGGGGCGCCTTTGGGCGCCCCTGTGGCGTTTGTACAACGGCAGAGTATGCTGGGCGACAACGTCGCCACCGTGAGGAGCGCATGAGCCGTCTCGAATCTCCCCCTACTGCCTCGATGCTGCAGGTGCGCGAAGTGGCCTCGATGACCGCCGTGCCGCGGGCCGACTGGAACGCGCTGGTCGGTGACGACCACCCCTTTCTGCGCCATGAGTTTCTCGATGCGCTCGAGACCACGGGGGCGGTGGGCGAGTCCAGCGGCTGGGTGCCACGGCATTTGACCCTGTGGCAGGGCCCACGACTGGTGGGTGTTCTTCCGCACTACGACAAGTACCACTCGCGCGGCGAATACGTCTTCGACTGGGCCTGGGCCGATGCCTGGGAGCGGGCCGGCGGCGCCTACTACCCCAAGGGACTATCGGCGATTCCTTTCACGCCGGTGCCGGGGCCACGCATGGCGCTGTCCGCCGAGGTCGATGCGTTAGCAGCAGCGCGCGCCTTCGCGGCGGTGCTCGAGGCTCAGCCGCGCTCCAGCTGGCACCTGCTGTTCGCCGCGGCCAATCAGGTCGATGCCTGGCAGGCCGCCTGGCCGGCGCTGCTGACGCGCCACGGCGTGCAGTTTCAGTGGCAGGATCGTGGTTTCGGCGACTTCGACGGCTTTCTCGCCGCCATGACCACCAAGCGGCGCAAGGCGATCCGCCGTGAGCGCCGGCTGGTCGCCGAGCAGGGCGTGACGCTTCGACGCCTGGTGGGTCGAGAGATCGACGCCGCGGCGCTGGCGCACTTCTATCGCTGCTACTGCATCACCTACCTCGAGCGCGGCCAGCAGCCCTATCTGTCCCATGAGTTCTTCCAGCGCCTGCACGAGACATTGCCGGACACACTGGTGCTGATTCAGGCCAGGGTCGAGGGCAAGCCGGTGGCGGCAGCGCTTTGCCTGCAAGGCGCGAACACCCTGTATGGTCGCTACTGGGGTAGTGAGGTGGTCGCCGACTGTCTGCACTTCGAAGCCTGCTACTACCAGGGTATCGAGCATTGCCTCGAGCGCGGCCTGAGGCGCTTCGACCCCGGCACCCAGGGCGAACACAAGCTTAGCCGCGGCTTCGCGCCGGTGGCGCTGCGCTCGCTGCACCATATCGCCGACCCGCGGCTGCGCGATGCCGTGGCGCGCTTTTGCGACGATGAGCGACGCCACGTCGAGGCCTACCGACTGCATGCGGCTGCGTCGCTGCCGTTCAAGGCGCAGTAAAGACCTCCTCTTCGACCTGCCGTCAGCGTCCCTCGCTCAAATCATCTGAGCAATGCTAGCGGGTCGCGGTAGCGGCAGCGTTGGTGGCATAATGCCGGCCATCATTTACGCGACAGGATGTCTCCATGCTCAAGTGGCTCGCCATTGTGCTGATCGGCCTGATTGCGCTGCTGCAGTATCAGCTGTGGTTCGGCGACGGTGGCGTGGCGGAGCTGGCTGACATTCGCGCCCGCGCCGATGCGCTGGAGGAGCAGAACGTGCCGTTGCGCGCGCGTAACGCACGCCTCGCCGCCGAGGTCATCGACCTGCAGACCGGCCTCGACGCCATCGAGGAGCGCGGTCGCAGCGACATCGGTATGGTGCGTGCCGACGAGCAGTTCTACTGGGTGCCCGGCGTGGTGGCAGAGAGCGCTATCGTCGAACAGCGCGCCCTGCAGTCGGCCACTCAGGCAGGCGAGGAAGGCGCGCCATGAGCCGACTATGGCTGATCGTACCGGCCGCCGGAGTAGGGCGGCGCATGCAGTCCGAGTGCCCCAAACAGTATCTGCCGCTGGCCGGGCGCACGGTGCTGGCCCAGACCCTGGCGCGGCTGCATGCGGCCTTTCCAGCGGCCACGCTGTGCCTGTGCCTGGCCCGCGACGATGCTCGCTTCGACGCCTCGATGGTGCCCTTCGCCGACTGGCGGCGCATCGACGGTGGTGCCGAACGGGCCGATTCAGTGGTCGCGGCGCTGGCGGCAGTCGCCTCCGAGGCGGCCGATGACGACGCGGTGCTGGTGCACGATGCCGCCCGGCCCTGCGTGGCGACGGACGATCTCATTCGACTGCTGGCGGCAGTGAGGGAGGTGCCCGACGGGGCGCTGCTGGCCGCCCCGGTGGCCGATACCATGAAACGCGCCGCCGCCGACGGTCGGGTAGCCGGCACCGAGCTTCGCGACGGGCTATGGCATGCGCTGACGCCACAGGGCGCATGCTTTGGCCTGCTGCGGGAGGCCTATCGCACCGCCTTGGCTCAGGGCGTGGCGTTGACTGACGAGTCTTCAGCGCTGGAGACCATGGGCCGCGCACCGCGGCTGGTGGCGGGACGCCGCAACAACCTCAAGATCACCCAGCCCGACGACCTGGCGCTGGCCGAGCAGATCCTCGCCGCCCAGGTCTCGCGCAATCCGCCGTTGGCGGCGCAACACAAGGCAAGCACATGACCCTGCGTATCGGCCACGGCTTCGATGTTCACCGCTTCGGCGACGGCGACCACCTGATCATCGGCGGGGTGCGGATGCCTTTCGACCATGGCTTCGTCGCCCACTCCGATGGCGACGTATTGCTGCACGCAATCAGCGACGCGCTGCTCGGTGCCTGTGCGCTGGGCGATATCGGCCGCCATTTCCCGGATACCGATCCTGCCTTTGCCGGCGCCGACAGTCGCGATCTGCTGCGCCATGTCATGGGCCTGGTGCGCGAGGCCGGCTATCGGGTCGCTAACCTCGACGCCACGCTGATGGCCCAGGCACCAAAGATGGCCCCGCATGTGGCCAACATGGCCGCCAACATCGCCGCGGATCTCGGCATCGAGTCAGGGGCAGTCAACGTCAAGGCCACCACCACCGAGCGACTTGGCTTTACCGGTCGTGGTGAGGGCATTGCCGCCGAAGCAGTGGTGCTGTTGATGGCCGGCGCCGACCATGAGTGAGCCCTGGCCGCCGGTCTGGCCGCGGGTGCTGGAGGCCGAGTTCGGCTCCCCACCGCAGGGTGAGTACCGCGCCGTGCCGGAGGACTTTCGGGTCGAGGAGTGCCTCGACTTCGCCCCCGAAGGCGAAGGCGAGCACCTATGGCTGTGGGTCGAGAAACGCGATCTCAGCACCCTCGAGCTGGCGCGGCGGTTGGCGCGGGCCTGCGAGGTCACGCCGCGTGACATCGGCTATGCCGGCATGAAGGATCGCGTGGCGGTGACCCGCCAATGGCTGTCGGTGCACCTTCCTGGGCGCCAGGCCCCCGCCGACCTCGACGAGCGGCTGGCCGACACGCCGGTGACGCTGCTCGAGCAAGTGCGACATCCGCGCAAACTCAAGCGCGGCGTGCATCGTGCCAACCGCTTTACGCTGCGTCTCAGCGGTGCCGTGGTGGATGACCCACGGCTCGAGGCGCGCTGGCAGCGGCTGATCGACGCCGGCGTGCCCAACTACTTCGGCCCTCAGCGGTTCGGCCCTGAGGGGCGCAACCTGGCCAAGGCGCGGGCGATCCTCGCCAAGGGCTGGCGCAAGCGCGAGGACCGCGAGGGCATGCTGCTTTCCACCGCGCGTAGTTACCTGTTCAACCAGCTGCTGGCCCGGCGCATTGTTGCCGGTGACTGGGCCACGCCGCTGGACGGCGAGCTGCTGGTGCTCGACGGCACCGCCAGTCAGTTTGCCAGCGCGAGCGTAGACGCCGCGCTGCTCGAGCGCGCCGCGCGCCTCGACGTGCATCCCAGTGGGGTGTTATGGGGCAGCGGAGACGCGGCGACCAGCGCGGCGGCACTGGCCCACGAGCAGGCGGTGATCGCTGCCGAGCCTGCACTCGCCGAGGGTCTGGTGCGCGCCGGGGTGCGCATGGGGCGCCGTCCGCTGCGGGTGCGACTCGGCGAGCCTAGCCTGTCGCGGGAGGCGCAATCGCTGACGCTGGACTTTGCGTTGCCGCGGGGCGCTTTCGCCACCGCGGTGCTGCGTGAGCTGATCGACCATGCGAGCCTATGACCTTCGACCATCACCGCTAGCGGGAGAGCGCCATGCGCAAACTGTTACTGTCCAATGATGATGGCGTCCATGCGCCAGGCCTGCACGCCCTGTATCAGGCGCTGAGTCAGCATGCCCGGCTGCGGGTGGTAGCGCCGGATCGTGACAAGAGCGGGGCCAGCAATTCGCTGACCCTGACCCGGCCGCTGGCACTCACCGCCATGGATAATGGCTTCTACAGTGTCGACGGAACGCCTGCCGACTGTGTCTATCTCGGCGTCAACGGCGTCTGGGATGACAAGCCTGACCTGGTGGTGTCGGGGATCAATCACGGCGGCAATCTGGGCGACGATGTGCTCTACTCGGGCACCGTGGCGGCGGCCATGGAAGGGCGTAACCTGGGCATGACGGCGATCGCCATGTCGCTGGTTGGCACCCGCTTCTTCGAGACCGCCGGACGGGTCGCGGCTAGCCTGATCGGCGCTGCCGAACAGCTGTCGTTGCCGCCGCGCAGCCTGCTCAACGTCAATGTGCCGGATCTGCCGTGGGAAGAGATCCGCGGCTTCAAGGTCACCCGGCTGGGCTTTCGCGGGCCCGCGGCGCGGCCAATGAAGGTCGAGGATCCGCGCGGTCGTGAGCGCTACTGGATTGCGGCGGTGGGCGAGAATGCCGATGATGGACCGGATACCGATTTTGCCGCCGTCGAGGCGGGCTATGTGTCGATTACGCCGCTGCAGATCGATCTGACCCGGCATGCGGCACGTGAAGACGTTCAGGGTTGGTTGGATGCACTCACCTGATTTGGGACGAGACAGGCTGCTCGGGGTCGGCATGACCTCGCAGCGTACCCGCGACCGGCTGGTGGCGCGGCTGGCGGCGTCCGGCATCGACGATCTCGAGGTGCTCGAGGTGATCGGCCGTGAGCCGCGGCACCTTTTTCTCGATGAGGCGCTTGCCCACCGCGCCTATGAAGATACCGCGCTGCCCATCGGCAATGGCCAGACGCTGTCGCAGCCGTGGATCGTGGCACGCATGACCGAGCTAGTGGTGGCCGAGGCGCCGCAGCGGGTGCTGGAGATCGGCACCGGCTCCGGCTACCAGACGCTGATCCTGTCGCGGCTGGTGCCCCTGCTGTGGTCGGTGGAGCGTATTCATGCCCTGCACCGGCGTGCCGCCCAGCGGCTACGCTGGCTACACGCCGACAATGTGCGCCTGCGTCTCGCCGACGGCGGCCACGGCTGGCCCGAGGCGGCGCCCTACGACGCTATCCTATTGACTGCCTGCGCCAGCGAGCTGCCCGAGGCGCTGCTGGCCCAGTTGGCCGATGGCGGCACCCTTATCGCCCCCCTGGAAGCACCCGACGGTCGCCAATGGCTGACCCGGGTGCGCCGACGTGGGGCACGTTTTGAATATCAGCGGCTCGAAGGTGTGCGTTTCGTGCCGCTGCTGGAAGGAGTCATTCGTTGAAGCGTTATACCTCCGTGTTTCTCAAGGGCGCCGGCATGGGCGCGGCCGATGCGGTGCCCGGCGTGTCTGGCGGTACCATCGCCTTCGTCACCGGTATCTACGAGGAGCTGATTCACTCGATCAAGCAGTTTGGTCCCAGCGCCTTCGTTGCCTGGCGACGCGGCGGCCTGGCCATGCTCGCCACTCACCTCAACCTCGCCTTCGTGATCCCGCTGGTGCTGGGTATCGCCGCCAGCCTGATCAGCGTGGCGCATCTGGTGGTGTGGCTGATGGAGGAGCAGCCGGTGCTGCTGGATGCCTTCTTCTTCGGCCTAGTGGCGGCCTCGGCGTGGGTGGTGAGCCGTAGCCTGCCGGACTGGCGGCTGTGGCATGTCCTGCCGCTGGCGGTGGGGTTGCTGCTGGCCAAGGGGCTACCGGCACTGATGCCGCTGATCAATCTGCTCGGCGCCGACTACCTGATGCTGGTGGTCGGCGGCGCGATCGCCATCAGTGCCATGCTGCTGCCCGGTGTGTCGGGCAGCTTCCTGCTGCTGACCATGGGGCTCTATGGTCCGGTGATGGCCGGTATCCGGGGGTTCGATATGACCCTGATCCTGCAGTTCGGCGCCGGCTGCGCGCTAGGGCTGTTCTTCTTTTCGCGCCTGCTGTCGTGGTTGCTGAACGCCTATCACACCGCGACCCTGCAGCTGCTGATCGGCTTCATTCTGGGCTCGCTGCCGCTGCTGTGGCCCTGGCGCGAGCTGATCAGCTACCGGCTGGGGCCGGACGACCAGATGATTCCGCTGGACTACCGCTACCTGCTGCCCGGCGACTATGCCGTGCTCACCGGTGGTTCGGCACAATTGATTCCCGCGCTGGCCTTGATGCTGGCGGGTCTGTTATTGGTGTTGGCGATAAGCCGTGGGAACCAGGCCCCGGCGCGCCGGCATGAGGAGGAAGGTTCCGATGCGTAAGACTCTTGTGGTATCCGCCTTGGCCCTGGCGATCTCTGGTTGTGCGGCACAGCAGGGGGGAGACACTCAGCGCGTGCCGGTGCGCGATTTGACCATGAGTCGCGAGCAGTCACCGGTGAGTCAGTACACCGTGGAAGCCGGCGACACCCTCTACGGTATTGCCTGGCGTCATGATATGGACTTTCGCGAGCTGGCCCAGCTCAATGATATCGGCCCTCCCTATCGGCTGCAGCCGGGCCAGGAGCTACGCCTGTCCGAAGGCGCGCAACGGGCCTCCAGTGGCGATGGTGAGCGTCAGCGCGGCGTTCAGGTCAGCGGCGCTGTGGACGTCGACCAGCAGGATGGCGACCTGAGCTGGCTGGCGCCGGACGAGGAGACCATCGAGCGTAACCGGCGCCTCACCGCTCAGCCGCTGGAAGACTCCGGCACCAGCGCCGAGGCCCTCGAAGGCGCGACCCAGGCTGGTGCAGGCGAGGCGCCCAGCGACGCCCCCGGGCCGCTGTTCGACTACTCGAGCCCCGGCGCCGACGGCCGCCTGAGCGAGCGCGATCAGGCCGAGCGCGAGACGCTGGCACGTGAACGGGCCGAACGCGAGCAAGCTCAGGCCGAGCAGGAGCAGGCCGAACGCGATACCGCTGCCAGTGAAGCGGCCGTGGCGGCCAGCGAGGCTCAGCCCGAGCCCGACGCGGCGCCGCAGGTCAGTGACACACAGCCGTCATCGACCGTCGACGATACTGGGGATGGCGAGACCGGTACTGCGGTGGCGGGGCAGGCCGAGAGCGGGCCCAGCGAGCGCAGTCAGCGTAGCTACTCGCCGGTGGCTGAGGTGGACTGGCAGTGGCCGGCGGACGGCGAACTGACCGGCCGCTTCGGCGAAGGTGGCAGCATCACCGCCGGCATTGATATCAGCGGACAAAAGGGGCAACCTGTCAAGGCAGCCGGTCCCGGCATCGTGGTGTATGCGGGCAGCGGGGTACGCGGTTACGGCAACCTGATCCTCCTCAAGCACAACGACGAGTATCTAAGCGCCTATGCCCACAACGATTCGCTCAACGTGGCCGAGAACGACGTGGTCAACGCCGGTGAGGTGATTGCCAGCATGGGCGATACCGATGCAGACAGCGTCAAGCTGCACTTTGAGGTGCGCCGCAACGGCCAGCCTCAGGACCCCTTGGATTACTTGCCATCGCGCTAACGCTTGATGGCCCGCGGTACAACAACAACAGACAGCGGCGGCTCACGTTCGTGATGCCCGATGAGTCGCCGGCATGACCGGGCAGTGCACAACGGGGTAGTGATATGAGCATGATCGAACAGGATCTTCAGGACGTCGACAACGCCGAGATCGAGATCGTCGAAGACGTCATTGACGACGAGGACGTAAGCAGTGCCAAGGATGAGCAGGAGTTCGAAAAGGCCCTCAACCGCGAGGAAAACACCTATCACCACAGCCTCGATGCGACCCAGATCTATCTCAACGAGATCGGTTTCTCGCCGCTGCTGACCCCCGAAGAAGAGGTACATTACGGCCGCCTGGCCCAGGCCGGCGACCCCGCCGGACGCGCGCGGATGATCGAGTCCAACCTGCGTCTGGTGGTCAAGATTGCCCGCCGCTACCTCAACCGCGGCCTGTCGCTGCTCGATCTGATCGAGGAGGGCAACCTCGGCTTGATTCGCGCGGTAGAGAAGTTCGATCCCGAGCGCGGCTTCCGCTTCTCGACCTATGCCACCTGGTGGATTCGTCAGACCATCGAGCGGGCGCTGATGAATCAGACGCGCACCATTCGCCTGCCGATCCACGTGGTCAAGGAACTCAACATCTACCTGCGCGCCGCTCGCGAGCTGACCCAGAAGCTCGATCACGAGGCCACTGCCGAGGAGATCGCCGATTTTCTCGACAAGCCGGTGGCCACGGTCAAGAAAATGCTGGGGCTCAACGAGCGGGTCTCCTCGGTGGACTACCCGATGGGCGGCGAGAGCGACAAGCCGCTGATCGAGACCTTGACCGACGACAACGATCTGGGCCCCGAGTCGTCACTGGTCGATGTCGACGTCAAGCAGCACGTCGATGAGTGGCTGGCCGAGCTCACCGAGAAGCAGATGGAGGTGGTGGTGCGGCGCTTTGGGCTGCGCGGCCACGAGGCGGCGACGCTCGAGGAGGTCGGTGAGGAGATCGGCTTGACTCGCGAGCGGGTGCGCCAGATCCAGGTCGAGGCGCTCAAGAAGCTGCGTCGCATGCTCGAAAAGCAGGGCTTGTCGCTGGATGCCATCTTCGAGTGAGCTGGCGGCAGCACCGGCCATGGATATTGCGCGGGCGGCCCATGCCGCCCGCGTTGCTGAATGACCCTACGAGTACCGCCATGTCATCCAATCGTTCTTCGCTGTTTCCTCGCCGTCGCTGGCTGGTCCTGCTGATCGGCCTTGCCGCGGCCCCGGCGCATGCCACCGATCTGCTCAGCGTGGCCCGCGATGCGCTGGCCAACGACGCCGGGCTCGCCTCGGCGCGGGCCGAATTGCAACGCGTCGGCGCGGGCCGCGATGTGGAGCGCGGTGGC
Source organism: Franzmannia pantelleriensis (assembly GCF_900102875.1). Taxonomy (GTDB): domain Bacteria; phylum Pseudomonadota; class Gammaproteobacteria; order Pseudomonadales; family Halomonadaceae; genus Franzmannia; species Franzmannia pantelleriensis. The sequence goes on from NZ_FNGH01000002.1 coordinate 183,686, forward strand.
CTGCTGCCGCAGCTCACTGCCGGCTCCAGCTTGACCCACAACCGCACCTACTCAACTCAGGGCCGCGGCGCCCAGGTGGGAGATCCTGGCGGTGTCGGCGATGGCGTGGTGGTCGATGACGAACAGGATTTCAACTCCCTGAGCCTGAGTCTGGATGCCAGCCAGGCCCTCTACGATGCCAGCCGTTTCGCCCAGTTGGAGCGCGCCGAGCGACTCACCGACCAGCAGGCGCTGTCTCTCGAGGCCGCCGAGCAGCAGCTGCTGTTTGACGTTGCCAGTGCCTATTTCGAGATCCTGCGCGCCGCCGATATCCTCGAGGCGCGGCGCGCCCAGGAGACTGCCATCAGCCGCCAGCTCGAGCAGGCCGAGGAGCGCTTCGAAGTCGGCCTGACGGCAATCACCGATGTATTCGAGGCGCAGGCCTCGTTTGACCTGGCGCGTGCCCAGCGTATCGCCGCCGAGAATGCCCTGCAGATCAGCTTCGAGGCCCTCGAGCGACTCACCGACCAGCGCTATGCCAGCATTGACGGGCTCTCCGACGAGCTGCCGGTGGAACCGCCGGCGCCGGCCGAGCGCAATGCCTGGGTCGAGATGGCCATGCTCAACAGCCCGATGCTGATGATGGCTGAAGCCGGTATCGAGGTGGCCCGCAGCGACCTCGATATCGCCCGCGCCGGTCGCCTGCCGAGCCTCGAAGCGTTCGCCAGCTATCAGTATTCGGACACCGACCGTAGCGGTGTCTCAGGTTACAACTCCGACAGCCAGCTGGGCCTACGCGCCAGCGTGCCGCTCTATACCGGCGGCACCACCAGTGCCCAGATTCGCCAGAATACCTTCGGCCTGGAAGTTAGTCAGTACGACTTCGAGGCCCAGCGCCGCGACACCGTGCAGCAGGTACGTTCGCTGTACACTCAGGTCAGCAACGAGGTGGAGACCGTCGAGGCGCGGCGCCAGGCGATCGCCTCCAATCAGAGTGCACTGGATGCGACCCGTTCCGGCTATGAGGTGGGCACGCGCAATATCGTCGATGTGCTCAACGCCGAGCAGAACCTGTTCAATGCCATCGCCGATTACGCCGAGGCGCGCTATGACTACGTGCTGGGCCTGCTCGAGTTGCGCCAGCAGTCCGGAACCCTCGATGGCGAGGCGATCCAGGGCGTGAATCAGTGGCTGGACGCTAGCCAGGGGGTATCCCTCGATCTTCCCGACGAGGCGGGCGGCAATGACCCGGCAATGAACATTGGTACGCGGCCAACGCCACCCTCTTGACGTGATATTTGTTGCAATATTTCGAAGATCGAGATGATAACGCCATATTTTCATTAAATATGGCGTTTTTGTCCGTGTAATTGTCGAGAGAATGCCAAATAATCATGGCGTTAATTTGCATGCATGGGAGCCCCCGATGGCCCGTCCGCTGATCGCTGACATCGACCTCGACGCGCTGCGTCACAACTACTGCCTAGCGCGGGATCTGGCGCCGCATAGCAGGGCCATTGCAGTGCTCAAGGCCGATGCCTACGGCCACGGCCTGGTGCCCTGTGCCAGGGCGCTGGCGGGCGTGGCGCCGGCGCTGGCGGGCGTGGCGCCGGCGCTGGCGGTGGCCTGCATCGAGGAAGCCGAGACGCTGCGCGCGGCGGGCATCGAGACCCCGATCATGCTGCTCGAAGGGTTCTTCGAGCCAGCCGAGCTCGAGCGTATCGAGGCCCTCGAGCTGTGGACGGCGGTCCACACTGCCTGGCAGGTGGACGCGCTGCTCGCCTATCGCCCGGCACGCCCCCTGACGGTGTGGGTCAAGGTCGATTCGGGCATGCATCGGCTAGGGTTTCCCCCCGCGCAGCTGGCCGCCCAGTGGGCGCGTTTGGCGGCAGCCGGGGATCGGGTGCGCGACCTGCACCTGATGAGCCACTTCGCCACCGCCGACAGTCTGGATCCCGGCTACTTCCAGTGCCAGTTGGGGATGCTGAATGCGCTGGCCAGTGAGCTTGGGGCGCCGACCTGCCTGGCCAACTCGCCGGCCACGCTGGCCTGGCCCGAGGCCCACGGTGCCTGGAATCGCCCCGGGGTGATGCTCTACGGCAGCGATCCACTGGAGTCGGCCAACGAGGCCAGTCGCGGCCTGGCACCGGTGATGACGCTGCGCTCCGAGATCATTGCCCTACGCGATCTGGAGGCGGGCGAGCCAGTGGGTTATGGCGGCCGCTGGCGAGCCTCGCGTCCGTCGCGGATCGCGGTGGTCGCCTGTGGCTACGGGGATGGCTATGACCGGCATGCCGAAGATGGCACGCCGGTACTGGTCGACGGCCAGCGCTGCCGCATCGCCGGCAAGGTGTCGATGGATATGCTCACCGTGGATGTCACGGATATCCCCGAGGCGCGTATCGGCAGCGAGGTGGTGCTATGGGGGCAGGCAAGCAACGGCGCGCTGCTGTCGGTGGACGAGGTGGCGCGCCACTGCACCACGATCAGTTATACCCTGCTTACCGGGGTGCTGCCGAGGGTCCCGAGACGGTATCATGGCGGCTGATTTCAGCTGCGAGACCACCATGTCCAAGGATGCTTCCTCGTCGTTTCTCCATCCGCGCTATTGGGGGGCGGGCCTTGCCATCGGCCTGATGCGGGTCGGTGCCTGGCTGCCGTGGCGCGTCAAGCTGGTGGTGGGGCGAACCATCGGCTGGCTGGCCTGGCGTCTGGCCAAGCGCCGTCGGCGCATCACCGAAACTAATATCGCGCTGTGCTTTCCCGAGCTCGATGCAACGGCGCAGCGTAGGCTGGTGCGCGAGACCTTTCTGGCCAATGGAATCGGCATTCTCGAAACCGCCACCGGCTGGTGCCGCGACCCGGAGCATCTGCGCCATCGCGTTACCTTCAAGGGGCAGGAGCATATGGCCAGGGTGCAGGCCGAGGGCAAAGGGGCACTGATCATCGGCGTGCACTTCTCGACCCTCGATCTCGGCGGCGCGCTGCACTCGCTGTTCTTTCCCGCCGACGTGGTCTATCGACCGCACAATAACGCGCTGTTCGAGCGCTTCATGACCCGAGCCCGCAAGCGGATCTTTGGCACCGCCATCGATCGCCATGACTTGCGTGGTGTGGTGCGACGGATCAAGGCCGGGCATCACGTCTGGTACTCGCCGGATCAGGACTTCGGTCGTGATGTCAGCGTCTTTGCGCCGTTCTTCGGCGTCGACGCCGCCTCGATCAAGCTGACCGCCAAGATCGCTCGCATGACCGGCGCGCCGGTCATGCCGCTGATGTTCCATCGCAACCCGGACAATCGCACCTACACCCTCGAGTACCTGCCGCCGCTGGAGAACTTCCCCAGCGGTGACGAAGTCGCCGATGCGGCGCGCATCAACGCCTTCATCGAAGCTGCGATTCGCAAGCATCCCGAGCAGTACCTATGGCTGCATCGGCGCTTCAAGACCCGCCCGGAAGGCGAGCCGTCGTTGTATTCGTAGCCTATCGGCCAATGACACGGACTTGACGTGTCGGTCAATCCGAACAAGGCTGTAGCGGATGGCTGACATCGCGTCGGCCAATGGAGCGCCGGATCGTGGTATGGATCCGGAGGATCGATAACAGAGGAAAGGAGTTCCCATGCTTGGCAACGCCATGCTGTTTCTTATCATTGCCGTGATTGCCGCCGTACTGGGCTTTAGCGGCATTGCCGGGGTCGCATCGACCATTGCACAGATCCTGTTCGTGCTATTTCTGATCTTGTTCGTGGTCTCGCTGATTCGCGGACGACGCTGACCCCCGAGCCGAGTCGTGCTCTTAGACGACCACAAAACACGCAAGGCCCCGCCATTGGCGGGGCCTTGTGCGTTTCAGTGCAGGGCGATCAGGCGTCGATGCGCTTGTACTTCATGCGCTTGGGCGTGTCGTTACCGACCCGCTGACGGTGATCCTCTTCGTACTCCTGGTAGTTGCCCTCGAAGAACACCACCTCCGAGTCGCCCTCGAAGGCCAGAATATGCGTGGCCACCCGGTCGAGAAACCAACGGTCGTGGGAGATGATCATGGCGCAGCCGGGGAAAGCCAGCAGCGCCTCTTCCAATGCCCGCAGGGTCTCGATATCGAGGTCGTTGGAGGGTTCATCAAGCAGCAGCACGTTGGCGCCCTGCTTGAGAGTCTGCGCCAGCTGCAGGCGTCCGCGCTCACCGCCGGAGAGCTCGCTGAGTCGCTTCTGCTGGTCGTTGCCCTTGAAGTTGAAGCGGCCCACGTAGGCGCGTGACGAGACCTCATAGCCGTTGATATTGAGGATATCCTGACCACCAGAGACCGCTTCCCACACTGTCTGCTTGTCATCGAGGGCGTCGCGTAGCTGCTCGACGTAGGCGATGTCCACGGTGTCACCGAGCACCACCTCGCCGCTATCAGGCTGTTCTTTGCCGGTGATCAGCTTGAACAGCGTCGACTTGCCGGCGCCGTTGCCGCCGACGATGCCGACGATGGCGCCCTTGGGTACGCTGAACGATAGATCCTGGTAGAGCAGCTTGTCGTCGAAGCGCTTGCTGACGCCGTGGAACTCGATGACCTTGTCACCCAGGCGCGGGCCGGGCGGAATATAGATCTCGTTGGTCTCGTTGCGCTTCTGGAAGTCGCCGGACTGCATCTCCTCGAAGCGATTGAGGCGCGCCTTGCTCTTGGCCTGGCGGCCCTTGGCGTTGGAGCGAACCCACTCCAGCTCCTGCTTGATCGCCTTCTGGCGTGAGGCCTCCTGCTTGGCCTCCTGCTCGAGGCGCTTCTCCTTGGATTCCAGCCACTGTGAGTAGTTGCCCTCGAAGGGAATGCCTTGACCGCGATCAAGCTCGAGGATCCAGCCGGCGACGTTGTCGAGGAAGTAGCGGTCGTGGGTGATCGCCACCACGGTGCCGCTGTAGTCGTGCAGGAAACGCTCCAACCAGGCCACCGACTCGGCGTCGAGGTGGTTGGTGGGCTCGTCGAGCAGCAGCATGTCGGGACTCGACAGCAGCAGGCGGCACAGCGCCACCCGGCGGCGCTCACCGCCGGATAGGTTGCCCACCTGAGCCTCCCAGGGGGGCAGTCGCAGTGCCTCGGCGGCGACCTCGAGCTTACGGTCCAGGTTATGGGCGTCGGAGGCCTCGATGATGTTCTCTAGACGCGCCTGCTCGCTGGCCAGGGCGTCGAAGTCAGCGTCCGGCTCGGCGTAGGCGGCATACACGGCGTCGAGCTTTTCCTGAGCGGCCTTGATCTCGCCCAGCGCTTCCTCGACGGTCTCGCGGACGTTCTTGGCATCGTCGAGTTCGGGTTCCTGGGGCAGGTAACCGACATTGATACCTGGCATTGGCCGCGCTTCACCCTCGAACTCGGTATCCACGCCGGCCATGATGCGCAGCAGGGTCGACTTGCCCGCGCCGTTGAGGCCCAGCACGCCGATCTTGGCGCCGGGGAAGAAGGACAGTGAGATATCCTTGAGGATGTGTTTCTTGGGGGGCACGACCTTGCCCACCCGATTCATGGTGTAGACGTATTGCGCCATGGGATTCCATCTGGGTTGCGGGTTTCAGTGGCCACGATGATAGTGGCCGGGGCGACGAATGGCTAGTTTACCCAGTGGCGCCGCCCAAGATGATGTCTCGGGTTGGCGCTACTCCTCTTCGTCGTCGAGCAGCCAGTCGTCCTCGATGGCGCGCTTGAGGCGTCGCTCCTCGAGCAGGCTCTCTACCTGGCGGCGCGCGCGTAGGGTATCGGCACGCGAGCTACTGCGGGTGCGGGGTTCCTGCTCGGGGAGGTAGCTGTCGTCATTGACGGCGTCGAAAATGTCCTGCTCGTCGCTGAGGGTATTGGTGAGATGATCTCGGCGCATGCGATGCCCTCCCATGACCGGTCGAAAGATCGATAGGGCTATCTCGACGATGCTGTTGGGAGATAGCGGTCAATGGCAGCAGCGTGGCTACCATCAGGATGACGTGGCATCCTGATGGCCTTATAGCCTCGACGGCTGGGTAGAGCAAGAGGTGGGAGGCGGTTTTTTTGCTGCTCGGGTGGGTCAGGGGCTCAGTGGCCCTGCTCGGCGCGTAGCCGCTCGACCTCGAGCTGGGCTTCGACGCGCTCGGTCACATCCTTCTGGACGCCGATGTAGTAGGTCAGCTGGTCGGCGTCATCGAACATCGGGGTGATCGACAGTTCGTTCCAGAACAGCGTTCCGTCCTTGCGATAGTTGCGCAGCACTTCACGGCATGGCCGCCCCTCGGCCAGCGCCTGTCGAATGTTGTCGAGACCCGGCTGGTCGCGATCATCGTTCTGCAGGAAGCGGCAGTCGCGGTAGAGGATCTCATCGGCACTATAGCCGGTCAGGCGCTCGAAGCCCTGATTGACGTATATCAGGATGTTTTCGTCACCCTCCTGCTCGGCCACCACGATGCCGTCTTCCGAGGCATCGATGATGCGTTCCAGCAGGGCTGGGCTGATCATGGGCGGTCTTTTCATGCGCGCGCGTTCCTATCGTACCCGAGTTCGTTAACCTTCGTCTGGCTACATAATGGCCAGACGTGGCTGGCATTTCAATGTGTTGCCGTTTTGAGTGGATAATGCTCACTGCTCGACCTCGGGCAAGCGCTGGGCACAGAAGGCGGCACTCAGGGCGGTGGCGGCGAGTATCGCCAGCAGTGCGGTAGTGCCCAACCACTGGGCCAGCGCGCCGATGACACCACCCACGACCAGCATCAGCGCACCTGTGAGGGTATTCGACAGCGCTACATAGAGCGCCCGTTGGTCGTGGCTGGCCATGTCGACCAGATAGGTCTTGCGTCCCAGGCGTACCCCCGCGTGGACCACCACCAGCAGCCCGTAGCCCAGTGCATAGGGCCACACCGTCTCGCTCCAGCCACCGGGTAACCAGGCGACGCCGGCCACCAGCAGGCAGCACAGCGTGGTTCCCAGACCGGCGTCGCGCATCACTTGCCGGCTCGAGGCATCGGCGCGTTTGCCCCACAGCGGGCTGGCCAGCATTCCGGCCAGGCCCGAAATGACGATCAGAATGCCCAGTCCGCCCAGCTCAGTACCACTCTGCTGCTGGCCGAGCAGGGCGATATAGGGCAGTGCCAGGGCGCTGGCAAGCAGCAGGGCACGGGCCAGATTGAAGTGCAGAAAGTCGCGGTCGTCGCGCAGCAAACGCAGTCCCAGCTTGATACTGTCCCAGGCGTTCTCGCCGCCCTCCACGGCACCCGGTACTTCGACGATCCGTGCGGCACACAGCGCATTCAGCGCCCAGCTAAATGCCGCCACGCAAAGCAACACCGCCAACGCCAGTTCGCCGGGGCGTTCGTCGAATAGCATCAATACCGCACCGGCGATGAGGGTTGCGGCGCCCGCCACGCTGCCGCTCCAGCCCATCAGGGTACCGCGGCGCTGTTTGCTGATGGTCTTGCCCAGCACGTCCTTGGTGGCAATCGACGATATCCCCCGCGCCAGCGACAGCATTACCAGGGCCGCCAACACCAGTGCGCCGCCCACTCCCCCAGCGCCGAACAGCGCCAGCAGTGCCAGCAGCAGGGCGGCTGCGGCCTGCAGTCCGCCGCCGATGGCCCAGGCCCACTTGCGCTTGGGCTTGAGACGGATAAAACCGGCCACGAACAGCTGCGGCAGCAATGAGCCCGATTCGCGGATCGGCACCAGCAGGCCTACCATCCACAGCGGGGCGCCGATCACCCCCAGCAGCCACGGCAGCACCAACCTGGCGCTAGCCAGCTCATCGGCCAGCTTGTTACCCAGCGCTGCCAGCAGATGCAGGGAGAAATTTCGCGGTTGCTCATGACAGGCCTCATCGGGAATGTCCTTGCACATGCGGCTGTCGTCATCGCCGGTCAGCCACTCATAGAGGCGGGTCTGGCTGATGTCGGGGGCGGCCATGTAGGCTCCTTGGCTGGTATCATCGGGAGCTTCATTGTTGCGACAGGACGGCCGCGATGTCACGCATCCGCATCCACTACTGTACCCAGTGCCAATGGCTGTTACGCAGCGCTTGGCTGGCCCAAGAGTTACTTTCCACCTTTGGTGAGGCCCTTGACGAGGTCGCGTTGGTACCCAGCCACGGCGGCCATTTCGAGATTTTCTATGACCACGAGTCGATCTGGGAGCGCAAGCGCGACGATGGCTTCCCCGACAGCAAGGCGCTCAAGCGGCTGGTACGCGATCGCCTAGACCCGCAGCGTGATCTGGGGCACGTCGATCGCTGAGCCACCCTCCAAGGAGAGCACATGACACAGGAACGTCAGGCGATGCTGTGCGGCCTCGGGGCCGTCGCGCTATGGTCGACGGTGGCGACTGCCTTCAAGGTGGCGCTGGATTACATGTCGCCACTGGAGTTGATGTGGCTTGCAGCGCTGGTCTCCTGGGGGCTGCTGGGCGTACTGGTGACGCGCCAGGGCGACATGGCTGTCGCGCTGCGGCAAGGCTGGCGAACCGCCGCCTGGGCCGGGCTGATGAATCCGGTGGCTTACTATCTGCTGCTGTTTGCTGCTTACGACCGCCTGCCGGGCCAGGAGGCCATGGCTCTCAACTACACCTGGGCACTGGCCATGGCGCTGCTGGCGGTACCCATTCTCGGGCAGCGGTTGACCCGCATTGATGTTGCCGCTGGCCTGATTGCCTACGCTGGCGTGTGGGTGATCGCCACACGCGGGGCGGTGTTCGATGTGGCCTTTGCCGATCCGCTGGGGGTGGCCCTGGCCCTGGCCTCGACGCTGCTCTGGGCGCTCTATTGGCTGTTCAACGCACGTGACCATCGCCCGCCGCTGGTGGCCCAGTGGCAGAACTTCAGCGTTGGCCTGCCGGTGCTGACGCTGTTGCTGATGACGCTTGGGCCGGGACTGCAGTGGCACGGTTGGGGCGGCCTCTCGGCGGGCATCTACGTCGGATTATTCGAGATGGGTGTGGCGTTCGTGCTGTGGCAGTTTGCCGTGCAGCGTATCTCGCGTACGGCGCGAGTCGCCAATCTGATCTTCCTTTCACCACCGGTCTCGCTGCTGCTGCTGTTCCTGATAGTCGGCGAGCCGATCATGGCCTCGACCCTGGTGGGGCTGGTGCTGATCCTCGGTGGGCTTGGGCTGCAGCAGTGGCAGAAGACGCCAGCGGCTCAAGAGAGCAGCTGATATTCGAAGAGCAAATGCTTGAAGTCCTGACGCTGGTGCGCGAACAGGAAAACGGAAACCTGCTCCTGTTCCGGCCAAAGGCGATAGATGATGCGATAGCCGTCCACCAGCAGCTCTCGATAATGGCCAATGCCGAGTTCAAGGGCTAACCGGCACACAGGATAGGTATTGGGGTGAGTCGAAAGGCGTTCGACCGCGGTGGCGATGAGGTGCAGGGAAATGTCCTCTACCCTGTACAATGGGAGGCCCAGCTCGTCGAGCAAGAAGTTTTCACAGGTTTCGAGCGAGGCGTCAGCGGTCTCTTCGATTGTCACGTTCACTTGAGGCGCCGTTACATCGACTCGCCGCGTCTACTGGCGTGGCGGGCCCTGACTTTTTCCATGAATTCATCGGCGCTCATGGTCTTGCCGTCCTCGCGGCTTTTCTCGCCCAGGCTCAGCAGCTTGAGCAAGGCAATGGCCTGCTCGCGCCGCTCATGAGCCGCATACGATTGGACCACATAAGTGGGCTTCCCTTTCTGGGTAATCACCAGCGGTTCTGCTACATCGAGAGTGGCCGCATTCTGCTTCAGGTAACTGATGGTTTCAGTGCGCATGGCGATGTCCGGTTAATTCCAGAAGGTCCAATTTTAGTCCACGTATGGTTCGGTTGCCAGTCACTGGGCTGAACCACTGGCCAGCGTCGCCCCCCTTTGCTCCAACCAGCGTTCCAATTCAGGCCAGACGTTGTCCAGAATGACAGGTTGAGCGCTGGCGGTCGGGTGAATGCCATCGGACTGCATCATCCCGTCCTCCAGCGCCACGCCATCGAGCAGGAAGGGCACGAGGGCGACGTCGTACTCCTCTGCGAGGTCCCGATAGACACCGGTGAAGGCATCGCGATAGGCCTGACCGTAGTTGGGAGGGATATCGATGCCCAGCAGCAGCACCTCGGCATCCGCGGCCTGGCTGGCTTCGATCATGTCGGCCAGGTTGTGGCGCATCTGCTGCGGGGGTAGGCCGCGCAGGCCATCGTTGCCACCAAGCTCCAATAGCACCAACTGCGGTTCGTGCTGTCCCAACAGGTCGGGCAGGCGCTGGGCGCCACCGGAGGTGGTTTCGCCGCTGATGCTGGCGTTGACGACTGCCACCTCGCCATCGAGTCGCTCGTTGAGCAGATGCACCCAGCCCTCCTCTTGTTCGATGCCATATGCCGCACTGAGGCTGTCGCCCAGCACCAGCAGGGTGGGGGATGTGTCGGCATGGGCCACAGGCCATGCGATGATGGTCACGATACTTACTGCGCCCGCTACGAGCGCGCGGGCGATGCGTTGGCGCAGATCACCAGCCAACCCCAGCACAGGGAAACCGCTTGTCATGTCAAACTCCTTGAAGACGGATGCTACCGCGATTCTACACGCCCGAGGCTTGGGCAAGCAGGTCACCAGCGGCGACAAGCCGCTAACCATTTTGAGCGATCTCGACCTCGATGTGTTCCCCGGAGAGACGTTGGCGATTCTGGGTGCCAGCGGTGCCGGCAAGTCGACGCTGCTGGGGCTGCTGGCGGCGCTGGATCAGCCCACCAGCGGCGAGCTGAGCCTATTCGGTGAACCGCTGGCGAACCTCGACGAGGATGGCCGCGCCCAGCTGCGCGCCGGTCGCGTCGGCTTCGTGTTCCAGAACTTCCAACTGCTGCCCACCCTGACGGCGCTCGAGAACGTGCTGCTGCCGCTGGAGTTAGCACCACTGACCGACAGCGAGCAGCGCGGCCGTGACTGGCTGACCCGGGTGGGCCTGGGCGAGCGGCTCAGCCACCTGCCCAAGCAGCTCTCCGGCGGTGAGCAGCAGCGTGTGGCGGTTGCCCGTGCCTTTGTTACCGACCCCCAACTGGTGTTCGCCGATGAGCCCACCGGCAACCTCGACCCGGCAACTGGCAAGCGCATCATCGACCTGCTGTTTGCGCTCAACCGCGAGGCAGGCACGACGCTGGTCCTGGTCACCCACGACCATGCCCTGGCGCGGCGCTGTGACCGTTGCCTGCGTTTGGATGGCGGTCAGCTCGAGCCGCTGCTGCTGGAAGAGGTCGAGGCATGAGCAGTGTCGCTGAAAGCTCACCGTTGAGCGCCCGTCGCCACAGCCGAGGGTTCGGGGCATTGCGCTGGTCACTGCGCGGCATGCGGCGTGATCTGCGCGCCGCCGACGTGCGCGCGCTGTTCGTGGCGCTTGCCCTGGCGGTAGCCGCCTCGACCATGATCGGCTTCTTTCTCGACAGGCTGGAGCGTGGCCTGGAGCGTCAGGCCGGACAGCTGCTGGGCGGTGATCTGGCCCTGGAGCAGGGCCGGCCCTTCGATGATGCCCTGCGCCAGTTGCTGGAAGAGAACGACCTAACGGTCAGCGAGCAGATCGGCATGGTCTCCATGGTCAGCGTCGACGACGCCTTCCAGCCCGCCAGCCTCAAGGTGGTCGATGACCGCTATCCGCTGTATGGCGAGGTGCACCTCGATGCCGGTGAGGGGCTCGAACTGGTGGCGCATGGGCCCTCTCCCGGGGAGGCATGGCTGGCTCCGCGCCTGGCACAGCTGCTCGAGGTGGCGCCAGGGGACAGCGTGCGCGTCGGCGATGTCGAGCTGTTGGTGAGCGGACTGATCGAGCGCGAGCCCGATCAGTCCGGCGGCTTTGCCAACTTCAACCCGCGCCTCATGATGCACCAGGCGGACGCCGAGGCCAGCGGCCTGGTGCAGCCCGGCTCGCGCATCGAGTTCTCGTTGCTTGCACGGGGTTCACCGGCGGCGGTCGATACGGTGACGCCGCAGCTGCGCGAATTGACCGCCGAGGGTGTGGAGATTCGTGATGTGCGTCGTGACCGCCCCCAGCTTGGCAATGCGCTGGCCCGCGCCGAGCAGTACCTGAGCCTGGCCGGACTGGCCGCGGTGTTGCTTGCTGGGGTGGCGGTGGCCATGGCCACCCGTCGCTACGTCGATCGCCACCTGGATACCGCCGCGCTGCTGCGCTGCTTCGGCGCCACCCAGCGTCAGCTGACGCGACTGTTCGCCCTGCAGCTGCTGTGGCTGGCGCTGGCGGCGTCGGTGGTGGGGGCACTGCTGGGCCTCGCTGGCCAGGCCGGGTTGCTGTGGCTGCTGACCGCCTTCCTGCCCATCGAGCTGCCGCCACCGGGACCGCTGCCGCTGCTGCTCGGTGTGTTGACTGCCCTGGCGGTGCTGGCCGGCTTTGCTGGGCCGACGCTGCTGCGCCTCAAGCGTGTCAGCGCGCTCAAGGTGCTGCGCCGCGAGCTCGACCCGTTGCCCGCCTCGGCGTGGCTAGTGGTGGTCGTGGCCAGCCTGGTCTTCGGTGGCTTGCTGTGGCTCTACTCGGGTGACCCGCAGCTCGCCTTCGGTCTGCTGCTCGGTGGCTTGATCATGCTGGTGGTGCTGTGGGGGCTCGGGGCGCTGCTGTTGGGCGTGGTGCTGCGCCTGGCCACGCGTCTGCCCCAGGGCGGTGCCAAGCGCCAGGCGCTGCGCCTCGGTGCCCAGCAGCTGGCGCGGCGGCGCAGTGCCAGCCTTGGCCAACTGCTGGCGTTCTCGGTGACCTTCGCTGCCATGGCGATGATCGCGCTGGTACGTGGCGACCTGTTGACCACCTGGCAGGATCAGCTGCCGGAGGATACGCCCAACTACTTCGCCATCAATATCCAGCCCGGCGAGCGCGACGCCTTTATCGACACCCTCGACGATGCCGTCGACGAGCGCACCACCCTCTACCCGATGGTGCGCGGCCGTATCTCGGCGATCAATGACCAGCCCCCACGCGATGCGGTACCCGCCGACGCCCGCAGCGACGGTTCGCTGCGTCGCGAGCTCAACCTCACCTGGCGCGAGACGTTGCCCGACGGTAACCGGCTGGTGGCTGGCCAATGGTTCGATGCCGGTCCCGGCGTGACCGAGGGGCGGGTGCCGATCTCGGTAGAAGATGGGCTCGCCGAGCGACTGGGCCTGTCGCTGGGCGACACCATGACCTTTAGTATCGGGAGCGATGAGATCGTCGGCGAGCTCACCAGCCTGCGCAATCTGGACTGGGACAGCTTCCGGCCCAACTTCTTCGTGATCTTCCCGCCCGAGGTGCTGGAGCGCTATGGCCATAGCTATATCACCGCCTTCCACCTCGACCGCGAGCGCGATGACATCAGCCGCGCCCTGGTGCGTGAGTTCCCCGGGGTGTCGCTGCTCAACGTCGAGGCAATCCTCGGCCAGGTACGCGAACTGCTGACCCAGGTCACTCGTGCAGTGGAGTTCGTGCTCGGCTTCGTGCTGCTGGCGGGGGTTAGCGTGCTGTATGCGGCGCTCACCGCCAGCCGTCCGACCCGCGCCCACGAGAGCGGCTTACTGCGGGTGTTCGGTGCCGGTGACCGCTTGATCTCGCGGGTCCAGGGCGCCGAGTTTGCCATCCTCGGCTTTGCCAGTGGCCTGATGGGCGCGCTGCTCGCCGAGCTGGCCGCGGCGGGGGTCTATCTCGCCTGGTTCGACCTCGCCCCGAGAATCCACTGGGGCCTGTGGCTCACGCTGCCGCTGGGCGGTGCGTTGCTGATCGGCGTGATCGGCCATGCGCTGTCGCGTAGCGTACGCCGCCAGACGCCGATGCAGAGCTTGGGCTTGCTTGGTGAAGCGTGAGTCGCTCTTGGCTTTAGCCAGGCTAAAGCCAAGGTGAGAAATACTCGGGCGCCTATGACCCCCTTTCATGTGAAAGGGGGCGGGGCCTGGGGTATCATAATGTCTCTCGATTTCTCCTATCGCTCGCCCCCGATTGAGGACCCACGACGATGTTCAGCCGTGATATGACGATTGCCGGTTTCGATGATGCCCTGCTGGATGCGATGAACAAGGAAGTCGCACGCCAGGAGGCGCACATCGAGCTGATCGCTTCCGAGAACTATGCAAGCCCCCGAGTGATGGAAGCTCAGGGCAGCCAGCTCACCAACAAGTATGCGGAAGGCTACCCCGGCAAGCGCTACTACGGCGGCTGCGAATACGTCGATATCGTCGAGCAGTTGGCCATCGACTACGCCAAGCAGCTGTTCGGCGCCAGCTACGCCAACGTCCAGCCGCACTCCGGTTCCCAGGCCAACGGCGCGGTCTTCCAGGCGCTGGTCAAGCCCGGTGATACCATCCTCGGCATGAGCCTCGACGCCGGCGGTCACCTGACCCACGGCGCCAAGCCCAACTTCTCGGGCAAGCATTACAACGCGGTGCAGTACGGCCTTGGCGAAGACGGCCTGATCGATTACGCAGAGGTCGCGCGCCTGGCTCGCGAGCACCAGCCGAAGATGATCATCGCCGGCTTCTCGGCCTACTCCCAGATCATCGACTGGGCCAAGTTCCGCGAGATTGCCGACGAGGTAGGCGCCTACCTGCTGGTCGACATGGCCCACGTCGCCGGGCTGGTGGCGGCAGGCGTCTACCCGACGCCGCTGCCCCATGCGCACGTGGTCACTACCACCACCCACAAGACCCTGCGCGGCCCGCGTGGCGGCCTGATCCTCTCCAGCGAGAACGATGCCGACATCGAGAAGAAGCTGCAGTCGGCGGTCTTCCCGGGTGGCCAGGGCGGCCCGCTGGAACACGTTATCGCCGCCAAGGCGATCTGCTTCAAGGAGGCCATGGCGCCGGACTTCAAGGCCTACCAGCAGCAGGTGGTCAAGAATGCTCAGGCGATGGCCGGCGTGTTCATCGAACGCGGCTTCGACGTGGTCTCCGGCGGTACCGAGGATCACCTCTTCCTTTTGTCGCTGGTCAAGCAGGGCCTCACCGGCAAGGACGCCGACGCCGCCCTGGGCCGCGCCCATATCACCGTCAACAAGAACGCCGTACCCGGTGACCCGCAGAGCCCCTTCGTGACCTCGGGGCTGCGTATCGGTACTCCGGCGGTGACCACCCGCGGCTTCGGCGAGGCTGAGTGCAAGGATCTCGCCGGCTGGATCTGCGATATCCTCGACGTGATGGCCAAAGGCGAGAGCAGCGAGGGCATCGAGGCCGAGGTCAAGGCCAAGGTCGAGGCGGTCTGTGCCCGTTTGCCGGTGTATCGCGACTGATCGACACGCTGCTTTGCTGACATCGCAGGATCAAGCGCTCCGCCTCGGCGGAGCGTTTTGCTATGCGCATATTGCATTGTTTTGGTGCAGTTGGGTGCGCCGGGTTGGTGCGTAGGGTTGGCGCCTAACGGTGCCCGATCAGGCAATACTCCTTGCGGGGCCTGACGGACCGGTGATCACGGCGAACTGGCACGCCACGTGCTAGTGTCACCAGTAATGTGCCGCCATGCGCACTCCCTTGCACGCCAGCAGGTGCCGTATGAATCACGCTCCCGTGTTACCGCCACGCCTGGTCTTCACCGATCTCGACGGCTCGCTGCTCGACCATGACAGCTACGACTGGTCGCCGGCCAAACCGTGGCTTGGGCGCCTCGCGGCGGCGGGCGTCACGGTGATCCCGGTGACCAGCAAGACCCGCGCTGAGCTGCTTTCGCTGCGGCTCGAGCTGGGCCTGGCCAGGAGCCCATTCATCGCCGAGAACGGCGCGGTGATCGGGCTGCCGCCGGCCTGGCAGCATGCGCGGCTGGATCGCGACCCTGCCGCCCCCCATGGCCTGGTGATCAAGACGCCGGGGCTGGATATCGGCTTTATTCGCACCCGACTCGAGGTGATCCGTGAGCGGCTTGGCGTGCGTTTTCAGGGCATGGGCGGTATGTCCCTCGATAAGATAATCGCCCTGACCGGGCTGTCCGAGCCGGCGGCTCGCCAGGCCCGGGTGCGCGAGGGTAGCGAGCCACTGATCTGGCAGGACGACGACGCGGCGCTTTCGCGCTTTCGCCAGGCACTGGCTGATGATGGCCTGCAGCTGACCCGCGGCGGGCGTTTCTGGCATGTGATGGGGGAAGTGCACAAGGGCGCCTCGGTGGACTGGTTGATCGAGCGCTTCACGTCGCTGCGCGGTAGCCGGCCCCTCACAATGGGGCTAGGCGATGGGCCGAATGACGTCCCCATGCTCGACGCGGTGGACCGGGCAGTGCTGATCCCCGGCCACCATGGCCAGCGCGTCGAGGTCGGCAACCCGATGCTCTACTGCGCCACGGGCGATGGTCCCAGGGGCTGGGTGGAAGGGCTCGAACACTGGTGGGGCGACGAGATTCCCGAGGCCGTCGGTGACGGCGCCAATGGCAAGGAGCGCGAGCGATGAGCGATTTCTATCAGAACGGTATCATTACCAACTTCCATAACCTGACCCAGCGGCCGATAGAGGCGCTGGAGGCCGATCTGGTGCGCTTCTCGATGCGCCGGCCCATGGGCCTGATCCTGCCGTCGCTCTACTCCGAGCTGGAGGGGCCGGCGCTGTCGCATATCGTCGATGAGCTGGCCAAGGTGCCGTATCTCTCCGAGATCGTCATTGGCCTGGATCGCGCCGACCGCGAGCAGTTCCTCCACGCCCGCGAGTTCTTCTCGCGGCTGCCGCAACATCATCGCATCCTGTGGAACGACGGCCCACGGCTCAAGGCGCTCGACGAGGAGTTGGCCGCCGAGAACATCTCGCCCCAGGAGCCGGGCAAGGGGCGCAACGTATGGTTCTGCTCCGGCTATATCCAGGCCTCGCGACGCGCCGAGGCGGTGGCGCTGCACGACTGCGATATCGTCACCTACGACCGCAGCCTGCTGGCCAGGCTGATCTACCCGGTGGCGCATCCCCAGTTCAACTATGAGTTCTGCAAGGGCTACTATTCACGTATCGCCGACGGCAAGCTCAACGGTCGCGTGGCACGACTGATGGTGACCCCGCTGATCCGGGCGCTGAAGAAGATCTATGGCCCGCTGCCCTATCTCGATTACCTGGACAGCTACCGCTATCCGCTCTCCGGCGAGTTCTCGATGCGCGCCGACGTGCTCAACGGCATCCGTATCCCCAGCGACTGGGGGCTCGAGATCGGCGTGCTCTCCGAGGTGCACCGCAACTACTCCACCAAGCGGCTGTGCCAGGTGGATATCGCCGATATCTACGATCACAAGCATCAGCCGGTCTCGCAGGAAGACCCGTCAGGCGGGCTCAATCGCATGAGCCTGGATATTGCCAAGGCGCTGTATCGCAAGCTGGCCACCCTTGGCGTACAGATCAACGCCGAAAGTTTCCGCACCATCAAGGCCACCTACTACCGCATCGCCCTGGACCTGATCGAGGCCTATGACAACGATGCCATGATGAATGGCCTGAAGCTCGACCGGCATAGCGAAGAGCAGGCGGTTGAGCTGTTCGCCAGCAATATCATGGAGGCCGGCGCGGCGTTTCTCGACAACCCCCGCGACAAGCCCTTCATTCCCAGCTGGAACCGCGTGCAGGCCGCCATCCCGGATCTGCTCGAGCGCATGCACGCCGCGGTGGAACTCGACAACCAGGGGAAGGTATAGCCTCAGCCCAACGGCTGTACTGGATCAACGCCGGCTCGCCTTATCTCGCATATGCTGGAGGTATCACCCTTCACGGCGGGAGTTACCATGGCCAGTCTGACGTTTCTGGGGGCAGTCGGTGAGGTCACCGGCTCGCGCTATCTGCTCGAGTACCACGACGGCGGGCGCGGGCACCGCTGGCTGCTCGAGTGCGGCTTGCATCAAGGCGGGCCGGATGCCGATCGTGCCAACGCCGAGTCGTTCGGCACACTGGCCACCCGGCTCGACGGGGTGGTGCTCTCCCACGGCCACCTCGACCACGCCGGGCTGCTCCCCAAGCTGGTACGCGAAGGTTTCACCGGGCCCATTCACTGCACCCGAGATACCGCCGAGCTGCTCGACATCATGCTGCGCGATGCCGCCTTCGTGATGGCCAAGGATATCGAGTGGGACAACAAGTGGCGGCGCAAGGCCGGCAAACCGCTGCTCGAGCCGCTCTACGAGCTCGACGATGTCGAGCGCACTCTGGCACGTTGCGTGCCCCACGGCTATGGGCAGGTGGTGTCACTGGGCGGTGACGCCAGCCTGGTGTTTCGCGATGCGGGGCATATCCTCGGCTCGGCGATCGTCGAACTCGGCGTGCCCGCCGGCGGGCGCCAGCGGCGTTTGGTGTTCTCCGGCGATCTGGGCAACCCGGACTCGGTGCTGATGCATCCTGCCGAGAAGCCGCGCGATGCCGACGTGGTGCTGATGGAGAGCACCTACGGTGACCGCGATCACCGTCCGCTGGAGGAGACCCTGGAGGAGTTCGCCGAGGTGCTCGAGCAGGCCCATGCCGCTGGCGGCAACGTGCTGATTCCGGCCTTTGCGGTGGGGCGCACCCAGGAAGTGCTCTACCATCTCAGCGTGCTCTACCATCAGGGGCGTCTCAAGCAGCAGCGCATCTTCCTCGACAGCCCCATGGCGATTCGCGTCACCGAGCTTTATGCGCGCAAGAAGGCAGCGCTCAACCGCGACGACCTCAAGGTGCTCAACGTTGCTGCCCAGGGCGATCCCAGCCAGTACCTGCCGGGACTGCGACTGACCCGTACGGTGGAGGAGTCGATGGCCATCAATCGCATCCACGGCGGGGCAATCATCATTGCCGGGGCCGGGATGTGCACCGGAGGACGAATTCTCCACCACTTTCGCTACAACCTGGCCAAGCCCGGTACCCGGGTAGTGATCGTCGGCTTTCAGGCCGCCGGCACCCTGGGACGTGCCCTGGTCGACGGTGCCGAGCGCGTCAAGGTGCTGGGCGAAGCGCTGATGGTCAAGGCACGGATTCATACCCTGGGCGGCTTTTCCGCTCACGCTGGACAGCGCGAATTGATCGGCTGGATCGGCGCCTTTCGCAATACCCCCCGCGTCTATCTGGTACACGGCGAGCCCGGAGCACAGCAGCGGCTGCAGGCGGCGCTGGCCGAGAGCGGGATCCTGGCCGAGGTACCGGCCTATGGCGACTGCATCACGCTTTAGCCGTCGTTGAGCGTTGCTTGACCCAGGTCAAGCTGCGGCGTTTTACCTCATGTCGCGAGGCTTCCTCTGCGCTAGGCTGATGACTCCATGTTGAGTTATTACCTTAGAGGAAAATGTTATGAAAGTGATGAGAATATCATGCTGGGCCTCGGCGATTGCAGCGACCACGTTGATACTTTCACCGCTGGCCATGGCCGATGAGCATGCCAACGACGATGACGCCTATGCGGAGCGCGCCTTGGTGATCCTGACCAGTGACTCCCTGCAGACTCAGGGCATGGCGATGATTCTGGCCAACGCGATGCGCGAACAGGGCACCACCCCGCACATCCTGCTCTGCGATGCCGCCGGCGAGCTGGCCATCGACGGCTATGAGAGCGAGACCGAGCTGGGGCCGCGTGGCGTGAAGCCCGAGGGCCTGATGCAGATGATGATGGGCGAGGGGGCAGGTGTGGATGTCTGCGCCATCTTTCTGCCCAACAGCGAGTACGGCGAGGATGACCTGCGCGACGGGGTAGGGGTTGCCACCCCGGGCGCCATGGCCGAGATGATGCGTGATCCTGCCATACCGGTATTCAGCTTCTGAGCTGCCTGACACCTTGAACGATGGTGCCGTGCTGGCAGCCAGCAGGCTGTCGGTACGATGCCATGCAACGCGGACGGAGAGTCATCATGAACATCAAACGTAACGTGGGCGGTGCCGACAAGATGGCGCGAATCATGGTTGGCGCACTGCTGGTCCTGATGGCCCTGACCGGCACCATCGGTGCCTGGGGCTGGATCGGCGTGTTGCCACTTGCCACCGGGCTGTTCAACGTCTGTCCGGCCTACAGCCTGCTGGGCATCAATACCTGCAAGATAAAAAAGTAGGGCTGGAAGGCATTGCCTGGCCTCGGTGCCCGTGCCCCTCTCAGGTCACGGGCGCTTAGCCATTGGCCGACATGAAACGAGGTTTGTATATTCAAAAACAGTCTATTGTTAGAAGAAAAGGTGCTCTATAGTGGTGTTATATCCGCTAGCCTGACTTCGATGGAGGTCGCATCTATGTCCAGTACGAACGCGCACCGGCCACTCGTCACTCATTTCTTCGATGAGCCGACCAACACCTTCAGCTATGTGGTCCAAGATCCTGCGAGCCGTGTCTGTGCCATCCTCGACTCGGTGCTCGACTTCGACTACGCCGCTGGGCGCACCGACGTGCGCTCTGCCGACGAGATCATCGCCTTCGTGCAAGACAATGGCCTCACGGTAGAGTGGATCCTCGAGACCCACGTGCATGCCGATCATCTCTCCGCGGCTCCCTACCTGCATGAGCGGCTGGGCGGCAAGACTGGCATTGGCGCCAAAATCACCGTGGTGCAGGAGGTGTTCGGCAAGGCGTTCAATGCCGGCACCGAGTTTGCCCGCGACGGCAGTCAGTTCGACCGCCTGTTCGAGGAGGGCGACACTTTCCGCATTGGCGAGCTGGAAGGGCGGGTCCTGCACACACCGGGCCACACCCCGGCCTGCCTGACCTATGTGATCGGCGACGCTGCCTTCGTCGGCGATACCTTGTTCATGCCCGACTACGGCACCGCCCGCTGTGACTTCCCGGGAGGCGACGCCCGCACCCTGTATCGCTCCATCCACAAGGTGCTGGCCCTGCCCAAGGCGACCCGGCTGTTCCTGTGCCACGACTACAAGGCGCCGGATCGCGATGAGTATCAGCATCAGACCAGCGTCGCCGAGCAGCGGGCGCATAACGTCCACGTCCATGAGGGCATCAGCGAAGAGGCATTCGTCAAGATGCGCACCGAGCGCGACGCGACCCTCGGCATGCCCAAGCTGATCATCCCCTCGGTGCAGGTCAATATGCGTGCCGGGGAGATGCCGCCGGCCGAGGGTAACGGCCAGGTTTATCTCAAGGTGCCGATCAATACCTTCTGAGGCCTTGCCCGTGAACCCCAAGCGCTACTTGCCGATCCTGCAGTGGTTGCCGGGTTATGGCAGGGAAACCCTGGCCAGCGACCTGCTGGCAGCGGTCATCGTGACCATCATGCTGATCCCGCAGTCGCTGGCCTATGCCATGCTGGCTGGGCTGCCACCTGAGGTGGGGCTCTACGCCAGCATCGCACCGCTGCTGGTCTACGCACTGTTTGGCACCAGCCGCACCCTGGCGGTGGGGCCGGTAGCGGTGGTGTCGCTGATGACCGCGGCGGCGGTCAGCCAGATTGCTTCCCAGGGCTCGCCGGAATACCTCGGTGCGGCGCTGGTGCTGGCGTTGATGTCGGGGCTGATCCTTACCCTGATGGGACTGGCGCGGCTGGGCTTTCTGGCCAACTTCCTCAGCCATCCGGTGATTTCCGGCTTTATCACCGCCACCGGGCTGATCATCGCCGTGGGGCAGCTGCAACACCTGCTCGGGGTGGACGCTGGCGGCCAGCATCTGCTGGAAGTCTTGGTTGGCCTGGCCGGTCAGCTTGGGGCCGCTCACCTGCCGACCCTGCTGATCGGCGCCGCGGTGTTGGTGTTGCTCTGTGCGGCGCGGCGCTGGCTCAGGCCGACTCTGGTGGCGCTCGGCATGGCGCCGCGACCGGCCGACATGCTGACCAAGGCGGCACCGCTGCTTGCCGTGGCGCTGACCACGTTGGCCACCTGGGGGCTAGGCCTCGACCAGCGCGGCGTCGCCGTGGTCGGCGCTGTGCCGGCGGGCCTGCCGCCGCTGACGCTTCCGGGCTTCGACAGCGACCTGTGGGGCCAGCTGTTGGTGGCCGCGCTGTTGATCAGCGTGGTCGGCTTCGTCGAGTCGGTGTCGGTGGGCCAGACCCTGGCCGCCAAGCGCCGGCAGCGCATCGACCCCGACCAGGAGTTGATCGGGTTGGGTACCTCCAATATCGCCGCATCCTTCACCGGCGGGATGCCCGTCACCGGCGGCTTCGCCCGCTCGGTGGTCAACTTCGACGCCGGCGCCGAGACCCCGGCGGCCGGCGCCTTCACTGCGCTGGGCATTGGCCTGGCGGCACTGCTGCTGACCCCGCTGATCGCCTACCTGCCCATCGCCACCCTGGCGGCCACGATTATCGTGGCGGTGTTGACGCTGGTCGATGTACCGGCCATCAAGCGCACCTGGGACTACTCGAGAAGCGATGCCACGGCGATGCTGGCGACCATCGCCGTGACGCTCGGCCACGGTGTCGAGAGCGGCATTCTGGCCGGGGTGGGGCTGTCGCTGGTGCTGCATCTCTACCGCACCAGCCGCCCGCATAGCGCCGTGGTGGGGCGCATGCCGGGCACCGAGCACTTTCGCAACGTGCAGCGCCATCGGGTCGAAACCGACGCGCGTCTGGCCATTCTGCGCGTCGACGAGAGCCTCTACTTCGCCAACGCCCGCTATCTGGAAGACACCGTCATGGCGCTCGCCGTGCGGCGACCCGAACTCGAGCACCTGGTGCTGGCCTGCCAAGCAGTCAACGGGATCGATGCGTCGGCGCTGGAGAGTCTCGAAGCGATCAATGCCCGGCTGCAGGATGCCGGCGTGACCCTGCATCTGGCCGAGGTCAAGGGGCCGGTGATGGACCGCCTCAAGCACACCGCCTTCTGCCGCGAGCTGAGCGGCGAGGTCTTCCTCAGCACTTTCGATGCCTGGCGGGCGCTGCACGGAGACGCCGTCTCGGTACCGCGCCAGCCGGCGGCCAACGAGGCATCACCGCTCAACGAGCGCTAATACGTAAGACACAACAGGAGAGACGAATGGATCTGATGGCAAGTCTGCAGGGGCTGGTGGGAGGCGTGCTGATCGGCCTCTCGGCGGTGTGGTTGATGGCCGCCATGGGCCGCATCGCGGGCATCAGCGGTATCCTGTCGAGCCTGGTCTGGGCCCGCCCCAAGGGCGACAGCGCCTGGCGGCTGACCTTTCTGTTCGGCCTGGTCAGCGGGCCGCTGCTGGTCATGGCGCTGGGCGGCGGGCTCGGTAACCTGTCCGGAGACGCCGTCGACGTGACGGGGGCGGTGATCGGCGCGCCCGCCGGCGGCGTGGCGCTGATGCTGCTGGCCGGGCTGCTGGTGGGTGTCGGCACCGGACTCGGCAGCGGCTGCACCAGCGGGCACGGCGTCTGCGGCCTGGCGCGGCTCTCGCCGCGCTCACTGGTGGCAACGCTGACCTTCCTGGCGGCGGCGATCGTGACCGTCTATGTGGTGCGTCATGTCATCGGAGGTGGGGCATGAAGGCGCTGGCGGGCTACGTTGCCGGGCTGCTGTTCGGGCTTGGCCTGGCGATATCCGGGATGACCGATCCGGCGCGGGTATTGGGCTTTCTCGACCTGGCCGGGGCCTGGGATCCAACCCTGATGTTCGTGCTGGGTGGCGCGGTGGCGACCACTTTCGTCGGCTATCGGCTGGCGTGGGCGCGGGGGAAGCCGCTGTTCGAGGCCAGCTTTCAGCTGCCCACCCGCCGCGACCTGGATGCCCGGCTACTCGGCGGGGCGGCGCTATTCGGCATCGGCTGGGGGCTCTCCGGCTACTGCCCGGGGCCGGCGGTGGCCTCCATCGCCGGGCTGTCGTGGCCGCTGGCCGCCATGCTGGCAGCCATGGCAGCCGGCTGGTATCTAGCCCGGAAAATCGCGTGAGGTGGGCTCTGCATCAGGGACGCGGCGCGCCGAAGATCGCCTCCAACTCGTCCTCTTCCGGTAGGCCGTGGGCCATCTGCAGGCCGCGTTCGCCCTGGTAGACCATGCTCGGGGTGGCCATCAGGCCGAAGCTCTCCATCAGTTGGTGATTGTCGAACAGCGCCTCCTCCAGGTCGCGGGGCAGGGTCTCCAGGCGTGGCGTCTCTTCGCCGCGATGATGGGCGAGCAGTGCTGCGCTGGGGTCGTCGGCGGCCAGCAGTGAAATGGCCGTGCGCGGGCTGTCGCGCTCCATCAGCCCGACCATCACGTGGCGCAGCTGTACCTCGCCGGCCTCGACCCAGGGGCGTGCCTTGTCGAACAGCCGCTGGCAGTAGGGGCAGTAGGGGTCGGTGAACACGTAGACGATGCGTTCGGCCTCGCCTTCGGCAATCCAGGCGCTCTGTTCGAGCATCGCCAAGCTTTCACCATCCTCCTCGCCGCGAATCACTTCATCGAGCATTGGCCGGCTCAGGTCGTTGCCTTCGGCGTCCTGCAGGGTGCCGACGATCACGTGCTCGCCGTCGGGCAGCAGGTAGGCGGCCAGCTCGTGGCCCTGATAGCTGCCGGCGTAGCCGGTCATACCACCCAGGGCCTCGAATTCCCCATGGATGGTCATGCCCTGGGCTTGCAGAGCGGCGATCGGTGCCGGCCAATCGCTGGCCACGGCGCCGGCGGGCAGCAGGGCGAGTAGAACGGCAGACAGGCGTGCGTGAAGCGGGGGCATGAGGCATCCTCGTAGGTCTCTGCGTGCAGACTGCCATGCCCGGGGCATTCTGCCCAGCGGCTAGGCCGCGGTACGCTGACGCATCTTCTCGAACGATTCGCCAAGGACGGCCATGCCCGACGCTTCGCATTCGCCACTCAATGCCGACACCGCGCTCTACTCGCTGCACGGCATGTGGTGCACCAGCTGTGCCCAGGCGGTGGAGAGCGTGCTGGCGCGTCACCGCGGTGTGACGCGCGCCAGCGTCAACTACGCCACCGCCACGGTGCACCTCAGCGGCGACGCCGAGGCGATCGCCCTGGAAACGCTGGCGCCGCGGGTGCGCCGCCTGGGCTATCGGCTGGTGCCCCTCGAGGCGGCCCAGGACGCCGAGAGTCGCCTCGAGGCCGAGAGCCGACGCCTGACCCTACGCCTGGCAGTGGGCGCCAGCTTTGGCATGTGGACCATGCTTGCCTCGCTGTTGATCTACGCCGGGGCACTGCCCGGGACGCACCTGGAGTTCGTGCTGGCGCTGGTCTCGGGGGCCTTCGCGGTGCCGGTGGTGAGCTATGCCGGCTGGCCCTTCTATCGTGCCGGCTGGCGTACCCTGCGCGCCGCGCGCCCGGGCATGGATGCGCTGATCAGCCTGGGGGTGCTGGGCGCGGTGCTGGTCTCGGTGTGGCTACTGTGGCGCGGCTCGGCGGAGGTCTATTTCGATACCGCGGTGATGCTGATCCTGCTGCTGCTGGTGGGGCGGCTGGTGGAGACCCTGTGCCGCTATCGTGGGCTGCGGGAGTTATCGCGTCTCTATCCTCGCATGCACGAGGTCGAGGTGCTGGACGGCGATACGCCTCGCCCGCGGGCGCTGGGCGAGGTCGCCCTCGGCGAGCGAGTTCGCGTCGACGCCGGTGAGCTGGTGCCGCTTGATGGTGTGCTGGAGAGCGACAGGGCCTGGCTCGACCTGTCGCCGCTCAACGGCGAGGCGCGGGCGGTGAGTCGCCAGCGCGGTGCGGCGCTGCAGGCCGGCAGTCGCAACCTGGGCGAGGCGATCACGCTGCTGGTCACGGCCCGCGCTGGCGAGGGCTACCTCGATCGACTGCATCGCCAGATGCTCGAGCTACATGCGCGCAAGGGCGAGCTGCAGCGCCTGGCCGACCGCTTCGCTGCCTGGCTCAGCCCGCTGGCCGTGGTGCTGGCGGTGATGACCCTCGGTGGTTTGCTGTTGGCCGGCGTAACCGTCGAGGAGTCGCTGGTACGGGCGCTCTCGGTGCTGGTGGTGGCGTGCCCCTGCGCGGTGGGGCTGGCGATTCCGCTGGCCAATCTCGCCGCCGGCAGCCAGGCGCTGCGCCATGGGGTGGTGTTCCGTGATCTGGCGGCTTTTGAATCATTGGGCCAGGTGCGCAGCGCCGCCTTCGACAAGACCGGCACCCTGACCCGCGGCGAAGCTGAGCTGGCCGCGTGCCACCCGGCCGAGGGAGTGGACGAGCCAATGCTGCTGAGGCTGGCGGCCCAGGCGGAGTGGGGCAGCGAGCATCCGCTGGGCCTGGCGCTGCGCCAGGCCGCCGATCAGCGCGGCCTGGCGATGGGGGAGGCGCCGGTCGATATCGCCGAGGCGGCAGGCGGCGGGCGCCGGCTGGTGTTGGCCGACGGCGCCCGGCTATGGATAGGCGAGCCGGCCTGGCTGGCCGCCGAACTTGGCCTTCCGGCGCAGACGGAGAGCAACGACGAGTCGCAGGCCGGCAGCCGGGTGGCGGTAGCGCGCGACGGTGAGTGGCTCGGTGAGCTGACCCTGCGCGACTGTCCCGATGCCGGTGCGTTGGCGCCTTTGGCCGAGCTGCGCCGCGCTGGCATGACGCTGGCGCTGGTCAGCGGTGATCGCGCCGCCGAGGTGGCGGCGGTGGGCGAGGCGGCCGGTTTTGCCCGCCGTGAATGCTTTGCCAGCCAGTCGCCGGAGGCCAAGGCACGGCTGATGGATCGCCTGCCACGGCCGTCGCTGTTCGTCGGCGACGGCGTCAACGATGTGCTGGCGCTGGCCACGGCCGACGTCGGTATGGCGCCGCTGGGGGCCAGCCAGCCGGCACGCGACGGCGCGGCGGTGCAACTGCTCGAGCCGGGCGTCGCGGGGGTAGTGGAGGCCTGGCAGATCGCCCGGCGGGCGCGGCGCATCATGCGCCAGAACCTGGCGCTGTCGGCGGGCTACAACCTGGTGGCGCTGGGGCTGGTGGTATGGATCGCGATTCCACCACTGGTGGCGGTGTTGGCGATGGCAGCCAGCTCGCTGTCGGTCACCGCCAACGCTGCACGCCTGGGACTCAGCGACTGACCAGCCACAGGCTGCGGTAAGGCCCCAGTTCCGTGGGTGTAGTGGGGCAGGCGGCATCTTCGAGCAGGTCGTGCCAGTCGTGCTCGGCGAGCGCCTGAAGCGCCAGCGGCTGACGCTTGTCGGTGACGTTGTAGATCGCCAGCAAGCGTCTGCCGTCGCTGAGTGGTCCCCGCTGGATGGCCAGCAGGCTGGCCGGGGTGTCGAGCACCTGCTGCTCGGCGTCGGGGTGAAAGCAGGGCTCGCCGCGGCGAATGTCGAGGCGCCGCTTGAGCGCCAGGAACACCTCGCGGGTCGGCGTATTGCGGCTGTCGAGCAGCTCGTCGAGCACTTCCATCTCCCACTGGCGGCGATTGATCGAGCGCAGCCTGCCGCTGCGCTCGATGCCTTCGTGGTCGTTGAGGGTGGCGGTCAGGGAGTGCAGGTAGAGCGCAGGAATGCCCTGCAGTGCCAGCATCAGGTGCTGGCTGCAAAGAAAGCGCTCGATTTGCCAGGGATCAGGGCCGCGGCGGGTGCCCTTGAGTGCCTCGAAGTAGGTGATGTTGATTTCGTAGGGCGAGTCCTCGCCGTCGGCGTTGGCCTTCATGCTCACGAAACCGCCGAAGCGGTGCATCAGCTCCAGCAGGGCCTCTACCTCATGCCCGGGCAGCAGGCCTTCCAGGGCGCGTACGCCGATGCCGTCGTGGCTAGCGGTGAAGTTGAGATAGCTGCAGCCGGCGGGCAGCGAGGGCAGGCCACGCAGCCAGCTGGCCAGGGTGCTGGCGTCGCCGCTGGTCAGGGTGTGGACCAGCAGCGGCGGCAGGGTGAACTGATAGACCAGGTGTGCTTCGTCTGGCGTCTCGCCGCGTTCCAGCGCACCCTCCTCGAGGCGCTCGAGTCCAAAATAGCTGAGATTCTCGCGGTGTGGCACGTTGGTCTCGGTGATCAACAAGGTGCCGGGTGCCACATGGTCGAGAATGCCGCGCAGCAGACGCACGATGGCGTGGGTCTGGGGCAGGTGGATGCACGGCGTACCGACCTCCTTCCACAAGAAGGCGATGGCATCGAGGCGGATGATCCGCGCGCCTTGTTCGACGTAGAACAGCAGGATGCCGATGAACTCCAGCAGCACATCGGGATTGGCGAAATTGAGATCGATCTGATCCTCGGAGAAGGTCGCCCACAGGTAGCGGGTACCGCGGCGCGTGGCCACCGGTACCAGCAATGGTGAATTGCGCGGGCGCACCACCTGAGAGAGGTCGGTATCCGGGTCCATTTCGATGAAGTAGTCGCGCCCCGGCTGGCTGCCGGCCAGGTAGTCGACGAACCACAGCGATTCGCGGGAAACGTGGTTGATTACCAGGTCGACCATCAGGTCGCGGTGACCCGCCAGGCGCTGAATGTGCGACCAGTCGCCCAGCGCCGAGTTGACCTCGCGATAGTGGATCACCGAAAAACCGTCGTCGCTGCTCCACGGAAAGAACGGCAGTACATGCACGCCGCTGAAGGTATCGCCGAGGCGCTTTTCGAGAAAGTCGTCGAGCACTTCCAGCGGCGGGCGGTCGCCGTCGATCAGGGTGTCGCCGTAGCTGATCAGCCACTGGTCGCGTTCGCTCCACAGGGGCCGGCCGGCCCCAGGGCGCGCGCGCAGTGCATCACGATGGTGCGCCAGTAGGGTGGTTAGCCGGCGCAGCACCTCTCCAGCGCGGGGGCCGTAGACCTCGCCAAGGCGGGCGCTGGCCAGTGCCGTGAAGGCTGCGGCATCGAGGGGCTCGAGTGCGGCGGGGGGCGTCGGCGAGCTCATGGCATCTCTCCTTGATAGGCTTCTCTCTCCAGCTTAATGCAGAAGGCGTGCCAAGCGCTTACACTACGGCAACTGTTTGAAAACAACACCGACGCCGGAACTGACCCCATGCATTGTCCCTTCTGTGGCACGCACGACACCAAGGTGACCGACTCAAGGCTGGTCGCCGAAGGCGATCAGGTACGCCGTCGCCGCCAGTGCGCCGCGTGCGGCGAGCGTTTCACGACTTACGAAACCGCCGAGTTGGTAATGCCGCGGGTGGTCAAGGCCGACGGTTCCCGTGAGACCTTCGACGAGCGCAAGCTGCGTGCCGGCATGCTGCGCGCGCTTGAGAAGCGTCCGGTCAGCGCCGAGTCGATCGAGGCGGCGGTGGAGCGTATTCGTCAGCGGCTGCGCGCCCGCGGCGAGCGCGAGGTGGCGGCGCTGGATGTCGGTGAAGAGGTGATGCAGGCGCTCAAGCGTCTCGACCAGGTAGCCTACATTCGCTTTGCCTCGGTCTATCGCCGCTTTCAGGACCTCGATGAATTTCGCGCCGAGATCGACCGCCTGGCCCAGGAACCCTCGTTCTCGCCCAACGACGATACTTGATCTGCACACGGACGACGCATGCCCAAAGCGACTGCCGAAACCTGGATGGCCCGCGCCCTGACCCTGGCGCGGCGCGGCCTTTACACTACCGATCCCAATCCTCGTGTGGGCTGCGTGTTGGTCAAGCAGCGCCGCATCGTCGGCGAGGGCTTCCATGCGCGTGCCGGTGAGCCGCATGCCGAAGTGCATGCACTGCGCGCGGCGGGCGACGCCGCTCGTGGTGCCACGGCCTACGTGACCCTGGAGCCCTGCTCGCATCACGGGCGCACCGGCCCCTGCGCCGAGGCGCTGGTGGCGGCGGGCGTCAAGCGCGTGGTGGTGGCGATGCAGGATCCCAACCCCCAGGTCGCCGGGCGCGGCCTGGCGATCATGCGCGAGGCAGGTATCGAGGTGGCGTGCGGGCTAATGGAGGAGCAGGCGCAGGCGCTCAACCCCGGCTTTATTCTGCGCATGACCCGGCAGCGTCCCTTTGTGCGCTTGAAGATGGCGACCAGCCTCGACGGGCGCACGGCGATGCGCTCCGGCGAATCGCAGTGGATCACCGGGCCGCGGGCGCGCACCGAGGTCCAGCGACTGCGTGCGCGCTCCAGCGCGGTGATCAGCGGCGTCGAGTCGATCATCTTCGATAACTCGCGCCTCACCGTGCGCGCCTCGCAGCTCGACCTCGAGGACGCCGAGGCGATCGCCTCGCGCCAGCCGCTGCGAGTCATCGTCGACTCGCGGCTGCGGCTGCCCCAGGCGGCGGCCTGCCTGCGCGAGCCGGGCCGCACCCTGGTGGCCACCTGCAGCCACGACGCCGAGCGCCGTGCGCGTCTCGAGGCGGCGGGGGCCGAGGTGCTGGTGCTGGCCTCGGATATCCACGGGCGCGTCGATCTGGAAGCGCTGCTGCGCTATCTGGCTAACCAGGAGCAGGCCAACGAGGTACTGGTGGAGACCGGCGCGACCCTGGCCGGGGCGATGCTCGACGCCGAACTGGTGGATGAGATTCAGTTGTTTATGGCGCCGACCCTGCTGGGCGGCGAGGCGCGCCCGCTGTTCAGCCTGCCGGGGCTCGAGACCATGGCCCAGCAGCGCACCCTGGATATTCTCGATATTCGCGCGGTGGGCCGCGACTGGCGGATCATCGCGCGCCCGCAGCGCCGGGCCTAACACAACACCGCTCGGAACTGACCCGGCGGCAGGCCTCCGAGAGGGCGCTGTGAACCCGTCCCTGGGCGCTACCTTGCGCCATCCATGGCGCAAACCCTCTCTTCGGCCTGCCCCCGGCGTCCTCGCTCAGAGGCCCTGGGCGCTGCTCTCTACTGGCGCCCGACGCCGCGCCAAGGTACCCTGAGCGCCGATTCAGAATGGGCGTTGCTGTCCGAGCGTTCACCCGCCGCCGCCGTGCGGCGCCCATGGGCATAGCGATTTTGGAGTTTGCATGGCTAAGGCTTCACAGGATTCCAGCGCCGACCAGGCGACTGGCATGGCCTCGATCGCCGAGCTGATCGACGATATTCGTCAGGGCAAGATGGTAATCCTGATGGATGACGAGGATCGCGAGAACGAGGGCGATGTGATCATGGCCGCCGAGAAAGTCGAGGCCGAGCACATCAACTTCATGGCTCGTCACGCGCGCGGCCTGATTTGCCTGCCGATGACCCGCGAGCGCTGCCAGCGCCTCAAGCTGCCGCTGATGGTCAGCGACAATGGCTCCGGGTTCGGCACCAAGTTCACGCTCTCCATTGAGGCCGCCGAGGGCGTCTCCACCGGCATTTCCGCCGCCGACCGCGCGCGCACCGTGCAAGCCGCGGTGGCCCGCGATGCCAAAGCCGAGGATATCGTCCAGCCAGGGCATATCTTCCCGCTGATGGCCGAGCCCGGCGGCGTGCTGCGCCGTGCCGGGCATACCGAGGCGGCCTGCGACCTGGCGGCCATGGCAGGCCTCGACCCCAGCGGCGTGATCTGCGAAGTCATGAACGACGATGGCAGCATGGCGCGGCGCCCCGAACTCGAGCGCTTCGCCGCCGAGCACGACCTCAAGATCGGTACCATCGCCGACCTGATCCACTACCGTATCCACAACGAGCAGACCATCGACCACGTCGAGTCGACCCAGGTGCAGACCAGCGCTGGAGAGTTCGATCTGCACGTGTTCCGTGACGGCATCCAGGGCGTCCACCATCTGGCACTGGTCAAGGGCCGCCCGTCACCGGAGGTGCCGACCACGGTGCGCGTGCACCTGGCCGACGTGATGCGTGACCTGCTGTGCCTGCAGAAGGGTGATACGCCCAGCTGGAGTGCCAGCGGTGCCATCGCGGAAATCGCCCGTGCCGAGGCCGGGGTCTTCGTGCTGCTCAATGATGGCCGGCCGCGCCAGGACTTTCTCGACTACCTCGAGGTCTTCCTCGAGCGTCGTCGCCAGCCCCGCGGCAGTGAGTCCGACGGCGCCGGCAACTATCTGACCATCGGCACCGGCTCGCAGATTCTGCGCCACCTTGGGGTTGGCAAGATGCGCCTGCTCAGCTCACCGTGGAAGTTCTCGGCGCTATCGGGCTTCGATCTGGAAGTGGTCGAACGGCTGGACCCCTGAGGGCCGGCGGGTTTCAATTTCAGCACTACCGTTTACAGCAGGAATCAGAGCATGCAACCGATCTCCCAAGTCGAAGGCAATTTCACCGATGTCGATGGCCGCTACGTGATCGTGGTGGGGCGCTTCAACCACCACGTAGTGGACAGCCTGGTCGAGGGCGCTGTCGACAGCCTGGTGCGTCACGGCGTGGACGCCGAGCACATCGATATCGTCCATGTGCCAGGGGCCTGGGAGCTACCGTTGGCGGTCAAGCGCGCGCTCAAGGTGGCCAAGCCCGATGCAGTCATTGCGCTGGGCGCGGTGATCCGCGGCGGCACACCGCATTTCGAATACGTGGCCGGTGGCTGCAACGCCGCGCTGGGCAACCTGCAGCTGGAGTTCGATACCCCGGTGGCCAACGGCGTGCTGACCGTCAACTCCATCGAGCAGGCTATCGAGCGCGCCGGCACCAAGGCCGGCAACAAGGGCGCCGAAGCGGCCATGGCGGCGATGGAGATGGTCTCGCTGCTCAAGCACTTCGGAGGTGATGAATGAAGGAGTCGCGTCGCGCTCCCTCGGCGGCGCAGCAGGGCCGCCATGCGGCTCGCGAGCTGGCCGTGCAGGGACTCTACCAGTGGCAGATGACCGGTAAGTCGATCACCGCGGTGGAAGCCGAGTTTCGCAGTCAGATCGCCGACGACGACCTCGAGGACCACGAGAACTGGGCCAAGGTCATGGAGATCGCCGACCTGGCGCTATTCCATGAACTGCTGCACAACGTGGTGCGGTTTCGCGACGACCTCGATGCGGCCATTGCGCCGCTGCTTGATCGTCGTCTGGAAGATCTCGACCCCATCGAGCTCGCCATCCTGCGCCTGGGGACCTATGAACTCTCACGTCGCCTCGACGTGCCTTATCGTGCGGTAATCAACGAAGGCGTCGAACTGGCCAAGTCGTTCGGCGCCACCGACGGCCACAAGTACGTCAACGGCATTCTCGACAAGCTCGCTGCACGCCTGCGCTACGCTGAGGTCAGCGCGCGTCGCTGAGTCGCTCATTCAGATGCTTAGCGAATTCGAGCTCATCGCCCGTCATTTCGCGCGCTCGCCGCGGGCCGAGTCCCACGGCGTGGCGCTTGGCGTGGGCGATGATTGTGCGCTGCTGACGCCGAGTGCCGGCTGCCAGCTGGCGGTCAGCGTCGATACGTCGGTGGCCGAGGTGCACTTTCCCGCCGATGCCCCAGCGTCGGCCATCGGTCATCGCGCCCTGGCAGTCGCTCTGAGTGACCTTGCCGCGATGGGGGCCACGCCACGCTGGTGCCTCATGGCGCTGTCCCTGCCCGACGTTGATGACGCCTGGCTGGCTGAATTCGCGGCGGGCTTCCACGCCCTGTGCGAGCAGAGCGGCGTGACGCTGGTGGGCGGTGACGTGACCCGCGGCGAGCTGGCGATCAGCGTGACCGTACACGGTGAAGTGCCAAGCGGTACGGCGCTGGCGCGTGATGCGGCCCGGCCCGGCGAGGCTCTCGCGGTCACAGGCTCGCTGGGCGGTGCCAACGCCGGGCTCAAGGCCTGGCGGGCCGGTGAACGGGACCTCACACGGCCGTTGCTGGCGCGCTATCTGCTGCCCCAACCGCGGCTCGACGCCGGCCAGGCGCTGCGCGGTCTGGCCAGTGCGGCAATCGATCTCTCCGATGGCCTGTTGCCGGATCTCGGTCACCTCTGTGAGGCTTCCGGGGTCGGTGCCGATCTCGACGCTGCGGCGCTGCCGCTGGCAGACGGTCTGATCAAGGCGCTGGGCGAGGAGGGCGCTCACCGGGCGGCGCTGGCCGGCGGCGACGACTACGAGCTGCTGGTCAGCCTGCCCCTGGCGGCGCTGGAGCAGGCACGCGCCCGACTCGCCGAGATCGGTGTGGTGCTGACCGTGATCGGTACTTGCAGTGCCACGCCGGGAGTGCGCGGCGTGACGACAGTCGACGGCTGGCAGCATTTCCCGCGAGGTGAGACATGAACCGCGCGCCTGCCAGCGTCTGGCGACGCCCCACCCACTTCCTGGCCTTCGGCCTGGGTAGCGGAACCGTGCCATGGGCACCGGGGACCTTCGGTACCCTGGCGGCAATTCCGTTCTACTGGCTGATGTCGGAGCTACCGCTCTCCTGGTACATGCTGATCATCCTCGCCACCTTCATCATTGGTGTGTGGCTGTGCGAGGTGACCTCTCGAGACCTCGGCGTTCACGACCACTCAGGCATCGTCTGGGACGAATTCGTCGGCTACTGGATTACCATGGCGGCGGTGCCGTTCTCCTGGGAGGCGGCGCTATGGGGATTCATCGTGTTTCGCGTATTCGACGTCTTCAAGCCGTGGCCGATTCGCTGGGCCGACCGCCGCGTGGCAGGGGGCTTCGGCATCATGATCGATGACGTGCTGGCCGGCATCTATGCTTGGAGTACCATTCACCTGTGGTTGTGGCTTCACTGATCGCGATCGCCGTCATGCCGTCACGGCAAATAATCGAGGAGTGTCATGCGCAAGGGACGCCTGCTAGTTAGCGTAGTGTTGTTGCTGGGGGCCGGTTACCTGGCCGCCCAGGCCTATTCGAGTGCCATCTTCGAACGTGAGCTGTCGCGTACCCTCGAGGATCTTGAGGCGCGCGGCGACCTGCAGGTGCAGCGCGATGGGCTCGAGCGCGGCTGGTTCGTGTCGCGAGGCGAGATCCAGCTCACCGCGCTGCTCGACGACTGGCAGCTGTCGTTGCCCTATGTTGCTCGCCATGGCTTGCTGACCACCCGCATCGAGGGTGACCTGCAGCTGCAGCTCGACGGTGGCGACGACACCCTGTTCGGCGAGCGTCTGCCGGCCAGCCCGCCGCGCTGGCACGGCGAGTATGAGACTCTGTCGCAGACCTTCGAGGGGCGCCTCGACATGGCGCCCTTCCAGGTATCGGACGAGCAGGGCGAGTTCGACTTCGAAGGACTGGCGCTGCGCCTCAGCGGTGAGCATGGTGATCTGACGCTGACCGGCAGTGTGGCGCCGTGGCGTCTCAGCGTCGACGGCGAGCGGCTCGAGGTCGGCCCGCTGCAGCTCGACAGCCGCTACCGCTATGGCGACGACGACTTCCTGCAGCGCGATGAGCTGCAGCTTGCGTACCTGCGCCTGACCCAGGCCAACGGCCCCGAGGTCGCCCTGCAGGCGCTCGGCTATCGCGGCGAGGTGCGCCTGGGCAGCGACGAGCTGACCCTGGCCGGCCGCCTGTCACTGGGCGAGATGACCCTGGCCGAGCAGCCGGCGCTGTCCGGCGAGCTGGCGCTGGGTGTGTCGCGCCTCAATGCGGATGCCGTGCGCACCCTGAGCCGTGAGCTACGTGAGGCGCTGGCCGCCCGCGACAGTCAAGCGCCGCTCACCGACCGCGAGGCCGAGGCATTGGCCATGGCCCTGGAGCCCCAGGTGCTGGCGACCCTGGTCGACTCGCCGCGACTGACCCTCGAGCCGCTGCGCGTTGAGAGCCCGATGTTTGGCGTCGAGGCGCTTGTCGAGGGGGAGCTGGTATTCGACGGCGAGGAGATCGAGGCGCTGTCGCTGGCCGACCTCGAGGTGGCTGCTGCCGACAATCCCTGGCTGGCGCGGCTTGACGGCCACTTCGTCTGGCGCGACCTGCCCCGTTTCGTGGCGCTTCAGCTAGGGCTGCCGCTGGATACTCAGGATCTTGAGATCCGCATCGAGGCCGGCGAGCTGACGCTCAACGGCGAGCCGCTGCCGCCGCTCTGGTAGCACCGTAGGCAGCAGCGTAAGCAGCGATTACGCTTGAAGTTTGGCCATCGCGCCCGCATTCCTGTTGGCAACGGGGCAAATGCCCACCGCTGCCAACAGGATGCATGATGAGCGAACGCGACGATCTGCATGACGTAATCTTCGATGCCGCCTCCCGCGATGACCACGAGTCTGGCGATGGCGAGCCACATCACCACGGGGCCGTAGTGCCGGCCCGCGATACCCTGCCCGAGCGACTCTATCTGCTGCCGATCCACAATCGGCCGTTCTTTCCTGCCCAGGTGCAGCCGCTGGTGATTCACCGCCCGCGCTGGGAGGAGACCATCAAGCGCGTCGGCAATACCCCGCACCACTCCGTGGGGCTTGCCTTCGTCGGTGATGCCGGCGTCGATGAACTGGGGCATGAGCACTTTCCCGAGATCGGTACCGCGGTGCGCATGCACAAGGTGCAGGGCGAGGATGACCAGATTCAGTTCATCGCCCAGGGCATGCGCCGCTTCAAGATCCAACGCTGGCTATCGAAAACGCCGCCGTATCTGGTCGAGGTCAGCTACCCGAAGGAGCCGATCGACGCCGAGGAGGATGAGGCGCGGGCCTATGCCATGGCACTGATCAACGGCATCAAGGACCTGCTGCCGATCAATCCGCTCTACGGCGAGGAACTCAAGCACTATCTCAATCGCTTCAGCCCCCATGAGCCGGGGCCGCTGTCGGACTTTGCCGCGGCCATCACCTCGGCCAAGGGCCACGAGCTGCAGGAGATCCTCGAGACCCTGCCGGTGATGGCGCGCATGCAGAAAGTACTGCCGTTGCTGCACAAGGAGATCGAGGTCGCCCAGCTGCAGAGTGAGATCAGCGAGCAGGTCAATGCGCAGATGCAGGAGCGCCAGCGCGAGTTCTTCCTGCGCGAGCAGCTCAAGGTGATTCAGCGCGAGCTGGGGATCTCCAAGGACGACCGTGAAAACGACGTCGACACCTTCCGCAAGCGGCTAGCGGAGCTGCACGTACCCGAGCGGGTGCAATCGCGCATCGACGATGAGCTCGACAAGCTCTCGGTGCTCGAGACCGGCTCGCCGGAGTATGGCACCACCCGCAACTATCTCGACTGGCTGACCTCGCTGCCGTGGGGGATCACCAGCCAGGACCAGCTCGACCTGAGTCATGCCCGCCAGGTGCTGGATCGCGATCATGATGGCCTGGCGGATGTGAAAGAGCGGATCGTCGAGTTCCTCGCCGAGGGTACCTTCAAGGGCGACGTCGGCGGCTCGATTCTGCTGCTGGTGGGTCCGCCCGGGGTTGGCAAGACCTCGGTAGGTCGCTCCATCGCCGAGGCACTGGGCCGCGAGTTCTATCGCTTCTCGGTGGGCGGCATGCGCGATGAGGCCGAGATCAAGGGCCATCGCCGCACCTATATCGGTGCCATGCCCGGCAAGCTGGTGCAGGCGATCAAGGAGGTCGAAGTCGAGAACCCGGTGATCATGCTCGACGAGATCGACAAGATGGGCCAGTCCTTCCAGGGCGATCCGGCCTCGGCGCTGCTCGAGGTGCTCGACCCCGAGCAGAACGTCGATTTCCTCGATCACTACCTCGACGTGCGCATGGACCTCTCCAAGGTGTTGTTCGTGTGCACTGCCAACACCCTGGATTCGATTCCGCCGGCGCTGCTCGACCGCATGGAGCAGATCCGTCTTTCCGGCTATATCGCCGAGGAGAAGCTGGCCATCGCCAAGCATCACCTGTGGCCTAAGCTGCTCAAGCGAGACAAGATCCCCAAGAAGCGCATCAACCTTACCGAGGCGGCGCTCAAGCAGGTGATAGAGGGCTATGCCCGCGAGGCGGGGGTGCGCCAGCTCGAGAAACAGCTGCACCGCATCGTGCGCAAGGCGGCGGTCAAGCTGCTCGAGAACGGACAGCAGTCGGTCAAGGTCTCGGTCAATAACCTCGAAGAGTTCCTCGGCGCACCGCTGTTCCGCAAGGAGCAGGTACTCAAGGGCGAAGGGGTAGTCACCGGGCTGGCCTGGACCTCGATGGGGGGCGCCACGCTGCCCATCGAAGCCGGTAAGGTGCACGCCCTGGATCGTGGCTTCAAGCTTACCGGTCAGCTCGGCGACGTGATGAAGGAGTCGGCCAATATCGCCTACAGCTATGTGCAGGGGCACCTCGGCGAGTATGGCGCCGACGGCGACTTCTTCAACGATGCCTTTATCCACCTGCATGTGCCGGAGGGTGCCACGCCCAAGGATGGTCCCTCGGCGGGGATCAGCATGACCACTGCGTTGCTGTCGCTGGCGCGCCATCAGGCCATCGACCGTCAGCTGGCAATGACCGGCGAGTTGACCCTCACCGGCCAGGTGCTGCCGGTGGGCGGCATCCGCGAGAAGGTAATCGCCGCACGGCGCAGCGATATCTTCGAGATCATCCTGCCCGACGCCAACCGTCGCGATTACAATGAGCTGCCTGACTTCCTCAAGGAGGGCATGACGGTGCACTTCGCAAGCCGTTACCAGGACGTGGCCAAGGTGGTATTCGGCTGACCGGGCGCACTGCGCCCACCCCTATACGACGAGATCGCATGGCAAAATTCGTAGAAATCGGCCGGGCCGCCATTCCCGGCCAGGGCACCCAACTCAGGCTCTTGCAGCGCAATGACGAGTTTTCGATTCGCATCGTCGGCCAGCCTGGCGATCTGATGAACAGCCGCCTGCATGGCTCTGAGGATGCGCTAGCCGACCTGGCCTGTGAGGGACTTGGTGCCCATTCGGGGGTAAGGGTGCTGGTCGGGGGCCTGGGCATGGGGTTTACCCTCGCCGCAG
The DNA here is from genome assembly GCF_900102875.1 of Franzmannia pantelleriensis. Lineage (GTDB taxonomy): Bacteria > Pseudomonadota > Gammaproteobacteria > Pseudomonadales > Halomonadaceae > Franzmannia > Franzmannia pantelleriensis. Next base: position 221,894 of record NZ_FNGH01000002.1, read on the forward strand.
CATTGGCTGTGCTGGGTCGCGACGCCGAGGTGGTAGTCGCCGAGCTGGTTCCGGAGGTGGTGGCGTGGAACCAAGGCCCGCTGGGGCAGGCAGCCGGAAGACCGCTGGACGACCCGCGCACCCGGGTCCATGTCGGCGACGTGGCGGCGCTGATGCACGCGTCTCCCAGCGGCTTCGATGCCATCATGCTGGATATCGACAACGGCCCCGAGGGCATGACCCGTAAGGACAACGATCGGGTCTATTCACCGCGGGGCCTGGAAAGTGCGCAGCGTGCGCTGCGCCCGGACGGTGTGCTGGCAGTATGGTCGGCGGGGCGCGATGCCGGCTTCAGCGAGCGTCTCAAGCGGGTGGGGTTCAGCGTCGAGGAGCACCAGGTGCGTGCGCATAGGCCGGGGAAGGGGGCTCGCCACGTCATCTGGCTCGGTAACTAGCCCTCTGACCTTCGCTCGCCGATTTTTCAGATCATAGCCGTCGCTGCTAGGGAATTAAGCGGCAGTGGCGCGCCTCCGGCGCGCATGACAAAATTGCCGCATTGATTCCCACCAAGACCGCTGGTCGCCCGCCCTGTGCGGGTGGCCTCAGGCGGCATCGACGCTAGAGGACAGCATGCCCGAGTATCGTTCCCGTACCACTACCGCTGGTCGTAACATGGCCGGCGCCCGCGCCCTGTGGCGCGCCACCGGCATGAAAGATGACGACTTCCACAAGCCGATCATCGCCGTGGCCAACTCCTTCACCCAGTTTGTGCCCGGGCATGTGCATCTCAAGGACATGGGCCAGCTGGTGGCTCGCGAGATCGAGAAAGCCGGCGGGGTGGCCAAGGAGTTCAACACCATTGCGGTGGACGACGGCATCGCCATGGGCCACGACGGCATGCTCTATTCGCTGCCCAGCCGCGACTTGATCGCCGACAGCGTCGAGTACATGGTCAACGCCCACTGCGCTGACGCCTTGGTGTGCATCTCCAACTGCGACAAGATCACCCCGGGAATGCTCAACGCCGCAATGCGCCTCAATATCCCGGTGATCTTCGTCTCCGGCGGCCCCATGGAGGCTGGCAAGACCAAGCTGCTCGACCACGGCATCGACCTGATCGACGCCATGATCTACGCTGCCGACGACAAGTACAGCGACGAAGAGATCGAAGAAATCGAACGCAGTGCTTGCCCCACCTGCGGCAGCTGTTCCGGGATGTTCACTGCCAACTCGATGAACTGCCTGATGGAAGCGCTGGGCCTGGCACTGCCGGGCAACGGCACCGTGCTGGCCACCCATGCCGACCGCCGCCGGCTGTTCGAGGAGGCCGGCAGCCGCATCGTCGAACTCGCCAAGCGCGTCTACGAGGGCGACGAGGCGCATCTGTTGCCCCGTGCCATCGGCTCCAAGGCGGCGTTCAAGAACGCCATGACCCTGGATATCGCCATGGGCGGCTCCACCAACACCATCTTGCATCTGCTGGCCGCCGCCCAGGAGGCCGAGGTCGACTTCACCATGGCCGACATCGACCGCCTGTCGCGGGAGGTGCCCCAGCTCTGCAAGCTGGCGCCCAATACCCAGCAGTACCATATCGAGGATTGCCACCGCGCCGGCGGTATCATGGCGATCCTCGGCGAGCTGGATCGCGCCGGGGTGCTGGATACCCGCGTGCCCACCGTGTATGGCGACACCCTCAAGGCGGCGCTCGACGAGTGGGACATCATGCGCAATCCCAGCCCCGAGGTGGTGGAGTTCTTCAAGGCCGGCCCCGGCGGCATTCCGACCCAGACCGCCTTCTCCCAGGCCGCGCGCTGGCCGAGCCTCGACGGCGACCGCGTCAGTGGCTGCATCCGCGACCTGGAGCACGCCTTCTCCCATGAGGGGGGGCTGGCGGTACTGTTCGGCAATATCGCCGTGGACGGCTGCGTAGTGAAGACCGCCGGCGTCGACGACTCGATTCTGGTCTTCGAGGGTCCGGCTCACGTGGTCGAGTCCCAGGATCAGGCGGTGGAACACGTGCTGGGCGGGCTGGTGAAGCCCGGCGAGGTAGTGGTGGTGCGCTACGAGGGCCCGCGCGGCGGTCCCGGCATGCAGGAGATGCTCTACCCGACCTCGTATCTCAAGTCGAAGGGGCTCGGCAAGGTGTGCGCGCTGATGACCGACGGCCGCTTCTCCGGTGGCAGCTCGGGCCTCTCCATCGGCCACGTCTCGCCGGAAGCCGCCGCGGGGGGCGCCATCGGCCTGATCGAGAGTGGCGATATCATCCACATCGACATCCCCAAGCGGGCGATCAACGTCAAGCTCAGCGATGCCGAGCTGGCGGCGCGCCGCGAGGCCGAAGAGGCGCGCGGCAAGGACGCCTGGAAACCGCGCATCCAGCGTGACCGCAAGGTCTCGGCGGCGCTCAAGGCCTACGCGCTGCTGGCCACCTCCGCCGACAAGGGCGCGGTGCGCGATCTTTCCAAGCTGGATTGACGCGTTCGACCTGGCCCTGGCCAGGTCGAGATGAAGGTTCTGTGCCATGGTTGAATAGTGCTGCTGCGCAGGGGCTGGCCATGGTAGGCCAGCGCCGGCCCCTCAGTCGGGAGCATGTGGCAGGGCGTCGTTATCTACCGTTGATAACAGGGCGGCAACTCAATCATCTTCCCAGCCCCTTGAAATCGCCTGGATGAGCATCATGCCTGTTAGTGGCAAGGGAGCGATGCGTAACCTATCGGCACGCATACATGCACTGACACTCAGGCAGAAAGGAGGCCACTTATGCAGATTGATCTCAGCGGCCTACACGCCATCATTACCGGTTCCACCGCAGGCATCGGCTTTGCCATTGCCCGGGGGCTGGCCAATGCGGGCGCCGATGTGGTGATCACCGGGCGAACCCAGGCGCGGGTCGACGAGGCTATTGCCGCACTCAAGAAAGACACGCCCAACGCCACGATAGAAGGCGTGGCGGCCGATCTCGGCACAGCTGAAGGCTGCCAGACGCTGATCGAGCAGCAGCCCAGTGCGGATATCCTGATCAATAACGTGGGTATCTTTGGTCCGCAGGACTTTTTCGAGGTGGATGATGCCACCTGGCAGCATTTCTTCGACGTCAACATCATGAGCGCTGTGCGCCTGTCCCGTCACTATGCGCAAGGCATGCGCGAGCGTGACCGGGGCCGCATTCAGTTTCTCGCCAGCGAGTCGGGCATCAACATTCCCAGCGAGATGGTCCATTACGGTATGACCAAGTCCGCGCTGCTGTCGGTGTCGCGGGGGCTGGCCAAGGTGCTAAGTGGCAGCCAGGTAACGGTGAATGCCATTCTGCCAGGGCCGACCCGCTCCGAAGGGGTACTCAATATGCTGCGCGAGATGGCCGAAAACGAAGGGGTTTCACAGCAGGAGATGGAAGCCCGTTTCGTGCGGGAGAACCGACCTACCTCGATCATTCAGCGCTTAGCCACACCCGAGGAGGTCGCCAGCATGAGCGTCTATGCCGCTTCATCCCAGGCCAGTGCAACCACCGGGGCGGCGCTGCGCGTGGAAGGCGGGATCGTCGACACCTTGACGTAAGAGTGCTCTTCGCGACATCTAACCAGTCAGCAGGTAATGATCTACGTGCCTGTCGCTGACACGGTGGAGCAGGGCGACATGGAAACAGCGAGCCCCCGCTTTGAGTCGGGGGCTCGATTGTGAGGCTGTGGGTGGATCATGCCGCCTTGTTCATCGGCAGGTCTTGCTCGGTCAGTGCCTCGATTTGGCACTCCAGCGCATACCATATCTCCATCAGCGCTAGACTCTCTTCAGAACAGCACATGCGTTTGCCTCCTTGGATAGGGTCGTGGATGACGGGGTTGCAAACAGCCCCCTCAGTATGGACCCCTATACCAAGGTCGATATGATCTTTCTTTGACCGTTTCTTGATATGCATCACGCCATATCGTCATAAGCCACCGACAGGGAGTGCCCATGTCGCACGATGTCAACGTCGCCGTAGTCGGCTTCGGCTTCGCCAGCCAGACCTTCCACATACCGCTGATCCAGGCCACTCCAGGTCTGCAACTGGTGGCGGTCTCGTCGAGCAATGCCGATAACGTCACAGCGGCGCTGCCCGAGGTGGCGGTGGCTGCCACGCCCCAGGCGCTGTTCGCTCGCGAGGACGTCGATCTGGTGGTGATTCCCACTCCCAACGAGACCCACTTCCCGCTGGCCAAGGCCGCCCTTGCGGCGGGCAAGCATGTGGTGCTCGATAAGCCGTTCACGGTAACCCTGGCCGAGGCCAAGACCCTCAAGAGCTTGGCCGACGACGCCGGGCGGCGTCTGTCGGTCTTCCACAATCGGCGCTGGGACAGCGATTTCCTGACCCTCAAGGCGCTGCTGGCCAGCGGTGAGCTGGGGCGGGTGGTGAGTCTCGAGTCGCGCTTCGACCGTTTTCGTCCCGAGGTGCGTGATCGCTGGCGTGAAAAGCCACGCCCCGGCGGCGGCATCTGGTACGACCTGGGCCCGCACCTGCTCGATCAAGCCTGCGAGCTGTTCGGCAAGCCCCGCGCCATCCAACTCAACCTGGCGCGCCAGCGCGACGACGCCAGCGTCGAGGATGACTTCCTGTGCCTGCTCGACTACCCGGGCTGCCGCGTCAGTCTGGCTGCCAGCACCCTGGTGGCAGCGGAAACCCCGCGCTTTCGCGTTCACGGCACCCGCGGCAGCTACGTCAAGTACGGCCTCGACCCGCAGGAAGCGCGCCTCAAGGCCGGCGAGACGCCGGTGCGGGACTGGGGCATGGACGCCCGCGACGGCCAACTGAGCCTGGCTGAGGGCAGTCAGGGGGCGGTCAGCCAGACGACCTATACCACCCTGCCCGGCGACTACCTGGCCTATTATCGTGAGGTGGTCGCGGCCTTGACCGGCAGCGGGGACATGCCGGTTAGCGTCGAGGACGCGATCCGCTCGATGCGGCTGCTCGAGGCGGGACTCGATAGCCATCGCCAGGGGCGCTGGGTCAGCCTCTAAGCAATACTGACGAGGGACGCCGGGGGCAGGGCGAAGAGGAGGTTCAACGCCAGGGATGGCGTTGGTAGCGCCCAGGGATGGGTTCACAGCGCCTCCTCGTAGGCCTGCCGACGGATCAGTCCCGAGTGAGTAAGTTGACGCCTTGAGCTACCACAGATCGAGTCCTTCGCGTCGCTCGCGCATCAAGTCGCGGGCGATATACAGCGCGGCGATGGCGCGCGCTTCATGGAAGTCGTCGCGGGCCAGCAGCGCGGGGAGCTCGTCGATGGCGTGGGTCTCGACGATCAGCGGCTCCGGCTCGTCGCCTGGCAGCCGCTTGGGGTAGAGGTTGCTGGCCAGCATCACCTGCATGCGATGGCGCATGTAGTTGGGGGCCAGCGACAGCTCGGCCAGTGGCTCGATAAGCTGGGCGCCGAAACCGCACTCCTCCATCAGCTCGCGGTTGGCGGCGGTCACGATGTCTTCGCCCGGATCCACCAGCCCCTTGGGCAGGGTCAGCACATAGTCATCGAAGCCCGCGGCGTACTCACGGATCAGCAGCACGTGGTCGGGGTCGGGCATGGCGACAATCATTACCGCACCATGGTCGCTGCCCATCAGGCGCTCGAAGGTGCGCTCTTCGCCGTTGGAAAACCTGAGTTCCATCTGCTCGACGGTGAATAGCCGGCTACGAGCGACTTCCTGGCGCGACAGGACCTGGGGCTTTTGCGGGTAGGGTGCTGACATGCTGTCTCCTGTAAGACCGCGTGGAGGCCGTGTCTCGGCCGGTGGGTTCGCGTACAATACCACTCTCGATTCATCACTGCGGAGCCCTGAGCATGATCGACTGGCGGGCCATCGATACCGTACTGCTGGACATGGACGGTACGCTGCTGGATTTACACTTCGACAGCCATTTCTGGCTCGAGCACCTGCCGCGCCGCTATGCCGAACTGCATCGTCTCGATGCGGCTGCCCAGGACGCGCTCAAGGCACGCATCATCGGTGAGCAGGGCACCCTCAACTGGTACAGCCTGCGCTACTGGAGCGACGAGCTGAACGTCGATATCGTCGCACTCAAGCGTGAAATACAGCACTTGATCGGCCTGCGCAGCGACGCCCTCGACTTCCTCAAGTGGCTCAAGCGTGCCCATCCGCGGGTAGTGCTGGCGACCAACGCCGACCGGGCGAGTCTAGGGCTCAAGCTTCCGTTGACCGGCCTGGAAGACTATCTCGATGCAATCGTCTCCTCGGCGGACCTGGGGGTGGCCAAGGAGGCCCAGGAGTTCTGGTTCGAGCTGCAGGAGGTCGAGCCCTTCGACCCGGCACGCACCCTGTTCATCGATGACAATCCCCATGTGCTGGAGAGCGCCCGCGAGTATGGCATCCGCCATCTGCTGGGCATCAAGCAGCCCGATAGCAGCCGGCCTGAGAAGACGCTCGAGGAGTTCATTGCCCTCGACCGTTTCGCCGCGATACTCCCCGATGAGCGGCCACCTCATTGAGTGATGGAGAGCGCCATGGATAACGTTCGACTCGACAAGTGGCTGTGGGCCGCGCGCTTCTTCAAGACCCGCCAGCTGGCCAAGAAGGCCATCGAGGGCGGCAAGGTGCACTACAACGGCGCCCGTGCCAAGACCAGCAAGACCGTGGAAACCGGTGCGCTGGTGCGCGTGCCCCAGGGCTGGGACATTCTCGAGGTCGAGGTGGTCGCACTCTCCGGCCAGCGCCGCGGCGCGCCCGAGGCCCGCGAACTCTACCGCGAAACCGCCGACAGCGTGGCGCGCCGCGCCCGCGAAGCCGAGGCACGGCGGCTCACCAATCAAGCCATGCAGCACCCCCTCAAGCGTCCCGACAAGAAGCAGCGCCGCGAGATCACCCGCTTTCAGCGCCGCCAGGGCGACGACTGACCGTTATACTGTTTACCCGAGAGTCCCATGACCGACCAGATTCAGCGTTTTCTCTTCGATGGTACCAATGTGCGCGGCGAGATCGTGCAGCTCGAACGCGCCTATCAGGAAGTGCTCGAGCGTCATGCCTACCCGCTGGCGGTGAGCCGTCAGCTCGGCGAGCTGCTGGCCGCGGTGGCGCTGCTCACCGAAACCGTCAAGCTCGATGGCACCCTGAGCATCGAGGTACGCGGCGACGGGCCCCTCGAACTGCTGATGGCCGAGTCCAACCCTGGCGGTGAAATGCGCGCCATCGCCCGGGTCGCGGAAGGGCAGCCAGTGCCCGCCGACGGTGCTGGCTTCCGCGAGCTGCTAGGGGCTGGACGTATCGTCATCACCCTTGATCCCAGCGAGGGCAAGCGCTACCAGGGTATCGTCGAGCTTTCCGCCGATACGCTGGGCGGTTGTCTCGAGGCTTACTTCAGTCAGTCGGAGCAGCTGCCGACCCGGCTGTGGCTGGCTGCCGACGGGGCACGGGCCGCCGGCCTGCTGCTCCAGCAGCTGCCCGATGACGCGCAGAGCCAGGACCCGGATGCCTGGGAGCGCAGCGTGCACCTCGCGGCGACCCTGCAGCACGATGAGCTGCTGGAATTGGATGCCGAGACACTGCTGTTTCGTCTCTACCACGAGGAGCAAGCGCGGGTGTTTCCGCCCAAGCCGCTGCATTTTGGCTGCAACTGCTCGCGGGAGCGCATCGCTCAGGCGCTCTACAGCCTCGGTGCCGAGGAGCTGCGCCAGATCCTCGAGGAGCAGCAGGCGATCGACACCCAGTGCCACTTCTGCAATACCCGCTACCACTTCGGGGCTGCCGAGATCGACGCGCTGATCGAGGCGCCCGATGCCCCACCCCCGACGCTGCACTGAGCGTTGCTTTCCAGCCTTTCGTTCCTGGCCTAACTCGCGGGATGTAGTAGTAAAACTACAAGAAATGCCGCGAAATGCGCCGTTTGCTACAAGAAATGTTTTTGCCATAATGGCCGCCCCTTTGACGCGATCGCCCGCCGCCCCACCAGAAACGAGCCCACTCGTTCACCGGCGGGCCATCAGGCACTCAGTGCGTCAGCAGACGCCCGGCTAACGAGAGAGAATCGGCCGCAAGGCCCAGGACACCAACATGACCACGACCCAAGCCGCATCCGCCGCTGCGCCTCAGGCGCCCGCCGCCCCCAAGCGTTACACCAATCTCAGCCACGCTGAGCTGATCGAGCGAGCGGTCACGCGCGGAGAAGGGCGGCTTGCCGCCAACGGCGCCCTGGTAGTGAATACCGGCAAGCGCACCGGGCGTTCCACCGCCGATCGTTTTATCGTCGACGAGCCATCTACCCGTGGCCAGATCGAGTGGGGCAGCGTCAATCGGCCGTTCAACGCCGACGCCTTCGAGGCGCTTTGGCAGCGCGTCGACGCTCACCTCGCCGAGCGTGATCACTACGTTTCCGAGCTGCACGTCGGCGCCGATCCTCAGCACTACCTGCCGATTCGGACCGTCACCGAGACCGCCTGGCACAACCTGTTCGGGCGCACCATGTTCGTGCGCCCGGAGGCCTACAATCCTGCCCGCAAGAGCGAGTGGACCATTCTCAATGCGGCCGAATTCGTCTGCGATCCGGCGCGTGACGGCACTCACTCCGAGTCCACGGTGATCATCGACTTCGCCGGCCGGCGTGTGCTGATCGCCGGTATGCGTTACGCCGGCGAGATGAAGAAGGCCATGTTCTCGGTGCAGAATTTTCTGCTGCCGGACTCCGACGTACTGCCCATGCACTGTTCGGCCAACGTCGGCGAAGACGGCGAGACGACGCTATTCTTCGGCCTCTCCGGCACCGGCAAGACCACCCTGTCCGCCGACCCAGGCCGCTACCTGATCGGTGATGACGAGCACGGCTGGGGTGAAGGCACGGTGTTCAACATGGAGGGCGGCTGCTACGCCAAGTGCATCGACCTCTCGGAGAAGAACGAGCCGGTGATCTGGCAGGCCATCAGGTTCGGCGCGGTGCTCGAGAACGTGGTCCTCGATGATCGTCGCGATCCCAACTACGCCGATGACAGCCTGACCCAGAACTCTCGTGCCGCCTATCCGCTCGAGCACGTCGCCAAGCGCGTCGCCGAGAACCGTGCCGGTGAACCCAGTGCGATCATCTTCCTGACCTGCGACATGTCGGGCGTGCTGCCACCGGTCTCGGTACTCTCCAAGGAAGCCGCCGCCTACCACTTCCTGTCCGGCTACACGGCCAAGGTGGGCTCCACCGAGATGGGCTCGTCGGCGGGGCTCGAAGCGACGTTCTCGACCTGCTTCGGTGCACCCTTCTTCCCGCGGCCGGCCCGCGAATACGCTGACCTGCTGATCAAGCGCGTCGAGGCCTACGACTCCCAGGTCTACCTGGTCAACACCGGCTGGACCGGCGGCGCCTATGGTCAGGGCGGCACGCGCTTCTCGATTCCCACCACCCGCGCCATCATCAGCGCGATTCAGTCCGGCGTGCTGCGCGAGGCTGAGACGCGCATCGTCGACGGCCTCAATCTCGCCGTGCCGGTGGCGGTGCCCGGTGTCGACTCCAGCCTGCTCGACCCGCGTCAGGCCTGGTCCGACCAGGTCGCCTACCAGCGCCAGATGCAGGACCTGGTGGCCAAGTTCGTCGACAACTTCAAGAAGTTCGCCGGCGTCGATGCGGCGATCATCGCTGCAGGGCCGCATCTGGATTGACGTCAGGGCGTGCTGAACCCCGCGTTACGCTGAGGGTCTGAACGAGGGGAGGCGGTGATACGCTTCCCCTCGTTGCGTATGGCACGCGCCGGGTGAGTATCCGCAGGCCAATACGGGAGTGACCAATGAAACGACGTCAGTTTATGGGGCTGCTGGGCGTGGGCGGCTTGGCCGGGCTGCTGCCCGGTGTGGCGCTGGGCAGACCCAAACTCGATCTCGAGCCGGCCCCGGGGTTGGAAACGCTGGAGCTGAGTGACGACGAGTGGCGCGAGCGATTGACGCCTGAGCAGTACGAGATCCTGCGCGATCACGGCACCGAGCGTGCTTTCTCGAGCCCGCTGGACAAGGAGTGGGGCGACGGTGAGTATCGCTGCGCGGGTTGCGATCTGCTGCTGTTCACCAGCGATATGAAGTACGACTCGAAAACCGGCTGGCCGAGCTTCTTCGAGCACGTCGAGGGGCATCTGCTGACCCAGGTAGACTACTTCCTGTTCTTTCCGCGCACCGAGTACCACTGTGCGCGCTGCAAGGGCCACCAGGGTCATGTGTTCGATGACGGCCCCGACCCCACCGGCCTGCGCTGGTGCAACAACGGCCTGGCATTGCGCTTTGTACCCGCGTAACCCAAGCCGCTAGGGCCAGCGTCGGGCATTGTCTAGCTCGGCGCGCTCGAAGGCTGGTCGCAGACGTACCACTACGACCAGCACCGCCAGCAGTGCAGCGCCGGCCAGCAGGAAGGTGAGAGTAAAGCCGACCAGCTCGGCGATGACCCCGAGCACCAGCGGTGCCAGTACCTGGGCGCCGCGGTTGCCCATCAGCCGCATCCCCAGCGCGCTGGAGCGCTGCTCCGGGTGAACGTGCTCGGCGAGGATCACCATCGACAGTGGCTGCGAGATCCCCGACCCCAGCCCGACCAGGATGGCGAGGAAGGCTAGCGCCGCTACACTACCTGTCATACCGGTCCACATCAGCCCCATTGCCACCGCCGCCAGCGAGGCGATCATCGTCTTGCCGCGCCCACCAAGGGCCTGGATCACCTGGGGCATGACGGGGCGTATCACCATCGCCGCCAGCGCCCGCAGGCTGACCAGCACGCCGATCAGCGTCGCCGAGAAGGTCAGTTCCTCGAGATAGACTGGCAGGAAAGCGGCATGTGCGCCCAGTGCGAACAGCACCGCGACGGTCACCGCAATCGACATCTGCACGCCGATATTGTCGCGCAGCAGCGAGGCCTGGGCGCGGTAGCCGAGCAGCGAGCGCGGCGTGGCATGGCCACGACGGGCATTACCGACGAAGAAGCATGAGCTCACCAGGCTGATGGCCGGGATGGCGCCGATGGCGGCGAACACCCAGTCCATCGACAGGCTGTCGATCATGTAACCAGCGAGTAGTGGGCCGATCAACTGGCCGCCCGACAGACACATGGTGTACCAACCAAAATAGCGCTCCAGGGCGCGGCCGCGGCCCAGCCCGGCAACCACTGACTGGGCGGCGATCACCATCACCACGTGGGCCAGGCCGATGGTGATCTGGGTCGCCACCAGCCCGCCAAAGGTCGGGGCGGCAAGACTCATCCAGGGGCCGAGCATCATGCCGATGGCGCCAATGAAGAACACCTTCTGCGGCCCGACTCGGGTCACGATACCGCCCAGCGGTATCGCGAACACCAGCGGCAGTAGATAGGGCGCCGACAGGATCACCCCCACCAGCGAAGGGCTGGCGCCCAGCTCCAGCGCCCGCAGCGGCACTGCCAACAGCAGCATGGTCTGCGACACGAATACGCTGGTCAGGCCGATGCAGACCATCACCAGGTTACGGATCGCGCCGCTGTCAGGTCCTGTTGGGATCGAGCTGTCGTTCATGTGTCTCCTTGTGAATGCGGCAGATCAGGCCTTGAACAGCACCGGCGCCAGATGGTGCTTGTCGATCATCACGTCGACCACCGCTGGGCCATCGGCGGCGAAGGCGCGCTGCATGGCGGCTTCCAGGTCGCCGGGACGGGTGACCTGCTCGCCGTGGGCGCCAAAAGCGCGGGCCAGGACGCCGAAGTCGGGGTTCTGGTAATCGACGGCAAAATGCCGGCCGTCGTAGTGGGCATCCTGGAAGGCGCGCTCGTTGCCGAGCCCCTGGTCGTTGATCACCACGGCGACCAGCTTGATGTTCTCGCGCACTGCGGTTTCCAGTTCGCCGATATTGCACATGAAGCCCATGTCGCCCTGTACCGCCAGTACCGGCACATCGGGTCGGGCCAGTGCCGCCCCCAGCGCAGTGGGGAAGCCGGCGCCGACTGCCGCCCAGTTGTCGATGAACATGTAGGTGTCCGGGGCATGGCTGACGAAATGCTGGCGCGCGTGCTTACCGGCATTGCCGGCATCGACCACCATGATACCGCCTTTGGGCAGGGTGCGCCTGAGCACGTCGGCCACGAACGGCGGCTGAATCGGCTCAGCGAGGGGATCGATCAGCGCCTGGCGCTCCTCTTCCCAGCGCGCGACCTCGGCGGCCACGTCGACCCAGTCCCAGCGCTGGCCGTCGAGACGGGCGCTCAGGCCGGCCAGGAAACTCGGGGTGCTGCCCACCGCGGCCACATCTACCGGGAACACCGTGCCGATCGGGTCGACGCTGGCCGCCTGGTGAATCAGGGTGGCGTCTTCGCGGATCAGGCCATGCTTGAAGGTGGTCGAGAACAGGTCCATACGCGCGCCCACTGCCACTACCACGTCGGCCTGTTTGACCACCCGGTTGGCGCTATTCCAGCCGTTGCGGCCCAGCGGCCCAACAGCCAAGGGATGCGAGGTCGGAAAGGCATCGGGGCTGAACTGCAGCGGCGCTACCGGGATGTTGTGCTGTTCGGCAAAGGCGATCAGCGCAACGCTGGCGCGCTCGCGCAGCACACCGCTGCCGGCCAGGATCACCGGCCGCTTGGCCTTGGCCAGCAGCGCCGAGGCCTGGTCGAGGCAACTGCCGGCGACCTCGGGCAGCACGCTGGCGCGATACTGCTCGGGAGATTGCGTCTCGGCCTCGACCTCGGCGCGATAGATGGCGGTTGAAGCCTCCAGGTGAACGGGGCCCGGTGGCTCGGCCAGCGCAGTACGGAAGGCCTTGCGCAGCGCTTCCTGGGCCTTTTCGGGGCCGGTGATGGAGTACGCCCACTTGGTGATCGGCTTGAAGAAGGTGATCTGGTCCATCTCCTGGCTGGCATCCTTCTCGCGAAGCCACTCCTCCTGAAGGCCGTTGATGCCGATCAGCGGCACGTTACCGCGATAGGCGGCGCCGAACGGCGTGGCCATGTTGGTCACCCCCGGGCCTTCGGTGGCGGTGACCACTGCCGGGCGCTGGCCGGCGCGGGCATAGCCGTAGGCCATGAAGGCCGCGCCCTGTTCGTGGCGGGTGAGGATGAAGCGCATCTCCGGTGTCTCGCGAACGACATCGAGCAACGCCAGATTTTGGGTGCCGGGAATACCGAACACATGGGTGACGCCTTCGCGGCGCAGGCCATCAATCAGGGTTTGGGCAACGCTGGGCATGGCGGATCTCCTGTGGGGTTGTTGTTGGAAATGGGTGGCGCTGAGGGCTGATCGCTAGACGGTGGCACTGCGGCCGCCGTCGACGTTGAGGCTGGCGCCGGTGACATAGCCGGCGCGAGGCGAGGCCAGAAACACGATGGCGTTGGCCACGTCCTGGGCATCGCCCAGTCGCCCCAGCGGAATGGCCTGGCCCTGGCGGGTCGAGTAGGCCTCCCAGCTGAGCTCTGGGGCTTCACGCTGCCAGCGACGCTCGACCTGCGCCGAGCGCACTCGCCCCAGGCACACGGTATTGACGCGGATATTCTGCTCGCCAAGTTCGTTGGCCAGCGACTTGGTCAGGGCGATGCCGGCGGCCCGGGTCGCCGAGGTTGGCAGGGTCCTGGCCGGGGCGGCCTTGCCCGACACCGTGGTGACGTTGATGATCGCCGCCGACGATGAAGCTGCCAGGTGTGGCAGCGCGGCACGAATGCTGCGCACTGCCCCCATCAGCTTGAGCTCGATATCGGCTTGCCACAGGGCGTCATCGGCCTCCAGAAAGGGGCCGGAGGCGCTGCTGCCGGCGTTATTGATCAGGATGTCCAGGCTGCCGAAGGCGTCGACGGTGCGTGCCACCGCGTCCGCAGGGCCGTCGGCACTGGCGATGTCGGCCACCACGGTCAGCGGGCGCTGGCCGGTACGTGCAGCGATACGCTCGGCGGCCTCCTGCAGAGGCCCCTCGCGCCGCGCCACCAGCGCCACTCGTGCACCCTCCTCGGCGAGCAGCAGCGCCGTCTCGAAGCCGATTCCCTGGCTGGCGCCGGTCACCAGCGCCACCTTGTCCGTGAGTGCCATGTCCATGCGGTTTCCTCCTGTGCTTGGATGCCGCGATCGTGCGTTTCGCTGAAACAGATGTCGACGCCGGCGTATGCAAGTGTCTACTCTTCAATACATCGAAGCTGACGTTATCCGCCAGCATAGCGCGCTTTTTCTGACTATTGCATATCACTGAGCCCACTTGCATACTTGAGTACACAATAACAGCAAGTAGCGGATGCGGCAGCACTAGTGGCTGTCGTCCGCCAGTCGGAAACCCACACGGGAGAACACAATATGAATAACGCCAGACACCACGCCTCACGCTTTGCTCGCCACAGCCTCAGCCTGGCGGTGGCTGCCGGCCTCACCTTTGGCGTTGCGGCCAACAGCCACGCCGAACTGACCGGATTCTACGAAGGCGAGACTCTCGAGATCCTCACCCCCTGGGCACCGGGTGGCGGGGCGGATACCTGGGGCCGCTATATCGCGGGAACCATCGGGCCTTTCCTGGGTGATGATGTCAGTGTGCAGGTGGTCAATCGACCCGGTGCAGGCGGCGTGCAGGGCACCAATGAGTTCGAACTGCGCACGGCAAGCGATGGCATGACCGTCATGCTGCAGAGTGCCGGTCAGGTATTCCCGTTCATGTACGGCTCCAGTGCGGTGCGCTATGACTTCCGCAACTATGAGCCGATCGTCGCCATGGCGCAGGGTGGGGTAGTCTATGCCAATGCCGAGCTGGGCATCGAGGAACCGCACGAACTGTGGGACGTCGACCAGCTGATCTATGGTGAGGTCTCGCCTCAGGCGATCGGCTCCATGACGCTGGCCGCCTTCGCACTGCTCGACCTGCCCCATGATGCCATCTTCGGCTATGAGAGCCGCGGACCGGCTCGTCTGGCGCTGGAGCAGGGCGAGACCAATCTCGATTTCCAGACCACCAGTGCCTATACCGCCAACGTCGAACCGCTGGTGGAAGAGGGTATTGCCGTGCCGCTGTTCAGCCTCGGCATCATCGATACCGACGGTGAGCTGGTGCGTGATCCGGCTTTCCCCGACATGCCCACCGTGGCCGAAGTCTACGAGGAGCGGCATGGCGAAGCGCCGTCCGGCGTGGCCTGGGATGCCTACCGTGCGGTGCTGTCGGCGGGCAGCATCAAGATGCTGTGGGCCAAGTCCGATGCCCCGGAGGACTCGATCAATGACCTGCGCTACGCCTTCGAGCAGGCGCGCCAGGACGAGGACTTCATTGCTGATTCCGAAGAGGCCAATGGCCCCTATGAGTGGCTGGTGGGCGACGACGCATACACCGCCATGAGCGCCACCCTGGAGATTTCCGACGAGGCACTCGACTATCTGCGCGCTACCTTCAAGGAGCGCTACGACGCTGACCTTTGAGGTTGCTTGAGCAACGCTGGGGAGGGCTGCAAGGCCCTCCCCGCGTCGTATCCGGATGCGCTGCCGCGCGGCGCATTCAAATCATTTGCAGATAGATAGGAGCACGACGCCGTGTTAGCCGCCGCGTTTGATGCCCTGGCGCTGGTCCTCGACCCGTCCCGTCTGGTGTTCATGCTGTTGGGCATCAGTGTGGGGTTGGTAGTGGGCATTCTCCCCGGTCTGGGGGGCGTCGTGGGTATGTCTCTGTTGTTGCCGTTCGTCTACGGCATGGATCCGCATGCTGCCACGGCGATGCTGATCGGCATGGCGGCGGTGATTGCCACTGCCGATACCTTCCCGAGTATCCTGATCGGGGTGCCCGGCTCGGCGGGCTCCCAGGCGACCATCCTGGATGGCTATCCGATGGCTCAGCAGGGCAAGGCCGGTCGCGCCCTGAGCGCCGCCTTCAGTGCGTCGCTGATTGGTGGCTTGGTCGGGGCGCTGGTGCTGTTTGCCATCTTGCCGATTGCCCGGCCGCTGGTGCTCGCCTTCCAGTCGCCGCACCTGTTCATGCTCACCGTACTCGGCCTGTGTGTGGTTGGCCTGCTGGCCGGCAAGTACCCGTTTCGCGGCATTCTCGCCACCCTGATCGGTATCATGATCGCCATGCTCGGCTCCGCGCCCGCCACGGTGACCTTCCGCTTCGTCGGTGACAGCATCTACCTGATGGACGGCATTCCGCTGGCGATCCTGGCCATGGGGCTATTCGCGGTGCCGGAGATCATCGACCTGCTGGCCGATAATCGCGCGGTCTCCAGGGTCAAGGAGGTCTCCAGTGGCTGGAAGGACGGTGTGCGCGACACCCTGCAGAACCGCTGGCTGGTGCTGCGTTCGGCGGCCCTCGGGGTAGCGGTGGGGGCGATTCCCGGCCTTGGTGGATCGGTGGTCGACTGGCTCTCCTACGGCCAGGCGGTACAGAGTGCCAAGGATAAGAGCGGCTTCGGCAAGGGTGACGTGCGCGGGGTGATCGCACCAGAGAGCTCCAACAATGCCAAGGAGGGAGGCTCGCTGATCCCCACCATGCTGTTTGGCATTCCGGGCAGCGGCACCACTGCGGTGCTGCTGGGTGGCCTGATTCTGCTGGGTATCCAGCCCGGCCCGTCGATGCTGACCTCGGACCTGTCGATTACTCTGACCATTGTCTGGACCCTGGCGCTCGCCAATGTCGTGGGCGCCTTCGCCTGCTTTCTGCTGTCGCGGCCCATCGCGCGCCTCAGCACCATTCCCGCCGCCAAGTTCGCGCCCTTTCTGCTGATCGTGATGATGGTAGGCGCCTACCAGAACACCAATCAATGGGGCGATCTAATCGCCTTTATCGTCATCGGCCTGTTCGGCTGGCTGCTCAAGACCTATGACTGGCCGCGGGCGCCGGTACTGATCGGTTTCGTGCTGGCGCCGAGCATCGAGCGCTATCTGACCATTTCGGCCTCGCGCTACGGCTGGACGTGGCTGACCGATCCCATTGTCATCGTCATCGGCGTGCTGGCGGTGGCTGTGGTAGTGGCCGGGGTGCGCGCCAAACGCAAGGGCCTGGGAGAGAGCTGATGTCACAGCGATTACGTGAAGAGCTGTTATTCATGGCGGTACTGGCCGGTCTGATGGGGGCGGCCCTGTACATGGCCACCGGCTATCCGTTCACCGCGCGGCTGATGCCTCAGGTAGTGGCGATCGCCGTACTGGCGCTGCTCAGCGTGGAGAGCGTGCTGACCGTGCGGCGCTATCGCGCGGCCCGCCGCAGCGGGGACCCAGCATCGGACGGCGAACATGTCGGCGACACCGGCAATGAACCGGTGTGGGGCGCCAAGTTCCGACGCACCGCGCCCTACCTGGGCTGGCTGGCCGCGCTCTACCTGGGCATCTACCTGATTGGCCTGACGGCCTCGGCAGCGATCTTCACCGTCGCCTTCTGCCGTCTGGTCGGCAAGATGAGCTGGCTGGCGGCGCTGCTCGGGACTGGCCTGCTGATGGCGGCGCTGTTTGGCCTGAGCGAGGCCTTCAACATGCGCTGGCCGGTAGGCTACTTCTTCGACCCGTTCCGCTAGCACCCGTTAATCTGGAGGATCCCCCCGTGCCAACCACCTACCAACTCTATATCGGCGGCGCCTGGCGGGATGCCGCCGACGGCGCTACCTTCCCGGCCATCAATCCGGTTGA
Organism: Franzmannia pantelleriensis; assembly: GCF_900102875.1. Lineage (GTDB taxonomy): Bacteria > Pseudomonadota > Gammaproteobacteria > Pseudomonadales > Halomonadaceae > Franzmannia > Franzmannia pantelleriensis. The sequence goes on from NZ_FNGH01000002.1 coordinate 239,407, forward strand.
CCAGCAGCCCTGGGCGCACCTGCCCCAGGCCGGCAGCGCAGACGTCGACGCGGCAGTAGCGGCAGCCCGCGAAGCCTTCGACGGCGGCTGGAAACACACCAACGGCCTGACCCGCGCCACGCTGATGCAGCGCCTGGCCGAGCTGCTCGAGGCCGACGCCGAGCGCATGGCCCAGCTCGAGACCACCGACAACGGCAAGGTGATCCGCGAGACTCGCGTGCAGATGCGCTTTGCCGCTCGCAATTACCGCTACTTCGCCGGCTGGGCCGACAAGCTGCATGGTGAGAGCATTCCGCTGGATCGTCCCGAGCTGGTCGATTTCACGACACGCGAGCCGCGCGGTGTGGCGGCGCTGATCACCTCCTGGAACTCGCCCATGGCGATACTCGCCAACAAGTTGGCACCGGCGCTGGCGGCGGGTTGCACGGTGGTGATCAAGCCCTCGGAAATGGCCAGCGTGACTACCCTGGCCTTCGCCGAGCTGTGCGAAAAGGCGGGTTTCCCGGCAGGTGTGGTCAACGTGGTGACCGGCGACGGCAGCGTCGGCGCGGCGCTCACCGGTCACCCCGGCATCGACCTGATCAGTTTTACCGGCGGCACCGCCACCGGCAAGGCGATCTCACGGGTTGCCGCCGAGCACCTCACGCCGGTGACCCTCGAGCTGGGCGGAAAATCGGCCAATATCGTATTCGCCGATGCCGACCTCGAGCAGGCCGTGACCGGTGCGGTGGCGGGGATCTTCGCCGCCGCCGGCCAGACCTGCATCGCTGGCTCGCGGCTGCTGGTGCAGCGCGAGATCTACGACCGGGTGGTGGCTCAGGTGTGTGAACGCGCCCGGGCGATCCGTGTCGGCGATCCGCGAGACGAGGCCACCGAGATGGGGCCGGTGGCGACGCAGGCCCAGCATCAGCGGGTACTGGCCTTTATCCAGCGGGCCCGTGAACAGGGCGCAACCCTGGCGGTGGGTGGCGGTGTGCCGCAGGGTGAGGCTTACGACCGCGGCTACTTCGTCGAGCCCACGGTATTCACCGAGGTGGCGCCGGACGCCGAGCTTGCCCAGGAAGAAGTGTTCGGCCCGGTGCTGGCGATCATACCCTTCGACAACGAGGAGGAGGCCATCGCCATCGCCAACGGCACCGCCTACGGCCTGGTCGCCGGGTTGTGGACCCAGAACCTGGCGCGGGCGCACCGCGTGGCCAGGCGTCTCGAAGTGGGTGGCGTGTGGGTCAACACCTACCGTACCAACGCTGCCCAGGCGCCGTTCGGCGGGGTCAAGGCAAGCGGTATCGGCCGCGAGCGGGGGCTGCATGCACTGGATGAGTATCTGGAGATCAAGAACCTGATGATCGACCTGTCGAGCGAGGCCCGTGATCCCTTCGCGATTCGCACCTGACGTCTGCGGCTAGTCGTCGTAGCTCTCGAAGAGCGCCTCGAGGCGCACCTTGTAGGCCTCGCGGATATGGGTGCGGGCGAGCCGCTCGGCGGCTTCCGGGTCGCGGGCCTCGAGGGCGTCGATGATTGCCCGGTGCTCGCTGCGTGCGGTCTCGGCGCGGCCTGGCTTGGCCAGCGTGCTGCGGCCGAGCAGCATCATCGACTCCTGCAGCGAATTCAGCATTTTCAGCAGATAGCGGTTGTGGCCGCAGCGATACAGAGTGGTGTGGAACAGCTTGTTGTTCTTTACCAGGTCAGCGGTGTCGCTCAGGCGTGCGTCGCGCTCGCTGATCTCGCGCAGGAAGGCGATCTCCACCTCCGAGGCGTGCTGCGCGGCGAGTCCCGCGGCGGTGCCTTCCAGCACCTCGCGCATGGCGTACAGCTCACTGATCATGCCGTGATCGAGCTCGGTGATGATGGTGCCACGGGCCGGGTCGTTGGCCACTAACCCCTCGAGCTGCAGACGGTTGAGCGCCTCGCGCACCGGGGTGCGGCTCAGGCCGATGCGCTCGGCCAGCTCGACCTCGCGAATGCGCGTGCCGGGCGGCAGGCTGCCTTCCTTGATGGCGTCGATGATGTAGCGATATGCCTGTTCGCTGCGCGGCTCGCCGCGCTGGTTGGCCGCCGTCGTGGCGCTCTTGCGTGGCTTGCGCTCTGCCATGGGGAGTGGGCCTCGAATTGGGTTGATGATGATTGACCATGGTATGTCAGGGAACATGACTTGTCATTTTGAACACTAGTGGATACATTTGTATTTATTTGGTGGGAGATCACGATGTTGTCATCGACCGGAGAGCGACTCAGCGAGGCTGACCTGACAGGCCACGATGTGCTGGTGATTGGCGGCGGCAATGCCGCGCTGTGTGCCGCACTGTCGGCCCGCGAGCAGGGTGCCAGCGTGCTGCTGCTGGAGAGTGCGCCGCGCAAGTGGCGCGGCGGCAACAGCATTCACACCCGTAACCTACGCTGTATGCACCGCGAGCCCACCGATGTGCTGAGTGACGCCTATCTCGAGGACGAGTTCTTCGACGACGTATGGCGGGTCACCGGCGGCATCACCAATGAGGCTCTGGCGCGACACGTGATCCGCGCTTCGGAAACCTGCACCGACTGGATGAAGGGCTACGGCGTGCGTTTCCAGCCGTCGCTGGGTGGCACCCTGCACCTGGGGCGCACCAATGCCTTTTTCCTGGGTGGCGGCAAGGCACTGGTCAACACTTACTACCAGGCCGCCGAGCGCCTTGGAGTGACGATCCTGTACGAGGCCGAAGCCGAACAGCTGGTGTTTGACGGCAAGCGCTTCGACTACGCCCTGGTCAACTACAACGGTTCGCCGCGCAAGGTCAGCGCCAAGGCGGTGGTGATCGCCTCGGGGGGCTTCGAGTCCAACCAGGCGTGGCTGGAAGAGGCCTGGGGGGAGGTGTCGCGCAACTTCCTGATCCGCGGCACGCGGTTTAACCAGGGCAAGATGCTGCGCGCGCTGATCGACAACGGCGCCAAGATCATCGGCGACCCCACCCAGGGGCATGCGGTGGCCATCGATGCCCGGGCGCCCAAGTATGACGGCGGTATCGTCACCCGGGTCGACTGCGTGTCGCTGGGCATCGTGGTCAACCGCGACGGTGAGCGTTTCTACGATGAGGGCGAGGACTTCTGGCCCAAGCGCTACGCCATCTGGGGGCGGCTGATTGCCAAGCAGCCGGGGCAGGTAGGCTATTCGATTACCGACGCCAAGGCCCAGGGGCGCTTTATGCCCTCGGTATTTCCCCCCGAGCAGGCCGATACCCTCGAGGAGCTGGCGGCCAAGCTCGAGCTGCCGGTCGACGCGGTGCGCAATACCGTGGATGAGTTCAATGCCGCAGTGCAGCCCGGCAACTTCGACCACAGCGTGCTCGACGACTGCCACACCCGGGGCGTCACACCCGAGAAGACCCACTGGGCGCAGCGCATCGACGCGCCGCCGTTCTACGGCTACCCGCTGCGCACCGGCATCACTTTCACCTACCTGGGGGCCGAAGTCGACGACAAGGCGCGCATGTACATGGACAGCGGCGAGCTGTCCGACAACGTCTTCCTGGCCGGTGAGATCATGGCCGGCAACATTCTCGGCCAGGGCTACGTCGCCGGCTTCGGCATGACCATCGGCACCGTATTCGGCCGCATCGCAGGCACAGAGGCAGGCAGCTATGCAAAAGATTGAGGCACTGATCGAGGAAACCCGCAACAACATGACGATCTGCAATGCCTGCCGGTATTGCGAGGGGTTCTGCCCGGTATTCCCGGCCATGGAGCGGCGCCGCGCCTTCACCCCCGAAGATCTCAAGTACTTGGCCAACCTGTGCCATAACTGCGGCGAGTGCTACTACGCCTGCCAGTACGCGCCGCCCCATGAGTTCGCCGTCAACGTGCCGCAGTCGATGGCCAAACTGCGCGTCGAGTCTTATCGCCAGTACGCTTGGCCGGGGCCGCTGGCCAAGCTGTTCGACCGCAATGGCCTGCTCGCCGCGCTGGCACTGGCGGTGGGGGTGACCCTGCTGCTACTGATTGCGGTCGGGCTCAACGGCGGCCTGGCGGCACTGGTCACCGCCCAGCATGGCGGCGATTTCTATGCGCTGATGCCGCATAACGTGATGGTGGTGACCTTCGGCTCGGTGTCGCTGTTCGTGCTGTTAGCTCTAGTGATGGGGATGCTGCGCTTCTGGCGCGAGAGCGGCGAGGGCGTGGCCGGACTGCGTGATGCCCCAAGCTGGCGACAGGCGCTCAAAGAGACCTTTTCGCTCAAGCACCTCCACGGTCAGAACGAGGTCGGCTGTACCTATCCGGATGCCTACCACTCGCACTGGCGGCGGCGCTTTCACCACTTCACCTTCTACGGCTTCATGCTTAGTTTCGCTGCCACCGTGACCGGCACCATCTACCACTATGTGTTCGGCTGGCAGGCACCCTACGACTTCACCAGCCTGCCCAAGCTGTTCGGTACCCTGGGCGGCATCGGCCTGCTGATCGGCCCGGCGGGGCTGCTGTACCTCAAGCTGGTGCGCGACCCGGACACCGCCGACGTGCGCCAGATGGGCATGGACGTGGCCTTCATCGCGCTGCTGTGGCTGACCGGCTTCACCGGCCTGGCGCTGATGCTGCTGCGCGAGACCTCGGCCATGGGCGTGATGCTGGTGGTGCACCTGGGGGTGGTGATGGCGCTGTTCATCACTATGCCCTATGGCAAGTTCGTGCACGGCTTCTATCGCTTGCTGGCGGTCTATCGCAACGCCCTGGAGCGCAACCGCGAGGGCCGCTGAGCGGCGATGGCAGAGGGGTGTCGCTACAGCCTGAACCCCTCGATGATGTGTTGGGCCAGTCCCTCGATCACTGGGGAGGTGGCCTCCGGCGACCGTAGCAGCACGATCGAGGCATCCGGCAGGGCAGGAAAGCCGTCAGTTTCGTCGAGGATGCGCATGCCTGGGGTCACCAGGCTCTTCATCCATGCCGATACGGCCAGTCCGGCGCCGACGACGGCCTGCAGGGTGGCCAGGCTGGGGCTGCTGTAGGCGACACGATAGGAAAGGCCGGCCCGGGTCAAAGCGTTGCAGGCGTGGCGTCGGCAGAAGCAGGGCTCTTCGAACAGCGCCAGCGGTAGCGGTGACTGCCGCTGTGTCGCATGCGACTCAGCCGCCACCCATACCGTTTCATCCTGGAGCAGGATCTCGCCGATCTCGTGACCCACCTCGCGGGTCACGATGCTCAGGTCGAGTTGGCCCTTGTGGCGATTGATCAACTCGGAGGAGGGGGCGCATTGCACCTCGACATCCACCAGCGGCCAGGTATGCGAGAAGGACTTCAGGATGCCCGGCAAAAAGCGCATCACGTAGTCGTCAGGTACCCCAAGCTTCACTTTGCCGACCATGTCCGGTTGGCGAAGCATGGTGAGTGCCTCGCCATGCAGGTCGAGGATGCGTCGCGCATAGCCGAGCAGGGTCGCCCCCTCGCTGGTCAGCAGCATCTGACGGCCTTGCCGTTCGAACAGCTGGCGCTGGATCACATCCTCCTCTAGTCGCTTGATCTGCATACTCACGGCGGACTGTGTTCGGTTCACTGCCTGTGCGGCGCGAGTGAATCCGCCGTGATCGACGATGGCGACGAAGGTACGAAGCAGTTCGTGATCGATGGTCTGGAGCATAAGGGCTTTCCATCAACGCGGTTGATGTTGTGCATAAAAAGTATTCGTTGGATTGATTCTAGTGGCTCCACGACACTTCCTCCACACCCCTCAGGAGGAAGTTGCCATGACCATGGACTCGATCTCCCCTTCGGCTCCCCAGGGCAATGCCTGCGCCCGTCATCCGGCCCAGCACGCAGCGCGTCAACGGTGGCGGTTTATCGTACGGCTGTGGCACTGGGCACGCCGTATGGACCGGCTCGCTCAGCTGCGTCGGGAGCGCAATCAGCTGCATGAGCTCAGCGATGAACTGCTGCGGGATATTGGCTTGACGCGTCACGAGGCCAACCGTGAGAGTCGTCGCCACTTTTGGGACGATATCGGCTGGCGACGCTGACTACGGCGAGGGCGTGGCGTTTATGATACCTTGGCGCGATCTTTTGCCGTTGCTACATCAAGGATGTCATGGACGCACACGCCGCTATTATCGCCCGCCTTGCCGACGAGCTCGCCGTACGCCCCCAGCAGGTGTCGGCCACCGTGGAACTGCTCGACGGCGGGGCTACCGTGCCCTTCATCTCGCGCTACCGCAAGGAGGTCACCGGGGGCCTCGACGATACCCAGCTGCGCCAGCTCGATGAACGCCTGATTTATCTACGTGAGCTGGAGGAGCGCCGCGCCGCGGTACTCGCCGCCATCGACGAGCAGGGCAAGCTCGACGACGATCTCAAGCGCCAGATCGAGGCCGCCGATACCAAGCAGCGTCTCGAGGATCTCTATCTTCCCTACAAGAAGAAGCGCCGCACCAAGGCACAGATCGCCCGCGAGGCGGGGCTCGAGCCGCTGGCCGAGGCGCTGCTCGCCGACCCGAGCCTGGATCCGCAGGCCGAGGCCAGCCGCTACCTGCGACCCGCCGAGGGTGAGACGCCGGCGGTCGAGGACGCCAAGGCGGCGCTGGACGGCGCCAAGCAGATTCTCATGGAGCGCTTTGCCGAAGAGGCCGAACTGGTCGGTACGCTGCGCGAGCGGCTGTGGGCCGAAGGCCAGCTGAGTGCGCGGGTGATCGCCGGCCAGGAGCAGCAGGGCGCCAAGTTCTCCGACTACTTCGAGCACGACGAGGCGCTGGCCAAGACCCCCTCGCACCGCGCCCTGGCGATGTTCCGTGGGCGCAACGAAGGCGTGCTGAGTCTGGCCATCAAGCTACCCGGCGAGGACGAGGCGCCGCTGCATCCGGCCCAGGTGGCCATCGCCCAGCACGTGGGTATCAGTGACCGCGGTCGGGCCGCCGACAAGTGGCTCGCCGAGGTGGTGCGCTGGACCTGGCGGGTCAAGCTCTATACCCACCTCGAGACCGAGCTGATGGGGCGCTTGCGCGAACGCGCCGAGCAGGAGGCGATCGGGGTCTTCGCCGCCAACCTCAAGGACCTGCTGCTGGCGGCGCCGGCCGGACCCAAGGCGACGCTGGCCATCGACCCTGGCCTGCGCACCGGCTGCAAGGTGGCGGTGGTGGACGCCACCGGTCAATTCCTCGAGCACGCCACCATCTACCCCCACGCGCCGCAAAAGCGCTGGGACGAGGCGCTGGCGGTGCTCGGCAAGCTGGTCGAGCGCCACGGCGTGGAGCTGATTGCCGTGGGCAACGGTACCGCCAGCCGCGAGACCGACAAGCTGGCCGGCGAGCTGATCAAGCGCCTGGCGCCGCGCCAGCTGGCCAAGGTCATGGTCAGCGAGGCCGGGGCCTCGGTCTATTCGGCCTCGGAGTATGCCGCCCGCGAGTTCCCCGACCTCGACGTCACCATCCGCGGCGCGGTCTCCATTGCCCGGCGCCTGCAGGACCCGCTCGGCGAGCTGGTCAAGATCGAGCCCAAGTCGATCGGCGTCGGCCAGTATCAGCACGATGTCTCCCAGGTGCAGCTGTCGCGCAGCCTGGAGGCGGTGATCGAGGACTGCGTCAACGCCGTGGGGGTCGATCTCAACATGGCCTCCGTGGCGCTGCTGTCACGGGTCTCGGGGCTCAACCTGGGGCTGGCCGAGAACATCGTCGCGCGGCGTAACGCCGAGGGGGCCTTCAGCAGCCGCCGCGCGCTGCTCGAGGTCAGCCGGCTGGGGCCCAAGACCTTCGAGCAGTGCGCCGGTTTCCTGCGCATCATGGGCGGCGACAACCCTCTCGACGCCAGCGCCGTGCACCCCGAGGCGTATTCGCTGGTGGAGCGTATTGCCGAGCGCAGCGGCCGGCCGCTGGGCAGTCTGATCGGCGACAGCGCCACCCTCAAGGCGCTCAAGCCGGCGGACTTTGCCGATGAGCGCTTCGGCGTGCCCACTGTCAGCGATATCTTGAACGAGCTCGACAAGCCGGGCCGCGATCCGCGCCCCGAGTTCAAGGCCGCCGAGTTCCGCGAAGGCGTCGAGACGCTCGAGGACCTCGAGGTTGGCATGCTGCTCGAGGGCACGGTGACCAACGTCACTCACTTTGGCGCCTTCGTCGACGTTGGCGTGCATCAGGATGGCCTGGTGCACATCTCGGCGCTCTCCCACAAGTTCGTCGAGGACCCGCGCTCAGTGGTCAAGGCCGGCGACATCGTCAAGGTCAAGGTGATGAGCGTCGATCTCGAGCGCGCGCGGATCGGGCTCAGCATGCGCCTCGATGACCAACCCGGCGAGCAGGACAGTAGTAGCCCGAGGCAAACCCGCAGCGACAAACCGTCGCGCAAGCGCGAGCCGCGCTCGTCACGGCAGGCCAAGGGCCAGGCCGACGGGCAGGTCGGCGCCCTGGGTGCTGCACTGCTGCAGGCGCGCCGTAAGGGCAAGTAGTGACCGGTCGACAAAACACCTTTCACGCCTGATGCCTTGAAAGGTCTCGACCAGGCACCATAATGTGTCACTTATGCGAGCGTCGCGGACTTCCCGACGCTCGCCCCGTTTCATCAGCGAAGAGGGGCCGGGCCCCATCCTTCCATGCCATGGGGTGTTCACCTTGTCCGAGCAACTCGCTTCCGTTATCGCCCGGCTCAAGGCGCCGGCCCGACAAGGCCAGATCGGTCGCCTGCGTCGCGGCATCGAGAAAGAGGGCCTGCGCGTGGACGCGTCCGGTCGTATCGTCCAGACGCCGCATCCCCATGCGCTGGGTGCCAAGCTGACCCATCCGCATATCACCACCGACTACTCCGAAGCGCTGCTCGAGTACATCACGCCGGTGTATTGCCGACCCGCCGACGCCTTGGGGTTTCTCGGTGACCTGCACCGCTTCAGCTATCGTCACCTCGGCAATGAGCTGATCTGGCCGGCCAGCATGCCGGCACGTTTGGCCGGCAATGCCAGCGTGCCCATCGCCGACTACGGCAGCTCCAATATCGGCACCATGAAGCACGTCTACCGCAAGGGCCTCGACGTACGCTACGGGCGTATCATGCAGGCCATCGCCGGGGTTCACTACAACGTGTCGTTACCCGACGACCTGTGGCCGATGCTGCGCGAGATCGACCCTCAGGCGCCGAATGCATCGGCGTCGTCCGACGCCGACTACCGTTCGAGCCGTTATTTCGGGCTGATTCGCCATTTCCGACGCAACAGCTGGCTGCTGATGTACCTGTTCGGCGCCTCGCCGGCGATCGACCGCAGCTTTCTGGACGGCAAGCCGGCTCCGGAGTGGCTCGAGGCCCACGGCAGCGATACGCTGCTTGCGCCCTATGCCACTACGTTGCGGATGTCCGGGCTCGGCTACCAGAACAAGGTTCAGGAGCAGCTCAAGATCTGCTTCAATTCGCTGTCGAACTACGTCGGCACCCTGCGCCATGCGATCTCCACCCCCTGGCCGCCCTACCAGGCACTGGGCGTCAATCGCGGCGACGCCTGGCAGCAGCTCAACGCCAACATCCTGCAGATCGAGAACGAGTACTACAGCGACATTCGCCCCAAACGCGTGGCGCGCCACGACGAGACCCCGAGCCAGGCCCTCGAGGCACGCGGGGTGGAGTATATCGAGGTGCGCTGTCTCGATCTCAATCCGTTCCTGCCGCTGGGTGTCGACGCTGCCCAGATGTATTTCCTGGATACCTTCCTGATGTGGTGCCTGCTCTCGGAGAGCCCGTGGATCCCCGACGATGAGTGCGATCATCTCGACGACAATCGCCGCCTGGTGGTGGAGCGTGGACGTGACCCGGCGATGCGCTTGAATATCGATGGCGAACCGCGCTCGGTGGCCGACCGTGGCGCCGAGATATTCGCCGAACTCGCGGCGGTGGCTGAACTGCTCGACAGTCGCGAGGAGGGTAGCCCGCACAGCGAGTCGGTGCGGGGGCTGGCGCCGCTGCTGGATGACCCTTCCCTGACGCCCTCGGGGCGCGTCATGGCGCGGCTTCAGTCGACCCATGAGAGCTTCGCCGAGATGATGTTGGCCCTGGCCCATGAGCAGGCCGAACAGTTCCGCAGCGAGCCGGTGGATGCCGCCTATCAGGCGTTGCTCGAGGAGCTGATCGAGACCTCGCACCGCCAGCAGGGCGAGATCGAGGCCGCCGACGATGAGGGGTTCAGCGCCTTCCTCGACGGCTATTTCACCCGTGCTCGTGAACCTCGGGCGGCACGCGCCGTCTGAATCAGCCATATCGACACCCTTCGAGGACCTCGTGTGATCGCAACTCTCAAGGCGCTGTCAGCGCGCCACTGGAGCCTTGCCGGGCTTACGTTCTGTGCCCTGATGATGGTCGTGGCACTGCTGCTCGAGCACGCTGCCGGGCTGGAGCCCTGCCCGCTGTGCATCTTCCAGCGTGTCGCGGTAGCAGCGGCGGCGGCGGTGCTGCTGCTGGCGGCGCTGCATAACCCGCGCGGCGTCGGCATGATCGTGTATGGCGGCCTGGGGCTGGTGGCGGTATTCGGCGGTATTGGCGTGGCCTGGCGCCACCTGTGGCTACAGTCGCTGCCGGCGGACCAGGTGCCGAGCTGTGGTCCTGGACTCGACTATATGATGGAGATCCTACCGTGGCGCGACGTGCTGGCGATGGTGCTGTCGGGCTCCGGCGAGTGTGCCGAGATCGATTTCCTGTTCCTCGGCATTTCGCTGCCGGGCTGGACGCTGATCGGCTTTTTGGTGCTGGCCATCGCCCCCATGGCGATGCTGGTGCGCGGTATTCGGGCAGTGCGCGGCGGCTGAAATATGCTACCGTTTCGGCACCCCGCCTGCGGGGGACTCTTTTTCGGTAACCCAGAGATAAGGAACCTGGCATGCGCCTTCTGAGCCTTCCCCTGATGTTGATCATCGCCCTGCTGCTGGCCGCCTGTTCGACCACTGCCATGCAGCAGGAGCGAGCCACCGAGCTGCGCCCTGGCCAGACCTACTACGGCCAGCTGGCCTCTGGTTCCAGGATGTTCCGCTTTACCCTGGATCGTCCCACCAGCGTGATCCTGAGTGCTACTACGCCGGTCATGCGCAGCCTTCCGGGTGGCTACAACGGTCGCCTGCTGGACGCCGATGGCCAGCTGATCGCCGAGGATCGCGAGAGCGGCGAGCGCTTCAATTTCCGCATTGCCGAGCGGCTCGATGCCGGCACCTACTACCTGGAAATGCGCCAGCCCCAAGCCTGCAGCTCGCGGCTCTGTCCCAACGAGAACATGTCGTTCACGCTCTCCTTCCGCGTTGACCGGAGCTGAGTCGAATCAGCGCCAAGGAGGATTGACACGACTCGCGAGTCGCGCGAGTCTGTCAGTCCGCCCTGTTGGCGGGTCAGGATGTGCTAGGGAGGCGCCCATGCTGGAAGATTGCAAGACGGCCCTGGAACGCTGGGGTGGCGTGCACCGTCTGATCGATCGCTGGCTCGATCAGCGCCGCGAGATGCTGGTCAGCTTCGTCGAGCTGCAGGAAGCCTGCGACGTCGAGCTCGAGGCGGTGACCAAGGCGCAGATCGATGCTTTCAGCGAGCTGCTGATGGACTACATCAGCGCCGGCCACTTCGAGATCTATCCGCAGCTACGTGAAGAGGCCACGGCCTTCAACGACGACGAGGCGCTAGTGATCGCTGACCGTCTGCTCGAACGCCTCGACATGTCCACCGAGTTGGTGCTCTCCTTCGACAATGACTACTCGTCGCCGGTCAGGTGCCAGCACAACCTGGGGCGCCTGCCGGCCTGGCTGGATCGCCTCGCCAAGGGGCTCACTCAACGTTTCGCCCTCGAAGACCAACTCATCGGCCGCCTTCACGCGGCGCACTCTCCGCCACCGGGTGCCCAGGCCAGCGTGCGCGCCACGTCTTGAACTCCCCCGGGTATCGCGGCGACCTCTTAGGCCCACTCTCACCTTCTGGGTGAGAGTTTTCCGCCCAGTACCAGCATGCACGGCGTCAGCAGCAGCGTCAGCCCGGTGGCGAAGGTCAGGCCGCCAGCGATGGCGCTGGATAGCTGCGTCCACCACTGCGTCGATGGCGCGCCGATGCCAAGGCTCGGTGCGAACAGGTTGACGTTGATGCCGAGTACCATGGGCAGGAGTCCCAGCACCGTGGTGATAGCGGTCAGCAGTACCGGCCGCAGGCGCAACCCGCCGGCCTCCAGCGCCGCTTCGGGACTGCTCAGGCCGTCACGGCGCAGCTGATTGTAGGTGTCGATCAGTACGATGTTGTTGTTCACCACGATGCCCGCCAGGGCGATGATCCCCATTCCCACCATCACGATGCCGAACGGCTGGCCGTTGACCAACAGGCCGATCAGCACCCCCGCGGTGGAAAAGACGATCGCCGAGAGCACCAGCGCTGCCTGGTAGAGGCTGTTGAACTGGGTCACCAGGATCAGCGTCATCAGGAACAGCGCGACCAGGAAGGCGGTGATCAGGAACTGCGCCGTCTCCTGCTGATCTTCCTGCTCGCCGGCGATATTGACCAGTACACCCTCGGGTAGCGCCTGCATGGCATCGCCGAGTGCCTGCAGGCGCTCGGCGGGTTGTGCACCGGGCTCCACGTCGGCTTCCAGGGTAATGGCCCGACGGCCATCGATACGCTGCAGGCTGCCGACCTTGGGTGCCGGGGTCAGTTCGACGAAGTGGCTCATCGGCACCTGGCCGCGCTCGGTGTTGATGGTCATTGCCTGGAGCTGGTCCAGCGAACGGTGTGCCTCGGGCAGCCGCACTCGAATGTCGACCTCGTCGGTGACCTCGGCGGGGCGATAGCTTGCCACCTGCAGGCCAGTGGTCACCAGCTGGACGGCACTGCCCACCGCGGCGACGTCGGCGCCGAAGCGGGCGGCCGCTTCGCGGTCGACTTCGATGCGCCACTCCACCCCGGGCAGGCTGCGATTGTCCTCGATATCGCGAAAACCGCCCAGCTCGCCCATGGCGGCGCGCAGTTCGTCCACCGCGCTGTCGGTGAGCGTTGGGTCCTGGGCGCTGATCTCGAGCACGATTGGCTTGCCGCCGGCTGGGCCCTGCTCCTGCTCGCGGAATTCGAGGATCACGCCGGGCAGGTCGGCGGTGCGCTCGCGCATCTCGGTAAGAATCCGGCTCGCCGGTCGACGCTGCTGCCAGTCGATGAATTGAAAGCTGAGCTGGCCGATTACATCGGGCCCCAGCTGATCGTTGGCCACCGCAAAGGAGCGTGCGTAGAGCGCTTGAACCTCGCTCATGCCGGCCAGGCGGCGCTCTACGCGGCGCACTACGGCATCCTTCTCCAGCGCCGAGAGGTCGCCGCGGGCGCGCACCAGCACCTGGGCGCTGTCGGGTTCGACGCTGGGGAAGAATTCGACCCCGTGGTTGAAGCGCGCATAGCCGGTATAGACCAGCGCCATGATGCCAAGCGCCGCCAGCAGCGTCGTGCCGGGGCGCGCCAGCAGCCAGCCCAGAGCGCGGCGGTAGGCGTGTCCGCCCCGGCTGATGCGCGGCTCGCGGCGCTCGCCAGCGGGGCGCGCATAGCCGCGGCTGACCACGCTGCCCAGGGTGGGGAGGAAGATCAGCGCCATGGCCAGCGACGCCAGCAGGCACAGAATCACCGTGGCTGGCAGGTACTTCATGAACTCGCCGACCACGCCGGGCCAGAACAGCAGCGGCAAGAATACCGCCAGGGTGGTGGCGGTGGAGGCGATTACCGGCCAGGCCATGCGCGAGGCGGCACCGGCCCACGCCTCGGCGGGTGGCTGGCCGGCGCTGAGGTTGCGGTCGGCCAGCTCACTGACCACGATGGCGCCGTCGACCAGCATCCCGGCGACCAGGATCAGCGCGAACAGCACCACGATATTGAGGGTGTAGCCCACCGACCAGATCAGCAGGATACCGGTCAGGAAGGCGCCTGGAATGGTCAGGCCGACCATCAGCGCCGCGCGTAGGCCCATCACCGCCAGGATCACGATCAGCACCAGCACCACGGCGGTGAGCACGTTGTTGAGCAGCTCCGAGAGCATGTCGTCGACGGTCTCGGACTCATCCATGATGGTGGTGATCTCGAGGCCCTCGGGGAGTAGCGGCCCGGCCTCGTCGAACAGGTCGCGCACGGCGTCCACGGTGGCAATGATATTGGCCCCGGCGCGCTTGGAGATCTCCAGCACCAGCGCCGGCTGGTCGTTAATGCGGGCGAAGCCGTCCGGGTCCTTGAAGGTGGGGCGGATATGCGCCACATCGCCAAAGGTGACCACGCGGTCCTCCTCGACCTTGACCGGCATGCCCATCACGTCCTCGAGACGCTCGATCACCCCCGGCACCTTTAGCGCCATGCGCCCGGCGCCGGTATCCAGGCTGCCGGCGGCCACCAGGCGGTTGTTGCGCGAGACCATATTGAACAGGCTGTCGAAGTCGACGCCGTAACTGTCGAGCACCAGCGGGTCGACGACGATCTCCAGCAGATCCTCGCGTTCGCCGCCGATATCCACCTCGAGCACCTCGGGAATGCCTTCGATCTGCTCCTTGAGCTGGCGCGCCACCGCCAGCTGTCGGGTCTCCTCCAGCGGCCCCGAGAGGCCGATCGAGAGCACCGGGAACAGCGCCACGTTGACCTCCATCACCCGCGGCTCATCGGCCTCGTCGGGCAGCGAGCTGCGCGCGATGTCGACCCGCTCGCGAACGTCGGCCAGGGCCTGGTTGGCGTCGAAGCCGGCATCGAACTCCAGCGTCACCGAGGCGTGACCTTCGCTGGACTGCGAGGTCATCTTGCGCACTCCGACGATCGAACGCAGCTCCTGCTCCATGGGGCGTACCAGCAGCCGCTCGCCGTCTTCTGGGCTGACCCCTTCGAGGCTCAGCGAGACATAGATCATGGGGATGGCGACGTCGGGGTTGGCCTCCTTGGGAATCGCCTGGTAGGCGGCACTGCCGGCCAGCAGCAGGAATGCCAGTAGCAGCAGGGTGGTGCGCGACCGCTGCAGGGCGGCCTCGATCAGGGTTCGCATATCAGTGCACCGCGCCGCCGCTGTCGGGCGATGCCGGCAGGTCATCGCCGCCGAGCAGGGCGTCGTCTTCGGCGGGAACCGGCTCCACGCGCTGGCCGTCAGTCACGAAGCCGCCGCCGAGGGTGATAAGCATCACACGCTCGGGCAGGCCGGTCACCCAGGCCTCACGGCTGTCGGCGGCCAGCAGACGCACTGCATGGATCGTTACGCGCTCCTCGTCGTCGACGGCGTAGACGCCGAGTTGGCCCTCCTCGTTGAGTACCAGCAGGGCCGGGGATAGCCGGTGGGCGGGCTGCTCGGCGCGCGTGATGGTCAGGCTGGCGCTGGCGCCGGCCAGGCGACGCCGATCGGGGTTGTCGAGGCGCGCTTCCACCGCAAAGCTGCGGGTGCTCTCATCGGCGCGGCTAGCCACATAGCTGAGTTCGCCGTCGAGGGTGCTGCCGTCGAGCAGGCGCACGCTGACCGGCAGGCCGGGCTCGAGGTCGAGGGCGTCGCGCTGGGCGATATGTGCGCTGGCGCGCAGTTGGGTATCGTCGACCAGGCGGGCATAGACCTCGCCGACCTGCAGGGTGGCGCCGGGATCGACGTTGAGCTGGTCAAGGGTGCCGGCGAAGGGGGCCGCGGGGCGGGTATGCTCGAGCATCTTGCGCAGCTGCTCGACGTCGGCCTCCGCCCCAGCCACCGCGCCGGCCAGGCGCAGCTGTTCGATGCGCGAGACCAAATCGCGCTGGCGTAGTTGGTCGGCGCCGTCGAGTTCGGCGCGGGCCAGCGCGAGGTCGGCTTCGGCGCGGGCCAGCTGGGAGGGAAGGTCTTCGCGGTCGAGCTCGAGCAGCGTCTGGCCGGCCTCGACGCGCTCGCCCTGGGCCACCGGCAGTGCGTCGATCTGGCCTTCGCGCCGCGCGCGCAGCTCGATGTCCTGCCAGGCGGCGAGCTGGCCCTGGGCGGTCAGCCGTGGCGCATAGGGCTGCGCCTCGCTGTGCTGCACCTCGACGCGCGACAGTTCGGCGTCACGGGCCGGCTCGGCCTCCGGCGCCTCGGCGCTGAAGCGTTGCAGATCGCCGAACAGCATCCACAGCAGCAGGGCCAGGCCGCAGGCCAGGGCCAGCAGAAACGAGGGAGAGGGGCGACGCACGACCATGGGCCTTCCTTGGTGAGTCGAAAAGAGGAGGTCATTTCCAACCAAGCGCAGCCTAGCATAGCGCAAGCGTAGTCGCCGTAAACGACGTGCCCCGGCCGAGGCCGGGGCACGAGAGCGCAGGGCTGTGTGGTCTTACATCAGCGAGCTGGCCGCCGGGCGCTCGAGGTCGGTCAGTGGGATCTCGCCGGTCAACAGGTCGCGCTCGAAGGCCTCCTTGTCGACGTTGAAGCCGAGGAATTCCTGAGCCAGGTACATGTCCTTCTCGGCGTTGCCCAGGCAGCTGGTACCGCCAGGCGACGGCGTCATGTTGAACACGATGCCGGTGCCAGGATTGATCTTGGCTTCGCCCATCACCAGTTTCTTCTGCTCCTTGTCGATCAGCTGCGGACGCACGCCGCCGAAGCCCTTGGCGAAGCTGACATCCTTGACGGTAAGGCTGGGCACGATCTTCTGCACGTCCTTGAGGAACAGCCGCTCGCGCAGCATCGGCACCTCGAACAGGAAGTTCTTGAAGATGTAGCGGCGAATGTCGCGCACCTTCATCAGGTCCCAGAGTGCCTTGACCACGTTGCGGTCGAGGCGCAGCACCTTGAGGAACTCGAAGAAGGTCTTGCCGTTGTAGCGCTCCAGCAGCGGCAGCATCAAGGCGGTGGGGCCGAAGCGGGTCTTGTCCTCGACCAGCACGTCCGGGTCGCCGTGTACCGCGGCGAAGGGCAGGTTCTCGTTCTGCACGGTGTAGACCTTGCCGTTGAGCACCTTGGGCGTGAAGTAGAAGGAGCCGGCCATGGGCAGGCACGACTTGTCTAACCCATAGCCCATCTTATGGGCGAACAGCAGCGAGTGGCCGCCGGCGCTGACCACCACATAGCGCGCCTTGAGGGTGCCCTTGTTGGGGGTCTTGACCTTGAACAGCTCGCCGTCCTTCTGGATATCTTCCACTGCCGTGGAGAGGTGCACGTCGTAGGCCATGCCCTTTTCGTCGGCGCTCTTGCGGCCCTCCTCGACGAACGCCTCGGAGAGCGTGGTGTAGTTCACCGCGCTGTACTCGTCGGTGGAGCCCATCGCCACGATGGGCTGCTCGGAGGGGCGCCCTTCGACCAGCTTGGGCTCCAGCTCGGCGATGTCGTCCCGCTCGAGCAGGCGCATCTGCGGGAACAGCTCCTTGAACTTGGTGAAACGGTTGCGCAGGAAGTCGCATTCGGTATCGCCGACGCCAAGTACCATCTTGGGGTACTGGTAGACGATCTTGTCGCGCACTTCCGGGGCCAGCTTGGTGGCGAAATTGACCACCATGCCCGCGGTGCGCTTGGTCACCTTGGCCTTTTCGAGGGTGTAGTTGGTCTCGATGTCACCGCAGTGGATCGTCTGGCTGTTGTTACGGCCGTGTGAATTGACGATGGCCACGTGATCGTACTTCTCGACCAGGCCGATGGCCTTGAGGTCGGTGTAGCGAGCCAGTTCATACAGAAGGGCGGTGCCGGATACGCCGCCTCCCACGATCAGGACATCATAGGTCGGTGTGGACATGGGGGCTCTCGCTTGCCTGGTGCGGAACGAACCCTTCGGCGGTGACCGAAGGCCCTGGCCGGCGGCGATGATCGATCACCGCTGGCTCGACGTCATTCAGATGGCTGCATTATAGACGCTTTGTCGACAAATAAAATCCATACCAAAGCTCGACTTTATGCTAGCTCACTCGGTCATAAGGAATATCTTGGGTCTGGGATTTTGCGTAATGCCGTTTAAATTCAATGTGTTAAAAATAAATGCGCCGCACCAGGTCAATGGTGCGGCGCAATATCATACGTTGGTCGCAAATGTGCAGTGTTTGCTTAGCGTAGGCTCATGATCCGCCAATTCCGCGCCTCGGCGATCTCGCGCAGGGTGTCATCGGGGTCGACCGCCACCGGATGGTCGACCTGCTCCAGCAGGGGCAGATCGTTGTGGGAGTCGCTATAGAACCAGGCGTTGTCCAGCGTCAGCTCCTTGTCGGCGAGCCAGGCGTCGAGGCGTTCGACCTTGCCTTCACGGTAGCTGGGGGTGCCCGATACCCGGCCGGTATAGCGGCCGTCAAGAATCTCTGGCTCAACGGCGATCAGGTGGTCGACGCCGAGGCGCTCGGCGATCGGGCCGGTGATGAAACGATTGGTGGCGGTGATGATGAGTAGCGTGTCGCCGCGAGTGCGGTGCCTAGCCAGCAGCTCTTCGCCCTTGGTCAGGATATTCGGCTCGATCTTGCTAGCCATGAACTGCTGGTGCCAGGCGGCGAGCTGCTCCGGGGTATTGTCGGCCAGCGGCTTCAAGGCGACCTCGAGAAAGGCGTGAATATCCAGGGTGCCGGCATCGTAGTCGCGCATGAAACGCTCGTTGGCGGCGCGGTAGCTCACCGGGTCGACGGCGCCTTGCTCGAGCAGAAACTCGCCCCAGGCGTGGTCGCTGTCGATGCCAATCAGGGTATTGTCGAGATCGAAGATGGCCAGGCTCAAGGCGCGCTCCTAGAGTGTGGGGAAAAATAGCCGCCGATTATTGCAGAGTTGGCCGCCTGGCAACAATGCCATGCGCGGCAAGCGTATTGATGGGGTTTCCGGCTTTGTGGAAGAATGGCTGTAATAGTGAATTGATAAGGTGACGTCCGTGATCGACGCTGACGGCTTCCGCCCCAACGTTGGCATCATCATTGCCAACCGCGAGGGCCAGCTGCTTTGGGCGCGTCGGGTAGGGCAGAATGCGTGGCAGTTTCCCCAGGGAGGCATCAAGGCTGACGAGACACCACAGCAGGCGCTGTATCGCGAGCTGGAAGAAGAGATCGGCTTGACGGCTGCCGATGTCGATGTGCTGGCCTGTACTCGGGGGTGGCTGCGCTACCGTCTGCCACGACGCATGATAAGAACGCATTCGCGGCCGGTGTGCATCGGCCAGAAGCAGAAGTGGTTTTTGCTGCAGATACGCTGTCAGGACAGCCAGATCTGTGTGGATACGACCCCCAAGCCGGAGTTCGATGGCTGGCGCTGGGTTAGCTACTGGTATCCACTGGGGCAGGTAGTGCCCTTCAAGCGGGAGGTCTATCGCCGCGCACTGCGCGAGCTGGCTCCTCGCGCGCAGCGGTTGGCGCTGGGTGACGACTGACCCCGCCAGCGGCACGACATTCAGGCCCCGCGGGGCCCCATAAGAAGAACGCTTATGCTCGATGTCCTCCGCCGCATCGTTCAGGAAGTCAACAGCGCTCGCACGCTGGAGGCTGCGCTGTCGACCATGGTGCGGCGTATCCGCAAAGCGATGCGCACGGATGTGTGCTCGTTCTACCTGTTCGACGTCAATCAGCAGCGGCTGGTGCTCAATGACACCATTGGCCTGCACAGTCGCGCCGTGGGGCAGGTCTCGCTGCGCCTTGGTGAAGGCCTGGTGGGGCTGGTCGGTCAGCGTGAGGAGCCCCTCAATCTCGAGGATGCCCCCAGCCATCCACTGTTCCGCTACTTCGAGGAGACCGGCGAGGAGCGCTATTCGAGCTTTCTCGGCGTGCCGATCATTCACCAGCGGCGCATGCTTGGCGTACTGGTGGTTCAGCAGCAGGACAAACGGCGTTTCGACGAAGGCGACGAAGCCTTCCTGGTGACCATGGCCGCCCAGCTGGCCGGCGTGCTGGCGCATGCCCTGGCCACCGGTGGCTTGTCGCGTACCAACCGCGGCGACGGCCAGGCGATGTTCACCGGGGTGGCGACCTCGCCGGGCATGGTCATCGGCGAGGCGCTGGTGATTGCGCCACCGGCCGATCTCGACAATGTGCCCGACCTGATTCCCACCGATGTCGATTACGAGATTCAGCGTCTCAAGCAAGCCATCTACCGGGTGCGTGACGAGATTCGCGCCGCCGGTGAGCGCCTGGCCAGTCGTATCAGCGCCCAGGAGTTGGCGCTGTTCGAGGTCTATCAGGAGATGCTCAGCGAGGCGGCGCTAGGGCAGGAGGTCGAAAAGCGCATTCGCGAGGGGCAGTGGGCGCCCGGCGCGCTGGCCGACGTGGTGCGCCGCCACGTGCAGTATCTCGAACGGGTCGATGACAACTATCTGCGCGAACGCGCGGCGGACATTCGTGACCTGGGGCGGCGGGTGCTTGCCCACCTGCAGGAGGAAACGCCGCAGACCCCGGATACCTTCGCCGAGCGTACCGTGCTGGTAGGCGATGAGATCAGCGTGGCGACGCTGGGCGAAGTCCCCCGTGACAAGCTCGCCGGGCTGGTATCGGTGCGCGGCTCGAGTACCTCTCACGTGGCGATTATCGCGCGGGCCATGGATATTCCCGCCGTGCTGGGCATGGTCGACCTGCCGCTGCCGCGCCTGAATGGTGCCAAGGTGGTGCTCGACGGTCATCGCGGCCGGCTGTTCGTGCGTCCCAGCGCCGATATCGAGAGCCACTATCGCTCACTGATCGCCGAAGAAGATGCGCTCTCCGCGGTGCTCGAGCACGAGCAGGACCTGCCCAGCGAGACCCCTGATGGCTACGCCATGCCGCTGATGGTCAATACCGGCCTGGCGGTTGATGCAGTGGCCTCGCTCAAGCCGCGTATCAGCGGGGTGGGCCTTTATCGCACCGAAGTGCCGTTCATGATCACCGAGCGCTTCCCCGGTGAGCAGGAGCAGGTTCGGCTGTATCGTGATCAGCTCGAGAGCTTCGCGCCGCTGCCGGTGGTGATGCGCACCCTGGATATCGGTGGCGATAAGGATCTGCCGTACTTTCCCATCGACGAAGCCAATCCCTTCCTCGGCTGGCGCGGTATCCGCGTGACCCTCGACCACCCCGAAGTGCTGATGGTGCAGCTGCGCGCCATGCTCAAGGCCTCCGAGGGGCTCGACAATCTGCAGGTGCTGCTGCCGATGGTCACCAACGTCGACGAGGTCGACGATGCGCTGCGCCTGCTCGATCGCGCCCTGCAAGAGATCGCCGAGGAGGGCGTCAGCGTGCCGCGGCCCAAGGTCGGGGTGATGCTCGAGGTGCCCGCCACGCTCTATCAGCTTGCTCCGCTGGCGGAGCGGGTCGATTTCTTCTCGGTGGGCAGCAACGACCTGACTCAGTACCTGCTGGCCGTGGACCGCAACAACCCGCGCGTCGCCGAGCTGTATGACGCCTGCCACCCGGCAGTGCTTGCGGCGCTGGACCGTCTCGCCAAGGATTCGGCCGCGCTGCAGATGCCGGTGTCGCTGTGCGGTGAGCTGGCGGGTGATCCGGCTGGCGCGCTGTTGCTGATGGGCATGGGCTTCGATGCGCTGTCGATGAATGCGCCGAGCCTGCCGCGGGTGCGGGCCGCGATCCGCCGGGTGCCACTGGCCGCGGCGCAGACGCTGGTCAGTGAAACCCTGGCGCTGGAGTCGCCGGCCAAGGTGCGTGCGCACCTCGCCACGCGGCTGGGCGAGTGGCAGTTGGCGCATCTTCTCCCACCACGGGATTAGGCTTATTGAGCGCCCAGCGCCCAGCGCCCAGCGCCCAGCGCCCAGCGCCCAGCGCCCAGCATCAGGCGTCGAGGAGCAGACGTTCGCTGGTTTCGCCGGCGTGCACGCCGCCGGGGCCGAAGCGCCGTTCGGTGATCTCGATATGCCCGTCGGCGTGCCAGCTCAGCCAACTGGTGGCGCGGGTGCCGTACGCCTCGCCGATGATAAAGGGCGGCGACAGGAATCGCTCCAGCATCTCTCCGACGCCGGTGTCGGGCAGCCGGGCCGGGTCGTTGATAGGGTGATGTTCGGCCATGGCGGTCAGGGCGTCGTCGGGCCAGCGGCCGCCGTCGAGGCTGGCGGCGAGTCCGGTCTTGGCCAGCTGCAGCTTGGGCCAGGGCGTCTCGAGGTCGGCATTGGAAAGTCCGTAATGCCCTGCTGGGAGCGACTGTAGTGCCAGGCGGCGATGGCCGCGATGCAGGTGCCACAGCTGCCGCGCATCGCCGGCCAGCAGATTGAAACCGCCATACTGCCAGGCGTCGCCCTCGGCGAGTTGGGCGAGCCAGCCCGGCAGGTCATCGCTCAACAACGCCTGACGTACCAGCTCGCCGCGACTGGGGGCGGCGTCGGCGACGCGGATGCGCGGATCGCGGACATTGGTGATGGCCGCCATGCGGCCACCGCGGTGCAGCGCCAGCCAGCTACCCCCGGCCACCAGATCGCGCCCGCCGAGAATGGCAGGGGTGTCGCGCCAGCGAGCCAGGGGCGCAGAGGGACGGGCGTAGCGTTCATCGCGATTGGCGATGAGTCGCAACGGCACGGCGTCGTCGGGATGAAAGGCGAAGGCGATCAGGCACATCGCATTACCATACCGTGCCGACATGGCGTAACAAAGCCCTTCACGTCCGTCATGACAGCCGCCGCGCATTTTCGTACACTCAAGGCCCTTCGACGGTTCACAGGGATGAGGATGCGAGTCGATAAAGCCACCGATAGCCTCTGGCAGCGGGTCATCTGGCCACTGCTGTGGCCGCTGCTGGCGGCGCAGGTCGGGGTGATGCTGCTATGCCTGCTGGCCTGGCTGCTGATCTGGCAGATGGATGCCCGTAATGCCGGCAGCTGGCACAACCTGAGCTGGTTGCTGTTGGCGCTGGGGGTGGGGACTAGTCTCAGCGTGGCGACCTTCCTGTTGATGCTGCGCCAACGTCTGCAGCAGTGGGAGAGCGCCCTGGGCGTGCCCTACGAGCGTCTCGAGCGTCTGCTGGGCATCATTCACGGTGATCTCCCCACCTGGCTCAAGTCCGAGCGGGTGCTGCCCTTTGCCGATGCTTCGGATGGGCCGGTGCGCCGCCTGGAGCGACTCCTCGATGCCCTCGAAACCCTGATGGAGCGCGTTGCCGAGCGGCCGCGCTTCGCCACCATGCTGAATCGGCTGCCGATTCCGACCTTTATCACCCGAGACGGTAAGCTGGTCGAAGCCAATGGCGTCTTCGAGCAGCTGGTAGGGCGCAGCCTGAACGAGCTGCGCGGCCTGGAACTCAGCTATCTGATTCGTATAGACACTGGCGCCGAGCCCGGCAGCCAAGTCGCCGAGGTGGTGCGCATCAACGGCAGCCAGGGCGGCTATCGTACCTTCCGCCTGCTATCGCTGGATGATGGGCACGGTCACTGCATGGGGGTACTGGAGGACATCGTCGACCAGCAGCAGCAGTTAGCGCAGCTGATGCTGTCACGGGACCGTGCCCGCGAGGAGTCGCGCCTCAAGACCCGCTATCTGCAGCTGCTTCAGAAGGAACTGGCCGAACTCATGGGGCTGCTGCAGACTCCCGAGCGGCCGACGCCTGAGCTGCTGGAGCGAATCGCCGACCTGGAGTCGCTGATCACCAATTTGGTGGAAGCGCCGCAAGCCTTGAGCGGTGAGGTGTCCTCGCCACTCGCTGTACGTCGCGAGGCCGATGAGGGGGAGTCTCGGCAAGCGCCCGTCTCGCGGGTACTGATCGTCGACGATGGGCCGGTCAATACCATGCTGGCTCGCCAGGTGCTGGAAGCCGAAGGCATCTGCGTGGATACTGCCCGCGACGGCGAAGAGGCGCTGCGCCTACGCGAGCAGTGTCGCTATGAC
Source organism: Franzmannia pantelleriensis (assembly GCF_900102875.1). Lineage (GTDB taxonomy): Bacteria > Pseudomonadota > Gammaproteobacteria > Pseudomonadales > Halomonadaceae > Franzmannia > Franzmannia pantelleriensis. The sequence continues at coordinate 263,023 of NZ_FNGH01000002.1, forward strand.
CTGGTGTTCATGGACATCTACATGCACGGCCTGGACGGCGTCGAGACCAGCCGTCGCTGGCGCGACGCAGAGTACGAGCATCGCAGCATCCTGGTGGCGCTGACCGCCAATGCCAGCGACAGCGATCGCCAGCGCTTCTTCGCTGCCGGCATGGACGATTACCTTGCCAAGCCGTATCGTCCTCAGGCCTTGGTCGACATGGCGCGTCGCTGGCTGGCGAAGCATGCCTGACCGCCTTTCTTCTTATTTAAGCAGGACGCCAGATGAACTATCCCGATATCGACCCGGTTGCCATCTCACTGGGGCCGCTGAGCATTCACTGGTATGGCCTGATGTATGTGATCGGCTTCGTCGCCGCCTGGTGGCTGGGCTGCCGGCGCGCTGCGCGGCTCGGCCTGACCCGCGACGACATCGGCGACCTGCTGTTCTACTGCGCGATCGGCGTGGTGGCCGGCGGTCGCCTGGGCTATGCACTGTTTTACGGCATGGGCCGGCTGATCGACAATCCGCTATGGCTGTTCCAGATCTGGGACGGTGGCATGAGCTTCCACGGCGGGCTGATCGGCGTGCTGCTGGCGGCGCTCTACTTTGCCCGCAAGAAGCGGCTGGCCTTCTTCACCCTGACCGACTTCATTGCCCCGCTGGTGCCGATTGGTCTTGGCGCCGGGCGCCTCGGCAATTTCATTAACCGCGAACTGCCGGGACGCATCACCGAGCTGCCCTGGGGCATGCCGTTTCCCGGCCTTGGGACGGAGCCGCACCATCCCTCGGCGCTGTACGAAGCGCTACTCGAGGGACTGGTGCTGTTCGTGGTGCTGTGGGTGGTGTCGGCCAGCCCGCGCCAGCGCGGCTTGATCTCCGGGTTGTTCCTGATGTTGTATGGCGTGTTCCGCTTCGCGGTGGAGTTCGTGCGTCTGCCCGATGCCCATATCGGCTTCATCGCCTTCGGCTGGGTGACCATGGGCATGCTGCTGACTCTGCCGATGATTCTGGCCGGCGCGGCGCTGATCGCCTGGTCGCGGCGCCAGCCGGTCGATCAGCGGCTGCCGGGGTAAGCCTGTTTAGACATTCAACGCCGGGCGGCCTGTTTGCGTGGGAGGCCCGGCCCACTTATCAAGATGGCAAGCGCGTGACACAAGCGACTCAATATCCTGCTCTCGAACAGCCCTACCTCGACCTGATGCGCCAGGTGTTGACTCAGGGCGTAGCCAAGCATGACCGTACCGGGGTCGGCACGCGTAGCGTATTCGGCCACCAGATGCGCTTCGACTTGGCGCGCGGCTTTCCGCTGGTGACCACCAAGAAGCTGCACCTGCGCTCGATCATCCACGAGCTGCTGTGGTTCCTGTCCGGCGACACCAATATCCGCTACCTCAAGGAGAACGGGGTACGCATCTGGGACGAGTGGGCCGACGCCAACGGTGACCTGGGGCCGGTGTACGGCTACCAGTGGCGCAGCTGGCCACGGCCGGATGGCGGTCACGTCGACCAGATTCGCCAGGTGGTCGAGCAGATCCAGCGCAACCCGGATTCGCGGCGGCTGATCGTCTCGGCCTGGAACCCGGCGCTGGTCGACGAGATGGCGCTGCCGCCTTGCCATGCGCTGTTCCAGTTCTACGTTGCCGAGGGGCGGCTCTCCTGCCAGCTCTACCAGCGCAGCGCCGATATCTTCCTCGGGGTACCGTTCAATATCGCCAGCTACGCGCTGCTGACCTGTATGGTGGCGCAGGTCAGCGGTCTCGAGCCCGGCGAGTTCGTCCATACCCTGGGCGATGCCCACTTGTACTCGAATCACCTCGAGCAGGCCGAGCTGCAGCTGTCGCGCACACCGCGCCCGGCGCCGCGGCTGGTACTCAATCCCGAGGTGCGTGATCTGTTCGCCTTCCGCTTCGAGGACATCGCGATTGAGGACTACGATCCCCATCCGCATATCAAGGCCGAGGTGGCAGTATGAGTGAGCACTTGCACACCCCGTTCGACACCATGGTCCCGGTGGCGATGATCGCCGCCATGTCGCGCAACCGGGTAATCGGGGTCGACAACCAGTTGCCCTGGTACCTGCCGGAGGACCTCAAGTTCTTCAAGGCCATGACCCAGGGCAAGCCGCTGGTGATGGGGCGCAAGACCTTTGCCTCTATCGGCAAGCCGTTGCCGGGGCGGCTGAATATCGTCGTGACCCGCGATAGCACCTTCGAGCATCCCGGAGTGAAAGTGTGTCACGACCTCGAAAGCGCCCTGGACCTCGCCGACCAGCAGGCGATCATCGACGGGGTGGAGGAGATCATGGTAATGGGCGGCGGGCAGATCTACGCCCAGGCTATGGCCTACGCCGCGCGGCTCTATCTCACCGAGGTCGACCTCGAGGTGGAGGGCGATGCGCGCTTCCCCGAGCTCGACCTCGGCGAGTGGCAGGAGTGCCAGCGGGTGCCCGGCACACCGCATGAGGGCCAGCCGGCCTATGCGTTCGTCGAGTATCGGCGTCGGGATGCCAGCCCCGTCCAGGACTGATCCGTCGGCGGCGTGTGCCTTCGGCTTTAGCGAGGGGCGCCGGGGACAGGGCGAAGAGGAGGTTTGCGCCATGGATGGCGCAAGATAGCGCCCAGGGACGGGTTTACAGCGCCTCCTCGTAGGCCTGTCGACGGATCAGCCCCGAGCGGGTACGTGCCGGGCGTATCAGGCAAAAGCGGCATCAAGTCATTGGCTTGGCCGGTGTAATGCCATCCTGGCTCGCCGCATTGTCAGAATGCCAAAGCTGGCACACACTTGAGGCTATGATCACGTGAGATGCGCATGGAGGGCGACGCCTTGAACGACGATCACACCACGGCACTGCTCAGCGCCCTGGAGCAGCGCGCCGAGCATGGCCTGGCTGCACTGCGCGAGGCGCACACCACCATTGCCGATCTCGAGCGACGCCTCGCCGAGCTCGAGGCCGACAACCAGCGCCTGCAGCAGGAAGTCGAGGCCCGTGAGTCGGCGTCCAGTCCGCGTAGCCAGGGCCTGGCCGCGCTGATGTCGCGCCGCCCGCGCTTCGCCGCCAGGCATCATGATTCCTCTACAGACGATACCGCGAAGCAGACTCAGGAGCAGGCTAAGCCTAGTACGCCTACGGCGGCGGCTCCAGCGCCGGCAGTGGCGCCTGAGCCCGTCGAATCTACCGCTGAGAGCACGCCAGCAGCAGAGACCCCGGACGAGCCTCAGAGCCGCCTGCCCATCGGCGAGGCGCCGTCGCCTCAGGCGCTGCTCGATGAGTGGTACCAGCGCTACCCGCAGACCTTCTTCAAGGGCCATACCCGCCCGCTCAAGGTCGGGATCCACGAGGATCTGGTGGTGCGCGAGCCCTGGCCCGACAAGTTGATACGCCGAGCGCTGGCCTGCTATGTGCACCTGCCGCGCTATTTAAAGGCGGTGCGCGCCGGCGCCGAGCGAGTCGACCTCGACGGCAGCAATGCCGGTGAGGTGAGCGACGGTGAAGCGCGCTACGCCCGCCGCCAGCTCGATGAGCTGCGCGCCCAGAACCGCACCCGCAAGGCACAAAAGGCCGAGCGCCAGGCCCAGCGCGAGAAGGATGCGCGCCTCGAGCAGAAGCTCGGCCAGCTGCTGTCCAAGCATGAGCAGCGCTGAGATCCTCCCACTTGATCCATGACAAGCCGTTGATGCCCTGCCTCCAGGTGGGGCTTGCATGTCGCAATAGACCCGGCCAAGATAGCCAACGCTGGCCGTGACTAGTCGCCGTGAGGCGTTGGCGGCCCGGCGTCACGGGCTTCAAGGTGGTGGCGTGACGCTAGCGCAGGGCAAAAGTTCCATGGATTCCGTGCATCGAGATTGGAAACAGTGTTTTTTCTTGTTGCGTTCTCGGAAATCCCGGTATAAGGTTCTTCCTGCGAGCATTGGAATATAACAAGGCTTCGCTCAGGTGGCAGCCCCGGCCATCTTGCCTCGGCAGATTGGCCAGGCGCACCGGGAAAGCCGACTGCATATGCAGAAACGATCGAAACAGTAAGCTAGTTAAGGACATATCGCGATGAAAAAGACACTGTTAGCGACTGCTATCGCCGGCGCCCTGGGCGTCTCCGCTGCTGCCCAGGCAGCTACCGTTTACAGCCAAGACGGCACCGAAGTTGACGTCTATGGTCGTATTGCTTACGGCATCACCACTGGTGGTACCGATGGTGTAGTAAGTGCCGAACAAGCTGAAGTCGCTGGTACTGAAGGCGAAGTGCTGAAGGAAAGCGGTTCACAGTTCAACAACATTGGTTCTCGTCTGGGTTTCCGTGCGCGTCATGAAATCGACTCCGACCTGTCCGTGTTTGCCAACATGGAGTTCCGCTTTAACGCTGCTCAACAGAACGATTCAGCTTTTGACAGCGTTCGTTCTTCCTTCGTCGGTATCAACAGCAACCAGTTTGGTCGCTTGACTGTTGGTAACTTTAACAGCATTTACTACCAAGCTGTTGGTTCAATTTTCGACGTCCCGGAAAATCAGGGCTGGATCGACCCGCAGGGCACTTCCAACAGCTCCTGGGGTAACAGCGTTGCCTACTCTACTCCGGTGCTGGAAGGCTTCCAGGCACACCTGCAGGCCAAGCACTACTCAGGTAACAACATCGCTGCTGGCGTTGACGGCGTAGACGCTTCCTCAACCACCAGTTCGCAGGTCGCTGCCTCCTACACTTGGCAGGATCTCTACCTGGCAGTGGCTTATGACCAAAACCGTGATTTCGGCGTGCGCGGTGAAGATGCTACCGACGGCCTGTATGGCAACAACGTAGGCGAAGGCGCTAACAACGGCGAAGCTGTGTGGGGCGCTGCTGCGACCTACCAGTTCACGCCCGAGTTCTCTGGCCGTCTCGGCTATCAGCGTCAAGGCTCCGATGATGATCAAGGCATCGAGAGCTACGACATCTTTGCTGTAGGCGCCACGTTCGACTACGGCTTGGGTGAGGTCTACGGTCAGTATGCGCGCACCAGCTTTGGTGGTGAAGCCGGATCTGACATGGACTCTCGCAATCAGTGGATGCTTGGCGCCAACTATCGCTTCAGCCAGCCGATGTACGTCTTTGCCGAAGTATTTGATAACGACTTCGACCGCGACCAAGCTGTTAGCGAAATCAATGACGATCTGCTGTACACCGTGGGCGTTCGCTACGACTTCTAAGTCTAGCTTGACCCCTCGAGCCGCTTAGTGGCTCGCCAGAAGCCGGCCCCTTATGGGTCGGCTTTTTAGTGGGCGTCGTTTAGGTGCTCGCACTCGCCCCGCCCTTATTTCTCCCATCGCGCATATAGCGTTGAAACCCGCCGCTCGGCGCATCTCGCCTTTCTCCTGCCCGCTGCTATGCTGAGTTCAGCTCGTTGAACCGTCATTCAATCGTCATGCCCCGGTCATCGAGTCGAGCAGACAATCACAGCAACAATCACTGCGTTCAGGAGTACTCACCATGTCGATGTCACGGCGTCGTTTTCTGCAGGGAACGGCTGCGGCCGGGGCGGTGGCCGCTGCGCCATCCTTCTATATCAACAAGGCGCTGGCCCAGGGCGAGCCGCTGCGCATCTATGCCTGGGCCGGCTACTTCAGCGACGCGATGCTCGCCGACTTCACCGACAAGACCGGCATCCGCGCCACCTTCACCCCCTATGGCACCAACGACGAGCTGATGAACTCGCTGCGCGCCACCGACGGCTCGGGCTTCGATGTGATCATGCCCACCGTGGACCGGGTGCCGGGCTATCTCGACTACGACCTGATCCAGCCGCTGGACGAGTCGCGCATCAACTGGGACGGCGCGCTGCAAAGCGCCATCGAGGGCTCCGAGGTGGGCGGCGTGGTCGACGGCCGGCGCTACTTCGCGCCCAGTGATTGGGGCACCGAGGCGATCACCTACCACCGTCGCTTCGTCGATATCGACCGCGAGACCCTCAGTTACGCCGACCTGTGGAACCCCGACCACGGCCAGGGCGTGACCGTGCGCGGCCACTCGGCGCTGGTCGGCATCGGCCTGTGGCTGGAGCGCGAGGGGCGGCTGCCATATCCGTTGCTGGACTCTTACCGCAGCGAGGAGGCGATGCGCGCCAACTTCGACGTGATCGTCGAGGAGGCGGTCAAGCACAAGAACCTGCTGGTGCAGTTCTGGGACACCGAGAACGAGGCCCAAGCGGCGTTTCGTACCAACGGCGCGATCATCGGCCAGACCTGGGACAGCACCGCCTTCCGCCTCAAGCAGGAGGGCGAGGACATCGCCTACGCCGCCCCCCGTGAAGGTGCGTTGGCGTGGATGGAGGGCTTCGTGATTCCCAAGAACGCTCAGAATCCCGACGCCGTCTACGAGCTGATCAACTGGTACTACACCCCTGAGGCCGGCGCCATGTTCGTTGAGGCAACCGGCTACAACTCCACCTCGGTGGGGGCTGCGGATCTGCTGCCGGAGGAGACCCGCCAGTTCTTCCGCGACTCCTACACCGATGCCGACCTCGAGAACCTGTGGTGGTGGCCGATCCAGGAACCGTGGTACGTGACCCTGCGCAATGAGTATCAGGATCGCTATCTTTCTGCATGATTGGATATGGCGCTAAGGCAAGTGTGGGAGAGACTTCAGTCTCGATGGGGTTGGGGGGATCAGCCCGGCAGCGCTACGCGCTGCAATCGCGAATGAATTTGCTCCCACACTGGGTATGGCGCCAAGGCAAATGTAGGAGCGACTTCAGTCGCGATGCTGTTGGCCCTGCAGCGCTTCGCGCCGCAATCGCGAATAAATTCGCTCCCACACTGGGTATGGCGCCCCTGGCAAAAGTGGGAGAGACTTCAGTCTCGATGGGGTTGGGGGATCAGCCCGGCAGCGCTACGCGCTGCAATCGCGAATAAATTCGCTCCCACATTAATCGCGAATGAATTCGCTCCCACACTGGGTATGGCGCCAAGGCAAATGTAGGAGCGACTTCAGTCGCGATGCTGTTGTTGGATGGGGCACCAGCATATGCTTTTACCTGTTTTGTTGAGGTCCCAATGGACGGTTCCGTTTCGCTCGACCAGGTAGTGATGCGCTTCGGCGACTTCACCGCCATCGAACGCTCTTCGCTGGAGATTCACTCCGGCGAGTTCTTCAGCTTTCTCGGCCCCTCGGGCTGCGGCAAGACCACGCTGCTTAACATGGTCAGCGGCTTTCTCACCCCCAGCGAAGGGCAGATCCTGATCGGCGGCGAGCCGATGGCCGGGGTGCCGGTCAACCGCCGGCCCACGGCGATGATCTTCCAGAATCTGGCGCTGTTCCCGTTGATGAGCGTGTACGAGAACATCGAGTTCGGCCTCGAGGTGCGCGGCGTCAACAAGCGGGCGCGACGCGAGGTCTCCGAACGCCTTCTTAGCCTGGTGGCACTGGAGGGCAGCGGCGACAAGCAGGTCGCCGAACTCTCCGGTGGCCAGAAGCAGCGCATCGCCATTGCCCGGGCGCTGGCGGTGGAGCCGCGGGTGCTGCTGCTCGACGAGCCGCTCTCGGCGCTGGATCTCAAGCTGCGCCAGCACATGCGCGCCGAGCTCAAGGCGATCCAGCGCAAGACCGGCATCACCTTCATTTATATCACCCACGACCAGGGCGAGGCGCTGACCATGTCCGACCGGGTGGCGGTAATGTCGTCTGGGCGCATCCAGCAGGTCGCCGACCCCATGACGCTCTACCGTACTCCCCAGACCGGTTTCGTGGCGGCCTTCGTTGGCGAGAACAACCGCCTCGAGGTCACCGTTGCTGAGCGCGACGGCGAGCGCCTGACCCTCGATGCCGGCCGGCTGGGGCGGCTGCAGGGCAGTGCGGTGCCCGGCGCCAGCGACGGCTTGAAGGCAGGCGATAGCGCCGCGCTGTTCATACGCCCCGAGCAGCTGAGGCTGCTGGGGCAGGGCAGCAGTGGACCGGCGCTGGAGGCCGAGGTCGAGGCGGTGCATTTCGAGGGCGCCTGGCTGATGCTCGAGACCCGGCTCGTGGCCAGCGCCGAGCGGCTGCGGCTGCAACTAAGCGGTGAACAGGCGCGCGGTGCCGCCGGCCGCCTCACCCAAGGCGAACGGGTGCGCCTGGGCTATGACCCGGCGGAGGCGGTGGTGCTGCCCAACGACGGCAGCCCGGTGGTCGACGAGGAGACCGGTGAGGTCAAGGAGGCGGCCAATGTTCCGGCAGCTTAGCGCGCGCTTCGGCTCGCCGGTGGCGATGGCCATCGTCACTCTGCTGGGCATGTGGCTGATCATGATGGTGACGCTGCCGCAGCTGCAGATGATCGAGTACTCGCTGCGGCCCAACCTGCTGCCGGCCCAGATCGGCGGGCCGGATGATCGTCTGACCGTGGCCAACTACGTGACGCTGTTCAACAACGATATCCACCGTGCGATCTTCCTCAAGACGATCTGGTCGAGCGTGCTGGTTACCCTGCTGACGCTGGCGGTGAGCTATCCGCTGGCCTGGTACCTGGCCAAGGTGGCCACCCCGCGCCAGGCAGCGCTATGCATCCTGCTGTTGATCGTGCCGTTCTGGATCAACGAGATCCTGCGCACCTATTCATGGTTCATCCTGCTGGCGTTTCGCGGCCCGCTCAACGAAGTGCTGCTGGCACTGGGGCTGATCGAGCGCCCGATCCGCTTCCTCAGCGGCGACGCCGGCGTCATGGTAGGCATGGTCTACGCCTATATCCTGTTCATGGTATTTCCGCTCTACAACGCCATCGAGAGCCTCGATGGCAACCAGGTGCGGGCGGCCCGCGATCTCGGCGCCGGCACCCTGCGTACCCATCGGCGCATCGTGATCCCCCACGCCAAGCCGGGTATCGCCACCGGCTGCATCATGGTGTTCATGCTCGCCGCCGGCAGCTACGCGGTGCCGGCGCTGCTCGGCTCGCCGGGCAGCCGCTGGTTCACCCAGATCATCTATAACTGGTTCTTCGAGGGTGGCAACTGGAACCAGGGCGCCGCCTACGCCTTCCTGCTGCTGGTGCTGTGCATCGGCTTCATGTCCCTTGTCATGAAACTCTTCAAGGTGGGGCTGGGGGATATCGCCAAATGACCTCGCAGCGGCTGCTGGCCTTCGGCCTCAAGTTCTATATCGTGGTGTTCTTCGCCTACCTGTTCCTGCCGCTGATCATCATGTCGCTGGCGACCTTCAACGACAGCCGCTTTCCCACCGTGACGCCCTGGGGCGGCACCACGCTGCGCTGGTTCGGCGAGCTGTGGCACGACGGCGGCATGTGGCATGCACTCTCCAATAGCCTGATGGTGGCGGCGGGGGTGCTGGTGCTGGCGGTGCCGATCGGCATCTCTAGTGCGCTGTTCCTGAACACGGTGTCGAGTCGCGCCAAGCCGTTCATCTACGCGCTGATACTCTCGCCGCTGCTCACGCCGGGGGTGATCATCGGTATCTCGACGCTGATCTTCTGGCGCCAGTTTGGCGTCAGCGGCGGCATCTTTCTTACCGTGCTGGGGCAGACCACCTTCATCGCCGCCTACGTGATGCTGATGGTAATGGCGCGCCTGCAGCGCTTCGATCGCACCATGGAGCGTGCGGCGCTGGACCTGGGCGCCAGCCAGTGGCAGATGTTCCGGCGCATCCTGCTGCCGTATCTCAAGCCGGCGATCCTGTCGGCGGCGGTGATCGCCTTTCTGCAGTCGTTCGAGAACTACAACACCACCCTATTCGTGGCCGGTTACGACACCACCCTGACGGTGTATATCGCCTCCCAGGTCCGCACCGGACTGACCCCCGCGGTCAACGCACTGGGGCTGATCCTGATCCTGATCACGGTGGTGCTGGCCGTGGTCTACGAGCTCAAGCGGCGACGCGAGGTGGCGGCCATGGCCAGGCTCAAGGGGGGATAGCGAGGCGCAGGGGCTAGCGCCGTGGGTTATACCAGGCGCTGAGCTCGTCGGCCGCCATCGGCTTGGCAAGATGGTTGCCCTGGGCCAGGTGAATGCCCTGGTGGCGGACGGCGCTGGCGCTTTCCTCGTTCTCTACGCCCACCGCAATGCACTCGACGCCGAGCGTCTCGAGCAGCCGCTGGATACCACCCAGCAGTGCCTGGCTGCGCGGGTCCTGGGCGATGCCCTTGATCAGCACGCCGTTGACCTTGGCCTGGCGGATCGGCAAGCGTGACAGATAGGCGAAGTTGACATGGCCATCGCCGAGTTCGTCGAGGGCCAGGCTCACCCCCAGGCGCTGCAGGCGTCGGAACAGGTGCTGGGTGCTCTCGGGTTCATCGGCGAGGCTGTCGCAGGCGATCTCGAGGGTCAACCAGGAGGCGTCGCTGGTGTGCTGGCGCAGGAAATGATCCAGCGGCAGGCGGTCGGTGGCGTCGCCGCGCAGATGGTCGTCGACGATATTGACGGCGATCGGCAGCTCGGCCAGCGCCGAGCCGATATCCTGCCAGGCGCGCCGCTGGGCGATCACTTCGCCGATCACCCAGCGGTCGAGACGTACTGCCAGCCCCAGCTTGCGGGCCAGTAGGATGCAGTCGCGCGGCGAGGGTTGCCCCGGCTGCGTGCTGTGCCAGCGTAACAGTGCCTCCAGCCCGATCACCCGGCCGCTGACCAGATCGCACTGCGGCTGGTAGGCCAGATGAAAGGCGCTGTCCGGGTCGGCAACGGCCTCGCGCAGGGCCAGCTCGATGGCCAGCTGGCGCTGCAGCTGTTGGCTGAGAAGCGGGTCGACGAAAGCGTGGCCGCCGCCGCCGGCATGCTTGGCCGAGTACATGGCGCTGTCGGCGCTGCGCAGCAGCTCCTCGGCGCTGTCGCCATCGCGGGGGAAGAGGGCGATGCCGATGCTCGCCGATATCGGCAGGCGCCGGTCGCCGACCTTGAACGGCGCCTCGAGTGCTTCCTGCAATCGCAACGCCACCGTTTGGGCGCCGTCGACGCCGGCCTCATGCTGTAGCAGCACCAGAAACTCATCGCCGCCGAAGCGGGCCAGCACATCGTCGCTACGTAGCGCCTGGCTCAAGCGTCGTGCGACCTGCTTGAGCAGGGTGTCGCCGGCGCCGTGGCCCAGCGAGTCATTGATCGGCTTGAAACGGTCTAGGTCGATGAACAGCAGCGCGACCTCGTCGGCGTGGCGCTGGGCGTGATGCAGCGCACGCTGCAGATGGTCATCGAACAGCGAGCGATTGGCCAGGCCGGTGAGCGGGTCGTGGTTGGCCTTGAGCTGAAGATGACTCTGGGCGGCTTTCATCGTCGAGATGTCGACGAAAATACGCACATAGCCACACGGCTGGTGATGCTCGTCATAGAGGCTGTCGATGGTCAGCAGCTCGGGGTAGTGTTCGCCGTTGCGCCGCTGACACAGCACCTCGCCCTGCCAGTGGCCGGACTGGGCTAGCGCATGGCGCTGGTGGTGGTAGTCGTCGTCCTGCTCGGGATGGTGAAAAGCGTGTATGTCCCAGCCAATAACATCGTGCGGAGCATGGCCGGTGATCTTCTCGAAGGCGGGATTGGCCCACAGAATGCGCTGCTCTGGATCGGTGATAACGATGCCAGCATGACTGTGTTCAAAGGCCGCCAGTGACCACGCCGCAGGTGATGCGGCGTGTTCCGACACGTCGAGCGTCCTCGCAGCGAGGTGTAGGGGCGGCGAACTGCCTGAGCCATCGTCCTGCATATGACGTTGCACCTGTCGGTGTGTGGTGGTCCATCTAACTATTGTGGGTTGCGCTGGATGCGTCAATTACATGGATCAAGGATGGCAACAAAAATTCACTATCCCGTCACTCAGCGCTGAGCGTAACCCGCGCAATAGGGGCGTGTCGGTCCGTTGATCGCGGCTTTGCGAGCGCTGACTGAGCGAAGCGTCATGATAGACTCGCGGTTAATGATAAGACTGATTTCCAAAACACTCCGTCGCAGGGTGCTTAACTCCTTGCACTCGCGCCTGGTCATAGGCACCAGTGTCGGCTGGCTGCTGCTGATCATGGCGATCATCCTGGTCGCGGTGCGCTCGGGCGACCAGCTGGCCGGACAAACCAATCGTGCTCACCTGGAGTACGAGGCAGAGTTGATCGCCCGGCATATCGAAGAGGCCGTCGAGGTGCGCACCGATGCCCTGCAGCGCCTGGCCGAGAGGGTGTCGCAGGCCCCTTATCAAGCTCCCGGAGTGGCTGAGACCCTGCTCCAGGAGAACGACGGGCTGATGGCGTTTTTCGATGCGCTGGTGGTGATTTCGGCCGACGGCGAAGTGCTGGCCGATAGGCCGGCGTTGCCCGGCCGCCGAGGGCTGGACGTTACCGAGCGCGAGTATTTTCGCCATATCCAGCACGTGCGCAGACCCTATGTTTCCGAACCCTTTACCGGTGCGGCAAGCGACCTGCCACTGGTGATGATCGGGGTGCCGATACTCGATGAAGGCCGCTTCCTGGGTATGGTTGGCGGTGTGGTGAGCGTTGAGGATGGCAGTTTCTTTGCCGGCCTGCGGCGCATTCGCATCGGCCATTCAGGCTTTGCGGCCCTGGCCACGGCGTCGGGGCTGGTATTGTCGCACCCCAATCAGGAGCTGATCATGCAGCCGGTACCGAGTGCCGCGACGCATCCCGAGCTCGATCTGGCGTTATCCGGCTGGCAGGGGGCGGCGGAAGGGCGACTGCTCGACGGTACGCGAGCGCTACATGCGTATCGCCAGGTGTGGTCGGCCAACTGGGTAGTGGGCGTCTACCTGCCGCGTACGCAGATGATGGGGCCGGTGGAGGCGTTTCTGCGCCAGCAGCAGTGGGTGGGGGTGATTACCGTGCTGTTGATGCTGCCGCTGCTGTGGTTGGGGCTCAAGCTGCTGCTGCGACCGCTGCACCGCCTGGAGCGGCAGATTGCACGGGTGGCCCAAGGCACGGCCAGGCGCGTCGATCTACGCACCGGGATGCGCGAACTGCAGCAGGTAGCGGATACCTTCAACAGTCTCGAACGCCAGCGCGAGCAGGCCAAGTCGATGCTCCAGGACCGCCAGGCGTTTCTCGATGCAGTGCTCGATTCATCGCCCACTGGGCTGTTCATCTGCAATCTCGGTGGGCAAATTGTCTACATGAATCCGGCGCTCAAGGCACTCACCGGCCACGACCTGACGGTCTATCGTGACGGAGATATCTTCGACTACCTGCATGTGGATGAGCTTAACGACGTGCAGGATCTGTGGCGACATACCCTGGAGAGCGGGCGCCCCTTTAGCCGCCAGATGCGCTATCACGCGGCCAACGGCCAGACCCTGTGGCTGGAGGTCAAGGTGAGCCGGGTCGACGATGGCGAGGCTCCACTGGGCTATGTGGGTACCGTCAAGGACATCACCGACAGCCGCCAGCGCGAGGCGTTGCAACGCTGGGAGGCCGAGCATGACCCGCTGACGGGGCTGCTCAACCGGCGCGGCTTCGAGCGCCGGCTCGAGGATGCCCTGGCGGACTGGAAGAAGGCCGGCACCCCATCGGCGCTGCTGATGTTCGACCTCGATCACTTCAAGCCGATCAATGATCAGGGCGGACATGCCCTGGGGGATGAGATGCTGCGGCGGATAGCTCAGGTACTGGCCTGGGAGGTGCGCAACAGCGACCACGTGGCGCGCCAGGGGGGCGACGAGTTTGCCGTGCTGTTACCGAGCTGCAGTCTCAAGCAGGCGCAGCGCCTGGCAGAGCAACTGCGCCAGGCGATCAGCGAGATCTACGTCGAGCACGAAGACAGCACCTACCACGTTACGATGAGCATGGGCCTGACCGCTTTTATCGAGAGCGACGAGGACATCGAGACGGTGCTGGCGCGAGCCGATGAGGCAAGCTATCGCGCCAAGGCTGCTGGGCGAAATCGAATCGTCGATGCTGTCGAGCGATCAGGCTGATCATTAACGTATCCTTATATTTCAAACCGATACCTAAAGTTACCTTTTGGCGGGCCGATATCCTTATTGCCGAACACAAAGGTTATACTTCGCTTATTAGATGTATAGCTTTTGGATAGTTGATGCGCTGCGCCGCCGAAGGGGGCTGGCGCCTTGAAAGGGGAATCGCCAATGTCTCGTCATCAGGTCGGTGCTGGACCGAGTACTCTCGGTCATCACCGCAGTGGGGTCGATCGCTTAATGTGGGTGCCTGCGCTGGCGCACTGGCTGTTGTGCGCTGGGGTTGGGATGCTGACCGGCAGCCTGGCGCTGGTGGTGACCTTTGCCATGGTCTGCATGCTGCCGGTGGCGCTGCTGCACCGAGTGCGGCCCGGTACCCTTACCAGCGGAATTGGCACGGCGGCGATGTTCATGGGGCTTTCTGCGCTGCTGATCGAACAGAGTGGCGGTCTTGTCGAGGCCCACTTCAGCATCTTCATCATGCTCTCGGTACTGATCCTATATAGCGACTGGCGAGTCATTGTTGCTGGCGCGGGCATTATTGCCCTTCACCATGCCGGGTTGACTTATCTGCAGCATCACGGGATTGCGGTGCTCTACCTCGGCATCGGCACTGGCCATGAGCATGCCGGCGGCGAGCTGCTGTCGTACCTGGCCATGCATGGGGGGGCGGTGGTCGCGCAGGCGGTGGTGCTTGGCTATCTTGCCCATGTGCTGCGACACATGTTGGAGGATGGGGCGCTGATTGCCGGGTTTGCCCAGCGTGCCCAGCGGGGCTATCTCGACCAGACCTTCTCGCCCTCGCAGCAGCGACGTCCGGCGATCCATGCGGTGGCGGCCATGCAGGCGCGCTTTATTGCCACCCTGGGCGAGGCTCAGCACACCAGTGCCAGCGTCGAAGCCTTGAGTGAGTCACTGTTCGACGCCCAGGCCGCGTTGCAGGATCAGGCCCGTGCCAACGAGGTGCAGGTAGAGCGGATTGCGTCCAGTGCCGCCGAACTTTCGGCGTCTACACGCCAGGGAGCGGCCGAGGTCCAGGCCACACGGCAGTTGGCCGGTGAGACCTCTGCGTCTGTCGTCAACGGGCGTGATCAGATCGGCGTGCTGGAGTCGGCAATTGCTGAGATCGACAGCGCGGCCAGGGGAATTGCCGCGCTGCTGGCAGATATCGACGACATCACCTTCCAGACCAATCTGCTGGCGCTGAATGCATCGGTCGAGGCGGCTCGTGCCGGGCAGGAGGGACGTGGTTTTGCCGTGGTGGCAAGCGAGGTGCGTAAACTCTCCCAACGCACCGATGCCACGGCGAGCGAGATTCGAGCGCGAGTCGAGGCGGCACAGAGCAGCGTCGCCCAGGGGCGTAGCGCAGCTGACTCCGCCAGCGAGGTGATAGACGGGGTAGTGGCATCTTTCCAGACTGTCGTGTCGCGCATGGGCGAGCTGGATGTCGGTATTCAGCAGCAGCGCGAAGGAATAGACGAGCTAGACAGCAGCATTCATGCCATTCAGCGTGCCTTGGCGGCGAGCAACTCGGCGATGGCGCGCTGCCAAGGGCTGGGAGAGCAGCAGCAGCAATCGGCTCAGCGACTACACAAGGCCATCGGGCAGTTCAGGCTGGCGCCCCCTTCAGGATTCGAACCTGAGACCTATCCCTTAGGAGGGGATTGCTCTATCCAGCTGAGCTAAGGGGGCATGGAGGCAGCATTATAAGCCTCTGATGCGCCGAGATAAACCCTTGTGCTCAGTGCTTAAGCAGGAAGCCATGCGGTGGGCCGTCGGCGAGGTAGCGTGCGAACAGCGCTGCCTCTGCCATCGGTTTGCCGATATGGAAGCCCTGGCCCAGGTCGCAGCCCATGGCGGTCAGCGTCTCGAGCTGAGTCTGCGTCTCGATGCCTTCGGCGAGCACGCGGCGCTGCATGGCGTGGCCCATGTGGATGATGCCGCTGATGAACTGCTGGCGGTCCTGGCGGACCTCGACGTGGCGCGTGGCCATGCGGTCGATCTTGATGGTGTTGAGTGGTAGCTGGCTGGCGTAGGTGATCGAGGAAATGCCGGTGCCGAAGTCGTCCAGCGCAATCTTGGCGCCGAGCCCGCGGGCTTCCTGCAGCAGGTTGCTGGCCAGCTCCATATCGTGGAACTGAGTGGACTCGAGCACCTCCGCAACCAGGAAGGGATCGTCGAGGGCGTATTTGGCGCGGGCCGTGGACAGCGCCTCGATAAAGGCGCCGGTTTCGATCTGATCCTGAGACAGGTTGACGGCAATCATTACCCGGTGCCCGGCATTACGAAAGTGCCGCGCTACGCGACCGGCTTGATCGATCAGCCAGCGGCCGAACGGCAGGCTCAGCGACGACTGGGTGATCACATCGATGAAATGCTCGGGGCCAAGCACGCCCTTGATGGGGTGGTGCCAGCGCGCAAGTGCCTCGAAGCCGACCACCTCGTGGCTTCGCAAGTCGAGGATCGGCTGGAAGTGGAGCACGATTTCACCGCTCTCGAACGCCGCTTTGACCCGTGAATATGCATCCTGAGTGGCGCCCTGGCTGCCGACGTTAGCGGCGAAGGCAATGCGGTTCTTGCCCAACTGCTTGGCGTCGTACATGGCAGCGTCGGCAGCGTCGAGCAGGGCACTGCAACTCAACTGATGGTCAGAGGTGAAAGCGATACCGATCGAGGCCGAGATCTCGACCCGCTGGCCGTTGTCGAGTTCGAAGGTCTGGGTGAGGTCGGCGAGCACCTTCTCGGCGACCTTGCCGGCCTTGGACTGGGTGCCAAGCCCGCCCAGCGCGATCACGAACTCGTCGCCGCCGAAGCGGGCAGTAAGGTCATTGGCACGCATCAGACGCTTCAGCCGCCGGCTGATTTCTACCAGTAGTTCGTCACCGCTGGCGTGACCGTAGGTGTCATTGATCGGCTTGAAGTCGTCGAGGTCGAGAAACAGCACCGCAAGTCCGCTCTGGGTGAACTCCAGACTGGCCAGCTGGCGCTCGAGCAGCGTATTGAAGTGCTCGCGATTGAACAGACCGGTGAGCGGGTCGTAGCTGGCCATGCGCTCGAGGCGGGCCTGATTGAGCCGGCGCTGAGTGATGTCGCGAAACACCCCGATATAGTTGACGATCTCGCCGCTCTCGTCACGAATCGCCGAAATCGTGGTGTTCTCGATCAGCTGACTGCCATCCTTGCGGGTATTCCAGATATCGCCGGTCCAGAAACCGCGCTCTTCGACGGCGGCGAACATGCTCTGATAAAAGCCGGAGTCGTGCTTGCCCGACGACAGCAAGTTGGGCTTCTTGCCCAGTACCTCATCCTGGCGGTAGCCGGTCAGCTCGCTGAACGCCGGGTTGGTATCGATGATGCGCTTGTCGGCGTCGGTGACCAGGATGCCGTCGTGGGTGTTGCGAAACACCGCATCGGCAAGCTTCATGCGCTGTTGTGAATGCTCGCGCTCGGTGACGTCACGCTGGATACCAATCAGGTAGCGGCGCCCGCCCTGGCTGAACAGCGGCGCCAGGCTGAGCTCGTTCCAGAACGGGGTGCCGTCCTTGCGATGATTCTCGATGGTCACCGTCGTCGGCCGACTCTCGTCCAGAGCGCGGCGGATTGCGGCAAGCGCCTCGGGGTCGGTGCTATGGCTCTGGAGCATGCGGCATGAGCGGCCGATCACCTCATCATAGGCGTAACCGGTGAGCCGTTCGAACTCACGGTTGACGAACAGCAGCGGGCAATCGCTCCGTTCGCCGTCGGCAATGGAGATGGCCAGTCCCGGGATATCGAGCAGGCTGGCAAGAGAGGCAGGCAAGGCGGCAAGATGGCCCAAGAGTATGTCCTGATCCGAGCGTATGTAGTTTATGTGGTTTATGTAATTATCGTTGATACTAATGTAAGTGTTATGTTCACAAACCGGCCATGGTAAAACATTGCGACCGGCGGATGAAGGATTTGCCGACGCCGACATGATACAGGTCATGTTGTGTGCTCATACTGAAGTGGGAGGGGTCATGCAGCTGGATGAGTATCGTCGCCAGGATGCCACTGGGTTGAGCGAGCTGATTCGCTGCGGTGAGGTGAGTCGCGAGGAGGTCTTGGCGGCCGCCTGCGGTCTGATCGAAGCCGCCAACCCCAGCCTTGGCGCGGTGGTGCGTACGCGCTTCGACAGGGCGCGCGAGGAACTTGCTCGGGTATCCAGCAATGCCCCGTTCGCCGGGGTGCCGCTGCTGACCAAGGACCTGCTGATGGCGATCCAGGGCGAGCCGATGGCCTGCGGCTGCGCCGCGCTGCGCGACTGGCGCGCCGCCGAGGACTCGACCCTGGTCAGCCGATTGCGCCAGGCGGGCTTTGCCATTCTCGGCCAGACCGCGACCCCGGAGCTGGGGCTGATGGCGATTACCGAGCCCAAGGCCTTCCCGCATCCGCGCAACCCCTGGGACGCGACCCGCTCGCCGGGCGGCTCCAGCGGCGGGGCCGCCGCCGCAGTGGCCGCCGGGCTGGTGCCGCTGGCCATGGCCGGCGACGGCGGCGGCTCGATCCGGATTCCAGCCAGCTACTGTGGCCTGTTCGGTTTCAAGCCGTCGCGCGGGCGAGTACCGCTGGGGCCGATGTATGCCGAGGTGTGGGAGGGCGCGGTGGTCGAGCATGCGCTGACCCGCAGCGTTCGCGACAGCGCCGCACTGCTCGACCACATCAACGGCATGGACAGTGGCGCGCCAATGCCGCTGGCGCAGGAGTCGGGCTTTCTCGAGGCTATCCAGCGCCCGCCCTCACGCCTGCGCATCGCGGTGTCGCTGGGTGAGCCGCTTGGCCGCTCGCTGGGCAGCGTGCTCGATCCGCAGGCGAGGCAAGCCATCGAGGCAACCGCCAAGCGCCTCGAAGCGCTCGGCCACCACGTCGAGTGGAGCGACCCGCCGGTGGACGGCGAGGCCCTGGCCGACAGCTACCTGACGCTCTATCTCGGCCATTTGTCGGCGGATCTGGCCTGGATCGCGGAGCAGACCGGCGTGGCGGTGGGCAAGCTCGACATCGAGCCGTCGACCCGCGCCATCGGCCGCCTGGGGCGTCAGCTAAAGGCCCGTGACTATGTGCTCGGTAAGCGCCACTGGAATCGGGTGGCGCGGGACATGGGCGCCTTTCATCAGCGCTTCGACATGCTGCTGATGCCGGTAGCCGCGGGGGCGGCACCGCGCCTTGGCGAACTCTATCCGCCCCCGGCTCGCGAGCGGCTGATGTCGCTGCTGGCGCTGCCGGGCGTGCCCCAGTTGGCGCTACAGCTGGGTTTGCTCAAGCGCCTCGCCAGCGACGCCCTGCGCCATACCCCCTATACCCAACTGGCCAACCTCACCGGCCAGCCGGCGATGTCGCTGCCGCTGCACGTGACGCCGGATGGCCTGCCGATGGGCGTGCAGATGCTGGGTGCCATGGGCGACGATCGCCGCCTGCTGCAGCTGGCGGCTCAGTTGGAGACCGAGACGGGCTGGGGGGAGCGTCTTCCGCGCCCGTGGACGGATGAACAAATGCCGCTGGCCCGCTAGAATGCGTCCTCCATACCTCCGCCAGGACCTGTGATGGCCTCTCGACCCAGCGGCGCCTCGCCTGCGCCGCTCTCATCCCACGGCGACCGCTACTTCGACGGCCTGGCCGAGAAGTTCGCTGCCAGCCTCTACGGTCACCCGCGGGGTGAGCTGCGCCTGGTGCTGCTCGACCATCTACTGCCTGAGCTGCTCGATCTGCATCAGCAGCCGGTGCTGGATGTCGGCGCCGGGCTCGGCCAGATGGGGCTGTGGTTCGCGCGCCGCGGTCACCCCGTGACGCTGTGTGAGCCCGCCGCCGAGATGCTCGATGAGGCGCGCCAGGTGCTGGCTGACGACGCCCTGGCTCGTACGCCGCGCTTCTTGCCGCTGCCGCTGCAGGCGCTGCCCGAGCAGGCCTCCGGCCCCTGGTCGCTGATCGTCTGCCATGCGGTGCTCGAATGGATGGGCGATCCGCGCCGGGCGCTGCATACGCTTAGCGGGCTGCTGGCGCCCGGGGGCCAGTTGAGCCTGATGGTGTTCAATCGCGACGCGCTTCGGCTGTCGAACATCGTCAAGGGCAACCTCGACAAGGCCCTGGCTGATCGCCTGGCGGGCACTGGCCAGCGGCAACGGCTGACACCGATCTCGCCCATCGCCCACGCCGATGTGGTCGCCTGGGCCGAGGAGTGCGGCCTCGGCGTCGAAGGGGTAGCCGGCATTCGTGTCTTCCACGACTACCTGCTCCAGCGCAATCCCGACCCCGAGACGCTGGCCAAGCTCACCGCCCTGGAGCTGCGCCACTGTCGCGACGACGCCTACTGGCGGCTGGGGCGTTATCTGCTCTATACCCTGCGCAAGCCCGAGGAGCCTGTGCTATGACCGCCGAGACCCCTGTTTGCCAGCTGCTGGCGCGCCAGGATCACGACTACCGCGACTGGCTGTGGGTGGCGCCACCGCGAGATGCCTGGCTGGAGGGAGGCAGCGGCCAGCTGTTGAGTGGCGACCACGGCGTACTGGCCGCCTGGCAGGCGCGCGGTCGCCTGTCCTATGGCCCCTTCGAGGCCTGGGGGGAGCCGCCCGGGGCGGTGTTGTTCTGGCCCAAGAGCCATGCACTGGGTGAGTGGTGGCTGCTGGCACTGTGCCGGCAGCTGCCGACGGGTACGCCGCTGCAGGTGGTGGGGGAGAACAGCGGTGGCGTGAAACGGGCGCTCAAGGTACTTGCCGCCTTGGGACTGGGCTGCCGTAAGCGTGACAGCGCGCGGCGCTGCACCTTGTTCGAGACCCGCCTGGGCCCCGTCGCACTCGACCCTGAACTGGCTTGGCAGCGCTTCGAGGCGGCGGGACTCACCCTGGTCAGTCATCCCGGCGTGTTCGGTCATGGCAAGTTAGACGACGGCACTCGGTTGCTGCTCGAGGTCCTCGAACAGCAGCCGGCCTGGGCCGGTCGGCGAGTGCTCGATGTCGGCTGCGGCGACGGCGTCCTCAGCGCCTGGTTGGCGACACGCGGGGCGCAGGTCAGCGCGCTGGACATCAACGCCTTCGCAGTGGAAGCCACGCGACGCACCCTGGCCGCCAACGCAGTGACCGGTGAAGTGATCGGCAGCGACGTCTACGCCGCCTTGCCGGCCGAGGTGCGCTTCGATGCGATTGTCAGTAACCCGCCGTTTCACCAGGAGCGTGATATCGACTACGGACCCACGGCGCGACTGATCGACGAGGCGCCGGCGCGCCTCACGTCGGGCGGCAGCCTGATCCTGGTAGCCAACGCCTTCTTGCCTTATCCGGACCTGTTGGAGCGCGCCTTCGGTGGCTTCGAGGTCCTCGCCGATGATCGGCGCTTCCGGGTCTATCGCGCCATCAAGCGCTAGGGAACGCTCAGCGAAGGCGACTACCGCCCGAGTGGCATTCCTGGTCTACGCTGATCAGGAAACCCCGGAGGCTCTCATGTCGATTCGACTGACTGATGCCCTGCGCCGCGAGTACGAGCAGCTGTTCGAAAGCTGCGACATCCTGCCCAAGCACCAGGCCGAGGTGGAGCGCAGCGTTGAGCGGCTACTCGCCCATCGCGACCGCTACCGGGCAGTGACTGAGCGCCGCGGGGTGCCCTGGCACTTCGTGGCGCTGGTGCACAGCCTGGAATCGGGCTGCAGCTTCCGCTGCCACCTGCACAACGGTGACCCGCTCACTGCGCGCACCGTCCAGGTGCCCGCGGGCCGGCCGAAACGCGGTACCCCGCCTTTTGATTGGGAGGTTAGTGCCGCCGATGCCATGGCGCTGAAGCGCCTGGATGGGGACACCGACTGGAGCCTGGCCGGCACCCTCTACCAACTGGAGCGCTACAACGGCTGGGGCTACCGGATGTACCACTCGCATGTGTTGTCGCCCTACCTGTGGAGCTTTTCGTCACACTACACCAGCGGCCGCTACGTGGCCGATGGCCGTTG
Source organism: Franzmannia pantelleriensis (assembly GCF_900102875.1). Taxonomy (GTDB): domain Bacteria; phylum Pseudomonadota; class Gammaproteobacteria; order Pseudomonadales; family Halomonadaceae; genus Franzmannia; species Franzmannia pantelleriensis. The sequence goes on from NZ_FNGH01000002.1 coordinate 284,794, forward strand.
GTCCGACACCGCCGTCTCGCGCCAGTGCGGGGCGGCGGTGCTGCTGCGCCGGCTGGTCGAGCGCGGTGAGACGGACCTGGCCGATCAACCGGCGGCGACGCTCTATGCCGAGGTAGCCGCCGAGCCCGCCGGCGATAAGGCTGGCAAGCGTCCGCTGGTGTCGCACCATCGCATGCGGCGGGCCAAGCGCGACGAGGAGACCGAAAAGGCCCAGCGGCTGCAGCGCTGGCTGACCAGTTTTCCGGGGATCTTCTTGAAGGCCGACGGCATCCCGGGGGATCGCACCTCGGACGCCTATCGGCTTGTCACCGGCCACTATCTGCCCGGCGACAAGCGCGGTGAGTGAGTCGCCGGATCTTGCCGACATACAACAACAATAGTGAGGCCGTGTCATGAGCGAACGTCCCCTGGTAGTGCTGCACGGCTGGAACGATGCAGGCAGCTCCTTCGAAAGGCTGGTCGGGCACCTGCGCAAGCGGCTGGGGGCCGGGCGGATACAGCGCATCGCCATCGGCGATTACCTCTCCAAGGATGATGCCCTGCGCTTCGATGACCTGCAGGCGGCCCTGGATCGCGCCTGGACGTCGCATGGGTTGCCGCGTGAGGTAGCCAGCGTCGATCTCGTTGTGCACTCCACGGGGGGGCTGGTGATCCGCGACTGGCTAGTGCGTTACTTTGCCCCCGATGCAGCGCCGGTCAAGCATCTGGTCATGCTGGCGCCGGCCAACTTTGGCTCGCCGTTGGCTCACGTGGGCCGTTCGATGCTGGGGCGTATCACCAACGGTTTCTTCAGCCGTCAGGCGGGGCAAGCGGTGCTGGAGACAGGCGCCAATATCCTGCGCGGCCTGGAGCTGGCCAGCCCCTTCAGCTGGGAGCTGGCCATGCGGGATCGTTTCGGCCAGGGCGATAGCATGTACGGCCCCGGGCGAATCCTGTGTAGCGTGCTGTGTGGTAACACCGGCTACGGCGGTATCCGCTCGCTGGCCAACGAGGAGGGCGGCGATGGCACCGTTCGGTTGGCCACCGCCAACCTCAACTGCGGACATATGCAAATCGCGTTTCGCGAGGAGGAGCGCGACGCCGGCCGGGTCACCGTACCCGAGGTGGTCGAATACCAGGCCTCCAGCGGGCGCTGCGCGTTTCGGATTGTCGATGGGCTGGACCACTCGACGATCAAGCTAGACGCCGCCGAAAGCCGGCTGAGCGGCAGTCAGAAGGAGGCACTGGGGTTGATCGAACGCGCCCTGACCATCAACGACGACGATTTCGACGCCTTCTGCAACGAATGCGAGGCGGCTAACCGCGAGTTGACTCGCCAGCCGGGGGAGCGGCGTGGAAAGCCGGGCTTCCAGAACACCGTGGTGCGCGTGCGTGACCAGTTCGACATGCCGGTCGAGGATTACCTGATCGAGTTCTATGACCCCAATCGTCCAGACGGTGGTGGGCTGGCGCGTACCATTCACGAGTCGGCGATTCGCAAGGTGCACAACTATCAGGCCGACACCTCGCTACGTAGCCTCTATATCGACACGACGCGACTGTGTGATGCCGTCGAGCGCGCCGACACCCAGCTCGGCATGTCGATCACCGCCGAGCCGATGCTGGATGAGGATGAGCACAATGCCCGTTACACCCCGGTGGGGTTTCGCACCCTGGCCGACGAGGACATCGAGGACCTGTGCCTGGACGTCGATCAGTTGAGGGCGCTGTTTCAGCCGCACCGCACCCTGCTGATCGACATCTGTCTGCACCGCTCCCAGGCCGACAACGTGTTCCGTCTGAAGGCGCCACAGGAGTGACTAACAGGGCCTCAATGGCTGCATAGACGCCCGCCCGAGCCCTCGCGCTGGCCTACCAGCTGCTGGAAGCAGGGCGACTGCTCCAGCAGCTCGGCGCCGATCTGGCGTAGTCCATCCACCTCCTCAGTGGGCAGGTTGAAGCGGGTGGGAATGCGCTGGAAACGCTCCCGCCGGGTGGCGTCTTCGAGCTGATCGAAGCCCACGTAGATATAGTAGAGATCGATCTGATGCATCCCGGTGCCGGCGTCTAGCGAAAGGCGCTGGGCGTTCTCGCGGTCGCGCAGCGTCTCCCTGAGCAGCTCGACCGTATCGAAGGAGTAGTTGGCCAGCGGTGTGGTGGAGATGGTGTTGATCACCTGCCTGGGACCGGGAGAGCGGGGGGAAGTGTCGGCGTCTGGCGTCGGATTTTCCGGCTTGGCGTCCACCACGATCACCACCAGCTTGTCGACGATTTCCCGGTTCATCTTGTTCAGCACGCTCCACTCGACTTCCTGCAGGGTGGGGGCGCGCAGGGCGTCGAGGGCGGGGCGCAGGCCGATATTATCCGAGACACCGCCGTCGAGCAGGTGCACGTAGTCGCGCTCGGGCTCCTGGTAGCGTTGCCAGTGACGCGCACGATAGTAGCGGCGGGGGTTGGTATTCAGGCCCTGCAGCGCGTTGGCCACCCAGGGTGGTTCCACATAGCCGCAGCGCCCCGGATAGCTGTTGAGCGTGAGCGGCGTGAAGGCGATGGGAAAGTTCGATGACGCCGCTACGGCACGCGACAGGGAGATACTCTCGAGATCGACGCACATCGGATCCAGCTGTGACTGCACGAAGCTGAACTGGGAGCCCTTGTCCATATCGGTGGCGTTGATCAACAGGAAGGGCTTGCGGCCGTTATCCGACAGGTCGGCGAAGGTCGCCTGGTCGAAGAGCAGCGACTGATAGACTTCCTCGGCGAGCTCGATGCGCCCGAAGGTGGGCGAGGCCAACCTGGCCCAGCTGAAGGGGCTGAGCAGCCGGCGCTTCAGGTCCGCTTCGACGTCGCGGTAGAGGAAGTCGCGCTGGAACCTTCCCCCCTCCTCGAAGATGGCGTCCCGGTGCAGCCCGTAGTAGGCGGCGGTGAAGCTGCCGCCGGATACCGACGAGATGATGTCGACCTCGTCCAGCAGATTGCGCGACTCCCCATCCATCTCGACCCAGCTGTCGCGCAGCCTTTCCAGCACGCCATAGGCGAGCGCAGCGGCCCGCGTGCCGCCGCCGGAAAAGCTCAGAATCACGAACAGCTCCTCGCTGTTGTCTGCGCCCTCGAGGTTGGCATAGCGGTAGCCACTGCCGGTATCGACATGCTCAAGGGGCTCGGCTTCGGGAAAGGAGGCGCAGCCGGCCAGCAGCGTCAGCGACAGCAGCAGGCCGAGCGAGCGCTTGGCGAGGGGGGTCACGGGCCCGGCTCCTTGAGGGTGAACTCGACGACCAGTGGCGCCGAGGGCAGGGTGTCGGTGATCTCCACGCGCTGGGACTCGGGCGCGAAGTCCTGCGGCGGGGCCAGCGTCAGCGTGTACCAGCCGGCATCGACCTGGCACACCGACTGGGTCCAGGCGGCAGGCTCGCCGTCGATCCAGACCTCGCGACGCTGGGGAAAGACGACTTTCAGGTACTCGGCCATGGCATGGCTCCTAGAGCGTCTTGAGATACTCGATTAATGCCGTTTTGTCATCGTCGTCGAGCTGGGTGCCGAAGGCCTCTCCCTCATGCCCCTGGTTGCTGTTGCCCGGCTCGGTGGTGTCATACAGGAAACCGTCGCGCTCGGCGGCCTCGCCGTCATGGATGAAGCCCATACGCTCGGGGTGGTAGACGTCATAGCCGCGGTAGAAGCGTTCGGGACGCGCGTCGGCAGGCTGCAGCAGGTCTTCCAGGGTGGGAACCGAGCCGTTGTGCAGGTAGGGGGCGCGTAGCCAGATGCCGGTCAACGGCTTGGCCACGTAGCCGTCGGTCTTGACGAAGGCATTGAAGTCCCAGGGGTACTCCTCGGCGTAGGCGTTGTAGCGCTCGGCGGCCTCGGCGGTCCACATCTCGAGGCGGTGGCGATCTGTGCCGACCTCTGTTTGAGGAATCACCGTACCGGTGCGCGTCCCCTCCAGACCGTGGCAGCCGGCGCAGGTCTGCTGGAACACTGCCTCGCCTTCGGCGGCCAGCTCGTCGTCGAGATCGTCGAGGAAGGGGTAGGGCGGTGGCCGTTTGGTCAGCAGGTAGGCTTCCAGCTCGGCGAGGTCGTCCACGGGCAGCGAATCCGGGCGTGCACCGTCGCCGATGGCACCGCTCAGCACCACTTCGGTCAGGGAGTCGTTGAGGCCGTCCCAGTGCAGGGCGAAACCCTGCTGCTCATCCATCGCCCACAGCGGCATGATGTCGGAATTGCCGATGGTGTCGTCCTCGGCGGGGTCGAGGGCCAGCAGGTCGGGGTGAAACTTGACCGGGTTGAAGGGGTCGATCCGGCCCGGCCCCCAGCGCGGGCGCTCCTCGGTCCAGGTAAAACGGGCCGCCTGCGCCTGAAGCCCGTCGCGGGTGCGCGGAATGATCAGGAAACGGTAGAGCAAGCGGTCGAGCCAGGAGAGCTCGGTCTCCTCCTCGATGGCCGCCAGCAGAGTGGCGGCGGTGAAGTCTGGGTCGTTGGCGGCATCTCCCAGAAAGCTCAGATAGGCCTGGGGATCGAAGGTCTGATGGGGGCCGGTGGGGACGAGTTGGCGTTCGGCGTCTTCGGCGGTGCGGTAGCTGGCGGTGTGGCATGCCGCGCAGTTGATGGCAATGCGCGGGAAGCCGATGGTCTTCTTGGAAAAGCCGGCCGGGGTCGCCTCGCCGTCCTCCCAGAGCACCCCTAGCGCGGCATAGCCGCCCTCCCCGGGCAGGTGCTGCGGGAAGACATCCGGCAGCACGCGCCAGATCCAGTAGGGAATGCCCTCTTCCTGTTCGGCGCCAATCGAGCCATAGAGGTAGTAGGCCTCGACGCTGTCGAAGCGCTGCGGCTCTTCGCGGAACAGTTGGTACCAGCCAACGGCTGCGATTACTCCCGCCGCCATCAGCAGCAGAAGCAGCCACAGCAGCCAGCGCCGCGAGGTCCCGGAAGTGTCTCCATGCCTGGATGCCATGGCCGTCTCTCCTCGATTGCGTTATGCCGTTTTTTCGGCGCGTCGCAGCAGCAACAGCAGGGCGCCCTGGGTCACGCCGAAGAACAGGTCCATCAGGGCAAATAGCGCAAACTGCGGATGCAGCAGGGTGAAGAACACTACTCCGGCGAAACGTGCCAGGACCGTCAGCATGGCGATGGCACGGTAGTGAAAAGGATCGTAGGCTGCCGGCAGGTAGAACAGGCTGAGCAGGATCAGCAGCCAGGCGGCGAAGGCGGGCCACACCGGCTCGGCAACGGCGCCACCACCAATCAGGCGAATCACCGCATCAGGGGCGACGACCGCAGGCAGGGCGAAGAGGAGGTTTGCCACCACCCCTAGCAGTACCATGGCCCGAAATCCTGCTGCGTAGCTGCCCATCCCCCGCTGCCCCCTGCTCGTACAGCGCCTGATGCGTCCCGGTCCCTTGCTGGTGGGAAGTCAGACCCTGTGCTAGAGGTTAGTAGTCAAGTTCGATTAGGTCACGTCAGGCCTGTAGAACTGAGACCCCTTTACCTTGGGGAGGCTCGACGGCATTGTTCAGGGAGGAGTCCCATGTTCGGTCAGCGTGGCAGTGGTTTGCTCGGTCGGGTGTTCCGGCGCATCAACCGGCGTCGTCAGTGGTATCGACTTCCTTTCCCCATCGCCGTTATCAACCTCGTTGCCTTGCGCCGTAACCTGCGTTGGCACAATCTCTATTCGACGGAGCGCGAGCGCCCGCAGGATCCCGAGCGGGAAGGCATCGACGTGCATCAGTTCCGCACCGCCGATGGCAGCTACAACGACCTGGCGGCACCGGCCATGGGCAAGGCGTATACGCGTTTCGGGCGCAACGTGCCGCCGGCCGAGACCTTCGGCGAGACCGGTGAGAGACTGATGACGCCGAGTCCGCGAGTGATCAGCCGGCGCCTGATGACCCGCGACACCTTCGTGCCGGCGACCACGCTCAATGTGCTGGTGCCGGCCTGGCTGCAGTTCATGGTCCACGACTGGTTCAGCCACGGCAGTAACGACACCCAGGCGGAGCGCTACGAGGTGCCCCTGGACGAGGACGATGACTGGCCCTGGGACAAGATGACGGTGCTGCGCAGCCGTCAGGACAGTACCCGGTCATCCGCCGATGAGGGGCATCCCGACACTTTTCTCAATACCGAAACCCAGTGGTGGGATGCCTCGCAGATCTACGGCAGCAGCCTGCGTCGCCAGCGCCTGGTGCGGACTGATCCCGAGAGCGGTGAACTGCTAGCCGACGGCAAGCTCTACCTCAAGCCCGATGGCCACTTGCCGCTGGATGAGCACGGTATCGAGCTGGCCGGTACCAACGGCAACTGGTGGGTGGGGCTGTCGCTGATGCACACCCTGTTCGCCATGGAGCACAATGCCATCGTCGACCGGCTGCGCATCGAGCACCCCGACCGCGACGGCGAGTGGCTGTTCCAGAAGGCCCGGCTGGTCAATGCGGCGCTGATCGCCAAGATTCATACCGTCGAGTGGACCCCGGCGCTGCTCGACACGCCGGAGCTGCGGCTCGGCATGCGTTCCAACTGGTGGGGGGTGCTCGACGAGCACTTTTATCGCAGCCGCGGGCGGGTCAGCGACAGCGAACTGTTCAGTGGCATCGTCGGCTCGCCGGTGGATCACCACGCGGCGCCCTATGCCATCACCGAAGAGTTTAGCGCCGTCTACCGCATGCACCCGCTGATTCCCGACGACTTCAGCTTCCGGCGGCTGGACGACGACACCTTGATCAAGGAGTGTGGCCTGACCGAGGTGGCCGGCTCGCTGACCCAAGCGCTGTATGAAGAGATGTCGCTCAGCGATGCGCTCTACTCGCTGGGCACCAGCCACCCCGGCGCCCTGGTACTGCACAATTTTCCGAGCCACCTGCAGCAGCACGAGAAGCAGGCGCCGCATCACCGGGTCATCGACCTGGCCACGGTGGATGTGCTGCGCGACCGCGAGCGCGGGGTGCCGCGCTACTGCCGCTTCCGCCGCTTGATCGACATGCCGGCCCCCGCGAGCTTCGCCGAGTTGACCGACAACCCCGAGTGGCAGCGTGAGTTGGAGGCGGTCTACGGCGACGTCGAGGAGGTCGACCTGCTGATCGGCTGCCTGGCCGAGACGCCGCCGCCTGGCTTCGCCTTCAGCGATACCGCCTTTCGGATATTCATCCTGATGGCCTCGCGACGCCTCAAGAGCGACCGCTTCTTCACCGATGATTATACCCCTGAGGTCTACACCCGGGCGGGCATGGAGTGGATCGACAACAACGGCATGGCGTCGGTCATCGGCCGCCACTTCCCTGAACTGGCGCCGCGGCTGGAGGGCGTGCGTAATGCCTTCTTCCCCTGGAACCGCGGCTAGCACGGACAGAAGGATAGGGAGGCAGCATGGGCAGACGCTTGCATATTCCCGGCCTGATCAGCGTGTTGGAGGTTACCGATCCCCGGGAGATTCGCCTGCTCGATGAGGATTCGCGCCTCGACCGCTGCTTGGCCCCCGGCGGCGGCCTGATCAACCGCCTGCGGCTGGCCCGACTGCGTGATGCCTTCGTCTTCGATGGTGAGCCGCTGCCGGCCCTGCTGGCTCGCGCGGCGGAAGGGCGGGAGTCGCGCCACGCTGAGCTGGGGCGGCGGCTGGATGAGGGCGCCGAGGCAGCGAACTGGCGCCAGGATCCGGCCTTCAAGACCTTGGTGGAAGGGGTGGCCGGTCAGGTCGACGTCGAGGCGCTGGGGCCCGCTGCCCAGGGGCTGCTGGGGCGGCAGTTCCATGACGACTACCGAGCCGACGAGGCGAGCTTTGTCGCCGCCCGTCGTCTCAACGACTATCCGCGGGTCAATGCGTTCGAGGCGCTGCGCCAGCGCCTCAGCGGTCAACTGCGTCGCGACCGCCAACTGTTGCAAGAGCGAGCTCAGGGGGATCCCATGACCCTGCACGCCACCAGCGTGGCGGTGCATAACCTGGTGGGGTCGCTCGAGGCGATGCGCGCCCTGGCTGGCACGCAGCGGGCCTCGGACCTACCGCTGGCTGCGGTGTTGGGGCGCTGCCTTAGCGTGCCGGACACTGTGCTGCGTCAGGTGCTGGCGCCACTCTCGTCGCCCTGCTCGCCGCGTCGGCTGGCGCCCGGTGATCTGGTGCTGTTGCGGCTCGCCGAGGGCGTTCGGACCAGCGGTGACCGTGAGTTGGCCTTCATGGCCGATAGCTGGGCACGCTGTCCGGCCCGGCGTTTCCTCCTGGCGCTACTGGCCGATACCTGGGGCCGGGCCGTGGCATCCCGGTCAGGGGAGGGCGCACGATGAGCGAGGATGTCATCTTTTCGCCGCTCAAGTGGCGCAACCTGGAGATAAAGAATCGGCTGTTCCGCTCGAATATCTCCGGACGCTTCGACAACGAGGACGGCAGCCTGACCCAGACGCGCATCAACTGGGAGTGCCAGTTCGCGCGGGGTGGCGTCGGTGCGATTATCTCCTCCTTCGTGCCGGTGCAGATGGAGGGGCGCATTATCGCCGGCTATGCCACCATCCATCGCGATGACTTCATCCCGCTGTGGCAGCGGCTTGGCGAGGCGGTGCATCGCTTCGACTGCAAGTACATTCTGCAGCTCAGCCACTCCGGCCGGCAGATGGACCTTCCCGGGGTCCACAACCAGCATCGCCGCTCGCTGAGTGCCACCGGCCACAAGGAGTCGCTGCACGGCTTCCTGTGTCGGGCCATGAGCGGTCACGAGATCGAACGTACCGTCGAGGCCTTCGCCGATGGTGCCTGGCGCGCCCGGGAAGCCGGCCTCGATGGCGTGGAGCTGCACGCCGCCAACGGCTACCTGTTCACTCAGTTCCTGAGCTCGGCGATCAACGACCGCCGCGACCGCTACGGTGGGTCCTTGGCTAACCGGGCGCGCTTCCTGCTGGAGGTGATACGTGCCATTCGCCAGCGGGTGGGCCCGGACTTCCACCTGCAGGTCAAGATCAGCGCCGTGGACCATAACGATATCCTGCCCTGGGAAAGCAAGGGCAACACCCTGGCGGAGAGCCTGCAGGTGTGCCGCTGGGTCCAGACGGCGGGCGCCGATGCCCTGCATGTTTCGGTCGGCAGCCTGTTCCCTCACCCCCTGAACCCACCGGGGGATTTCTCCTTCGACACCATCGCCAGCACCTACGATGCCATGCTCTCGGCCGGGGTCGACACCTTCCGCAACTACTTGCTGTTCCGCTACGCGTCGCTGCGCTGGATGTTTCGCTGGCTGTGGTCCCGTCACCAGCGCGGCCATGTGGTGGAAGGGGTGAGCCTGGACGAGGCGCGTGCCGTTCGCGAGGCAGTGACGATTCCGGTGATCAGTACCGGCGGCTATCAGCGCGCCTCGCTGGTGCGCGAGGCCATCGGCAGCGGGGCCTGCGATGCGGTCTCCAGTGCCCGCGCGCTGATCGCCAACCCCGACTTGCCCAAGCAGTGGCAGGCCGGGCATGACGCCCCGGAACGCCCCTGCACCTTCTGCAACAAGTGCCTGCTCAATGCGCCGAAGAACCCGTTGGGTTGCTATGAGCTGTCGCGCTTCGACGGCGACCACGAGCGCATGATCGAGGCCTTGATGGCTATCTACGACACTCGCCCCGAGCTGCGCCTGCCCCCGGTGCCGCCAGCGCAGAATCCGTGAGGCTGCCATGAGACGACAGGAGCCGCCCGTCACCGCCGTGCAACACGAGGCCCGCCGCCGTCGCTGGCGACGCTTGCCGCTGACCCTGCTCGCCCTGTCCGTGGTGGTGATCGGCCTGCTGGCCCTGGTGATCGGCGTACCGACGCTATGGCGCTACAGCGGCGAGTCGGTGCAGCACTATGCCGACCCGGAGACCCACTTTCGCCACGGCTCCATCGGCAGCGAGGTCAGCGGGCTGCCGGTGCGGCTATGGCGGGTACTGCCGGATCTGTTCCCGGAGGTCTTCGACGACCAGCACTACGAGGTCTTCGGCTTTCTCTACGCGTCGGGCGATGAGGCGAGCCAGGGCGATCTGCCCATCGGCCTTGGGACTCGGGAGGTGCGCGGTGTGGAGATCGCCTGGTTCAACTGTGCGCTATGCCACGTGGGGACGGTCCGCGAGTCGCCGGATGCGTCGCCGCGGCAGATCGACGGCATGCCGTCCAATAATCTGGACCTCTATGGCTTTATCAGCTTCCTGTTGGACGTGGCCGATGACCCGCGGCTGGCGCCGGACAGCGTGCTGGCGGCTATGGACGAGCAGGGCCAGCGACTGGGCATGATCGAGCGACAGGTATGGCGCTATGCGGTCCTGCCCCAGGTGCGTGAGGGGCTGCTGGAGACCCGCGCCACGCTCGCGCCGCTGCTGGACGAGCAGCCGCCCTGGGGGCCGGGCCGCGTGGATACCTTCAACCCCTACAAGCTACTGCAGTTCGGCATGGACGCGGCAGAGCTGGATGAGTCGGAGCGGATTGGCACCAGCGACTTCCCGGCGATCTTTTTGCAGCGCCCGCGACAGGGCATGGACCTGCACTGGGATGGCAACAATGTCTCGCTGCAGGAGCGCAACCTGAGCGCCGCTATCGGCGCTGGGGTGACCGAGGAGAGCGTCGACCACGCGGGTATCGAGCGGGTCGCCGACTGGCTGTTGGACCTTGAGCCACCGCCCAGCCCCTATCGCCCCGATCCCGATGCGGTGGCCGCCGGCAAGCCGGTCTATATGCGTCTCTGCGCCGACTGTCACGGCTATCAGGACGGTGGCCGCTACGTTTTCGAAGGGGAGCGTCTCGGCCAGGTGGTGCCCAACGCGGAACTGGGTGTCGACCCGGCCCGGCTCGACAGCTACACCGAGACCCTGCAGCGCTACCAACTGACCCTGTTCGAGGATGACGAGCGCTACCGTTTTCGCTACTTCCGCAACACCGACGGCTACGCCAACCTGCCCCTCGACGGGCTCTGGCTGCGGGCGCCCTATCTGCACAACGGGGCGGTACCGACCCTATACGACCTGCTGCTGCCGCCTGAGCAGCGTCCGCAAGCCTTCGTGCGCGGGCTGGACGTGCTGGATGAGGAGCAGGGCGGTTTCGTGGCGCCCGATTGCACGCCCGGCGAGCCACTGGCGGAAGGCTTCTGTTTCGACACCAGCCAGCCCGGCAACGGCCGCCAGGGGCATACCTACGGCACCAAGCTGACGGCGCAGGAGCGCTCAGACCTGCTCAACTACTTGCTGACGTTTTAAGCGTTTGGCTCAGGAGTAATGTCATGCCGACCTCACACGATGTGTTCGCGACCTATCGACGGGTGATGCAAGTGGGTATCGCCCTCAATGTGCTGCTGGGCCTGTGGCTCTGGCTCTGGCCGGTCAGTCTGCTGGGCGTGATGGGGGCCGACCTGCCGTATCCGCTGACCTGGGTGCGCTATGCCGGTCTGGCCATGGTCGTGGTCGGGCTGCTTTACCTGCCGGCCGCCCTGGCACCGCTGCACAATCGCCTGGTGGCGCTGCTGTCGATCCTGTTCCGGACGCTGTTCGCGCTGTTCTTCCTGTTCGCCACGGGCCTGCTGTGGCTGCTGGTGCTGTTCGAGGCGCTGTTCGCGGTGCTGCAGGGCGTGACCTTTTGGCGGGCTTGGCGCGGCGATCTGATGGCCAAACCCTAGGTTCTGTACGAAAACTGTCTGCGCTCGCCCATACGGCGTTAAAAATCGGCTCGTGCGCGAGTCCGATCAAAGTACTCATTTACACCCCGTAAACTCCGCTTTGGACTCGCGACATCCTTGTCGCTCGCTCTTCGAGCAGCGGAGCTGCCTAAATCGTCTATCCTGACGATTTGTCGTCGATTTTTGCCTTGTCTGGCCATCGCTCGCCGACTTTTCGTACAAAACCTGACAGGCGGCTATTTAGCGCTCGGGTCGCGGTAAGCGATATCGGTGATGATATAGGTGGTCTCGCCGCCCGGCGCGGCCACCGTGGCCTCGTCGTCCAGCGCCTTGCCGAGCAGCGCCCTGGCCAGCGGTGCATCGACGCTGATCCAGTGCTTGCCGGTGTCGGTTTCGTCGTGGCCGACGATGCGTATCTCGAGCTCCTCGCCGTGCTCATCCTCCAGCGTGACGAAGGCGCCGAAATAGACCCGGCCGGTGTCGGCGGGCAGCCGATCCACCACCTGCAGTTCGTCGAGCCGCTTGCCGAGGTAGCGAATGCGCGCAATGACGCGGTTGAGCTCCTTCTTGTTATAGGTGTAGTCGGCATTTTCGCTGCGATCGCCGAGGGCTGCGGCTTCGCCGACCTTGGTCGAAAGCTGCGGCCGCTTGACCCGCGACAGATGCTCATGAATGCCTTTCAGTCGGGCGAAGCCCTCGGCGGTGATCAGGTTGCTCTTGGGTTCCTGGCGCGGATCCTTGGCGGGATCGCGCCAGCGGGTCATGTTGCGGCCTTTCATCGGCTCTCCTCCTGCGGCTTGTCGCTACCATACGCAAGCCGGGGCAAGCGGCCAAGCTGCAGGGAGGCCCTGCCTAAGGCCATCGCAGATAGCAGCACCGCTCGGACTGATCCGTCGATAGGCCTGCGAGGAGGCGCTGTAAACCCGTCCCTGGGCGCTACCTTGCGCCCTGCTGCGCTCTCGCATCCTGCTTCGCTTGCAGGGCCGGTGCTGGCCATCCATGGCCAGCCCGTTCGGAGGAATCCTCCTCACCCATGGCGCAAACCTCCTCTTCGGCCTATCCCCGGCGTCCTTCGCTTGCGCTCACACGGTAGTTCTGTTTCGTAAGACCTACCGTCGGATATGCGACGGAAGTCGGTCTAGGCGTTAATTCAAACGTTCGTTACATTGCCTGGGTGACCCTTCAATAACAATGCACCAGGAGTATTCGCCATGATCCGACGTTTTCCTTGGCTAGGCGCCGGGGCCCTGGCTGGCCTGATGGCCCTGTCGAGCGCACCGCTACTGGCATACCAGAGCGATGTCGAGTCGCTCAAGAGCGAGTGGGAGAGCGCGACCACCGAGCTGCGCGGCAGCGAGCGGCGCGATGCCCTGTCGCGCCTTGCCGATGAGGCCGAGGTGCTGGCTGGCCAGCATGCCGACCAGGCCGAGGTGCTGGTGTGGCAGGGCATCATCCTCGCCTCCTACGCCCGCGAGCGCAGCGGGCTGGGTGCGCTGGGCAGCGCGCGGGACGCCCGCGATGCGCTGGAGCGGGCAGTGGAACTAGACCCGCGGGGCAGTAACGGCTCGGCCTACGTGACCCTCGGCGCCCTCTATGACCGTGCGCCGGGCCGCCCGCTGGGGTTCGGCAACAGCAATACCGCCGAAGAGATGTTCCAGCGCGCGCTGGAGATCCGCCCCGACGGCATCGACGTCAACTACTACTATGCCGCCTTCCTGCATGAAGAAGGGCGTAGCGAGGAGGCCCGCGAGCATGCCCAGCGCGCGGTGGAGGGTGAGGCGCGGGCCGACCGCCAGGCCTCCGACGAGGCGCTGAGAATCGAGGCCAGAACCCTGCTCTCGCGTCTGACTTGACAAGCGCGAAGCAAACGGGCGGTTGGCAGCGGCGGGCGAGGTCGTGATAATGGCTCCTTCACTCGAGCCGGAGTCACGATGTCTGATTCGCCTGCAGCGCCCCATGCTGGCGCCGAGCACGCGGCCCCAAGCGTCGATACGCCGCGTTTTAACGCCGCCGACGTAGAGCGCCAACAAGACGAGTGCCTGTTCCAGGGCTTTTTCCGCCTGGAGCGGCGCACCCTGCGTCATCGGCTGTTTCAGGGCGGCTGGAGCGCGCCGGTAGTGCGCGAAGTGCATGTGCGCCGCGATGCGGTGGGGGTGCTGCTGTATGACGTTAGCTGCGATGCGGTGGTGCTGGTCGAGCAGATCCGCGCCGGGGCGTTGGACGACCCCTCGAGTCCGTGGAAGCTCGAGCCGGTAGCCGGCCTGATCGAAACCGGCGAAGACCCGGCCGAGGTGGCGCGGCGCGAGGCCATCGAGGAAGCCGGCTGTGAGATCACTGAATTGATCGAACTGCACACCTACTACCCCAGCCCCGGCGCCTGCAGCGAGCGGGTCACGCTATACTGCGGACTGGTCGACAGCCGTGGGGTGGGCGGTGTGCACGGCCTGGATGAGGAGCACGAGGATATTCAGGTCCACGTGCTGCCGTTTCTCAAGGCCTGGGAACTCCTCGAGGCCGGCCGACTCGACAATGCCATGTGCCTGATTGCCTTCCACTGGTTGGCGCGGGAGCGGGCGTCATTGCGTGCAAGGAGGTAAGCCTGTGGCCAGAACCGCCTATGTCACCGATCTCAAGACCCTGCAGGGCGAATGCACCGCCAACTACCTGCGCCTGACCCGGCTGCTGGGGGAACTCGACGCTGGCGAGGTGCGCGAGATCGCCCTGCAAGGGCGAGATACCCGCTTCGGTTCGCTGTGGCTGGAGGTGCTCGAGCGCGCGCCCTATACCACCATACTGCGCGTATCCCAGAGCGGCGTGCTGGATGCCTTCATCGACCCGCCGCGGATGCGGGTACACCTTTACCACGACGTGCGCATGGCCGAGGTGACAGATTTCCAGCGTCAGCGCCACTTCCGCGGCCGCTATCGCTATCCCAATCCGCGCATGCACCAGCCCGACGAGAAGCTGCAGCTCAACCGCTTTCTGGGCGAGTGGCTGGAGCATGGCCTGGCCCATGGTCACTCCCTCGACTTGCCGATCATGCGTTGATCCATTACCACATCCAAGGAGCCTCGCCGGATGCGGCTGGTCCAGATCACCGATTGTCATCTTCGTGCCGACCCATTGGCGCCCTCGCGGGCTGGTTTCCCGCTGCGTCAGCTACAGGCGGTGGTCGAGCACGCGCGGCGCCAGCGTCCCGACGTGGTGCTGGTCAGCGGCGATGTCAGCCAGGATGCCACGCCGGCCTCCTATCGCCACGCACTGGACGTACTCGCCGCGCTTGACTGCCCGTGGTATTGGCTGCCCGGCAACCATGACCACCTGACGCATATGGCCGATGCCCGGCCGCTCCACGATCAGGTCGATCTCGGCGAGTGGCGGATGCTGTTGCTGAATACCCAGGTGGTGGGGCAGCCGCATGGTGAAGTGGGGGCGGCGCAGTGCGACTGGCTGAACGAACAGCTGGCTGACGACACCCGGCCGACCCTGATCGCCATGCATCATCCGCCTCTCGAGGTCGGCGCCGATTGGATGGATGCCATCGGCCTTCAGGACCGCGAACGCTTCTGGGCGACACTGGAAGGTCATGAGCAGGTCAAGGCGGTACTCTGCGGACACATCCACCAGGCCTTTGCCGGATGTCGGGCGATGCAGGAGGAAGGCACCGAGGTGGCGGTTTATGGTACCCCAGCGACGGCTGACCAGTTTCTCCCCGGTGCCGCATCATTCGCCATCGACCAGGCCTCGCGCCCCGGCTATCGCGTCATCGATCTCGGCCAGCGCGGCCTGGCGACCTGGGTAGAGCGCGTGACGCTCTGATCGTTTATCTCGCCATGCGTTATTCTATTATGCGATAAAAAGATATTTCTTGATTCTTTGACGTTATGGTTAGCCCCTCGGTACCCTGTCGGCATATTGTCGCGCACGCGACTCAGTGCCTAATGAAGAGGTTGCCAGCCGATGCTGTCCCCCGAACGTCAAACCCACCTCAAGCAGCTCGAGGCGGAGTCGATCCATATTATCCGCGAGGTTGCCGCCGAGTTCCGTCACCCGGTGATGATGTACTCCATCGGCAAGGACTCCTCGGTGATGCTGCACCTGGCGCGCAAGGCCTTCTATCCGGGCACGCCGCCGTTTCCGCTGATGCACATCGACACCACCTGGAAGTTCAAGGAAATGATCCAGTTCCGCAACCGCATGGCGGCGGAGGCGGGCATGGAGCTGATCGTGCATACCAACGAGGAGGGGCGGGCGGCCAACATCAACCCCTTTGACCACGGCAGCGCTAAGTATACCGACGTGATGAAGACCCAGGCGCTCAAGCAGGCGCTGACCCAGCACGGTTTCGATGCTGCCTTCGGCGGTGCACGCCGCGACGAGGAGGCCAGCCGTGCCAAGGAGCGGGTCTACTCGTTCCGCGACAAGTACCACCGCTGGGATCCCAAGAACCAGCGCCCGGAGCTGTGGAGCATCTACAACGCCAAGGTCAACAAGGGCGAATCGATCCGCGTGTTTCCGCTCTCCAACTGGACCGAGCTGGATATCTGGCAGTACATCTACCTCGAGCAGATCCCCATCGTGCCGCTCTACTACGCCGCGCCGCGGCCGATCGTCGAGCGTGACGGCATGCAGATCATGGTCGACGACGAGCGCCTGCCGCTCGAACCGGGCGAGGTGCCCGAAGAGAAGTGGGTGCGCTTCCGCACCCTGGGCTGCTACCCGCTCACCGGCGCGGTGGAGTCCACCGCCGCGACCCTGCCCGAGATCATCCAGGAGATGCTGCTGACCAAGACCAGCGAACGCAGCGGCCGGGCCATCGACCACGACCAGGCCGGCTCGATGGAGAAGAAGAAGCGCGAGGGATACTTCTAACGCGCCGGAGGCGCGCTAGAAAGCTGGAAGCCTGAAGCTGGAAGCTTGAAGAAACCCCTTCTGTTCTTGGGCTAGCCTGTAGGAATGGGAAAGAGGGAGGGGAAAGGAATGGACTTCGAAAAGCTTCAGGTTTGGAAGCGGTCGGCCAGGCTGTCTGCAGAGCTCTACAAAGCAATGCGCGATCTGCGTGACTACGGTTTCAAAGATCAAATCACCCGCTCCGGGCTTTCGGTACCCAGCAACATCGCAGAGGGCATGTCGCGCGGCACCTCCAAGGACAAGCATCGTTTCCTGTTGATTGCCAAAGGTTCCTGTGCCGAACTGAGAACACAGATCTATATCGGTATCGATATCGGCTACATCGATAAAACCACCGGGAACCAGTGGATCCAGGAAACGCGCGAGATTGCCGCTATGCTCTCGGGCTTAATGGATAAACTCTCAAACGAATGAATACGGTTGGAAGTTGCGGTTGGAGGTGTTACTTCCAGCTTCTGGCTTCCAGCTTCCAGCTAAGGAACTTGGCAATGTCTCACTCTTCGCCCTTGATCGCCGACGATATCGAGTCCTACCTCAAGGAACATGAGAACAAGGACCTGCTGCGCTTCATCACCTGCGGCAGCGTCGATGACGGCAAGTCGACCCTGATCGGGCGGCTGCTGCACGACTCCAAGATGATCTACGAGGACCAGCTGGCGGCGATCACCCAGGCCTCCAAGACCAGCGGCACCACCGGTGACGCCGTCGACCTGGCGCTGCTGGTCGACGGCCTGCAGTCGGAGCGCGAGCAGGGCATCACCATCGACGTCGCCTACCGCTTCTTCTCCACCGACAAGCGAAAGTTCATCATCGCCGACACCCCGGGCCACGAGCAGTACACTCGCAACATGGCCACCGGCGCCTCCACCGCCAGCCTGGCGGTGATTCTGATCGACGCCCGCTACGGCGTGCAGACCCAGACCCGCCGGCACAGCTTCATCGCCGACCTACTGGGCATCCAGCACCTGGTGATCGCGGTCAACAAGATGGACCTGGTGGAGTTCTCCGAGGCGCGCTTCAACGAGATCGTGGCCGACTACCGGGCCTTCGCCGGCAACCTGCAGGCGCCGGATATCCGCTTCGTGCCGATGTCGGCGCTGGAGGGCGACAACGTCGTTAACCGTAGCGAGCGCATGCCTTGGTACCGCGATGCCAGCGGCGAGGCCGGCCCGGCCATGCTCGAACTGCTCGAGACCGTCGAGATCAGCCGCGACCAGAACCTGACCGACCTGCGCCTGCCGGTGCAGTACGTCAACCGGCCCAACCTCGACTTCCGCGGTTACTGCGGCACCCTGGCCGCCGGCATCCTGCGCCCCGGGCAGCGCGTCAAGGCGCTGCCCTCTGGCAAGACCAGCGCGGTGGAGCGCATCGTCACCTTCGACGGTGATCTGGAGGTGGCCTACCCCGGCCAGGCCATCACCGTGACGCTGGCCGACGAGATCGATATCTCCCGCGGCGACTGGATCGTCGCCGAAGGCGCCGAGGTCCCTCACTCCAATGCCTTCGAGGCGGATATCGTGTGGATGCACGAGGACGCGCTCACGCCGGGCAAACTCTACGATATCAAGCTGGCAACCCGTGATCTGGCCGGGGAGGTGCGTTCGATCGATTACCAGATCGACGTCAACAGCCTCGAGCATCACGCCGCTGAGCGGCTCGAGCTCAATGCCATTGCGCGCTGCCAAGTGGAACTGACCAGCGCGGTGCCGGTGGACGACTACCGTAAGAGCCCCGGCACTGGCAGCTTTATCGTCGTCGATCGGTTGAGCAACGTCACCGTGGGTGCCGGCATGATCCGCGGTACCGCCGAAGCTGGGGCGAGCGGGGTTGGCAAGACTGACTGGCAGGCCTTCGAGCTCGAGCTCAATGCGCTGATCCGCAAACACTTCCCACACTGGGAAGCCAGGGACGTGCGCGACCTGCTGGGACGCTGATCAGCGCTCTTGACCTCGGGAATGGTTGACGCACACTGGTGACGTCTCTTCTGCCGGGCAGTCTGGCTGCTTGGCAGGAGCCCGTGGATACCGGGATATCGAGGTCTCGTGAGTCAACCGTCACCCCCGCGACCGCACTTCGTGCGCCGCCTGCTGCATATCCTGGCCAAGCCGATGAAGCGAGACCGCGGCCGCGGCGGGGTGGTGGTACACCCATACCGCGGTTACGGCTCGCAGCGCGAGGCCTTTCTGATGGGACGGGTGTTTCGCCAGTCGGCACTCAGCCGGGTGATTCCCCACCACGGCATGCTGCGCGACCTGGCCGATATCGTGCGCCGCATCGAGCGCCGCGGCATGGCCGGCGCCGAGGTGGAGATCCGCCTGGGCGCCAATCATCAGACAGTGACCACCGACCGCGATGGTTACTTCGATGTCCATCTCCCACTCAAGACGCCACTGCCCCAAGGGCTTTCGTGGCATGTGGCCGACCTTGCGGTCAGCCACGCTGGGGAGCGGATTCACTGCCGCGCCGGCGTCTATGTGCCGCCGCCAGATACCGATCTGCTAGTGATAAGCGATATCGACGACACCGTGATGTACACCGGGGTGGCCGACAAGCTGCGCATGCTGCATCGACTATTCGTCCAGCAGGCAGAACGGCGCACCGCCTTTCCCGGCGTTGCCAGTCTCTATCAGGCGCTTCACCGCGGCGCCGAAGGCGACGCAAAGCGGCCGATCCTGTATGTCTCACGAGGGCCCTGGTGCATCTACGAGATGCTCGAGGCGTTTTTCCAGCTCAACCAGATTCCCGTGGGGCCTATCCTGTTTCTGCGCGAGTGGGGCATCAGCTGGCGGAGGCCCTGGCCACGCCGCGCCGAGGACCATAAGCACGATCTGATCACCCGCATGCTGGCACAGATGGACGATATGCCCTGTGTCTTGATCGGCGACAGTGGCCAACACGATCCCGAGGTCTATACCCGCATCGTCAAGGAACACCCGGGACGGGTGAAGGCGATCTATATTCGCCGGGTCGACCGCAAGCCCGACCGCGAGCGGGCCATTCAGCGGCTGCGCGACGAGATCGCCGACAGCGACTGCAGTCTGGTGCTGGCGGCGGACAGTGCTACCATCGCCGCCCACGCCTACCAGCACGGCCTGATCTCCCAGTCCGATCTGGTAATGGTGCGCGAGGCTTCCCAAGAAGCGGCGCTATGAGCGCAGCGCCAGCACCGGCGTGCTGAGGTGCTGGCTCTGCAGCAGTTCGAGTTGGGCGTTGAAGACGCGTTCGAGCTGCGCGGCGTGGAGCACCTCGCTGGGCGTGCCGCTGGCAATGCGCTGCCCCTGCTCCAGTAACCACACGCGGTGCGCAAAGCGCGCGGCCAGGTTGAGATCGTGGAGCACGCAGCAAATTGCCATCCGGCGGCTTTCAGCGAGACGTCTGAGCAAGCGCATCAGACGCTGCTGCTGGCCGATATCCAGCGCGCTGGTGGGCTCGTCGAGCAACAGTAGGCCGCCATCTTCTCCGTTCGCGTTGAGGCTGCCCAACTGGCAGAGCGCCCTGGCGATCATCGCACGCTGCCGCTCGCCGCCGGAAAGTGAGAGCACTCCCCGGTCGGCCAGCGGCAGCAGGTCGAGGGCGTCCAGTGCTCGATGCACGTCGCCCGCCTCGGCCTCGCTGCCCAGGGCGACCAGTTCCCTTAGCGGCCAGTCGAAGCCCAGTTCGAGCCGCTGGGCGACCAGTGCACGCCGTTTGGCCAGGCGCAGCGGCGTCCAGTCGCTGAGTGGCCGTTTGTCGAGGCGAACGCAGCCGGTCTCGGCGGGGCGAAACCCCGACAGCAATCCCAGCAGCGTACTCTTGCCGGCGCCGTTGGGGCCGACGATGGCCAGCAGTTCTCCGGCCTCGATGCGGTCATCGAGAGCGCTGATGGTCGGTACGCTGCGCAAGCCCGCAGCACACAGTTCCAGCATCGGTATTCCTTAGCGTCGTTTGAGTAATAGCCACAGGAAGTAGGGGCCGCCAAGCAGGCTGGTCAGCAAGCCGACCGGAATCTCCGCCGGGCTGGCCAGGCTACGTGCCAGGGCATCGGCGACGATCAGCAGCAGGGCGCCGCCCAGCATCGAGGCCGGCAGTAGCAGACGATGACCGGGCCCCAGCCACAGCCGCAGGCAGTGTGGCACCAGCAGTCCCAGGAAGCCGATGATGCCGGCCAGCGCCACGCAGAGCCCGACGCCGAGGGCCGTGGCCAGTACCACCCGGCGCTTGAGGCGCGGTGCATCGAGCCCGGCGGCGTGGGCAGTGAGTTCGCCGAGCTGCAGCAGGTCGAGATCCCGCGCACTGCGCAGCAGCCACACCAGCGCTGGGGGGATGCCGATCAGGGCGCCCAGCGCGGCGCTCCACAGCGCGTGGGAGAGGCTACCCATGCCCAACAGGCTGAGCTGACGCAGCTGCTCGTCGCTGGCGATGAAGGCCAGCACCCCGCCTACCGCGCCGGCCAGGGTGTTGATGGCGAGGCCTGCCAGCAGAAGGGTAAACAGCATGTTGTCGCCGCGCTGGCGCTCGCCGAGGGCGAACACCAGCACGCAAACGCCGAGGGCGCCGAGGAAACCGGCGACGAACTGGCCATAGAGCCCCCAGGGGCCGGCGGCGTCGAACAGCACGATCCAGATCGCCACGGCCAGGCCGGCACCGCTGGCCAGGCCCAGCAGCGTTGGATCGGCCAGGGGGTTACGGAACATGCCCTGCATGGCGGCGCCACTGCTGGCCAGCATGGCCCCGACCAGCGCGGCCAGCAGCAGCCTGGGCAGCCGCAGCTGCCACCAGATCTGCCACTCCAACGGGGTTGGCCAGTGGCCGATCAGCAGCCGAGGGGAGAGGCCGATCTGCCCACTCATGGCACTTACCAGTAGTACGACAGCGACGGCCAGACCCAGCAGGCTGAGGGTGCGCCTGGCTGTCGCTGGCCGTCCAGTACGGCGCGGGAAGGGGAGACGCAGGCTGTGACTCATGAGGCGTGGACTCCGCACAGTGCGTCATCAGCGGTGGCGTGCTGGGAGGCAAGGGCGCGATGCAGGGCCAGGATGGCTTCCGGCGTACGCGGTCCGAAGCCGAGTAGCGCCTGGTCGTCGCATACCACTAGCCGGCGTGAGCTGCCGGCCGGTGTCATGGCCATGCCGGGCAGGCGCCAGAGTGCTTCACTGCCGCCCAGTGCGTCGAGCCCCGTGCGGGTGACGATCACGCTGCTGGGCGCCTCGGCGATTAGGCCCTCGGCGCTGACCACTTTATAGCCGGGCATCGCGGCGAAGGCGTTGTCGATGCCGGCGGCACTCAGGGCGCTATCGGCGGCGGTACCATGGCCGGCGGCCATCGGTGAGGTGCCGGCGTGGCTAAGCAGAAACATTGCCGGCCCCTGGTCGAGCCGTGGCAGCGCCGCCACCTCCTCCACGCGCGCCCTGACCTGCTCGGCGAGCTCCGTGGCCTGCGTCTCACGGTCGAGCGCTTCGCCGACTTGCATTACCTTGTGAGGTATCTCCTCGAGGCGCGGTTCGGCGCTGATGGTGACCACCTCGACACCGCTGGCATCGAGCTGGCGCAGCGTTTCGCGTGGCCGAGCCTGGCCGCTGACCACCAGCCGCTCGGGGCGCAGCGACAATACCCCCTCGGCGGAGAGTTGGCGCAGGTAGCCCACCGATGGCAGCGATGCCAGCGACGGCGG
Organism: Franzmannia pantelleriensis; assembly: GCF_900102875.1. Taxonomy (GTDB): domain Bacteria; phylum Pseudomonadota; class Gammaproteobacteria; order Pseudomonadales; family Halomonadaceae; genus Franzmannia; species Franzmannia pantelleriensis. Next base: position 306,925 of record NZ_FNGH01000002.1, read on the forward strand.
ATAGAGGCTGGTATCGTCGCGTCCGACCAGGCTTTGGTCGGCCTCCAGCACGGTGACGATCTCGGCGATGTCACCGCCGATCACCACCGTGCGCGGGCTTTGGGCCTGGGCGCCCAGCGACCAGCCGATCAGCAGCACCAGCAGGAAGGCTCTCATGCTGCCGCCTCCAGGCCGGCTTGTTGTGCCAGCAGGTCTCGCCATGCCTGTTGCTCTGCACTGCCTTCGCCGCGCTCGGCATACAGCTGTAACAGCAGCTCGCCATCGCAGGAGAACGCTTCCAGGCTGGTAACGCCTCCGTCGCGATTGGGCTTGTGCACCTGCCATACGCGTTCGATGCGGCCATCGTCGAGGTGCAGAGTGAAGTCGTCGCCAAACAGGTTTAGCCAGCCGCGCTGGCGGAGTGGCGCGGGGAGAACGCCGGTGCGGATCTGAACGGCGCCGGGGCTGGCAACGAACAGCATCAGCGGCAGCTGCTGTACGGCGGCATCGTTGAGTGTTCGCTCGACGCTATCGCACGCCAGGCGGCGGGTAAAACGTCCCTCCATCAGGGTATTGGCTTCATGGCGCTGGAGGCCGTGACGGCGTAGCAGCGCAAAGAACTGGTGTACGTCGCGCATCCGCGACCAGTCCTGCTCAAGACCTGGCGCTTGGGGGAGCGGTCGCGCCGCTGGCAGGGCCAGGCGGGTGAACACCGGCGCATGATGGTTGCCGCGGGCCGCCAGCCGCTGCCAGATGCGTGGCGGTGTTGCCTCCAGTGAGAAGGCCTTGTGCAACGCCTGGCCATGGCAGTCGAAGACCTGCAGGCTATGGCGCAGCGATATGCCACCGTTGGCATCGGGGAGCGGGTCGCGAATCAGGCATGCCCAGTGCCAGCGCTGAAGCTGCAGACGCAGGTCGAGGCCGCCCGGGTCCAACAGTAGGCCGGCACTGGAGAGCGGCGGGTAGTGCCCCTGCTGTTCGAGCACCGCGGCGCTGGAGCGGGTCAGCGCCTTGACGCGGCCGAGTCGGTATAGCTCGGCGGCGAGTTCCGCCGGTGCGAGGCCCAGGGTCGTTACATCGCGTCCCAGTCGCGCGGCCTGCAGCTCGCCCTCGCTGATTGACAAACGCTCGGCGATGCTGATTGCGGGTAGCCGTGGCGATGCCGCCCGGGCGGCATCGAAGGCCTCGAGAATAGCCTGCTGTTGGGCGTTCATGGGCATCTCCTGTGGGTCACCATTGCAGGTTCAGATTGGCGAGCAGGCTGCGGCCGTCGCCCAGGTTGCCGTCGGGGCGGTACCAGGTCTTGTCGGCGACGTTGCGCAGGCTCAGCGAGGTCGAGACGGCGGGCGAGACCTGCCAGGCCAGCTGCAGGTCGTGCAGGCCGTAGCCGGGCTGAGGCTCGTCGCCCTTGTCGTAGGCGCGGGCGAAACGGCCGCGCCAGCCCAGCGTGAGGTCGTGATCGACGAGGTAGTAGTCGAGGCCGGTCAGTGCCTCCAGTGGCGTGAGCGTGCCCAGTGCCTCACCGCTGTCGCGGTCGTGGCCGCTGACTTCCGAAAGGCCGACGAAGGCCTCGACGGGCAGATCGCCGGGGCGGTACTGCAGGCGCGCATCGAATCCCCACAGATGGGCGCGGTTGACGTTGGTGGCACGGGTCGTGCCGGCCATGATATCGACCTCGGTATCGATGAAGTCGTTGGCACGAGTATCGAAGTAGCTGGCGCGCAGCCCCCAGTCGCCAGCGCGCCAGGCGAAGCCGCTCTCCCAGGTCTTGCTGGTCTCCGGGCCGAGGTCGGGGTTGGGCACCCAGTAGTTGTCGGGGGCACAGAAGAAGGGACCGGCACAGAAACCGGCGAAATGTCGATCGTCGGCGTAGAGCTCGGAGAGCGTGGGGGCGCGGAAGGCTTCGGCGTAGCCGCTGTAGAACATCAGGCTGTCGCTGGGTGACCAGCTCAGGCGCAGGCGCGGCGAGAGTCGGCCCTCATCGCTGTCGCGCCCCTCGGCATCCTCGGCGCGATAGTGGTCGTAGCGGGCACCCAGGCCCAGCTCGAAACGCCCGACGCCGCCGTCGTCGAGATAACGGCCCACCGCCAGGCTGTCATCGACGTAGAGCGCCGCGGTATCGATATCGGCGCGGGGGAAACCACTCGCTTGCTTGCCGGGGCGCTGGGTGGCAGTGGTTGCTTCGGCGCCGAAGGCAAGGGTCTGGCTCAGCCAGCCGTGGTCGAGCCGGTGGTAGCCGTCGCTCTGCGCGCCCAGGCGCTGCTGGGTGCGCTCGGCTTCAGGTTCGTCGATATTTTGGCGGCTCAGGGTCAAGCGACTGTCGAGCTGGGTGGTCGGCGTCGGCGTCCAGCGATGGCCGAGCTGAAGGTTATCGCTGGTGGTGGTACGGTCGCGCAAGGTCCCATCAGTGGGTTCCAGCGTTTGCGGGTTGCCGGGCTGATGAGCATCCTCGCGGTAGTGCTGCCACTGGGTGAATAGCCGATGGTCGTCGGCGGGCTGCCAGCCACCCTTGGCCAGCAGGCTGTCGAGGCTGGCATCGTCGGGGGCGGTTTGGCCGCCGGCACGGCGGATATCCCCCGACTTGCTGCGGCCCACGGCCAGCAGGCCGTCGAGCTCGCCGTGGGCGGTGTCGGTCTTGCCAAACACGCTCAGGGTGGCGCCGATCTCGTCGCTGGCGGTGGCGCCGCGTAGCGAGAGTCGCCCGCCGCGGGTTTCTCCGGCGCGTAGCAGGTCATCGGCGTCGACCGTCTCGAGGCTGATCACGCCGCCCATGGCATTGCTGCCGTAGAGGCTGGAGAGCGCGCCGCGGGCGATCTGAACTTCCCGCAGCAGGGCGGGGTCGGCAAAGACATTGCCGAGGTGGCCGGTATCGATGTCTTGACGCACCCCGTCGAGGCGCACCAGTACGCCGTTGCGGTCGAAGCCGCGCATGCTGATGGTTTGGCCGTTGCGCCGCCCTTGGCCGGCTACGCTCAGGCCTGGCTGGCCGCCCAGCGCATCCTCCAGCCGCGAGGCGGTGGACAGGGTGGGATCGTGACGATCGAGGGTATCGATGATCAAAGGGGCGCGGAAACTGTCTATCGGGGTACGGGTACCGGTAACCACCAGAGGAGAGAGGTCGTCATGGGGGACGGTGGTGTCTGCACCGGCCATCGGGGGTAAACAGAGCAGTGCCAGGGCGCCGCTGCAGCTCAATGCTCGCTTCATGGTCCTGAGTTTCCCTTGCGTATGTCAGGAGAGGCGGCTGGCTGGGTGGCAAATGGCAACCTGGCTGGCGGATTGGATTGTAGGTGCGATTTACGAGGTCAGAATCAGCTTGTCGTTGCGGGTGATGCGGAGCTGATACTCCTTGCCGCGGTGCTCTATGATCAGCAGGCCTCGTTCACCAAGCAGTTGCTGACTGGATACGCGGCCACTGCTCTGAGGACGGGTAGAAGGAGCATCCGCAGACGGTGTACGGGGGGAGGTCATGACTCACCTTTGAGATACGGGATATGCGGAATGTTATTAAACGCGAATAATTGTTGTTTGTTTTTGTGCCGGCGTCAAGCGCCAAGCCCCGAGCAATGCGTTCCAGTCGAGGTATAGAGATGGTGATAATCGCTCTGGTAGTACTGGCGGCCCTCTTCCTGCTACCCAATGTCTGGGCCCAGTGGGTGTTGAAACGGCACGCGCGGCCGCGCAGCGACTATCCGGGCAGCGGCGGGGAGCTGGCGCGGCACTTGATCGAGCGGCTGGGTATCGAGGGGGTCGAGGTGGAGGTGACCGAGCATGGTGACCACTATGATCCCACCGCACGCAAGGTGCGGCTGTCACCGGACCATTTCGATGGCCGCTCGCTGACTGCGGTGACGGTGGCCGCCCACGAGGTGGGGCACGCCATCCAGCACGCCCGCGGCTATGCGCCGCTATTGGCGCGTACCCGGTTGGTGGGGGTGGCACAGCACGCCGAGAAGGTGGGGGCGGTGTTGATGATGGCCGCACCCTTTCTGTTCATCCTCACCCGTCTTCCCGGCGGCATGCTGATCGTGGTGCTGGCGGCACTGATCAGCTTCGGCACCGCGGCACTGGTGCACCTGATTACCCTGCCGGTGGAGTTCGATGCCAGCTTCCAGCGCGCGCTGCCGCTGCTCAAGCAGTACATCCCGCCCTACGACATGGCCGGCGCTCGGCATGTGCTGACCGCCTGCGCCTTTACCTATGTGGCGGCCTCCCTGGCCAGCATGCTCAATCTGGGTCGTTGGCTGGTGATCCTGCGGCGCTGAGTCGTTTTCCACCTCTCGCGACTCCTTTAGATATCCACCCCATCGGCAAGGAAGGCCGTTCGATGGGGTGATGGCCGCATATTGCGTAAATAAGGATTTGGGATTATATTGCGCTCTCACGCAAATGCGTATCAGTCTCTTTTGTCTTGTGGGCTCGCCTAGCGTGTGTGCGCCTGGCGGAGATAACTGGACGCTGAGGTTCTGTGCAATCCGATTCCTGGCAGCTGCATGGCCAGATACCTCAACGACAGAAAGATGGATGTTGGATGAAACGTCTTCTTGCACTCACGGGACTTGGCATGGCGCTGGGTCTGGCTACGACCCCCGCCGTGGCAGGCACCACCCAATACCCGCTGACGCTGAATAACTGTGGCGCAGAGGTGACCTTCGACAAGGCCCCCGAACGGGCTGTGGGCCTGGGGCAGGCCAGTGCCGAGATCATGCTGCTGCTCGGCCTCGAAGAGAGGATGGCGGGCACCGCCTTCTGGCCGAACCAAGTCTTGCCGCAGCTGGCCGAGGCCAATGCCAAGGTGGAGGTATTGACGGTCGAGTTTCCTACCTTCGAGTCCATTCTGGCGAAGGATCCGGATCTCGTGACGGCGGCCCTGCCTAGCCTGATAGGCCCCTCCAGCAGAGTGGCGACGCGGGAGGACTTCGACAGCGTGGGGGTGGCGACCTACCTGTCCCCCAACACCTGCGTTGCGGAGGACGCGGCCAAGGACAAGTTCGGTTACGGCAGTCGCGACCAGCTCTGGAGCATGGACGGCCTGTATCAGGAGATCGATGAGATTGCCCAGATCTTCGACGTCAACGACCGGGGCCAGGCACTGATCGAGGATCTGGAGCAGCGTGAAGCCGCCCTGCGGGCAGCGACGCCCGAAGGTGGCGAGCCGCTCTCCTTCGTGTTCTGGTTCTCCAGTCCGTCGCCGTCTGCGGACGCTTATCTTGGAGGCAAGAACGGTGCATCCGGCTTTATCGCCGACGTGTTGGGCGGCACCAATGCCATTGCCTCCGACGCGGAGTGGCCAGCCCTAGGGTGGGAAAGCATCATTGCAGCCGATCCGGACGTCATCGTGGTGGCCCGCGTCGACCGTAATCGCTGGGAGTTGGACAAGTCAGACGCCAAGATCGAGTTTCTCAACTCGGATCCGGCGACCCGCGAGATGAGGGCGGTCAAGAACGGGGCGATCGTGGTCATGGACGGCCATGCCATGGATCCTACGGTCAGGACGATCTTCGGCGCTGAACAGGTGGCCGAGCAGTTGCAGGCGCTCGGTCTGAGATGAGCACCACAGTCAGTGTCAGTCAGCCGGCTGAGCGCCTGCCACGCCTGGTGTGGGGGGCAGGACTGCTGCTCGGCTCATTGCTGGCGATCGGTCTGGTGGTGGGCATCAGCGTTGGGATCGGCGATATGCCGATTCCGCTCTCCACGACCTATGCGGTGATCACCAACAAGCTTGGCTGGACGTCGTTCGAACTCAACCGGATCCACGCAGCCATCGTCTGGGATTATCGCTTGAGCCGGTCGCTGGTGGCTGCCTTCTGCGGTGCTGGACTGGCACTGGCTGGCGCCATCATGCAATCGATGCTGCGTAATCCGCTGGCAGAGCCCTATGTGCTGGGCATCTCCGCTGGGGCATCGACCGGGGCCGTACTGATTGTCATGTTGGGGCTGGGCGCTGGCGCGGTGTCGCTGTCAATGGGCGCCTTTGTGGGAGCCTTCGCCGCCTTCCTGTTCGTGGCGCTGCTGTCGAATGGTGCGCGGGGAGGGGCCGACCGCACGATATTGGCCGGTGTCGCGGCGTCGCAGCTGTTCAACGCCGCGACCTCCTATATCGTCACCACTGCTGGCAATGCGCAGCAGGCGCGCGATGTGATGTTCTGGCTGCTCGGCAGTTTCGGTGGCGTGCGTTGGCCAGATCTTTTCCTGGTGTCGGTCGTGGTCGGGTTGGGGCTGGTGGCGTGCCTGTGCTATGCGCGGGTGCTGGACGCCTTCGCCTTCGGCGATGAGGCCGCCGCCTCGTTGGGGGTCAATGTCGCGCAAACGCGGATCGTTCTGTTTGCCCTCACCGCCGTGATGACCGCGACCATCGTCAGCATGGTGGGCACGATCGGCTTCGTGGGCCTCGTTGTCCCCCATGCTGCTCGCTTCGTGGTGGGCCCACGCCATGCAAGACTGCTGCCCGCCTGCGCCATCGTGGGGGCGATTTTCATGGTGGTAGCAGATATTGCCTCTCGCGTGCTGATCCCTCAGCAATCCCTGCCTATTGGCGTCGTGACGGCGCTGGTGGGCGTGCCGTTCTTCGCTGTCATTCTTTACCGGTTGCAGCGCGCATCATGAGTATCAAGGCCGACAATCTGGTCTGGAAAATCGGCACCAAGAGGGTGATCGATGGGGTCTCTTTCGAGGCCGAGCCGGGTAAGCTGCTCGGCTTGCTGGGGCCCAATGGTTCCGGCAAGACCTCCCTGCTACGGCTGCTGGCCGGGCTGAAGCGCCCGCATGCCGGACGTGTCATGCTGGATGGACAGGATATCTCGAGCTTTCGCCGTCGGGCCATCGCCCAGCGAGTCGCCTTCATCGAGCAGCATGCCACGACCAATGCCAACCTCAAGGTGATCGACGTGGTCAAGCTGGGGCGCTTCCCGCACCGCACGATGCTTTCGGGGTGGACCCGTGAAGACGACAGGGCGGTCAACGAGGCGCTCGAGCGCACCGGCATGAGCGGGAAACGCGACGATGCCTGGCAGAGTTTGTCTGGTGGCGAGAAGCAGCGTACCCATGTGGCGCGGGCGCTGGCCCAATCCCCCAGCGAGCTGATCCTCGATGAGCCGACCAACCATCTCGACGTGCAGCACCAGATCAGCCTACTGCGGTTGATTTCCAGCCTGCCGATCACCAGCATCATTGCCCTCCATGACCTCAATCACGCCGCCATGTACTGTGACCGCCTGATCGTCATGCAGGCGGGGTGGATCGTTGCCTCAGGCACTCCTCAGGACGTATTGACCCAGCGCCTGCTGCGCGAGGTCTTCTCCGTCGATGCTCACATCGAAACCTCGCCGCATCATGCACGGCCACATATTCATTTTCAGCGCTAGGGCGTCGCTAAGTGAGTTAGCCCGCGGCGACATGCCTAGCTCGGCCGGTTGGCGATGACTACCGCGCGCCGCGGCGCAGGATAGCCCTCACGGGTGCGGGTCTGGTCGTCAGGGTCGAGGAAGTCGGCCAGCGACTGGAAGGTCATCCACTCGGTCGAGCGCTGCTCGTCGAGCGACGTGACGGCTTCGTCGACGACTCGAACGTTGCTGAAGCCGCAGCGCTCGAGCCACTGGCAGAGTGCGGCGGAGGAGGGCAAAAAATAGACGTTGGGCATAGCGGCGTAGCGCTCACCGGGCAGCAGCACGGTGGTGGCGTCGCCTTCCACCACCAGGGTCTCCAGCACCAGCTCGCCGCCGGGGCGCAGGGTGTCCTTCAGTTGCAGTAGATGTTCCAGCGGTGAGGGGCGGTGGTAGAGCACGCCCATGGAGAACAGCGTATCGAAGTACGCCAGCCGTTCGGGCACGTCTTCGATACCCACCGGCAGGAAATGGGTGCGTCCGCCGTCGGCGTCGCCGATGAAGTGGCGCAGGGCCTGAAACTGGTAGTAGAAGCGCGGCGAAGGATCGATCACCAGTACGAAGGCGGCGCCGGCGCCGGCCATGCGCCAGGCGTGATAGCCGTTGCCGCCGCCAACGTCGAGCACGCGCCTGCCGCGTAGCTCGGCGAGGTGCGGAGCGAGGCGCTGCCACTTCCAGTCCGAGCGCCATTCGGTATCGATGTGAATGCCGCCCAGCCGATAGGGCCCCTTACGCCACGGCATCAGCTTGCGCAGCAGGTTCTCGCACTGGCGGCGCTGGCTATCGCTGAGAGCGAGCTCGACGCTGACGGTATCGGCATCCAACGTCACCTCGCGTACCTCGGGCAGCACCGGCAACTTAGCCACCGCCTTTTCCCAGGCCGGCAGGTCGCCGTAGCGCTGGCGATCTAGGCCGCGTGCCAGCTGCTCGGGCAGGCGCGCCAGCCAGGTGTCCAGGCCCTGGTCGATGAAGGCGTGGTAGAGCTCTCGGTGGGGGTGGGGCATGCGTCTCTCGCTGTCTTATGCGTTACTAGAAGGTGCACCAGCCACTTGCTTCCATCAGTCGATACTGCCAATAGCGGCGACGCGAGGGGTCGAGGTACACCGCGTGGCCGACGCTGTAGTGTTCGGCGTCGGTGTTGTGCCAGTGGCGCTCGAAGGCCGCGCGGGCCGCGGTGATTACCGGTTCATCGGCATCGGCGACCCACTCGAGGTTGGCCTCGAAGTTGAGGTCGTCGAGGCTACGCCGGGTATAGTTGGCCGAGCCAAGCAGCAGGCGAGTGGGGCGCTGACCGCCGTGGCGCAGCAGCAGTTTACTATGCGCCTGTTCGCCGTGGGTGTCGCTCCAGCGCAGTTGGATACCGGCGGCAAGCAGGTCGTTGGCCGCCTGGCGGTTGGGAATACCGCTGCCGGAGACACCGAAGGCGTGATGGTTGGGATCGAGCAGCACGCGCACCTCGACTCCTTGCGCCACGGCCCTGGCCAGTGCCGCGATTACGCCGCGGTGGGATAGGTAGAGCACTTCGATATCGAGGCGCTCGCCGGCGCGGGCGTCACTGATGATCGCCAGCAGGGCACGCTTGATGGCGCCCTCGCTGAGCAGTCGCAGCCGCGGTGTGTGGCGGGGGCTCGCATCGCTGCCTGTGGCCGATGGCTGGGGGTGGTCGATGGTGACGCCGCTGCGGGCAGCGATCTCCCGCTCGGAGGCGAGCAGATCGAGGGCGATATCGCCTGAGACGCGCAGCGCCATGTCGCGGTAGTCGCTGCTGCCGTCGTCGGCGTTGGCTGAGCTGACCATGGCGGTCCAGCGCTCGCCCTCATCGACCACCAGGGTCTTGCGGTGGTTGGCGTTGAGGTTGAGCAGCGTGAGATAGCTGCGTAGCGTGACCTTGCCGGGGCCCAGCGGGTTGGGCAGCCAGCCGCCGCGAGGCGAGTTGCCCAGCCAGCGCAAGCACAGCCGCCAAAATGCGGTCCAGCTTGGGTTGGGATCGCGGCCCATGGTCAGGTCGGTCGTCGCCACGCGGATGCCGGCCGCTTCGAGCTGGCGGTGGTGACTCAGCTCGCGCCCGCCGTAGACGCTGTTGATGGGGTCGGTGATGATCACCATCTCGACCTCGGGACGCTGACGCTTGCGGGCCAGCAGGGCGTCGCGCAGCGCCACCGATATCTGGCGATGGCAGTCGTGGCGGCCATCGGCCGGGTCGTTGAACTGGAAGATATCCAGTACCACCAGCCGCTCGGCCTGGCCGATCAGGCGAAACATCTCGTCGAAGATCTGCTGGCGGCAGTGCCGCTTGCCGTGGGCATCGACAAAGGTCTCGTCGAGCAGTAGCCGTGGCGCGATCGGCTCGCGCCACGACCCCTCGACGCCGAGGCCGGGGGGCAGCGGCTTGCGCGTGTGCCACCAGGCAGTGGCCAGATAGAGCGTGAGTACCGCCGCGCCCAGCCAGGCCCAGGCGCTCATGGCATCCCTCTCATGGCCAGCTCCTCACGGCTTGAAGGCGATCAGCGAGGCGAAATTGAGATACTGGAACCACACCTGGCTGCGGGCGAAACCGGCGCGGGCCAGGCGTGCCTGATGGACGTCCAGGGTGTCGGGCACCAGCACGTTCTCCAGGGCGTTGCGCTTCTGGCTGATCTCCAGGTCGCTGTAGCCGTTGGCGCGCTTGAAATCGTGGTAGCGCTCCACCAGCCAGGCGTTGTCCTGCTCGTCCTCGGCGACGATCTTCTCGGATAGCACCAGCACACCACCAGGCTCGAGGGCCGCGTAGAGCGCGGCGATCACCGCATCGCGGTCGGTGGGGGGCAGGAACTGCAGGGTGAAGTTGAGCACCACCATGCCCGACGGCCGGTAGTCGAGGTGGCGGATATCGCCCTCGACGACCTCGATGCAGTGCTCAGGAGACTCGCTGGCGAAGGTCTCCCGGGCACGTGCGACCATCGCCGGCGACAGGTCGACACCGGTGAGCCGGAAGGCCTCGGGGGGCAGGCGGCCGGCCAGGGCCAGTCCCACCGCGCCCAGTGAGCAGCCCAGGTCGTAGACGTGGGCGCCGTGGCGCAGGTGGCGCTCGGCGATCACGCCCAGCATGCCCAGTATCTGGCCGTAGCCCGGCACCGAGCGGCGGATCATGTCGGGAAAGCAGGCCACCACTTGTTCGTCGAAGGAGAAGCGCGCTACCCGATCGAGGGGTGTCGAAAAGATGGCGTCACGGTAAGATGCATCACTCATGGCGTCGCTGCGGGTCCGGATCAAGGTTCGGGTATTTTACGCGCCGCGGCGCCGGGCTGCACGAATCCACGGCGCCGAGTGCGACCGCTTCAGGGAGAGAGACGATGAATCAGGAAGATCGCATCGACCAGAGCCCCGCCTGGCAGGCACTGGAAGCCCATGCCGGCGAGATGCGCGAGGTCCATCTGCGCGAGCTGTTTGCCACCCCAGGGCGCTTTGCCCGCTTCAGCCGTGAAGCGGCAGGCCTGACCCTGGACCTGTCCAAGCAGCGCTGCAGTGACGAGACGCATGCGCTGTTGCTGGCGCTGGCCCGCGAAGCGGGAGTGCCGGATGCCATCACCCGCTTGCTCGACGGCGAGCGGGTCAACCGCTCCGAGGACCGCCCGGCGCTGCATACCGCGCTGCGCCTGCCGGAATCCGCGCGCCTCGAGGTCGAGGGCGAGGATCTGGTACCGGCGGTGCATGCCACCCTGGCGCAGATGCAACGCATGGTCGAGAAGCTGCATGCCGGTCAGTGGCGTGGCGCCACCGGCAAGGCGATCAGCGACGTGGTCAACCTCGGCGTGGGCGGCTCCGATCTGGGGCCGCTGATGGTCACCCACGCGCTGGCCGACTACCGCCCCGAGGGCGTCCATGAAGTACAGGTGCACTTTGCCTCGACCATGGATGGCTCTCAGCTGGCCGACTACCTGTCGCGTCTCAACCCCGAGACCACCCTGTTCGTGCTGTCATCCAAGTCGTTCACCACCATCGATACGCTGTCCAACGCACGTACCGCACGTGATTGGCTCTACGGGCGGCTGGTATGCAGCCGAGGCGACGCCGGCAACGGCGCGGCGGCTGACATCGATCGTGGGCTGGTGATGCGCCAGCACTTTATCGGCGTCTCGGCGAGCCCGGAGAAGATGAGTGAGTGGGGTATCGCCGAGCCCAATCAGCTGGAGTTCTGGGAGTGGGTCGGCGGGCGCTACTCGCTGTGGGGGGCGATCGGCCTGCCCATCGCACTGGTGGTGGGCATGGCCAATTTCCGTGGGCTGCTGGCCGGGGCGCATGCCATGGACCAGCACTTTCGCACGGCGCCGCTGGAGGACAACCTGCCGGTGTTGCTGGCGCTGGCGGGGATCTGGAACGTCAACTTCCTGGATATTCGCGCTCACTCGATCCTGCCCTACGATGGGCGCTTGGAGTACTTTGCCGCCTATCTCGAGCAGCTCGAGATGGAGTCCAATGGCAAGTCGGTGACCAACCACGGCGAGGTCACACCTTACTCCACCTGTCCGGTGCTGTGGGGGCAGCTGGGGCCCAATGCCCAGCACGCCTTCTACCAGCTGCTGCACCAGGGGACGCAGCCGGTGGAGTGCGACTTCATCGCCCCGATGCGCCGCTATGACCGGGTCGAGGACGACGCCACTCGCGCCCACCTCAAGGCTCAGCACCGCCTGACCCTGGCCAACTGCTTCGCTCAGTCGCGGCTATTGATGCTCGGCGACGATGCCATCGATGAGGACGGCCCGAGGCCCAGCCATAAGCGCTATCGTGGCAACCAGCCATCGACCACCCTACTGCTCGAGCGGTTGTCGCCGACGACGCTGGGTGCGCTGATTGCCCTCTACGAGCACAAGGTCTTCGTTCAGGCGACGATCTGGGGCATCAACCCCTTCGACCAGTGGGGCGTTGAGCTTGGCAAGCAGATCGCCGGCGAAACCGAACAGATACTGGCCAGCCACCAGGGCCTCGAGCGAATGGACGAATCCAGCCGCGGCCTGATCGAGGCACTGTGGGCGGCCGAGCGCAAGGCGGGGATGTGATACTGTTGTTTTGTACAGGCGTTGCGGTATGCTGATCTCTCCTGCTGCCACTGCGGCGGCGAGTGGCGTACTCTACCTGCACGGCTTCAATAGCGGCAGTGCCTCGCCCAAGGCGCGCCTGGTAGCGCAGGGGTGCGAACTGCTCGAGACCGGGCCGCTGCCCTGCGCCACACCGCAGCTGCCGCATCGCCCGGCCGCGGCGCTGGCGCTGGCCGAATCGCTGCTCGCGACCTTGGGGCCGCAGCCGCTGCTGATGGGCAGTTCGATGGGCGGCTTTCTGGCCAGCTGCCTGGCCGAGCGGCATGACCTGCGTGCGGTGGTGATCAATCCGGCGGTGCGCCCGGCAGGGCTGGTAGAGGGCTGGTTGGGCGAGGCCTTCGTCAATGAGTACACCGGTGAGCGCTTCAGCATCGAGGGGGCGCATCGCGACGAGCTGGCCGAGCTGACCCCGGCGTGGCTCGATCCACGCCGCTACCTGGTACTGTTGGGCACGGCCGACGAGACCCTGGACCCACGCGATGGCGCTGCCGCCTACCGTGGTGCGGCGATGATTCTGCAGCCCGGCGGGGACCACGGCTTTAGCGCCCTGGCCGACTACCTGCCGGCGCTGTTCGCCCACGGTGGGCACCGCCTGGCGCCGGGATGCATGACCCGACATAGCCTGGAAGACGACTCACACTTATAGCCTGGACGACGCATGACGCAATACAGTGCAAGTTCGATCGAGGTGCTCTCAGGCCTCGAACCGGTGCGTAAGCGCCCCGGTATGTATACCGATACCAGCCGGCCCAATCACCTGGCCCAGGAAGTCATCGACAACAGCGTCGACGAGGCGCTCGCCGAGCATGCCCGCGAGATTCGCGTGCGGCTGCTCGATGACGGCGGCATCGAAGTCAGCGATGACGGGCGTGGCATGCCCATCGACGTGCATCCGGAGTATGGCGTCACCGGCATCGAACTGATCCTTACCAAGCTGCACTCCGGGGGGAAGTTCTCGTCGACCAGCTACCGCTTCTCCGGGGGCTTGCACGGGGTCGGGGTGTCGGTGGTCAATGCGCTGTCGACGCGGCTGGAGGTCGAAGTGATGCGCGATGGCAATCGCCACTTCATGGCCTTCGAACACGGTGACAAGGTCGCCGAGCTTGGTGTGATCGGCAGCTGTGCCAAGCGTCTCACCGGTACGGTGGTGCGCTTCTGGCCGGATGTCAGCTACTTCGACAGCCCCAAGCTGTCGCTGCCGCGTCTCAAACACCTGCTGCGCGCCAAGGCGGTGCTCTGCCCGGGGCTCAAGGTTACCCTGGTAGATACCGACGGCGCCGAGGATGAGTGGCAGTACGAGGATGGCCTGCGCGACTACCTGGCCCAGACCACCGACGGCTACGACGTGCTGCCCAGTTCACCGTTCGTCGGTCACTACAGCGATGAAGAGCAGGGCGTCGACTGGGCGATCCAGTGGTTGCCTGAAGGCGGCGAGCAGCTCGCCGAGAGCTACGTCAACCTGATTCCTACCCCGCTTGGCGGTACCCACGTCAACGGCCTACGCTCCGGCCTGCTAGAGGCGCTGCGCGAATTCTGCGACTACCGCAGCCTGCTGCCGCGCGGCGTCAAGCTGACCGCCGAGGATCTCTGGGAGCGGGTCGCCTATGTGTTCTCGGTGAAGATGCTCGACCCGCAGTTCGCCGGCCAGACCAAGGAGCGGCTGTCGTCGCGTACTGTGGCGGCATTCGTCTCCGGAGTGGTCAAGGACGCCTTCTCGCTGTGGCTCAACCATCACGTCGACCAGGCCGAGGCGTTGGCCGAACTGGTGATCAGCGCCGCCCAGCGCCGTCAGAAGAGCGCCAAGAAGGTGGCGCGCAAGAAGGTCACCTCAGGCCCGGCGCTGCCCGGCAAGTTGGCCGACTGCTCAGGCCAGGACCCGGTGGCGAGTGAGCTGTTTCTGGTCGAGGGTGACTCCGCCGGCGGCAGCGCCAAGCAGGCCCGTGACCGCGAAACTCAGGCGATCCTGCCGCTGCGCGGCAAGATTCTCAACACCTGGGAGGTCGAGTCCCACGATATCTACGGCTCCCAGGAGGTCCACGACATTGCGGTGGCCATCGGGATCGACCCGGTCAGCGAGGACATGTCCAAGCTGCGCTACCACAAGATCTGTATTCTCGCCGACGCCGACTCCGATGGCCTGCATATCGCCACCCTGCTGTGTGCGCTGTTCGTGCGCCACTTCCCGGCGCTGGTGGATGCCGGACATGTATTCGTCGCCATGCCGCCGCTGTACCGCATCGATCTCGGCAAGGAGGTGTTCTACGCCCTCGACGAGAGCGAGAAGACCGCCACTCTCAAGCGTCTCGAAGGCAAGCGTGGTACACCTAACGTGCAGCGTTTCAAGGGCCTCGGCGAGATGAGTCCGCTGCAGCTGCGCGAGACCACCATGGCCCGCGATACTCGGCGCCTGGTGCAGCTCACCCGCGAGGTTGGCGATGGCACCATGGAGATGATGGACATGCTGCTGGCCAAGAAACGCGCCAGCGACCGCAAGAGCTGGCTGGAAGATTACGGCAATCTCGCCGATATCGAAGTTTAGAGGGAAGAGGGAAGAGGGAAGAGGGAAGAGGGAAGAGGGAAGACAGCGTGTTGCCGCTTCTATAGTAGGTCAAGGGGTTTCTTCCTACTTCCAGGCGCGAAGCGCCGATCTTCCTTCTTACAGCGGCGCAGCCGCGTCTTGCTAACTGCGTTTCGTGCGGGCACACCCCGCGAATTTTCCATGATGGCAGATAGGGCCCAGAACCCATGACCATGGATATCCACGTGGCGGAGGGCGACGTCGAACGTCTCTCACTGCGCGAATACACCGAGAAAGCCTACCTCGACTACTCGATGTACGTGATTCTCGACCGTGCCTTGCCGCATATCGGCGACGGCATGAAACCCGTGCAGCGGCGCATCATTTACGCCATGCGCGAGCTGGCACTGAACGCCAGCGCCAAGTACAAGAAGTCGGCGCGCACCGTCGGCGACGTGCTCGGCAAGTTCCATCCCCACGGCGACAGTGCCTGCTACGAAGCGATGGTGCTGATGGCGCAGTCGTTCAGCTATCGCTACCCGCTGGTCGACGGCCAGGGCAACTGGGGCAGCCCCGACGATCCCAAGTCCTTCGCCGCCATGCGCTATACCGAGGCGCGGCTGTCGAAATTCGCCGAGGTGCTGCTCGCCGAGCTCGGCCAGGGCACCGTCGACTGGACGCCAAACTTCGACGGCACCATGAACGAGCCGGTGGTGCTGCCGGCGCGCCTGCCCCACGTGCTGCTCAACGGTGGCACCGGCATCGCCGTGGGCATGGCCACCGATATCCCGCCGCATAATGTCAGCGAAGTGGTCGAGGCCACCTGTCATCTGCTGCGCCATCCCGAGGCCAGCTGTCAGGAACTCATGCAGCATCTGCCGGCGCCGGACTTCCCCTCGGCGGCGGAGATCATCACGTCCCGCGATGACCTGCGCAAGCTCTACGAGAGCGGCCGCGGGTCGGTCAAACTGCGCGCGCGCTATGTGATGGAAGAGAGCAGCATCGTGATCACCGCGCTGCCCTACCAGGTCAGCGGATCCAAGGTGCTGGAGCAGATCGCCGCCCAGATGCAGGCCAAAAAGCTGCCGATGGTCGCCGATCTGCGCGACGAGTCGACCCACGAAGAGCCTACCCGACTGGTGATCGAACCTCGCTCCAACCGGGTCGACATCGAGTCGCTGATGGCGCATCTATTCGCGACCACTGATCTCGAGAAAAACATCCGCGTCAATATGAACGTGATCGGCCTCGACGGCCGGCCGCGGGTTCTGCCGCTGCCCGAGCTGCTCGGCGAGTGGCTGCGCTTCCGGCGTGTCACCGTGCGTCGCCGCCTCGAACATCGCCTGGGCAAGGTCGAAGACCGGCTGCATATTCTCGAGGGGCTGCTGGCCGCCTACCTCAATATTGATGAGGTGATCCGCATCATCCGCGAGGAGGACGCCCCCAAGCCGGCGTTGATGGAGGCCTTTGGGCTCAGCGAGCGCCAGGCCGAGGCGATCCTAGAGCTGCGCCTGCGTCACCTGGCCAAGCTCGAGGAGTTCAAGATTCGCGGTGAGCAGGACGAACTGCTGGCCGAGCGCGAGCGGCTCCAGGAGCTACTCGGCAACGATGCCGCCCTGACCGATCTGATCGAGGAGGAGATCCGTGAGGCGGGGCGCGAGCACGGCGATGCGCGGCGCGCGCCGCTGGTCGAGCGCGAGGACGCCAAGGCGCTCTCCGAGGTTGAACTGCTGGGCGCGGATCCGATCACCGTGGTGCTCTCCGAGAAGGGCTGGATCCGCAGTGCCAAGGGGCATGAGATCGATCCCCAAGGGCTCTCCTACAAGTCAGGCGATCGCTTTGCCCTGGCCGCCAGGGGCAAGACCAATCAGCCGCTGGTGCTGCTCGACGATACCGGACGCGCCTACACCCTGGCGGCGCATAACCTGCCCAGCGCCCGTAGCCAGGGCGAGCCGGTCACTGGCCGGGTCAATGTGGTGGCCGGAGCGCACATGGCGGGGCTGATGCTGGCGCCTCCCAACACGCGCTACCTGCTGGCCTCCGACGGCGGCTATGGTTTTATCGCCAGCCTCGAGGACCTCATCGGCAAGAACAAGGCGGGCAAGGCGGTACTCAGCCTGCCCAAGGGGTGTAATGTACTGCCGCCGCAGGTGCTGCCGGCCGCAGAGGGGGGGCTGGTGGCGACGGTCTCCAACGAGGGCCGGCTGCTGCTCTTTGAACTCGACAGCCTGCCGCAGATGGCCAAGGGCAAGGGCAACAAGATGATCGACATTCCCGGTGCTCGCGCCGCGCGGCGTGAAGAGTTCGTACGTGACTTGGTGGTGCTCGGCGAAGGTGATGCGTTGGTGATTCATGCCGGCAAGCGCAAGTTGACGCTCAAGTCCGATGACCTGGCCTACTATCGCGGCGAGCGCGGCCGTCGCGGCAGCAAGCTGCCTCGGGGCTTTCAGAAGGTGGATGCACTGGAGGTCTCTGCATGACCCAACGACTCTTAATCCGTGCCACCGGCACCGCGCGACCCGGCCAGCTGGCCGGGCTCGGCAAGGCGCTGGCCAAGAGCGGTGCGCGGCTGCTCGACATCAATCAGAGCGTGACCTTTGGTATTCTCTCGCTGGAAGCCCTGGTGGGGATCGAGCGCGACGGGGACCTCGAGACACTGCTGGCCGAGAGTGGTGCTGCGCTGGGCCTGGACGTACAGGCCATTCAGGTATCGGCCGAGGACTACCAGCGCTGGAGCAGCGAGGCCAGCCAGCCGCGACTGATCCTGACGCTGCTGGCACCG
The DNA here is from genome assembly GCF_900102875.1 of Franzmannia pantelleriensis. GTDB lineage: Bacteria > Pseudomonadota > Gammaproteobacteria > Pseudomonadales > Halomonadaceae > Franzmannia > Franzmannia pantelleriensis. The sequence continues at coordinate 324,661 of NZ_FNGH01000002.1, forward strand.
CATCTGCCGGCCGGCATTCTTGCCGAGGTTGGTGCGCTAACTGCCGAGCACGACTTGACCGTGGAATTGATTCACCGTCTCTCCGGCCGCGAGCCGCTGGACGGTGGCGTGCCCCGCGAGCGCGACAGCATCCAGGGCGCCTGCGTGGAGTGCTGGCTGCGCGGCGAGGAGGTCGACCTCGACGCCCTGCGCGAGAAGGCGCTGGCGCTGGGCGCCATGCACGGCGTCGATATCGCCCTCCAGGAGGACTCGATCTGGCGTCGTCATCGTCGCTTGGTGTGCTTCGATATGGACTCGACCCTGATCCAGACCGAGGTGATCGACGAACTGGCGCGCCGCCACGGTGTTGGCGACGAGGTGGCCGAGGTCACCGAGCGCGCCATGCGCGGCGAGCTCGATTTCCAGCAGAGTTTTCGCGAGCGCATGGCCAAGCTCAAGGGCCTGGATGAGTCGGTACTCGCCGAGATCGCCGAGTCGCTGCCGCTGATGGATGGCGTCGAGCGCTTGATGGCTCAGCTCAAGCGGCTTGGCTATCGTACCGCGATCCTGTCCGGTGGCTTCACCTACTTTGCCGATCACCTGCAGCAGCGGCTGGGATTCGACGAGGTGCATGCCAACGAGCTGGTCATCGAGAACGGCAAGGTCACCGGCGAGGTGCGCGAGCCGATTCTGGATGCCGATCGCAAGGCCGAGCTGCTGCGCGAGATCGCTTCCCGTGAAGGCCTCGCCATGGAGCAGACCATCGCCGTCGGCGACGGTGCCAACGACCTCAAGATGCTGGCCGCCGCCGGCCTTGGGATTGCGTTCCGTGCCAAGCCGCTGGTGCGCAGCCAGGCGCGTCAGTCGATCTCGACCCTGGGGCTGGATGCAGTGCTCTACCTGATCGGCTATCGACAGATCGACCTGGAAGACGGACACTCTTAGGCGATGAGCGCCTAGCGCGTTTGCGCCAGTGAACGACAATCACAATACGAGGCCGCCATGACCTACACCTCTGAGCTGCTCGAAGAGCTGAAGATTCTCAGCCTGTTCAATCTCTCCACCACCCAGGAGGGCATCAAGGTTCACTCCAGTGCCGAACCGGATGCGATCAATGCTACCCGGCGGCTATACGAGAAAGGCCTCATAACCCAGCAAGATGGCGGCTATCTGACGACGCTGGGGCTCGATGCAGCCCGGCACGCTCAGGACCTCTTGACCATTCTCAGCGGGCCGATCACGGTCGGCTGACCTCGAGATAGCATGTAACCCTAAAGTAACCGCGGCGCCGGCCGATATGCCTGTATCGGACCGGCGCCGCTGCGTTGGTAATATCCAGAATGACAGACGAGAGCCCGCATGGAGCCAAGTGACAGCCATCTGGTAGTTGAGCACTCCGATGAGATCAATGCCTTGCTTGAGGGGCTCAGTGAGCCAGGTGGTGCCTCGCTGGCGTTTGGGGAGCCGGCGGGCGAGCCCATCCCCGCGCTGCTGATGGCCGTGGAGGAGGGGCATTCGCTGCTGATCGATATCACTGCGGTGAGTGAGATCGCCAGCGATATCGACGCCCATAAACCGCTGCGGCTGATGGGCCAGGCTAACGGCGCGATGCTGACGACGCCACCGCTGGTATTTCAAGGCTGGGTGCAGGCGCCCGGGCGGTTGCAGTTTCGCTGCGACTATCCCCAGCAGCTGTGGGTCATGCACCGCCGCGAGGTATTTCGCGCCGAGCTGCGGCCGGGCATGCACGTTGCCGCTTCACTGGTCGTAGACGATGGCCAGGAAACCCTGCAACTGGCGGGACAGCTGCGTAACTTATCGCTAGGGGGATGTCTGCTTGAAGTGCCGCTGAGCACGGCGATGCGTCTGCGACCCGGACAGCACGTCGAGGCGCTGACGCTGCGTTTCCCCAATCAGCAGCAGCTGAGCGCCCGCGCCCATGTGCGGCATATCCAGACCGACGGTGAGCAGCAGGTGCGGCTGGGCTGCGAATTCAGCGAGGTGAACGCCGAGCTCGAGCGTCGACTCTGGTACTTCGTGCGTGAAGTGGAGCGGGAAGGCGCGCGTAATACCCTCGAGGGCAACCGTGACCTGTCGCCTTCGGCGCTGTTTGACCAGGAGGGCAGTGCGCCTGCTGCGCCCGCGCGCAGCCACGGCGCCGACTACGCCACGCCGATGGCGCGTCGGCTGGCCAAGGTCGCGGCCTATCTGGACGGCCAGCTGCTGCAGCTAATGGAAGGCCAGCCGGTCGACGCCGGCCTGCTGTCCCGCTACAGCGATACACTGTTGGGGCTGCATGAGGAGGATCGCGAGGCGCTGCTGTTCGCCAGCGTGTGCCTGGTGGATGATCCCGTGCTGATCCAGCATGGCATCGGTGTGGCGATCAAGCTGGCCGACCTGGCGTCGGCGCAGGGGCTACCCCGCGATGTGCGTAAGGCGCTGGTGGCCAGCGCCATGCTGCATGACCTGGGCAAGGCGCTGCTGCCGCCTGCGCTGCGTCAGGCCCTGCGACGTGCGACTAGCCTGAGTGAGGCCCAACGAGACGAAATGCGCGAGCACGTCAGCCTGCTGGCGGCGCGGCTCGATGGTTGCCGCTGGCTGTCGCAGGATATTTGTCATGCGGTGGTGTGGGGCATCAACGAGCGCCTCGATGGCAGCGGCTACCCGGCCGGGCGGCCTGGCGAGCAGCTCGAGTCCTTGGCGCGGATGGCCGCGGTGGTCGATGTGGCAGAGGCCATGAGTCGGCCGCGGGCGGATCGTCCGGCGCGCTCTCCCAGCGAGATCTACCGCCATCTGCTCGGCCAGCCCCAGGCCTTTGATCGCGAGTGGGTGCAGCGCTATATCCGCCGCTTCGGTATTACCCCGGTGGGCAGCCTGGCACGCTTCCCTAGCGGTGAACTGGGCTGGGTGCAGCGTCTCGACCGTCAGGGTGCGCTGCGTCAGGTGCAGCTCACCCCGCGCCCGGTGCAGCCGGGCAGCGAGCTCGGCGAAGTGCTGCGCGATGCCCAACTGGCGAGGCTCGGCAAGCCTGAAGCCCTGGTGGTGCCGCGCCCAATAAGTCAGGTCACGCCGGGCTGAACCAGGGCGTCTTTCGCAACCGACGATTGTGCTACCATGGCGCGCCGTTTCGGCGTCAGTGAGCGACCTGGGTGCGACCCCATGAACCAACCTTTCGATACCTGGCAGGCGCGCTTCGAGCGCCTGCGCAGCAACAAGATCTTCGAAACCTGCGTCATCGCCATCATCATCATTTCGGCGCTGCTGGTGGGGGCCAAGACCTACGAGGAGGCGAGCCGCTTCGAGCAGGTCATGCGCGTCTTCGACATGGCGGTGACCGGCTTCTTCCTGGTTGAGATCCTGATCCGCATGGCCGCGGAGAAGCGCCTGCGCGACTTCTTCAAGAAAGGCTGGAATATCTTCGACTTCATTATCGTCACTGCCAGCCTGATCCCGCTCGAGGATTCGGAGATGGTGCTGCTGGCGCGGCTGCTGCGGATCTTCCGTGTGCTACGCCTGGTATCGATGATTCCCGAACTGCGCATGCTGGTCTCGGCGCTGTTCAAGTCGATCCCGCGGATGGGCTACGTGGCGCTGTTGATGTTCATCATTTTCTACATCTATGGCGCTATCGGCAGCTTCCTGTTCCACGACGTCGACGAAAACCTGTGGGGCAATATCTCGCTGGCCATGCTGACCCTGTTTCAGGTGGCGACCTTCGAGAGCTGGGCGACGGCGGTGCTCTATCCGACCATGGAGCATTACGGCTACAGCTGGATCTACTTCCTGTCGTTCATTTTCCTCAACGCCTTCATCTTTCTCAACATGATGATTGGTATCGTGCTCGACGTGATGCAGAAGGAGAATACCCTGATGGAGCTCGAGAGCGGCGAGGGGGAAGCCGCCGAGCTGCATGGCCTGCGCGACGATGTGCGTGAGCTGCGCGACCAGTTGACGCGCATGGAGCAGCTGCTGACGCAGCGCGACGGCGACGCCGCAGTTGACAAGCCCGCCCGGGACTGATTTGCTATGAGCATGAACACGACATTTCTTCGCCTACGCCTAGCCCTACGACTACTAGCCGGCCGCTAAACGCGCCGGGCGGTGCCTCGCATCGCATCTTCTAGTCACGCTACGCCGAGGGTTGAAATGTCTCACTACCGCATTACTGCTGACGCAGCCATACATGCCATCTATCACGTCGAGTGCTTCGTCGCTCGCCGTAACGTCGCTTCCGCCACCGTGCGCGGCTGCGACACGACCGACCCCGCCCCGACGCGCCCGCTGCGCTCGGGGCGTTTTCGTTTCTCGATGCCTCGTTCCCACGCCCTGGAGATCACGCCATGATGCTCACCGACCCGTCAGTCAAATACCGTCCCTTCGTCGCCGTCGATCTGCCCGACCGTCAGTGGCCCAGCCAACGGATCGAAACGCCGCCGATCTGGTGCAGTGTCGACATGCGCGACGGTAACCAGGCGCTGATCGACCCCATGGACATGGAGCGCAAGCGGCGCTTCTTCTCAATGCTGGTAGAGCTCGGCTTCAAGCAGATCGAGGTAGGCTTTCCCTCGGCCTCGCAGATTGACTTCGACTATGTGCGCGAGCTGATCGAGCAGGACCTGGTGCCGGACGACGTCACCATCCAGGTGCTGACCCAGGCGCGGCCGCATCTGATCGAGCGCACCTTCGAGTCGCTCCAGGGCGCCAAGAACGCCATCGTGCACGTCTACAACGCCACCGATCCGATGTTCCGCCGCGTGGTATTCAACGTCGACAAGACGGAGTGCATCAAGATCGCCTGTGACGCCACCGCGCAGATTCGTGATCTGATGGCGGCGCGCCCCGAGACCAACTGGACTTTCCAGTACTCGCCGGAGCTGTTCACCTCCACCGAGATGGATTTCGCCGTGGAGATCGTCGAAGCGGTGATGGCGACCTACGGGGCCACCGCCGACAAACCGATGATCGTCAACCTGCCGGCCACGGTGGAGGTCGCCACGCCCAACAACTATGCCGACCAGATCGAGTGGTTCTGCCGCAACATCAACCATCGCGACCGGCTGATCGTCAGCGTCCACCCGCACAACGACCGTGGCACCGGCGTGGCGGCGGCCGAGCTGGCGGTGATGGCGGGGGCTGATCGCGTCGAGGGCACGCTGTTCGGCAACGGCGAACGTACCGGCAACGTGGATATCGTGACCCTGGCCATGAACCTCTACACCCAGGGCGTGCACCCGGGCCTCGACTTCTCCAATATCACGCCGATCATGCGCGAGGTGGAGTACTGCAACCAGCTGCCGGTGCATCCGCGGCATCCCTATGTCGGTGACCTGGTGTTCACCGCGTTCTCCGGTTCTCACCAGGATGCCATCAAGAAGGGCATGGCCGAGCGACGCAGCCACCCCGAGGCGGTATGGGATGTTCCCTACCTGCCCATTGATCCGCTCGACGTGGGGCGTAGCTATGAAGCGGTGATCCGCGTCAACAGCCAGTCGGGCAAGGGCGGGGTCTCCTACCTGCTCGAGCAGGAGCACGGCATCGAGCTGCCGCGCCGGCTGTCGATCGAGTTCAGCCATGTGGTCCAGGAGGTCGCCGAGCGCACCAGCAAGGAGATCACCTCGCAGATGATCTTCCAGGCCTTTGCCGACGAGTACCTCGACCAGACCTCGCCGCTGGCGCTGATCAATCATCGACTCTCGTCGGAGGCCGACAGCCCGCGGGTATCGCTCGAAGCCGCCATCGATCAGGACGGCCAGCGCCATACCATCACCGGTGCCGGCAACGGCCCGCTGGCGGCTTTCATCAAAGCCTTGGCGGCCCACGGCGTCGACGCCGAGATCATCGACTACCACGAGCACTCCCGTGGCCAGGGCTCGGATGCCGAGGCGGTGGCCTACGTCGAGGTGCGACTTGGTGAAGAGGCAGTGTTCGGTGTTGGCATCGACGAGAGTATTACCAGCGCCTCGATGAAGGCGGTGATCAGCGCCATCAACCGCCATCGCTCGACCCAGGCGCCTGCACCCAATGTGACCGCCGATAGCCTGGCATAAGTCAGGGCGTCGAACCGGGAGGGGGGAGGCCAGGCTGGGCCAGTTTCTGATCTGGTTTGCTGTGCTCTTCCCTCTCTTGGTCATCGCGCGCTGGAGGTATCGATGGCTACTTGCGCCTCTGCTATGGCTGCTGATGCCGCTGCTCCGGTCGCGCCTCAACACAGCTAGCCGCTGGTGATCTCAGCATGCAAATAAACAGGCGAAGTAGCGGCGTTGAGAATGCAGGAGAGTTGAAGAAAGCGTTGTATGGAGTAAACTAAGTTCTGTGGACTAAGCTTTGTGCGGAGGTGATATGGAATCTGTCAACATACATGAAGCCAAAACGCGCTTGTCGCAGTTAGTCGCACGGGCTGCCGAAGGTGAGGGGTTCATCATTGCCAAAGCGGGGAAGCCGATGGCGCGGGTGATGGCCATTGACAGTCCTGCGCTTGGTCAGCAGAAGCGCCTGGGGTTTCTCGTGGGGCAATTTTCAGTACCCAGTGACTTTGATCGGATGGGGCAAGATGAAGTAGCCGACATGTTTGGTGGTTGATGTGAATCTGCTTCTGGACACCCATGTATTACTCTGGGCGGCGGCAGAGCCAGAAAAGTTGTCGCAGGACGCGCTATCCTTGATCAATGAGGATGCCAACAGACTCTACTTTAGTGCCGCCAGTATCTGGGAGATTGTGATCAAGAACCGTCTGCAACGCCCAGATTTTCATGTTGATCCGCACTTGCTGCGTCGAGGATTGGTCGATAACGGCTATCTGGAGCTCCCCATCAGTTCACTACACACTCTCCACGTCGCGCATCTGCCGGCGATACATAGAGACCCGTTTGATCGGATTTTGATTGCCCAGGCGGAAGCTGAAGGCTTTTTGTTGCTTACTGCGGATGAACTGGTTGCCCAGTACACTGGCCCGATCAGAAAAGTATAGGTATTCACTGCTAGGTTGCTGCTTCAAGGTCCAACTGCCGGGTGTTAGGGGAGCGCCTAAGGCCCCACCCCAGTGAGGCCTTCGCGTGAACCGAATAAGCCGGCTAGCGCTGCTGCAGCCACTTGCGCCAGCCGCCGTAGGCGGTCACATCGGTCGCCTCGCCGCCCTCATCTAGGGCCCCGGCGCTGCAGATGAAACCACTCTTCCACTCGCCGCTGGCGAGCTCCACCTGACCCAGCCCCAGTGGCGCGGGAATCCCGGCAAGGAAACTCCCCACGCTCTCGACCGGCAGGCGCCACACTTCCACCTCGATGGCGGCGCCGCTGTCGGCATCGCGAGTCATGGCCGGGCGTGCCGGCGGCCCACCGGCCAGCGCGTATAGGCGGTAGCGCGGGGCGCTGGTCGTTGCTTCGACCAGCACGCCGCCGCGCTCGGTGAGCTGATGATTGAGCGGCAGGCCGTCGAGGTGTGCGCCACACACCACCAGCTCCAGGGTGCCGTTACGGGCCGGGGGAAGGGGCGGCAGCGTCGGGCGGGAGAGGCCGGTGGCGCCCAGCGGCAGGCCGAGTCGCTGCTCAAGGGCGCGGCCCAGGCTGAGCAGGTCAAGGTCGGCGTAGGTCGGGCCGAACAGCGTTACCCCCACGGGCAGGCCACTGTCAGCAAAGCCGACCGGCACTGCCAGCGCGCTGTAGTCGAGCAGATTCATGAAGTTGGTCCAGGTGCCCAGCCGCGAGTTGACGCCGATGGGATCGGCGGCCACCTCGGCCTTGCTGGGGTGGGTCACGGTGGTAGGTGAAAGCATCACATCCACCTTGGCGATCAGCGCATCGGCCTGGCGCTGATACTCGGCCAACTGATAGCGGGCGTCGAAGGCGTCCACGGCCAGCGGCGTGGCGCCGCCCAGGGTGATCTCGCGGGTCACCGGGTGCACCGCCTGTGGATCGCGTTCGAGCAGGTCACGGATGGCGTGGTAGCGCTCGGCCACCCAGGGCCCTTCGTAGAGCAGGCGAGCGGCGGCCAGCAGCGGGCTGCAGTCGAGTTCGACCCTCTCGCCCCCCAGCGCCTCCAGTTGGGCGATGGCGGCATGCATGGCGGCGCTGTAGGCGGCATCGGTCTGCCACTGGTGCTCCTGTGGCACGCCGAAGCGGAAGCGCGCCGGGGCCTCGCCGTAGGCCTTGCCGTGGACCGCGAAGTCGTGGCGTCGCGACCACGCACAGTGCGGGTCGAAGGCCGCACCGATCTCGAGCACCGCTGCGGCGTCATCGGCAGTGAGGGTAAACAGGCTGATGGTGTCGAGGGTGGCACAGGCCGGCACCACGCCGCGGGTGCTGAGCAGCCCGAGACTCGGCTTGACGCCGAACAGGTTGTGGAAACAGGCCGGCACCCGGCCGGAGCCGGCGGTGTCGGTGCCCAGGGCGAAGCTCACCTGGCCGGCGGCGGTGGTCACCGCCGAGCCGCTGCTGGAGCCGCCGGGGATATAGGCGGCGTCGAAGGCGTTGGCCGGCACCCCGTACGCCGCCGGGGCACGCTCGCCGACCAGCCCGGTAGCGAACTGATCGAGGTTGGTCTTGCCCAGCGGCAGGGCGCCGGCGTCGATCAGCCGCTGGACGACGAAGGCGCTCTCCTCGGGGGTATAGGCGAAGGCGGGGCAGCCGGCGCTGGTCGGTACCCCGGCCAGGTCGATATTGTCCTTGATGGCGAAGGGGATGCCGAACAGCGGCAGGCTGTCGGGGGATTCCCCTGCGAGGCGCGCCAGATAGGGTTCGAGCTGATCGCGATCGAGGCGGGTGATCCAGGCGGGGTCATGGCCGCGTGCATCGGCGTCGCCGAGCAGCTGCTCGACCAGCGCACGGGGTGTCAGCTCGCCCTGGCGATAGGCGGCATGCAGGCTGGCAATGGTGAGGGGAGTGGTCATGCCGTCTTCTCCTCTGCGGGTTGCAGAATCACGATGGGCTGGCCCGGGGCTACCGAGGCGCCCTCCTTCAAGGGCAGGCGCGTCACGCGCCCCGCCTCGGTGGCGCTGATCTCGACTTCCATCTTCATCGACTCCACCAGGGCCACCGCCTGGCCGGCATCGACCTCGTCGCCCTCGGCGACCAGCAGCTTCCACAGGCTGCCGGTCACCGGGCTGTCGACGCCCAGCTCATGGTCGGCGAGTTCGGCGGCGTCGGCCGCCTGCGGGGCCTGGTCCTCGAAGGTGAACTGGCCGTTGGCGCGCCACTCGGCCATCTCCGCCTGGAAGGCGGTTTCGCGCCGCTCACGGAAGCGGGCGATGGCCCCCGCTTGGCGCTCCAGCTCGGCCTGGTAGTCGGCGAGCTTGAAGCGGGTGGTCTCGACCTCGAGGGGATAGCGGCCGTGAGGGAAATCGCGGCGGATCTGGGCGAGTTCCTCGTGGCTGACCTCGAAGAAGCGCAGCTGGTCGAAGAAGCGTAGCAGCCAGGGCTGGGCGAAATGCTCGGTGACCCGGTAGCGGTTCCACATCTGCAGGGTGCGGCCGACGAACTGGTAGCCGCCGGGCCCCTCCATGCCATAGACGCAGAGGTAGGCGCCACCGATGCCCACCGAGTTCTCCGCGGTCCAGGTGCGCGCCGGGTTGTACTTGGTGGTGACCAGGCGCTGGCGCGGGTCCAGTGGGGTGGCTACCGGCGCCCCCAGATAGACGTCCCCCAGCCCCATCACCAGGTAGCGGGCATCGAAGACGATATCGCGCACCTCGCGCTGGTGCTCGAGGCCGTTGATGCGGCGGATGAAGTCCAGGTTGCTGGGGCACCAGGGGGCGTCCGGGCGCACCGAGCGCTGATACTTGTCGATGGCCTCATGGCAGGCCGGATCGTCCCAGGATAGCGGCAGGTGCACGACCCGCGACTCGACCTCCAGGGTCTCGACGTCGCGCAGCTCACGCTCGGCCTGGGTCAGGTGGGCAAGCAGGTCGTCGAGGGCCAGTTCGCGTGGCTCGTAGTGCACCTGCAGCGAGCGGATGCCAGGGGTGAGCTCGCGCAGCCCCGGCAGCGGGTGCTCGTCGAGCCACAGCATCCAGGCATGGACCCGAAAGCGCAGGGCGATATCCAGCTCCATGGCGCCGAACTCGATGAGCAGAAAGTCGTCCCCGGCGCGGCGATAGAGGATACGCTCGCCGGCCTCTGCGGCGGGCACGTCGCGCAGCAGCGGGGTGTCGCGCTGCTCGGTAAGGGCCGTGGCTTGGGCAGGGGTAGGGGTGGGAATAGAGTCTGGCTGCGCGGTCAGGCTATCGAGCTGGGCCAGCTGGCGCGCCTCGAGCTGGCGCGCGGTGGCCAGGCTCACCGGGACGAAGCGCACCCTGTCGCCCGCGGCCAACTGGCCGAGTTTCCAGCGCTCGGCGCGCACCACCGTGGCCGGGCAGACGAAGCCGCCCAGCGACGGACCGTCCGGCCCCAGGATTACCGGCATATCGCCGGTGAAGTCGATGGTGCCGAAGGCGTAGGCGTTGTCGTGGATATTGGACGGATGCAGCCCCGCCTCGCCGCCGTCGGCCCGGGCCCACTCGGGCCGCGGGCCGATCAGCCGCACCCCGGTGCGGCTGGAGTTATAGTGGACTTCCCAGTGGTGATTGAAGAACGCATCAATATCACCCTTGGTAAAGAAGTCCGGGGCGCCGTGGGGGCCGTAGAGCACCGCAATCTGCCAGGTCCGCCCCTGCTTGCCGAGGGCGGGTATCAGCTGGGGATCCAGGCGGCGTGGCTCGATGGCGGCGAGCTCGGGCAGGTCGAGCATATCGCCGCTGCGCAGGGCACGACCGCCATGGCCACCGAACTGCCCCAGGGTAAAGGTGCTGCGCGAGCCCAGGTATTGCGGGCAGTCGATGCCACCGCGCACCAGCAGGTAGGCGCGGGCGCCGGCGCTGGCCTTGCCGAGCTTGAGGGTGGCTCCGGGGGGGATATCGAGCACCTGCCAGACATCCACCGGTTCGCCGTCGAGGGTGGCGGGCAGAGCTGCGCCGGCGAGTACCACCTGGGTGGCGCGGTGGAAGCGCAGCGTGGGACCGGTAAGGGTGATCTCCAGGCCGGCGGCCTTGGCGGGGTTGTCGAGCAGGCGGTTGCCGAGCCGGAATGACCAGTCGTCGAACGGTCCCGAGGGCGGCACGCCCACGTCCCAGTGGCCCTGGCGACCCGGATGATCCTGAATCGTGGTCATGGTCCCTGGGGCGATGACCTCGATCACCGGCGGCGCCCAGTCGAGGTCGGCCAGCCAGCGGGTGTGAATCTCGGCGCCCTGAAAGCGCGGGTCACGCAGCACATGAGAGAGCCAGCGACGGTTGGTGGCGATACCGTAGACGCTAGCGGCATCCAGCGCCTCCGCCAGCTGTGCGCAGGCCGTCGCCCGGTCTTCGGCGTGAACGATGACCTTGGCCAGCATCGGGTCGAACAGCGCCGAGATCTCGAGGCCCGCCTCGATGGCGGCGTCGACGCGCAGGCCCGCCCCGCTGGGGAAGCTGACCTCGGTGAGCAGACCGGCGCTGGGGCGGAAATCGTGCAGCGGGTCCTCGGCGTAGAGCCGCGCCTGCACGGCGTGACCGCGGGGTGCCAGGTCGCGGCTCAGCGCCAGCAGGTCGGGCAGCTCGCCGGCGCCGAGTCGCACCATCCACTCGACGATATCCACGCCCCACACCTCCTCGGTGACGCCGTGCTCGACCTGCAGCCGGGTGTTGACCTCGAGGAAATAGAAGGTCTGGCGCCGGGCGTCGTAGATGAACTCCACGGTGCCGGCGCTGCGGTAGGCCACCGCCTCGCCGAGGCGAACGGCGGTGGCGTGCAGTGCCTGGCGTACGCTGTCGGGCAGGTCGGGGGCGGGGCACTCCTCGAGCACCTTTTGGTGGCGGCGCTGTGTCGAGCAGTCGCGCTCGCCAAGCGCCACCACCCGGCCCTGGCCGTCGCCGAACAGCTGTACCTCCAAGTGACGGGCGCGGGGGATATAGGCCTCGACGAAGACGCCGCCATCGCCGAAGTTACGCTCGCCGAGGCCGCGCACCGAATCGAAGGCGCGCGATAGCTCAGCGGCATTCTGGCAGACCTGCATGCCGATGCCGCCGCCGCCGGCGGTGGACTTGAGCATCACCGGGTAACCGATGCGCTGGGCCTCGGCGAGGGCCGTTTCGGCGTCGTCGAGCAGCCCGGAGCCGGGCACCAGCGGCACCTCGGCGCGCTCGGCGAGCAGCCGCGCCTCATGCTTGAGGCCGAAGCCGCGGATCTGTTCGGCGGTTGGCCCGAGGAATACCAGCCCGGCGGCCTCGCAGGCGTCGATGAAGCGAGTGTTCTCGGAGAGGAAGCCGTAGCCGGGGTGCACCGCCTGGGCGCCGCTGTCGCGGGCGATGGCGATCAGCTTGTCGATATCCAGGTAGGTGTCGGCGGCCGCGCCGTCGCCCAGCGAGTAGGCCTCATCGGCCTGGTAGACATAGGGCGCGTCGCGATCGGCGTCGGCGTATACCACCACCGAGCCGACGCCGAGCCGCTTGAGGGTGCGCAGGATGCGGGCGGCGATGGCGCCGCGATTGGCAATCAGAACCTTGCTAAACATATTGCCTTGTCCATCAACGGTGCGGGTCGTCCCGCGTCCGAGAAAATAGCCGCCGGGGTCGTCCCCGGGGTCAACGCCAGCAGGTGACTAGTCCCACACCAGCAGCTCGACGGGGGTCGGGTTGTAGCCGTTGCAGGGGTTGTTGAGCTGCGGGCAGTTGGAGAGCAGCACGATCACGTCCATCTCGGCGACCATCTCCACGTACTTGCCGGGGGCCGAGATGCCGTCCTCGAAGGTCAGCCCGCCCTCGGCGGTTACCGGTACGTTCATGAAGAAGTTGATGTTGTGGGTGATGTCGCGCTTGGTCAGGCCGTACGCCGGATAGTCGGCGATGGCCTGCATCCAGTTGTCGCGGCAGGAGTGCATATGCCGCTTCTCGAGGTCGTAGCGCACGGTATTGCTCTCGCTGGCGCAGGCGCCGCCCAGGGTGTCGTGGCGGCCACAGGTATCGGCGGTGATGGTCAGCATGGTGCGGCCTTCACTGGAGATCAGCCGGGTGCCCGCCGTCAGGTAAACCGCCCCCTGTTCGCGCAGGGTGTCCATGGCGCTGTAGCGCTCGCTGGTGTCGTGGGCGTTGTAGAACAGGGTATCGGCGGCCTGGTTGCCCTCCAGGTCGAGGATGCGCAGGGTCTGGCCGGCCTTAATGGTGCCGATGTAGTGATCGCCGGCGTCCACCGTGATGCGACGCACGGCGTTGTCGGGGCGCAGGGTGCTTTCGATGATCATGCGGTGCATCCTCCCTCAGAGGCCCAGGTGGTAGAGGCGGTTGTTCTCGAAGCCGCGGGCGTTCTCGGGCCGCGAGCGGTAGCAGACGTCGTGCTCGTCCGGCGGCGCTGCGACGCCCAGGCGGATATCCACGCCGCGGCGTGGGTAGTCGGGGCTGGGGTCGAGCGGATGGGGGCAGGTGTGCAGTAGCACCAGGGTGTCCATCTCGAAGCGCAGCGTCACGCTGTCGCCGGCCTGGCAGTGGTCCGGCACATAGCGCAGCTGGCCGTCGGCGTCGCTCTCCACCCGCGAGAAGAGATTGAGATTGGCGGCGAGATCCCGGCGACCCAGCCCATACTTGGCCAGCTCCACCAGAAAGGCGTCGTGGCCGCTGCGGGTCCAGTCGTTGTGGGCCTGCTGGTAGCTCACCGGCTGCCAGCCCTTGGCGACCAGGTGGTGGCGCATCAGGTTGCCGCCGACGCTGTCGTGCCAGCCCAGCTCGTCGTGGATGATCGAGGCGAAGATGCGGCCCATGTCGGAGTAGAGGCAGTGGCCCTGGGTCAGCTTGAAGGTGTGCTGGCACTTCAGGGTGTCGGGCAAATTGAGGCGCTCGAGCAGGTTCTCGGGGTTGTAGCAGAGCAGGCCGACATTGGCGTTGGCCGCGCCGGCGGCCAGCGTCAGGGTGGTGCCGCGGCGCAGGCGCAGCGACCAGTGGTGGCCGCCGGGCAGGTGGGTGGTATAGAGCGCGTCGCTTGGCTCAGCGTTGCGTGTCATAGCAGCGTCTCCTGGGTCAGGGTCTTGAGGCCGCGCTCGGAGAGGCGGGCCGACAGGTCCGCCGGCGGCTGGCGCTCGCCGATCGGCAGGTCATAGGTGATGGTGGCACCGAACGCCTCCGGGGCCTGTGGGTCGTGGCGCAGCTTGTCGAACACCCACAGCCTGGTTCCCAGCGCGAAGGCCTCCTTGAGGTCGTGGGTGATCATGAAGATGGTCAGCTGCTGCTCCTTCCACAGGGTCAGGATCAGCTCGTGCATGTCCTGACGGATGCCCGGGTCCAGGGCACCGAAGGGCTCGTCGAGCAGCAGGATACGCGGACGCATCATGAGCGCCTGGGCGATGGCCAGACGCTGCTGCATACCGCCGGAGAGCTCGTGGGGGTACTTGCCGAGGGCGTTGGCCAGGCCGACTTCTTCGATACGCGCCATGGCCTTGTCCCGCGCCTGGCGACGGGCGGTGCCGAAACTCTTGCCCAGCCAGCGCGACTGGCTGAGCTCCTCGGCGATCATCACGTTGCCGAGCACGGTGAGGTGGGGGAACACCGAATACTTCTGGAATACCACGCCGCGGTCCGGGCCCGGCTCTTCGGGGATCGGCCGCTGGTCGAGGGTGAGCGATCCGCGGGAGATGCGCTCGGTGCCCAGTAGCATCTTGAGGAAGGTGGTCTTGCCACAGCCCGAGGCCCCCACCAGGGTAACGAAATCGCCGGCCTCGACGCGGAAGTCGAGTCGCTCGAGCACGACGTGGTCGCCGTAGTGCTTCTCCAGGCGCTTGGCTTCGAGCAGGCTCATGGCTTGTCTCCCTCTTCGGCGTGGTACCAGGGGAAGGCGATTCGCGAGGTGCGCGCCAGCAGCTGGTCGAGCAGGAAGGCCAGCAGGGTGATCCAGGCCACGTAGGGCAGGATCACATCCATCGACAGGTAGCGCCGCACCAGGAAGATGCGATAGCCCAGTCCCTCCTGGGCGGCGATGGCCTCGGCGGCAATCAGGAACAGCCAGGCCGTACCCAGCGCCAGCCGAGTGGCGTTGAGCAGCCTCGGCGTCAACTGCGGCAGGAGTACCCGAGTCAGCACCTGCCAGGAGTTGCCGCCCAGGGTCTGGGCCTTGATCAGCTGTTCGTCGGGCAGGCGCAGGGCGTGGCCCTGGAGGTCGCGAATCAGGAAGGGCGTCACCCCGATCACGATCAGCGCGATCTTGGCGGCCTCCCCGGTGCCGAAGGCGATGAACAGGATCGGCAGAATCGCCATGGGCGGAATCAGCGAGATCACTGTCACCAGTGGCGAGAACTTGGCGCGGATCAGCGGCAGGCCACCGTTGATGAGCCCTACGCTGAGGCCGATCAGCGCGCTGATGGCGACCCCGATCAGCAGCCGTTCGAGGCTGGCGAAGGTATCCGCCCAGAGGACGATCTGCCCGGTGCGCTGATTCTCTTCGCTGGCCATGGTGTAGAAGGTGTTGGCCATGGTCGCCGGGGCCGGCAACAGCCGATCATTGGGATTCTCGGCGAGCCGCGCGTTGGAGAGGCTCAGGTAGACCATCGCCACGACCAGGAAGGGCAGCAGGCCCAGCAGCCAGCGGCCACCGCGGGAGGGGGTGAGATTGATCAGGCGTTTCATGAGGGCTCCACGTCAGGGTAAGGGGGGCAAGCGAGCCGCCCACTGGGGGCAGCTCACTCCTGACGGTTGGCTTATTGTTGTGCGTCGATATAGGCCTGGGTGAAGCTCGGGTCGAAGCGCAGCTTGATGTTGCCCTCGTCGCCGAATACGCCCTGTGGGGTCTCGATTCCCACTACGCCGGGGTTGGGCGCCATGTCGCCGAGCAGGCCGTGTTCGAAGCTGAACTCGGCGACCCGTTGCATGGTCTCGAGCAGGTCGTCGCTCTCGATCAGCTCGAGGGCCTCGGCGGGATCGGTGTAGAGGTAGGTGGCGTCGAGCTGGGCGCGATAGCCCGCAAGGTCGGTGCCGGCGGCCTCGGCCATCTGCGAGAGCGCTTCTTCATCCTCTTCTGCCATCAGCGCCATGGTCTCGTACCAGGCGCCCACCAGGGCGTGGCCGAGTTCGGGGTAGTCGGCCAGGGTCTGGGTATTGACCACCATCAGGTCGAGGATCTCGCCGGGAATCTCGCTCGAATCGAAGGCCAGGGTACTGCCCTCGAGCTCGGTCACGGTGGAGAGCTGGGGGTTCCAGGTCACCACCGCGTCGATACTGTCGCGGCTGGCGAACAGCCCGGCGATATCGGCGTCGCCGGTATTGACGGTGGAGACGTCGCGCTCACTCATGCCGACGCTGTCGAGCGCCCGTGCCAGCAGGTAGTGGGAGACACTGAACTGCACCAGGTTGACGTCACGTCCGGCGATGTCCTCAAGGCTGTCGGCATTCTTCAGCACCACACCGTCGTTGCCGTCGGAGTAGTCGCCGACGATCAGCGCGGTGGAGTCGACGCCGCTGGCGGCGGGAATGGTCAGGGCGTCCATGTTGGTCATGGCGCAGCCGTCGACGTTGCCGGAGGTGAACTGGTTGATCGATTCGACGTAGTCATTGACCTGGACGATGTCGATCTCGATACCGTACTGCTCGGCCCAGCGATCGACGATGCCGGCCTCGTCGGCATAGCCCCAGGGCATCCAGCCGGCATAGATCGACCAGCAGACGCTGAACTGGTCGCGTTCCTGAGCCTGAAGGGGGGCGGTACTCAGGGCAGAGACCATCAGCGTGGTGGTGATGGCGGCGGCGAGGGGGAGTCGCTTGGCGGAGCGGGGACGCAGTGGCTGGGACATGGTGGCCTCCAATGGGCTCGAGAAAATGTCGGGGGGCATCGGCGCATCCTGCTGCACCTTATCCTCCCGGGCTTTTCTCCCGCCGTGTAACCTTGCGCCTCGAGGTGGAGTGCCCCTGCGAGCACCTTCTCTATTGCGCCGGGTCGACAGCTCTCGGACCAGTCATCGCATCGGGGTAAGTAATGATGCGATCGGAACCCTAGCCGTCCATTGGAAACTGAATTGTCTGGCAGCCGATGATGCACTGCCGATACCCCGTATCTCCCTGTTCAAGGCAAGATGAATGCCTGGTGTGAGCTTATCGTTGGCTAAACAGCAGCTTGAAGGTGTCTGGTTGCCCGTGTTGTCAGGCAGCGGCGGCATCGTCGCTTACTGTTGGTGCAAAAACCGCACCGAATGTATTGATATGGTGCGCCGCGGCGCGCGTGTACCCGGTTTCGGCCCGCTACAGCGGCGTCTTGCTGGCCTCGCCGGGGATCTCGCGTACCAGACGCGGCATCAGAAAGCCTGGCAGCACCTTGCGCAGGTCAGCGACCAGTTCGCGGGCCTCGCCATCGGGCACGTCGAAGTGGGCGGCACCGGCCACCGGATCGAGCACGTGGAGGTAGTAGGGCAGCACCCCGGCCTCGAACAGCCGCTCGGAGAGCGCGGCCAGGGCATCGACGCTGTCGTTGACGCCGCGCAGCAGTACGCTCTGGTTGAGCAGCGTGGCGCCGGCCGCCTTGAGCCGCTGGCAGGCGGCCACCACCGCATCATCGATTTCGTTGGCGTGGTTGATGTGCAGTACCACCACCTTCTGCAGCCGCGAGGCCGCCAGCCAGTCAAGCAGGGCGTCGTCTATCCGGTCGGGGATCACCGCCGGCAGCCGAGTGTGAATGCGCAGCCGCTTGAGATGGGGGATCGCCTCGAGCTCGCCGACCAGCCAGGCGAGCTGGCGGTCGCTGGCCGCCAGCGGATCGCCGCCGGAGAGGATCGCCTCGTGCAGACTCAAGTCGTCGCGCAGGTAGTTGAGGCTATCTTTCCACTGCGCTCGGGACGGCGCGTTGGCGTCGTAGGGGAAGTGGCGCCGGAAGCAGTAGCGGCAGTTGATGGCGCAGGTCGGGCTGGCGATCAGCAACACCCGCCCGGCGTACTTGTGGATCAGTCCGCGACGGGGGGTATGCGCCGCCTCGGCCAGCGGGTCGCTGACGAAGCCTGCGGGCATCTCGCCTTCGGCGGCAAGCGGTAGCACTTGGCGCAGCAGCGGGTCGTGGGGATCACCCGGTGTGATACGCGCGAGATATGCCTCGGGCACGCACACTTCGAACAGCGCATGCCCCTGAGCGGCGCCAGGCAGCCAGGCGGGGGCGAGCCCCAGGCGGCGGCACAGCGCCTCGGGGCTGCGAATCGCCTGCGAGAGCTGGCGCTGCCAGCTAGCCTTTTCGTCGGCATCGGAGGCCAGCAGTGGGCCGCTGGTCTGCACTTTGGCGGGGCTTCGGGTTATCATGCGGGATACTCAACATGGCAAGGCGATGGGGAAAGCCTGTCGTCGTCAATTTTCTTTGCGCGTGATCCGGACTGTCCCGGTTTACGGCGCCAGCATCATCAGCGAGGCATCATGGCGAACTATTCTACCAGCGAATTCAAGGGCGGTCTGAAGGTCATGCTCGACGGCGACCCCTGCTCGATTGTGGAGAACGAATTCGTCAAGCCGGGCAAGGGCCAGGCCTTCAGTCGCGTCAAGCTGCGCAACCTGATGACCGGCCGCGTCTGGGAGCGCACCTTCAAGTCCGGCGATTCGCTGGAGGGGGCCGACGTCCTCGAATTGGAGATGGAGTACCTCTACTCCGATGGCGAGATGTGGTACTTCATGATGACCGATGGCTCCTTCGAACAGTACGCTGCCGAGAAGCGCGCCCTGGGCGATACCGAGAAGTGGCTCAAGGAGCAGGTGGCCTATACGATCACCCTGTGGGACGACAAGGTGATCAACGTCAATCCGCCCAACTTCATCGAGCTGGAGGTCGTCGAGACCGATCCCGGCCTCAAGGGTGATACTGCCCAGGGCGGCTCCAAGCCGGCCACGCTGTCGTCGGGTGCCGTGGTACGTGTGCCGCTGTTCATCAACCAGGGCGAAGTGCTGAAGATCGATACGCGCAGCGGCGAGTATGTCTCCAGGGCATAACGGCTGAGAGCGGCGCCCGGGACAGGCGGTCTCGGGTGAGGCTTCCATCGCTCGGGGCTGATCTGGGGACAAGCCTGCGAGGAGGCGCTGTAAATCGTCCTTGAGCGCTACCTACGCCATCCCTGGCGTAGAACCTCCTCTTCGGCTTGTCCCCAGCGCCCATCGCTATGCGTTGCCGGGGAAGCCGCGGCACTGCCCCCACGAAGGCCATGCTGTTTGTCGGCGTGGCCTTCGTCGTTTCTCGAGGAGTTCGTCATGGCAACCGACTGGCAGCCAACCGCGGAGATCGCCACGTTGCGCGCCCGCGCCCGGCTGATCGCCGCGCTGCGGGCGTTCTTTGCCGAGCGCGATGTGTTCGAGGTGGAGACCCCGGTACTCGGCCACGGCGGCAGCAGCGACGTGCACCTTGCCTCGCTGTCGACCCAGGCGATTACCCCGGCTGGGCGCGAGACGCTGTGGCTGCAGACCTCGCCGGAGTTCCATATGAAGCGGCTGCTGGCCGCAGGCTCGGGGCCGATCTTCCAGTTGGCGCGCAGCTTCCGCGACGGCGAGGTGGGGCGGCGCCACAATATCGAATTCACCATGCTCGAGTGGTACCGCCCGGGCTTTTCGCTGGCTGAACTGATTGCCGAGTGCGACGCGCTGATCCGCCACCTGCTGCCGCAGGACCCCGGCCCGCTGCGCCAGCGTCGCTACCGCACGCTATTCCGCGAGGCACTCGAGATCGACCCGTTTAGCGTCGCGCTGGATGAACTGCAGCGGCTCGCCACCAAGCATGGCGGCCTGGATATGAGCGATAGCCCTCGCGATGACTGTCTCGACCTGCTGATGAGCCTGGTGATCGAGCCGACACTGGGCGGTGAGGGCGTTGATGTAGTGGTCGACTATCCGGCGAGTCAGGCGGCGCTCGCGCGTCGCCATCGCGATCCCGATGACGGCGAGTGGGTGGCGTCACGCTTCGAGATCTACCTGGCCGGCCTGGAACTCGCCAACGGCTACGATGAACTCACCGACGGCGACGAGCAGAGCGCCCGCTTCGCCGAGGACAATGCCCAGCGCCGTGCGCTGGGCCGGCCCGAGGTGGATGTCGACACGCGTCTGCTGGCGGCGCTGGCGCATGGCATGCCGGTGGGCAGCGGCGTGGCGCTGGGTCTCGATCGACTGCTGCAACTGGCGCTGGGCAAGCAGAGCGTGGCGGAGGTGATGGCCTTCGCCACGCCGCGTTGCTAGCACGGTACTTCAAGCGTGAGGCGATCTTCACCGCTCGGGGCTGATCCGTCGACAGGCCTAAAGCCCCCGTTTCGACCTGTCCCCGGCGCCCCTCGCTACGGGGTGCTAAGCGCGCCGAGTGACTGCCCCATCTGCACGCTAGTGCCAAATGCGAGCGCTTCGAAGGGCATCTCCTCCGAGAAGCACATCACCACCGTCGAGCCGAGCTTGAAACGGCCCATCTCGGCGCCGCGCTCCAGGGTGATGGGGGTGTCGAAACGGATCGACTGCACTTCGTTGCCCAGCGGGGTGATTTGGCCGGCCCACACCGTTTCGATGGCGGCGACGATCATCGCGCCCACCAACACCATGGCCATGGGGCCGTGCTCGGTATCGAAGATGCACACCAGCCGCTCGTTGCGGGCAAACAGCGCCGGCACGTGGTCGGCAGTGGCCTGGTTGACGGAAAAGATGCGCCCCGGCACATAGACCATCTCGCGCAGGGTGCCGGTCAGTGGCATGTGCACGCGGTGGTAGTCGCGTGGCGAGAGGTAGACGGTGGCGAAGCTGCCCTGGCGAAAGGGCTCGGCGCGCTGCATGTCGCCGCCCAGCAGGCTGGTGACCGAGTAGGCCTGGCCCTTGGCCTGCACCAGGGTGCCGTGGCGGGTCACACCGTACTGTGACAGGGTGCCGTCGGCGGGGCACAGCAGTCCCTCGCCCAGCGGACGGGCGTCGGGCTTGAGGGCGCGGGTGAAAAAATCATTGAAGCAGGCATAGCTGCTGGGATCGGGCTCGGCAGCCTGGCGCATATCGACCTTGAAACGGCGGATAAACGCCTTGATCAGCAGGTTCTTGAGCCAGCCGATACGCGTCTCGGCGAGCTTGCCCACCAATCGCGAGATCAGATGATGGGGCAGCGGGTATTGAATCAGGGCAAATAGCTTGGTTAGGGGCACGTGGAGGTGGCTCTCTTAAGGCATCGGTGTAGAGGCGGTGGTATCAGTCTTGAAGCTGGAAGAGCGCCCGCTTCACGGGCTTAAGCTAGAAGTTGGAAGCAAAACCACGAGCTCAACGCGGGTGACATCATGCTGTATTCCAGCTTCCAGCTTCCAGCTTCCAGCTTCCAGCTTACTTCTCTATCGGCGTATCGTCGCGGTTGCCCCACTCCTTCCAGGAGCCGGCATAGCCGCGGATCTTCTCGAAGCCCAGTGCCTTGCCCACCAGCCAGGTCAGGCCGCTGCGATGGTGGCCCTGACAGTGAGTGATAACTTCCTTGTCGGGGGTCAGCCCCAGCGCCTCGAGCTCGGTGATCAGCTCGGCATAGTCGCGGATGCGCAGGCCGCGCTCGGGATCCATGGCGCTGGTCCACTCCATATTGACGGCGCCGGGAATGTGCCCGAGGTGTTTGTTCTGGCCCTTTTCTCCCGCGTACTCCTCGGGTGAGCGTGCGTCCCATACCGCAAACTGACGATCGCCCAGGCGCTCCTTGATCGTCTCGAGATCAATATTGACCTCGGGGCGCAGAATCTCTGCCTGATAGTGGCTGGGCGTTGGCGCATGTGGCTCACGTGACTCCTCGAGCCCCTCCTGGCGCCAGGCGTGTATGCCGCCGTTGAGGTAGGAGTAGCGGGTGTGGCCGATCAGCTCCAGGGTCCACAGCAGTCGTCCGGCCCAGCCGCCGCCTTCGTCATCGTAGGCGACCACGTGAGTGTCCCGGGTCAGTCCCAGTGACGAGAACAGCGCCGACAGTGCCGCGACGTCGGGCACATCGTTGGGCACCTCACCGCTGCCGCGCACCAGCCGGCGGTGGTCGAGAAATACTGCGCCGGGTACATGACCCTCGGTGTAACTGTCAGCCTTGAGCGGCACGTCGATGATTAATAGCTCGGGTGCATCGAGCTGCTCGGCCAGCTGCTCAGGCTCGACGATCAAGGGCAGGAGATTGGCTTCAGAGTTCATCAGGGACTCCTTGCGGTTGGCGTGGGCAATGCCGCGATCATGGCACAGTCGAACCGCGCACGGCGAGACGCCTCACTCGCCGTCCGACGCCAGCGAGGCGAGGATGCGACGGTAGCTGGCAAAGCGCTGCGGATGAATATCGCCGCGATCCACGGCCGCCAGGAGCGCACAGCCGGGCTCTTCGCGGTGGCGGCAGTCGCGAAAGCGGCAGCGGCCGAGATAGTCACGAAACTCGATGAAGCCTTCGGTGACCTGCTCGGCGTCGAGATGGGTGAGGCCGAACTCGCGGATGCCCGGCGAGTCGATCAGCTCGCCACCGGCGGGGAGGTGATAGAGCATCGCGGTGGTGGTGGTATGGGTGCCCTTGCGCGAGTCTTCCGACAGCGCGCCGATGCGCAGCGCATGGTCGGGCAGCAGTCGGTCGATCAGCGACGACTTGCCGACCCCGCTCTGGCCGACGAACACCGAGGTGTGGCCGGTCAGGCGCTGGTGCAGGGCATCCAGGCCGCCCTCCTGCTTGGCGCTGGCCAGCACCACTGGGTAACCCAGCGCCTCATAGCGGCCCAGCAGCTCACGCAGCTCTCCGCCCTGTTCAGGCAAGAGGTCGACCTTGTTGAGCACCAGCACTGGGTCGATGCCGGTGGCCTCGGCGGCGACCAGGTAGCGGTCGATCAGGTTGGCGTGGGGCTCGGGCTCGGCAGCGAACACGATGAGGATCTGGTCGAGGTTGGCCGCCACTGGCTTGAGCTGGCCGCGGGCGTCGGGGCGCTCGAGCACGCTATCGCGTTCGCTACGGGCCACCACCACGCCGCTGGCGTCGTTGGCCTGGCGCCATACCACGTGGTCACCGGTGACCAGGCCATCCAGGTTGGCGCGCATGTAGCAGCGATGCCGCTGGCGCTCGCCGCTTGCATCGTCGGCTTCGACGTCGAGGCTGCGGCCGAAGTGAGCGGTCACCCGGCCCGCACGCTCGGGGCCGAACTCGCCGGCCTCGAGGCGGTCGCCATCACGGGCGTCGCGGCGCTCGGCACGCTGGGCGCGCTCGGCCTGGATTTTCTCGATGCGCCAGCGCTGCTGGCGGGTCAGCTTACGTTTGCTCATGGTGCCCCAATGATAGGTACAATGCGGGCATTGTACCTCAAGGAGAGACCCCTGATGGCGGATGATCAAGGCCAGGCCCCCCGCGACGATCTGCTGGTGTGGATCGACCTGGAGATGACCGGGCTCGACCCGGCCCGCGAGCGCATTATCGAAGTGGCGACGCTGATTACCGACAACCACCTCGAGGTCATCGCCGAAGGGCCGGTGATCGCGGTACACCAGAACGCCAGCCTGCTGGAGGGCATGGACGCCTGGAACCAGAAGACCCACGGTGAGTCCGGGCTGGTCAAGCGGGTCCAGGAGAGCCAGATCGGTACCGACGAGGCGCAACGCCAGACCCTCGAGTTTCTACAGCGCTACGTGACGCCCGGCAGCTCGCCGATGTGCGGCAACAGCGTGCATCAGGATCGGCGCTTCCTGGAGCGGGAGATGCCCGAGCTGCTGGCCTTCTTCCACTACCGCAATCTGGATGTCTCGACCCTCAAGGAGCTGGCCAAGCGCTGGCATCCGGCGGCGACCCAGGGCTTCGAAAAGCGCAACGTGCACCTGGCGATGGACGATATCAAGGAGTCGATCGGTGAGCTTGCCCACTATCGCAAGACGTTCCTGAAACTGCCTGAGTAAGCATTACTCCGCGGCGATCAGCGCGGCTTGCTTCTGCGCCTGCTCGGCCAGCGCCCAGCGCACGTGCTCGCGCACCAGGTCCGAGGGGTAGGCGAGGCGCGCTCGCAGCGCGGCACGCACCGCCTCGCTGGGCGGCGCGTTGCCAAGTCCCACCGCCAGATTACGCAGCCAGCGCGGGTAGCCGATACGACGAATGGCGCTGCCCTCGGTATTGCTCAGGAACTCCTCCTCGCTCCAGCTAAATAGCCGTAGCAGGGAGGCGCGGTCGAGATCGTGGCGCGGCGCGAAGTCGTCTTCACGGGAGAGCCGCGTGAAGCGCGTGAAGGGGCACACCAGTTGGCAGTCGTCGCAGCCGTAGACGCGGTTGCCCATGGCGCGGCGATACTGCTCGGGAATCGCGCCGTGCAGCTCGATGGTCAGGTAGGAGATGCAGCGCCGCGAGTCGACTACCTTGTCGTCGACGATAGCGCCGGTAGGGCAGGCTACCTGGCAGGCGTCGCACTTGCCGCAGTGCTCGCTTGCGAAGGGTTCGTCAACCGGCAGTGGCAGGTCGGTATACAGCTCGCCGATGAAGAACAGCGAACCGGCCTGGGGATTGAGCAGCATCGAGTTCTTGCCGAACCAGCCGAGCCCGGCCTTTTGCGCCAGGGCACGCTCCATCACCGGCGCCGAATCGACGAAGGCGCGATAGCCGAAGGCGCCGACGCGCTGCTCGATCTGCTTGGCCAGCTGCGCCAGGCGCTTGCGGATCAGCTTGTGGTAGTCGCGGCCCAGGGCGTAACGCGAGACATAAGCGATCTGCGGTTGTCCCAGTGTCTTGGTGGTTTCCACCTCCGGCGGCAGATAGTCCATGCGCGCGCTGATCACCCGCAGGGTGCCGGGCACCAGCTCGGCGGGGCGGGTGCGCTTGGTGCCGTGCTTGGCCATGAAGCTCATCTCGCCGTGGTGGCCTGCCGCCAGCCAGCGCTCGAGATAGCGCTCGTGGTGTTCCAGATCGGTATCGGTGATGCCGACCTGCTGAAAGCCCAGTTCACGGCCCCAGGTCTTGATGTCATCGGCCAGTGCCTGCAGATCGGCAGGGGCAAGCGAGGAGGTTGTCTCGGACATGATGGAAAGACGATGGAGGCTGAGTGGATGGGCCCAAGGGCGCACCACCTTATACTAGTCTCAACAACACGTCATTGAGGAGTTCTTATGCCCCACCTGCGCCCCCTGTACCGCGCCGAGCAGGTGCGCGAACTCGACCGCCGCACTATCGCTGCAGGCATCGACGGCTTCGCCCTGATGCAGCAGGCCGCCAGTGCCGCCTTCGACGCCCTGCGTCAGCGCTGGCCCGAGGCGCGCCGGCTGAGCGTGCTGTGCGGTGCCGGCAACAACGCCGGTGACGGCTATGTGCTGGCGGCGCTGGCGGTGTGCGACGGCTTCGACGTGCAGCTGATCGCCCTGCGCGATCCCGATAGTCTCGAGGGTGACGCTGGTCTCGCCGTGGCCATGGCACGCCGCGCCGGGCTTCAGCCGCAAACCTGGACGGCCGATATGAGGCTTACCGGCGAGGTGGCGGTGGATGCGCTGCTGGGCACGGGTCTCAGTGGCGAGGTGCGTGAACCCTTCGCCGAGGCTATCGAGGCGCTCAACTCAAGTGCTATGCCGCTGCTGGCGTTGGATATTCCCTCGGGGCTCTCGGCGGATACAGGGGCGGTGCTCGGCTGCGCCGTCGAGGCGACACTCACCACCACTTTTATCGGCGACAAGCTGGGCCTGCACACCGGTGCCGCTGCGGCCCATGTCGGTGAGCATCGCCTGCTGACGCTGGGTGTGGAAGCCTCACAGCACACCGATCTAACCCCGGCGGCCTGGCTGCTCGATGACCGCCCCAACGAGTGGCTGGCCCCGCGTCGCCGCGATAGCCACAAGGGCGATCACGGCCACCTGCTGGTGATCGGCGGTGCGCCGGGATTCGGCGGTGCGGCGCTGCTGGCCAGCGAGACGGCGGCGCGGTTGGGGGCCGGCCGGATCAGCCTGGCCACTGCGCCCGAGCACGTCACCGCCAGCCTCACTCGCTGCCCGGAGGTGATGGTACACGGCGTACGCGGCCCTACAGACCTGGCGTCACTGCTTGAGGCGGCCGACATCCTGGTAGTGGGGCCCGGGCTGGGGCAGGGGGCCTGGGGACAAGCCATGTGGCAGGCGGCGCTGGCGGCAGGCAAGCCGCTGGTGGTCGACGCCGACGCCCTCAATCTCTTGGCTGGCATGGCCACACCGCCGTATCGCCACGACTGGATCCTTACGCCGCATCCGGGCGAAGCGGCGAGACTCCTGGGCTGCTCGGGTGGCGAGGTGCAGCGCGACCGGCCGGCTGCACTGGCCGCGCTAGCGCGTCGCTACGGCGGACACTGGGTGCTCAAGGGGGCCGGGTCCCTGATCGGTAACGAGGCCGAGCTGGCGGTCTGCCCGTTTGGCAATCCTGGCATGGCCGGTGGCGGCATGGGGGATGCGCTGAGCGGCATCCTGGGGTCTCTTTTGGCGCAGTTTGGTCGTCGTGGTGGCAGCGAGCTCGCTGAGTTGGCCCGGTGCGGGGTGGTGCTGCATGCGCGTGCCGCCGACCTGGCCGCGGCGGGCGACGGCGAGCGTGGTCTGCTGGCCGGCGATCTGGCATCCTATGCGCGACGATTGGCTAACCCGCGGACGAGCGATGTACGTGACACTGCCCGATGAAAACGCCCAGGTTGCCTTTGGCACGGCGCTGGGGAGCGCACTGGCGGGGCGCGGCCAGGTGCATCTCGAGGGCGAGCTGGGCGCTGGCAAGACCACCCTGACCCGCGGCATTCTGCGTGCCTATGGCCACCAGGGAGCGGTCAAGAGCCCCACCTATACCCTGGTAGAGCCCTACCGCCTGGGCGATGTAGAGGTGAACCATTTCGACCTCTATCGCCTCGGCGACCCTGAGGAGCTCGAGTTCATCGGCGCCCGTGACCTGCTGGATGAGGGCGCCCTGAGCCTGGTGGAGTGGCCGAGTCGCGGCGTCGGCTGGCTGCCTGAGCCGGACCTGGTGCTCGAGCTCGAGGTGCTGGACATGGGGCGTCGGGTAACGCTGCATGCCCGCAGTTCCTTGGGGGAGGCGGTGCTGGCGCGTCTTGAAACTCCCGCCTGGCTGGCGGATAGTCAGCCTCAATGAAAGTGAACAGCGTTTTCCTGGATCGAAGCCGAGACTCGTCGATGCATCCGAGTGACACTCCAATGACCCCGTGGCCAGGGAGCCAGGCTGCCGCTTCTTCCCCCAGGCGGGAAGGGCTGAGGGTGGCGTTGACGCTGCTGCTTGCGGTTTGCCTGAGCCTGCTGTTGGTCGCTCCAGGCCAGGCCGCCGATATCGACAACGTGCGGCTTTGGGCGGCGCCTGACCACTCGCGGCTGGTATTCGATCTGTCCAATCCCGCCGAGGCGTCGGTGTTTACCCTGGATAATCCTGATCGGCTGGTGATCGACCTCGACGACAGTCGCATGCAGGCTGACACCGGGCGTCTTGACTTCGACGGCAGTGCGATCAGCTCGCTGCGTACCGGGGTGCGCGACGGCAGCGGCCTGCGGGTCGTGCTCGACCTGGAAAGGAAGGTTGAGCCGCGTCATTTTACCCTGCCGCCCAACGATCAGTACGGTCATCGTCTGGTGGTCGACCTCGAGTATCCCGGCGAGAGTGCGGTAGAGAATCCCATCGATCCGATCGAGGCGATGATCCGTGAACAGGAGATCGCGGCCGGACGGGCCAGCGTCGATGATGGTGGAGCCACGGAAGTCGAGGCCGACGCTGCCGCTGCACTTCAGCAGGCACAGCCCCATCCGCGCCGCGACATCATCATTGCCATCGACCCCGGCCACGGCGGCGAGGACCCCGGTGCCATCGGCCCCGGAGGGACCCGCGAGAAGGACGTGGTGATGGACATCAGCCGGCGATTGCAGTCGCTGGTCGACGGCAGGGAAGGCTTCCGCGCGGTGATGATTCGCGACGGCGACTACTATGTTGGCCTGCGTCAGCGCACCCAAATCGCCCGCGAGCAGAAAGCCGATTTCTTCGTCTCGATCCATGCCGATGCCTTTACCAGCCCGCGCCCCCAGGGCAGCTCGGTATACGCCCTGTCGCAGCGCGGTGCCACCTCCGAGACCGCCCAATGGCTGGCCGAGAGCGAGAACCGCGCCGACCTGATCGGCGGCGTCGACGGCAACCTGTCGCTACGCGACAAAGACGAAGTGCTGCGCGGGGTGCTGCTCGATCTGACCATGACCGCCACCCTCAATGACTCCCTGTCGATTGGCGGCCAGGTGCTCGATCAGCTCGGTCAGGTCAACCGCCTGCACAAGTCGCGGGTCGAGCAGGCCGGCTTCCGAGTGCTGACCTCTCCCGACATTCCGTCGCTGTTGATCGAGGCAGGCTTTATCTCCAATCCCGAGGAAGAGCGGCGCCTCAACGATGCCGGCCACCAGCGCAAGCTGGCCGAGGCGATCATGGCGGGGCTCGAGGAGCACTTCCAGCGCAATCCGCCGCCGGCCAGCCTGCTGGCCTGGCAGCGCGATCAGGGGCGCGGCGGCGGCAGCAACGAGTATCGCATCCAGCCCGGCGACACCCTGTCGGAGATCGCCTCGCGCCATCAGGTACCGCTCAGCCAGCTCAGGCAGGTCAATAACATCAATGGTGACGTGATCCGGGTCGGACAGGTACTGCAGATCCCGCGCTCCTGAACCGCTTGCGAGGTGACATGACAGAGCCGCGCCGCATTCACATACTCAATCCGCGCCTGGCCAACCAGATCGCCGCAGGCGAAGTGGTCGAGCGTCCCGCCTCGGTGGTCAAGGAGCTGATCGAGAACGCTATCGACGCCGGCAGTGGCCGTATCGAGGTCGAGCTCGAAAGCGGTGGGGCCAAGCTGATTCGCGTACGCGATGACGGCAGCGGCATCGCCGAGGATGATTTGCCGCTGGCGCTATCGCGCCACGCCACCAGCAAGATCGACAGTCTCGAGGACCTGGAAGGCGTGGCCAGTCTCGGCTTTCGCGGCGAGGCGCTGGCCTCGATCAGTTCGGTGTCGCGGCTGGAGCTGGTCTCCAATGCCGCCGAAGACCCCCAGGCCGGCTGGCGCGTGGTAGCCGAGGGGCGTGAGATGCAGCCGCGGGTGACCCCGGCGCCGCACCCTCGTGGCACCAGCGTTGGCGTGCGTGATCTGTTCTTCAATACCCCGGCGCGACGCAAGTTCCTGCGTACCGAGAAGACCGAATTCGGCCACGTCGAAGAAGCCTTCCGGCGCTTGGCACTGTCGCGTTACGACATCGGCTGGACCCTGCGTCACAACCACAAGACCGTGCATCAGCTGCGCCCGGTGAGCGATGCCGCGGCCCGCGAGCGGCGCATCGCCGCGCTGCTGGGCAGCAAGTTCATCGACAACGCCCTGCACCTCGACCTCGAGAGTGGCGGACTGCGGCTATGGGGGTGGGTCGGGCTGCCCACCCATGCCCGCGCCCAGGCCGACCAGCAGTATTTCTTCGTTAACGGCCGGGTGGTGCGCGATCGGCTGGTGGCTCACGCCATTCGTCAGGCCTATCGCGATGTGCTGTTCCA
This sequence comes from Franzmannia pantelleriensis, assembly GCF_900102875.1. Taxonomy (GTDB): domain Bacteria; phylum Pseudomonadota; class Gammaproteobacteria; order Pseudomonadales; family Halomonadaceae; genus Franzmannia; species Franzmannia pantelleriensis. The sequence goes on from NZ_FNGH01000002.1 coordinate 354,073, forward strand.
CGGTCGCCACCCGGTATTCGTGCTCTATCTCGAACTCGACCCCAGCGTGGTCGACGTCAACGTGCATCCCACCAAGCACGAGGTGCGCTTCCGCGACGGCCGCCTGGTCCACGACTTTCTGTTCTCCAGCCTGCACCGCGCGCTGGGTGAGGCGCGGCCCAATGACACGGCGGATGCCACCGACGACGAGCCTCAGGCTCAGGCGCACGCGGTGGCTGGGAGCGACGCCACGGCTTGGCAGCAGCAGCCCATGGCGCTGCGTGAGGGCATTGCCGAGTCACGGCCCGGCGCCGACCGCGTGCGTCAGTTCATGGCCGGCTATCGGGCACTGCATCCCGAGCACGAAGAGACCCTGCTGACCCCGCAGCCGGCGCCGCCGGGCGGCAGTGCCGCCGAGGTCGCACTGGCCGAGCGCCATGACACAGCGGTTGCAGGGACGAGTGAGGAGCCTGAGGCGCGAATGACACCCGCTCCGTCGCTTGGTCAGGATGACCCGACGCAGGCCCCGCCGCTGGGCTATGCCATCGCCCAGCTGCACGGTGTCTATATCCTCTCTCAGTCGCAGCGTGGCCTGGTGATGGTCGACATGCATGCCGCCCACGAGCGCATCGTCTATGAGCGCATGAAGACCCAGGTGCACGGCGGAGCGCTCGATGCTCAGCCTTTGCTGGTGCCGGTGTCGCTGGCCGCCAGCCCCGCCGAAGTGGCCACCGCCGAGGCTGAGCACGAGGCGTTTACCCGGCTCGGTGTCGAACTCGACGTGGCCGGGCCCGAGACGCTGCTGGTGCGCCAGGTGCCGGCGCTGCTGGGTGACGCCGACGTCGAGCCGCTGGTGCGCGACATGCTCGCCGACCTGGAGCGCTACGGCCGCTCGGATCGCCTCGAGGCGCGTATCAACGAGCTGCTCTCGACCATGGCCTGCCACGGCAGCGTACGCGCCAACCGCAAGCTCAGCGTGGCCGAGATGAACGCCCTGCTGCGCGACATGGAGCGCACCGAGCGCAGCGGCCAGTGCAACCACGGTCGTCCGACCTGGACCGAGATGAGCATGCACGACCTCGACAAGCTGTTCCTGCGCGGCCAGTAGTCACCTATCTTTGTCATTTACCGACGTAGCGAGAAGCGCCGGGGGCAGGGCGAAGAGGAGGTTCTGCGCCATGGATGGCGCAGGTAGCGCCCAGGGATGGGTTTACAGCGCCTCCTCGAAGGCCTGCCGCCGGATCAGCTTCTCCACGCCAAGCTGCAAGTGAGCCGTAAGAGAGCACTCAACGCCCCATGCCCGATATGCGCCCCCCTGCCATCCTGCTGGTCGGCCCCACCGCCGCCGGCAAGACCGACCTGGCCATCGCCCTCCACGAGCGCCTCGGCTGCGAGCTGATCAGCGTCGACTCGGCGATGGTCTACCGTGGCATGGACATCGGCACCGCCAAGCCCTCCGCCGAGGAGCTGGCCCGCGCCCCGCACCGCCTGATCGACATTCGTGATCCCGCCGAGCCCTACTCGGCAGCGGAGTTTCGCGACGACGCCCTGCGCGAGATGCGACAAATCAGCGCAGCCGGCGCCATTCCGCTGCTGGTCGGCGGCACCATGATGTACTACAAGCGGCTGCTGGCCGGGGTCGCCGAGCTGCCGGCGGCGAACCCCGAGGTGCGCGCCGAACTGACGCGGCAGGCCGATGAGCAGGGGCTCGGCGCCCTGCATGATGAGCTGGCCAGGGTCGACCCCGCGGCGGCACAGCGCATTCATCGCAACGATCCCCAGCGCCTGATGCGTGCGCTCGAGGTCTATCGGCTCAGCGGCCGCTCGCTGACCGAGCACTGGCAGTCGCAGTCCATCGAAACCTTCCCCTGGCGTACGCTGTCGATAGGACTGGCACCGCTGGATCGCAGTGTGTTGCATCAGCGAATTGCGGCACGTTTCGATGCCATGCTGGCCGCTGGTTTTGTCGACGAAGTGGCGAGGCTGCGCCAGCGGCGCGACCTGCACCCGGGGCTGCCGTCGATCAAGAGCGTCGGCTATCGGCAGGCCTGGGAGGCGCTCGAAGCGGGACACGACGCCGACTGGCTGCGCCACAAGGGCGTGGTGGCCACGCGTCAGCTGGCCAAGCGTCAGCTGACCTGGATGCGTAGTTGGGATGGGCTTGAATGGGTCGACAGCCTGGCGCCGGATTGCCTGGATCGTGTCCTGAAACTCGTGCGCCGTCTAGGCAGTTAGCGTAAGATACGTGTTTCGATTGGCTGCCACCTTGGCACCGTTGATGAACCATGCGCCGGCCGTGTCACCGCCGGTGTCATAGAAAAACGACATCACTCAAAGAGACAGTTAGGGAGAGCAAAATGTCCAAAGGGCAGTCCCTCCAAGACCCGTACCTGAACATTCTGCGCAAGGAGCGCATTCCGGTATCGATTTTCCTGGTCAATGGCATCAAGCTGCAGGGGCAGATCGAGTCCTTCGATCAGTTCGTGATTCTGCTGCGCAATACCGTTAGCCAGATGGTTTATAAGCACGCTATCTCGACGGTCGTTCCGTCGCGTAACGTGCGTCTGCCAGCCCAGGATCCTGCTGCGGCGGCACAAGAAGAGAGTTGATCGCGAGGTAGTGATTGTTTTTTGAACGTCCCGACGCCGGTGAAACGGCGATACTCGTCCATATTGATTTTCAGGACGAACAGGAGCGCGAAGATTCCGGTGAATTTCTGGAACTGGTGCGCTCCGCCGGCGCCGAACCGGCTACCCTGCTGACGGGTAGCCGGCATCGGCCCGATTCCCGAACCTTTATCGGCAGCGGCAAGCTTGACGAGCTCAAGGCGCTGATGCCGATTCACCAAGCCGAGCTGGTGATCTTCAACCATTCGCTGAGCCCCTCCCAGGAGCGCAACCTGGAGCGGACGCTCAAGTGCCGGGTGCTTGATCGTACGGGCCTGATTCTGGATATCTTCGCCCAGCGGGCGCGGACCCACGAGGGCAAGCTGCAGGTCGAGCTGGCCCAGCTCGAATACATGTCGACGCGTCTGGTGCGCGGCTGGACCCACCTGGAGCGTCAGAAAGGCGGTATCGGTCTGCGCGGCCCGGGTGAGACCCAGCTCGAGACCGACCGGCGCCTACTGCGTGGGCGTATCAAGTCGATTCACAAGCGTCTCGACAAGGTGCGCAGCCAGCGTGAGCAGAATCGTCGCGCCCGGGCGCGCGCCGAGATTCCCAGCGTATCGCTGGTGGGCTATACCAATGCCGGCAAGTCGACGCTGTTCAACGCCGTGACAGAGGCCTCGGTATACGCCGCGGATCAGCTCTTCGCGACCCTCGACCCGACCCTGCGCCGGCTCGAAGTCGAGGACGTTGGACCGGTAGTGCTGGCCGACACCGTCGGTTTCATCCGCCATCTGCCGCACAAGCTGGTCGAGGCGTTTCGTGCCACGCTGCAGGAGGCCGCCGAGGCCAGCCTGCTGGTGCATGTAATCGACGCCGCTGATCCCGATCGTGATCTCAACGTCGAGCAGGTGCAGCGGGTGTTGCAGGAAATTGGGGCCGATGAGGTACCCTGCCTGCTGGTGATGAACAAGATCGACCTGCTCGATAGCGCGCCGCGCATCGAGCGCGACGGCGAAGGGCGTCCCGAGTCGGTGTGGCTGTCGGCACAGCAGGGCCAGGGACTGGAGCTGCTGGCCGAGGCGCTCTCCGAATGCCTGGCCGACGATGTCATCGATATTGCTCTGACGCTGACGCCGGTCCAGGGCAAGCTGCGCGCCGGCCTGCATGAGCTGGGCGCGGTGCGTGAAGAGCGATTCGACGAGGGTGGCTGCAGTCAGCTCGAGGTGCGCCTGCCGCGCCGCGACTTCCTGCAGCTGATGGCGCGTCTGGGTGAACGCGCCGACGATTACCTGCCCGTCGAGGAGCGCAGCCGCCCGGTCTGGGAGGCCTGACGACTGTTGCTTCGGCGGGATGAAGCGTCGCAGTCGCGACGCAAGCGATAGCGCAACCAATGCTGTTGCCGTATCGGACGCAAGCGTGCCCGGTACCGCAGAGTGATCAACGCATAGTGGAGACGACGTATGGCTTGGAATGAGCCTGGTGGTGGCAACCAGCACGACCCTTGGAGCGGCGGTGGCCGACGCGGTGGCGGCGGTAACGGCGGCGGGGGTGGTGGCGGCAACAATCAAGGGCCGCCCGACCTCGATGAGGCGCTGAAGAAATTTCAGGATAAGCTCAACGGCATGCTCGGTGGCGGTCGCGGCAAACGCGGCGGTGACGGTGGCGGCAACAAGGGGGGCGGTAAGCCGCGCAATACCTTTGCGCTACCTGGCCTGCTGGTGGTGGTAGCACTGGCAATCTGGGCGGCTACCGGCTTCTACCTGGTCGACCAGTCGGAGCGCGGCGTGGTGCTGCGTTTCGGTGAGTATCAGGAGGTGGTGACGCCAGGCCTGCACTGGAATCCACCGCTGATCGACGATGTGCGCATGGTCAATGTGACCCGCGTACGTTCGCTGACCCAGACTCAGTCGATGCTGACCCGCGATGAAAACATCGTCGAAGTCGAGATCTCGGCGCAGTACCAGGTCGCCAGCCCGCGCGACTTCGTGCTCAACGTGCGTAGCCCCGAGCTGTCCATCGAGAACGCCCTGGATTCGGCACTGCGTCACGTGGTCGGTGGTACCGACATGATCGATATCCTGACCTCGGGTCGTGAGATTCTCGGTAGTTCCGTGTCCAGCCGCTTGCAGTCCTATCTGGACAGCTACGGTACCGGTATCCGCCTGCAGACCATCAACATCGAGTCGACCTCGGCACCGCAGCCGGTCATCGACGCCTTCGATGACGTGATCCGTGCGCGTGAGGATCGTCAGCGCACCATCAACGAAGGCATGGCCTACGCCAATGCGATCATTCCGGCCGCCCAGGGTCAGGCACAGCGCCTGATCGAGCAGGGCCAGGGCTATCGTGAATCAGTGGTGGCCGAGGCCCAAGGTCAGGCCAACCGCTTCAACTCACTGCTGGGTGAATACCGGACGTCGCCGCAGGTCATGCGCGAGCGTCTCTACCTGGATGCCATCAGCGAAGTGTTTGGCCAGACCAACAAGGTGCTGATCGATGTCAGCGAAAGCAGCCCGCTGATGTACCTGCCGCTCGACCAGCTGCGCTCCGGCAGCAGTGGCCAGGGTGGTCAGCGTTCCGGCGAGTCGCGCAGCGACGATATCGACCCGCAGGTGATCGAGCGTCTCCGTCAGCAGCAGAGCGGCAGCGGCGGTAGCAGCAACAGTGGTATTCGTCGGGAGGGCCGCCAATGATTAACAACAAGTCATTGCTCATCGTGGGTGGCCTGGCGGCTGCCGCCTGGCTGGCCAGCAACAGCCTCTACGTGGTTGACGAGACCGAACGCGCAGTCAAGCTGCGCTTCGGTGAGGTCATCGAAGAGAACATTCAGCCAGGGCTGCACGTCAAGATCCCCATCACCCAGACGGTGCGCAAGTTCGACACCCGGGTGCTGACGCTGGATACCGATACCAGCCGCTATCTGACTCTCGAGCAGAAAGCGGTGATCGTCGACTCCTACGTCAAGTGGCAGGTGGTCAATCCGACTCGCTACTATGAGGCGACCTCCGGCGACGAGATGCAGGCGGTACGCCTGATCCAGCCGCGGGTTGACGAGAGTCTGCGTAACGAGTTCGGCCGCCTGGATCTTCAGGAGATCATCGCCGAGCGCCGCGACGATCTGATGATCGGGCCTGCCGAGGACCTTGACTCGTTGATGCGCGAAGAACTCGGGGTGTCGATCCGCGATATCCGCATCAAGCGTATCGACCTGCCCGAAGACGTCTCCGCGGCGGTCTTCGACCGCATGCGCTCCGAGCGTGAGCGTGAGGCCCGCGAGTGGCGTGCCCAAGGTCAGGAGGAAGCCGAGCGGATTCGCGCCAACGCCGATCGCCGCCGCCAGGTGCTGCTGGCACAGGCGACCGAGCGGGCCGAGACGCTGCGCGGTGAGGGTGATGCCGAAGCCGCGGCGATCTACTCCGGGGCCTATGAGCAGGATATGGAGTTCTTCACCTTCTATCGCAGTCTCAACGCCTACCGTGAGAGCTTCGAGGGTGACGGCAACATGCTGGTGCTGGAACCGACCAGCGACTTCTTCCGCTACCTCAACAGCGCCAATCCGATGGGCGCTGGCGAGGAGTAAGCGGCCAGGCCCCGGGGTTCACCCCGGGGCCAAACGTGGTAGAATCCGCAAACCGGGCGTGGCCCGGTTTTTTTGTGCATTCGTGGCAGGACAGGACACATGACCATCGCTGACCGCTGGCTGCTCCCCGACGGCATGGACGAAGTGCTGCCGCCCCAGGCGGCCCGCATGGAAGAGTTGCGCCGTGCGCTGCTCGATCTCTATTACCGCTGGGGCTACGACCAGGTGATGCCGCCGCCGGTGGAGTTTCTCGACTCGCTGCTGACCGGCACCGGCACCGACCTCGACCTGCAGACCTTCAAGCTCACCGACCAGCTAACCGGGCGCATGATGGGCGTCAGCGCCGACGTCACGCCTCAGGTGGCACGCATGGATGCCCATTCGCTGCAGCGCCAGGGTCCGGTGCGGCTGTGCTACTGCACCAATGTACTGCGCGCCAAGGCCGACCAGCATCAAGGCGGGCGCAGTCCGGTCCAGGTCGGCGTCGAGCTGTTCGGCCATGCCGGTCAGGAAGCCGATCTGGAGATCCTGCGCCTGGCACTGTCGAGCCTGGCAGTGGCCGGCGCCGGTGAGATCCACCTGGCGCTCGGGCATATCGGCATCTACCGTAGTCTGGTGCAGGCTGCGGAACTCGATACGACCCAGGAGCGTGCGCTCTACGAAGCGCTCGATCTCAAGTCGCCGGGAGAGCTCGCCGCCCGGGTGGCGGAGTGCGTCGCCGATCCGACCCTGGCCGAGATGTTTCTGGCACTGGCCGAGCTTCACGGTGGCGACGAGGTGCTCGAAGCGGCGCGCGGCGCCTTTGCAGAGGCGCCCGCTGCGGTCAATGCGGCACTCGACCAGCTACTGGCACTGAGCGCCGGTGTGCGCGCCGAGTACCCCGAGGTCGAGCTCTATTTCGACCTCGCCGAGCTGCGCGGCTATCAGTATCACACCGGCATGATGTTCGCCGCCTACGTGCCGGGCTACGGCCAGGCGCTGGCCAAGGGCGGGCGCTATGACGATACCGGACGCGCCTTCGGGCGTGCCCGGCCGGCCACCGGGTTCTCCATGGACCTCAAGCTGCTGGCCTCGCTGGCGCTGCAGCCGCCGGCGTGTGACGGCATCTGGGTGCCGGCCGAGGCGGCCGAGCAGCAGGCGGCGACCATCGCGGCGCTACGTGATGCCGGTGAGCGGGTGGTGGTGGCCTTGCCGGGGCAGCGCACCGGCCCCGAGGCGCATCGCTGCAATCGCCAGCTGACCCGCAGCGGCGACGACTGGCAGGTGTCCCCCCTGGGCTGAGGGCCGGGGCAGGCATCGCGCGGATTCTTCGATCAAGAGACCAAAGCAATGGGCAAGAACGTAGTCGTACTGGGCACCCAGTGGGGTGACGAAGGCAAGGGCAAGGTCGTCGACCTGCTGACCGAATCGGCGAGCGCGGTGGTGCGCTTCCAGGGCGGGCATAACGCCGGCCATACGCTGGTCATCGACGGTGAAAAGACCGTCCTGCACCTGATTCCCTCCGGCGTGCTGCGCGACGACAAGATCTGCGTGATCGGCAACGGCGTGGTGCTGTCGCCCGAGGCGCTGATCAAGGAGATCCGCGAGCTCGAGAGCAAAGGGGTGCCGGTGCGTCAGCGGCTGCGTCTGTCGCCGGCCTGCCCGTTGATCCTCTCCTACCACGTGCGCCTTGACCAGGCCCGCGAGAAGGCCCGCGGCATCGCCAAGATCGGCACCACCGGACGTGGTATCGGCCCGGCCTACGAGGACAAGGTGGCGCGCCGCGGACTGCGCCTGGGCGACCTGCAGCACCGCGAACGGTTCGCCTCCAAGCTGGGCGAGGTGCTCGACTACCATAACTTCGTGCTGACCCAGTACCACGGCGAGGCGCCGGTGGATTTCCAGCAGGTGCTCGACGAAGCCATGGAGATGGCCGAGGAGCTGCGCCCGATGGTCTGCGATACCGTGGGCCTGGTCCACGACCTGCGCAAGGCCGGTGAAAACATCCTGTTCGAGGGCGCCCAGGGCTCGCTGCTCGACATCGATCACGGTACCTACCCATTCGTCACCAGCTCCAACACCACTGCTGGCGGCACCGCCACGGGGTCCGGGGTGGGCCCGCTGTACCTCGACTACGTGCTGGGCATCACCAAGGCCTATACCACCCGGGTCGGTTCGGGGCCATTCCCCACCGAGCTGTTTGATGACCACGGCCGTCATCTTGCCGAGCGCGGCCACGAGTTCGGTGCCACCACCGGCCGCGCACGCCGCTGCGGCTGGTTCGATGCCGTGGCGCTGCGCCATGCAGTGCAGATCAACTCGGTCTCCGGGCTGTGTCTGACCAAGCTCGACGTGCTCGATGGCCTGGAGAATATCCGCGTCTGCGTCGGCTATCGCAGCAAGGATGGCGACGTGCTCGACACGCCGGTGGACTCTGAGGGCTATGAGGCGATCGAGCCGCTCTATCAGGACCTGCCGGGCTGGAGTGATTCGACCCTGGGCATCAAGCGGGTCGAAGACCTGCCGGCCAACGCGCGTGCCTACATCAGCTTCCTCGAGGAGCAGGTCGGCACCAGCATCGACATCATCTCCACCGGGCCGGACCGTAACGAGACCATCGTGCTGCGCAATCCCTTCGACGGCTGATGGCCGCGGCCTTTGGGTCGCCTGAAACGCAACGAGCCGCCCCGATGGGCGGCTCGTTGCGTATTGGGCTTGTTATTTGGAGCCTGGCTATTCGAGTGCCGCCGAGAGATCGCGGCTGCCGATGGCGTCTCGGGCACTGTCTTCGGTAAGCAGCTGGCGTAAGGTCTGGGAAGCCAGCTGGCTGTCGCCCTCGATGACGCCCTCCAGCCAGATCAACGCCTGCTCGTTATTGGCACTCTCCAGGCCGTTAGCAGCTAGATAGGCTTCCGCCAGCGCCAGGCGCGCGCTCTCATGGCCCTGCTCGGCGGCGGCCAGCAGCAGGTCGCTGCCGCGCGCGGCGTCATACTCGAGCACCTCGCCACGTAGGTACTCGCGGCCGAGTATCGCCTGGGCGCCAGGGTGGCCATTGTCCACCGCCTCCTGCAGGTAGTCGAGGCCGCGCTGGGTGTCCTGGGGCAGGCCCTCGTCGCCGTGCAGGTAGGCCTGGCCGAGGAGCAGGCGCGCGCCGCTGTGGCCGGCCTCGGCGGCCTGAGTGATTAGCTGCATGCCACGCTCGGGGTCGTCGCCGGACTCGATCAGCAGTTCGCCGAGATCGGCTTGGGCACCGTCGTGGCCGCCGGCTACGGCACGCTCCAGGTAGTCGCGAGCGTCAGCCTCGTTACCGGCCTCGAGCTGCAGGCGGCCGAGGCTTGCCGCGGCGCCGGGATGACCGGCGCGATCGGCGCGCTCCAGCCAGGCGCGGGCCTGATCGACGTTGGCGGCCACTCCCCGGCCTTCGAGATAGGCGCGGCCGAGATCGGCCATGGCGCCGGGGTGGCCATCTTCGGCAGCATCGACCAGCGCCTCGATGTCACCCGCCGCGCCGAGATCGCGCTGGGTGTACATCAGGGCATCGCCGGCCGATTCGTGGCCTGCCTCCTCGGCCTGGCGCAGCCAGTAGGCGGATTGCTGCAGGTCGCGTTCTACGCCGTCGCCGTGGCGGTAGGCGCGGCCCATCACCACCATCGCATAGTCGTCGCCCTGGCGGGCGGCATCTTCGAGCAGGCCGATCCCCCACTCGGGTTGCAGTTCGCCTTCGATGCCCGCCAGATAGGCCTCGCCGAGAATGGTCATGGCGGTGGTGTCGCCGGCCTCGATCGCCTCACGCAGCAGGCGCTCAGCGCGCGACGGGTGATAGTCGAGTGTTTCACCCTCGAGGTAGGCCTCTCCGAGTAGGCGCTTGGCGCTAGCCTGGCCCTGGCGCGCTGCCTCGCGTAGCAGGGTTTCGGCCTGGCGCGGGTTACCGGCCACGCCGCGACCCTCGAGGTAGACCTCGCCAAGCTGCATGGTGGCATAGGCGTGGCCCAGCTCGTGGCCGCGCTGCAGGTAATCGATCGCCTGCAACGGCTGCGAGGGGAGGTGCTCGTTGCTGAGGTAGAGCTCGCCGAGCAACGCCAGGGCATAGCCATCGTCCTGCTCGGCGGCCTGCTCGAGCAGGGCGACGGCCTGCTGCGGATTGCTGGCGATGCCGTCGCCGTCGAGATAGGTCTGCGCCAGGCTGACCGCGGCATTGGCCGAACCGCGCTCGGCGGCACGTTCGAGCCAGGCGATGCCCTGGCCGTCGTGGGCCGAGCGCTGCAGCAGGTGGTCGCCAAGCAGTGCCATGGCGTCGATATCGCCCTGTCCTGCGGCGGTCTCCAGCAGGCTGATGGCCTGGGCCTCGTCGCCGCTGTCGAGCAGCAAGCGGGCGGCCTGGGTCTGGGCGCCGGGCTCGCCGGACTCGGCGGCCGCTAGCAGCCAATCGAGGCGCTGCTGCGAGTTGCCGTCGAGCAGCCCATCGTCGCCATAGAGGCGTGCCAGGCGCTGCATGGCGCCGGTATCGCCGGCTTCGGCGTCGGCCTGTAGTCCGGCGGCGGCCTGTTCGGCGTACTGCCGTGAGCGCTCGGGGTCATCGACCAGCCAGCCGTCGGCGCGGTAGGCCTCGGCCAGGGCCAGCTGGGCGCGCGCGTCACCGCGTTCGGCGGCACGTTGGTAGAGGCGGCGTGCCAGGCGCGGGTCGGCCTGGACGCCGTCGCCACCCTCGACCATCAGTTCCGCCAGGGTGATCTCGGCGTCGCGTTCGACCTCTGCGTCGATGGCCTGCCACAGCAGGTAGTAGGCCAGGGCGTCGTTGTGTGCCACGCCGTCGCCTTCGAGGTAGAGCTTGGCCAGGTTGAGCGAGGCGTGGCCCCGTGAAGACGACGGCATCTCCAGCGCCTCGGCGTAGTGGCGTGCTGCCTCGGCGGGGTCACGTTCGACGCCGAGGCCGTTATCGTACATCCGCCCCATGTGGTAGGAGGCGGGGGGGAAGCCGAGATTGATCATCTGGCGCAGCTGGTCCTCGGCACGCGCGTAGTCGCCATCCTCGATGAGGCGCTGGGCATAGTTGATGCGGTTCCAGTCGTCCCCGCTCATATCGGCCTCGACACTGCCCTCGAACCAGTGGCTGTACTGCGCGGGCAGGGCGGTAGCGTGGTTCTCTCCGGGCAGTGTGCCGCCTGAGCTAGCACAGCCGGCCAGGCCGACCATCAGGACCAGTCCGGCACAGGCGGGCAGTCGGCGCCAGGGGGTGACGAGAGTACGTGGGTCGTGTGGTCGTTGCATGGTGAATTCCTTCCCGATCGGGGATTGGGCGACGCTCAGCGTGCCGCAAGGCCGTCGAAGCCTTGGGTGGTGGGGACGTCGTCGTCGATGATGACCTGCTGCTGCGTCTCGGGTGGCATCACATAGAGCGTCATGTAGCCACCGGCACTGCGGTTATAGAGCGGACGCAGGCGGGGCAGGAAGTTGGCGATGCGCGGGTCATCGAAGCGCGTCTGGTAGAGCTCCATCCAGACGAAGTACTGCGGATCCTGCAGGAAGCCGCCGTACTGCTCGAGGGGCACGTCCTCGCCGAGGTTGGCCGGGTCCTCGATGGCCTGCATGGCGAAATCCACGGCGTCGTGGATGCTACGCCCGTCGATCTCGAGGGCATGGATCTCATAGCCCTGACGGGCGACGATCTCCATGATTGGAATCAGGTAGAGCAGCGCATAGTTCTGGTAGTGGGTAGCGCGCCGGCCGCGGGCTACCTCCAGCGGCAGGGCGCCCTCCTCGGTGAGGTCGTGGAGCGCCGAGTAGACGGCACTGACGCCGATCTGGAACAGCGCATCGTCTTCCAGCAGTACGCCAACCATCGCCGCGTACAGGGCACGGCGGTAGAAGTGGTTGTTGCAGCAGCTGTTGCCCTCCTCACCGGGGATGCTGATATGCCGCTCGCTGAGGCGCTTGAGCCAGTCCTCGACGTCGGCTTGTTCCTGCTCGCGGCCATCGACGTGCGGGCGTACCACCGAGTAGGCCATGGCGGCGGCGAAGATCATCGACTCGGTGGCAAACCACGCCTGGGGTTCCATCGACTCATAATGGAAATCCATCAGCGCATCGTTGACCGCCCAGCGTTCGAGGAAGCGCACCAGGCAGTCGGCGTAGTAGTCGTCGCCGGTGGCAACGAAGCTGCCAGCCAGCTGCGAGACGCTGTCCTCGAACTGGAACAGCGGTTCAGAAGCCAACTGCCACTCCTCGGGATTGGGATAGTAGCCGGGTACCCGCAGCCGCGTGGTGATGGGCGGGATGCTCAGCAGCTGCTGGCAGCTGGTGCCGGTGGCGAGTTCGTCGAGCTCTTGTAGCAGCAGCGCGTTGGAGGTGTCGTCGAGCAGTGCCATGCGCGACTCGACGTCGAAGTAGCCGGCGTCGGGATCGCTGACGGTGTAGTCGGAAAGATCCAGCGCCTCGCGTTCGGCAAGGGTCAGGGCGTTGGCACTCGATGCCGCGGCGAGCAGCGCAGTGCCGGCCAGGCCGCACAGTACCGAACGCCTATGAAGGAGCGATAGAGCATGAGTCGATAGCATGGGCATCATGCTCCTGGCACATACAGGCGGAAGTCGCCGAAATCGGCGTACTGGTCGCGGGGCGTGCGCCAGCCCTCGCCGTGACCGCCGAAGAAGGTGGAGAACATCACTCCTTCGATGCCGACCCGTTCGCTGGTGCGATAGACGATGCCGCGCTGCTCGAGCACCGGCGCGCCGTCGATCCATACCCGAGCGATGCCGTCGTCGCGGTCGGGATGGTTGAGCACCACCTCCTGCTCGATGCTGACCCAGCGGTCGGTAGGGAAGTGCCATAGCCCGCGACCCACCGAGGCACCGTGATCTTCGTCCTGATTGACCACGTACTCGTAGAGTTCGCCCTGGCCCTGTTCGCGCCACATGAAGCGCATCGAGAAGCCGTTCTCACCGTCGGCGGGGTCGCCGCCGCTGGGGCCTTCGCCGCCGTAGAGCCCTGGCAGCTTGCCGCCACGCACGAAGTCGAAGCCGTCGGCGAAACGCACCTGATAGCGCAGGCAGGCGCGCTCGGCGCCGGCCAGTGCGGCGTCCTCGGTATAGAAGCCAGCGCCGCCCTGGCCGCGACCATCGTCATCATCGCCGGGAGAAGAGGTCCCGGCGGGGTAGTGCACGCGCAGCACCGGCTGGTCGAGGCCGCCTTCGCCCGGCGCCAGTACCTCGACGTTATGCTCGGTGCCCCAGTCGCGTTGGGTGTCGAAGCCGCGCCGCACCGCCTGCTTGGGGGTAGTCGCATCGCGTGCCGGACGGTGATGGACGACCTCGCTGTAGCGTGCCGAGCAGCGCTCTGAGGCCGCCACGCTCAGGCCATCATCGACATCGTCGGCGGCCAGCGGCAGTGACGCCATCAGCGCCGTCGCGGCCAGCGTCGCGGTGGCTGGCAGTGCATGGGGGATAGGCATCGCCATCATCAACTCTCCTGGGCTTGCTCGGGGGATTCGTCAGCGTCGTCCAGCGCTGCCCGATAGAGGCGTTCGACGAACTGCGCCATGGCGCGGCCACCCTGCCATACCCACTCGGCGCCGGCGGCTAGCACCGGTTGCTCGGCAAAGCGCACGTCGACCGGCTGGCCCACGGCATCTGCCGGCAGGGTGGTCTCGGGCACCAGCAGCACGCTGGCGACGTTCTGCTGCTGACGAACCCAGTCGGGGAAGCCGGCGCGTGGCTGGCGTTCGACGTCGAGTGCCACGCTGCGCACCCGGGCGCGAATCGGCTCGGAGGCGTAGGGCAGGGCGACATAGGCGACCTGCTCGGGCTCGATACGGGCGATATCGCTCATGTGCACCAGTGCCTCGACCATCACGTCGTCGTCACCGGTACGAATCAGCGTCATGATCCGCTCGCTCTCGTTGATATAGGTGCCGTCGGCGCTCGACAGTGCCCAGGCCACCAGGCAGTCGCAGGGGCTGGTGATCTCGTTCATCGACATGCGCGACTGCAGGGCGCTGATCCTCGAGCTCTCGTAGTCGCGGGTAGTCTCGAACTGTTCGACCCGGGCCCGGGCGATCTCCGGCGAGGCGGTCTCGTAGTTGACGGTGTCGCCGCTGGCCGGCTGGGTCGAGTTGACCAGGCTGACCTGCTGGGCGTTGGGGTCATCGAGGCTGGCCTGGAGGTTGTCGATCAGCTGCGAGTTGTAGCGGTGCGAGGCCTGAGCCAGGATCAGGTCCGATTCGAGATCGCTGTTGTTGACCCCGGTCAGGTACTCGTCGCGTTCGACGCGATCCCCGGCCTCCCACCCATGCTCGCGCAGGATTCCCGCCCCGGGGGCGCGGATATCGATACGCGGGGCGGTGACCGCGGCGAAGCTTGGCTCGATCAGCATGAAGTTGCGGTACGCGGTGGCGGCGGCGGCCACCACCAGTACCCCGGCCGCGGCGAACAGCAGCGCGTAGCGCCCCCACGGCTTGGGTGGCCGCCCCGGCGGCGTAGTGCCGGTGGTCTGCTTGCGCTTGCGTGGGGTCTGCGGATCCTCCTCGCTGACCAGCCGCTCGATGCTGGCGTGCCGGCCGCTGAGGTAGGCGCGTACGACCTGGCGTAGCAGCTCGAGGTGGGGCGGGTCGATGGCGGTGATCTGGAAGGCCAGCTTGTGATCGCCATGCTGCTCGAACGGATGACAGCGCAGGCAGCGGGCCTGCAGTGGAATGATCAGCTCGGCGCCGCCGGCCTCGACCAGCAGACTGGCGTCGACCAGGCTGTCGATGCCAAGGGTGGTGTCGGCGTGGGCGGCGAAACCGCCCAGTGAAAGATCCAGCCCGTTCAGGCGGCGACCGTCGGCCAGCTCGACCCGGAACGGCGGCGAGATGCGCACGTGCTGGCGCTCGTCGCGGCGCTCGTGGTGTAGCGAACGACCGGCGCGGGGAACGTCGCGATGGATATGCGGTTCGCGCTGGTCAGGGGGCTCGGACGCGCCGCCGTGATTGTCCCGCGCTGCCGGCGTGTCGTTCAGGTAGCGACGTCGTCCGCCGAGGGTGGGTTCATTGCGATCATGATGACCGGGAGATCGTGGGTCCATGTGACTGGCTCCTTGCAAACGCAAATCGGGTAGGTCATCAGCGGCCGTTGAGGCCGCCGGTGTCCTGGAAAATGTTCAACGACACGGCATCCGGCGGTGCCAGTACGCCGGTGGCCAGCACCAGCACGAACAGCAGGCTGGCCATGTAGACGCCGTGCATGAAATGGCCCATGCGACGCTGTCGACGCGCTGCGCGAGGGCTGTCGGGCTCGCCGGCGGAGATGCCCTGGCGCGACCATTTCTGACGATTGAAGCGAAAACTCACGTAGGTTTTGAGCAGTGCACCGCCGATCTGGTTGTAGTAGAGCAGCGGCACCCACAGCAGGCTGAAGCGACCGCGCTGCCAGGCCAGGACCAGTGCCGCGATGGTGCGTGTGAACAGGATCCACAGCAGGTAGGCGAAGATGAACGATGGACGCACGAAGGCGGTCACCAGAATGGCCACCGTCGGTCCCACCAGGGTGGTCCACATCGACAGCCGCTGATCGACCAGGCTCCACCAGGTGAACAGCCCCATCGGCCTCGGCCCCAGGGCAATGGCGCGGTTGCTGGTGCGCAGCATGTTGCCGTACCAGCGGCGCATCAGGTCGAGGGTCGAGGCAAAGAAGCGGCGCCGATCGGGGAGCTCCTCGAAGCCTGCGACGTAGACGTCGGGCAGATAGCGCATCTTCCAACCGCGCTTCAGCAGCCAGTACCAGGTCGATTTGTCGTCGCCGGACAGGAACTTGAAGTCGCCAAAGCGCCAGTGCTCGACGTGATCGTTCTCGACCAGCTCGATGAAGCTGGGGTGGGTCGCCAGCTCGGCACGGAACACGCTATAGCGGCCGGTCAAGACCAGCAGGCGCTCGGAGAGCGACATCGAGCTCATCACCAGGTGGCGCTGGGCGTAGCGCAGGTCGTACCACTCCTTGGTGGCGTCGTCGCCGGTAACGATAGCGTTGTTGTTGGTGGTCAGCGCACCGAGATCGTCCTGCAGGGCGAAGAACGGCAGCGAGCGTGCCAGGGTGCCGACCTCGAGACGGATATCGCCATCCATCGATACCAGCAGGGCGTCAGGCGCCGGCATGCAGCGCGAGATGGCGCGCAGCACCTCGGCCATCGCCGAGCGCTTGCCATCGCCCTTCTGGAACATGTAGCGCACCTCGATGTTGGCCGGCCAGCCGTGTTCGTCGAGCACGTGGTCGATCACATCGACGTCGCTGCGATCGGAGATGGCAGCGAAGATCAGCGTCGGCACGCCATAGTCGCGGACCTCTCCGATCAGCGCATCATAGACCGCGAAGTTGACCTCCGGCTCGATGCGGTAGGAGGTGCACAGCACATATAGCTCGCTGGGCATGCCGGTAGCACCCAGCGCGTCAGCCTCGGCGCGTAGCTGAGGAAACACCTGGCGGTTGTACCATACCGAGCGCAGCGCCTGGACGAACCACCACGAGTAGCGCCAGATGCCGATGGCGCCGATCACGAAGAAGAAGCTCTGCGACGCCGGCGAGAAGATGTCGCGAGGCAACTCGCTGATCAATACCACCAGCAGCGCCAGCCCGAACAGCAGCACGGTGACCTCCGTCGCCCAGCTGGCGACGGAGGGTTTGAGGGGTGAAGGTCGCATGCCGACTCCTAGGCCAGGGTGGCCTGCAGTGAGTCGCCGCGCCCGATGGCGTAGTAGTCGAGGCCGGCCTGTTTGATGCTGGCCGGCTCGAACAGGTTGCGGCCATCGATCACGATGGGGCTGGCCAGCGTCTTTTTCAGCACGCTGAAGTCCACCGTGCGAAACGCCTTCCACTCGGTGCAGATGACCAGCGCGTCGGCGCCTTCCAGGGCCTCGTCGCGGCGCTTGCACAGCGACAGGTCGTCACGCTCGCCGTAGAGGCGCCAGCATTCGTCCTGAGCCTCTGGATCGAAGGCCTGGACGCGGGCGCCAGCGGCCCACAGCGACGCCATCAGCGCGCGGCTCGGGGCTTCGCGCATATCGTCGGTATTGGGCTTGAAGGCCAGCCCCCATAGGGCAATGGTCTTGCCGGCCAGGTCGCCGTCAAAGGCGCTTTCCAGTTTGGCGAACAGCTGATCTTTCTGGCGCAGATTGATCGCCTCTACGGCTTCGAGCAGCTGTGGCGGGTGGCCGACCTCATGAGCGGTGCGCGCCAGCGCCTGGACGTCCTTGGGAAAACACGACCCGCCGTAGCCGCAGCCGGGATAGATGAAGTGGTGGCCGATGCGCGGATCGCTGCCGATGCCGTGGCGCACGTGCTCGATGTCGGCGCCGAGTTTCTCGGCGAGGTTGGCGATCTCGTTGATGAAGCTGATCTTGGTGGCGAGCATCGCGTTGGCGGCGTACTTGGTCAGCTCGGCGCTGCGTACATCCATGAAGATCAGCTTGTCATGCAGACGGCTGTAGGGGGCGTAGCATTCGCGCATGGCCTGACGCACGCGGTCGCTGTCGGTGCCGACGACGATCCGCGCGCCACGCGAGAAGTCTTCGATGGCCGCGCCCTCCTTGAGGAATTCCGGATTCGAACAGACGTCGAAGGCCAGCGTCGCATCGCGCTCGGCGAGGGTCTCGGACACACAGGCATTGACCTTCTCGGCGGTTCCCACCGGTACCGTCGACTTGTCGACGATGACCTTGTACTCCTGCATATGGGTGGCGATGGTGCGGGCCACCTGTAGCACATACTGCAGGTCGGCACTGCCATCCTCATCAGGCGGCGTGCCCACGGCAATGAACTGCAGCAGCCCGAACTCCACCGCGCGGGCGGCATCGGTGGTGAAGCGTAGTCGCCCGGCCTCGAGGTTGTGACGAATGATGGTCTCCAGACCGGGCTCGTGGATCGGCACCTGGCCGTCATTGAGTGCGGCGACCTTGTCGCTGTCAATATCGACGCAGATGACGTCGTGGCCGACATCGGCCAGACAGGCCCCGGTGACCAGGCCCACGTAACCCGAGCCAAAAATAGTGATCCGCATGAGTGACGCTCCTTGCTTGTGACGCTTCCATGGCGTGCGTGCTGTGAGCGGAAGACGCAGTGATAAAACCCTCTGGGCGGCCGCACCCCCTCTCATCCATGGGGAGTACGCGACTGCCGAGATCCTGGTGAAACATCTCTAGGGTTGCGTAAACCGTGCCAGGTGTTTTTTTATTCCTTTTATAACAGTGATTTATTGGTCTCTTTCGGTGCCAGGCATAAGGCTCGTAGGTGGCAGTTCGAGGCGCCAACTGTCGGTAGCTGGCAACGCCAGGCCGTTCACGCCAGGCAAATGACGCCTAAATCAGACGATTGGCGCTGTCTCCTCAAAGTGACACCGGGGTGTCGTCGTCGAGAAAGCGGCACTTCGATAGAGAAGGGTAATAGTAATAATTGTCATTATTGATGCTATCGGTGCCGATCGTGTCGATATCCTGCTTGTGCACGGCAAGAAATCCCTTGGGTGCTTCACATCGAGGTTATACAGGACTAAAATGGTCCCCAATCACGAGCCGCCACTATGGCCATGACCCTCGAGGATGTGCCGCATGCTCAAGCTCTCACGAATGACCGACTATGCCGCCGTAGTAATGGCGCACATTGCGCGTCATCCCCAGCAGCCCCATGCGGCCGCCGAGCTGGCTGACGCCGTGCACTTGCCGCATCCGACGGTGAGCAAGACGCTCAAGTCGCTGGTGCGTGCCGGGTTGCTGGTCTCCCAGCGGGGCGCCCAAGGCGGCTATCGGCTGGCGCGAGGGGCGCACGAGATCACTGCCAGTGACATCATCGCGGCGATCGAAGGGCCGGTGGCGATGACCGAATGCAGCCATGCTGACGGCGATTGCGACCTGGTCGCCACCTGTGGCGTGGCAGACAACTGGCAGCGCGTGTCGCTTGCCGTGCGCACCTTGCTCGATAGCGTGACCCTGGCGCACCTAGCGCAGACCACGCCGATCAAGCTGCCGGTGCAGCTGCCGATTCAGACCGTCACACTGGCCGCTGGCGCCGGCCGCTAAACCCAATATGTCCAAGTCGAGCTCGGCGCTCGACGGCAACGCCCGGGAGGGGATTGAACATGGCAACTGAGGAAATGGAACAGCTCGTTCGTCGCGACTATAAAGAAGGCTTCGTGACCGATATCGAGAGCGATACTCTACCGCCCGGCCTGGATGAGAACACCATTGCGTTCATCTCCAACAAGAAGGGCGAGCCGGAGTGGATGCTCGAGTGGCGCCTGGACGCCTATCGTCAGTGGCTGAAGATGACGCCACCTTCCTGGGCGCATCTTGACTATCCGCCCATCGACTACCAGGCGATCTCCTATTTCAGCGCACCCAAGCGCCCGGAAGACCGGCCTCAGAGCCTCGACGAGGTGGATCCCAAGCTGCTTGAGACCTACGAAAAGCTGGGCATTCCTCTCCACGAGCGTGCGGCGCTGGCCGGTGTCGCGGTGGATGCGGTGTTCGACTCGGTATCAGTGACCACGACGTTCAAGGAGAAGCTGGCCGAGGCAGGGGTGATCTTCTGCTCGATCTCAGAGGCGATCCGCGACTATCCGGAGCTGATCAAACAGTATCTGGGCACCGTGGTGCCGGTGGCCGACAACTATTTTGCGGCGCTCAATTCGGCGGTGTTCACTGACGGTTCCTTCGTGTTCGTGCCAGAAGGCGTTACCTGTCCGATGGAGCTGTCGACCTACTTCCGCATCAACGCCGCCAACACCGGTCAGTTCGAACGCACCCTGATCATCTGCGAGAGCCGTGCCCAGGTGTCGTACCTGGAGGGCTGCACCGCGCCCCAGCGTGACGAGAACCAGCTTCACGCCGCGGTGGTTGAACTGGTTGCTCTCGACGACGCCTACATCAAGTATTCCACGGTGCAGAACTGGTATCCCGGCGATGAAGATGGCAAGGGCGGTATCTACAACTTCGTCACCAAGCGCGGTGACTGCCGCGGTGCGCGCTCGCGGATCAGCTGGACCCAGGTCGAGACCGGTTCCGCCATCACCTGGAAGTATCCTTCGTGCGTACTGCGCGGCAAGGATAGCATCGGCGAGTTCTACTCGGTGGCGGTGACCAACGGCCGCCAGCAGGCCGATACCGGCACCAAGATGATCCATATCGGCGAGGGGACGCGCTCCTATATCGTGTCCAAGGGCATCTCGGCCGGGCGCAGTAACCAGTCCTACCGTGGGCTGGTCAAGATCGGGCCCAGGGCCAAGGGGGCGCGCAACTTCACCCAGTGTGATTCGCTGCTGATCGGCGACCAGTGCGGCGCCCATACCTTCCCTTATCAGGAGATCGGCAACAGCACCGCCACCATCGAGCACGAGGCCACCACCTCCAAGATCGGTGAGGATCAGCTGTTCTACTGCCAGAGCCGCGGTATCACTGAGGAGGATGCGGTGAGCATGATCGTCAATGGCTTCTGCAAGGACGTCTTCCAGGAGCTGCCGATGGAGTTCGCCGTCGAGGCCGAGGCGCTGTTGAGCGTGACCCTGGAAGGCGCCGTCGGCTGAAGCCGATCTCACGTGGCTGGAGAGATGAGCGCCGGGGACAAGGTAAAGCGAGGGTCTTTTGCCATGGATGGCAAAAGTAGCGCCCAGGGAAGGGTTCACAGCGCCCTCGCTGACCCTTGGCGCCGGAGAAGCTCATCCGGGTTAGGCATATGCTATGCCCAGCGACTCAACAACGAATCCATTTAGCAAGTCGCCGCGGCGGCTCGTCAGAATCGAAAAGGTAATCGCAATGCTCGAAGTCAAGGATCTGTACGTGGAGGTGGATGGCCAGGCCATCCTCAAGGGCCTCAACCTGACCATCAAAGCCGGTGAGGTGCACGCCATCATGGGCCCCAACGGGGCCGGCAAGTCGACCCTGTCGGCAGTGATCGCCGGCAAGGACGGCTACGAGGTCACTCAGGGCTCGATTACCTTCGAAGGCAAGGACGTGCTCGAGATGGAGGTCGAGGAGCGCGCCCAGGCCGGCCTGCTGCTGGGCTTCCAGTACCCGGTGGAGATTCCCGGGGTCAAGAATATCTACCTGCTCAAGGCGGCGCTCAACGCCCAGCGTACGGCGCGCGGCGAAGAGGAGATCCCGGCGCCGGAGTTCATGAAGCTGGTCAAGGACAAGCTTGGCGACATGAAGATGGATGCCAGCTTCCTGCAGCGTGCGGTCAATGAAGGCTTCTCCGGCGGTGAGAAGAAGCGCAACGAGATCCTGCAGATGCTGGTGCTGCAGCCCAAGCTGGCAATGCTCGACGAGATCGACTCGGGGCTCGACATCGACGCCATGAAGGTCGTCGCCGACGGCGTCAACAGCCTGCGTGCCGAGGATCGCGGCATCCTGCTGGTGACCCACTACCAGCGCCTGCTCGACTATATCGTGCCGGACCGGGTCCACGTGCTGGTCGACGGCCGTATTGCCAGGAGCGGCGATGCCGAACTCGCCAAGCAGCTCGAAGCGCGCGGCTACGACTGGGTGGTCGAGGAGTCTGCGGCATGAGCGAACAGACCTTTCTGGATAGCCTCGCCCGGCGCGGCGCCAAGTGCGAGCGGCAGGGTCCCGAGCCGACCTGGATCGCCGCGCGGCGCCAGGCCGGGGCGGCACGCTTCGAGGCGCTGGGTTTTCCGACTCGTCGCGACGAAGCGTGGAAATATACCGACGTGCGCGCCATCGCCAACGGCGAGTTTGCCCTGGCGGAAGACCCCGACTTCTCGCAGACCGTCGCCGCGACGCTGACGCTGCCCATCGACGCCTACCGGCTTACCTTCGTCGACGGCGTCTATGCCCCGGCGCTGTCACAGCTCGAGGGCCTGCCTCAGGGCGTGCAGCTGGTGCCGCTGTCTCAGGCGCTGACCGAGAACCATGAAGCCGTGGGCGGGCCGCTAGGCCGCCTCACCGGGGTCGAGTTCTCGCCGTTCTCGGCGCTCAATACCGCCTTCATGGAGGAGGGTGCGGTACTGCGCCTGGCGCCGGGAAGCGTGGTCGACAAGCCACTGGTGGTGCAGTTCCTGTCGCGCCACGGCAAGTCGCCGGTGATGAGCCATCCGCGTTTGCTGGTGGAGGCCGGGGCGCGCAGCGAGGCGACACTGATCGAGCACCATGTCGGTGAGGAGGGCGCGACCAACTTCACTAACCTGGTTGCCGAACTGATACTCGAGCGAGGTGCGATTCTCGACCACTACAAGCTGCAGGAAGCGCCGCTCGGCGATCTGCATGTGGCCAGCATCCACGCCGAGCAGGCACGCGACAGCCGCTATACCTCGTTCAACCTGAACCTGGGCGGCGGCCTGGTGCGTAACGACCTGATCAGTGATCTCAACGGTCAGGGCGCCGTGGCCAACTTCTATGGCTTGTTCTATGGCCAGGGGCGCCAGCACATCGACAACCACACCGTGGCGAGCCATAACGCGCCGCTGACATTCTCCAACGAGAACTACAAGGGCATTCTCGATGATCGTGCCCGCGGCGTGTTCAACGGCCGCGTGGTGGTCAAGCGCGACAGCCAGAAGATCGAGGGCTTCCAGAGCAACGCCAACTTGCTGCTCTCGGACCGCGCCGAGATCGACGCCAAGCCGGAACTCGAGATTTACGCCGACGACGTCAAATGCTCCCACGGCACCACTACCGGGCAGCTCGACGAGGAGGCGATCTATGCGCTGCGCGCGCGTGGCATCGACCTGCAGACCGCCCGTGGCCTGCTGACCCTGGCCTTTGCCGGCGAGGTGCTCGAAGAAGTGAAGCTGGATGCCATCGCCGAGCGTGTCGAACTGGCGGTGGCCGGCAAGCTGCCGGAGCGTTTCAACCTGGCCGGGCTGGTCGAGGCCGCTGCGGCAATCGACGAGCAATGAGCGGCGCGTTCCGCAGGAGTATGCTATGACTGATCTCGCTACCCAGCCCAGGTTCGACACGCCGCCGCTTGACGTTGCTGCGCTGCGCGAGGAGTTTCCGATCCTGGCGCGCGAGGTGCACGGCAAGCCGCTGGTGTACCTGGACAATGCCGCGACCAGCCAGACGCCGCGTCGGGTAATCGCGGCCTTCGAGGAGTACTACGGGCGCTACAACGCCAATATCCACCGCGGGCTGCACACCCTGGCCGACGAGGCCACTGCGGCCTTCGAGGGAACCCGCGAGACGGTACGTAGCTTCCTCAATGCTGGCGACAGCCGCGAGATCATCTTCACCCGCGGCACCACCGAGGCGATCAATTTGGTCGCCAACGCCTGGGGGCGTGCCAACCTGCGCCCCGGTGACGAAGTGCTGGTGTCGCGCATGGAGCACCACTCCAATATCGTGCCCTGGCAGCTGCTGGCCAGCCAGTTGGGTATCGTGGTCAAGGTGATTCCGGTGGATGCTCGCGGGGTGCTGGATCTCGACGCCTACCGCGGGCTGTTCAGCGAGCGCACCCGTCTGGTAGCGGTCAATCACGTCTCCAATGCCTTCGGCACCATCAACCCGGTGCGCGAGATGGCGGCCATTGCCCATGAGCATGACGCCCTGATTCTGGTCGACGGTGCTCAGGCGGCGCCACATCAAGCGGTGGACGTGCGCGATCTCGACGCCGACTTCTACGCCTTCTCGGGGCACAAGGTCTACGGCCCCACCGGGGTTGGCGTGCTCTACGGCAAGGCGGCGCTGCTCGAGGCCATGCCGCCCTGGCAGGGCGGAGGCGAGATGATCCAGACGGTCTCCTTCGAGGCGCCGACCACCTTTGCGGCGATTCCGCACAAGTTCGAGGCCGGCACCCCGGCGATTGCTGAGGTCATCGCCCTGGGCGAGGCGCTGCGCTGGATCGAGGGCGTGGGTCTCGAGGCGATCGGTGCTTGGGAAGGGCAGTTGCTCGACGCCGCCACGCAGCGGGTGTCGCGCATCGACGGCCTGCGACTCCTGGGGACTGCGCCGCACAAGGCCAGCGTGCTGTCGTTCGTGGTCGACGGCGCTCACGCTCAGGATATCGGCTTGCTGATCGATCAGCTCGGCGTGGCGATCCGCACCGGCCATCACTGTGCGCAGCCGCTGCTGGCGCAGTTCGGCGTGGATGCCACTTGCCGGGCCTCGTTTGCGGCGTATAACACCCTAGAAGAAGTCGAGGTCTTCGCTGCCGCCCTGGAGCGTGTCATTGGCATGGTGAGATAAGGAAACGGATGAGCGATATCGAGCAGATTGCCAGCCTGCACAAGGGCCAGACCCTACCCCTGCAGCGTGACGTGGAGGTGATCTCCATCCCCTTTGGCAAGACCATCAGCCTGCCGGAGGACAGCATCGTGTCGGTGATGCAGGCCAAGGGCAGCAGTGTCAGTGTGACCTTCGAGGGCCGCCTGTATTTGGTCGAGGGCGCTAATCTCGATGCCCTGGGCCTGGAGGCACTACCGCGACCGACGCTGCATGAGGATGCCAGCGATGCGGAGATCGAGCAGTTCGTGTGGGACCAGCTGCGTACCTGCTTCGACCCCGAGATCCCGGTGGATATCGTCGAATTGGGGCTGGTTTACGGCTGTCGTATCGAGCGCTTGCTGAGCGGCGAACGCATCGTCACCATTCGCATGACGCTGACGGCACCTGGCTGCGGTATGGGCGACGTGATTGCCGCCGACGCCCGCAACAAGATCCTCGGCGCACCGCAGATCAGCCAGGTGCATACCGAGATCGTATTCGATCCACCCTGGAGTCGTGAGATGATGAGTGACGAGGCCAAGCTGGAATTGGGCATGTTCTGAACCGGCGTCTGACGCCAGCCTGGGCTCGTCGCGTTTGCGGGGTATGCCTGTCGTCAACCGGGGAGCCTGATGCCGATATCGCTGTGGAAGCCGTTCAAGGCCGTGCTGATGGCGCTGGGGACGGTGCTGCTGGTGCTGGTGCTGCTGTTTGTTGGCGCCAATGCCTGGGTGTTGGCCAAGACTCACTCGCGCATCGAGCATGACCTGCCGGTGTGTAGCGCACAGCCGGTCGGGATCGTCTTCGGCACCTCCCACTGGACCCGAGCCGGGTCGCGCAACCCCCACTTCGAAGCCCGCATGAGTGCTGCTTCGCGACTGATCCGCATGCGCCGCGTCCAGCATCTCTTGCTCTCCGGCGACAACCGTACCCGCTTCTACAACGAGCCGGTGACCATGTGGCGTGACCTGCGCGCCCGCCAGGTGCGCGACGTCGACATGACCCTCGACTACGCCGGTTTCAGTACCTTCGACACGTTGTCCCGGGCACGTGACGTGTTCGGTGTTGAGCGTGTGTTGCTGGTCACGCAGTCGTGGCATCTGCCGCGTGCGCTGTTCATCGCTGATGCGCTGGGGCTGGAGGCCACCGGCTGTGCGGCCCCGGCACAGCCGGTGGCCGGTGTATGGCGATTGCAGCTACGCGAGTGGGTGGCGCGGGTGGCGACCCTGGGTGATCTCTATGTCTGGGAGCGGCGCCCCTACTTTCTGGGGCCGCGGGAACCGTTGGAGATCGCGCCTCGCGCCTGAAAGCGTGGGCTCAGCGGCGCTGCTTCTGGATGCGGTACAGCTCGCGGATCAGTGCCCGGCAGTTTTTCCAGCAGCGTTCGATGACCGGCTCGATGGCGTCTGGCAAGGGGTGGGTATGGACCGTGGCCAGCGCCTGCATCAGCACGCGCTCCTGCTCCAGCAGCTCACCGATCAGCACCTGACTGTCGTTACCGACGAAGCTCTTCAAGCGGCTCCACAGCCACATGTAGTCGTCGCGCTCGACGTCGGCATCGCGGGGCAGCAGGCGCAGGTGCTTCTTGGCCAGCGCCTGCAGCTCGTGCATGGCCTCATCGCGCTCATCATAGTGAGGTTTCAGCGTTTCGCGCAGGGAAGGGCGCAGGCGTTCGAGGTTGTCCTGAAAATAATCGAGACTGTCGGCCAGCGCTTCCAGCAGGCTATCCATCGCCACCTGGCGATTGTCGAGAAACATGTGCGGTCACCTCCTCCGGTGACCCAAATTGTGCGGGCGGAAACAGTGTTTTGCTAGCCCCGCTGCGAATAATTTTCACGCTTGCGTGGTTTTTGCCTTTATTCGGGGCTTTGCTTGGCCTTGCTCAGCCCTTGGGTTTGGGGGGTGTCTTGCGCGCCTGAGCGGCGTGCTTCTCGATATGCTCGATGATCAGCCCGGCGATGTCCTTGCCGGTGGCCGTCTCGATGCCCTGCAGGCCGGGAGAGGAGTTGACCTCCATGATCACCGGTCCGTGATTCGAGCGCAGTAGGTCGACGCCAGCGACGCGTAGGCCCATTGCCTTGGCGGCACGAATTGCCGTGGAACGCTCCTCGGGGGTAATACGAATCACGCTGGCGCTGCCGCCACGATGCAGGTTGGAGCGAAACTCGCCTTCGGCGGCCTGGCGTTTCATCGAGGCGACGACCTTGTCGCCGATGACCAAGCAGCGAATGTCGGCGCCCCTGGCTTCCTTGATATATTCCTGGACCATGATGTTGGTCTTCATGCCCATGAAGGCCTGGATGACGCTCTCGGCGGCCTGGTTGGTCTCAGCCAGCACCACGCCGATGCCCTGGGTCCCCTCGAGCAGCTTGATCACTAGCGGCGCGCCCTTGACCATGGTGATCAGGTCGGGGATGTCGTCGGGAGAGTGGGCAAAGCCGGTGATCGGCAGACCGAGGCCCTTGCGTGACAGCAGCTGCAGCGAGCGCAGCTTGTCGCGCGAGCGGGTGATGGCCACCGAATCGTTGAGCACGTAGGTGCCCATCATCTCGAATTGGCGTAGTACCGCGCAGCCGTAGAAGGTCACCGAGGAGCCAATGCGCGGAATCACCGCATCGAAGTGCTCGATCTCCTCGCCCTTGTAGTGAATCGAGGGACGGTGCGAGGCGATGTTCATGTAACAACGCAGGGTATCGACCACGCGTACGCCGTGGCCGCGTGCCTCGGCGGCTTCGATCAGCCGACGCGACGAGTAGAGGTTGCGGTTACGCGACAGCAGCGCAATCTGCATGGCTAACTCCAGTGGCGAATATCGGCAGGTGAGACAGCGCGGTAGGCCGTGGGGGGCCGTTCATGGCTCACCGTGCAGGAAGGTTTGCCCGGGCGCAATCAGCAAGTGGCGCATGGCACGCCGGCCTAGCAGCATCGGGTGGCGGAGGTTGCTGCGGTCGGCCAGGGTCAGCTCGGCGTTGAAACTCAGGGTGCCGAGCTCGAGGCGTGTGCGGATCACGTAGCGCCACTCGGCATGGCCGTTGGAGCTGGTGACCCGGCGCCGATCGTGCAGGTGCAGCTTGAACGGGTGGGCCGGGCTGCCAGGCCCGCCGGCGCGAGTGACGAAGCTGACCCAGACGTGGCCGTGCTCCTCGAAGGACTCGATGTCTTCGGCGTGCAGCGAGGAGGTGCGTGCACCGGTATCGGCCTTGGCGCACAGACTCAGGCCCAGCTCGGGCAGGGTAACCATCTCGCGGCGGCCGATCACCGCTTGGGCGTGGTAGGGTAGCGACTTCATGGGCTCTTCCTCGCTCAGCGCTGGTCTGTCAGGCCGCTTAGGCGCCGGCCGATGGCCGAGCCCGGGTCGGCCTGGCGCAGGGTCATCAGCACCGGCAGCCGCAGCCGGGGGATCAGTGCCAGGTCGCGGGCCAGGGCGCTGAATTCCGCCTGGGGATGCTCGGCCAGGCGGGTCAGGAACAGCGGCAGGCGCTCAGGGTCCTCCAGGTGCTCCCAGCCGCGCGCGGCCATTGCGGCCAACAGGTCGGGGCCACATGCGGCCGGGTCGTCGAGCAGATCGCTATACCATGCTGGGGTGACTGCCTGGCTGGCACCCACTGCGCGAACGCAGGCGCACAAGGTCTCCAGGTCACCCACCTCGGCGGCTCGCTCGCCGCGCCGGCACAGCGCTGCCGCCAGGCTGGGTGTCAGCGCCAGGTGCTCGAGGCAGTAGCACAGCGGGTGCAGCACCTCGTTGGGCAGATCGTCGAGGCGTGCGGCGAGTCGCTCGGCGAGGGCCGCATCGTGGCGCACCGCGACGTCGGCCAGGCCCTGTAGCCCCAGTGCTTGCCAGTCGTGGTCATGCTCGCCGGTGAGATACTCCTCGGCGAGCTCGTGGTGCTGGCTGGCGGGGGCGTCGAGATCGGCGCTGGCGCGGGCGTGCAGCATGGCCTGCAGCGGCAGCGACGGAGTAAAGGCCAGCGGATTGTCCTTCATCAGATTATCGATGCTGCCGGCCTGCGGCGTCGACGCGAGTCGCTCGGCGCTGCGTCCCAGGGTTTCGAGCAGGCGCTGGACAAAGGCGTCGCGGGGGGCCGCGCTGAGTTGGCCCTGCTCGTCCAGCGGCAGCGCCAGAAACCAGATCATCGGTTCCTGTTCGGGGTGCAGGCGAAACACGCAGGCCAGGCGCGCTTCGCCCTGCCAGGGGGCTGGCCAAGACCGGTCGCCCTGTTCGAAGGTAGCCAGGACGTCGGGCGTGCAGGGCGCGATACGACGGCCCATATGATAGAGCCGCACCTCGGCACCGCTACGGTCGAAGAAATCGCTTAGTGTCGCAATCGGCTGCATGGCACTTTCCCTGAGTCGAGCCGCGCACTGTACCGCGATGGCGGGGCGCTTGTCAGCAGCGTCTGAACGGAGTATGGCAGTCGATGCGCTGGTCACAAAATGATCAATTACGTCTGTGGCCCGTCAGGCCTGCGGATGCGAGAGTTGTCAAAGGGTTATCCACAGCCTCTTGCAGGGATTCTGTGAATTTCCTCACAGCAACGGGGTGGCCAGGCCTGGATTGGCGCGGGATAATGGCGCCATGTCCAAGGGAGAAATCATGAATCCGCACCAACGACTCGACCAGGCCCTGCGCGAGCTGGAAGCCACGCTCAAGGCGGCCGACCTATGGCGCGTCGAGCAGCCCTCGGCCGAGGCCCTGGCCAGCCAGCAGCCATTCTGTGTCGACACCATGGAACTGCCGCAGTGGCTACGCTATGTCTTCGTTGCCAGACTCGATGCGCTGGTCGACGCCGAAGCGCCGCTGCCGGCCAGCTGCAGCGTGGCGCCAGCGGCCGACGTCTACCTACGTCAGGCCCAGGTGCAGGCTCATCATCTGCTGCTGGTGGTCAAGGCGATCGAGAACGTCGATCGCGTGGTCACGGAGAGCTAAGCATGGCGTACTATTTTGCCTACGGCAGTAACATGAACCCCTCACGGGTCGAAGCGCGAATTGGCACTACCCGACGTGCGTTGCCGGGCACGCTGCTCGACCACGCGCTGCGCTTCGACAAGGCGTCGCGTATCCCGGGAATTGCCCACGCCAATGTTGCCAGCCAGCCAGGAGAGCGGGTCGAGGGCGCGCTGTTCGAGCTAATGTCGCCGCAGCAGATAGAACTGATGGACCCGTTCGAGGGCGTGCCCCACGACTACCAGCGTCAGCGTCGTGACATCATCACCCACCAGGGCGTGATCGAGGCCTGGGTGTATATTGCCGTTCCCGAACGGGTGCGTAGCGCCCTCAAACCGGCACGAGAGTATCTCGCTCACTTGCTTGCCGGTGAGGCCTTTCTGAGCGCCGACTATCACGCTCGGCTGCGCCAGGTCGACGCAGTGGAAGGCTTGGATGCCGCGACCCTGGCGGTGCTGGGGTTGTATGCCGCCACGCCGCGCTGATACCTATCGCGTCATACCACCGCGCGTACACGCAAAAACGCCGGGGCAGGGCCCCGGCGTTTCGTTGTTGCCGCTCGCGTTAGCAAGAACCGATCAGAAGCGGAAGGTCACGCCGCCGCCGATGGTCAGCGGATCAACCTTGGCGGTGCCTACTTCGGTGCCGTTCAGTCGAACATCACTTTCAACATCGGCATAGTTGGCAAAGCCGTTGAGCATCACGTTGTCGGTGACCGCCAGATCGATACCCACCTGGCCAATGGCGCCGTAAGAGCGACGCACATCCAGTCCAGCTAGTTCTTCACCGGAAAAACGGGTGTAGTTTAGGCCAGCACCAACGTAGGGCTGCACGCGGGAGTCGAGGCCGCCCAGCGGATAGTAGTTGACCATCAGATTGATCGGCATGCGATCAACAGACCCAATTGGGCCACCGCCTAGGGTGAGATCATGCTCAACCTTTTCGGTACCTGATAATTCAACGCCAATATTGTCGTGAAACAGATAGCCGAGGCCGTAGGAGAAACCGCGCTCGGCGCTGCTGACGCCCAAATCGTTTCCAGCCACCTGACCGTTGTCAGAGCGAGTGTCGGTCTTGGCCACGCCACCGCGCACGAAGAAGTCGCCAGCGCTGTAGGCCACGGCAGACTGCGCGGCGAACAGGCAGCTACCGGCAATGGCGGCGGCGGTGATCAGTTTGGTAGTTTTCATCGAGTTCTCCTTGAAGCCTTGCTTCGTCACATCAATGCCTTGCCAGTTGGCAACGGCGTTCCAAACCGTGTCAGGCAACCTAGTATAAGAAACGCTGTTTCCTAAGTCTGGTTGAAAATAGCAATCAGCGCAATAGGGCCGATAAAATCCGGGTATGACGCCTCGCTCAAATGAGTATAGCGGAATCGTTGTTCGACACAAAATAAAAGCTGTAATATTTTTGTACAATAAATCGTGCGCTGTAGCATCGCCATTGATGATGAGATGCGAGACCTCGCCGTGACGGGTTTTTTCATCTTTACTGAATGGGGAATGGATCGCCGGGAGAATCACATGCCGAGTTTCTCAACACGCCTTGCCGGACTGCCTCAGGCCCCGCTAGTGGCGATGGGGGTCTCGACGCTGTTGGCGCTGTGGCTGCTGTGGCGGCCCGAGCTGCTCAGCACGCTGGCGATGGTTTGGCGGCTGCCGCTGATCGTGCTGGGCGTTTGGGCGCTGGGGGCGGGCTTCAGCCTGGGGGCCGGGCTGGTGCCCGAGCATGGCCGTCTGCGCCGATTGCTGGGGCCACCACTGTGCTGGTGGCTGCTCGGCGCCTTCTCGTTGGTGGTGCTTGCAAGAGCGCTATGGGGCGCTGGTTGATATCGCGCTTTCAACACACGTAAACCGAAACGCAAAGAGCCGCCCGAAGGCGGCTCCTTGCGTTCGGGGTGCGTCGATTAGCCGCGGTCGATGGCGTCGAATTCGGCGGTCACGCTGGATGCCGGCTCGTCGGTCGCCAGGCTGACGACGACGATGGCCAGGTAGGCGAAGATCACCCCGGGCACGATCTCGTAGAGGTCGAAGAGGCCGCCTGAGAGCTCGGCCCAGACCACCACGGTAACGCCACCGACGATGATGCCGGCCAGCGCGCCCCACTGGTTCATGCGACGCCAGAACAGCGACATGATCAGCGCCGGGCCGAAGGCGGCGCCGAAGCCGGCCCAGGCGTAGGAGACCAGGTCGAGCACGGTGGCGTCGGGATTGAGTGCCAGCAGGTAGGCGAGCACGGCGATTCCGATCACCGCAAAACGGCCGACCCACACCAGCTCCGACTGCGAGGCGTCCTTGCGGAACAGCGCCTTGTAGAAGTCATCGGTGAGCGCCGAGGAGGAGACCAGCAGTTGCGAGTCGGCGGTGGACATCACTGCGGCCAGGATGGCGGCGAGCAGGATGCCGGCGATCACCGGATGGAAGATCAGGTTGACCATCACCATGAATACCGTCTCGCCGTCACCGAGTTCGCGGGACACAAAGCCCACCCCGAGCAGGCCCACGGCCACTGCCGCGACCAGGCACAGCGCTGACCAGCTGACCGCGATACGCCGCGCGGTGGGGATGTCGTCTTCGCTGCGGATGGCGGCGAAGCGGGCCAGAATGTGTGGCTGACCGAAGTAGCCCAGGCCCCAGGCCAGCGAGCTGATGATGCCCATGGCGGTCAGTGCCTCGCCGGTGGAGGCATCACGGAACCACGCCAGCATGTGCTCGCTCTCGGCGGCCAGGGCCGCGCCGGCGCCGCTGGCGCCGCCCAGGTCGGTGAAAGCGATGATCGGCACGATGGCTAGCGCCGCGGCCATCATCAGGCCCTGGATCAGGTCGGTCCAGGACACCGCCAGGAAGCCCCCGAAGAAGGTATAGAAGATGATGGCGAGGGTGCCGACGGTGACGGCCACGGTGTAGTCGAAGCCGAATACCGTCTCGAACAGCCGCCCCCCGGCGACCAACCCGGAGCTGGTGTAGAACAGGAAGAACACCAGGATGAACACCGCCGAGATCACCCGCAGCAGTTGGGTGTTGTCGTTGAAACGGTTGGCGAAGAAGTCTGGCAGCGTCAGTGAGTCGCTGGCGCGGAAACTGTAGATGCGCAGGCGGCGGGCCACGATCAGCCAGTTGAGCCAGGTGCCGATCAGCAGGCCCACCGCGATCCAGCTCGCCGAGATGCCGCTGACGTAGGCCGCGCCGGGCAGGCCCAGCAGCAGCCAGCCGGACATGTCCGAGGCGCCGGCGGAGATCGCCGAGGTCCAGGGGCCAAGCGAGCGGCCGCCGAGAATGTAGTCGGAGAGGTTGGTGGTGCGTCGGTAGGCGATGATGCCGATGCCGAGCATGACTAGCAGGTAGACGCCAAACGTCAGGCCAATGGTGATGTTGTTCTGGACCATGGGGTGTCCTCTTGGGGCGTTTGGCACGATGGAGCGTGCCGTGGGTATGTATTACTTGCTGAAGTCCTTGGCCATCTCTTGGGCACGCGCGGCGCAAGCCTGCATGGCACCCTCGACGATCTGGCGCAGTTCAGCGTCTTCGAAGTGCTGGATGGCGCGTTCCGTGGAGCCCTGGGGCGACATCACATTGCGCTTCAGCTGGGCGGGCTCATGCT
The DNA here is from genome assembly GCF_900102875.1 of Franzmannia pantelleriensis. Lineage (GTDB taxonomy): Bacteria > Pseudomonadota > Gammaproteobacteria > Pseudomonadales > Halomonadaceae > Franzmannia > Franzmannia pantelleriensis. The sequence continues at coordinate 386,934 of NZ_FNGH01000002.1, forward strand.
CGCTCTTAAGCGCCATGCTGGCGGCACCAAAGCCGGTCTGTAGCGCGAGGCGGCGCGCCGTTTCACGCGGCAGGCCAAGCTTGACGCCGGCCTCTTCCATGGCCTCGAAGAACAGGAAGAAGTAGGCCGGGCCGCTGCCCGACACCGCGGTGACGGCGTTCAGCAAGGCCTCGTCATCGACCCACTCCACCAGCCCCACTGCGCTCAACAGCTCGCCGGCAAGCTCACGCTGCTCGGCGCTGACCCGTGGATTGGCATACAGGCCCGAGGCGCCGGCGCCGACCAGTGAAGGGGTATTGGGCATGCAGCGGATCATCGCCAGCTCACCGCCCAGCCAGCCCTCCAGGGTGGCGGCCTCGAGGCCGGCAGCGACCGATACGATCAGCGGCTTGCGATCCTGGACCGCATCGCGCAGGGGTTCGCAGACCTGACACATGATCTGTGGCTTGACTGCCAGCACCACCACGTCAGCCTCGCTCACCGCGACGGCGTTGTCGGTGTTGGTGCGGATCCCATAGCGCTCTCGTAGCGGGGTCAGCAGGGTGTCATCGGGGGAGGTGGCGATGATCGACTCGGCGGGATGGCCGCCGTCGATCATGCCGCCGAAGATTGCGCTGGCCATATTGCCGGCGCCAATAAACACGATGGTCTTGTGCATTATTAACTCGCTCCTAGTATCAGCAGGCTGGGGCGCAGCAGAGCGCTACTCGTCGCCTAGAGCCAGCAGTGACGCATTGCCGCCCAGGGCGGCGGTATTCACTGTCACGGTTTTCTCGGTGGCGAAGCGCAGTAGATAGTGCGGGCCACCCGCCTTGGGGCCGGTGCCCGATAGGCCCTGGCCGCCAAAGGGTTGTACGCCGACGACGGCGCCGATGATATTGCGGTTGATGTACACATTGCCAACCCGAATTTTCTCTGCAATGGCATCAGCGAAGGATTCATTGCGGCTATGTACGCCAAAGGTCAGGCCGTAACCGCGACTATTGATCGACTCGATCACCTTGTCCAGTTCGCTGGCCTTGTAGCGCACCACGTGCAGGATTGGCCCGAACTGCTCGCGCTCCAACGCTTCGATGCCGTCGATCTGGAAGGCCATCGGCGCCACGAAGGTGCCGTCGGCGGTGTGAGCGGGGTCGAGCCGGGTCTCGGCGAGCAGGCGTTTGTCGGCCTTGAGCTTGTCGATATGCGCATTCAACCCGTTGCGAGCGTCCTCGTCGATCACCGGACCGACGTCCGTCCCCAGCTCGCGGGGGTCGCCGACGTGCAGCTCGGCCATGGCCCCCTCGAGGATCTCCAATACGCGGTCGGCGACGTCGTCCTGCAGATAGAGCACGCGCAGCGCCGAGCAGCGTTGGCCGGCGCTCTGGAAGGCCGACTGGATAACGTCGGCGACTACCTGCTCGGGCAGTGCGGTGGAGTCGACGATCATCGCATTCATGCCGCCGGTCTCGGCGATCAGGGTGGGCAGCGCGGCACCCTCACGAGCCGCCAAGGCGCGGTTGATGATCTGGGCCGTATCGGTGCCGCCGGTAAACACTACGCCGGTGATACGCGGATCGCCGCTGAGCACGCTGCCCACGGTGGGACCGTCGCCTGGCAGCAGCTGCACCACATCGCGGGGCATGCCGGCTTCATGGAGCAGCTCGATCACGCGATGGGCGACAATCGAGGTCTGTTCTGCGGGCTTGGCTAGCACGGTGTTGCCGGCCACGGCAGCGGCGACTACCTGGCCGCAGAAAATCGCTACCGGGAAGTTCCAGGGGCTGATGGCGGCAAATACGCCCTTACCGCCTATCTGCAGGTGGTTGGACTCGCCGGTGGGGCCGGGCAGGGCGGTGGGCTCGGCGAACAGCTGCTCTGCGCGCATCGCATAGTAGCGGCAGAAGTCGACGGCCTCCTTGATCTCGTCGACCCCGTCGGTGAGCAGCTTGCCGCCCTCCCGTGAACAGAGTGTCATCAGTTCGGCCATGTGCTGCTCCATCAGGTCGCCAAGGCGGCGAATGATGGCGGCTCGTTCGGCCACCGGGGTGGCGTCCCAGCGCGGGAAGGCAGCCCAGGCGGAATCCACTGCCTTGGCGGCTTGCTCGGCACTGGTCCACTGCACGCTGCCGACGCGCTGGCGGCGGTCGTAGGGGGCGTACACCTCATGGGCATTGGCCGGATCATCGGCGACATCGAAGGCCAGCAGGGGTTTAACGTGATGCTGCTTATCCATGAAACTGGCCATCTGATCCATGAGTGGCTGATACTGACTGCGGATGTTCAAGTTCACTCCCTGCGAGTTCTTGCGACCGGCGCCGAAGATATCCCGCGGCAGCACGATCCTGGGGTTGGCGTAGCTTGAGTACTGCTCGAGTGTTTCCACCGGATGCACGCATAGCGACTCCACCGGCACCTTGGGGTCGACCAACTGGTGGACGAAGGAGGAGTTGGCGCCGTTCTCCAGCAGTCGACGCACCAGGTAAGGCAGCAGGTCCTTATGGGCGCCCACCGGGGCATAGATACGGCAGTAGGTACCTTGCGGGGCGCGCGTCAGAGCGGCGTCATATAGCGCTTCGCCCATACCGTGCAGGCGCTGGAATTCGAACGCCCGGTTGACGTCGTTGGCCTGCTCGAGAATCGCGCTGATGGTGTGGGCATTGTGGGTGGCAAACTGCGGGAAGATCCGCCCGCGGGTGTTGTCGGACAGCAGGAACTGCGCGCATACCAGATAGGCGACATCGGTACACGCCTTGCGGGTAAAGACCGGGTAGCCGTCGACGCCGAGTTGCTGGGATTCCTTGATTTCGCTATCCCAGTAAGCACCCTTGACCAGCCGAATGGGGATCTCGTCGCCCTGCCGGTCGGCCAGGCGGTTGAGGTAGTGCAAGGTAGGCAGGGCGCGCTTGGAGTAGGCCTGGACCACCAGCCCGAAGTGCCCCCAGCCGCGGCAGGTGTCGCTCTCGAACACGGCACGGAACACCTCCAGCGACAGCTCCAGGCGGTCGACCTCCTCGGCGTCGATGGTGATCGCCACGTCGCGCTCGCGGGCCATGGCGGCGAGCTCGCGTACGCTGCCGACCAGCTCTTCGAGCACCTGCTCGCGGCGGCCGAACTCGTAGCGTGGGTGCAGCGCCGATAGCTTGATCGAGATCGAGGGGGCGGGGGTCTTGGCCGGCAGCGCCTTGCTGGTCTTACCGACCTGCTGGATGGCACGAGCGTAGTCGTCGAAGTACTTGGCGGCATCGCGGCGGGTGCGGGCGGCTTCGCCGAGCATATCGTAGGAGTAGGTGTAGCCCTTGTCGAACAGCGGTTTGGAACGCTTGAGGGCTTCATCGATGTCGCGTCCGAGCACGAACTGCTTGCCCATGATCTTCATTGCCTGGTACATGGCGCTGCGGATCACCGGCTCGCCCATACGGTTGACCAGCTTGTTGATGAAGTTGGCCGGCTTGCCATCGCGGGGGTGGTCGAGATTGATCACCCGTCCGGTCATCAGCAGCCCCCAGGTCGAGGCGTTGACGAACCACGATTCGCTCTGGCCGAGATGTGACTTCCAGTCGGCGGGCCCCAGCTTGTCCTCGATCAGCGCATCTGCCGTGGCCTTGTCGGGAATGCGTAGCATCGCCTCGGCCAGACACATCAGCATCAGGCCTTCGTGGGTATCCAGGCTGTATTGCTGTAGCAGCTCGTCGATGGAATCGACGGCGGTGTCCATCTCGCGCACGTCACGCACCAGCTCGGCGGTCTTGGAGGCAATCCGCAGGAAGTCCTCCTTGTCGGCGCTGAGGCGCTGGACCAGCTCTTCGACGAAGGCATCCTCATCGACGATATAGTGCTCACTGATGCGAGCGAAGAGTGCCTCGAGATCCTGCTGCCAGGATGAGGCATCCAGCATGGTGGTGGCATTGAGCATTACGAACTCCCGCGGTTGACGGTCGGGCACGGCCTGGCGACGACGAGGAGCGGTGGACGTAGCCGCCTGTCTCGACCAGGGAGATACCCCGACGTGATCGGTATGGTCCAAATGTAGGGTGGGAGAGGTGTAAGCGTCTTGCCAATTTCCCGGCAGGATTTGTCAAAAACAGGGGAGCTGAACGCCGGCGTATAAAACGTTAGACGTTAGTCGTATGGCTGTTGCGATGAATGACCTCGGCGGTACCACGCTGACGGAGTCGGCTAGGGGGGTGGCCGAAGGCGCGGCGGAAGGCGTGGGACAACGCACTCTGGTTGGCGAAGCCGGTGCGCTCGGCGATAAGCGATAGCGGCAGTCGGGTAGAGGTGAGCAGTTGGCGAGCCGCCCCTAGCCGCTGCCGTAGCAGGTACTGGTAGGGTGTCAGCCCGGTCTGTTCGCGAAAGCAGGCGCTGAAGTGCGCTTCACTAAGACAGGCCTCGGCGGCCAGGTCGGCAACAGTGAGGCGCTCGCTGAGGTGGTGCTGGATGAAGCGGTCGATCAGTTGAATATCGATACGTTGGGCCTGCTGCCGGCCGTGCAGCCCGGGGTGCAGACGGGCGTGCAGGCAGCCGAGCAGAGTGGCTGCCAGCAGGTCGCCCTGGGGGCTGCCCTGTGGCTGCTGGCGCTGATAGGGCTGGGTCAACTCCTGGGTCAGAAAGGCCAGATACTGGCGCAGTGGCTCGTCGAGGGCGAAAAACCGTGGCACGTCAAACAGCCGCATCAGCTCGCGGTGTGGGCCACTCAGTGATGGCGCGTCCAGCGGCAGGTCGAGAATCAGTTGCTGATTGTGGCCAACCCCTTCGTAGTAGTGGACGTGGTTGGCCGGGACGATACAGCCGGACAGCGCCGCGATCGAGCCCCCCATGCCTTCGATCTCGAATTCGGCATGGCCGGACAGTCCGATCACCATCTGGTGGTAGTCGTGGGCGTGGTGCTTGATGGTGTTGTCCAGCGGCATCAAGCGAATGACACTGGGCATGGCGTCACCTCCGGGTGGGGGGCTGCGCGTCAGATGTTATGTATTGTACCTGGCAAGGGATGCGTTGCCACGCGCTCACGCATCGAGGTGCTGTTTGTCGCGCAGTGCGGTGTGCGAGGCCAGGTGCTCGCGCAGCGCGGCCAGCTCTTCACAGCCGGCCTTTGACAGCAGCGGCTGGCCGCGAGCGGCCTGCCACGGGCGGCCGTGTTCGTCCATCAGTCGCTGGGCGCGACGCCGGACGCTCTCCAGGTAGTCGTCGTGGCGCACCGGGTAGCCTACCACCACGTTCCACTCGGTCTCGCTGGCCTTGCCCTCGAGGGTCTTGTCGAAAATCTCCAGCAAGTGCTTGGGCTCGGTGCGATAGCGAGGCGTACGCGACAGCAGCAGGATGCCGATCATGCTGCCGAATACCAGGGTGCAGACGCCGAGGACGAGCAAGTAGAGGGCCATGGTAAGGACGGCTCCATGCAGTTGCCTGCCGGTCACGGCAGGGGCATGAGTGGGGCAGATGAAGGGATCGCCTCCAGTTGCCGAGTGCTGTGGACCATCTTACATGCTTGTCAGATACAGCTGTAGACGACGGCTAGAAACACGAACGCCCCCAGCTGGGGGCGTTCGGTACTAGCGGACGGGCTAATCAAGCCAGATCGAAGCGATCGGCGTTCATTACCTTGGTCCAGGCTGCAACGAAGTCCTTGACGAACTTCTCGTGGTTGTCGTCCTGGGCGTACAGCTCAGCGTAGGCACGCAGGATCGAGTTGGAGCCGAATACCAGGTCAACGCGCGTCGCGGTGAACTTGGTGTTGCCGCTCTTGCGATCCACGATATCGTAGGCGTTCTTGCCCTTGGGCTCCCAGCGATTCGCCATGTCGGTCAGGTTGACGAAGAAGTCGTTGGTCAGCTGGCCGACGCGGTGGGTGAACACGCCGTGCTGAGTCCCGCCGTAGTTGGTGCCCAGCACCCGCATGCCGCCCAGCAGGACGGTCATTTCCGGCGCGGTCAGACCCATCAGCTGAGCACGGTCCAGAAGCATCTCTTCCGGCTTGACCACGTACTCCTTCTTCTGCCAGTTGCGGAAGCCATCGGCCAGCGGCTCCAGCGGTTCGAAGGAGTCGGCATCGGTCAGCGCGTCGGTGGCGTCGCCACGACCCTTGTGGAAAGGCACGTGCACGTCGTAGCCGGCGGCCTTTGCGGCTTTCTCGACGCCCAGGTTACCGCCCAGCACGATGACATCGGCGATGCTGGCACCGGTGTCGGAGGAGATGTTCTCGTAGACCTTGAGCACCTTGGCCAGCCGATCCGGCTCGTTACCTTCCCAATCCTTCTGCGGCGCCAGGCGGATGCGGGCACCGTTGGCACCGCCCCGCATGTCGGAGTTGCGGTAGGTACGGGCGCTATCCCAGGCGGTGCAGATCAGCTCGTTCAGGCTCAGACCGCTCTCGGCAATCTTCTCCTTGACCACCTCTTCGATGTAGTTGGTTTCACCCTGAGGGACCGGATCCTGCCAGATCAGGTCTTCATCCGGCACGTCCGGACCGATGTAGCGAGACTTGGGTCCCATGTCGCGGTGGGTGAGCTTGAACCAGGCGCGAGCGAAGCAATCCTTGAAGTATTCGGGATCTGCCATGAATTTCTCGCAGATCGCGCGATACGTCGGGTCCATCTTCATCGCCATGTCGGCATCGGTCATGATCGGATTGCGGCGCACCGACGGGTCGGTAGTGTCAACCGGCTTGTGCTCCTCCTTGATGTCGACGGGCTCCCACTGATTGGCGCCGGCCGGGCTCTTCTTGAGTTCCCACTCGTAGCCGAACAGCAGTTCGAAGTAGCCCATGTCGAACTTGGTCGGGTTGGTGGTCCAGGCGCCTTCAATTCCCGAAGTGATAGCGTTGGTCGCCTTGCCGCCCATGTTGGGGTTGATCCAGCCGAAGCCCTGGTTCTCGACGTCGGCCGCTTCCGGCTCTGGCCCTAGCGCCTCGGCGTCGCCATTGCCGTGGGTCTTGCCGACCGTATGGCCGCCGGCTGTCAGGGCGGCAGTCTCTTCGTCGTTCATCGCCATGCGCGCAAAGGTCTCGCGCACCTGCTCAGCAGTTTTAAGCGGATCGGACTTGCCGTTGACCCCTTCAGGGTTGACGTAGATCAGACCCATCTGCACCGCGGCCAGCGGGTTCTCCATGGTGCTAGGCGTCTCGACGTCCTCATAGCGGCTATCGGACGGCTCCAACCACTCCTTCTCGGCGCCCCAGTAGATGTCCTTCTCGGGATGCCAGATGTCCGCACGGCCGTAGGAGAAACCAAAGGTCTTCAGGCCCATGGTCTCGTATGCAACGTTGCCGGCCAGGATGAACAGGTCGGCCCAGCTGACCTTGTTGCCATACTTCTTCTTGAGCGGCCACAGCAGGCGGCGCGCCTTGTCCAAGTTGCCGTTGTCGGGCCAGGAGTTCAGCGGCGCGAAGCGCTGGTTACCGGTACCAGCGCCTCCACGGCCGTCGGCGAGACGATAGGTGCCCGCCGCGTGCCACGCCATGCGAATCATCAGGCCGCCGTAGTGCCCCCAGTCCGCCGGCCACCACTCCTGGCTGTCAGTCATCAACGCGCGCATATCGGCCACGAGCGCCTCATGGTCGAGCTTCTTAACCTCTTCGCGATAGTCGAAGTCCTCGCCCATGGGGTCGGACTTGTTGTCATGCTGATGAAGAATGTCCAGATTCAGGGCTTCTGGCCACCAATCCGTGTTGGTGGTGCCGGTGCTGGCACTGGTGTTGCCACCGTGCATGACCGGACACTTGCCCGCGGTGTTGCTGTCGTTTCCGCCCATATCACTCTTCCTCATCTAGATGGTTGCTGCACGGATAAAATCAGTCAGTACGTCATCGCGTGGCATCGCTGATGCAGGCCACGCTGATTGATATCTGCTTCGCTCAGCCTACGCCTTTGTCCATGCCTTATGTCACTATTGGCTCGACCAAAGTTGTAGTGCTCGGCATGAGGAAGTCAGCTCCTGCATGCCGTCTTCAAATAAGGTATATCAACACGGCCCATTGCATAGATTTGTTTTTTTGCAACGCTGCGATAGCCCGCTTTAATGACGAAGCACTGATATGAGCAAACCAACGTTGGCGGGGGAGTATGCGCATGCATACAGTACGCACGCGGACATGCGCAGCATGACACACTGAGGTCGGAAGCGAGCTTGATATGGCGACATGGCTACCCGGAGGGGCTTTGGAGCGGGTGAAGGGAATCGGCTGCCTTCCATGATACCCCTTTTTAATCAATGGTTTGTATTGGTTCGGTAGCCATGTGTAGCCGCTATTGTAGCCATTCATGTAGCCATCTTCAGCGTGACTTCAAGCGAGCGGCAATAAGCAGCAGCGCACGTCCGTCAGGGTTAGGCGGTGGGACAAAAATAATCACCCCACCGCAAGGACACGGCCACAGAAAAACCACTGCCTATGCTCGACTAGCTAGCGACCTTCGCTGATCTACAGGCTCGCTTCACGGACGCTGGCGAGATGTCGAAGTGTTCCGCCGTCGCCTAGATGCTGGCGCTGTTCTCCTGCCGCCACCGAGCTACATCCTCATCATTGATGGTCTTCTCTCGACCAAGGGCCTTCCCTTCTGCCTTGGCCCGCTTGATGCCCGCCAGTTGTCTCTCCTTGATGTTCGAGCGCTCAAGCTCGGCAGTTCACCAAATCCCTTCCTGTCTTTCTCTTTCGCCTTCACATCTGTACCTACTAGGGCACACCTCAGCGATGACGCTCTGGGAGCTTGGCTGCCTGTGTTCATATCTGTGCATTGACAACCCAAACGATCACAACCATTATGACTACACCCAGATGAACACAAGACCAGTAGGAGGGTTCAACGTCATGACTAACCACCCGGGCTTCATCCGGGCTTACCTCAGGGCCTCGACCGACGATCAGAACGCTAGTCGTGCCCGTGAAGCTCTGGAGTACTTCACAGCGGAGAAAGGCGCCAGTGTGGCCTCCTGGTACGTAGAGAACGCCAGTGGCGCTAGAGCGGACAGGACAGAGCTAGCCCGACTGATTGATGACGCTAAGTCAGGAGACGTCCTGCTGGTCGAACAAGTTGACAGGCTAACGCGCCTGACGAAGGACGATTGGGACAGGCTGAAGGTTGCTATCCAGAGCGCGGGACTTCGTGTCGTCTCCTTGGATCTACCGACCAGCCATGCAGCCTTGACCGTCAGTACCGGCGATGATTTCACCGGGAGGATGCTGGACGCAGTAAACGCCATGTTGATGGACATGTTGGCGGCTGTCGCACGCAAGGACTATGAAGACAGGAGAAGGCGTCAGGCGGAAGGCATCGCTAAGGCACGGGAGCAAGGAGCATACAAGGGTCGCCCGGTAGATGAAGAGAAGCACCGTCGAATCATGGAGCTGAGACAGCAAGGCTTCAGCATCCGTAAGACAGCTGACATTATCGGGTGCGGAGTCAGTACCGTGCAACGTGCCGAAAGCAGGGCTACAGCGGGTTAAATCAGGGAGAGGTTCAGAACAGTGATGCTGTAAAAGGCTTGAGGCAGGGGATAGGAAGCTCTGTCATCTTGGCTGTGATCTATCCTTGAGAAGATATAAGCAACAAAAGGATATATCCTTTTATTATCAGTTGTTTACATCGTTTCTGCGGTGCTGGTAGCGTGGCCGCTGTTGGTGCTCATCAAGGGCGCCTAGAGCATACATCTGACAGATAAGGAGATACCTCCATGTGGCTGAAACTAGAGCGTTGGGGAATCGAGTTCGGGGTAGGTAGTGTCATCATCCGTCTGGTAACAGGTGATGTCTTCATTCGTGTACCGATGGTCGGACAGTTGGCCTGGAACCCTGTTAGCTTCTCAATGGATCGATGGGCGTACGCCAAGCATGACCCTGTGTTGTAAGCAGCTTAGAACGAGACCGATAGGCCCAGCCCTTGGACATCATCGACAGTCTAGGGGCTGGGCTTTCTTTCGGCTTTCCGATACTGAGAATCTTCCCGTTGGGCAGGGGCTACGGGGAAAATGCTTGGCCTTATACGTCTCAATACCGGCTCAGATTTCTACGGTAAAATAGCCGCAGGAGTCCCACCAGTTCATCTGAACTATGAGCCTCAAGAAGACGCTGTTGTGGGTAGTCGGCTCGCTCAAGACCGTCAGTGAACAGGGTAAGCGTGTGCTCAGCCATTTCTGAAGTATCCCCCACTGTAGCGCCCAGCGTTGGCCCTGCCTGTGCGGCTATACGGATTGTTCTTCGGCTGCATGGACTGATGATTCACATAGCCCTGAGCGGCAGTCCCTGCCATACCGACCAGAGCGGCGCTGGTGGAGGGACTTTGTCCGCGAGGCACTGAGCTGATCCGGTTAGCTGCTGAGGACTGAAGGCCAGTCTTCTGACGTTGGAGCTGGCCAATAGTCCAGTCCTTGTTGCGGTCTAGTGTGGCACGATCCCGAGCGGCGGAAGCGCCTATATCTCGAAGCCCCATCTTTACGGAGCTGCCAGACACACCGGCTTCCCCAGCAGACACACGGGCCGTCGCCATAGCAGATCGGGCCTGGTGAGTGACCTCTTCTTGGCTCTCCCGGGATGCTTGCTGTTCCTGACTCTGCCTGATACCGACATCAGCATACTGATCGCCTAGCGCCTCATAGGTTTGCTGACGGTTCTGGGCATACATCTGATTCTGAGCGTCGGCCTGGGCAGAAGCCGCTTTGTATTGCTGGTGCTGCCCATACATTTGACTGCCGACAGTCAGAGCGGTTGTTGCTATAGCCACGGGCTCACACATGATTGGACTCCTTCCCTGCATCGATATGGTCGTATTCCCTTACTTCCCCGCCTTCAGAGCCAGTCACTGCAAGGGAGTCTGCAAGTTCGTTCTCAGGGTGTCCGCTGTGGCCTCTGACCCAATGGAAGCGTACAGAGTGAGCCCGGAGGAGGTCATCGAGTTGGCGCCACAGGTCGACATTTTTGACTGCCTTGCCACTGGAGCTTTTCCACCCCTTACGCTTCCAACCGTGCCGCCACTTAGTGGCACCGTTCATCACGTATTCGCTGTCCGTCGTGAGATCCACAGAGGCAGACCCCTTCAGTGCGGACAGTGCTTCGATGACGGCTGTCAGTTCGGCTCGATTGTTGGTGATAGGGTGGCCCCTTAGCCTTCCGGCGATCTTCAGGCGTCGACCTGTCGATGGGCTCAGCAGAACAGCTCCCCAGCCTCCTTGGGGGTTACTCTGACCATTGTTGCTACATGCTCCATCCGTCCAGATTCTGACGGTAGAGGAGGCATTATCTAGTATTGTATTGTCTGAATCATCGCCCGCCATCTTGAAGGAATGAGCGAGGGCATAAGGTGTAGACATAGTGATTCGTCCTCATTGTCGGAGACAGTCGGTTCCCTTCAGACAGGCGGCACCAGCAGACGGACGAACCGCCAGCCTGACCGACTGCCTTCGAGAATGTGCTGGGTTTGATAGATGATGATTATGGCTCAAGGGATGAGCCTTCTGGATAGACTGTGGGAGGTCTATAGTGTTCGATGGGCGCGCTAGTAGATGGACTGAAGAGGTATCCAGTGACGTGGATCCTTCACGGATGTTCACCACCCATGAGCGACCATCTTAAAGGTGATCCGGGGGGTATATATAATACTGCGTCCGTTAGAGTAACTTGCTGATTATGAAGGCGTTTTATGTGTCATTCACCATTGTCGAGATAGGCGGCTAAGCGGTCTTCAAGAGAAGGCTGGCCAGCGGCTGCTGGGGCTTCGGGCAGTGCTCGCGCTAGAAAAGGTAGAGCGATACCACACGCCTTGACGTACTTCCTGGCTTGCCTGTCACCAACATTTAAGAGTTCCTTAACGCTCCTTGTGGAAATCATCTCCAGCTCTTGAAGGATAACGTAAAGGCTGACCTTGTTTAGAGGTATGTTTCTGCCTTTCTGGCTATGATGATCTAGATTAGCGATGCCTGAAATAATATCCGATAAGGGGCATCCAGGATCATCGACAGATCTACCTTGCATGTCAGTGAAGACCACGTTCTCAATTTTCTTCTCCCTATTACTTCTCTTTTCTCGTTGTCCCTCCAATATCTGATCTGATACTCGCCCGGAATATGCCCCTCGAACCTTGGCCGTGTAACCCCTTCCCAGACGCTTTTTCAAGCAAAGCATCTGATCAATCGGGTAGACGGCATCTACGTCAGAGCCGAAAGGCCAGCTATTCGGGTGCAGGTTGTCAATATAGCTAAGGCTTCTCCTGAGATGCTCTCTGAGTTTCTTTCCACGCGACAGTATCTCTGCGTGGCCTGGCTTTCCGCTTCTGGAGAATCTTTCGATGTCACGGTTGATCGGATTCACGGCAGATGGGTTGGTGCTCGCCATGGTCGTACTTTCCTCATAAGTAGAACCACCCACCAGCGAGCTCACCACAAGCCCATAGGCACAGGTCTACCTGACCGGGCGTACGAATGGCCCAGTCCTGCGCTTAGCTAGTGGGTGGCTCTACTGATAAGGGGTCAGGTGTGTGATGTGGTGATGAAGGAAAGGCGCTTATCCTTTCGAGATGCAGGAAAACCCCTCCTGAAGTGAGGGGGAATTGACCTGGAGGCTCGGCTCTCTCTGTGGTGCGGAGAGATTGGCATAGACCACGCGCCCGACGATCCAAGCCGGTGATGCCACCTTCTCCTGTAGTGGGCCGCAACCCGTGCGGGGCTGTGAGGCTCTCTGAGAGGTTTCAAAGGCGTAGCGGTAGGATGGCCCTGATCGGTGTGGTAGCAGCCGTCAGGCGACCTCTCTGGCCTCAGGTGACCGACCCACGGCCCGCTGGAGGGAATCCCGGCGAGCATCAGCCAGCTTTCTCTGTTCGTGTTCCTCTTCGAGTTGTTCCTGGGTGTCGGCTGCCAGACGGAGCGCCTCGGCGAATGACTGGGGAACCTGGGGCTGGGCTACCTGACGTTCCAGCTCTTGCCAGCGGTCAACCAAACGAGCGGTGAACTCTGGGGAAAGCTGAGCGACGATCACGTAGCTGTCCCGCTGGTTGACTCGGTAGTGATGAACCTTTCGAGCCAATCCTAAGTTATTGATTTGCTCGGTTTCCTCAGATTGAGGTTTTCGGATGGCGCCGTGGGTCACCAGCATTTCGATGGTGCGCTTCACGTTGTCGTGGCGCTTTTCCACCACCTCAGCGATCTCGCGGCTGGACATGGTGGGTTCGTTGGTGCTGGCCATGGTTGCGATATTGCTCATTGCGTAGCTCTCTCTCAGTAGTCGAGGGTCGAGCGGAGAGGGGCTCCGTCTAGGGGATGCTTAGCGAGCAAAAAAGCCCATGGACGGCCGGAATGGCGATGTTATGGGGTTACTTTGTAATGCCTTTGAAGAGTAGGGCTTGCTCGCTCTGCATGAAGAGTTCTGCATATGCTTCGTCTACGTCCTCGCCTTCTAAATATGGCAGGGCATTGGCAAACTCAGGGGCCTGGTAGAGGGTTTTTCGGGCCAGTCCATCAGCGACCATGGTCAACTTCGTCAGCTTCCAATGCGACGCTCGATGGCCAAACTTTTGGAGCCAGGCTCCTGCCATCTTGGCCCGGGTGTCCTCATCCACCCATGCACCCTGCTTGACGTAATAGCCGACCGACCCGGCGGTAACATACGTGACTAGATGTGCCATATCCTGTAGGTTCATTGTATTCCGGGTGAAGAACCCCATAGCTGCCTCCCGCGCTGCGTAGCTTTCATAACTTACCCTACCCCCTCCAAATCGGTGCTATCAACAAGCCGGTGTGGGTTGTACAGACCTATGGGCTTGATAGGGCTCACTGTGGTCAGTTGGTCGACCATCTCTGACGATTATCGTAGGGACGAGTAGGGTCAGCTTACATCTGGGAGTGTGTGCAGCTCATCGAATTATGTCAGCTAGCTCAGCGGCGAACTCTTCTCCTTTGTCGGTGAGGAACACCAGTTTCCGGCGTCGTTCGTGCGGATCTTCTTTGGTCCAGACTAAGCCAAAGCCGGGTTTATCTACTTCCTGCCACTTCGAGAGAACGGAAATCGTTCTGGAAATTGTCGCTTGACGGCCGCCTGTTTCCTCAATCAGCTGTTTAATTGAAATGCCAGGGTTGGCCGCGATGTGGACAAACAGAGAGGCAGTCTGAAGGGGGAGGTCCGACTGTAGTTCACGAAATAACTGTACCACTGATAAGGCCCGCCTCATTGCGACTCTGTTGGATAGGTTTAAGCCTTGCGCTTTTGATTGCTTTTCTATCATCATATCATCCTCTTGCAGGAGAAACGGACGGCCCTACTTTGTTGCTTACGCAAGGTGAGAATATTCGCTCGGCCCTGTCAACATCCGTACTGTCCTGATAAGTAGCTCAAGGCTAAGTCTCCAAATGCTGCTTCCATATCTCTGCCATGCTGCTCCCATGCGTCTATTAACTCTTCCGTTCTATATGCTGGGTGTCTAACTTGTTCTCCTCGTTCATATGCATCGAATAATCCGCAGAATTCGTCTCCGCCTCTACCCTCATGACGCCTGGCGCCCTCCATCGATATTAGCCCATCGAACACTCCTTGAGAGTAACTAACGCCGATTGTTCTTCCTTGATCTCCTTGCGCGAAGAAGCCTTTAACATCACTGACTGACATAAGCTCTGCACTAGCCCCTTGGGAAATAAAAAATGAAAAAAGGGCGGTGCAGATTACTTTGGGCTTGGAGGGCATATTTGATTAACCTTGTCCGAAAATTGTGTGTTATCAAGAGGCACTAGAAAAAGCCAAGCCACAAGCCTATGCCGTGAATAATGCCTATAGGAAAGAATAGCGCACCAGCTATTAGGAATCCCCACCATCCTTCAGACAATGAAGTGATAACGTGTGTCAGCCATGCCGCAACGCTTATAAGCATAAGGGCCATGCCTATCACTGAGCTTAAATCAGTCTGACCGATCTGTTTTTTCTTCATCCCGTATATCCCTGCTAGGTTATTGCCATGCCAGCCCCAAGGTAGCTTAGCCAAACTCGGATACGCAAGCCGGTGCTTTATCAATGCAAGGCCTCCAGCTGTATCGTCTCCACTGCTTCAAGGCGTGTTTTGAAGGTCGGTCCCCGGTTGTAGACCCTATTGGCGGTAGTGAGCCCTCGCTCATGGCCAGTCACCCAGACGATGATTTCCTCTCTTTGACCAGCATCACCCATGATCGTAATGGCTGTGGTCCTGAAGGAGTGGAAGCATATATTCCGGCCACCCTTGGAGAGGATCTTGTTGATCAAACGGCTAAACCACTGGGAGAACTTCGGGCTCTTCTTGCCATCGCGGCGCTTAGTGGCCTCAGCTTCAGAGAAAAGATATTCCCTACCTGAAGCCTTGCTGTCTCTGAGTTGGTCGAGAACTTCTTGTTTAATATCAGGATGCAACGGGACTTCTCGTGTAGCGTTGCTGTTCTTACCCTCACGGATGGCCAGACACCAGATACCTTGGCGCTGAACGATGTCCGTCGCCTTGAGTGAACAGAGTTCGTCGATCCTAGCCCCTGTGTAGAAGCCCAGGCGCGGCAGAACGTAGTAGATCCCCCGGTTGTCCTCGGTGGCGGAGAAGATCGCCTCAACATCGGCTCGTGTGAACTGATCATAGTGCCGGACAGTGGCCTTGGGCTTGAGGTTATGGCCTTTGAACGGGTTACCGGAGGGAAGCTCTTCCTCCATAGAGTATTCGCCGTGGTTCCAGATAGCCGAGAGTCCCGACAGATAATTGGATATTGTCTGGCGCGTCTTCCCGGTGCCAAGCTGGGTGGTGACGAAATCTTTCACCTTGGACCGCGTGATGTCAGCTAGTGAGCAGTCTTCCTCCCCCAGGTGGCCAAGCAATAGGCCCACGGCCAGGGTGTTCTTCGAGACAGTGGAAGGCTTCCGCTCGATCAAGGGTGACTCTGTCCAGTCCTCTAGAGCGCCTCTGAGGCTCAACCGGTAGCGGTTCGGTATGTGCCCCTGCTGGACGCTCTGGAAGGCGTCTAGCTCGATCTCTGGCAGCTTCTCGGGGTCTAAGACGTCGGACAGCGTCACTGGGTCGCGTGGATCGGGGCCAACAAGCGAAGCTGACGTTTCTTTCAGGTGGTCCCTTGCTTCCAGGAACATCCGCCGCTGCTGGCGCTGGCTGGCCTGACCCTTTAGCTGGGCCTCGACATCGGACAGTTCGACCAGCACTCGGTCTCTAATTCGACAGGCTTCGTCGAGGTCGCCCGTCTGGGTGCTCTGCTGGAGGATCTTCTTACCGAGGTGCTTGGCCAGGGTCGGAGATAGGCGCTTCTGGATGAACCAGACGTTGCCGCGCTGGCGAAGGCTGCGAGTGTCGGTAGGCTTGCCCCTGGCCATGGTGATGCCCTCAATCGTTCGGTGATCGACAGGGCGAGGGTATCATTGGAGCAGAGAACAGGTGTAGCCACTTCTGTAGCCATTTCTGTAGCACCTAACCCCATGATTGGTATGTAAAACCTTGGGTATCAACGGCTTGGGTGACTACTGGAGCGGGTGAAGGGAATCGAACCCTCGTCTTAAGCTTGGGAAGCTTCTGCTCTACCATTGAGCTACACCCGCTGGGCGCTTTCGATAGTAAATCCAGAGGCTTAGCCATGCAAGCTGCGGGACCCCATGCAGGAAAATTTCTCGCTGGGGTGAATCATTTCAAGAGCGGGTGGTCACAGTGGGTATAAGCACATTTCGTCGATAGCAGTCGCGAACCTCGTGCTTATGCTTACTTTCGATCTTGCCGCCACGTTCGCGCGTGGCGGCTTTTCTTTGTGCGTGGCTTACCCGGGGCGAACCAGAAACGCCGCCCGCGGGCGGCGTTTCTGGCCGTAATGCACGGTCAGTGCTTGTTCTTGCCGCGCATGCGCAGGATGGCCATCAGCACGTCGCGGCGGGTGACGATACCTACCAGGCGCTCCTGCTCGACGACCGGAAATACCTTGGGCTTGGTGCCGAGCATCTCCTGGGCGAGATCGGTGATGCTCTTGTTGGGCGTGACGGCGAGCACTTCGTGGCGCATCAGCTCCTTGACCAGCGGTGGCTCGTCGTCGAGGTAGGCGCTCTCCAGTACCTTGCCGAGCACGTCCTGCTCGGAGATGAAGCCGATCAGGTGATCGCGCTGGTCGACCACCGGTACCCCGGGTAAGCGGTGAAGGGCCAGGCCTTCGACCAGGGTATTCACCGAGGTGGTGGCAGTGACCCGGTAGCAGTCACGTGACATGATCTCGCGAACCGTAGTGGGGGCCTTGTTGGGCATGAACGATCTCCTTGTGCCGGTACGAGTGCCACGGAGGCAAACGTGTCTCGCGATTTCAGCATAGCTGAGTCCTGCATGGCGTAATGCGATAGGTGTAACACGTCTAGCCAACGTTATGGCCAGGCGCAGGTGGAACCCTGCCCGGACACACGACTCGAAAAGGGAGAAGCACGCCCCCAGGGGCTGCCTTGAATATGCCGCAAGGGGAAACGCGATGGATGCACGTCAGTATCTGGCCAAGAAAGGCCTGAACCTCGACAAGGACGACGATAAGCCCAACACCCTGGAGGAGCTTGCCTGGTCGCGTGCCCGTGAGGCCGGTCAGCACCGTCCGCGTAGCGGCACGCCCCACGACTGGGAGGATTGGGAGCGTTACCACGATACGCTGGCTGAGGGAGCCGAGGAGCTGGGCCAGAAGATTAACCATCAGGCGCACTTGCATTACTTGAACAAGGATGACGCAGAGGCCAACCAGCGAGAACTGTTGTCGCCGCTCAAGACGCGTTCGGATGACTGAGCCCGACGTTCAGGCAGGGCTTGTCAGCATACGCGAGGCGAGATAATCGTCGATATGCTGACGCTGCTCGGCGTCGAGCAACAGGCCAAGCTTGGTACGGCGCCAGATGATGTCGTCAGCGCAATGCGCCCACTCATGATCCATCAGATAATCTACCTCTCGCTGGCTCAGGCCGGCCCCAAAGTGCTCACCCAGCCCCTCTTCGTGCGTACAGTTGGCCAGGAAGCCTAGGCACAGGCTGCCATAGCTCGAGGCAAAGCGCCGCGCCCTGGCCTCGCCGAGAAACGGGTAGTCACGAATCAGTTGCGCACTGAACTCGCTCTGGGAGCGAATATCCCCCCCCGGCAACAGCGCC
This sequence comes from Franzmannia pantelleriensis, assembly GCF_900102875.1. Lineage (GTDB taxonomy): Bacteria > Pseudomonadota > Gammaproteobacteria > Pseudomonadales > Halomonadaceae > Franzmannia > Franzmannia pantelleriensis. The sequence continues at coordinate 405,001 of NZ_FNGH01000002.1, forward strand.
TCGGCCGTCCAACTGCGGCCCATCTCCGGTAACAGTTCCGCGACCTCACGGAGTGCTGCCTCGGCTAGCTTGCGGTAGGTAGTGATCTTGCCGCCGAAGATCGACAGCATCGGCGCGCCATGGCTGTCCAGGTCGAGGGTGTAATCACGCGTCATTGCCGATGGGTCGGTGGATTCGTCATCGCACAGCGGGCGCACCCCCGAGAAACTACTCAGCACGTCATCGCGACTAAGCTGCTGCTTGAAGTGGAAGTTGACCACATCAAGGATGTAGTCGGTCTCCTCATCGCTTACCGATACCCGCGAGGGGTCGCCGTCATAGCGCCTATCGGTGGTGCCGATCAGGCTGAAATCCTGATGATACGGCAATACGAACACGATCCGACCATCCTTGTTCTGCAGGATATAGGCGCGATCGTCGTGATTGAGGCGTGGCACGACCAGGTGGCTGCCCTGAATCATGCGGATGCCGTAGCGCGATTGGCGATGGGCGCTCTGGCGAATGAAGCTTTCGACCCAAGGCCCGGAGGCATTGACCAGCACCTTGGCATGTCGTACCGACTGCTCGCCGGTGAGGGTGTTCTCCAGGGTGATGACCCAGCGCCCCTGCTCCTCACGCGCATCGACACAGCGCGTACGTACTAGCACTTCAGCGCCATTGTGCTGGGCCTGCAGGGCGTTGAGCACTACCAGTCGCGCATCGTCGACCCAGCAATCAGAGTATTCGAAGCCCTGTACGATATCGGGATGCAGCGGACTCTCGGCATCGAAACGGACCCGCCGTGAGCCGGGCAGGCTATCTCGCTTGCCGAGATGGTCGTAGAGGAAGAGTCCGGCGCGAATCATCCATGCCGGCCGCAGGTGTGGCTGATGCGGCAGGATGAAGCGTAGCGGCCAGACGATGTGCGGCGCTTTGCGTAACAGTACCTCGCGCTCCTTGAGCGCCTCGCGGACCAGCCGAAACTCGCGATGCTCGAGATAGCGCAGCCCACCATGAATCAGCTTGCTGCTAGCCGACGATGTGGCGCTGGCCAGGTCAGCTTGTTCGCAGAGGCCGACCGCCAGGCCACGTCCTGCGGCATCATTGGCGATGCCGGTGCCATTGATCCCTCCGCCAATCACGAAGAGGTCCATACACGGTGTCGCTGAAGGTGAGGGCATGGCGCTATTCCGTCTGAGTCGTCGTGGGGTCGTCACATGGTGACAGATCTGAAAATGTGTGTTTGAAAACGAACATAGAAGAAAATCTAACGAACATCAAGCATTGCCAGACATTGCCCGTGCTTGAGAAGTAACGTATTGAAATATAGGGGATATGCCAGGCTATAGGCGCTATCCAAGCGCTGTGTTCGATGTCTTGCATGGTAAATAAAGTTATAAAAACCAGTGCTTTACCTTTTTTTCGGTGACCATGGGATGCCATGCAAACCGGCCTTCGGTTACAGGAGCGGCTTAGTCAAAAGTATAATGTCGATAAAAATTCATTTATAACAATGGCTTGAGCTATTTTTGTGAGTGTCGGCAGGAAGCGTTGCGGCGTGTTCGTAATTTCATGATTGTATGTTCGAACGAAACTGCACTAGGGTTCGAGAACGCAAGTGACGTCGTCACCCATACAACAATCACGATGAGTTCGGCATGTCCTTGATATTAGAAAATATCGATCATGTAGTCGGCGCCAGCACCCACATCGAGGGCGTTAGCCTTGAGCTGGCGCCTGGATCCTTCAACGTGCTGCTGGGGCGTACCCTGGCAGGCAAGACTACCCTGATGCGACTGATGGCGGGGCTCGAAGCGCCAACCCACGGCAAAGTGATGATGCACGGTCGCGATGTCACCGGGGTGCCGGTGCGCAAACGCAATGTGTCGATGGTGTATCAGCAGTTCATCAACTATCCGACCCTGAGCGTGTTCGATAACATCGCCTCGCCGCTGCAGTTGGCCAGGGTAGACAAGCAGGAGATTCGGCGCCGCGTCCATGAAACCGCTGAGATGCTGCATATCGAGCACCTACTGGATCGTTTCCCCCTCGAGCTTTCCGGTGGCCAGCAGCAGCGCACGGCGATGGGGCGGGCGCTGGTCAAGGACGCTGAGTTGATCCTGTTCGATGAGCCACTGGTCAATCTTGATTACAAGCTGCGCGAAGAGTTTCGCGACGAGTTGCGTGAACTGTTCAAGGCCAAGAACTGCATTGCGGTATATGCCACGACAGAACCCAACGAAGCCTTGGCGCTCGGCGGCCACACTGCGGTCCTGCATGAAGGGCGGCTGCTGCAGTACGGTCGCACCGAGGACGTCTATCACCGGCCCCGAGACATTCTCACCGCCGAGATGTTTTCCGAGCCGCCGATCAATGTGATGCCGGGGTTGGTCTCGGGCAGTGAAGTGTCATTCGATGACACGCTCTATTTCCCGGTCGATGAGGTCTTTTCGCGCCTAGATCCTGGCGCTTACCACTTCGGCGTACGCGCCTCGCATATCAGCTTGTCACGCTTGCATCCCACCGACCTGGAAGTAGAGGTGACCGTCGAACTGTCCGAGATCAGTGGCTCGGAAACCTTCCTGCACGTGCGTAACGATATTTTCTCACTGGTGCTGCATCTGGGTGGCGTGCATCGCTTCGAAACCGATCAGCGCATCACGGTTTTCCTACCGACTCACAAGATGTATGCCTTCGACCAGCACGGCGCCATTGTGCACGTGCCGAGCCATCGAGGAGGGCGCTGACATGGCCGAGATCATATTGAAGTCGCTAGCTCACAGTTATTCGGAGAATCCGTCTTCTCCCCAGGACTATGCCATTCGTGAAATGAGTCATACCTGGCATCAGGGCGGTGCCTATGCACTGCTGGGACCGTCTGGCTGTGGTAAATCGACGCTGCTCAATATCATTTCCGGGCTACTCAATCCCTCCGAAGGGGACGTGATATTTGACCAGCGTATCGTCAACGATCTTCCACCTGAAGAGCGCAATATCGCTCAAGTATTTCAGTTCCCAGTGGTCTACGACACCATGACGGTGTTCGACAACCTGGCCTTCCCTTTGCGTAATATCGGCACCCCGGAAAGCAAGGTAAAACCACGGGTCAGGGAGATTGCCGATATCCTCGACCTTACCGCTCAGCTTACCCGCAAGGCCAAGAACCTTACTGCCGACGAGAAGCAGAAGGTCTCCATGGGGCGCGGCTTAGTACGTGATGACGTGTCTGCGATTCTGTTCGACGAGCCGCTGACGGTGATCGACCCGCAGCTCAAGTGGAAGTTACGTCGCAAGCTTAAAGAGATTCACGAGCAGTTCAACATCACCATGATCTATGTCACTCACGATCAGCTCGAAGCCTCGACCTTCGCCGACAAGATCGCGGTGATGTACGCAGGGCAAGTCGTCCAGTTCGGCACGCCCACCGAGCTATTTGAAGCCCCCGCACATACCTTCGTTGGCTATTTCATTGGTAGCCCCGGCATGAATTTCATACCCGTCAGCGCCACGTCCGAAGCGTTGATGTACGGAGACCTTTCCATCCCGGTGGGACAGCGTCTGGTAGATGCCGCCCGCCGCTGCGGTACCGACAACCTCAAGCTGGGGATTCGCCCGGAATTCATCGAGGTGGCCGTCGCTCCCGGTGACGGTGATCTCGAGGTGAGCGTCAAGGACGTCCAGGACCTTGGCACCTACCGCATCATGTCCTGCTACCTGGGGGAGGAACTCTTCAAGGTTCGCTTGAACGAGGATCAGCCACTCCCTCACGGGTTGGCCTACCTGCGTTTTCCCGAGCGCTGGCTGGGGCTCTACGCCGACGAATACCGAGTGGAGATCGAGCATGGTTAATAAGGTATATAACAATAGAGCCTGGCTGCTGGTACTGCCGATGCTGGCGCTGGTGGCGTTTTCGGCCATCATTCCGCTGATGACAGTGGTCAATTACTCGGTGCAGGACGTCTTCGACGCCAATACCCGCTTCTTCACTGGCATAGAGTGGTTCGAACGTACGCTCAACGATGCCGGCCTCCAGGCGGCGCTGCTGCGCCAGTTCGCCTTCTCGTTCACTGTGCTGGCGATTCAGGTGCCGCTTGGCATCGGCATTGCGCTACTCATGCCCAAGCGCGGCTGGCAAGCCTCGGCGGTGTTGATTCTGATTACCCTGCCGCTACTGATTCCCTGGAACGTCGTTGGCAGTATCTGGCAGATATTCACCCGTGGTGATATCGGCTTGATGGGGGTCGGCCTGCGCGAACTCGGCTATGGCTACAACATTACCCGCAATCCGGTGGACGCCTGGGCGACCATTGTTCTGATGGATGTCTGGCACTGGACACCTCTGATCGCGCTGCTCTGCTACAGCGGCCTGCGCTCGATCCCTGAAGCCTACTACCAAGCGGCGCGCATCGATCGGGCATCCAAGTGGGCGGTGTTCCGCTACATCCAACTGCCCAAGCTGACCAATGTGCTGGTGATCGGCGTGCTATTGCGCTTCATGCACTCCTTCATGATCTATGCTGAGCCCTTCGTGCTCACCGGCGGTGGGCCGGGGAGTAGCACCACCTTCCTCAGCCAATCTTTGGCTACCATGGCGATTGGCCAACAGGATCTAGGGCCCTCGGCGGCATTCTCACTGATCTACTTCCTTATCATTCTTCTGGTCTGCTGGGTGTTCTACACCGCCATCATGAACATGCAGAAAGACAAAGCCGAGCGGGGAGGCGTTTGATATGAACCAGCGAATCGACACTCACGTCGAGCAGGCGGGTGCGCCTCAAGGGCAGTCCAGCGGCCAGTTCCAGCGCGCCGAAGCGAGCAAGCGCGGACGCTCACGGCTACGCCCGCGAACGCTGCTGGCGATCTATCTGGTGTTCATCATGCTGCCGATCTACTGGCTGCTGAACATGTCCTTTCAGACCAACAGCGAAATTCTCGGTTCTTTCTCGCTGTGGCCGCAGAACTTTACTACGGCCAACTATATGGGCATCTTCACCGACTCCTCCTGGTACATGGGCTATGTCAACTCCATCGGCTATGTGCTGATGAACATGTTGATCAGCATCTCGGTGGCCTTGCCGGCGGCCTATGCCTTCAGTCGCTTTCGCTTCATTGGCGACAAGCATCTGTTCTTCTGGCTGTTGACCAACCTGATGGCGCCGCCGGCGGTATTTCTGCTGCCTTACTTCCAGCTCTACTACTCGGTGGGACTGTTCGATACCCATATTGCCGTGGCCCTGGCGCACTGTCTGTTCAATATCCCGCTGGCGATCTGGATTCTCGAGGGTTTCATGAGCAGCGTGCCCAAGGAGGTTGATGAAACCGCCTACATTGACGGCTATAGCTTCCCACGCTTCTTCGTCAAGATCTTCATTCCGATGATCCGCTCTGGGATAGGCGTGACGCTGTTCTTCCTGTTCATGTTCTCGTGGGTCGAACTGCTCCTGGCCAGGACTCTCACCGCCACCAATGCCCAACCAATTGGCATGATCATGACCCGCACCTCGACCGCTTCGGGGATCGATTGGGGCACACTGGCGGCGGCAGGGGTGCTGACCATCCTGCCGGGCATCGTGGTGGTCTATTTCGTTCGCAACCATATCGCCAAGGGCTTTGCCCTGGGCCGCACCTGAGGGGGATACGCAGATGGCATGGATGGTCTGGACCCTACCCACGGCGGTGTTCTTCTCGACGATTGCCGCGATTCTTGCCGGCATGACGGCCTGGGAAGTGATTTCACCCACGGTGGAGCGCAAGGGCTTTCTGCCGATCGCTACCACCCGCGGTGATCGCCTGTTCATCGGGCTGCTGAGCGCGGCCTACATCCACCTGATCGTGGTGGGCTTCACCGACATCACGATCTGGTTCGCCCTGGCCTTATCGGTAGTTTGGCTACTGATATTGATGCGCTGGGGGTGAGACGAAGTACACGGATGGATTTCGCGTCAAGGAAGACAACAATAAGCAATAACGAGGTCATCATGAAACATACCAGGATGAAACTGACGGTGCTCGCCAGCAGCCTGATGCTCGCCTCGGCGGCGCTGCACGCTGACAACCACGATGCCAGGGCCATCGCCGAAAGGCTGGTGGATGAACACTTCCAGAACTCCACGCTATCCCGCGAGGAGCAGATCGAGGAACTGCTGTGGTTTGCCGAGGCGGCCGAGCCGTTCCGCGGCATGTCGATCAGTACCGTCGCCGAGGGGCTTGCGACACACGAGTACGAGCGTGATGTCCTGGCCGAAGCCTTCACCGAACTGACCGGTATCGAGGTCACCCACAACATCATCAATGAGGGTGATCTGGTCGATACCATGCAGAACCAGATGCAGTCGGGTAACAGCATCTACGACGGCTTCATCAACGATTCCGATGCCATCGGTACGCATATCCGCTACGGCACCACCATTAACCTTTCCGAGGCAATGGAGAACGAGTGGGCGGACTTCACGTCGCCGACCCTGGATCTCGATGACTTCATCGGCATCCAGTACACCACTGGGCCGGACGGCAGCATCTACCAGCTGCCGTCGCAGCAGTTCGCGAACCTCTACTGGTTCCGCTATGACTGGTTCCAGCGTGAAGACCTGCAGGAGCAGTTCCGCGACATTTACGGCTACGACCTGGGCGTGCCTACCAACTGGACCGCCTATGAAGAGATTGCCGAATTCTTCACCGAGCACGTTGGTGAAATAGATGGCCAGCGCGTCTATGGTCACATGGACTATGGCCGCCGCGACCCGTCGCTGGGGTGGCGCTTCCATGACTCCTGGCTCTCCATGGCCGGCATGGGTAGCCCTGGGGTGCCGTTCGGTAACCCGGTGGACGACTGGGGCATCCGTGTCGACGAAGAGAGCCGTCCGGTGGGCGCCAGCGTAACTCGCGGCGGTGGCACCAACGCCCCGGCCTCGGTGTTCGCCATGCAGAAAGCGGTGGACTGGCTCAACGCCTACGCCCCGGAAGAGGCCCAGGGCATGACCTTCGGCGAGGCTGGCCCGGTACCGGCACAGGGGCAGATCGCCCAGCAGATCTTCTGGTATACCGCCTTCACCGCCGACATGACCGACCCCAGCGTGCCGGTCACCGATGACGAAGGGAACCCCAAGTGGCGGATGGCACCGTCTCCGGTCGGGCCGTACTGGGAAGAGGGCATGAAGGTTGGTTATCAGGACGTGGGGTCCTGGACCTTCTTCGACTCCACGCCTGAGGATCGTCGCACAGCGGCCTGGCTGTTCGGCCAGTTCACCGTCTCCAAGTCGGTGTCGCTGGAGAAACTCATGCACGGGCTGACGCCGATTCGCGAGTCTGACATCTTCTCCGATCAGATGACCGAGCTGGCGCCCAAGCTGGGCGGCCTGGTGGAATTCTACCGCAGCCCCAACGAGTCCAACTGGACGCCGACCGGCACCAACGTCCCTGACTATCCGCGCATGGCACCGCTGTGGTGGCAAAACCTGGCACCGGTGATGAGCGGTGAGGTTACACCCCAGGAAGGCCTCGACAATCTGGCCGGTGCACTGGACGACATCATGGCGCGTCTGGCGCGGGCCAACGTCTTCGAGACCTATGCGCCGGTGCTCAACGACGAGCAGGATCCGGAGTACTGGTTCGAGCAGGCCGGTGCACCCAAGCCGCAGCTTGATGACGAAATGCCCCAGGGCACCACGATCCCCTACGAGCAGATGATGGAAGAGTGGATGGCCGCCGGTACCCGTTGATCGGTCGCGCCTAGCCTCCCTTGCCCCGCACGGTTCAGCCCGGCGGGGCTTTTTTCATGCCTGGCGATAGCGGTAGTAGAGTCGCTCGTCCTTGCGCGGGCCGCTGATCTGCCAGTCCAGGTCGATACCAGCGTCGCGCAGGGTCAGCTTGGCGGTGTACTGATCATCGCCGCACAGGTGGGCCTGGTGGGCCACCAGGGCATCGCCCCCGGGGGCTGCGATCAGGTTGAATAGCCACACGGCATGCTCTTTTCCGCGGCGCTCGTGATAGAGGCCAATATGGTCGTTGTGCAGCGACCAGCGGTAGACGTTGTGGAACGCTACTTCCGCGCCGCCCTGGTCTAGCCGGAAGCGCCCCTGCTCATGAAAGCGCAGGCCGTCGGGGTCACGGCTGACCGTCACGCCGCCCTGGCCGCTGCCGCTCCAAGCGCAGCGCGAGAGTTCGCCGGAGCGAGAGTCGAAGCTGACCCGCGCGATGCTGGTCAGGCGTTGCATGACGCGTATAATGGCTGTCAACTTTTATGCATCCGAGGGTTTACCAATGGGGTATTTGATCGGCGTCACGGCGCTGTGGGCCTTCTCGTTTTCGCTGATCGGCGTCTATCTGTCGGGGCAGGTCGATAGCTACTTCGCGGTGCTCACGCGAATCGCGCTGGCGACACTGCTGTTTCTGCCGTTTCTCAAGCCGCAACTGCTGGCACATCGCCATAAGTTGGCGCTGATGGGCATTGGGGCGATCCAGTTGGGGCTGATGTACGTATTCTTCTACCAGTCGTTCCTGCTGCTGTCGGTGCCCGAAGTACTACTGTTCACCATCTTTACGCCGCTGTATATCACCCTGCTGGACGATGCCATGGCGCGGCGTTTTACGCCATTCTATCTGCTGACCGCGTTGCTCGCCGTTATCGGCGCCGCGGTGATTCGCTATGACGGTATCGACAGCGGCTTCTGGCTGGGTTTCCTGGTGGTGCAGGGAGCCAACCTGTGCTTCGCCTTCGGTCAGGTTGCTTATCGACACCTGGCCACACGGCTGCCCCCGGGACTACCGCAACTGAGCGTGTTCGGCTGGTTCTATCTGGGCGCGGTGTGCCTGGCGATAGTGGCTTACCTCGCCTTTGGGAATCGCAGCATGATGCCGACCACGGGGCTACAGTGGAGCGTATTGATGTGGCTCGGCCTGGCGGCGTCGGGAGGCGGTTACTTCCTGTGGAACAAGGGGGCGACGCTGGTCAATGCCGGGGCGCTGGCAATCATGAACAATGCGCTGATTCCTGCCGGCCTCTTGGTCAATCTAGTGATCTGGAACCGTGATGCCGACCTGGCGCGGCTGGCGCTGGGCGGTACGATCATGCTCGCGTCGTTGCTGGTCAACGAGTGGTGGGTCAAGCGCCGGCAGAGCGCGGAGCTATACCGGCAGGCCTGAATCACATCTCGTGCATTACCGCGATGTCGAGCACCTCGCCCTCGAGCCCTTCAATGTCGCCGAGGGTATCGGGGCTGCCGCTGTCGAGATCGATCACATGCAGCGTCATGCCGGTGAGCAGGTAGGCGGTGTTACCACCCATGCCATCCGAGAGAATGTCCAGCGAGGCATTCTCCAGCCCTTCGGTGATCATGCCCACGTCCTGAAGCACGCCGTCGTTGGGCGGGTCCTGCAGCAGCAGATGACCGTTGCCGATATCGACGTTGAACAGCTGGGTGCTCTCGGTGCCGTCGAAACTATTGGTGTAGGCGCCGGTGACTACCCTTGGCATCTCGTCTCCCTCCGCGTAGCCCAGGGTGCCATCCACGGCCACTTCCCCGGTATCCACGTTGACGCGGAAGTTGGTGCCATCGGCGGCCATCAGTCGCAGTCGGTCAGCGGCGGGGTTGAAGTCGAGTACCAGCGGACCGTCCAGCGGCAGCATTTCACCGAGCATCACGCCTTGAGTGGCCTCGCCGCTGGCCGGGTCGAGGGTATACAAGTGCTGGTCGTCACCGAGCGCATAGACCATACCATTGGCGGGGCGTACATCAATGCCAAGCAGTGTGGCACCCTGCACCTCGGCGTTATGAGTCACCTCCAGTGTGTCGGTGTCGATGTGCTGAAGGGCGCCGTCGCTGCCCAGGGCCAGAAGGGTGGCGCCGTGCGCACTGGCCGTGGCAGTGGCGCCGACCATCAGGGTGGCCAGCAGGGTCTTCTTGTGTAGCATCATGACAATTGTCCTCTCATCCAAATGAGTTTCTGATTTGAAGCGGGGATTTCCCCTTGCAGCGTAGTGCTGCAACCAGGGATACGCGGCAGGCTGGCAAGTGGATGCAGGAGACTGAAAAAAGAGCCGCGCGTTTGCCCGGGCAGGGGCCAAACCGCATAATGATCGGCCTCGGCACAGGGGCGATAACATGACCAATTTCAAGACCATCGGCCTGATAGGCCGGTTGGGCAGCGCCAAGGTGGTGGACACGCTCAAGCGGCTGATTCGCTTTCTCGACGACCACGGCTATACGCTGGTGATCGAGGACCGTACCGCGACGGTGCTGCTCGACCATGGCCACCGCGAGGCGAGCCGTCAGACGCTTGGTGAGATCTGCGACCTGGTGATCGTCGTCGGCGGTGACGGCAGCCTGCTGGGAGCTGGCCGGGCGATGTCCCGAACCGGCACCCCGGTGCTAGGCGTCAATCGTGGGCGGCTGGGATTTCTCACCGATATTTCGCCCAACGAGCTGGAGGAGCGCGTCGGCGAAGTGCTGGCCGGCCACTACGAGGTTGAGGAGCGCTTCCTGCTCGACGCCGAGGTGTACCGCGATGATGTGCTAGTGGGCGCCGCCGACGCCCTCAACGACGTGGTGATGCATCCCGGCAAGGCGGTGCGGATGATCGAATTCGAGCTGTTCATCGACGGTCACTTCGTCTATAGCCAGCGTAGCGATGGTCTGATCATCGCCACACCGACCGGCTCCACCGCCTATGCGCTGTCTGGCGGAGGCCCGATCATGCACCCCAAGCTTGACGCTATCACCCTGGTGCCGATGTTCCCGCATACGCTGTCGAGCCGGCCAATCGTGGTGGACGCGGCGTCCGAGATCCGCATTCACATCGGCGAGACCAATGAGGCCTATCCCCACGTCAGCTGTGACGGGCAGACCAAAGTGGTCTCCAAACCGGACGACATTCTCTACGTGCGGCGTAAACCGCAGCGCCTGACGCTGCTGCACCCCCACGGCTACAACTACTACGAAGTGTGTCGTAGCAAACTCGGCTGGAGCAGCCGGTTGGGAGATTGAGGTGAGCTTGGCGTCCACTATCGAAGGCTACGACCTGATCGGCGATGTGCACGGCTGTGGGGCGACGCTGGCCGCGCTGCTCGAGAAGCTCGGTTACCATCAGCGCGGCGGCGTTTATCGCCACCCGCGACGCAAGGTGATCTTCCTCGGTGACCTGATCGACCGCGGGCCGCGGATTCGTCTCGCCGTGAATATTGCGCGACGCATGGTCGAGGAGGGTGAAGCGCAGATCGTCATGGGCAACCATGAATACAACGCCCTGGCCTACTGTCACCGCCTCGGTGATCACGGTTGGCTGCGCCCGCATACGCCGCGTCACAATCGCATCATCATGAATACCCTCGAGCAGTACCGTGACCATCCCGGCGAGTGGGACGACGTGTTGGGCTGGTTCATGCAGATCCCGCTGTTTCTCGATCTCGACGAGCTGCGTGTGGTGCACGCCTGCTGGGATCAGCCGCTGATCGATGCGCTGCGTCGCGAGCGTCCCGATGGGCGCCTCGACCAGGCCATGCTCGAGGCGTCGGTGGATCCGGATACCCTGGCCTTTCGCGCCCTCGACCGTCTGACCCGCGGCAGCCACCTGCCGCTGCCCGAAGGTACCGAGATTCACTCCGGTGACGGTTTCACGCGCAAGACCTTTCGCACTCACTTCTGGGCGCGCGATCCACAGTGCTATGGCGATGTGATCTTCCAGCCCGACAACCTGCCTGGTGACCTCGAGCTGCGACCGCTGAGCGATGCCGAGCGCCAGCGTCTCAGCTACTACGGCCCCGAGCAGCCACCGCTGTTCATCGGCCACTACTGGTGTGAGGGCATCCCGGCGCTGCCGACGCCGAACATCGCCTGCCTCGACTACAGCGCAGTGAAGTTCGGCCGCCTGGTGGCCTATCGCTGGAGCGGTGAGCAGCGCCTGGATGCCAATCATTTTGTCTGGGTCAGCGTGCCCCGCGAGGAGCAGTCGCGTCCACTGCCTTGGGAAATCGACTTCGATTGACCTGACACAAAATGTTACACATTTTTTTATGTCGCGCGGTGAACTCATGCCTGCTGGGGCTATCAGAGTAAGTGTTCCCTTGAATGATCCCTTGCTTTTCGATCCGGCGGCCCCCTCCGCCGGATTTTTTCTGTGCGTCGGGTATCATGGGCGACCTATGTCGGCTATACAGCGCCGATAGGCGCCGTCGAGTAAAGGAAGACGCCATGTACAAGGTGCTTGAACTGCCCCGCGATACCGATACCCGCCCGCTGCGCGAGGCACTATGGGCGCACCGCATCGGCCATCGCTTCACCGAGAACGAGCACGGCTATACCCTGTGGCTGGCCGACCTCGAGCAGCGCGAGGCGCTGATGGAACTGCTCGAGCGCTGGCGCAACGGCGAGGCGATCATGCCTCAGGGCAAGCGCCGCGCGGACACCGTTTCCGGTGCTGCGTCGCTGGCCACCCCATTTACCCTGGCACCGGTCACTGCTGCCTGCGTGGCCTTGAGCCTGGCGGTATTTGGGCTGATGGCAGTGTTTGGCGATCTGGTCATCGCGCTGTTGGCGATCGTGCCGCTGGGGGTGTCCAACGGCAGCCTGGTGGCCATGCCGCTGAGCGAGGCGCTCGCCTCGGGGCAGGTGTGGCGGCTGCTGTCGCCGGCCTTCCTGCATTTTGGATGGATGCACCTGATCTTCAACATGCTGTGGCTGTGGTACTTCGGCCGCCAGGTAGAGTCGCTGCAGGGCTCACGGCAGATATTGATGCTGGTGCTGGTCAGCGGCATCGGCGCCAATCTGGCCCAGTATGCCACCGGTACGGTGCTGTTCGGCGGCATGTCAGGCGTTGACTATGCGCTGCTCGGCTATGTGTGGCTGATGTCGCGCCGCGCCCCACATAGCGGCTTCTTCGTGCCGCAGATGCTGGTGGTGTTCATGCTCGGCTGGATGGTCTTCACCATGACCGGCTTTGCCGGCACGGTCGGTTTCGGCAATGTGGCCAACGAGGCCCATATCGGCGGGCTGGCGGTAGGTCTGTTGCTGGGCTGGTACTATAGCGAGCGGGCGCGGCGCCGCTGAGCGTTGCGGGCGCGAACAGGAGAGAGCAATGAGTGAGATGACTTTCGACCGCATGGTGCAGCAGATGTCGCCGGCGATCTACACGAGCCTCAAGCAGGCAGTGGCGCTACGTAAATGGCCCGACGGGAGAGTGCTCAGCGCCGAGCAGGTCGAGCTGTGCCTGGAGGCGGTGATCAAGTATGAAGTCGAGCACGAGGTTCCGGCCGAGGAGCGCGTCGGCTACCTGGAGCGTACCAGCTGCAGCAGCGACGGCGAGGACAGCATTAAGTGGGTGAACTGATCGATACCGCGATGCAGGGCTGTTTGACCAAGATGGCGATCACTCCCGGCAGTGGCGATACGCCTGCTCAGTATACGCTGCGCGCGGGTGAGGCACGCCTCGACCTCAATGCACGCCTCGGCCAGCCGCTGGCGCTGCACTACACTGGCGCCATCGCCTGCACGCACTGCGGGCGCGCGACGCGCAAGAGCTTCGCCCAGGGCTATTGCTACCCGTGCTTCAAGAAGCTTGCCCAATGCGACACCTGCATCGTCAAGCCCGAGACCTGCCACTTCGATGCCGGGACCTGCCGCGAACCGGAGTGGGCCGAGCGTCACTGTTTCCAGCCCCACGTGGTCTATCTGGCCAACTCGTCGGGGCTCAAGGTGGGCATTACCCGTGCTACCCAGATGCCGACACGCTGGCTCGATCAGGGCGCGATCCAGGCGCTACCGATCATGGAAGTGGATACTCGCCAGCAGTCGGGATTCGTCGAGATGCTGTTCAAGGAGCAGGTCGCCGACCGCACCAACTGGCGTGCGATGCTCAAGGGCGAGGTCGAGCCGCTTGACCTGATCGCCGAGCGCGACCGCCTGATGGCCAGCCTCGACAGCGGCCTGGCCGGCCTGCGCGAGCGCTTCGGCACCGATAGCCTGCGTCCGCTCGATGCCACACCGCTGCACTTCGACTATCCGGTGCTCGAGCATCCGCGCAAGATCGTCTCGCACAACTTCGACAAGCAGCCCGAGGTCGCCGGCACCCTGCTGGGTCTCAAGGGCCAGTACCTGTTGCTCGACACCGGTGTGATCAACCTGCGCAAGTTCACCGGCTACGAGGTCAGCGTCGCCTGATGACAGCCGGTTAGCGCTGTGATCGGCGGCGTGCCTCCATGCGCTCCAGGAATACCGCCATGATGCGCTCGTAGAGGCGGGCGCCCATCACTGCATCCTCGATGCCGGCGTCGACGTTGGGGTTGTCGTTGATCTCGATCACCACCACCCGCTCGCCGATCTGCTTGAGGTCGACCCCGTACAGGCCATCGCCGATCAGGCGCGTGGCCTTGAGGGCGGTCTTGAGCACCGCCGGCGGTACCTCGTGGGGTGGGTGGGTACTGAAGCCGCCGCTCTTCACCTTGCCGTTGGCGTGCTGGTAGATCTGCCAGTGGCCGCGGGCCATGTAGTAGCGGCTGGCGAACAGCACCTGGCCATCGAGCACTCCGATGCGCCAGTCGTACTCGGTGGGCAGCCACTCCTGCAGCAGCAGCGCCGAGCTGTCGAACAGCCGGCGTGCTTCCTCAACCAGCTGTGTGTGGGACTCGATCTTGACGATGCCGCGTGAGAAGGCACCGTCGGGCACCTTGAGCACCATGGGGTAGGTCAGGTCGGCAACCTTGCCGGGCAGTGCGGTGAGATCGTCGCGATGCAGCAGCAGTCCATCGGGGCAGGCGATGTGCTTGGCGCGCAGCAGCGCGTGCAGGTAGACCTTGTTGGTGCAGCGCAGGATCGAACGTGGGTCGTCGATGACCACCAGCCCCTCATGCTCGGCGCGGCGCGCCATGCGGTAGGTGTGATGGTCGAGTGCAGTGGTCTCGCGAATGAACAGTGCATCGAACTCGGCCAGGCGGCCTGCATCGCGGCGGGTGATCAGCGATACATCGATGCCCAGTCGGCGACCGGCGCGGATGAACTGTTTCAGCGCGCTCTTGTTGCTCGGCGGCAGCGTCTCTTGGGGGGCGACCAGAATAGCCAGGTCGAAGCGATAGCGTCGCCGTGCCTTGGGAGTGCGCCATATCTTGCGCGAGTGGCGGTTGAGCGCAGTGGCGAACAGGTCCTGCTCGTCTGCGCCCAGCGAGGTTAGCGGCAGCGGCTTGAGTCGGCTCAGTCGCCAGCCATCGCTACGGCGCACGAAGCGCGCCTCGAGTAGCGGGCAGGGCAGACGCTCGAACAGCCGCCGAGCCAGCTTGGCCAGCGCTGCCTCCTGGCACTCGCCGAACATCACCCGTAGCCTCAGTTCATCTCCGCTCAGCGCGCCGCGTCGTGCCAGGTCGCCGAGCAGCGGAGCGAGGCTGTCCAGTTGCAGGTCGATCAGCGCCTTGCGTGACAGTTGATTGAGTGTCTCGACGCTGGGCAGCACGCGCTGGCCGCGGGCTTGGGCCAGCAGCGACACGTAGTAGCCGGTGTCCAGATAGTCGAGCCCGGCGCACAGGTTGATGACATGCGTCGCCGCGTCGTGCTGTGGCGATAGGCGCTCATCGACGAGGAAGTCTGCCGCACTGATCAGATCGTCGCTGGGGTAATAAGGGCGCCAGTCGGCGGGTTGGTCGACGACGATTCGCAGCGGGCACATGGGCGTGGACTCCAGACCAGGAGAGATTCGGCGCTAGCATGCGACCAAGATGACGCAGGGACAATAGCGCACCACGGTGAAATAATTTCATGTTGCCCGGCGCTGACACGCGCCCCTGCGAAAGCCACAATCCGCGCAAACACTACGACACACGATCATGACCACGCATCTGCGCCCGGCGCATCCCTCCGATCTTGACGCCCTCTGCCAGCTGGAGCACGACTGCTTCGATGGCGACCGCTTCAGCCGACGTCAGCTGGCCCATCTGCTCAAGGGGGCCAACGCGGTGACCCTGCTGGCGGTGGCCGACGCTGGCGCGCTGCTGGGCTATGGCACGCTGCTGTTGAGGCGTAACAGCCGCCAGGCACGGCTGTATTCGTTCTGCGTACGCCCCGAGGCCCGCGGCGATGGCCTGGGGCGGCGTCTGCTGGAAGCGCTGGAGACCGAGGCCCGCCGTCGCGAGCTGGCGGCTGTGACCTTGGAGGTGCGCGCCGACAACCGCGTTGCACTGGGACTCTACCGCCGCGCCGGTTTCCAGCTGGTGCGTTGGCTCGACGACTACTACGTCGATGGCTGTGCCGCCTGGCAGATGCAGAAGCGCCTCGAGAGCGGTGCGCGTGAGGCGGGGTAGGGGGCAGCCTACCGACGGACCAGCAACGGGCAGTGGCGCTTACTGCGCCAGGCCCTGAGGACGGGTGCAATGCCCGCGGGCCTGGCTTAGAATCGTCGCCAGTTTTCTCTAAGGAGCCCACGCCATGCCCTCTTTCGATATCGTCTCCGAGTTCGACAAGCACGAAGCCAGCAATGCCGTCGATCAGGCCAACCGCGAGATCCAGAACCGCTTCGACTTCAAGGGCGTGGATGCCAGTTTCGAACTCAACGGCGAGGTCGTCTCGCTGCAGGCCGATGTCGATTTTCAGCTCAAGCAGATGCTCGACGTGCTGCGCAACAAGCTGATCGCCCGTGGCATTGATGCGCGCTGCATGGAGGAGCAAGACCCGGTGCTGTCTGGCGTCAAGGCTCGCCAGGACGTCAAGCTCAAGCAGGGCCTGGAGCAGGCTGACAGCAAGGCGATCATCAAGCTGATCAAGGACAGCAAGCTCAAGGTTCAGACCCAGATCCAGGGCGACAAGGTCCGCGTCACCGGCAAGAAGCGCGACGACCTGCAGCAGGTCATCGCCCTGTTGAAAGGTGAGCAGGGGCCCGATCTGGCATTGCAGTATGATAATTTCCGCGACTGATCAGTAGTCGATGCCGCGGCGCGCCTGCAGCCCACTATTGAAGGCGTGCCGGGTCTCCTGCATGTCGGTGATGGTATCGGCCATCGCTAGCAGCTCGCGATGCGCATTGCGCCCAGTGACGATCACCGTCTGCTCCCGCGGGCGATTCTCCAGCGCCGCGCGAACGCTGGCGATATCGAGATAGCCGAACTTAAGCATATAGGTGATCTCGTCGAGCACCACCAGATACACATCCGGGTCGGCCAGCATGCGCTCGGCGTCGCGCCAGACCGCCTGGCACGCCTGGGTGTCCAACTCCCGGTTCTGGGTCTCCCAGGTGAAGCCGGTCGCCATGATTGCTACCTCGAGGTTGCTATCCTCTTCCAGCCGCTGGCGCTCGCCGCACTCCCATAGCCCCTTGATGAACTGCACCACGCCGACCTTGTAGCCATAGCCCAGCGCACGGGTCACCGTGCCCCAGGCGGCGGTGGTCTTGCCCTTGCCGTTACCGGTGAACACCAGCAGCTGGCCGCGCTGCTCGGTGGCCTGGGCCACCTTGTCATCGACATGGTTCTTGAGTTTTTGCATCGACGTCTGATGGCGCGCCTGGCGGTCGCTCATGGTGGCTCCTGATGGCAAAAGGGAATCGCTAAAGCCTACGGCAGTCAGGCTCGTACGTCAGCCGTTGATGAAACGATGCTCATCATGGTGCATGGAACTCATGCCTTGGCACCGTGATTGCCCGCTGCTTCGAATGACGCCAAAACCCACGCTTCTCGTTTTTACATCACCACATTGATTTTATAAATAGAAATCGATTTTTGGCACGCTCTATGCAGCGTCTGCTTGACTCAGGTATCCCAAAGGATCAAGCGATGAATGCATCAATGGCCGCCTCCGTCACCCAAGCAGCCCCGCGTGGTGCGCAGGGCGTGCAGCGCCACAGCGTCATCACTCTCGATGGCATCAAGAAGACCTTCAGTAGCCCGGGTGCCGACGCCATCGAGGTGATCGAAGACATCAGCCTCGATATCAAGCAAGAAGAATTCGTCAGCATCGTGGGCCCCAGCGGTTGTGGCAAGAGCACCATGTTCAACATCATTGCCAGCCTGCTGGAGCCTAGCGATGGCAGTATCACGCTGCGCGGCAGCGACCCCAAATGCGGCGCACGGGTCGGCTACATGCTGCAGCGTGACCTGCTTTTTCCGTGGCGCACCATCATCGACAACGTCTGCCTGGGCCTCGAGATTCAGGGCGTGCGCAAGGCTCGCCGCTATGAAATGGCGCGCGACCAGCTGACACGCTACGGCCTGGCCGATTTTGCCGATCAATACCCCAATACCCTCTCCGGCGGCATGCGTCAGCGGGTGGCATTGATCCGCACCTTGATCACCGATCCCGACCTCATCCTGCTGGATGAGCCGTTCTCGGCACTCGACTACCAGACTCGGCTGGTGCTCGAGGAGGAGATCGTTTCGATCCTCAAGGAGCACCACAAGACGGTGGTCTTGATCACTCATGACATCGGCGAAGCGATTGCCATGTCGGATCGTGTCGCGGTGATGACCCAGCGTCCTACCTCGGTAAAGAAGATCTATGACGTGGGCCTTTCCCGCGAACTGGGGTCATGTCTCAAGGCGCGCAGCGACGCCCGCTACCAGGGTTTCTTCGACAGCATCTGGGACGACCTGGACATTCAGATCGCCGGAGGTGAGTCATGAGCGAGGCACAGCTGCACACCCATGTGATTCGCGCCGGCAGCGTCAAGGAGAACGACGAACAGCTGGCTGGCAACACGCTGCTGACCGACAACCTGTGGCGTGGCGCCGGGCTGGCGCTGGTCATCATCCTATGGCAAATCGGGGTCAACGTCGGTTGGATCAACCCCTTCCTAATGGGCTCGCCGGTGGGGATTGCCGGTGAAGCCTGGCGGCTGATTCAGTCCGGGCAGCTGCTCAACGATACCATTGCCACCGTCTATGCCACCGTGGTGGGCTTCCTGGCGGGGAGTATTCTAGGCTCCATCTGCGGCTTGCTGCTGTGGTTCTCCCGCAGCGTGGCACGCATCATCGATCCGTTCATGGTCGCTCTCAATGGCCTGCCCAAGATCGCCCTGGCGCCGATGATCATCATCTGGTTCGGCTCTGGAATGTTCTCCAAGATCATGCTGGCGTTCGTTGCCACCTTCGTGGTCGCGCTGCTCTCCGCCTACCAGGGTACCCACCAGATCGATCGCAACCTGATCAACCTGATGCGCTCATTGGGCGCCAGCCGGCGTGAAGTGTTTACCAAGGTGGTCGCGCCGGCCACGCTGCCATGGATCATCTCCGCCTTCCGCTTGAATATCGGTTTCGCCCTGATCGCCGAGATTGGCGGTGAGTTCATCTCCTCCGACCGTGGCCTGGGTCGCATGATCTTCGTCGCCGGCAACCTGTTCAATCTCAACGTCGTCTGGGTCGGGGTCATCATGCTGATGATCGTGGCCATCGTGCTCTACGTGATTGTCTCTCAGGTCGAGAAGCGCTTATTGCCGTGGGAGAAAGGGCATAAATAGCACCACAATGACGCGTTACTAGCGAAGCAGCATCGAGTGAGCACCACCACCAATAACCACAAGAGGCACTGCACGATGAACATCACTTCAACCTACAAGCGTATCGCCTTCGGCGCCGGCCTGCTGGCACTGGGAGCATCGGCGCATACCCAGGCCGATGACATGGATACCATTCTGATCAACGAAGCCTTCCATTCGCTGCTCTATCTGCCGGTCTATGTGGCCAAGCACGAGGGCCTGTTCAACGCACACAACATCGATGTACCGGTGGTGCGCTCGGCGGGGTCGGGACCGGCGGCGCTGGCCTCGGTACTGTCCGGCGAGTCGCAGTTCTCGGTACATGGCCCGGAGCATGTCGGCTTCGCCCAGGAGCAGGGTGGCAGCGGCAAGGCGATCAGCGCGGTGGCCAACAGCGCCCCGGTGTGGGTGCTGGCGCATCCCGATCTCGACTACTCGTCGCCGGCCGACCTCCAAGGCAAGGAGGTGGTGGTAGGTCTGGCGCCGGGCACATCGAACACCCTGATCAAGCGCCTGATCGAGGATGCCGGCCTCAATGGTGAGGTCTCCCTCACCGAGGTGCAGAATGGCTCTGAGCTCGGCCCGGTGCTCTCCGGACGCGGCGATATCGCGGTGGCCTATCAGCCGCAGGTCGAGCAGGGTATCTCCCAGGGCCTGGAGATCATTCACGCCTTCACCGACGACTATCCCGAGTATGCCTTCTCGACCATCAATACCTCCCAGGAGATGATCGACGACAACCCCGATCTGGTGATGCGCTTCGTCAGCGCCATCAACGACTCGCTGGCGCTGATCCACTCCGACGCCGATACTGCCAAGGCGGTGGCGCGCATGGAGTTCGGTGACCTGCAGGGCGACGTGGTGGACGCCGCGGTACAGCGCATGATCGACAATAACGTCTATCCCGAGAGCGTGATGATCACCGAAGATGCCTTCACCAACGCCATCGAGATGCAGCAGTTCGTCGGCAATATCCAGGGCGAGATGTACTACGACGATATCGTCGACGCCTCCTTTGCCAGCGAGGTCGTCCAATAAGCGCTCTGGCAGCGTATCCTCGGATGGGACCCCCGGGGTCCCATCCGTCATGGTGTCTGGAGCGAGGTTCGAATGCTGTCTGCGCTGCTGTTCTTCTGCCTGGTGGGTGCCGTGGCCGGCATGATCGCCGGGTTGTTCGGTATTGGTGGGGGTGTGGTGATCGTGCCGGCGCTGATCGTGGCGCTCAATCAGCAGGGTATCGATCCTGGCATTGTCATCCACCTCGCCATCGGTACCTCGCTGGCGATCATCACCGTGACCGGCGCCTCTTCGGCGCTGGGACACTGGCAGAAGGGTGCCGTGGTGATCGACCTGCTCAAGCGCATGCTGCCTGGACTGGTGGTCGGCGCGGTGCTGGGGGGATTGATTGCCGACCAACTGCGCGCCGAGTTGCTGGAGCGCTATTTCGGTATCTTCATGCTGCTGCTGGCGCTGCGTATGTTGCTGGCCAGGCCACCCAAGCCGGGACGGCAGCCGGCCGGCATGCCGGCGATGTTCGCAGCGAGTACTCTGATCGGCACCTTCTCGGCGCTGTTTGGCATCGGCGGCGGGGTGCTCAGCGTGCCCTGGCTGGCCCGCAGCGGTGCGACGCTGGCACGTGCCATTGGCACCTCGGCGGCCTGTGGCCTGCCCATCGCAGCGGTGGGCGCGGCGACCTTCATGATCACCGGCCAGGGTCAGGCCAGCCTGCCGGCGTACAGCACGGGTTACCTCTACTGGCCGGCTTTCCTTGGCATTGCGCTGTTCAGCGTGCCTTGCGCCCGCGTCGGCGTGCGGCTCGCCCACCACCTCTCGCCGCGGCTGCTCAGGCGGCTATTTGCACTGTTGATGCTGCTGGTTGGTCTGAAACTGATTGTCTGAGTGCCCCCGACCCAAGGAGACAAAACACGTGAATCACGACATGACTATCGACGCCTATCAGGCCGCCCTGGCCGAGGGCCGCGCCAAGCCGCTCGACTGGTGGCATGCTTGTACCCTGCGCATCGCTCAACGCGAACCCGAGGTGCAAGCCTGGGAGGCCCTGGCCGAGGAGCAGCCGGCGCTGGATGCGCAGCTGGCTGGGCGGTCGCTCTACGGTGTCCCCGTGGGGCTAAAGGATCTGATCGACACCGTCGATTTGCCCACTCGCTGGGGCACCCGCGGTTATCTGGAGGCCCGCTCATCGCTGATCGATGCCGCCCTGGTCACGCTGCTCAAGGAGCAGGGCGCGCTGGTCATGGGCAAGACGGTCTCCACCGAGTTCGCCTATTTCACCCCCGGCAAGACCCATAACCCCCACGATCTCACCCGCACGCCCGGTGGCTCCTCCAGCGGCTCGGCGGCAGCGGTGGCCGACGGCATGGTGCCGCTGGCCTTCGGCACCCAGACTGCCGGTAGCATGATTCGTCCGGCCAGCTTCTGCGGGGTGTTCGGTTTCAAGCCCACCTTCGACACCGTGAGCGCCGCCGGGGTCAAATCCTTTGCGCCGTCGCTGGATACTCTGGGCTGGTTCGCGCGACACATCGAGGATATCTGCACCACCTTCTCGGCGCTGACCCGTGCCCCGCGGATCATGCCGCTGGAGAGCCTCGCTGGGGTGCGGGTCGGCGTGCGCAGCCTGCCGGGAGACGTCGCGCTGGACGACGACGTCGAACAGGCCCTGGCCCATGCCCAGTCGCGTCTCGAGCAGGCCGGCGCAACGCTGGTGCCGCTGGACCTGGATGCGCGCTACGAAGTGCTGGTCGAACACCAGAAGGTGGTCATGGCCTATGAGGCCGCCCAGACCCTGGCCAGCGAGTACGCGCGCTTCGCCGAGCAGATGGGTCCCAAGCTGGTCGAGCTGCTCGAGGAGGGCAGAGCCATCAGCCACGCCCGCTATCTCGAAGCGCGCCGAGCCACCAATGCCATGCAGCAGGCGCTGAGCGGCGTGTTCGATGAGCAGGTCGACGTGATTCTCGCCGCCAGCGCCGCCGGGGTGGCGCCGGAAGGTATCGATGCCACCGGCGACCCGCTCTACTGCCGCGCCTGGACGCTGCTCGGCGTGCCGTGCCTCAACCTGCCGCTCAGTCACGGCACGGCGGATATGCCGGTGGGCGTACAGCTGGTAGCGGACCGCTGGCAGGACCAGCGACTGCTGCAGATCGCCCGCACCCTGATGAACCAGGAGGTGCCCGCATGAGCCAAGCACTACGTGGCGTGGCTAGCGCTCGCCATTCTGACTATTGCCGCGCTCGCGGATCGCCTCGGCGATGCGTTCGATGCCTTGGCGGTAGGCCGCCCTGCGGTAGGAGATCTGCTCCGCTTCGGCGCGGTCGAGCACCGTGGCCGCTTCGCGTTCCAGTACTGCATCAAGGCGCTGGTTGATAGTCTCCTCCCTCCAGCGATCGCCGCTGCGATTCTGCACCCACTCGTAGTAGCTGACGATCACCCCGCCGGTGTTGGCAAGCACGTCTGGCAGCACCGGCACGCCGCGTGCCTCGAGAGCCTCGTCGGCGGCTGAGGTCAGCGGGCCATTGGCGATCTCGAGGATTAGGCCGGCACGCACGTCGTCGACGTTGTCCTCGTGGATCTGATTCTCCAGCGCCGCCAGGGCCAGCACGTCGACGTCGAGGGCCAGCAGTTCGTCCTGCTCAATCGCTTCGACCCCGTCGGCGTGGCACACCGAGTCATCGCAGTAGACCATGCCCTTGAGCTGCTGATTGCGGGTCTTCTCCTCCTTGATGGGGTCGGGCTCCAGGCCCTCCGCGGCGTAGATGGCGCCACCGGAGTCCGACACCGCGACGATCCTGTAGCCCTCGGCATGGGCCAGGCTGGCGAAATGGTAGGCGGCGTTGCCGAAGCCTTGTATTGCCACCGTGGTGTCCTGCGGCTTGCGCCCCTGACGTTCGGCCCAGATGTCCAACACCTTGAGGGCGCCACGGCCGGTGGCCGCCACCCGACCAAAGGAGCCCCCCAGGGTCAGCGGCTTGCCGGTGACGGCCGCCGGGGTCTGGCCGCGCACCAAGTGATCGTACTCATCCGACATCCAGCCCATCACCGTGGCGTTGGTGTTGACGTCGGGGGCAGGGATGTCGCGATTGGGGCCCATCACATCGGCAATACCGCGAATATAGCCGCGCGCCAGCCGCTCGAGTTCCAGCCGCGAGAGCTGCTTGGGGTCGACCTGCACGCCGCCCTTGCCGCCGCCGAAGGGCAGGTTGACGACCGCGCACTTCACCGCCATCCAGAAGCTCAGGGTGGTGACCTCGAGCTGGTCGACGGCGGGGTGAAAGCGAATGCCCCCTTTGGCAGGCCCCAGGCTGGTGTCGTACTGCACCCGCCAGCCGGGAAACACCTTGAGGCTGCCATCGTCCATGCGTACCGGTACGCTGACCTGCAGCGACAGCGCCGGCTGCATCAGGCGCTCGCGGGCGTCCCGCGCAATCTCCAGCGCCTCGAACACTTCCTCGAGGCGCGAGCGAGCATCGTCGAACAGATGGGTGTGATCCTGCTGGGGTGCGTCTTGGCTCATGACATCCTCCTTAATGGCAGTGAGCAAGTGGCGGAGCCAACAGCCTAGCAGGCGCTGGCTCGACTAGGATATAACCTGTGCTTCGGCCACACTGGCTTGGCAAGCATGGATGCGAGCCAAGGAGGACCGATGAGACCCATCACTCGCCGTGGGCTGCTATGGGGCAGCCTGTATCTGCTATTGGCGCTGCTGCCGCTAGGTATTGCGCTGCTCTCCGTCCCCGAAGAACCCCGTGGCCTGCTCGGCGCCATTGGTGTGATGTTCGGCCTATTGGCGTTAGGTGTGTTCGGCATGCAGGTCGTCATTTCCGGGCGCCATCGCTGGTTTGCCGAGAGTATCGGCTTCGACAACATCCTGCAGTTTCACCGCCAGACCGGGCTGGTGGCGCTGTGGCTGGTACTGCTGCACCCGCTGCTGATATTCGCCGCCGATCCTGGCTACCTCGAATTTCTCGACCCCCGCGAGGACACCCTGCGTGCCCTGGCGCTGATCGGCCTGCTGGGGGCCAGCGTGGTGCTGATCGTCAGCTCGCTGTGGCGGGTCCAGCTGGGGCTCTCCTATGAGTGGTGGCGGCTGCTGCACGGCGGTCTGGCGCTGTTCGTGGTGATGGGCGGGCTGGGCCATGCGCTGATGGCCGGCCACTACACTGCCGGCTGGCTTACCGCTGGGCTGCTCATCGCCGCGCTGCTGGTGCCGGTGTATCTGCTGGCCGATACCCGGCTGCTGCGCCTCTGGCGTTTGCGCAAGCAACCCTGGCAGGTGGTCGATAACCAGCCGGCGCTAGGCGATGCCACCACCCTGACCCTGGAAGCGGTTGGGGAGCATCGCCTTAACTTCAACGCCGGGCAGTTCTTCTGGATCACCCTCGGCGACTCGCCGTTCTCGCTGCAGCAGCATCCGTTCTCGTTGGTATCGAGCGCCTGCCGGCCGGGGCGGATCTCCTTCACCGCCAAGGATCTCGGCGACTTTACCGCCACTCTGCCGGAGATAACGCCGGGCACCCGCGCCTTTATCGAAGGACCCTACGGCGCCTTCATTCCCGATGTGCGTAGCGCTTCCGGCGCCGTATTGATGGCCGGTGGCATCGGCGTCACGCCGATCATGAGCATCCTGCGCACCTTTCGCGACCAGGGCGTGACCTTGCCGCTGTGGCTGATCTACGCCAACCCCAGCTGGGACGAAGTGACGTATCGCGACGAGCTCGCCGAACTCGAAGCCGAGCTGCCGCTCAAGGTAATCCACGTGCTCAGCGACCCCCCCGCGGGCTGGCAGGGCGAGACCGGCTATATCGACAAGGCACTGCTGGAGCGCTGTCTGCCCGAGGACGACGACCAGCGCGAGTATTTTATCTGTGGGCCTGAGCCGATGATGAATGCTGCAGAGGGTGGCTTGATCGAGCTTGGGGTGCCCGTCACACGCATCATTTCTGATCGCTTTGCCATTGTTTAAGAGGGACATCCATGCTGCATCAATACGTGCGCCACGCGGGAAACTTGGCCGGCAGCATATTAGTCGCGGTGGCCATTGCCGCCGCCGTGATAGTGACTCGCTAGCCGAAACGGTCAGTCGCCGTAGAAGCGGGTGAAGCGTTCAGGCATCTCACGCACGGGCACGAAGCCGTTTTCCGGCGCGTCCGGGTCGGCGTGACCCATTGCCAGCGCACACAGCACCAGTTCGCTGTCGTCCAGCGTCAACTGCTCGCGGACCACTCGGTGGTAGGGCGCGATAGCGGCCTGGGCACAGCTGTGCAGGCCCTGGCCGCGGGCGGCCAGCATCAGGCTCTGCAGGAACATGCCGCAGTCCATGAAGCTGCCGGTGTCCAGGCGCCGGTCGAGGGTCAGGATCATCGCCACTGGGGCATCGAAGAAGGTGTAGTTGCGCCGCGCCTGGGCCCGACGCTTGTCGTGCTCGTCGCGGTGGATGCCCAGCGTCTCATAAAGCCCATAGCCGCAGCGCCGGCGCCGGCCGATATAGGGCTCGAACCACTCGCGAGGGTAGTAGACGTACTCGGCCCGATGCTGCTCCGGCTCGTTGTCGAAGGCATCCTGTAGTGCGCGACTCAGCGCCGCCAGCGGCGCGCCGCTCACCACATGCACCTGCCACGGCTGGATATTGCTGCCGCTGGGGGCCTGGCTGGCCACGCGCAGCAGATGCGCCAGTGTTTCCCTTGGTACCGGCGTGGGTAGGAAACGACGTACCGAGCGTCGCGACAGGATGGCATTGTCAACATGCATGAAAGGCACCTCGAGCGCGATGAGTGGCCTATCATGGTGCCGTGTTCCACCCACTTTTACGATGCTGAGAGCACCTATGGCCCGCACCGAACACCCCGAGACGCCGGATGGTCGCTACTTTGTTGCCAAGGACAAACTATGGCGAAAGACCGATCCGCGCTTGGACGACGCCACACGGCAGGCGCGCGTCAAGGCGCTGATGCAGGCCCGCCGTGCCGTCAAGCACGCCAAGCAGGCCGAGGACGACGACGCCCTGCGCGAAGCCCGCCAGGCAGTGGATACGGCCAAGATCGCCCTCGGCGAGCGCGGCCCGGTGTGGTGGGATGACGACGCGCCTGACGAGACCGGCAAGCATCCGCGCAACAGCTCGTATGCCGAGTGGTGGCGTGGTCAAGAGGTGGGTGAGTGAGCGGGCGAGGTGTAATGGCGTGATCCTGGCTTTCCACGCCACTGTCATGCGATTGCCATTGATCTGCCGCACTCTCTGAAGCTTTCATCGATGACGAGTGCGGTCATGACACTGAGCGAGCACCATCTACTGGAAATGATCATCGCAGATGAACAGCTGACGCCTTATTTCCAACCTATCGTAGACATGGGGCAACGCATCATTCATGGCTATGAGGCGCTGATTCGTGGCCCTCAGCACTCTCCACTGCACTCCCCTAAACGGCTCTTCGAGACCGCGATGCAGGCCGGCAGCCTGGTAGAGCTGGATTTGCTCTGCCGACGCCTGGCCATACAGCGTTTCGTTGCACTGAGGCTCGAGGGCAAGCTGTTCCTGAACGTTATGCCCACGACGCTACTGGAACGTGATTTTCGCGAGGGGCTGACGCTGGCCATTCTCGACCGGGCCGGGTTGTCGCCGGAGCGGGTGGTGATCGAGCTTACTGAGCACTTGCCTATCGTCGACTACCAGGCGATGCGCCACGCTATGGCTCACTATCGGGAAATGGGTTTTCTGGTCGCCCTGGATGATCTGGGAGCGGGGCACTCCAGCCTGCGTCACTGGGCCGAGCTGCGCCCCGACATGGTCAAGCTGGATCGCCATTTCGTCAGCGGTATCGACATCTCCCAGGACAAACGCGAGTTCCTGCGCTCACTGTTGGATGTGGCCCGCAACCTTGGTTGTCAATTGATCGTCGAGGGTATCGAAACCGCTGAGGAGCATCGCTGCCTATGGGAGCTGGATCGCAGCCTGGCACTGCTGCAAGGATACTATTTTGCGAGGCCCAGCGCCGAGCCGCCACGCCAAGTATCCCATCTACTACCTAACCACGGCTTGTCACTGCAAACGCCACGTCGCAGTGCCAGTGCCATCATCAAAGCGGTAGCGCCGGTGTCGCCGGAGTTACCGGTCTTGGCACTCGCCGAGCGCTTCCGGGCACAACCGACGTTGCGCTGCGTGCCGGTGGTGGAGGCAGGCATGCCGGTAGCGGTGGTGCGCCGCCACGAGTTCCTAACACTGTTCACCAACCCCTATAGCCATGCGCTGCATGCGCGTAGTCGCGTCGCCAAGATTGCCGACCGCCAGCTGCTCTGCGTCCCCGAGGGAACGCCACTGGAAGCGCTGAGCCAGCGCATCACCGATGCTCGTGGCCTGCAGCAGGAGGACTTCGTGTTCGTCGATGTAGAGGGGGGCTATCTGGGCATGGGGAATATCGTCGACCTGCTCAGAGAAATCACCTCCATCCAGGTACGTCAGGCGCGTAACGCCAATCCGCTTACCGGACTTCCGGGGAATATCCTGATCCAGGAGACCCTGACCGAGCGGCTGCGACAAGGGCGTTCGCTGGTGGCGGTGTTTGCCGATCTGGACAACTTCAAGGCCTACAATGATAGCTATGGCTACGCTGAGGGCGATCGCATGATCCTGGCACTGTCGCGACTACTACTGTCACGCCTGAGCGACGCCGATGACTTTCTCGGCCATGTCGGCGGCGACGATTTCATGCTGCTGCTGAGTGGCGAGGATTGGCGCGCAACGTGCGAGAAGATCCTAACCGATTTTGCAGTCTTGGTGCCCGAGTTCTATCGTCCTGAGCATCGTGCCGCCGGTGGCTTGTTAGGCGAGAATCGCCAGGGACAGACGGTCTTTCATCCACTCGTCAGCCTCTCACTGGCCGCCCGGCCAGTGGCGGCAGGAGAAGTGGTGGCGCCGCCGCAATTGTCTGCCGAGCTCTCGGAGCTCAAGGCCCAGGCCAAACGTCGCCCAGGCAATACCCTGTTCATCGATCGCCGCCATTCAGGCGGGGCTGCTGAACTGCCTTCATCCGAAGCGCCCAAGTCTGTCGACTCGGTGAGTTCTCACTCGAGCACTGATTGCTAACAGCAACTCAGAGGGATGAGCTCATGCGAAAAGTGATCGTTGGTGCCATGCTGTCGCTCGATGACGTGCAGATCCCCTTGCTTCCCCATCCGCTTGCCTCCAGGCTTGGTTTGAACCCTAACCATGTCAGGAGGCGAGATGACGTCCACGGTATTGATCACCGGCGCCAATCGCGGCGTCGGTCTGGCGCTGGCGCAGCACTATCATCGCGAGGGCTGGCAGGTGATTGGGGTGTGCCGGTCGGCGTCGGCTGAGCTCGCCGAGGTCGCCGAACGGGTCATCGAAGGGATCGATGTAACCACTGATGCCGATGTGGCGGGCTTGGCAGAGGCGCTTCATGGCACACGGCTCGACCTACTGATCAACAACGCCGGCCTGCTGCGCGACGAGCAGCTCGGCAAGATCGACTTCGACTCGATCCGCGAGCAGATGGAGATCAACGCCTATGCGCCGCTGCGCGTCACCGAGGCGCTGCTGACGTGCCTGGGGGAGGGCAGCAAGGTGGCCAATATCACCAGTCGCATGGGCTCCATCGCCGACAACGACTCCGGCGGTCGCTACGGTTACCGTGCCTCAAAGGCGGCACTCAATGCCTTCGGCAAGTCGCTGGCGGTGGATCTCGCCCCCCGCGGTATCGCCGTGGCCCAGCTTCATCCCGGCTATGTGCAAACGCGCATGGTCAATTTCGGCGGGCTGATCTCGCCGGATGAGGCGGCGGCCGGTATCGCTGCGCGGATCGAAGCGCTCTCACTGGCAACCAGCGGTGGCTTCTGGCATAGCAACGGTGAGCCGCTGCCTTGGTAGGCGCGGCGCCGAGCACCGACGCCGGATGGGGGGAGGGCAAGACGGTACTGCTGGCCACCACCTGGGTACAGACGCTGTGCAGCGCGGCGATGCTGCTGGTGCCGACCCTGGCGCCGCAGATTGCCGCGGCCTTCGGCCTGCCAACCGGGTTGGTTGGCCTTCAGGTGAGCCTTCTTTATGGCGTGGCCATGCTGGTGTCGCTGCAGGCCGGTGTGGTGGCGCGGCGCCTGGGCGCCTGCCGGGCCAGTCAGCTGGCGATGCTGGTGATCACCTTGGGCTGTGCCGTGGCGCTGCTGCAGACACCGCTGTCGCTGTTCGCCACCACGCTGCTGCTGGGCGTGGCCTATGGCATGACCAATCCCGCAGCCGCACAGCTCCTGGCGCGCTACACGCCTGCCCCGCATCGCAACATGGTCTACTCCATCAAGCAGACCGGTGTGCCGCTGGGCGGCATCCTGGCGGGCATTGCCGCACCGCCGCTGACCCAGGCGTGGAGCTGGCATGTGAGCTTCCTATTGCTGGGCTGCATGAGCGTGCTGACCGCACTGTGGCTACAGTCTCGACAGCCGCGCTGGGACCGTCATGGTGAGGCTGCCACATCGGGCAAGGGCAACGGCAGCCTGGCGCTGCTGTATCGTCGTCGCTCGCTGCGCTGGATGGGCCTGGCCGGGTTCTGCTTGGCGGCCGCACAGTTATCGCTGATCAGTTTTGCGGTCGCCTTCATGGTCGAGGAGCTGACTATCACCCTGGTGATGGCCGGCATCGTGGTCTCGGTGATGCATGCCGCGGGGGTGGCAGGGCGCCTGGGATGGGGCTTCATGGCCGATCGATTAGGCGCCAGCCTGCCGGTCTTGATCGGGCTCTCGATAGGCATTGCGGTGCTGTTCTCGCTGTTGGCGCTGACCGGCACGCATTTGCCCCAGTGGCTTGTGGTGGTGCTGCTGGTGCTGGCGGGGGCCACGGCGATCGGCTGGAACGGTGTCTATCTGGCCGAAGTGGCGCGCACGAGTGTCACCGCCGAGGTCAGCGAAGCCACTGCTGCGGTTCTGGTATTGACCTACATGGGCGTGCTGGCCGGCCCTGCCTGCGTTGCCCTGTTGGTATGGTTGTCCGGTAGCTACGCCATTAGCCTGCTGCTGCCGGCGCTGGCTGCGGTGATGGCCGTGTTCTGCCTGCGGCGCTGTGGGCGCGTCCACCACCAGGAGCAGGCATCATGGCAGCAGTGATGGTTGTGCATAGACTGACTAGATGGTCTATTACACGGTGCCTAACAATGATGCGGTGACAGGTGCACCGTCCAACCAATAACCAAGGCGCGCTATCGCTGGACGCGCCACACGGGAGATTTCGATGCGCCACTTTTCACGCACACTTTTGGCCTCTGCTGCTGCGGTTGCCATGACCACTCTGGCTTTCCAGGCCCAGGCCGAGACCCGGGTCACCTACAAGTCGGCCTCGGCCGGTACTGCCTACTACCAGATGGGTGTCGAGCTGTCCGAGGCGATCCGTCGCGGCACCGACGATGAGATCGTGCTGACCCTGGAAGAGAGTCAGGGCTCGGTACAGAACGTCATGGAGGTGATGGCGCGCCAGGGCAACTATGTGTTCACTACGCCGCCGGGGCTGGTAGAGCAGGCATTGGCCGGTGAGGGGCCCTTTGCCGAGCGCCAGAGCCCGCGTTTCCAGGAGATCCGCGGGTTGTTTCCGATCCCCGCCATCACCATGCACTTCGTGGCCGCCGGCGATGAAGGCGTGATTTCCATGCAGGACCTGGAAGGCAAGCATATTTTGATCGGCCGCGGCACCTTCGGCGCCCGGGAGGCGGAGCGTTACCTGGAGCTGTTCGATCTGCTGGACAGGGTCGAGGTGGCTGATGCTGCCATCGGCAGCGGGCCGGATGCGCTGCAGAACGGCCAAGTGGATGCCTTCGTTACCGCCAGCTCCTTCCCCACGCCCAACGTGATCGAGACCGCGGCGAGTATGTCGATCAGCCTGGTGTCGATGAGTGATGAGGAGATCGAGCAGACCGGTTCGACCCGTCAGACCATTCCCGCCGGTACCTACTCCGGCGTCGATGCAGACGTCGAAACCACCTCGCTGCCGGTAATCGCCTACACCACCAGCAACATGGATGACGAGACCGCCTACCAACTGACCAAGACCTTCTGGGAGCGTCGCGAGGCGATGGCAGAGGAGTCGGGCTGGTGGGGCAGCATCGAGCCGGACATGGTCGGCAACATTGCGGGAACCCTGCACCCAGGGGCGCTGCGCTATTATGATGAGGTCAATATCGAGGTCCCCGACGCGTTGCGCGAATAAATGTTTGCTGCTGATTCCATCCTTCCATGCACCGCGGCTACCCCCAGGGGTGGCCGCGGTGGCGTTTACTGCCTGATCGAATTCCTGTGATGTCGCTACTAATCGCTTCTGATGCCGATGCCGGACGGCGTTTGCATCCCGGCTGGGTCGCGCTGGGCGCGTCCACGGTCATTTTTCATCTTGGCCTGATCTTCTACGGCCTGACCCCGGCGCTGATCAGCCGGCCGCTGCACATGGCACTTGCACTGCCATGGGTGCTGATCTTCATGGCCACTACGCCGTGGCAGCGTATCAGTGGCTGGCTGCTTACCGGCCTTGGCATCGCCGCCTGTGGCTATATCGCCCTCAACGAGCGGGCGCTGGCCAACCAGTACGGTTTTATCGACACCCAACTGCAGATGGTCATCGGGGTGTTCCTGATCTTCTTGGCCCTGGAGGCGGCGCGCCGCGCTATCGGCTGGCCGCTGCCGCTGGTGGCACTGACGGCGCTGGCCTATGGTGCCCTGGGGCAGTACCTGCCCGGGGTGTTCGGCCACCCCGGGATGCCCATGGCCAGCTACGTCGGCACCCTGACCATCGCCGAGAGCGGCCTGTGGGGGTCGCTGACCGGCGTCAGCGTCGGGGTGGTGGCGATCTTCGTGATCTTCGGCGCGGTGCTTAACGCGGGTGAGGCGGGGCGAGGTTTCATGAACCTGGCCAGCGCCTTTGCCGGCCGCCTGACCGGCGGCGCGGCCAAGGTCTCAGTGATCTCCTCGGCGCTGATGGGCTCGATCTCCGGCTCGGCCTCAGCCAACGTGGCCTCGACCGGGGCGATCACCATTCCCTCCATGGTGCGGCTCGGCTACCCGCGGGCGCTGGCCGGCTCGGTGGAGGCGGTGGCCTCGTCGGGCGGTCAGATCATGCCGCCGTTGATGGGGGCCGGCGCCTTCGTGATGGTCGAGCTGACCGGCACCCCCTATACCCAGATAATGGCCGCGGCGCTGCTGCCGGCGATTCTCTACTTCGTGACGGTGTGGGTGGGCATCAATGCCTACGCTACTCGACACGATCTGCGGCCGATGGCCGAGAGCGATCGTCCCAGCACCAAGGAGGTGCTGATCACCTCGCTGTTCTTTGCGGTGCCGTTCGTGCTGCTGTTGGAGCGGATCTTTCTGGGCGGCTATACCCCGCAGTATGCGGCGAGCATCGCGATCTTCGCCGGTATGGCGCTGCTGTTCTTCGATGTGACGCTGAGCTTCTCGCTGCGCGGCTTTTTCGAGCGGATGGCCGAGGCGGCGGTGACCGCGGGGCGCCAGGTGGCGGTCATCGGCGCGATCATCATCTGCGCCTCGCTAGTGATCGGGGTGCTGTCGCTGACCGGGCTGGGGGTCAAGATCACTTCGGGGATCCTGTCGCTCTCCAACGATATGCTGTGGCCGGCGCTGCTGCTCACCGCCCTGGCGTGCCTGATTTTGGGCATGGAGGTGCCGACCACTGCGGCCTATGTGATTTGTGTCTCGGTGGCCGGGCCGGCCTTGACGGCGCTGGGCCTGGAGCCTCTGCTGGCGCACCTGTTCGTGTTTTGGTTTGCGCTGCTCTCGACGATCACCCCGCCAGTGTGCGGTGGCGTTTTCATTGCCGCTGGCATGGTCGGCGAGAACTGGCTCAAGGTGGCGCTCAAGGCGATGGCATTGGGCATCGGGCTCTACATTATCCCGCTGGCGATGATCAGCAACCCCGATATCATCCGTCTCGACAGCAATCCCGGCGGCGCGCTGCTCGATGCGCTCAAGATTGCCGTAGGCCTCACCGGCATCTCATTTGGAGTGATCGCGCGCAAGGCGTGGTGGCTGCGCCTGGCGCTGATCGTGGCCGGTGCGCTGGTGATCTTCCTTATCTAGGCGGCGGTGCGCAGTGAATCAGGTCGCCATCGAGGGGGGTGCGGCCGAACACCACCCAGGTGTCGAGGGCCGGGCCGAGGTCGGCCACCAGCCGCAGCCGCTCGGGGTGGCGCTCGAGGTACTCCAGGGCACAGATGCCGGCCTCGAGTCGCCCCGCCAGCAGGCCCTCGGCGACGCTGGCGGTGGTCGGTTCGTCGATCAGCTCGGCGTAGCCGGAAAGATCCGCATAGTAGCGGGTAGCCGGCTGCAGTCCGAGGCGCTGGGGGGACTCGACGTCGGCGCGGGCGAGGATCGCCAGCGGCTTGCTGGGAGCGATAAAGCTGTCCACCGGGAAGGCGCGATGCATGCTGCGCCCTACCCAGTCGCCATGGCTGGGATGAGCGGTGCACTGCAGCAGGAAGTCTACCTCGCCGTCCAGCAGCGCTGGAAACGCCTCATCGAAACTCGTATATAGCACCACGTCGGCGCCGTCGATGGCACGCTGCTTGAGGTAGCGGTCGAGTACCAGCACGTGGTTGTTGGCGGCGGGACCAAGGGTGGCGAATTTCATGCTGGGTAACCTGGGGTCAAGGTGAGTACAAGACGGAACATGGTGGCATGTAAAAAGTGTGACTATGCTGCTGTGTCAAGAACGTCATTGCTTCGTCACTTAGCCGTCATTTATGGCCTCTAGGGTAAAACAACAACATACGTAAGCATATGGGAGCGCCTCCATGAAGACCTTGACCTTGCTCGCCGCTGCCACGGCACTGTCCGCCGGCATGACATCCGCCGCCTGGGCTGAGCCGTCCGGTACCGTGACCTTCTACTCCTCCATGCAGCTGGATGTGGTCGAACCGATCATCGAGGCCTTCGAGGAGCGCCATCCGGAGATCGAGATCGACCTGCTCTACTCCGGCAGTGTAGAACTCGAGCAGCGGATCTTTTCCGAGATCGAGGCCGGCCGACTACGCGCCGATGTCATCTGGGCCGCCAACCCGGCACTGTTCCTCAACCTCAAGGAGCAGGGCTGGCTTGCTGCCCACGACAGCGAGCACAAGCACGCCATCCCGGAAGACCTGCGCGACGAAGACGACATGTTCTTCGCCGGCCGCGTGCACCATATGGGCATCGGCTATAACACCAATATGGTCAGCGAAGACGAAGTGCCGCGCACCTGGGAAGCGTTCCTCGAATGGGGGCCCCAGGCGGCTTCGGCCAGCCCGCTGCACAGCGGTACCAACTTCAACATGCTGGGCGCCTTCACTCAGAATGATGAGCTCGGTTTCGAATGGTACGAGCGCGCCCGCGAGGCCGGTATGCAGGTGGTGCGCGGCACCGGGGATGTGACCCGCGGTGTGGTCAGCGGCGAATTCGCGGTGATCAAGGGTATCGACTACATCATGGCCGGCCAGGCCGCCGAGGGGGCGCCGGTGGCCTTCAGCTTCCCGGAAGATGGTGTGCTGGCGCTGCCCAGCCCGCTGGCGGTGACCGCCGAGTCTGAGAACGACGCCGCGGCGCGGGTGTTCCTCGATTTCATTCTCTCCGAAGAAGGCCAGCAGGTACTGGTCGACAAGTTCTTCATGCCGGTGCGCACCGACGTCGAGCCGCCTACTGGTCTGCCTAGCGGCGACGCAATCAACGCCCTCGAGATCGACTACGATTGGATGGCCGAGAACGGCGACGAGCTGCGCGAGCGCTTCTCCGAATTGTATTGATTCCTTCACTCCCTTGCGTAGCGCGGCGCCCTTCGGGGCGCCGCGTCATGGTGTCCGTGCATGTCGCAACGTATTACGCCGCAGCATAAGGTAAGCGAGCCACCGGCGCTGCTGCGCTGGTGGCTCGACTACCGCCGGGTCATGCTGCTGCTGCTAACGCTGTTCATCGCCATCACCATCGTCTATCCCCTCTATCAGGTGTTCTGGCGCAGTCTGATGGTCGACGGCGAGTGGTCACTGGCCAACTACTCGGCGGTATTTCTGCGCCCCTCCAACTACATGGCGCTGTGGAATACCCTGTGGGTCTCGGTGCTGGCCACCGGCCTCGCGGTGCTGATCGGTACCCTGGCAGCCTTCGTGGTGCAGCGTACCGATGTGCCCCACAAGGCGCTGCTCAGCGTGCTGCTGGTGCTGCCATTCGCCATTCCACCGCTGTTCTCGGCGATCGGCTGGGTACAGCTGGCCGGTCCGGTGGGACTGTTTACCCAGTGGTGGCGCGAGCTGTTCGGCGCGCCGCCGCCGTGGAACATCTATTCGCCGGGCGGCATCATCTTCGTGCTGGCGGTGACCAACTATCCGTTCGTGTTCATCACCGTGGCCGGAGCGTTGGCGCGCATGGACAGCAGCCTGGAGGAGGCGGCGCGCACCTCGGGGGTAGGGCCGCTGCGCATCATGAAGGACATCACCCTGCCGCTGGTGCGCCCGGCGATTCTCGGCGGGGCGCTGCTGGCCTTCGTGTCATCCATCGATAACTTCGGCATTCCCGCAGTGCTGGGCATGCGTGCTCAGTTCTACGTGTTGACCACGCGTATCTACGAGGCGCTGACCATTCCCAACATGCCGCTGGCCACCGCCATGTCGGTGCTGCTGGTGCTGGTGGCGATCGTTTGCCTGGTGGCCTTCCGGCGCCTGGAGGGCAGCCGTGGCCAGTATGCGGTGATCTCCGGCAAGTCGGTGACGCCCAATGTGATCCGCCTGGGCAAGGCGCGCCCCTGGGTGCTGGCGGCGCTCTATCTGACGCTGGTGGTGATCGTGCTGATGCCGGTGTTCGCGCTGGTGCTCACCTCGCTGCTGCGCTTCTGGGGCGCGGATCTCAGCGCCGATAACTTCACCCTGCGTCACTACATTGCGGTGCTGAACCAGAGCGGGGCGCGGCGCGGCATCATCAACAGCCTGATCCTGGCGCCAGCGGCGGCGACCATCATCGTCATCGTTTCAGCGATGATCGCCTATCTCAACGTCAAGGCGCGCCAGCGCGGTGCTGGCCTGCTCGACGGTATCGCCACCGTGCCCTTCGCGTTGCCGGGATCGGTGATCGGGGTGTCGATGATCCTGGCCTGGAGCAACCCGGCCTTCGGCCCGACGCTTTACGGCACGCTGTGGATCCTGCTGGCGGGCTATATCATGCGCTACATGGCCTTCGGCCTGCAGAGCACGCGCAGTACTCTGCAACAGATCCACGACTCGCTGGAAGAGGCGGCCTGGACCTCCGGCGCCAGCCGGCTGCGCACCATTCGTGACATCACCCTGCCGTTGCTGCGGCCGGGGATGTTGGCCGGCTGGGTGCTGATCTTCATCTCGGCGTTCAACGAGCTGACCGTGTCGGTACTGATCTGGACCACCGGTGCGGAGACCATCGGCGTATGGATCTTCCTGATGCAGGATTCCGGCTTTACCGGGCGTGCCGCGGCGCTGGCGGTGCTGACCCTGCCGGTAATCCTGCTGCTCTACCTGTTTACCCAGTGGCTCACAAAACTCGAAGCGCGGCGCCGCGAGCGACGCGCGGGGAAACCTGACGCATGACTGCCATTCTGACCCTCGACGGCCTGACCAAGCGCTACGGCCAGGTCACCGCGGTGGACAACGTCTCGCTGTCCATCGACGCCAACGAATTCTTCTCGCTGATCGGGCCCAGCGGCTGCGGCAAGACCACCACCTTGCGCAGCGTGGCGGGGCTCGAGAGTGCCCAGCAGGGCTGCATCCAGATGGCCGGCCGTACCGTGTTCGATGCCGCCACACGGCGCGACTTGCCGCCCAACAAGCGGCCCATCGGGATGGTGTTCCAGAGCTATGCGGTGTGGCCGCATATGAACATTTACGAGAATATCGGCTACCCGCTCAAGGTCCGCGGTCTGCCGCGCGATGCGATCAAGGCTCGCGTCCAGCGGGTGCTGGACATGCTCGGCATGGGCAACCTTGGCGCCCGCATGCCTAGCCAACTCTCCGGCGGCCAGCAGCAGCGCGTGGCGCTGGGACGGGCGCTGGCCATCGAGCCTAGCCTGCTGCTGCTAGACGAACCGCTCTCCAACCTCGACGCCAAGCTGCGCGAGTCGATGCGCGCCGAGCTCAAGCAGGTCCAGCGCGATACCGGCCTGCCAATTCTCTACGTGACCCACGATCAGGACGAAGCGCTGGCGATGTCCGACCGTATCGGTGTGATGTCGGCCGGGGTTCTACATCAAATCGGTACGCCCACCGAGGTCTATACCCGGCCGGCGACCCGCTTCGTGCTCGACTTCATCGGTACGGTGTCGTATCTGCCCTGCGAAGTGCTCAAATGGGAGGACGAGTCGGTAAAGATTCGCTGGGGCGAAGCGGGCGAGGCCAGCGCCATGCTGGGTGTCAACCAGGATACGCCTAAGCATGGGCCGGCGAGTCTCGCCGTTCGACCCGAGCATGTGCTGCTGACGCCAGTCGCCGACGCCATACAGCCGGGACTGGCGCGAGGGCGCGTCAAGATTCGCGCCTACCTCGGCGACGCCTGGGAGTATCACGTGCGGGTCGGCGAGTGCCTGATTCGCGTGCGCACCGATAGCGCCCAGGCGCTGGAGGAGGGCAGCGAAGTCGCCGTGGGCGTGCGCCAGGGCTATGTGGTGAACGCAGACGATGCCGGCCAGGAGCGCGTGCTGTTCTCCTGAGTCGGCTTACTCCTTGTGCCTGCGCTGGCGCGCCTGACGCCGCCGCGCGGCATCCCGCTCCCGCCGACGCTGCCGGGAGAGGGCATTGCCGTTGGCCAGCTGCACCAGAAATTCGATCTCTTCCTCGCTAAGCGGGGGGCGTTGATCATGTGTCATATCGGCTCCTGCAAATGCGCTGAGGATTGCCTCGAATCGTCAGGCTAAGCGCGTCGCATGACAGCCAGATGTCGGTCGTAACTGGGGGTGAGTGCTAATATAGGGTGCGGGAAGCATTCGCTGCGCCGGCAGGGAAGTACTCATCAACGAAAGGAGTCGTCACGATGCGATATGGACAGGGCTATCTGGTTGCGGGGCTGGCATGCGCGCTGATGGTGCCAGTACTGGCCAGCGCCGATCCCATCGAAGAGCGCTATACCCTCACGCTGTTCCATACCAACGACCTGCATGGGCGCACCGACGCCTATCCGCAGCTGGTCAGCACGCTGGACAAGGCCCGTGAGCGCCACGGCGACGGCCTGCTGCTGGATGCCGGAGATATCTTCTCCGGCACGCTCTACTTCACTGAATTCCACGGTCAGGACGCCGTCGAGTTCATGAACCTGATGGGCTACGACGCCTTCGTGCCGGGTAACCATGAGTTCGATCTCGGCGACCCGGAAGAGGGTCACCAGGCGCTGGCCGCCTTCTTCGAGGCTGCCGAGTTCCCGATCGTCGCCGCCAACATGGACTTTTCCGCGTCACCCGAGTTCGAGGCGCTGCTCGGCGACTCGTTGGCCGAGTCGCCTGCCGGCGGCATGATCCATGATGGCATCGTGGTCGAGCATCAAGGTGAGCGCATCGGCATCTTCGGCCTCAATACCGAAGACACGCCGAATATCTCGAGCCCCGGAAGCGTGAGCTTCAGCGATTACCGCGAAACGGCCGAGGCGATGGTCGAGCGCTTCGAAGCCGAAGGCATCGACAAGATCATCGCCTTGACCCACCTCGGCTACGACACCGATCCCAGCGTTGGCAACGACCTGCTGCTGGCCCAGCATGTCGAGGGCATCGATATCATCATCGGCGGGCATAGCCATACCCGGCTCGATCCGCCCACCCTGGTCACCGAGAACCACCGCGGCGAGACCATGGCGCCGACGGTGATCGGTCAGGCGGGTGAGTATGGCGAGTACCTGGGTGTGATGGAGGTGATCTTCGACGGCGACGGTATGGTAGTGGACGTCAGCGGCGAGCTGCTGTCCGTCGCCGACAGCGAGGCCGACCCCCAGGCCGCCGAGATGCTGGAACCCTATACCGCGGCCATCGAGACCTTGCGTGACGAGGCCATCGGCGTAGCGCTTGAGCAGACCCTGGCCAACCCCCGCCACGGTGATGGCGATGAGCAGAGCGTGCGTGCCAACGAGACGGCGCTGGGCAACCTGATCGCCGATGGCCAACTGGTGGCCGCCCGACGCGTGGCGTCCGATACGGTGATGGCGCTGCAGAATGGCGGTGGTATTCGTGAGCCGCTGACCGAGGGTGACGTCACCGTTGGCGACCTCATCGCGGTGCAGCCGTTCGGCAACCGTCTGACGCTGCTCGAGGTCAGCGGTGCCGAGCTGATCGACACCTTCGAGATCGCCCTGGCCGATGCCCCCGGTGAGAATGGTGGTTTCCTGCACGTCTCCGCCGGCACCCGGCTCACCTACGACAGCCGCGAAGCCCCAGGTGAGCGGGTCATGACCCTGGAAGTCGAGGTCGATGGCTCGTTGGATGCGGTTGCGCCGGACCAGACCTACACCATTGCCACCAACCATTTCACCGCCGCTGGCGGCGACAGCCACGATGTACTGGGGGCGGCCTACGACGATGGCCGCGGCACCATTGTCGGCACTACCGACTGGGAGATGCTGCGCGATTGGCTGCTCGAGCTCGACGAAGTGGCGTATGCGCCCCAGGGGCGGATCGTCGATCTGGCGGTCCAGGGCAGCGATGAAGGCGATGGATAAGTGGTGGCTCGGGACCATGCTGGCGCTGTTGCCGCTGGGCCCAGTGCATGCCTCCACCACGCTGCTGTCGGTTTGCTCCGCGCCACCAGCAGTGAGCGAGCCGAACGGCCAGCGCGCGCTGTATGCCAGCCGAGGGGAGGAGATCTGGTTGACCTGGTCTGAGCACGGTGACCTGCCGCTGGGATGTCATGGGCTGGCGCTGCCGGTGCCCGCCGAGTCGATCCGCTGGGTGGGGCCGGCGGAGCGCCCCGCCGACGTCGACCTGCCCCGCGAGCTGACCCTGCAGGGCGACATGGCAGCGAGTGATGTCAACGTCAGCGAAGTGATCTGGCACCTCGCCGAGCCGCCCGCCGATAGTGCGCCTGCCCAGGATGTACCGCTACAACACCCCCAAAGCCCCGACGAGGATGCCAGCGCGCCGCGCTCGGCGTGGATATGGTCGCCCGAGGCGTGGCAGTCAGCCGCGGACTCATTGTGGGCGCTGGCCGAACGCGAGCACCTCGATACCCTCTACCTGACGCTGCCGGTCTCCGCCGACGGCGAGCTGGAAACGCCAAGCGCGGTGAGCGAGTTTGTCAGCGAGGCCTCGCGGCGCGGCATCGGTATCTGGCCGGTGATCGGCGACCCCCGCGATGTGCTGTCAGAGAGTCTCCCGGCGCTGCTCAATCGTGTCGCCGCCTATCGTGACTACAACCGCTCGGTGCCGCCGCAGGCGCGGCTAGACGGGCTGCAGCTGGATATCGAGCCCTACCTGCTGGCCGGTTTCGCGCTGGGGGGCGACCACTGGCGGGAGCGCTATATCGCGACCATCCGCGAAGCGCATGCCACCCTCGACGGCGAGATGCCCTTGGATCTGGTAGTGCCGGTGTGGTGGGGCACTCACCCCGCCTGGGGCAAACGTTGGCTCGATGCGTTGCCTGACGGCAAACTGAGCATCACGGTCATGAATTACCGCACCGATCGCGACGCGCTGCGGCGGGGTGCCCGGCCCTTCCTGGCCTGGGGCAGCGAGCATGGGGTGCCGATTCGCATGGCCCTGGAGAGCGGGCCACTGCCAGATGAAACCCGGCTGACTTTCTCCTCGCAGGCCGCCAGTGCCGAGGGCGACAAAGGCCAGCTATGGTTGTTCGAGCAGCTCTCGCCGCCGCTGCTGGTACTGCTGGATGAACCTCACGCCGGCCTGCCGGGCACTCCCTTTGTGCAGGTACGCGAAAGCACCTTCGCCGGGGCCAACCTGACCTTCGACGGCGACCAGGCGCGGCTCAACGCCGTAGCCAACGCCCTGACCCATGAGTGGCAGCAGCAGTGGCCGTCCTTCGACGGTATCGCCGTGCACGGCCTGGACGCGGTCTACTGGTAGTCTGGCATGGTGGGGGGCGCAGCATGCCAGCCGCCGCGCTCAGCTGGTCAGGCACTCGACCAGAGGGCCATGCCGATCAGGGTGGGTGACCAGCAGACTGCGCCACTCCTGCGGCGACGAATTGCCACTCAGGTCGGTGACGATACAGCCCGCCTCGCGGGCGATGACGATGGCGGCGGCAATGTCCCACCATTCCAGCTTGGCTCCTTGTGACCAGAAGGCATCAAAACGTCCGAGTGCCACGTAGGCGATTTCCAGTGCAGCGGAGCCGGGGCTGCGGATCCCCGACACCTGTGGCATGAGATGCGCCATCTGGCGGCAGCTGAGCGGGCAGTCGCCCTTGCCGTGGTAGGGCAGGCAGGTGCCCACCAGCATTTCGTTGAGTGGTCTGGCGGAGCGCAGGCCCAAGCGCTGACCGCCCAGGAAGGCGCCCCGTCCGCGAACGGCCCACAGCATTTCATCGAGCAGCGGCTGGTAGACCACGCCGATCAGCAGTTCATCGCCGTGCTCCACGGCGATGGAGACGGAGAAGTGCGGCACCTTGTGAAGAAAATTGTTGGTGCCGTCCAGTGGGTCGATGACCACGGTCAGCTCGCCGCCTTGGCCAGCGGTGATGCCGCTCTCCTCGCCAAGAAAACCCACCTCGGGATGTGTTTCGCGAATCGTGTCGATGATCGCCTGCTCCGCGGCCCGATCGAAGTGGGTCACGAAGTCCGAGGCCCCCTTGCTGTCGAACGAGATGGTGCCGGCGGTTTGATAGCCATCCCGCAGGATATCACCGGCCGCTCTGGCCGCGCGTTGCAGGCTATCGGTTAGGGTGTCGAGGTCGTCGTTCATTTGAGCTCCTTGCGTGACGGTGTTGGGCGAGAGACCCTGACTGGATTCGCTTTAGTCTTGCGCTCGAGATATCAGTGGTGCTGCTGCCGAGTCGCTAGACAGCGCCTCGATGACATTCATGCTAGGCCCTTGATCCATGCATATCCGTGCATAGAGTGTGGCCAGCTCGGCGCCCTTGGCGTCCTCGTGCCAGCCTTCGGAATACGCTACGCCGCGCTGTGCCAGCTCACTGCGCAGCGTCTCGTCTGCCAGCAAGCGATTCACTTTGGCGGCGAAATCGTCGAGATCCTCGTCGGCAATCAGGCAGCCCTCGCCATCCACCAGCACGTCGCGGGTGCCCATGATGGCGGTGGAGACCACCGGGGTGCCTAACGCCAGGGCCTCCAGCAGCACCAGCCCCTGGGTCTCAGTGCGCGAGGCGAAAACGAAGACATCGGCGGCGCGATAGGCGGCTTGCAACTGACCATGGCGATCCAGATAGCCGAGGAAGCGCACGGCGTAGGTGATGCCGATCTGCCGCGCGCGGCGGGCCAGCTCCGCGCGGGCCGGCCCCTCGCCGGTGATGATCAGGCGCGTATCCGGGTGCTCGGCGAGTATCCGTGGCAGTAGGTCGATCAGGAAGGTGATGTTCTTCTCGAAGGCCAGGCGGCCAACGAACAGCAGCAGACGGGCGTTGACCGGCAGGTCATAGCGGGCGCGAAAGTCCTCGTGCTGGTCGGGGTGGCAGAAACGCTCCAGCGCCAGGCCGGTGGGGATCACTGCGATAGGGGACGTGACGCCATAGCCTTCCAGCGTCTCGCGCATGGCATGGGAGGGCGCTACCAGTGCTGCGAGCCGGCGGCACTGGCGCACCGAGAGGCGCCGGGCAATAAAGCGTAGCCAGCCACTCGGCACGCCGCGTACATAGTGGGGCAGATAGGCCTCGAACAGGGTGTGATAGGTCGCCATAGCGGGGCAGCCCAGTCGCCGCGCCAGTGCCGTGCCGGCATAGTGGGCGACGAATGGGGTGTGAATATGCACCAGGTCGAAGCTCTCGGCGGCGAGGCGTGGCGTCAGTGCCAGCACCTTGCGGTAGTGCATCATGCGGTCTTCGGGAGAGTTCGCCACGCCGCGCGAGACGACGCGCAGCACGTTTGGTTCATCCAACTGCCCTACGGGGTACTCCGGACATATCAGGGTGACAGAGTGGCCGAGCCGCTCCAGCGCATCGCGAAAGCTGGCGATGGACGTGGCGACACCGTTGATGCGCGGGAAGTAGACGTCGGAGAGCATCAGTATCTTCATCTGAGAGGGCTCGGCATGGCGGCTGATATAGGCCATCCTGCGTGCTCACGGTGACGTCATGGTGACAATGGCGTGGGGTCTTCACGAAGCGTGCAGCCGGACAAGGAGGCAAGATGAGCAACGGTCCTTACTATCAGGGCAGCTGTGAGTGTGGCGCGGTGACGCTGCTGGCCACCGCCGAGCCGCTGGCGCAAGGTCGTGACCAACGAGGGCTGGGCTGGCTGGTGCTGGACGCGGCGGCGCTGCAGATCAGCGCTGGACTCGAGGCCCTGGAGACCGAGACGCTTGGCGCTGGCCATGAGTGCCGGCGTTGCCGGCACTGCCAGCAGCGGCTGTTCGTCGAGGGCGATGCGCTGACGCTGATTGCCGATGCACTGTTAACGGCCGAGGCGGAACCGCCCGGCGACGTACTGGCCGAGCGATTGCCCTGGCGGCTATATTGAAGGGCCATGCCGCCATCGCAAGGATCGCTAATGTATCGTCTGCACATTGCCAACAAGCACTACTCCTCCTGGTCGCTGCGCCCCTGGGTGCTGATGCGTGAGCTGGCGATTCCCTTCGAGGAGCAGCTCAGCGCCTTCGACCCCGACTCGAGTTGGACGCGTTTTCGCGACTTCTCCCCGACCGGGCTGGTGCCATGCCTGGTAGATGACGAGCAGGTGGTGTGGGAGTCGCTGGCCATCGTCGAGTATCTTGCCGAGCGGCACCCCGGGGTATGGCCGGCGGATAGCGCGGCGCGGGCCTGGGCGCGCTGTGCCAGCGCCGAGATGCACGCCGGCTTTGCGGCGCTGCGCAGCCAGTGCCCGATGAGCTGTGGTGTGAGGGTGCGGCTGGAGCGCCATGATGAGGCGCTGCGTCGCGATCTGGCACGACTGGACGAGCTCTGGGAGCAGGGGGTGACGCGCTTCGGTGGTCCCTTCCTGGGCGGCGAGGCGTTCAGCGCCGTGGATGCGTTCTTCGCGCCGGTGGCGTTTCGCGTGCAGACCTTCGCGCTACCGCTGGCCGAGGCATCGCTGGCCTATGTCGAACGACTGCTGGCCTTGCCCGCCATGCAGCAGTGGTATGCCGAGGCGCTGGTCGAGCCGTGGATCGATCCGCAGCATGA
This sequence comes from Franzmannia pantelleriensis, assembly GCF_900102875.1. Lineage (GTDB taxonomy): Bacteria > Pseudomonadota > Gammaproteobacteria > Pseudomonadales > Halomonadaceae > Franzmannia > Franzmannia pantelleriensis. Next base: position 449,700 of record NZ_FNGH01000002.1, read on the forward strand.
AGCGGAGGCCGAGGCTGGGGGTACGCTGCTGGCCGACTATCGCGAGCCTAGGCCAGGCGCTTGACCTCGACCTGATCGAACCACTCGATGTCTTTCGCCCGCTCGCCCAACTGCTCGATCACTGCGGGGCTTGAGAAGGGGGCCTGCTCGTCGAGACACACCACCACCGTGACGGCCCCCTCCAGATAGTGCAGCTCGATCTCGCGTATCGCGTTCCAGACCTCGAGGGGTTGCCAGCGCTCGGCCAGGGCCGCCTCGACGTCGGGGCGCAGCGGCAGGCCGGGGAAGCGGCTGGGATCGCCTTCGCCGGCGTCGTCTTCCGGATCGATATGGAAGGTGAGGTCGGTCAGTGCCGGAAACGCCCGGCGTAGACGCCGGCTCACCTCGTTACCGATCTCATGGCCCTCCGAGACGCTGATCCGGGGTGAGACCACCACGTGCAGGTCGAGCATGGTGCGCCCGGCGGAGAGGCGGGTGCGCAGGTCGTGGATGCCGGTAACGCCGGGCACGCTTAGGGCTTCATCGCGCATTGCCTGCTGGGTGCTCACCGGTAGGGCGGTATCGATCAGTTCGCGGCCGGCGTCCCACAGCAGGCTCCAACCGACCTTGCCGACCAATAGCCCGACGATCACCGCGGCGAGGGTATCCAGCCAGCCGTAGCCCCACTGGGTACCCAGCATTGCCAGGATGACCACCGCGGTAGAGAACACATCGGAGCGTGAATGCCAGGCGTTGGCCTCCAGCAGGCGAGACTGGGTACGCCGCGCCACTCGCATGGTGGCATGGTAGAGCGCCTCCTTGGCGAGCAGTGTCGCCAAGGCGATACCGACGGCCCAGTAGCCGGGAGGAGGAATCGCGGCGCTCGAGAGCAGGCGCTCGAGGCTCGACCAGGCGATGGCCCCGGCGACGAAGATCAGCATGCTGCCCAGGAACAGGGTCGCCAGAGTTTCGATGCGGCCATGACCGTAGGGGTGGTCGTGGTCCGGCCCCTGTTGCCCATAGTGGGTGGCGGCCAGCACGAAGCCATCGGTAATCAGGTCGGAGAAGGAGTGAATGCCGTCGGCGATCAGTGCGGTGGAGCTCACCATCACCCCGACAATCACCTTGACGAGGCCCACCAGGCCATCGACCCAGATGGCCAATATCGTGATACCGCGGGTGGCGCGTTGGTCGGCAGTCATGGTCAGGTACGGTCTGCTCGGGTCGCTCGACGATGCATGCTCGTCGTAGTCGTATGATCAATGGCTAAATAGTACCGAATCAGTCCTGTATGAGCAATATCGTCGTGTGCTCAACATAACGCCTGTTGCGCCTCTGGCAAGCTGACCTCCGAGCCGGACGGCAGCGCCGCAGAGGGCGCTTTCAACCAGGCGGCGATATCGGCCTCGGTACGCTGGCGCTGGGTGTAGCGGGTCAGCATATGGTAGCCGTCAGGGTAAAGTGCCAATCGCCATGCAGCCTGGCGGCGCTCCGGTAGCCGCTCGAGCAGGGCGCACATCGCCTCCGGTGGAATCACTTGGTCGTTGTCGCCGTACAGCAGCAGGGTGGGGCCGGGAAGGTCGGCAGCACTCTCCAGCGCCCGGTCCATGGCCTGGGTCACACCGTAGAGGGTATCGACGCGTGCGCTGCGCAGGATGCGGGCGTCCTTGGCCAGCTTGGCCATGATCTCGGGGTCGTCGGTGGGTTCGATGCCCAGCCGCTCGGCGGTGCGTGCCGAGAAGGCCGTGTCGGGAATAAGCCGCACGGCCAACCACAAGCTGGCGCGCTGATACCAGGGCATCGCCTCTTGCCCCCAAACTGCCGGGGCGATCAGCACGCTGCCGTCCACCGGCGGCGGGGTGTCACGACTCATCGCGAGCATTACCAGCGCTCCACCCATGCTCTTTCCGACCAGGTAGAGTGGCGTCTCCGGGTGGCGCTCACGGAGCAGTCGGGCGAGCAGATCAATGTCGTCGACCATTCGCTGATGGCCGGCCCACAGGCGGCGCTGGCGAGTGACGCCGAAGCCGCGTTGATCATAGGCGTATACTGCGATGTTGTGCTCGGTCAGCGCCGCGGCCAATACATCGAAGCTGCCGCCGTGATCGTTGAAGCCGTGCACCGCCAGCACGATAGCGTCAGGAGCGTCACCGTCCGGGCTCCAGTGCCACAGCGGCAGGCGGTAGCCGTCCTCGGCGGTCACGAAGTCACCATCCAGCTGAGGAGTGGCGGGCCCGGGCCCCGGTGGCTGCAGGGTGGCACCACCACCGCATCCCGCCAACAGCATCAGCAGGGGCAGTAACACGGTCACTAGGGAGCGGAATGGCGGCTTGCCTGACATCAAAGGAACAGATCGCCTTGTGCAGTGGGTGGTCTGAACTGGCTGCAATCGAGGCCTTCGTCGATGCGCTCGGCCATGCCCAAGCGGCGCCGGGCGTGGTGAAAGCGCTGTCCCAGCATATCGGCGAAGACGCCCTCGCCGCGGAAACGATGCCCGAAGCGGCCGTCGTAGTCCTTACCGCCGCGGCACTGGCGGATCAGGCTCATCACCTTGGCGGCGCGCTCGGGGTAGTGAGCCTCGAGCCAGGCTTCGAACAGTGGCGCCACCTCGTGGGGCAGGCGCAGCAGCATCCAGCCGGCGGTGCGCGCACCGGCGCGGCTGGCGGCATCCAGCAGCGATTCTAACTCATGGTCGTTGAGCCCGGGAATCATCGGCGAGAGCAGCGCCCCCACCGGCACCCCGACGGTGTTGAGTTCGCGCATCACCCTTAGCCGCGCCTGGGGCGAGGCGGTGCGTGGCTCCAGGCTGCGCTTGAGGTCGGCGTCCAGGCTGGTGAGGCTGACGAAGACCCGCACCAGGCGCCGTTCGGCCATCTCGGCCAGCAGTTCGCTGTCGCGCAGGATCAGCGCGCTCTTGGTCACCAGGGTGACCGGGTGGCGGCAGGCCAGCAGTAGCTCGAGAAGTCGTCGGGTCGTCTGCCGCTGTGCCTCGATGGGCTGGTAGCAGTCGGTATTGCCGGATAGGTTGATCGGTCGACATACATAGCCCGGCTTGCACAGCTCCTCCTCGAGGCGCTCCACCAGCCCGCTCTTGGCGATCAGCTTGGTCTCGAAGTCGAGCCCCGGCGACAGGTCCCAGTAGGCGTGGCTGGGCCGTGCATAGCAGTAGATGCAGCCGTGCTCGCAGCCGCGGTAGGGGTTGATTGAACGGTCGAAGCCCAGGTCCGGCGAGCGATTCCACGACAGCGCCGTCTTGGGGCGCTCTTCGCGCACCTCGGTGGCCAGTGTCGCGGGTGCCTCCTCCTGCCACCAGCCATCGTCGAACGCTTCGCTGTGGGTGGGGGCGAAGCGATTGTGAGGGTCATAGGTGGCACCGCGGCCCTTGAACGGAGCATCCCCCGCGACGTGGTGTGAGGCGGACATCGTTGGCACCTCGCTGTTTATGTGTATGAATATACAGTATAGGGGTGTTGTGTTCCGCTGCAAGGTAACGGCGACGGTGACTCTGTTACCATTGGCGCCTTTCTCGGTTCCCCCGGCCAGGAGCGGCACGTGAGCGACGCCCTTTATTCCCCTCCCAACCTCGACAGCGCCAGTGCGGCGCGTGCCAGGGAGCATCTCGATAGCCTGACCAAGCCCCCCGGCAGCATGGGGCGGTTGGAGGCGCTGGTGGAACAGCTGGCCGGCATTCGCGGCGAGCCCTTTCCGCGGGTATCGCCTCCGGGGGTGCTGGTATTCGCTGCCGATCACGGCGTGGCCGCCGAGGGTGTCTCGGCGTTTCCCCAGGCGGTGACTGCGCAGATGGTGGCCAACTTCGTCGCCGGTGGGGCGGCGATCAACGTTTTTGCACGGCAGATCGGGGCGCGCCTGGAGGTCATCGATGTCGGCGTCGCTGCTCCCCTTGAGGGGCCTGTCGTCATTGATGAGAAGATCGGTCCCGGCACGGCCAACTTCGCCGTCGAGGATGCCATGAGCCGCGACCAGGCGTTGGCCGCCATGGCCGCCGGTCGACGCGCCAGTGGGCGTGCGGTGGAGGCCGGCTGTCGCTGCCTCATCGTCGGTGAGATGGGCATCGCCAACACCACCGCCAGCAGTGCGCTGCTGGCGGTGCTGAGCGGCAGGCCGGTGGCCGAGCTGGTCGGGCGTGGCACCGGCGTCGACGATGCCGGCCTGGCCCACAAGCGTGCCGTGATCGAGGCGGCCATCGCCGCCCGGGCACCGGACGCCGGCGACCCGCTGGCGGTGCTGGCGAGCCTGGGGGGCTTCGAGATTGCCGCCATGGCCGGGGCCTTTATGGAGGGTGCGGCGCGGCGAGTGCCGCTGCTGGTGGATGGCTTTATAGCAACGGTGGCGGCGCTGTTGGCGTGTCGATTGGTGCCTGAGCTGCGCGACTATCTGATCTTCGCCCACCGCTCCCATGAAGCGGGGCATGGCGCGGCGCTGGCGGCCCTGGAGGCGATCCCGCTGCTCGACCTCGAGCTGCGCCTCGGCGAGGGCAGCGGCGCGGCGCTGGCGTTTCCGCTGCTCGAGGCGGCCTGCCGCATGCTAAGCGAGATGGCCACCTTCGAGGCCGCCGGCATCAGCGCCGGCCCGGCCTAGCGGATGGGCATGTCCGAGTGGCTGCTGCCGGGCGTCATCGTCGCGCCCCTGGGCCTGGCCGGGCTGGGCCTGCTGGCGGCGGCGCTGGCGCTGGACCTGCTGGCCGGGGATCCGCGGCGCCTGCCGCATCCGGTGGTGGGCATTGGGCGTGCCATCGCCTGGCTGGAGGCGTGCTGGAACCACGGCCCGGCTGCATCGCGCCGCCGCCTTGGGGTGCTGGTGACCGCGCTGGTGGTGGGGGGTGCCTATGCCGCCGGTTGGGTGCTGCTCACGCTGCTGGGGTGGCTGCACCCCTGGCTTGGCTGGGCCGCCGAGCTATGGTTGCTGTGGAGCTGCTTGGCGATCAAGGGGCTGGCCGATGCCGGGCGGGCGGTGGCAGTACCGCTGGCCGAGGGCGACCTGCCGGCAGCACGCCGGGCGCTGGGCATGATCGTGGGGCGCGACACCCAGACGCTGGATGAGAGCGAGATCGCCCGCGGCGCGGTGGAAACGGTCGCCGAGAACACGGTGGATGGCATCACTGCGCCGCTATTCTGGGCGCTCATCGGCGGCGCGCCCCTGGCGCTGGCCTACAAGGCGGTCAATACCCTCGACTCCATGGTGGGGTATCGCAGCGCCCGCTATCGCGACTTCGGCTGGGCCTCGGCGCGGCTCGACGATCTGGCCAACTGGCCGGCGGCGCGGCTGACGGCGCTGGCGATCTGGCTCTCGTCCTGGTGGCTGCCCGGCACATGGCGGCAACGCGGAGCGCTGTCCGCCACCCGTCGCGAGGCGCCACGCCATCCCAGCCCCAATGCCGGCTGGCCGGAGGCGATGGTGGCCAACCTGCTCGGCGTGCAACTCGGCGGTGTCAATTATTACGCCGGCGAGGTATCGCATCGCGCTACCTTGGGCACTCCTCACCGGCCGCTGTGTGCGGCGGATATCGGCGCCGCCGTGCGACTGATGCATGGCGGCTGGATAATGAGCCTGCTGTTGATGGCGCTGGTGCTGCTGATGCTTCGAGGTGTCTTCGCCTGAGCCAGGCCAGCAATGCACGCTCAGTAGGCGTTGAGCTGCTGAAGGTCCCTGACGATGTGGCGTACTTCGGCCTCATGCCCGTCCGCCAGGGATTGAAAAAAGGCAAGTTCCCGTCCGCCCGAGGCCCGCTCGGCTCGGTGAGTGTAGAGATCCTGCAAGGTCCGGTGCGCGGTCAGAGCGGTGGCCATCACGTCCTGTATTTCGCTGGTGCCGATTCCCCCTGGCAACCGCTCGACAACTGGTGGATGAGGGAAGTCCGTGGGATCGTCGAACCAAGTCTCAAGCACGGCTCGATGGTCACCATTCTCAGTGGCATAGCGGGTCAGTTCGCTGTGCTGCTTGTCCTCTCGCTGAGCGAGATACTCGAGCGCCATGCGCTGGCGCTCGCTCTCGGTAGTGGCGGCCAGCTGACGATACTGCTCGGCCATGCGGGAATGAAAGTCCGCTGCCCAGGACACCAACTCCCTTACTTGATGGAAACGCATGGTGGATTCTCCCGCAGCAAGGGGCAACTCACGAAAGGTTGCCGTTACTTACACCCTAGCCGAAACGGGGCAGTTCGCCTTGACCGTTATCAGGTTGGCGGGCAATGTCCTGTGGCTCATGGTAGCGTCGCTGCTGTTGCAGGGAGACTCTTGAACATGATCGATGCGACAGGCAATGGTGCCTGGCCGCTACACGGCGGCCAGCCGAGCGCCTTTGCCGCCCTGGCCCAGCGCCATGGCTGGCCCGGCGAGCGGCCGCTGACCGACCTCAGCGCCAATCTCAATCCGCTGGGGCCGCCGGCCTGGCTGGAGAGCCGGCTGCGCGACACCTTGCCGGCCCTGGCACGTTACCCCGATCCCGACTATCCCACGGCCCGGCGGGCGATCGCCGACGCCGAGGGGCTGGCGCCTGAGCAGGTGCTGCTCACCAACGGCGGCGCCGAGGCGATCTTCCTCGCCGCCGCGCTGCATGCCGGCAAGCGTGCCGTGATCGTCGAGCCGACCTTCGGCGAGTATGCCCGCGCCTGCCGCCACTACGGCGTCGATATCGAACGGCTGAGGCTGCCGGAGCCGGACTTCTGCTTCGACCTTCAAGCCGCCGATGCGGCCATGCGCCATGCCGACCTGCTATGGCTGTGCCGGCCCAATAATCCCACCGGCACCCTGGTGCCGCGGGCCGAGATCGAAGCCCTGGCCGCCCTGGGGCAGCGCCACGCTACGACCCTGGTGGTGGACGAGGCGTTCGTCGACTTCAGCGACGATGACCAGCGCCTGACGCCGCTGCTCGCCGACTATCCCAACCTGCTGCTGCTGCGTTCGCACACCAAGTTCTTCACCCTGCCGGGGTTGCGTCTGGGCGCGCTGCTGGGGAGTGCCGAGCAGATCTCCCGCGCCGCCGCCTGCCAGCTGCCGTGGAGCGTCAATGCCCTGGCCGCCGAGCTGGTAGCGCCGCTGTTGGCAGACCATGAGTATCTACGCCATACGCGGGCCTGGCTCGACGCCGAGCGTGGCTATCTGCAGGGCGGGGTGACACGACTCGGTTTCGAAACGCCGCCGACCCAGGCCAATTTCCTGCTGCTGCGCGATCCACGCGGCCCCGGCAGTGCCGATCCGCTGTTTCTCCACCTGCTCTCCCACGGCCTGCTGGCCCGGCACACCCATAACTTTCATGGCCTCGACGGCGGCTGGCTGCGGGTGGCGCTGAGCGAGCGCGACATCAATCGGCGTCTGCTCGAGGCGCTGGCTGCCTGGAGCGGTGCATGATCGCCTTCGTCAGCGGCGGCGCCCGCTCCGGCAAGAGCGCCTTCGCCGAGTCCCTGGTGCGTGAGTATCAGCGCCAGCGCGGCGGTGCGCGCTACTACCTGGCCACCGCCATGCCTGGGGACGCCGAGATGGCGGCGCGTATCGCCCGGCACCGCGTCGAGCGTGGCGATGCCTGGCGAACCCTGGAGGCCGCGACCCTGGATCTTGCCCTGGCCGAGGTCGAGCCGGCAAGCGTACTGCTGCTCGACTGCCTGACGCTGTGGGCCAGTCGGGTGCTGTTCGAGCTTGACCTCGAGGCGTCGGCGGCACTGGCTCAGCTCGAGCGGGCCCTGGCCAAGGCCCGCACCGCTGACATGGCGCTGGTGGTCGTCTCCAACGATATCAACGAGGGCATGCCACCCGAGGATGACGCCAGCTGGCGCTATCTGGCCCTGCTGCAGGCCGCACACTGCCGGGTGGCGGCGGAGGCCGACTGCGTGGTGCAGGTGGTCGCCGGCTTGCCCCAGGTATGGAAGGGGAGCCTGCCATGAGCAACGCCGGCTATGGGCTGCTGCTGGCGCTGCAGTTCCTCACCCGTGTGCCGATCCCGCTAAACTGCCCCTGGACCCCGGCGACCAGCCGCTGGGCGGTACGCTGCTATCCGCTGGTCGGCATGCTGCTGGGAGGCTTGCTGGCGCTGGCCGGGCAGCTGTTCGGCAGTTTGCCGACGCCGCTGCTGGCACTGCTGCTGCTGAGCCTGTGGGTAGCGCTATCGGGTGGCCTGCACCTGGACGGGCTGATGGACGTGGCCGATGCCCTGGGCAGCAACCGCCCGCTGGAGCAGCGCTGGGCGATCATGAAGGATCCCCACGTTGGCAGTTTCGCGATCATCGCGTTGCTGTTCCAACTGGCCTGGAAGGGGGCGCTGCTGTGGGCCTGGCTCGAGGCCGGCATTGGCCTGGTGTGGCTGGTGGCGGTGCTGGGGCTGGGGCGCCTGGGGGCCGTGGCACTGCTGGTGCTGGCGCCCGTGGCGCGCGAGGAGGGGTTGGCCTGGGCTTGGCAGCAGCACCTCGGCCATCGCGACCTGCTGCTGGCACTGCTGCCGCTGGTGCTGCTGTGGTGGCTGGCGCCGGGTTGGCTGCTGTCGCTCGGGGCGCTGCTGGTCTTTCTGTTGTCATACGGCGCGTTGATCATACGTGCCTTCAAGGGCATCAACGGCGATATCGTCGGTGCCGCCATCGAGGGAGGAGAGTTATGGCTGTTGCTGGTGGTCTGGTGGTCACTATCGTCCGTCATGGGCTGACGGCCTGGAATGTCGAGCAACGCTACCAGGGTCAGCGCGATATACCGCTGTTGCTGCCCGATGCTGTGCCGGCGCTGGACCGCCTGCGCGATTACCTGCGCGCCTATCAAAGCGAGCGGCCTTTCGATGCCGTCTACTCCAGCGACCTGGGCCGCTGCCGGCAGACCTTGGCGCATGTCCTGGAAGGGCGCGAGGGCGATACGGCGCTCCACGTCGAGCCGCGCCTGCGCGAGATGGACTTCGGCGCCTACGAGGGCAAGTGCTACGACGACCTCAAGGACCTGCCGCAGTATCGCGCCTGGATCGACAGCCAGGGCGAACAGGCCCCGCCTGAGGGTGAGTCGGCCGCGGCGCTGCGGGCGCGGCTCGATGCCTGGTTTGCCGAGCTGCTCGCCGCCGCCGAGGCGCACGCCTGGCAGCGGGTGCTGGTGGTGACCCACGGCGGAGTGATTCGTGAGCTGCGGCGTCGCTTCGAGGCCATCGACTTCTGGGACGGCAGCGTGTCCCAGGCCGAAGGACGCTGCTTCGGCTTCGACAAGTCGCAAGGAGAGTGGCAATGCAGCTGGTCATCGGCGGTGCCTGCGCCGGCAAGCGCGGGTTAGTCCAGCGCTGGTATCCCCATGCTCGTTGGCAGGCGCAGGAAGATGCAGCGCGCCAGGCGATCTTGCCCGCACCTGGCGAAACGCTGGTGGTGAGCGGCTGGGCGGGCTGGATTCGGGCCGCGCTGGCTGCCGCGCCGGGTGACGACGACGCCCTGCGCCTGGCGCTGATCGAGCGCCTCGACGCCCTGCGCGCCGCCGAGACCGAGAGCGCCGCCGAGGTGATACTGATCGTCGAGGAGATGGGCCGTGGCATCGTGCCGATGGGTGCCGAGCGGCGCCGCCTGCGCGATCTCAACGGCTGGCTGGCTCAGGACGCCGCGGCGCGCTGCGAGCGGGTCTGGTATGTGCGCCATGGGCTCTATCGGAGGTTGAGTTAGTCCAAGGCCATGACAGTAGCCCCTTAGCGAGGAACGCCGGGGGCAGGGCGAAGAGGAGGTGTCGATGCCATGGATGGCATCGGTAGCGCCCAGGGATGGGTTCACAGCGCCTCCTCGTAGGCCTGCCGACGGATCAGTTCCGAGCGGTGTCGCTATCTGCAATATCGCCGCAAATCCCCACGAATTGACCTTTACCAGGCGCATTGCTAGCTTACCGCCACTCTCAGGTGCTGGCGGCGAGCTCGCCGCCAGGTAAACGGGAAGTCGGTGCGCGATCCCTGTTTCGCTACTCCGACGCTGCCCCCGCAACGGTGATCGAGTCAACGACCGTCGATATGCCACTGTGCCCGCTTGGGCATGGGAAGGCGACGCTCGAGAAGGCCCATGGCGGCCTTCGCTCGTCAGCCCGGAGACCGGCCCGAGAGCACCGTGCAAGCCAATAAACATGACGCCGTGCGGGTGAGCACGGCGAGCAAGGGACTCTCCATGAACGCTCCACTCTCCTCTCGTGGCCTGGCGGCTTTCGCCCTGGCCGCGCTGCCGCTGGCCGTCCAGGCCCAGAGTTCGCCAGCATCACCGGCCGACGAGCCAAGCGACGCTCAGCAGCTCAACCCGGTGGTGGTGACCGCCGCCCTGGCGCCGCGCACCGCCGACGAAACGCTCTCGTCGGTCAGCGTGCTCGACGAAGCCACCCTGCGCCGCCAGGACCCTACCAGCGTGACCGACCTGCTGCGCGGCCAGCCCGGCGTCGATGTCACCACCAACGGTAGTTTCGGCAAGAACAGCAGTGTCTACCTGCGCGGCACCGGTAACGATCAGAACGTGCTGCTGATCGACGGCATTCGCCTGCGCTCGGCCACCGCCGGTGGTGCAGCATGGCACTATCTCGACCCGCGCATGTTCCAGCGTGCCGAGATCGTGCGCGGCCCGCGCGGCAGCCTGTTCGGTGCCGACGCGGTGGGCGGCGTGGTGCAGCTGTTTACCCACGACGCCGAGGAGGGCGGTCCGCACCCGCGTATTTCTGCCGGCGGCGGTTCCTTCAACACCCAGCGCTACAGTGCCGGCTTCTCCGGCAGTGAGGGCGGCACCCGCTACAGCTTCGCCGGCAGTCATTTCAGTACCGACGGCACGCCGGTGCGCCGTGGCGGTGACGACAAGGGCTACGACAACACGACGGCACTGGCGCGGATGTCGCATACCTTCGGCGACGGTAGCGAGGTCGGCGTGCTGGCGCTGCGCGCCCGCGGCAGCAACGAGTTCGACGGCGGCGAGAGCGATTTCGTCCAGCAGGTTGCCGGGGTCTACACCGAGTTGCCGATCACCGCGCAGTGGACCAGCCGGCTGACGCTCAGCGAGGCGCGTGATGAGCTGGATTCCCTCGACGATTTCGGCGACTCCATCATCGATACCCGTACTCAGACGCTGCGCTGGCAGAATACCCTCGATCTCGGCATGCACGAGCTGATCGCCGGGGCCGAGTACAGCGAAGACAGGGTGTCGGGCAGCAACGACTATGCCGTCGATAGCCGCGACAACGTTGCGGTGTTTGCACAGGGGCTGCTGGACTTCGCGCCCTTTGCGGTACAGGCCAGCCTGCGCTACGACGATAACCAGGCCTACGGCGAAGAAGTCACCGGCGGTCTGGCGCTGGGTTACGATCTCGATGACCGGCATACGCTGCGGGCAAGCTATGGCACGGCCTTCAAGGCGCCGAGTTTCAATGACCTCTACTTCCCGGGCTTCGGCAATCCCGACCTGGAGGCAGAGACATCCGAGACGGTCGAGCTCGGGGTTCGCGGTCAGTATGCGCGTTGGTTCTGGGATTCGGCGCTGTATCAGACCGATATCGATAACCTGATCGCCGGCCAGCGCGGCGAGCTGACCACGAATATTCCCACCACGCGTATCCGTGGCATCGAGCTTTCCGCCGGGGCCGAGCTCGACGACTGGACGCTGGCGGCGGCGCTGACCTACAGCGATCCCGAAAATCGCGCTACCGGCAAGCGCATCCAGCGGCGCGCCTCCCAGAGCCTGCGCCTAGACGCTGACCGCGAATTGGGTGACTGGTCGCTGGGCGGCTCGTGGATCGTGCAGAACCATCGCTACAACGATGCCGAGAATGAAGAGCGGATTGGCGGCTACGGGCTGGTCAACCTGCGTGCCGGCTGGCAATTTGCTCCGCTATGGTCGGCACGCCTGACCGTGGAGAATGCGCTTGATAAGGACTACGTCACGACACGCTTCTTCGATGGCGATGACTATCTCAGCGCCGGACGTGCGGCGTTCGTCAGTGTGCACTTTGGCCACTAGACCGATACTCGGCCGGCTTGCCGGGCTGGCGTTGGGGCTCCTACCGTGGTGGGGGAGCGCCCACGCAGAGCCCGTCTGCGTGGTCGATGACCGCGACCGCGAGGTGTGCCTGGAGGCGCCTGCCAGCCGCATTGCCGCGCTCTCGCCCGGCGCCACCGAGCTGATCTGGGCCGCCGGTGCCGGCGACCGGGTGGTCGCCGTGGTGGCCTATAGCGACTACCCCCCAGAGGCCCGGCAAGTGACCTCGGTGGGCAGCCATACCCGTGTCGATCTGGAGACCTTGGTCTATCTCGAGCCGGACCTGGTGATCGGTTGGATCACCGGCAATCCCCCCGAGCAGCTCGAGACCATCGAGCAGCTCGGGCTGCCGGTGTTCTATATCGAGCCGCGCAGCATCGAAAGCGTGGCCACGACCATCGAGCGCCTGGCGCGTTTGGCAGGCAGCGAGGCCGAGGGCGATGAGGTGGCCGCGGCGTTTCGCACCGGCATGCGTGCGCTAGCCGCCGAGTACGCCGACGCCGAGCCGGTAGCGACCTTTTATCAGGTCTGGGATGAGCCGCTGATGAGCGTCAACGATGAGCACCTGATCGGCGAAGTGGTCCAGCTGTGCGGAGGCGTCAATGTGTTCGGCGAGCTCTCGCGGCTGGTGCCGCGCATCGACGATGAAGCCGTGCTGGCCGCCGATCCGGAGGCGATCATCGCTGGCGGCATGGGCGAGGAGAACCGCCACTGGCTGACCCACTGGCAGCAGTATCCCGGCCTTACCGCGGTGGCGCGTGACAACCTGTTCTTCGTGCCGCCGTCGCTGATTCAGCGCCCCACGCCGCGCCTGCTCGAGGGCAGTCGTATCCTGTGCGAAAAGCTCGAGGTGGCGCGTGGCCGCCGCTGAGCCGGGTGCGCGGCCAATGCTGGCGAGCCGCGGCATGTGGCTACCGCTGGCAGTGCTGGCGCTGGCCGGGGTTGTTGCGCTGGGCATGTCGCTTGCCGTGGGCAGTGCCAGCGTGACGCCGGAGGCGCTATGGGCAGTACTGCGCGGCGAGGGCGACGCTCTGTCGCGCACGCTGGTCCTCGAGCTGCGCCTGCCACGTGCGCTGTCGGCCTTCGCGGTAGGTGGGCTGCTTGCCGTGGCTGGCGCCCTGATGCAGGTGCTGCTGCGCAACCCGCTGGCCGACCCCTATGTGCTGGGGCTCTCAGGCGGTGCCGCGGTGGGGGCACTGGCGGCGATGCTGGCGGGGCTGGGCGGGGCGGTGATCAGCGGCTCGGCGTTTGCCGGTGCCTTTCTCTCCACGCTGCTGGTGTTCGGCCTGGCCCACGGCACCGGCAGCTGGACGCCGTCCCGCCTGCTGCTTACCGGGGTGGTGGTCGCCGCAGGGTGGGGCGCGGTGATCACCCTGATGCTAGCGCTGAGCCCGTCGGATCGTCTGCCCAGCATGCTCTACTGGCTGATGGGCGATCTCTCCTACTCGCGCTCCCCCTGGCCGCCGCTGACGCTGCTGCTGGGCATCTGCCTGCTGCTGATACCCCTGGGGCGCAGCCTCAACGTGATGGCCCGCGGCCCATTGCAGGCGGCAGCTCTGGGCGTCAACGTGCGTCCGCTGGAGTGGACGATCTATGTTGTGGCCAGCGTGCTCACCGCCAGCGCGGTGACCACGGCCGGCAGCATCGGCTTCGTCGGCCTGGTAGTGCCGCATATGCTGCGCCTGGTGCTCGGCAACGACCAGCGTTTGATTTTGCCGGCCTGTGCCCTGGCCGGCGGTACCCTGCTGGTGCTTGCCGATACCTTCGCGCGCACCATGATCGCCCCGGAGCAGCTGCCGGTCGGCGTGATCACCGCGCTGCTAGGCGTGCCCACCTTCCTCTACCTGCTCTACCGGAGCCGCTGATGAACCGCCTCGAGATTCGCGAGCTGGTGATCGACGTGCCGGGCCGCCGCGACGGCCGGGCGCTGACGCTTAGCGTCGAGCCGGGGCAGGTGTGGGGCGTGCTCGGCCCCAACGGCGCCGGCAAGACCACCCTGCTGCATACCCTGGCCGGGCTGCGCGGGCCGCGGGCAGGCCAGGTGCTGATCGACGGTCGCCCGCTGGCGGCGCTGGGGCGCCGCCAGGTGGCACGCACCCTGGGCCTGGTGTTCCAGGACCGCCACGATGGCTTTCCGGCCACGGTGCGTGAGACCGCGCTGATCGGTCGCCATCCGTGGCTCTCGGCGTGGCAGATGGAGGGCGGCGAGGACCTGCGCCTGGCCGAGGCGGCGCTCGAACGCCTCGACGCCGCGCACCTCGCCGAGCGGCTGGTCAGCACGCTCTCGGGGGGCGAACGCCAGCGCCTGGCGATTGCCACGGTGCTGACCCAGGCGCCGCGGCTGTGGCTCGCCGACGAACCCACCAACCATCTCGATCTCCACCACCAAACCGCGGTGATGGCGCTGCTCGCCGAGCAGGCCGGCGAGGGGCGTGCGGTGATGATGTGCCTGCACGACCTCAACCTGGCGGCGCGCTGGTGTGACCATCTGCTGCTGCTCTATCCAGATGGCGAAGCGTGCTGGGGCCCGCGGGAGTCGATGCTGGAGATCAGCGCACTGGAGCGGCTCTACGGCCAGCGCCTCGCCAGCGCCGAGATCGACGGCGCGGCGGTGTTCGTGCCGGTGAGGTGAGCCCTTAGAGGGCGTTGCGAAAGCGCATCACCGGACGCCGATCGGCGGGGTCGACAAGGAAATCCACCTGCACGCCGAAGGTGCGATAGAGCCGCTCGGCGCTGAGTACCTGCTCGGGTTCGCCGAGGTCGACCAGCCGGCCACCGTCCATCACGCCGATACGATCGCAGCCCATGGCCTGATTGAGGTCATGCAGGGCGATGACCACGGTGACCGGTAGCTGCCTGACCAGCTGCAGGATCGACAGCTGGTGACGAATATCGAGGTGGTTGGTGGGCTCGTCGAGCAGCAGGATCCTGGGCTGCTGGGCCAGGGCGCGGGCGATATGCACCCGCTGACGCTCACCGCCGGAGAGTGTATGCCAGAGCCGCTCCGCCAGATGGGCCATGCCGACGTCATGCAACGCCCGGGAGACGATGGCGTCGTCATGCTCGGACCACGGCTGCAGCGCCGTGAGGAAGGGCGTGCGCCCCAGCGCCACTGCCTCGCGTACCACGATGCGATCGAGGGTCTCGGCCTGCTGCTCGACGAAGGCGATGGTGCGCGCGATATCGCGCTGGGGCATGGCGTACATCGGGTGGTCGTCGATCAGCACGCGCCCGCGCTTGGGCTTGCGCAGCCCGGCCAGCACCCTCAGCAGGGTCGTCTTGCCCGAGCCGTTGGGGCCGATCAGGCCGAAGGTCTCGCCGGGTTCCACCGCCAGGCTGACGCCGTCGAGCAGCCGATGGCCATGCACTGTCCAGTCGATATGATCTGCCGAGAGCCTCATCGTACCCTGCTCCCCCGAATGAGAATTACCGCGAAGGCCGGTGCCCCGACCAGCGCGGTGACCACCCCGATCGGCAGCACCTGCCCTGGTACGATGATCCGCGAGATGATGTCCGCGCCGATCAGGAAGACCGCACCCGCCAGCGCCGAGGCGGGCACCAGCCGGGTGTGGCGGCTACCGACGATAAAGCGCATGGCGTGGGGAATCACCAGCCCCACGAAACCGATGGCGCCGACCATGGAGACCATCACTGCGGTCACCAGGGCCATGCTGGCAATCAGCATGCCGCGTACCCGGCGTACAGGAATCCCCAGCGAGGCGGCGCTGTCGGCACCGAAGGTGAAGGCATCCAGCGCTCGGCGATGCCAAAGACAGACCAGCAAACCGGCGAAGGCCGCAGGCAGCCCCAGCCTGACATCGTCCCAGCGTACCCCGGAGAGGTTGCCCATCAGCCAGAACATGATGCCCCGCGCCTGCTCGGCGCTCGCCGACCTGGCGATGATAAAGGCGGTCAGGGCATTGAACAGTTGCGAGCCGGCGATCCCCGCCAGAATGATGGCGCCTGCGGCCTGGGTACCGCGGCCGCCGCCGGTACCGCTGCCGGCGGCATGCGCCAGCAGCACCACTAGGCCGAAGGCTAGCCCCGCGCCGGCGAAGGCGCCCAGCGAGAGGGTCACTGCGCCGGCACCGAGCCCGGCGATGGTCACCGCCACGGCACCGGTGGAGGCGCCGGCGGAAATGCCCATCAGGAAGGGGTCGGCGAGTGGATTGCGCAGCAGCGCCTGCAACACGACCCCGGCCAGCGCCAGTCCAGCGCCGCAGCAGCCGGCGAGGATCGCGCGGCTGAGGCGGTAGTTCCAGACGATCCCGGCATCGATCCGGTCGACGGCATAGCCCGCCCCCCACAGCTGGTTGGCCAGCACCTTGAAAATGGTATCCATCGGGATCGAGGTTTCGCCGATGGAAGTGCCCGCCATTACTGCCATGAAAAGGACCAACGGCGTCAGCCATGCCCAGTGCCAGTGAAGGCGCAAAGGCGGGTTTGATGCCAGGGTGAGACTCATGGTTCGAAGGAGAGCGTCGACAAGGATTCGGAGAGCGCTTCGAGACCGAATATCGTGCGTAGGGTAGCGCTCATGGCGTGGGCATCCATCTCGATGATGCGCCCCTCTCTCACCGCCGACATTTCGCGAGCAACGGGATCATTGTGCAGAAATTCCAGCTTGTTCTCGATGTCGTCGGCAGGAAAACGGCGGCGGTCCATATGCGCCACGACGATGATATCGGGATCGGCGCGGGCGATAGACTCCCAACCAACGTTGGGCCACTCTTCGTCGGATTGAATCACGTTATCGATGCCCAATGCGTCCATCATATAGCCCGGTGCGCCGAGCCGGCCGGCGACATAAGGATCGGCCGACTGATCGGGTGAAGAGAACCAGAACACCGCCGACAGGTCCTGCGGTAGCTCGAGGGCTTCGGCCTGGGCGATGGCATTGGCTTCGCGGGCTGCCAGATCCGCCACCAGCGCTTCCCCGGCCTCCTGCACATCGAAGATGGCGGCCAGCTCGGTGATCCCCTTGTAGACATGCTCGGGAGAAAAGGCGTCGATACGGGTGCCGTCACCGCCGGTAGTGTTGTCCTTGGTGTCGCAGTCGGCCGGCATGATGTAGGTGGCGATGCCCAGCTCATGGAACTGGTCGCGACTCGCCACGCTGCCGGTGGGGCCAACGTGCCACTCATACTGTGCGGCCACCAGCTCGGGGCGCTTGTTGACCACCGACTCGAAGCTCGGGTCGTTATCGGCGAGACGCTCGATATTGGCATCGACCTCGCTGAACTCGGGTAGTACCGGATTGAACCACACTGATGTGCCAGAAACGCGGTCGGATAGCCCCAGTGCATAGAGCGTTTCGGTGGCCGATTGTCCCATCGTTACCGTGCTATCCGGAGCCGATTCGAAACGAATGTCCATGCCGCAGTTGGTTATCTCGAGTGGGTATTCCGTGCTATTGGCCACGGCAAATGACGTAGGGAAAAGCGCGAGTAATACCAGTAGTGATCGCGAGTCTTTCATCATGTTATTTCCGAATGGCAGGGGGCGGTGGCCAATCTGACCTTGGTGGTCGGCGATCATAGCACTGCATTTTCCATTTGGAAGCCTCGATTGGCCGCCGCCAGGGTTGGGTTAAAATGATATGTTATATCATAACTTTTAATGGAGGGATATCTAGCCACCCGCTGGCAGGAGAGGCGCTTGGGGTCACGGCAGGTGGCGTCGAGCGGCCAAATTGCGCCTGCTGCAGCAATTGCTTTAGGATGGCACGACTGAAGATAGGTGCCCCCTATGGGGGGATAATCGGGAAGTATGGTGAGGCCATCCGGCCAATTCCATCGCTGCCCCCGCAACGGTAATGAGTGAGTCGCCTGCGAAGACCACTAGCCTCCAAGGCCGGGAAGGTGCAGGCAATGGCGTGATGCAGTGAATCGCGTCCTCCTCGAGCCCGGAGACCGGCCTGTTATTTCATTCATCCAGTGACGGTGCGGTGGGCACCGGGGATAGCGTGTGTGATCTCTTTTCTGATCGCCGGCGGGTCACCCGTCGGCGCATGCGGTGGTTCGACCGGTGCGCGGCCAATCTCCCTGGCGAGCGCCAGGCGAGCACCGCTGTGAGTGACTTTCCCTTCGTCGCGGTTGTCGGCCAGCAGGCCCTCAAGACCGCCTTGCTGCTCAACGCCATCGATCCGCGTATCGGGGGCGTGCTGATCAGCGGGCCGCGGGGCAGCGCCAAGTCGACCCTGGCGCGGGCGCTGGCGGCGCTGCTGCCCGCCACCGCCGAGGGGCAGCGGCCGCCGTTCGTTACCCTGCCGCTGGGTGCCAGCGAAGAGCGCCTGACCGGCAGCCTGGACCTGCAGCGGGTACTCACCGAGCGCGAGGCGACCTTTCAGCCGGGGCTGCTGGCCAAGGCGCACGGCGGCGTGCTCTACGTCGACGAGGTCAACCTGCTGCCGGATCCGCTGGTCGACCTGCTGCTCGACGTGTCTGCCAGCGGCACCAATGTCGTCGAGCGCGACGGCATCAGCCACGCCCATCCCGCCCGTTTCAGCCTGATCGGCACCATGAACCCCGACGAGGGCGAGCTGCGCCCGCAGCTACTCGACCGCTTCGGCCTGTGCCTCGAGCAGCAGGCGGCGCTGAGCGTGCAGGAGCGGGTCGCCATCGTGCAGCAGCGCGAGGCCTTCGATCGCGACCCCCAAGGCTATCTGGCACACCACGCCGAGGCTCAGGCCGCGCTGACCCAGCGTATCCGGCGCGCCCAGTCGGCGCTGCGGGAGATCGTCAGCGACGAGTGGGTTTACGAGCATATCGCCCAGGGCTGCCAGCAGGCCGGTGTCGAGGGGCTGCGGGCCGATGTGACCTGGCATCGTGCGGCCCAGGCCCACGCCGCCTGGCGCGGCGCGACTCGCGTGGCGCAGCAGGATCTGGATGTCGTCGCGCCCTGGGTGCTGGCCCATCGCCGCACCCAGCAGGCGGAGCCCCCCCCGCCACCGGCGGCGGCAGGCGCGCCGCCACCCGCCGCTGGCTCGGGCAGTGCTGCCGGCCAGTCACCTGGTGCCGGTCAGCCCCCGCAGGCTCAGGGGCAGTGGGGCGCCATGCCGCCCGTGGCCCAGCCCAGCGTTAGCGTGCCGTCTATGACGCTGCCGGCGCCCGACGCCCAGGCGCCCAGGCTGGCTTCAAGGTCCCACGCCACCTCGGCCAGGCGCCGCGGGCAGCAGCCGGGCCAGCGTCGCGGGCACCGCGACGCGCCACGCCCGGACTGGTTTGCCACCCTGGCCGCCAACCGCGGCCACTGGCCTTGGCGGCAGCTGCGCTATGCCAAGGCGCGCAGCGGTCAGCCGGTACTGCACCTGGTGCTGCTCGATACCTCCGCCTCGACCCTCGGCGAGCAGCGGCTGGGGCGCGCCAAGGGCGTGGTCGAGCGGGTCGCCCGCCAGGCCTATGCCGCCCGCGAGCAACTGGCGGTGCTGGGCTTTGGCAGCGACGGCGTCACCCCGATCCTGCCGCGTCGCAGAGCTCCCAAGGCGCTGCTCGCACGGCTCGATGCGGTGGGCGGCGGCGGCGGCACGCCGATACGCCAAGCGCTCCTGCGCGCGGTGCGGCTGATCCGCCAGTGGCGGCAGCAGCAGTCGGGCCTGCAGGTGTGCACCTATCTGATCACCGACGGCCGCACTCGCCAGCCCCTGGCCGGCCTGCCGTCGCTTGGGGAGTGCCTGGTGGTGGATACCGAACAGGCGGCGGTCAAGCGCGGCCGGGGCGCGCAGATCGCCCGCCAGCTGGGCGCCCGCTACCTGACCTTGCCAGCGGCCGGAGGCCCACGCCGATGAGTACGCCCACTACGGCGGCGCATGCCGCCTGTCCCGCGCTGTTTATCGCCGCCCCGTCCTCCGGGCAGGGCAAGACCACGGTGACCGCGGCGCTGGCCCGGCTGCTGCGCAAGCGGGGCAAGGTGGTGCGGGTGTTCAAGACCGGCCCCGATTACCTGGACCCGCAGATCCTGGCCCAGGCCTCGGGCCAGCCGGTGGATCAGCTCGATCTGTGGATGGCCGGCGAGGCCTACTGCCGCCAGCGCCTGTTCGAGGCCGCCCAGCAGGCCGACCTGATCCTGGTGGAGGGCGCCATGGGGCTGTTCGATGGCGAACCCTCGAGTGCCGACCTGGCGGCGCTGTTCGATCTGCCGCTGGTCGTCGTCATGGACGTCAAGGGGATGGCCCAGACCGCGGCGGCGCTGGTGGCCGGCCTGGCGGGCTTCCGCGCGGATATCCGCATCGCCGGCCTGATCGCCAACGCCTGCGCCTCGGCGCGCCACCGGGAGTTGATCGAGGGGGCGTTGCCTGCCGAGATTCCGCTGCTGGCCGCAGTGGCGCGGGATCCCGCCCTGGCGCTGCCGGAACGTCATCTGGGGCTGGTCCAGGCGGCGGAGATCCGCGACGAGCTCGAGGCCCGCTTCGAGGCCGGCGCCGCCGCGCTCGACGCCGAGGGGCTGGCGGAGGCGCTGCTGTCGCTGCCGCCGGTCAGCTTCGCCGCGGTGCCGGGTACCGCCGTGGCGATACCGGCCGCGCTCCAGGGGCAGACCATCGGCGTGGCCCGGGACGCCGCCTTCAGCTTTATCTACCAGGCCAACCTCGACCTGCTGGCGGAAATGGGGGCGACGCTGCGCTTCTTCTCGCCGCTGAGCGATACCCAGCTGCCGTGCTGCGATGCGCTGTGGCTGCCCGGTGGCTACCCGGAGCTTCACGCCGCGCAGCTGGCAGCGAATGCTCCGCTGCGTGACGATATCCAGGCCTTCTTCGCCAGCGGCAAGCCGATCCTCGCCGAGTGTGGCGGCCTGCTCTACTGCCTCGAGACCCTCACCGATGGCGACGAGCGGACCTACGCCATGCTCGGCCTGCTGCCCGGCCACGGTGCCATGCGCGGGCGGCGTGGCTGCCAGGGCATGCAGACCGCCGAGCTGCCGGAGGGACCGGTTCGCGCCCACGCCCATCACCGCTCGCTGGCCACCGATACCCCGGCGCCGATCGCCCACGGGCGGCGTCAGCGCCATCCCGCCCCGGGCGAGGCGATCTATCGCCAGGGCGGCTTGACGGCGACCTATCTGCATCTGTTCTTCCCCGACAATCCCGCCGCGGTGGCCCGGCTGTTTGCGCCGGCTGGCACGCCTTGCAACGCGACTCATACCCGTTCCCTGGAGGACACCCACGGATGAACCTGAACAAGATCCCCGCCACGGTGGTGACCGGCTTTCTGGGCAGCGGCAAGACCACGCTGCTGGCAGGCATGCTGCGCCAGGTGACCCGCAAGCGCATCGCCGTGATCATCAACGAGTTCGGTGAGCAGGATATCGACTCCAGCCTGCTGCGCGGCTGTGCCCTCGACTGTGACGACGGCGACGACACCCCCGTGGAGGTCGAAGACGGCATCTATGAGCTGGCCAACGGCTGCATCTGCTGCACCGTGGAGGAAGAGTTCCTGCCGGTGATGAAACAGCTGGTGGCTCGCCGCGACGATATCGACCATATCCTCATCGAGACCAGCGGCCTGGCGCTGCCCAAGCCGCTGGTCCAGGCGTTCAACTGGCCGGAGGTGCGTCAGCACTGCACCGTGGATGCCATCATCACCGTGGTCGACGGCCCGGCGGTGGCCGCCGGCCGCTACGCCAGCGACATCGACAAGGTGGAGGCCCAGCGCCGTGCCGACGACTCCCTCGACCACGACCCCAGCCTGCGCGAACTGCTCGACGACCAGCTGAGCGCCGCCGACCTGGTGCTGGTCACCAAGACCGACCTGCTCGCGCCGGGCGACCGCGAGCGGGTGGAGACGCTGGTGCGGGCGCGGGTTCCGGCGTCGGTCAAGACGCTCTTCATCGACCAGAGCCTGGCCAGCGACAAGGCCCAGCTGGAGGCCCTGATGGGTATAGGGGCGGCCAGCGAGGCGCATATCGACGCCATCGACAACCACCACGATCGCCACCATGCCGAGGGCGCGCACCACGACCACGCCCACGACAACTTCGACTCCTGCGTGATCCGTCTCGGTGAGGTGGATGGCGAGGCCCTGACCGCGCGGCTCCAGGCGCTGCTGCAGCGCCATGAGATCTACCGCGCCAAGGGCTTCGCGGCGCTGCCGGGCAAGCCCATGCGGCGGGTGATCCAGGCCGTGGGGGAGCGTCAGGAGGGCTACTTCGACCGCCTGTGGCGAGCCGGCGAAGCGCGCCAGACCCAGCTGGTCATCATCGGCAAGGGGCTGGATAGCGCGGCCCTGCATGCCGCCCTGGCAGACGCCGAGATCGCCACGGCGCGCTGATGCACCTGTTCGCCGCCAAGCCGGGGGGCTTCGTCGACGATGAGGGCATCGTCGACCTGCAGCAGAGCCCCGGCGAGATCGTCATCCTGTCCGCCGCCGACAGCAGCCTGTCGGCGCTGGCCCAGGCGGTCGAGCGGCTGGACGCGAGCGCAGCCGGCGGCTATCCCACGCTGCGGCTGGCCAACTGGATGAACCTGGTCAAGCCCGCCGCCTACGACCTCTACGAGGACCGCGTACTGGACCAGGCGCGCCTGGTGATCGTCTCGCTGCTGGGCGGCAGCGCCTACTGGCGCTACGGTTTCGAGCGCCTGCTGGCCTGGGCCGCCGCCGACCAGCGGCGCCAGCTGATCCTGGTGCCGGGCTGCGATGCCCCGGACGACGACCTGCTGGAGGCCTCGAGCGTCCCCGTTGCCCTGGCCCACCGGGTGTGGCGCTACCTGCGTGAGGGCGGCGTGGACAATGCCGAGCAGCTGCTGCGCTGCGTCGGCAGCGAATGCCTGGGGCTGGACCTGGCCTGGCAGGCGCCCAAGGCGCTGCCCGCGGCGCTGCTCTACGACCCGCGCAGCGCCGGGCAACAGGAGGCGACCCGGAGAGATAGGGTACAAACGTCACGAGCGACTGGCGCAGTAGTTTGTGAGCGCCCGGCTTGCCTGCTGCTCTTCTACCGCAGCCACCTTCAGGGCGCCAACACCGCGGTGCTGGACGGCATGATCGAGGCGCTGCGCGACCAGGGGCTGGCGCCGCTGGCGGTGGCGGTAGCGTCGCTCAAGGACGAGGCCTGCGTGGCCTTTGTCAATCACCTGATCGAGCAGACCGGGGCCATGCTGGTGATCAATACCACCAGTTTCTCGGTCAACCGCAACCCGGATGAGCAGGAGCACCTGGGCGACGAGGTCTCCCACGGGCGATGCGAAGGGCTGTTCGTCGGGCAGCCGGTGATCCTGCAGGCGATCCTGGCCAGCTGCACCGCCGAGGACTGGCAGGCGATGCCCGGCGGCCTACCCAGCCGCGACGTGGCGATGCAGGTGGTACTGCCGGAGATGGATGGGCGCATCATGTCCCGGGCGGTGGGCTTCAAGAGCGAGGCTCACTATAGCGAGCGCTGCCAACTGGCGGTGATCCGCCACGCCCTGCATCCCGAGCGCGCCGCCTTCGTCGCGGAGCTGGCGCGGCGCTACTGCGATCTGCGCCTGACCGCCAACGCCGACAAGCGCCTGGCGCTGGTGCTGGCCAACTACCCCAATCGCGACGGTCGCATCGGCAACGGCGTCGGCCTGGATACGCCGGCCTCGACGCTGGCGATCCTGCGCGCGCTAGCCGCGGCGGGCTACCCGGTGGATCAGCTGCCGGAGGATGGCGACGCGCTGATCCGCCAGCTGCAGCAGAGCGTGACCAACGAGCGACGGGGCCTGACGCAGCGTGGCTGCTGGCAGAGCATCGCCGTCGACGACTACCTGGCCTGGTTTCGGACCCTGCCGGCGCCGCTTCAACAAGCGGTGTGGACGCGCTGGGGGGCGCCCGAGCAGGACCCCAAGTGCCGCCAGGGCCGGCTGATGATCGCCGGGATCCGCCTCGGCGAGACCTTCGTCGGCATTCAGCCGGAGCGCGCCCTGGTCGAAGAGGGGCAGGTCGACGACCTCACCCAGAGCTACCACGACACCGCCCTGGTGCCGCCCCACAGCTACCTGGCGTTCTACCTCTGGCTGCGCGAGCACTACCGGGTGGATGCCGTGATCCACGTCGGCAAGCACGGCAATCTCGAGTGGCTGCCGGGCAAGAGCACCGCGCTCTCCGCCGAGTGCTGGCCGGAGATCGCCCTGGGGCCGCTGCCGCATTTCTATCCCTTCATCGTCAACGACCCCGGCGAAGGGGCCCAGGCCAAGCGGCGTAGCCAGGCGGTGATCATCGATCACCTGATGCCGCCGCTGGCCCGCGCCGAGCTCTACGGCGCCATGGCCGAGCTGGAAGCGCTGACCGACGAGTACTATCAAGCGCTGGGCATGGACCCGCGGCGCGAGTCACTGCTGCGCGAACGGATCATTGGCCACCTGCGCGACACCGGCATCGACCGCGAGCTGGCGCAGAGCGGCAAGGGCAGCGACGCCGAGCAGGGCAGCGCTGACGAGCGCCTGCTCAATGAGCTCGACACCTTCCTGTGCGATATCAAGGAGGCGCAGATTCGCCACGGCCTGCACGTGCTGGGCAGCCTGCCGCCGCGGGACAAGCTGGCCGCGACCCTGGTCGCCATCCTGCGTCTGCCGAGGGGCGAAAAGCCGGATCAACGCGGCCTGCTGCACAACCTGGCGGACGATCTCGGGCTGCGCGGTGCGCACGGCGACTTCGATCCGCTGATGGCCGAGGTCGCACCGTGGCACGGACCGCGGCCCCAGGCCCTGGCCGAGCTGGATGCTTCCCCCTGGCGTACCACCGCCGACACCCGCGAGCGCCTCGAGCTGCTCGCCCAGCGGCTGGTGGAGACACATATCCTGGAGGAGGGCTGCCTGACCACCCTGGCCCGGGACTATCCGGCCACCGCCGAGCAGTGCCAGTTTGGCCGCGAGCGACTGTGGCGCGACATGCAGCAGGGCGCCGCCATGGAGATCCAGTCGCTGCTCGACGGCCTCGCGGGTCGCTTCGTACCGCCCGGGCCGAGCGGCGCGCCCAGCCGCGGCCGCCTGGATGTGCTGCCCACCGGGCGCAACTTCTTCAGCGTCGACAACCGGGCGATTCCGTCTCCCGCGGCCTGGACGCTGGGCGAGGCGTCGGCCCAGGCGTTCATCGAGCGCTACCTGCAGGATCACGGCGACTACCCGCGGCGGCTGGGGCTGTCGATCTGGGGCACCGCCACCATGCGTACCGGCGGCGACGACATCGCCCAGGCCTTCGCCCTGATGGGCGTGCGGCCGCGCTGGTCGCTGGGCTCGCAGCGGGTGATCGATATCGAGGTGATTCCCGCCATGCTGTTGGGGCGGCCGCGGGTCGACGTCACCCTGCGCGTCTCCGGCTTCTTCCGCGACGCCTTCCCCAATGTCATCCGCCTGTTCGACCGCGCGGTGCAGGCGGTGGCCGAATACGCCGAGCCGGGGGACGCCAATACCATTCGTACCTCGGTGCAGGCCCGCCAGCGGGAGCTCGAAGGCCAGGGCCTCGCCGCGGATGCCGCCGCTCGCGAGGCCGGCTACCGGATCTTCGGCAGCAAGCCCGGCGAGTACGGCGCCGGCCTGAACCGCATGATCGACAGCCGCGCCTGGGAGAGCGCCGACGACCTGGCCGAGGCCTACCTGGCGGCTGGCGCCTACGCCTACGGCCAGTTTCCGGCGTCCGGCACCGCTGCCCGGGGCGCCTTCGAACGCCAGCTCGAAGGCCTGGACGCGGTGATGCACAACCAGGACAACCGCGAGCACGATATCCTCGACTCCAACGGCTACTACGAATTCCAGGGCGGCATGGCCAACGCCAGCCGCTCGCTGGCCGGGCAGGCGCCGGCCATCTACCACGCCGATCACGCCAACCCGGCGCAGCCGCGGATGCGCACCCTCAAGGAGGAGCTGGCGCGGGTGATTCGCTCGCGGGTGCTCAATCCCAAGTGGATAGACGCGATGCGCGAGCACGGCTACAAGGGCGCCTCGGAGATGGCGGCGACGGTGGACTACCTGTTCGCCTATGACGCCACCACCGACCTGGTGGCCGACTACCAGTATGCCCAGGTGAGCGAGGCGCTGGTGCTGGATGACGCTAACCAGGCGTTCCTGCGCCAGCACAACCCGGCGGCGCTGGAGGAGATGGCCGAGCGGCTGCTGGAAGCCGTGCAGCGCGGCCTGTGGCGGGAACCCGGCGAGCAGGGAACGGCCCTGCAGGACTTGCTGCTCGAGTTCGACGAAACCCGGGAGCTAGCGCCATGACGACCGACAAGCGTGACATGCCGGCCAATGGGTCTGAGCCGCGTCTTAGAGGGTGTTTACAAATGTCACGAGCGACGTCCAGGCAAGGCGAAATCAGCCGAGAAAGCGGAGTTTACTGGGTGTTAAATGAGCATTTTGAGGCTGATTTCAACGCCGCATGGCCTAGCGCAGTAGTTTGTAAACACCCTCTGATCAGGGGCTGGTGCCCCGGCGCCTGGCGACCCATGGCCACCGGCGACGGCCTGCTGGTACGGGTGCGCCCGCGGCTGGGGCGGCTCACCCGGGGCCAGTTGCTGGCGCTGTGCGCCGCGGCCGAGACCTTCGGCAGCGGCCTGATCGAACTCACCAGCCGCGCCAACCTGCAGCTGCGGGGCGTATCGGACGCCACTTGGCCGGGGCTGATGGACGTTCTCGTCGAGCAGGGGCTGGCCGACCCGGACCGCGAGAGGGAGCGCCGCCCGCAACGGCTGCTGGCCCCCGATTGGCGGGCGGGCGACGCCACCCACGCGGCGGCCTGCCTGCTGGAGGCCCGCCTCAATGAACTGCCGGCGCTGCCGGACAAGCTGGGTATCGCCATCGATGCCGGGCCGGCGCCGCTACTGGGTGAGGTGTCGGCGGATTTTCGTATCGAGCGTTCGGCGGAAGGGGGCTTGCTCGTCCGTGCCGACGGGCGGGCGTTGGGCACCCCGGTGGATTCGCCCGCCGCCGCCGTCGAGGCGCTGATTCGGCTGGCGCACTGGTTCGTCGAGAGCGGCGGGCGCGAGGCCGGGCGGATGCGCCGGCACCCGGCACCGCTGCCAGCCTGGATGCCGCCAGTGGCAGCCCCCGCCGAGCCTGGTGCGCGGCTGGCCCTGGGTGAGCATCACCGCGGCCGGGTGGTTGGCCTGCCGTTCGGGCGGGCGTCAGCCGCGGCGCTGCGGGCCGTCGTTGAACAGGACGCTGTCAGCGCGGTTAGGGTCACGCCTTGGCGGCGCTTGCTGTTGGAGGGCGAAGGCGTAAGCATCGCGCCAATCGCCGGTCTGCTGGACGATGAGCGCGATCCGCGCCTGGTCATGCAGGCGTGCCCGGGCGCCCCCCACTGCGAACAGGCCAGCGTCGAGACCCTGGCACTGGCCGAGCGCCTCAGCGGCCGGGTGGCGGGCAGCGTGCATGTCTCCGGCTGCGCCAAGGGCTGCGCCTGCCAGCAACCGACCGACCTGTGCCTGACCGGGCGCAACGGGCGCTACGATCTGATCACAAGCGGTCGCGCCGACGCGGCGCCGATTGCCAGCGGCCTGACTGAATCTGAGGTGCTAGAACTGGTTTCAAGGCGGAGGGCGAGATGAGCGCCGGGGACAAGGCGGAGCGAGGGTCTTTTGCCATGGAAGGCAAAAGTAGCGCCCAGGGATGGGTTCACAGCGCCCTCGCGCAGGCTTGTTCCCGGCAAAGCCCCCGGTTAAGAAAAACGCTGATGGTGTATCTGGAGAAAACGAATGCCTCACGTCTATGAAACGGATGGCCCGGCGATCTACCGGGAATCCTTTTCCATTATCCGGCGCGAGGCCGAACTGGCGCGCTTCGCGCCGGAGGAGGAGCCGGTGGCCGTGCGCATGATCCATGCCGCCGGGCTGGTGGAGCTCGCCGCACATATTCACTTTCGCGGCGATGCGGTGAACCGCGCCCGGGCGGCGCTGGAGAGCGGGGCACCGGTACTGTGCGACGCACGCATGGTCTCCGAGGGCATTACCCGCAAGCGCCTGCCGGCAGACAACCCGGTGATCTGCACCCTGCACGACGAGCGGGTCCACGACCTCGCCCGCGAGCTGGGCAACACCCGCTCGGCGGCGGCGCTGGAGCTGTGGCGACCGCACCTGGAGGGCGCGGTGGTGGCGATCGGCAACGCACCCACCGCGCTGTTTCATCTCCTCAACATGCTGGAAGACCCCGCCTGCCCGCGGCCGGCGGCGATCATCGGCTGCCCGGTGGGCTTCGTGGGCGCCGCGGAATCCAAGCAGGCGCTATGGGAGAGCAGTGAGGTGCCCTGCTGCATCGTGCGCGGGCGACTCGGCGGCAGCGCGGTGACGGTGGCCGCCCTCAATGCCATGGCGGATCGCAGCGAATGACCCACGAGCGCAGCACACCGGGCACCATTCACGGCGTTGGCCTCGGACCCGGCAGCCAGGACCTGATGAGCGTGCGCGCGGATCGGCTGATCCGCGGCGCCTCACACGTCGCCTATTTTCGCAAGAAGGGCCGCACCGGGCATGCCCGGCGCATCGTCGACGGCATGCTCGCGTCTGATGCCATCGAGCTGCCCATGGAGTACCCGGTCACCACCGAGATCCCCTTCGACGACCCCCGCTACAATGCACTGCTCGCGGCCTTCTATGAGCGCAGCGTCGCGCAGCTGTGCGAGATCGCCGAGGCGGGCCGCGATGTGGTGGTGCTGTGCGAAGGCGACCCGTTCTTCTACGGCTCCTTCATGCACCTCTATACCCGCCTTCAGGGGCGGGTGCCGGTGGCGGTGGTGCCCGGTATCACCGGCATGTCTGCCGCCTGGACCGCCACCGGGCAACCGGTGACCTGGGGCGACGACATCCTCACCGTGCTGATGGGCACCCTGCCGGAGGCGACGCTGAGCGAGCGCATCGCCGAGACCGACGCCCTGGTGGTGATGAAGATCGGCCGCCACCTGGACAAGCTGCGCCGGGCGCTGGCCAGCAGCGGCCGCGAAGACGAGGCCTGGTTGATCGAGTACGCCGCCATGCCACAGCAGCGCATACGGCCCTTCCGTGAGGTCGACGAGAGCGTGCCCTATTTCTCGATCGTGGTGATCCACGGCAACGGGAGGCGGCCATGACAGCCAAGCGCAACGCCGGTTGGTTAAAGGTGGTCGGCCTGGGGCCGGGAGCAGAGGCGCTGATCACCCCGGAAGTCTCCGCCGTCCTGAGTGAGGCCACCGATGCGGTGGGCTACCTGCCCTATGTGGAGCGGGTGCCCCCACGGGCGGGGCTCACGCGCCACGGCTCGGACAACCGCGAAGAGATACGCCGCGCCGAGCAGGCGCTGCAGCTGGCCGCCGACGGGCATCGGGTGGTGGTGGTCTCATCCGGCGATCCCGGGGTGTTCGCCATGGCCGCGGCGCTGTTCGAAGCGCTGGAAGCGGGTGAGCCGGCATGGCGCGGGCTGGATATCCAGGTGCTGCCGGGCATCTCCGCCATGCTGGCCGCCAGTGCGCGGCTGGGGGCGCCGCTGGGGCATGACTTCTGCTGTATCAACCTCTCCGACAACCTCAAGCCCTGGGCGCTGATCGAGCGGCGCCTGCGGCTGGCCGCCGAGGCCGACTTCGCCATGGCCTTCTACAACCCCCGCTCTAGGGCGCGGCCGGAAGGCTTTGAGCGAGCGCTCGAGGTGTTGCGCGAGACCTGCGGCCCAGCGCGCCTGATCATGTTTGCCCGGGCCGTCTCCACCCCGCAGGAGTCGCTAAGCGTTACGACCCTTGGCCAGGCCCAGCCGGCGATGGCCGATATGCGCACCCTGGTGATGGTGGGCTCCAGCCAGACGCGGCTGATCGAACGCACCGCCGAGGGCGCGCCCTGGGTCTATACGCCGCGCTCGGTGTCAGGGGCGGATGTATGACAAAGCCAGGAGAGAACCGCCTCGACGGCGTGGACTTCCTGACGCGAGGGCAGCGCCGGCCGCTCGATCATTACCACCGGCAGGCCCAACCGGCGGGCCGCGGAGAGCTTGGCGATGGCGCCAGCGCCGCCGGCGTTCTTGCACACCACCCGCTCGATGCCATGTTCCCGAAGCAGTGCCAGGTCGCCGTCCAGTGTGAAGGGGCCGCGCTCGAGGATCACCCGGTGATGGGGCAGGGGTGGTGGAACCGCTGGAGCATCGACCAGCCGCAGCAGATAGTGGTGCTGGGGCTGGGCGGCGAAGGCGGCGAGCTGCTGGCGGCCGATGGCCAGCAGGATACGCTCGGCTGGGCCGGACAGCGCCTCCACCGCCGCCTCGACGCCGGCGACCCGCTGCCAGCGGTCGCCGGCCTGGGGTTGCCAGGGCGGGCGAGTCAGGGCGAGGCAAGGGATGCCGCTGCGCTGCGCCGCGGCGATGGCGTGGCAGCTCATCTGCTCGGCGAAGGGATGGGTGGCGTCGACCAGATGCGTGATGCGATTATCTGCCACAAAGGCCGTCAGGCCCTCCACGCCGCCGAAGCCGCCAACCCGAGTCGGCAGCGGCTGCGTCTTGGGGATCGCCACCCGGCCGGCATAGCTGAACAGGGCAGGGATCCCGCGCTCGGCCAGGGCAGCCGCCAGGGCACTGGCTTCGCTGGTGCCCCCTAGAATCAGGACGTTCATATGATAGACGACGACGCTCCCTGGCTGACGCTACTTGGCTGGGGGGAAGGTGGCACAGAAGGGCTAACCGCGGCAAGCCGCCAGGCGCTGGAGGCCGCCGAACTGGTATTCGGTGCGCGGCGCCACCTGCGCTTGCTGCCGCCGCTGGCCGCCGAGGTGCGTGAGTGGCCGGTGCCCTTCGCCGACGGCATCCCCCAGCTGCTGGCCGAGCGCGGACGGCGGGTGGTGATGCTGGTCTCCGGCGACCCCTTCTGGTTCGGCGCGGGCGCTAGCCTGGCGCGCCGGCTTAGCGACCATGAGTGGCGGGCGATACCCGCGCCCTCCACGTTCAGCCTGGCGGCCTCCCGCCTGGGCTGGCCGCTGCAGGAGTGCACCTGCCTGGGCCTGCATGCCCAGCCGCTGACCCGCATCCGGCCCTACCTGCAGCGCGGCCAGCGGCTGCTGGTGCTGCTGCGCGACGGTGAGGCAGTGGCCGAACTGGCGGGCCTGCTGGGTCGCTTTGGCTTCGCTGAGACCCGCTTGCATCTGCTCGAAGTGCTGGGCGGAGACCGCGAGCGGGTTCGTAGCGTGCAAGCCGATGCCCGCCTGCCGGAGGATATTGCCCATCCGGTTGCGGTCGGCCTGGACGTGGCCGGTGACGGCCCGGCCCTGCCGCTGACCCCCGGCCTGCCGGATGCGCTGTTCGAACACGATGGCCAGATTACCAAGCAAGTGGTACGCGCCATCACCCTGGCGGCCCTGGCCCCGAGGGCGGGGGAGCGGCTGTGGGATATCGGTACCGGCTCGGGCTCCGTGGCCATAGAGTGGCTGCTGGCCCACCCTGACAACCGTGCCGTGGCCGTCGAGCGTGACGCTGAGCGCGCGGCCCGGGCGCGCCGCAATGCCGACAACCTCGGCGTCGACTGGCTCGAGGTCGTAGAAGGCAGCGCCCCCGACGTACTCCATGAACCGGCGCTGAGTGGCCAGCCTCCCGATGCGGTCTTTATCGGCGGTGGGCTATCGCAACCCCTGTTGGAGACGCTGTGGCAGCGCCTGCCTGCCGGCGCTCGCCTAGTGGCCAATGCGGTGACCCTGGAGTCCGAAGCGCTGCTGGCCCAATGGCAGCATCAGGCCGGCGGCGAGCTGCTGCGCCTCGAGCTGGCCGCCGCCGTGCCCCTCGGCGGCCGGCGGGGCTGGAAAGCCAGCTACCCCATCGTGCAGTGGCGGGTGACGCGGTGATCGCGCGATGGCACCGCCACATCCATGAACGGCATCTATCGCGCAGGGCTGGCGTATCATGGTGTCGTGCGGACACTATTGTTATGACTTCGCCCATGCCGCAGGCATATTCGAGACCCTAGATGCCGCTATCGAGTGGATAATGACCGAGTACCGTTTATGTCGCCCGTAACGAAGGGCATCTGCATTGTGATGATGGCGTGGCTGGTGGCAGGCTGCGCCAATACTGAGCCACGACCGGTATCGGCTAAGGATGAGCCGCCCACCGAGCAGGCCGCGGCAGTGGCCTACTACGTCGCAAAGCTGCCGGATCGCGATTACGTAGAGACCTACGGCGATGCCGACAATCCTCGGCCCTGGTACACCGCCGCCGAAGCCCTCGGCGAAATAGGCAAGCCGGCCATCCCGGCGCTGGTCGAGCGGCTCGATAGTGATGATGGCTACGAGCTAATGCTTGCGCTCTACGCCATGATGTTGGCCTCCCAAGACCCCACCTTGCAAACCGAGACAGGCGGCGACTTCCTGCGCCTCGGCACGGTGCTGAGTGAAGACACGAACCCCGCCAATCGCCGGCTGGCACTGGCGTGGTGGCTGCGTTACCGGCATCTCTGGCCGTAACCCTCGCAACACCCATCCCGCTAGATCATAGGAAAGTGTGAGGTGCGTTTACAGCAGGTTTATCACCCATGCGAGCGATGTCGCGAATGAGCGACTACAGTGTAAGGCAGTGAAAATATACAAGCCGCCACAGCGAGGGTAGGGGATATGCTAAACACCGCCGCTAATCAGCAGCTCAGCCGTTGGCATCCAGCTCGCGCCGTTGGCCAATACCCTTCCCGCTGTGTCTCCACCCAAGCACGTGTAGGAGCGACTTTAGTCGCGATGGGGGCGCGACCAGCAACCATCTCAGAAAAGCAGCCAACACGTTCATCGGTATTATGCAGTAGGCACGTTGATTGGTGTTATGCTGCCTAGCTATACTTAATATTCCTATATTTCAGTGAGTTAGATGACAAGAGATATGCTATATAACATTGTTGAACGTGCAGGCGCATTCATTCAATATCAGAGCGTGCTATCTAATACCTGTTATAAGGCTTGGGCTGCATGAGTATAAAAGCTGTTGTATTTGATTTAGATGGTGTCTACTTCGAAAGTGGAACCGATAACTTCGCGGCTTCTTTGAGGCGAGTTTATGGTTTGACACAGCGTCAAATTGAAGATATATACCTCAACAGCGAAGAGATGAAAAGATTAAAGCGTGGTGAAATCACCAGCCGTTATTTCTGGGAATTTGCAATCCAGAAATGGAATGTGGAAGCGACACAAAGCGAACTCATAGCCATGATGCTTTCGGGATATGATGTTAGAGAAGAAACACGGCGATATGTTGAAAACCTGAGGGAGTCAGGTATTAAGACTGCAATTTGCACGAATAATTTTAGCGATCGAATAGAAGGTCTAAAGGAAAAATTTAATCTGGATCAGCACTTTGATAGCATTGTGGTTTCTTGCGAAATAGGTGCTGCCAAACCATGCGCTCAAATTTTCAATCACCTTGCAGATGAGCTAAACTTGAGCCCGAATGAAATTGTAATGAGTGATGATAAAGAGTCAAACGTTGTTGCTTTGCAAGAGCTTGGTTTCGAGGCTTTTTTATATGAAGACTGGGAAGGCTTTGTCGACAATATAAACAAATTTATAGGGCCAAACCTAGCGTAAGAAATGGAAACTGAGCAGGCGGCAAAGACTTATAACCAGTGCAGGCACGGCGACGCCCTTTCCATTGCGCCTTCGGCTCCATTCCAAGTGCGCGCGTGCTGCAAGCGTTGTGGCTGTAGAAAAAGCCCACAGCCCACGCCGTTTTGGTAGGATCGGGAAAACAGCCTAGGAGTGGTCAGCATGCCCCGCTTCAAGCCCTACAACCATGATCAGAACGCCATGGTGGTGATCAACTACCAGGACCAGCTGCAGCCCGGCACCTTTGAGCACGCCGTGCACTATCTGATCGAACACAAGCTGGACCTGTCGGTTTTCCATCCCCAATACCGCAACCACGATACGGGTCGGCTTGCCTATGCCCCCGCCATCCTGCTGAAAATCATCTTGTTCGCCTACTCCAAGGGGATCACCTCCAGCCGCGAGATGCAATGGTGCTGTGAAACCAACATCATCTTCAAG
>NZ_FNGH01000014.1 GCF_900102875.1 Franzmannia pantelleriensis
TGAGGCCTTGCGCCTCCTGAAGGGCCCAGCGAGACTAGCTGGTTGATAGGCACGGTGTGGAAGCACAGCAATGTGTTGAGCTAACGTGTACTAATGGCCCGTGAGGCTTGACCATATAACCCCAAGGGGTCTGTGGATTACGACGCAGTTGCGGATGCGTTGAGACGTATCGTTGGCATGATTCCTCCGTTTTTCGCCTGACGACCATAGCGTGCGGGAACCACCTGATCCCATGCCGAACTCAGCAGTGAAACCGCTCAGCGCCGATGGTAGTGTGGGGTCTCCCCATGCGAGAGTAGGTCATCGTCAGGCACTTATTTAGAAGCCCCGATCATCATGAGATGGTCGGGGCTTCGTCGTTTGTGGGGCTCCCATCTTCATTCAACCCCCCAGCCTTCCAGAGGCTGGGGAGTTGTCGTTTGAGGCCGGATGATTGAGTTGCACTTTGGTCGCGGCATTCCCGCCGGTAGCCCGCTTCCGATAGAATATGAGTTTTCCCGGCTGGGGCCGTTGTAATGACCATTGGTGACCTGATCCGCTTGATGCGCGATGGCGAATTTCATTCCGGCGAGCAGCTCGGGGAGCAGCTTGGTGTGTCGCGGACAGCGGTATGGAAGCAGCTCAAGAAACTCGAGGCGATGGATGTTCCTCTCGAGGCGGTCAAGGGGCTGGGCTATCGACTGGCCACACCGCTGGAGTTGCTCGACGGTGCCGACATCGTCGCCCGGCTGCCCCGCGATAGCCGGACCCGCTTGAGCCGCCTGATCATCGAAGAGGAGTTGGCGTCCACCAATGCCTTGCTGCGCGAGCGTTTTGCGCAGGGGGCAGGGCACGGCGAGGCGTGTTTGGCTGAGTCTCAGAGTGCCGGTCGTGGGCGTCGTGGGCGCGGCTGGGAGAGTCCTTGGGGACGTAGTCTGATGCTCTCGGTAGGCTGGCGGTTCGAAAGTGGCGCCAATGTTCTCGAAGGGTTGAGCCTGGCCGTCGGTGTAGTAGTGGCTGAGGTGCTTGAGCGACACGGTCTCGAAGTAGCCCTCAAGTGGCCTAATGATGTGCTGCTCAAGACGCCGCACGGACTGGCCAAGCTGGCTGGCATATTGCTCGAGGTCAGCGGCGATCTGGCGGGCCCCTGCGAGGTGGTGGTCGGGCTGGGGCTGAATGTGGACCTGCCCGAGGAGATACGAGCGCGCATCGAGCAGCCGGTAGCCGCGGTACATGACGTGACGCCGGACGTGTCGCGCAATCGGCTGGCGTCGGAGCTGGTGGCGGGGCTGCTTGATCTGCTGTCAGGCTATGAGGAGCAGGGATTTTCCACCTGGCAACAAGCGTGGATGCGGCGCCATGCCTATGCCGACCAGGAGATCGAGGTCATCCAGCAGAGCACACGCTATACAGCCCGCGTTGAAGGAATCGATGCGTCAGGCAACCTGTTGGTACGTCACAATAATGAGCAGCGGCGCCTGGCAGGTGGTGAAATCAGCGTGCGTGGACGTTCATGATTCTCGACCTGGATATCGGCAATACGCTCTCCAAGTGGCGCCTCAAGGATAGTGTCAGCAGTGAGATTCGCTCGCGCGGGGCAGTGTGGACGCGAGAGGAGTGGCGACCAGGCTCCGATATTCCCGATCTCGACGTGGTGGAGGCGGTACGTATTTCCAGCGTGGCGCGCCGTGCAGTGCTGCAGGACACCGTGGCTCTGCTGCGGCGGCGGGTCGGTGTGGTGCACGTGGCCCGCTCGACCCGCGAGGCACTGGGAGTAACGAACGGCTACGAGGAGCCGTCGCGCCTAGGTGTTGACCGCTGGATGGGGACGCTAGCCAGCTACCACTTGGCTGGCGGCTGCTGCAGCGTTGATTGCGGAAGCGCCATCACCATCGACTTCGTGCTGCCTGGAGGGCGTCACTTGGGCGGCTACATCCTGCCGGGACTACGCCTGATGAAGGAAAGCCTCCAGCTGGGGACGCGCAATGTGGCCATTGATCCCGATAGCGAAGCGGATGAGCTCCTGGCGCCGGGCAAGAACACCGTCGAGGCGGTCAATCACGGCATCTACATGGCCGCGGTAAGCGCGGTGAATCGCGTTTACGCCGAGGTATGCGACCGTGAGGGTGTGGCCATGCCATTGTTGCTCACTGGCGGCGATGCCCGGGTCATCTCCCGTGGCATGCGCGTGCCCCATGCGCTGTGGCCGGACATGGTGTATGGCGGCCTGGAGGCCTGCTTCCCGCTAACCAGCGCCGAGCGCGCCGGTCGACTGTCTGGTGCGCCGAGTGTTCCGCCGCCGGTGGCGCTGGAAAAGATTCGTGCAGGGCTTGCCTTCTCGATGCTGCTTTGACATAATTTTGCGCGTTCTCAGCCGCAGGGCTGCCCGGGAAGTATTGAGAACTTGCTGGGTAAGCACTTGACAGATCTGAGAAAAGCGGTAGAATTTGCCGCGGCCTGGAGGGGTTCCCGAGTGGCCAAAGGGAGCAGACTGTAAATCTGCCGCGAAAGCTTCGAAGGTTCGAATCCTTCCCCCTCCACCACGAATTGCCGATATGCTGTCGCGTCGGCCGCAAGAGTGGGTAAGCGGGTATAGTTCAATGGTAGAACCTCAGCCTTCCAAGCTGATGGTGCGGGTTCGATTCCCGCTACCCGCTCCAGTTTCTGGTCAGGGCAGTGGATCAAGCGTTTTGCTCATGTAGCTCAGGGGTAGAGCACACCCTTGGTAAGGGTGAGGTCGACGGTTCAAATCCGTCCATGAGCTCCATATTGAAAAGGCGAGCCGAGTGCTCGCCTTTTCTTTTCCCGGAGGCGTGCCGGGGGTTGTAAGGCGGAGAAGCTTCCGCTATCATTGCGCCCGCTGTTGCGTAGGCCGCCTGCAAAAGGGGTGAAGCGGCAGCGCCGATACAGGCCAGTAGCTCAATTGGCAGAGCAGCGGTCTCCAAAACCGCAGGTTGGGGGTTCGATTCCCTCCTGGCCTGCCAGTCTTCCCCAGGCTGGCGTTATCTCTTATACTTTCATGTTTCGATTGCCGCACCCTGAGGAGTCTCGTTTTCATGAAACATAACGCCGAGGTGCAGGAGTCGCGCCACGACGGGCTCAAGTGGGCGGTGGTCGTTTCCCTGGTGGTCGTTGCCGTAGTCGGTAACGCCTATTTCGCCGATCAGGCCATCCTCTATCGGGTGCTGGGCGTTGTGGCGTTGTGTGCGCTGGCCGCAGTGATCGGCTTTACCACTACCAAGGGGCGCGACCTGCTTGAGCTTGCTCGCAGCGCGCGCAAAGAGATCCAGCGTGTGGTCTGGCCGACCCGCCCCGAGACCATTCAGACCACTGCCATCGTGCTGGTGGCGGTGCTGGTGGTGGGCCTGATGCTGTGGCTGATGGACACCATTCTAGGCTGGGCGATGTCCGGCGTCATCGGTTAGGAGATTCCATGTCCAAGCGTTGGTATGTCGTGCATGCCTACTCCGGTTTCGAGAAGCATGTCATGCGCTCGCTCGCCGAGCGCGTGAAGATGTATGGCATGGAGGACCGCTTCGGCGAGATTCTAGTGCCGACCGAGGAAGTGGTAGAGATGCGCGACGGCAAGCGTCGCAAGAGCGAGCGCAAGTTCTATCCCGGCTATGTGCTGGTCGAGATGGAGATGGATGATGGCACCTGGCACCTGGTTAACGAGACGCCCCGTGTAATGGGCTTCATCGGTGGTACCAAGGAGAAGCCGGCGCCGATCACCCAGAAGGAAGCTGATGCCATCCTGCGTCGCGTGCAGGACGGAACCGACAAGCCGCGACCCAAGACCCTGTTCGAGCCGGGTCAGTCGGTACGTGTTGTCGACGGCCCCTTCGCCGACTTCAACGGCGTGGTCGAAGAGGTCAACTACGACAAGAGTCGCCTGCAGGTCAGCGTGCTGATCTTCGGTCGCGCGACCCCTGTCGAACTCGAGTTTTCACAGGTCGAGAAGGACTAAGTCTCGTCCTGAGCATTGTCGTATGAGCCGCTTGGCTCATTAACCCGGGGAGCCGCAAGGCGCTATTACCCAACTGGAGTCTACACATGGCAAAGAAAGTACAGGCTTACATCAAGCTGCAGGTCGCAGCTGGTAAGGCCAATCCGAGTCCCCCCGTCGGCCCCGCGCTGGGTCAGCACGGTGTCAACATCATGGAATTCTGCAAGGCGTTCAACGCCGAGACCCAGGACATCGAGCCGGGTCTGCCGACGCCCGTGGTGATCACCGTCTATTCCGACCGTAGCTTCACCTTCATCACCAAGACGCCGCCGGCAGCCGTGCTGCTGAAGAAGGCCGCTGGTATCAAGTCCGGCTCGGGCGAGCCGAACAAGAAGAAGGTCGGTACCGTGACCCGCGAGCAGCTCGAAGAGATCGCCAAGACCAAGGAGCCGGATCTGACGGCTGCCGATCTCGACGCCGCAGTGCGTACCATTGCCGGTAGTGCCCGTAGCATGGGCCTCAACGTGGAGGGCCTCTGATCATGGCTAAATTGACCAAGCGTGCCAAGCTGATCAACGAAAAGCTCGAGGCCGGTAAGGTCTACTCCCTGGAAGAGGCCGTGGCGCTGCTCAATGAGCTGTCCACCGTCAAGTTCAAGGAGTCGCTGGACGTCGCCATCAACCTCGGCGTCGATCCGCGTAAATCCGACCAGGTGGTGCGTGGCGCGACCGTCATGCCCAATGGTACTGGCAAGGACGTGCGCGTTGCCGTCTTTACCCAGGGTGCCAACGCCGATGCCGCCAAGGAAGCCGGTGCCGATATCGTCGGTATGGATGACCTGGCCGAGCAGGTCAAGAAGGGCCAGCTCGACTTTGACGTGGTCATCGCGTCGCCGGATGCCATGCGTGTGGTCGGCCAGCTGGGCCAGATTCTCGGTCCGCGCGGCCTGATGCCGAACCCCAAGGTCGGCACCGTGACCCCGGACGTGGCCACCGCCGTCAAGAATGCCAAGGCCGGTCAGGTGCGCTTCCGTACCGACAAGAACGGCATCATTCACACCACCCTGGGCAAGGTCGATTTCGACGCCACCGCGATCAAGGGCAACCTTGAAGCGCTGGTCGCCGACCTCAAGAAGCTCAAGCCGAGCACGTCCAAGGGTGTGTATTTCAAGAAGATGACCTTGTCCACCACCATGGGCCCGGGCATCACCGTCGACCACTCCGCGCTGGTGTAAGTCAGCCGAGCGTCGACGCAACAGGCAGTAACTTTGCGGTCCCCGTACGCGGCGTTAAGGCGTAACGGCGGGGCGCCGTCAAAGACCGCAGGTGCCGCTCTTCGATCGTCGAACGAGCGGCTTAATCGCCCTTTGAGGGAGCCTGCGCAGATGGTGTGGCCGCCAGTCTTCTGGTGAGCACCATCACCCGGTACCCCCGCTGGGCCGACTGGCGAGTGGGGGGAGATGGTAACCACCGGAATGCTCGATACGGGCTTCCGGCACGAAGGAGTGATCACTGTGCCACTAGCACTCGAAGGCAAGAAAGCGATCGTTGCCGAGGTCAGTGAAGCGGCCAAAGATGCGCTCTCCGTCGTCGTTGCCGACTCGCGTGGCGTTGCCGTAGGGGCAATGACCGACCTGCGCAAGCAGGCCCGCGAGAATGGCGTGCAGATTCGTGTTGTCCGCAACACTCTGGCACGTCGCGCCCTCGAGGGCACTCCGTGGGAGTGCCTCAACGAGACGTTCTCAGGTCCGACCATGCTGGCCTTCTCCTACGAGCACCCGGGCGCTGCCGCCCGTCTGTTCAAGGAGTTTGCCAAGGGTGAGAAGGACTTCGAGGTCAAGGCGCTGGCATACGAGGGTGAGTTCATCCCGGCTTCCGACCTGGATCGCCTGGCAACGCTGCCGACCCACGACGAGGCCATCGCCAAGCTGATGTCCGTCATGAAGGAAGCGTCCGCTGGCAAGCTGGTTCGGACTCTCGCTGCGCTGCGTGACCAGAAGCAGGAAGAGGCCGCCTGATCGGCGAACTCGATCCCGCTGTCTGAATCGAACACTGTATCTACGAGCGCTCGGGGTGACCGAGCCTCCCGCAAAGTTAGGAATGTGAAACATGGCACTGACCAAAGAAGACATCATCAACGCCGTCGCCGACATGTCCGTGATGGAAGTCGCCGAGCTGATTGAAGCGATGGAAGAGAAGTTCGGCGTGTCCGCCGCTGCCGCCGTCGTGGCTGGCCCGGCTGGTGGCGAAGCCGCCGCCGCCGAAGAGCAGACCGAGTTCGACCTGGTGCTGACCGGCGCTGGCGAGAAGAAGGTCAACGTGATCAAGGTGGTTCGCGAGATCACTGGCCTGGGTCTGAAGGAAGCCAAGGGTGCCGTCGACGGCGCGCCGGCGACCATCAAAGAGGCGATGTCCAAGGACGACGCCGAAGAAGCCAAGAAGAAGCTGGAAGAAGCCGGCGCGTCTGTGGAGCTCAAGTAACTCTTGTGCCCATGGCTTCACGCGCTGCGTAAGCTTCCACGGCTGGTGGCGGGACGCCCGCTACCGGCCTTTTTCTGTTGTTACTAGCCGGCCGCCACGTTTGGCGTAGCCGCTAGCCGAATTCCGACGGCGAGCTCTCATATGGGAGCTTGCCGTCAGCGCCTGACGGTAGTGCTCTCGTCGGGTGGCGCCGACACGCATCGGTCACCCATGGTGAACAAGCTGGGGAATACAGATGGCTTACTCATACACTGAGAAAAAACGCATCCGCAAGGATTTCGGCAAACTGCCCCAAGTGATGGATGTGCCCTACCTGCTGGCCATCCAGCTTGATTCCTACTACGACTTCCTCCAGCAGGATCGGGCCCCGGAAGAGCGCATGGAGATCGGCCTCAATGCCGCCTTCAAGTCGGTCTTCCCGATCGAGAGCTTCTCGGGCAATGCCGCGCTCGAATATGTCAGCTACCGTTTCGGCACCCCGGCCTTCGATGTCAAGGAGTGCCAGCTGCGCGGCGTCACCTACTCTGCACCGCTGCGCGTCAAGGTGCGCCTGATCATCTACGATCGCGAGTCATCCAACAAGGCGATCAAGGATATCAAGGAGCAGGAAGTCTACATGGGGGAGATCCCCCTGATGACCGAGAACGGTACCTTCGTGGTCAACGGTACCGAGCGGGTCATCGTCTCCCAGCTGCACCGCTCGCCGGGCGTGTTCTTCGATCACGACAAGGGCAAGAGCCACTCCTCCGGCAAGCTGCTCTACTCGGCCCGGGTGATTCCTTATCGCGGTTCGTGGCTGGACTTCGAGTTCGATCCCAAGGACAGCGTGTTCGTGCGCATCGACCGTCGCCGCAAGCTGCCGGCGTCGGTGCTGCTGCGTGCGCTGGGCATGAGCGCCGAGGAGATCCTCGAGCAGTTCTTCGAGACCAGCACCTTCCACATCGAGAAGTCCGGCTTCTCGGTGGATCTGGTGCCGTCACGCCTGCGTGGCGAGACCGCCACCTTCGACATCAAGGATGTTGATGGCAGCGTGATCGTCGAGGAAGGCCGCCGGGTGACCCAGAAGCATATCCGGCAGATGGAGAAGTCGGGCCTCGAGCGTCTCGAGGTGCCGATGGAGTACCTGTACGGCAAGACCCTGGCCCGCGATCAGGTCGATCCCAACAGCGGTGAGCTGATCTGCGAGTGCAACACCGAGATCACGCCGGAGCTGATGGAGAAGCTGGCCCAGGCCGGCATCACCACCCTCGAGACGCTGTACACCAACGATCTCGACTGCGGTCCGTTCATCTCCGACACCCTGAAGCTCGATACCACTCGGTCGCAGCTCGAGGCGTTGGTCGAGATTTATCGCATGATGCGCCCTGGCGAGCCGCCCACCAAGGAGGCCGCCGAGACGCTGTTCCGCAACCTGTTCTTCAGCGAGGATCGCTACGACCTGTCGGGCGTGGGCCGCATGAAGTTCAACCGCCGCCTGCGTCGCGAAGGCGACACCGGTTCCGGGGTGCTCGACAATCAGGACATCCTCGATGTGCTCAAGGAGCTGATTGCGATCCGCAACGGCTTCGGCGACGTCGATGACATCGACCATCTGGGTAACCGCCGCATCCGCTGCGTTGGCGAGATGGCCGAGAACCAGTTCCGCGTTGGCCTGGTGCGCGTCGAGCGTGCGGTCAAGGAACGCCTGTCGATGGCCGAGAGCGAAGGCCTGATGCCCCAGGACCTGATCAACGCCAAGCCCGTCGCCGCGGCGGTCAAGGAGTTCTTCGGTTCCAGCCAGCTGTCGCAGTTCATGGATCAGAACAACCCGCTCTCCGAGGTCACTCACAAGCGCCGTGTGTCAGCACTCGGCCCGGGTGGTCTGACCCGCGAGCGGGCCGGCTTCGAGGTGCGTGACGTACACGCCACCCACTATGGCCGTCTGTGCCCGATCGAGACCCCGGAAGGCCCCAACATCGGCCTGATCAACTCGCTGGCCACTTACAGTCACACCAACAGCTACGGCTTCCTCGAGACGCCGTATCGTAAGGTCGTGGATCGTCAGGTCACCGACGACGTGGTACATCTCTCGGCGATCGAGGAGGGTGACTTCATCATTGCCCAGGCCTCGGCGACCGTGGATGAGGCCGGCAAGCTGGTCGACGACCTGGTACAGGTGCGTCACCGTGGTGAGACCACCTTCATGGCGCCCGACAAGGTGACCTTGATGGACGTCTCGCCGCGCCAGGTAGTGTCGGTGGCGGCGGCGCTGATCCCGTTCCTCGAGCACGATGACGCCAACCGCGCCCTGATGGGCTCGAACATGCAGCGCCAGGCGGTACCGACGCTG
Source organism: Franzmannia pantelleriensis (assembly GCF_900102875.1). Classification (GTDB taxonomy): domain Bacteria; phylum Pseudomonadota; class Gammaproteobacteria; order Pseudomonadales; family Halomonadaceae; genus Franzmannia; species Franzmannia pantelleriensis. Next base: position 8,735 of record NZ_FNGH01000014.1, read on the forward strand.
CGTGCCGACAAGCCGCTGGTAGGCACCGGCATGGAGCGCTTCGTGGCTCGTGACTCCGGCGTCTGCGCCGTGGCCGGCCGCGGTGGCGTGATCGATTCGGTCGACGCCAAGCGCATCGTGGTGCGGGTCAACGAGGATGAGATCATCGGCGGCGAAGCCGGCGTCGATATCTACAACCTGACCAAGTACGTGCGCTCCAACCAGAACACCTGCATGAACCAGCGGCCCATCGTGCGCCCCGGCGACGAAGTGGCGCGCGGCGACATTCTCGCCGACGGTCCGTCCGTCGACATGGGTGATCTGGCGCTGGGCCAGAACATGCGCATCGCCTTCATGCCTTGGAACGGCTACAACTTCGAGGATTCGATCCTGGTCTCGGAGCGCGTGGTGCAGGAAGATCGCTTCACCACCATCCATATCCAGGAGCTGACCTGTGTGTCCCGTGACACCAAGCTGGGCGCCGAGGAGATTACCTCGGACATTCCCAACGTCGGTGAATCGGCGCTTGGCAAGCTCGACGAGGCGGGTGTGGTGTATATCGGCGCCGAGGTCGGTCCCGGTGACATCCTGGTCGGCAAGGTCACGCCCAAGGGCGAGACCCAGCTGACCCCGGAGGAGAAGCTGCTGCGTGCCATCTTCGGTGAGAAGGCCAGCGACGTGAAGGACACTTCGCTGCGCGCGCCGACCGGCATGCGCGGTACCGTGATCGACGTCCAGGTCTTTACCCGTGACGGTGTCGAGAAGGACTCCCGAGCCCTGTCCATCGAGCAGATGCAGCTCGACGAGGTGCGCAAGGACCTCCAGGAGACCTATCGCATCGCCGAAGATGCCACCTTCGAGCGCCTCAAGCGCACCCTCGACGGCCAGAGTGTCAACGGCGGGCCCAAGCTCAAGAAGGGCGATGTGCTTAGCGAGGAGTACCTCGACGAGCTGCCGCGTCAGCAGTGGTTCAAGCTGCGTCTGCAGGACGAGTCGCTCAACGAGCTGCTGGCCCAGGCCGATGAGCAGCTGGAGAACCGTCGCAAGGAGATGGACGAGCGTTTCGAGGACAAGAAGCGCAAGCTGACCCAGGGCGATGATCTGGCGCCGGGCGTGCTCAAGATCGTCAAGGTCTATATGGCGGTCAAGCGGCGCATCCAGCCAGGCGACAAGATGGCCGGGCGTCACGGTAACAAGGGTGTCATCTCGGCGATCATGCCGATCGAGGATATGCCCTTCGACGCCGGCGGTGAGCCGGTCGATGTGGTCCTCAACCCGCTGGGCGTGCCGTCGCGGATGAACGTCGGTCAGGTTCTCGAGACCCACCTCGGCATGGCGGCGCGTGGCCTGGGCATGAAGATCGAGCGCATGCTGCGCGAGGCCCGCGACCAGCAGGTCGGCGAGATCCGCGAGTTCCTCGGCGAGATCTACAACACCGCGGGCACCCGTCATGAGGACATCGACTCGCTGTCCGACGACGAGGTGATTGCGCTGGCCAAGAACCTGCGGGGCGGCGTGCCCATGGCGACCCCGGTCTTCGACGGCGCCAAGGAGCACGAAATCAAGCACCTGCTGACCCTCGCCGACCTGCCGGACTCCGGTCAGATGACGCTCTCCGATGGGCGTACCGGCGAACCCTTCGACCGGCCGGTGACGGTGGGCTACATGTATATGTTGAAGCTCAACCACCTGGTCGATGACAAGATGCACGCGCGTTCTACCGGCTCCTACTCGCTGGTCACTCAGCAGCCGCTGGGCGGCAAGGCGCAGTTCGGTGGTCAGCGCTTCGGCGAGATGGAGGTATGGGCCCTGGAGGCCTATGGCGCCGCCTACACGCTGCAAGAGATGCTCACGGTCAAGTCCGACGACGTCGAAGGGCGGACCAAGATGTACAAGAGCATCGTCGACGGCGACCACACCATGCAGGCAGGCATGCCGGAGTCCTTCAACGTGCTGGTGAAGGAAATCCGCTCGCTGGGCATCGATATCGAGTTAGAGAGCTAGGAGCCCCCCAATGAAAGATTTGGTGAAAGTCCTCAAATCGCAGGCTCAGTCCGAAGAGTTCGACGCGATCAAGATTACGCTCGCGTCGCCGGACATGATCCGCTCCTGGTCCTACGGCGAAGTGAAGAAGCCCGAGACCATCAACTACCGCACCTTCAAGCCGGAGCGGGATGGCCTGTTCTGCGCCAAGATCTTCGGTCCGGTGAAGGACTACGAGTGCCTGTGCGGCAAGTACAAGCGCATGAAGCACCGCGGCATCATCTGCGAGAAGTGCGGCGTCGAAGTGACCAAGGCCGCCGTGCGCCGCGAGCGCATGGGGCATATCGAGCTGGCTTCGCCGGTGGCGCACATTTGGTTCCTGAAGTCGCTGCCGTCGCGTATCGGCATGTTCCTGGACATGACCCTGCGCGACATCGAGCGGGTGCTCTACTTCGAGAGCTTCGTGGTCATCGACCCGGGCATGACCACGCTGGAGCGCGGTCAGTTGCTCAACGACGAGCAGTACTTCGAGGCACTTGAAGAGTTTGGTGACGACTTCGACGCCCGCATGGGTGCCGAAGCGGTCCAGGCGCTGCTCAAGGATATCGACCTGGCCGAGGAGATCGATCGCCTGCGTGAAGAGATTCCGCAGACCAACTCCGAGACCAAGATCAAGAAGCTCTCCAAGCGCCTGAAGTTGCTGGAAGCCTTCTACAAGTCGGGCAATGCCCCGGCGTGGATGGTCATGGAAGTGCTGCCGGTGCTGCCGCCGGACCTGCGCCCGCTGGTGCCGCTGGACGGTGGCCGCTTCGCGACCTCGGATCTCAACGATCTGTATCGCCGGGTGATCAACCGCAACAACCGCCTCAAGCGGCTGCTCGACCTCAATGCGCCGGATATCATCGTGCGCAACGAGAAGCGCATGCTGCAGGAGTCGGTGGACGCCCTGCTCGACAACGGTCGCCGCGGCCGCGCCATCACCGGCTCCAACAAGCGGCCGCTGAAGTCCCTGGCCGACATGATCAAGGGCAAACAGGGTCGCTTCCGTCAGAACCTGCTGGGCAAGCGGGTCGACTACTCCGGTCGTTCGGTGATCACCGTGGGCCCGACCCTGCGCCTGCACCAGTGCGGCCTGCCCAAGAAGATGGCGCTGGAGCTGTTCAAGCCGTTCATCTACTCCAAGCTGCAGTCCCAGGGCTATGCTTCGACCATCAAGGCTGCCAAGAAGATGGTCGAGCGCGAGCTGCCGGAGGTGTGGGACATCCTGGCCGATGTCATTCGCGAACACCCGGTGCTGCTCAACCGCGCCCCGACCCTGCACCGCCTCGGCATCCAGGCCTTCGAGCCGCTGCTGATCGAGGGCAAGGCGATCCAGCTGCACCCGCTGGTGTGTGCCGCCTACAACGCCGACTTCGACGGTGACCAGATGGCGGTGCACGTACCGCTGACCCTGGAAGCCCAGCTCGAAGCCCGTGCGCTGATGATGGCCACCAACAACGTGCTGTCGCCGGCCAACGGTGAGCCGATCATCGTGCCCTCTCAGGACGTGGTGCTGGGTCTGTATTACATGACCCGCGAGAAGATCAACGCCAAGGGCGAGGCGATGGTGTTCGCCAACCTCAAGGAAGTCGAGCGCGCCTTCGGCACCCAGAGCGTGTCGCTGCACGCCCGGGTCAAGGTGCGCCTGACCGAGTACCTGGCCGAAGAAGAGGGCGGCGAGCTGATCGAGCAGACATCGATCTACGACACTACCGTCGGTCGTGCGCTGCTGTTCCGCATCCTGCCCAAGGGCGCGCCCTTCGAGCTGGTCAACCAGCCGATGAAGAAAAAGGCGATCTCCAAGCTGATCAACGAGGTGTACCGCCGCGCCGGTCTCAAGGAAGCGGTCATCTTCGCCGACCAGCTGATGTACACCGGCTTCCGCCTGGCGACCTGGTCGGGTGCCTCCATCGGCGTCAACGACTTCGTCATCCCTGATTCCAAGAAGGGTATCGTGGATGGCGCCGAGGACGAGGTGAAGGAGATCGAGGACCAGTTCTCCTCCGGTCTCGTCACCGCCGGCGAGAAGTACAACAAGGTCATCGACATCTGGTCCAAGGCCAATGACAAGGTGGCCAAGGCGATGATGGCGGGTATCTCCAAGGAGACCGTGGTCGACCGCGACGGCAACGAGGTAGAGCAGGACTCGTTCAACAGCGTGTTTATCATGGCCGACTCCGGGGCCCGTGGTAGCGCCGCCCAGATCCGCCAGCTGGCGGGGATGCGTGGCCTGATGGCCAAGCCCGACGGCTCGATCATCGAGACCCCGATCACCGCTAACTTCCGTGAGGGCTTGAACGTACTTCAGTACTTCATCTCGACTCACGGTGCGCGTAAGGGTCTGGCGGATACCGCCCTCAAGACCGCCAACTCCGGTTATCTGACCCGTCGCCTGGTCGACGTGGCCCAGGATCTGGTGATCACCGAGACTGACTGTGGCACCGAAGAGGGCCTGACGCTGCATCCGGTCATCGAGGGTGGCGATATCATCGTCTCCTTGGCACAGCGCGTACTGGGCCGCGTGGTGGCGAAGGATGTCATCGATCCGGCCACCGATGAGGTGCTGATCGCACGTGGCACGCTGCTCGACGAGAAGTGGTGCGCCGAGCTCGACACCATGGGCGTTGACGAAATCGTGGTGCGCTCGACCATCGCTTGTGAAACGGCACACGGTGTTTGTTCTGCCTGCTATGGTCGCGACCTGGCGCGCGGTCATCAGGTCAACATCGGCGAGTCGGTGGGCGTCATCGCTGCCCAGTCGATCGGCGAGCCGGGCACCCAGCTGACCATGCGGACCTTCCACATCGGTGGTGCCGCCTCGCGGGCCTCGGCAGTGGACAGCGTGCAGGTCAAGCACGGCGGCCGCGTACGTCTGCACAACATCAAGTCGGTGGAGCGTGCCGATGGCAAGCTGGTGGTGGTCTCGCGCTCCAGCGCCCTGGCCGTTGCCGACGACCACGGCCGCGAGCGTGAGTACTACAAGCTGCCCTACGGTGCCGAGCTGTCGGTCAAGGACGGCGACGCGGTCGACGCCGGCCAGGCCGTCGCCAAGTGGGATCCGCACACCCACCCGATCGTCGCCGAGGTCGAGGGCAAGGTGCAGTACATCGACATGGAAGAAGGCATCTCCATCCACCGCAGCGTGGACGAGATGACTGGCCTGTCGTCGATCGAAGTGATCGAGTCAGCGTCACGCCCTGCCGCCGGTCGCGACAAGCGCCCGATGGTCATGCTCACCGACGATGCTGGCCAGCACGTTGCGCTGCCGGGCTCCAATACCCCGGTGCAGTATCTGCTGCCAGGCAAGGCGATCATCTCGGCGGAGAATGGTGCCAAGGTGGGCATCGGTGAAGTCGTCGCGCGTATCCCGGTGGAGGCGTCCGGTAACAAGGACATCACCGGTGGTCTGCCGCGGGTCGCCGACCTGTTCGAAGCGCGCAAGCCGAAAGAGCCGGCGATCCTCGCCGAGATCAGCGGCGTGATCAGCTTCGGCAAGGAGACCAAGGGTAAGCGGCGTCTGGCGATTACCCCGGAATCCGGCGATCCCTTCGAGATGCTGATTCCCAAGTGGCGTCAGATCGCGGTGTTCGAAGGCGAGACCGTGGAGAAGGGCGAGGTGATCTCCGATGGTCCCAGCAACCCCCACGACATCCTGCGCCTGCTGGGTGTCACGGAGCTGGCCAAGTACATCACCGCCGAGGTCCAGGAGGTTTACCGTCTGCAGGGCGTGGGCATCAACGACAAGCACATCGAAGTGATCGTGCGTCAGATGCTGCGCAAGATCGAAATCACCGATGCCGGTGACTCCAGCTTCATCACCGGCGATCAGGTCGAGCTGGTGCGGGTGCTGGAAGAGAACGCACGTCTGGTCGCGGATGAGAAATTCCCGGCCAAGTACGATCGTCTGCTGCTCGGCATCACCAAGGCCAGCCTGGCTACCGAGTCGTTCATCTCTGCGGCCTCCTTCCAGGAGACCACACGGGTACTGACCGAAGCGGCAGTCACCGGCAAGCGCGATTACCTGCGCGGCCTCAAGGAAAACGTGGTGGTGGGACGTCTGATCCCGGCCGGTACTGGCCTCACCCACCACGCCGAGCGCAAGCGCAAGCGTGAAGACGCCGAGCGAACGCTCGCTCCGTCGGCCTTCGACGTCGAGCAGGAGTTGGGCGCTCAGCTCACCGCCCTCGATGCCGATGATGACGACATCTAGGCAGTGTCTTTCAGTGCGGCACCGCAAGCGGTGCCGCACTGGTCGGGCCCAGGCTTGACGGGCATTGCAGCAAGACAGTAGAATGCGCAGCCTTCAATAGTGGGGTGGGTACGCCCGCACCCGCTAAAAAGGCCAAGGCAACCATTGGAGTCAGCAACAGACCATGGCAACTATCAATCAGCTCGTGCGCAAGCCGCGCAAGCGTCCCGTCGCCAAGAGCGACGTGCCGGCGCTGCAGGCCTGCCCGCAAAAGCGCGGCGTTTGCACCCGCGTCTACACCACCACCCCGAAGAAGCCGAACTCGGCCCTGCGTAAGGTCTGCCGCGTGCGCCTGACCAACGGCTACGAGGTCTCTTCCTACATCGGCGGTGAAGGTCACAACCTTCAGGAGCACTCCGTGGTCCTGATTCGTGGCGGTCGTGTCAAGGATTTGCCGGGTGTGCGCTATCACACCGTGCGCGGTGCGCTCGACACCTCCGGTGTCCAGAACCGTAAGCAGGGCCGTTCCAAGTACGGCACCAAGCGTCCGAAGTCCTAACCTGGGCGTTAGACACCTAGTATTGCAACGGTCAGATAAGAGTAAGGTCGTGCGGCCCCGAGGGGCGAGTCGCGAGTTTACCTGAAGGACCCTTTACCTGAGGGCTTATCATGCCTAGAAGAAGAGTAGCAGCGAAGCGCGAGATTCTGCCGGATCCCAAGTTCGGAAGTGAGCGCCTGGCCAAGTTCATGAACCACCTGATGATCAGCGGCAAGAAGTCTGTTGCTGAGAAGATCGTCTATGGTGCGCTGGATATCGTTGTCGAGCGCAGCAAGGAAGAGCCGCTGGAGATCTTCGACAAGGCGCTGGAAACCATCCAGCCGATGGTCGAGGTCAAGTCACGTCGGGTCGGTGGTGCGACTTACCAGGTGCCCGTGGAAGTCCGTCCCTCTCGCCGTCAGGCCCTGGCGATGCGCTGGCTGGTAGACGCTGCTCGCAACCGTGGTGAAAAGACCATGGTGCAGCGTCTCGCCGGCGAAATGCTGGATGCCGCCGAAGGCAAGGGTGCGGCAGTCAAGAAGCGTGAAGACGTGCACCGCATGGCAGAAGCCAACAAGGCCTTCTCCCACTACCGGTTCTAAGCACGGCACGTTCGCCGACTTCCATACACGATATGCTGCCCTGGCGGGCAGCCTATCCAACCAATGGGGAATTCCATCGTGGCACGCAAGACTCCGCTCAAGCGTTACCGCAACATTGGTATCGTCGCCCACGTTGACGCCGGTAAAACTACCACCACCGAGCGTGTCCTGTTCTATACCGGTCTGTCACACAAGGTCGGCGAAGTCCATGATGGCGCCGCCACCATGGACTGGATGGAGCAGGAGCAGGAGCGTGGTATCACTATCACCTCTGCGGCGACTACCTGCTTCTGGCAGGGCATGAACAAGCAGTTCGATGAGCACCGCATCAACATCATCGACACCCCGGGGCACGTCGACTTCACCATCGAGGTGGAGCGCTCGCTGCGCGTGCTCGACGGTGCAGTCGTCGTACTGTGCGGCTCCTCCGGTGTGCAGCCGCAGACCGAGACCGTGTGGCGCCAGGCCAACAAGTACGAAGTGCCGCGCATGGTGTTCGTCAACAAGATGGACCGCGCCGGTGCCGACTTCTTCATGGTCGTCGACCAGCTCAAGGAGCGTCTCGGCGCCAACGCCGTGCCGATCCAGATCAACTGGGGCACCGAGGACGAGTTCAAGGGCGTCATCGACCTGCTGCAGATGAAGGCGATTCTGTGGAACGAGGCCGACCTGGGCATGAGCTATGACCTGGCCGACATTCCCGCCGAGCTGCAGGAGACCGCCGAGAAGTTCCGCGAGGAAATGGTCGAGGCCGCTGCCGAAGGCTCGGAAGAGCTGATGGACAAGTACCTCGAGGGCGGTGAGCTGTCCATCGAAGAGATCAAGGCTGGCCTGCGTGCGCGCACCCTGGCTAACGAGATCGTGCTGGTGACCTGCGGTTCGGCGTTCAAGAACAAGGGCGTCCAGGCGGTGCTCGACGGCGTGATCGAGTACATGCCGTCACCCACCGAGGTCAAGGCCATCGAGGGTGAGCTCGACGACAAGGATGGCACCATCGCTACCCGCGAGGCTGACGACAGCGCGCCGTTCGCGGCCCTGGCGTTCAAGATTGCCACTGACCCGTTCGTCGGCACCCTGACGTTTATTCGCGTCTACTCCGGCGTGCTTAAGTCGGGCGACAGCATCTTCAACTCGGTCAAGAGCAAGAAGGAGCGCGTCGGCCGTATCGTGCAGATGCACTCCAACTCGCGCGAGGAGATCAAAGAGGTCTACGCCGGCGATATTGCCGCCTGTATCGGCCTCAAGGACGTCACTACCGGTGACACCCTGTGCGATCTCAACGACAAGATCGTCCTCGAGCGCATGGAGTTCCCGGATCCGGTGATCTCGGTGGCCGTCGAGCCGAAGTCCAAGGCCGACCAGGAGAAGATGGGCGTGGCACTGGGCAAGCTGGCCCAGGAAGACCCGTCGTTCCGCGTCCAGACTGACGAAGAGACCGGCCAGACCATCATCTCCGGGATGGGTGAGTTGCACCTCGACATCATCGTTGACCGCATGCGTCGCGAGTTCAAGGTCGAGGCCAATATCGGCAAGCCGCAGGTCGCCTACCGCGAGACCATCCGCGGCAGCGTCGAGCAGGAAGGCAAGTTCGTGCGTCAGTCCGGCGGTCGTGGCCAGTTCGGCCATGTTTACCTTCGCATTGAGCCGTTCACCGAAGCGGAAAAGGAAGAGGACGAAGAAGTTCACTTCAAGTTCTCCTCCGAAATCGTCGGCGGCGTGGTTCCCAAGGAATACGTCCCCGCCGTCGAGAAAGGGGCCTATGAGCAGCTGCAAAACGGTGTCATCGCGGGTTACCCGATGATCGACGTCAAGGTCACGCTGTATGATGGCTCCTATCACGACGTGGACTCCAACGAGACCGCGTTCAAGATCGCCTCTTCAATGGCGATCAAAGAAGGTGCCAAGAAGGCCAAGGCCGTGCTGCTGGAGCCGATGATGAAGGTCGAAGTCGTGACCCCCGAGGAGTTCATGGGTGACGTCATGGGCGACCTGAACCGTCGTCGCGGTCTGGTGCAGGGCATGGATGACTCGTCTTCGGGCAAGATCATCCGCGCAATGGTGCCGCTGGGCGAGATGTTCGGTTATGCAACCGACCTGCGCTCTCAGACCCAGGGCCGCGCAAGCTACTCCATGGAGTTTGCAAAGTACGACGAGGCGCCCTCCAGCGTCGTTGAAGCCGTCATCAACCAGAACGGTTAACCGTTAGCTAACGTAAAGAGGTTATAGCAGTGGCTAAGGAAAAATTTGAACGTTCCAAACCGCACGTCAACGTCGGCACCATCGGTCATGTCGACCACGGCAAGACCACGCTGACTGCGGCCCTGACCCGCGTGTCTGCCGAGGTGTTCGGCGGCGAATGGCGCCAGTTCGACAGCATCGACAACGCTCCGGAAGAGCGCGAGCGCGGCATCACCATCGCCACCGCTCACGTTGAGTATCAGTCCGAAGAGCGTCACTACGCTCACGTCGACTGCCCGGGCCACGCCGACTACGTCAAGAACATGATCACCGGTGCTGCCCAGATGGACGGCGCTATCCTGGTCTGTTCCGCCGCCGACGGCCCCATGCCGCAGACTCGCGAGCACATCCTGCTGTCGCGTCAGGTCGGCGTGCCGTATATCGTCGTGTTCCTGAACAAGGCCGACATGGTCGACGACGAAGAGCTGCTCGAGCTGGTCGAGATGGAAGTTCGTGAACTTCTGTCTGAGTACGACTTCCCGGGTGACGACACCCCGATCATCATCGGCTCCGCGCTGATGGCGCTGAACGGTGAAGACGACAACGGCATGGGTACCACCGCCGTTGCCAACCTGATCAAGGCCCTGGACGAGTACATCCCGGAGCCGGAGCGTGCCATCGATCAGCCGTTCCTGATGCCGATCGAGGACGTGTTCTCTATCTCCGGTCGCGGTACCGTGGTCACCGGTCGTGTCGAGCGCGGTGTCGTCAAGGCTGGCGAAGAGATCGAGATCGTCGGTATCAAGGACACCACCAAGACCGTCGTTACCGGTGTCGAGATGTTCCGCAAGCTGCTCGACGAAGGTCGTGCTGGTGAGAACGTCGGCGCGCTGCTGCGTGGTACCAAGCGTGACGACGTCGAGCGTGGTCAGGTCCTGGCCAAGCCGGGCAGCATCACGCCGCACACCGTCTTCGAAGCCGAAGTCTACGTGCTGTCCAAGGACGAGGGTGGTCGTCACACGCCGTTCTTCAAGGGCTATCGTCCGCAGTTCTACTTCCGTACCACTGACGTGACCGGTACCTGTGAACTGCCGGAAGGCGTCGAGATGGTCATGCCGGGCGACAACGTCAAGATGGTTGTCACCCTGATCGCACCGATCGCCATGGAAGATGGCCTGCGCTTCGCGATCCGCGAAGGCGGCCGTACCGTCGGCGCCGGCGTTGTCGCCAAGATCATCCAGTAAGCCTTAGGCTCGCCCGATGATCGAAGGGGGCTCCTGCGGGGGCCCCCTTTCTGCGCATGTTTTCGCCAGAGTGTTTGACTCCGGCGGACGCCATGCCTATAATGCGCATCCTTTGAATGCGTGGGTAGACGGCTCGCGCCGTCGACATCCATTGGAGTTTAGGGCAAATGCAGAACCAGAAGATTCGCATTCGGTTGAAAGCGTTCGACCATCGCCTGATCGACCAGTCCGCCGCGGAGATCGTTGAAACCGCCAAGCGTACCGGTGCTCAGGTGCGCGGTCCGATCCCGCTGCCGACCAATCGTGAGCGCTACACCATCCTGATCTCGCCGCACGTCAACAAGGACGCGCGCGACCAGTATGAGATCCGCACTCACAAGCGTGTGCTCGACATCGTCGAACCCACCGAAAAGACCGTTGACGCGCTGATGAAGCTCGACCTCGCCGCTGGCGTGGACGTGCAAATCAAACTCGACTGAGACCTCACTAGACACTCGCGGCCCAGCGCCGGTCGATGTACCGAGCAGCAGCCGCCACGCCGGGATGGCGTCATACAACGTGCTAGTGGAATGCTCTGGAAAGGGCAGCCATAGCGGGTGATAGCCCCGTACACTATTAGGAGACTGAACATGACTATCGGTTTAGTCGGTAAGAAGGCGGGCATGACTCGTGTCTTCACCGAAGACGGTGCCTCTGTGCCCGTAACCGTTATCGAGGTTGAGCCTAACCGCGTGACTCGCGTCAAGACCGTCGATGTCGACGGCTACAGCGCGGTCCAGGTAACAACCGGTTCCCGCAAGGCCAAGCACCTGACCAAAGCGCAAGCTGGACAGTTTGCCAAGGCAGGTACCGAGGCCGGTCGTTCACTGATGGAATTCCGTCTTGCCGAAGGCGACGAAGCTCCGGAAGTGGGTGGCGAGCTCACCGTATCCCTCTTCGAAGCTGGTCAGATCATCGATGTGACCGGTACCTCCAAGGGCAAGGGTTTCCAGGGCGCCGTCAAGCGCTGGAACTTCCGCACCCAGGACAACACCCACGGCAACTCCTTGGCCCACCGTGCGCCGGGTTCTATTGGCATGTGCCAGACCCCGGGTCGCGTGTTCAAAGGCAAGAAGATGGCCGGTCAGATGGGCAACGTCCGCTGCACCGTGCAGAGCCTGGAAGTCGTCCGTGTCGACGCCGAACGCAACCTGCTACTGATCAAGGGTGCCGTACCTGGCGCGCCGGGTAGTGATGTCGTCGTGCGCTCTTCCGTCAAAGCTCGCTGAGGGGGTTGGAACCGATGAATTTGAATCTTGCAGGTGCCAGCGCCGGCACTGTCGAAGTGTCCGATGCGACCTTTGGCAAAGAATTCAACGAAGCACTGGTGCACCAGGTCGTTACCGCCTATTTGGCCGGTGGCCGCCAGGGTACCCGTGGTCAGAAGAACCGCTCCGACGTGCGCGGCGGTGGCAAGAAGCCATGGCGTCAGAAGGGCACTGGCCGCGCGCGTGCCGGTACCATTCGCTCGCCGCTGTGGCGTAGCGGTGGTGTGACCTTTGCGGCCCGTCCGCAGGACCACTCGCAGAAGGTCAACCGCAAGATGTACCGCGCGGCCATGCGTTCGATCCTCTCGGAGCTGGTGCGTCAGGAGCGTCTGGTGGCGATCGAGGAGATCACCGTCGACGCACCCAAGACCAAGCAGCTGGTCGCCAAGCTCGGCGAGCTGGGCCTGGAAAAGGTGCTGATCGTCACCGAAGAGGTCGATGAGAAGCTCTATCTGGCTGCCCGCAATATCCCCAGCGTGGATGTGGTGGACGTCGCCGCCGCCGACCCGGTGAGCCTGGTTGCCTTCGACAAGGTGCTGGTCACCGTCTCTGCTCTGCGTAAATTCGAGGAGAAGCTGGCATGAACCAGGAACGTGTATTCAAGGTTCTGCTTGGTCCGCACATGACCGAGAAGGCCGCTTTCGCCGCTGAACGCAACCAGTATGTGTTCAAGGTGGCGGACGACGCGACCAAGCCGGAAATCAAGAAGGCCGTCCAGGCCCTATTCGGCAAGAAGGTCGATCGCGTGCAGGTCCTGAACATGAAGGGCAAGACCAAACGCACCGCACATGGCATCGGCCAGCGCAAGGGTTACCGCAAGGCGTATGTGACCCTGGCCGCGGGCGAGACGCTCGAAGACTTCTCTGGCGCCGAATAAGGGCAGGAGTACGGATCATGGCAGTAGTCAAGACTAAACCCACTTCCGCCGGTCGTCGTCACGTCGTCAAGATCGTCAACGACGAGGTCTACAAGGGCCGCGCTTACGCGCCGCTGCTTGAGAAGAAGTCCAAGTCCGGTGGACGTAACAACAACGGTCGCATCACCACCCGTCACGTGGGCGGTGGTCACCGTCAGCACTATCGTCTGGTCGACTTCAAGCGCACCAAGGATGGCGTTCCCGCCGTCGTTGAGCGTATCGAGTACGATCCGAACCGCAGTGCCCATATTGCACTGCTTAAGTACCTGGACGGCGAGCGCCGCTACGTCATCGCGCCCAAGGGCGTGAAGGCTGGCGATACCCTCGAGTCCGGCGTTAACGCAGCCATCAAGCGGGGCAACACCCTGCCGCTGCGTAACATCCCGGTGGGCTCCACCGTGCACTGCATCGAGCTGAAGCCCGGCAAGGGTGCTCAGATCGCACGCAGCGCCGGTACCAGCGCTCAGCTGGTCGCCCGCGAAGGCAATTACGCTTCGCTGCGTCTTCGCTCCGGCGAGATGCGCAAGGTCCTGGCCGAGTGCCGTGCGACCCTGGGTGAAGTGAGCAACTCCGAGCACAGCCTGCGTCAACTTGGCAAGGCCGGTGCGAAGCGCTGGAGAGGTGTGCGTCCGACTGTTCGCGGCGTGGCAATGAACCCGGTGGATCACCCGCACGGTGGCGGTGAAGGCCGCACCAGCGGTGGTCGTCACCCGGTCTCCCCGTGGGGCATCCCCACCAAGGGCCACAAGACCCGCAAGAACAAGCGCACCGACAAGCTTATCGTTCGTCGCCGCAAGGCCAAGTAACACACATTAAGGGGTAACGGCTGTGCCACGTTCACTGAAGAAAGGTCCTTTTATCGACCTTCATCTGCTGAAGAAGGTTGAGGCTGCAGTGGAGAAGAGCGACCGCAAACCGATCAAGACCTGGTCGCGTCGCTCCATGATCCTGCCGAACATGGTGGGCCTCACCATTGCAGTCCATAACGGTCGCCAACACGTCCCGGTGCATGTCTCCGAGGAAATGGTTGGCCACAAGCTGGGCGAATTCGCTGCCACCCGCACTTATCGCGGTCATGCGGCGGACAAGAAAGCCAAACGGTAAGCCAGAGAGGATTGAGAGATGGAAGTCACAGCTAAGCTGCGTGGCGCTCGTTTATCCGCCCAGAAGGCCCGTTTGGTGGCTGACCAGGTGCGCGGTAAACCGGTCGCCGAAGCTATTGACCTGCTGACCTTCTCACCGAAGAAGGCTGCCAAGCTGGTCAAGAAAGTGCTTCAGTCCGCCATCGCGAATGCGGAAGAAAATAACGGCATGGACATCGACGAGCTGCGTGTCTCGACCATCTGTGTCGATGAGGGCATGACGCTCAAGCGCATCCAGCCGCGCGCCAAAGGCCGTGCGGATCGTATCTTGAAGCGCACCTGCCACATCACCGTCAAGGTAGCCGAGAAGTAGGAGTCGACCAGATGGGTCAGAAAGTAAATCCGACAGGTATTCGGCTGGGTATCGTTAAAGACCATACCTCGGTGTGGTACGCCGAGCGCGGTGCCTATGCCGACAAGCTGAACAACGATCTCGAAGTGCGTCGCTTCCTCGAGGAGCGTCTGAAGAATGCGTCCGTGAGCCGCATCCACATCGAGCGCCCGGCTAACAACGCCCGCATCACCATTCACACTGCCCGCCCGGGCATCGTGATTGGCAAGAAGGGTGAAGACGTCGACCGCCTGCGTCGCGACGTTACCCAGATGATGGGTGTGCCGGTGCACGTCAACATCGAAGAGGTCCGCAAGCCGGAGCTCGACGCCCAGCTCGTCGCGCAGAACATCGCCGGCCAGCTCGAGCGCCGCGTGATGTTCCGTCGCGCCATGAAGCGTTCCGTACAGAACGCCATGCGCCTCGGCGCCGGTGGTATCAAGGTGATGCTGTCAGGTCGACTCGGCGGGGCAGAAATCGCCCGTACCGAATGGTACCGCGAAGGTCGCGTGCCGCTGCACACCCTGCGTGCGGACATCGACTACGCCACCTACGAAGCCAAGACCACCTACGGCATCATCGGTGTCAAGGTCTGGGTCTTCAAGGGTGAAATCCTCGGGGGCATCGAAGAGGTTCGCGCCAAGGCTAAGCAGCCGACGAACGCGCCCTCCAAGAAGAAAGGTTCCAGGTAAGGGGAGAGCGAATCGATGTTACAACCCAAGCGTATGAAATTCCGCAAGATGCAGAAAGGCCGTAACCGTGGCCTGGCGCATCGCGGAAGCAAGGTGAGTTTCGGCGAGTATGGCCTCAAGGCCACCGGTCGCGGTCGCGTCACCGCCCGCCAGATCGAAGCGGGTCGTCGTGCCATCAGCCGTCACGTCAAGCGTGGCGGCAAGATCTGGATCCGCGTGTTTCCGGACAAGCCGATCTCCAAGAAGCCCCTGGAAGTCCGTATGGGTAAGGGGAAGGGCTCGGTTGAGTACTGGGTCGCACAGATCCAGCCAGGCCGTGTCCTGTATGAGATCGAAGGCGTTTCTGAAGAGCTGGCACGCGAGGCGTTCAGCCTGGCCGCTCAGAAGTTTCCGGTCTCCACCACCTTTGTGAAACGGACGGTGATGTGATGAAAGCCCAGGAAATTCGTGAAAAGTCAGTAGAAGAGCTCAACGAGCAGCTCTTTGAACTCCTCCGCGAGCAGTTCAACCTGCGCATGCAGAAGGCCACCGGCCAACTGAGCCAGACTCATCTGCTCAAGCAGGTCCGTCGGGATATCGCCCGCGTGAAGACTGTGCTCAACGAGAAGGCAGGTGACTGAGATGGCCGAAGAAAAGAAAGCCCGTACGCTCACCGGCAAGGTGGTGAGCGACAAGATGGACAAGTCCATCGTCGTGATGATCGAGCGCCGCGAGCGTCACCCGATCTATGGTAAGTACATGAAGCGCTCCACCAAGCTGCACGCCCATGACGAGGCGAATCAGGCCAAGGCTGGCGACACCGTTTCCATTCAGGAATCGCGTCCCCTGTCCAAGAAGAAGGCCTGGACGTTGGTCGAGGTGGTCGAGCAAGCCAAGGGCTGAGCTCGACAAGCGCCTTCGAAACCAGTGCAGTCAGATTAGGTTTGGAGAAAACCGATGATTCAGACTCAGACAATGCTGGATGTCGCCGACAACAGCGGAGCGCGCCGGGTGCAATGCATCAAGGTGCTGGGCGGTTCACACCGTCGTTATGCCCGCGTGGGTGATGTCATTAAGGTAACGGTGAAAGAAGCCATTCCGCGGGGCAAGGTCAAGAAAGGCCAGGTCCTCAAGGCAGTGGTCGTTCGCACCCGTAGTGGCGTCCGTCGTCCCGACGGTTCGCTGATCCGCTTCGATGGAAATGCGGCGGTTCTGTTGAACAACACCAACGAGCAGCCGATCGGTACCCGTATTTTCGGTCCGGTCACTCGTGAGCTTCGTAACGAGAAGTTCATGAAGATCATTTCCTTGGCGCCTGAAGTGCTGTAAGGAGCGAGGCGGATATGCAAAAGATCAAACGTGATGATGAAGTCATCGTCATCGCCGGCAAGGACAAGGGCAAGCGCGGCACCGTTAAGCGGGTTCTCGAAAACCGCTTCGTGGTGTCCGGTGTGAACATGATCAAGCGTCACACCAAGCCCAATCCCATGGCGGGCAATCAGGGCGGTATCGTCGAGCGCGAGGCTCCGATTCACGCGTCCAACGTAGCCATCTTCAATTCGGAGACCGGTAAGGCGGATCGCGTCGGCTTCCAGGTGAAGGAAGACGGTACCAAGGTACGTATCTACAAGTCGACGCAGACGCAGATCGACGCCTAACGCGAGTCGGGTAGCACAATGGCGAACTTGAAAGAACGTTATCAGAACGAGGTGGCAGCTCAACTCAAAGAGCAGTTCAGCTACGCCAACGTTATGCAGATACCCCGGATCACCAAGGTGACTCTGAACATGGGTATCGGCGAAGCGACCAGCGATAAAAAGCTGATCGAAAATGCCATCGCCGACCTGGAGAAGCTCTCCGGTCAGAAGCCGATGGTGACCAAGGCACGCAAGTCCATCGCGGGCTTCAAGGTGCGTGAAGGCTGGCCCATTGGTATCAAGGTCACACTGCGCAGTGCGCGTATGTGGGACTTCCTGGACCGCCTGGTGAATATCGCGATCCCCCGCGTACGTGACTTCCGTGGTCTCAACCCGAAGTCCTTCGACGGTCGTGGCAATTACTCGATGGGGGTGCGTGAGCAGATCATCTTCCCGGAGATCGAATATGATAAGATCGATCGGATCCGTGGTCTGGACGTCACCATCACCACCACTGCCAACACCGATGAAGAAGGTCGTGCGCTGCTGAGCGCGCTGAACTTCCCGTTCAAGAAATAAGGGTGGGATCATGGCAAAGAAAAGCATGGTAGAGCGTGAGCTCAAGCGTACCAAGCTGGTCGCGAAGTACGCTGCCAAGCGTGCCGAGCTCAAGGCCATCATTAACGACGTGAACGCTTCCGACGAAGAGCGCTTCGACGCGCAGCTCAAGCTGCAGCAGCTGCCGCGCGACTCTAGCCCGGTTCGTCAGCGCAACCGCTGCCGCATCACCGGCCGTCCGCACGGTTTCTACAACAAGTTCGGTCTCGGCCGCAACAAGCTGCGTGAAGCCGCCATGCGTGGCGATGTCCCTGGACTCAAGAAGTCCAGCTGGTAACGCCACGTAGAATCATCAGGAGCGCAACGTAATGAGCATGCAAGATACGCTGGCGGATATGTTCACTCGTATCCGCAATGCGCAGATGGCCACCAAGGAGACGGTCACCATGCCGTCCTCCAAGCTGAAGGTCGAGGTGGCCCGCGTATTGAAGGAAGAGGGCTACATCAACGACTTCGCCGTCGCTGAAGGTACCAAGCCCGAGCTGACCGTGACCCTCAAGTACTTCGAGGGTAAGGCCGTCATCGAAAACATTCAGCGGGTGTCAAAGCCTTCCCTGCGCCAGTACAAGGGCAAGGACGCACTGCCGAAAGTCGCCGATGGCCTGGGTGTCGCGATCGTTTCCACCTCTAATGGCGTGATGACCGATCGTGCGGCTCGTCAGGCTGGTGTCGGTGGCGAAGTCATCTGCACCGTATTCTAGGAGTTTGGAATGTCCCGCGTAGCCAAATATCCGGTTAAATTGCCTAGCGGCGTCGAGGTCAAGCTCGACGGCGATCAGCTGTCCGTCAAGGGCGCTCAGGGCACGTTGTCCATGACCGTTCATGGAGACGTGGCTCTCGGCCAGGAAGAGGGTCAGCTGACCTTCGCGCCGAGCGAGTCTGCCAAAAGCTGGGCGATGGCCGGCACTACCCGTGCACTGGTCCAGAACATGGTCACCGGTGTAAGCGAGGGCTTTACCAAGTCCCTCGAGATCAATGGCGTCGGCTATCGTGCCCAGGCAAGTGGCAAGACGCTCAACCTGACACTCGGCTTCTCCCACCCGGTCGAATATACGCTGCCGGAAGGTGTCTCTGCGGAAACCCCGAAGAACACCGTGATCGTGCTGAAAAGCGCGAACAAGCAGCAGCTCGGCCAGGTTGCCGCGGAAATCCGCGCCTTCCGTCCGCCCGAGCCCTACAAGGGCAAAGGTATCCGGTACGGCGACGAGCAGGTCCGCCGCAAAGAAGCCAAGAAGAAGTAAGGCAGGGTTATGAACGCGAAGAAAGAATCTCGTCTCCGTCGTGCCCGCCGCGCTCGCGCCAAGATTCGCGAGCTGGGCGTGTTCCGCCTGTGCGTAAACCGTACCCCTCGCCACATCTATGCGCAGATTATCTCGCCGGATGGTGGCAAGGTCCTGGCCAGCGCGTCGACGCTGGACAAGGCCCTGCGCGAGGGTGCGACCGGTAACTCAGACGCTGCCTCCAAGGTCGGTGCACTGATTGCCGAGCGCGCTAAGGAAGCGGGCATCACTCAGGTTGCCTTCGACCGGGCTGGTTTCAAGTACCACGGTCGTGTCAAGGCCCTGGCCGACGCCGCTCGTGAAGGCGGCCTGGAATTTTAAAGGGTTTTTACGATGGCGAAGAACGAACAGAACAACGGTGATCTGCAAGAGAAGCTCGTGCAGGTCAACCGTGTCGCCAAGGTGGTCAAGGGTGGCCGTATCTTCGGTTTCACCGCACTGACCGTCGTTGGCGATGGCAATGGTCGTGTCGGCTTCGGTCGTGGCAAGGCGCGTGAAGTGCCGGTTGCGATCCAGAAGGCCATGGACCAGGCGCGCCGCAACATGATCAAGGTCAGCCTCAGCGGCCATACGCTGCAGTATCCGGTGAAGGCCCGTCACGGGGCTTCCAAGGTGTACATGCAGCCGGCCTCAGAGGGTACCGGGATCATCGCTGGCGGTGCCATGCGCTCCGTGCTCGAGCTGGCTGGCGTCCACGACGTCCTGGCCAAGTGCTACGGATCCACCAACCCGGTGAATGTGGTGCGCGCGACCATTAACGGTCTCGCCTCCATGCAGTCTCCGGACGACATCGCCGCCAAGCGCGGCCTGTCTGTCGAAGCGATCACGGGGTAAGACACCATGGCAGCAACACTCAAGGTTACCCAGATCCGTAGTTCCATCGGCATCCTGCCCAAGCACAAGGCCACCATGAAAGGCCTCGGGCTGCGCCGTATTGGTCACTCGGTTGAACTGGAAGACACCCCTGCCGTACGCGGCATGATCCACAAGGTTAATTACCTTGTGCGCGTTGAGGGAGAGTAATCCATGAAACTCAATAGCCTGAGCCCGGCACCGGGCTCCAAGCACGCCGAGAAGCGCGTCGGTCGTGGCATCGGCTCCGGTCTGGGCAAGACCGGTGGCCGTGGCCACAAGGGCCAGAAGTCGCGCAGCGGTGGCTCGGTCAAGCCCGGTTTCGAGGGCGGCCAGATGCCGCTGCAGCGGCGTCTGCCCAAGTTCGGCTTCACCTCCATGAAGTCGCTGGTGTCCGAGGAAGTGCGCCTGGCCGAACTGGCCAGGGTCGCGGGTGATGAGGTCACCCTGCAGTCCCTCAAGGATGCCAACGTGCTCAAGGACGCCACGCAGCATGCGAAGGTGATCCTCTCCGGCGAACTGAACAAGGCGGTTACCGTCCGCGGCATCAAGGTCACCAAGGGTGCCCGTGCCGCGATCGAAGCCGCCGGTGGCAAGGTAGAGGACTAAATGGCTAAGTCAGGAAACATGCCGGCGATGGGCAGCGGTCTGGGTGAACTGTGGGCGCGTTTGCGCTTCGTGCTCCTCGCCATCGTGGTGTACCGGATCGGTGCCCACATCCCCGTGCCCGGTATCAATCCTGACCAGCTTGCTGCCTTGTTCAGGGAGCAGCAGGGCACCATCCTGGGCATGTTCAACATGTTCTCGGGTGGCGCCCTGGAGCGCATGAGTATCTTCGCCCTCGGCATCATGCCGTACATCTCGGCGTCGATCATCATGCAGCTGCTGACTGCGGTCTCGCCCCATCTTGAGCAGCTCAAGAAGGAAGGCGAAGCCGGTCGTCGCAAGATCAGCCAGTACACGCGCTACGGTACGGTGTTGTTGGCCTTCATCCAGGCGGTCGGCATGTCCGTCGGCCTGGCGGGGCAAGGCATCGCTTATACCGCTGACTTCAGCTTCTATTTCACGGCGGTGACGACCTTCGTCGCTGGCGCCGTGTTCATGATGTGGCTGGGGGAGCAGATCACCGAGAAGGGCATCGGCAACGGTATTTCGCTGCTGATCTTTGCCGGGATCGTTGCAGGCCTGCCGGGCGCTGTGGGTCAGGCGTTCGAGCTGGCTCGCAATGAGGGTGCCTGGAATGTCCTGCCGCTGCTGGCGTTGACGGTACTGGGTGTCGCCACCGTGGCATTCGTGGTGTTCATCGAGCGCGGCCAGCGCCGCATCACGGTGAACTATCCGCGACGCCAGGTGGGTAACAAGATGTATGCAGGTCAGAGCAGCTATTTGCCGCTGAAGGTCAACATGGCGGGTGTTATCCCGGCGATCTTCGCGTCGAGCATCCTGCTGTTCCCCGCCTCGCTCGGCCAGTGGGTAAGTGCCGGTGAGGGCATGGACTGGCTGCAGACGGCATCACTGGCTCTCGGGCCAGGACAGCCGCTTTACATCTTGCTTTTCGGCGCGGCGGTGATATTCTTCTGCTTCTTTTACACAGCGCTGGTCTTCAACCCCAAGGATGTCGCTGACAACCTCAAGAAGTCAGGGGCCTTCCTGCCGGGCATACGCCCTGGCGAGCAGACCGCTCGCTATGTCGACAAGGTCATGACCCGTCTGACCCTGTTTGGTGCCTTGTACATCACTGCGGTTTCCCTGATGCCCCAGTTCCTGATCGTGGCCTGGAACGTGCCGTTCTTCTTCGGCGGTACCTCGCTTCTGATCGTGGTCGTGGTCATCATGGACTTCATGGCCCAGGTGCAGTCGCATCTCATGTCGCACCAGTATGAGTCGGTGATGAAGAAGTCCAACCTGAAAGGCTACGGTAGCGGCGGCATCATGCGCTGAGGCGCGCCGTTGCGATTTGGAGAGAACGATGAAAGTTCGAGCTTCCGTAAAGAAAATGTGCCGTAACTGCAAGATCATTCGACGCAATGGCGCCGTGCGCGTTATCTGCATCGAACCGCGGCACAAGCAGCGCCAGGGTTGATCCCTGGCCTGTGATTCAACCGGGTGCCGGCATGCCCCTTGCCCTCTGGGAGGGAAAGGGGTATGCTGTTGCGCCTTTTGTAGATGATTAATCGAGCAAGCCGCTCAGAAAACGCCGATTGAATCGGCGAGCGGAGTGAAGCGCGATACAGCGATTCGCCCGCGCAGCCATTCAAGCGGTTTTTCGCAAACTTCGGAGTAAGCTGATGGCCCGTATTGCAGGCGTCAATATCCCGGACAACAAGCATGCGGCGATCTCGCTGACCTATATCTTCGGGATTGGCCGCACTCGCGCAGAGGAAGTCTGTGCAGCAGCCGGTATTGCGCCGACCACCAAGATCCAGGCCCTGTCCAATGAAGAACTGGACACCCTGCGTTCTGAAGTCGGCAAGTACACCGTAGAAGGTGACCTTCGTCGTGATGTGACGCTGAATATCAAGCGTCTCATGGACTTGGGTTGCTACCGTGGTCTGCGTCATCGTCGTGGTCTTCCGCTGCGTGGTCAGCGTACCAAGACCAATGCGCGTACCCGCAAGGGCCCGCGCAAGCCGATCCGCAAATAACACGCATGTTCTGGCGTTAAGACAGGAAGAAACATCAACATGGCTAACCCGCGTAGTAACCGTAAAAAGGTGAAAAAGCAGGTAGTGGATGCGGTTGCCCACATCCATGCCTCTTTTAACAACACGATCGTGACGATCACAGACCGCCAGGGCAACGCTCTGTCATGGGCGACTGCCGGTGGTTCGGGTTTTCGTGGTTCTCGCAAGAGCACCCCGTTCGCTGCTCAAGTGGCAAGCGAACGTGCAGCGACTGCTGCAGCCGAGTATGGTGTGAAAAACGTCGACGTGCTGGTCAAGGGCCCCGGTCCCGGCCGTGAATCCGCCGTGCGCGCGCTCAACGCCGCCGGTTTCCGCGTGCAAAGCATCACCGACGCGACGCCCGTTCCCCACAACGGCTGCCGTCCGCCGAAGAAACGCCGCGTTTAAGGAGACAGATTCATGGCTCGTTACATTGGACCGAAGTGCAAACTGTCTCGTCGTGAGGGTACCGATCTCTTTCTGAAGAGCGGTGTCACTCCCTTCGAGAAGAAGTGCAAATCCGAGCAGATCCCGGGTGTGCACGGCCAGCGCCGTCAGCGTCTTTCCGACTACGGCTTGCAGCTTCGTGAGAAGCAGAAAGTGCGTCGCATGTACGGCGTACTCGAAAAGCAGTTCCGCAATTACTACAAGGAAGCGGCCCGCATCAAGGGCGCGACCGGCGAAGTGTTGCTGCAACTGCTCGAATCCCGACTGGACAATGTCGTCTACCGCATGGGCTTCGGCTCGACTCGCTCTGAAGCGCGTCAGCTGGTGAGTCACAAGGCGATTGCCGTCAACGGTAAGAGCGTCAACGTGGCGTCCTACCAGGTCAAGCCGGGTGACGTGGTGTCCGTTCGCGAGAAGGCCAAGAACCAGGCCCGCATCCAGTCCGCGCTGGCGATTTCTGCCAACCGGGGCGATGTGGAATGGATCGACGTCGACTCCAAGAAGATGGAAGGCACTTTCAAGGCTCTGCCTGAACGTGGCGACTTGTCTGCCGACATCAACGAAAACCTGATCGTCGAGCTGTACTCGAAGTAATCACCCCGTGGGTG
The DNA here is from genome assembly GCF_900102875.1 of Franzmannia pantelleriensis. Lineage (GTDB taxonomy): Bacteria > Pseudomonadota > Gammaproteobacteria > Pseudomonadales > Halomonadaceae > Franzmannia > Franzmannia pantelleriensis. The sequence goes on from NZ_FNGH01000014.1 coordinate 31,959, forward strand.
ATGCCGGGCCCGCAAGGGTCCGGTTCAGAGTACCGAGTATCCGTTTGGCAGCCTGAAAGGTGTTCATATGCAGCGTTCAGTGACAGAGTTTCTCCGTCCTCGCGATATCAAGGTCGAAGAGATCAGCGCGCACCACGCGAAGATCGTGCTCGAACCGTTCGAGCGCGGCTTCGGTCACACCCTGGGGAATGCTCTGCGTCGCATCCTGCTCTCGTCCATGCCCGGCTGTGCCGTGGTAGAAGCCGAGATCGCTGGCGTCGACCATGAGTACAGTGCGATCGAAGGGGTCCAGGAAGACGTCATCGAAATCCTCCTGAACCTCAAGGACGTGGCAATCAAGATGCACAGCCGCGACGAGGCGGTGCTCTCGCTGAACAAGCAGGGCCCGACCGTCGTGACCGCGGGTGACATCGCCACCGACCACGACGTCGAGATCGTCAACCCCGAGCACGTCATCGCCCACGTCAACGAGGGCGCAGATCTGCAGATGCAGCTCAAGATCGCTCGCGGCCGTGGCTATGAGCCGGCGGATACCCGCCTTGGTGCGGATGACGAATCACGGGCCATTGGTCGCCTGCAGCTGGATGCGACCTTCAGCCCCGTTCGCCGGGTTTCCTATGCCGTGGAAGCGGCGCGTGTCGAGCAGCGTACCGACCTCGACAAGCTGGTCATCGACCTGGAGACCGACGGCACACTGGATCCGGAAGAGGCGATCCGTCGCAGCGCCACCATTCTGCAGGAGCAGTTGGGTGCGTTCGTCGACCTGGAAGCCGACAAGGAACAGGAAGTGGAGGAGGAAGAGGATCATATCGATCCCATCCTGCTGCGTCCCGTAGACGATCTCGAGTTGACCGTCCGCAGTGCCAACTGCCTGAAGGCCGAGAATATCTACTACATCGGCGATCTGATCCAGCGCACTGAGGTGGAGCTGTTGAAGACCCCGAATCTCGGCAAGAAGTCGTTGAACGAAATCAAGGACGTGTTGGCAGCGCGCGGTCTGTCCCTCGGCATGCGGTTGGAGAATTGGCCGCCGGCAAGCCTGAAGGACGACAAGGCCTCCGCGTGAGCGTCGACTCGAGTCCCAGTTTGGTAAGGAATCACAACCATGCGTCATCGTAAGAGTGGTCGCCACTTAAACCGTACCAGCTCGCATCGCCAGGCCATGTTCAAGAACATGTGCGTGTCGCTGGTCGAGCATGAAATGATCAAGACTACCCTGCCCAAGGCCAAGGAACTGCGTCGTCATATCGAGCCGCTGATCACCCTGGCCAAGCAGGACAGCGTCGCCAACCGTCGTCTGGCCTTCAGCCGCACCCGCTCCAAGGAAACGGTCGGCAAGCTCTTCAATGAGCTGGGTCCGCGTTACGTCGAGCGTCCGGGCGGTTACGTCCGTATTCTCAAGTGCGGTTTCCGCACCGGCGACAACGCGCCCATGGCCTACGTCGAACTGGTCGACCGTCCGATCGCCGAAGAGGCTGCCGCTGAGGAGTGATCCCCGGCGTTGCCTTCGGCACGGATAGCGCTGAAAGCAAAACCGGCTCCTTTCGAGGAGCCGGTTTTTTATTACTAATTGCCAGTGATCGCCTTTTCAACGCGGCTTCCCGTCGACAGGTCTTCGCGGGGGCGCTGTGAACCCGTCCATGGGCGCTACCGATTCCTTCCCTGGAATCGAACCCCCGCTACGACCTGTCCCCGGCGCCGCTCACCATTGGTGGCTTCCCGCTTGGTCAGGTTTCCGCCGCGCTCGTGGCCCGTGGCTCGGCTTGCTGGCTCTTGGCGCGTGCCAGCAGCGGCTGGAGGAAGTGGCCGGTATGGGATTGGTCGATGCTGGCGACCTGCTCGGGGGTGCCCTCGGCGATGATCTGGCCGCCGCCTGAGCCGCCCTCGGGGCCGAGGTCGATGACCCAGTCGGCGGTCTTGATCACATCGAGGTTGTGCTCGATGACCACGATGGTGTTGCCATGGTCGCGCAGGCGGTGCAGCACCGTGAGCAGCTGGCGGATATCCTCGAAGTGCAGGCCGGTGGTGGGTTCGTCGAGGATATACAGGGTCTGGCCGGTGTCGCGCTTGGCCAGCTCACGGGCCAGCTTGACGCGCTGCGCCTCGCCGCCGGAGAGCGTGGTGGCGCTCTGCCCTAGGCGGATATAGGAGAGCCCGACGTCGAGCAGCGTCTGCAGGCGGCGGGCGATGGCCGGTACCGGTGAGAAGAACTCCAGCGCTTCTTCCACGGTCATCTCCAGTACTTCGTGGATGCTCTTGCCCTTGTACTGAATCTCCAGGGTCTCGCGGTTGTAGCGTTTGCCCTTGCAGACGTCGCAGGGCACGTAGATATCGGGCAGGAAGTGCATCTCGACCTTGATCATGCCTTCGCCCTGGCACGCCTCGCAGCGTCCGCCCTTGACGTTGAAGCTGAAGCGCCCCGGTTTGTAGCCCCGCGAGCGGGCCTCCTGGGTGCCGGCAAACAGCTCGCGGATCGGCGTGAAGATGCCGGTGTAGGTGGCGGGGTTCGAGCGCGGGGTGCGGCCGATAGGGCTCTGGTCGATATCGATGACCTTGTCGAGCTGGTCGAGGCCGTCGATGTTGGTGTAGGGCGCTGGGGTTAGGGTGGTGGCGCGGTTGAGCTCGCGGGCGGCGATCGGCATCAGGGTGCCGTTGATCAGCGTCGACTTGCCAGAGCCGGAGACGCCGGTGACGCAGATCAGTAGTCCCAGCGGCAGCGTCAGGGTGACGTCCTGCAGGTTGTTGCCGCTGGCGCCGGTGAGGCGTAGCTGTTTCTCCGGGTTGCCCGGTATCCGCCACGGTGGCACCTCGATGCGCCGCGTGCCGGCCAGGTACTGGCCGGTCAGCGACTGGGTGCTGTCCTTGATCTGCTGCGGGGTGCCCTGAGCCACGATCTGGCCACCGTGGACGCCGGCACCGGGGCCGATGTCGAGCACATGGTCGGCGGCGAGGATCGCTTCCTCGTCGTGCTCGACCACGATGACGGTATTGCCCAGGTCGCGGAGGTGGACCAGCGTCTTGAGCAGCCGGTCATTGTCGCGCTGGTGCAGGCCGATGGAGGGCTCGTCGAGAATGTACATCACCCCCACCAGGCCGGCGCCGATCTGGCTGGCCAGGCGGATGCGCTGGGCCTCGCCGCCGGAGAGGGTCTCGGCGCTGCGTTCCAGGTTGAGGTAGTCGAGGCCGACATTGACCAGAAACTCCAGGCGCGCCTGGATCTCATTGACGATCTTGACCGCGATCTCGCCCTTGCGGCCCGGCAGCGAGAGCTGCTGAAAATAGCGTAGCGCTTCGCCGATCGGCATCCGCACCATTTCCGGCAGGGTGCGATCATCGATATAGACGTGGCGCGACTCCTGGCGAAGTCGCGTGCCGTGGCAGCTGGGGCAGGGTTGCACGGCGAGGTACTTGGCGAGGTCCTCGCGCACCATGTTGGATTCGGTCTCGCGGTAGCGCCGCTGCATGTTGGGCAGCACGCCCTCGAAGGGGTGCTCGCGGGTGACCTTGCGACCGCGGTCGTTGACGTAGCTAAAGGCGATGTCGTCGTGGCCGCTGCCGTGCAGGATCACGTCCTGCTCGTGGCGGGCGAGGTCTTGCCAGGACGTTTCGAGAGCGAAGCGGTAGTGATCGGCCACCGCCTGCAGCTGATTGAAGTAGTAGACGCTGCGCCGATCCCAGCCCTTGATCACGCCTTCGGCCAGGGAGAGCTCCGGGTGGCTGATCAGTTTGGACGGATCGAAGAACTGCTGGACGCCGAGACCGTCGCAGGTCGGACAGGCGCCGGCGGGATTGTTGAACGAGAACATGCGCGGCTCGAGTTCGGCAATCGAGTAGCCGCACACCGGGCAGGCGAAGCGCGCCGAGAAGTTGATGTCCTCGGCGTCGCCGTCCATGAAGTGGATTACCGCCACGCCGTCGGCCAGTCCCAGGGCCGTCTCGAAGGACTCGGCCAGGCGCTGCTGCAGGCCATCGCGGACCTTGATGCGGTCGACCACCACGCTGATGTCGTGCTTCTTGTTCTTGTCCAGCGGGGCGATGTCATCGAGTTCGAGAATCTGGCCGTCGATCATCGCCCGCACGAAGCCCTGGGCGCGCAGTTCGGCGAGCAGCTGCAGGTGTTCACCCTTGCGCCCGCTGATCACCGGCGCCATTAGCATCAGCTTGCTGCCCTCGGGCAGGGCCATCACCTGGTCGACCATCTGCGAGATGGTCTGAGCTTCCAGGTCCTCACCGTGTTCTGGGCAGCGCGGCGTACCAGCACGGGCAAACAGCAGGCGCAGGTAGTCGTAGATCTCGGTAATGGTACCGACGGTGGAGCGCGGGTTGTGGGAGGTGGACTTCTGCTCGATGGAGATCGCTGGCGACAGCCCCTCGATATGGTCGACATCGGGCTTCTCCATCATCGACAGGAACTGGCGCGCGTAGGTCGAGAGCGACTCGACGTAGCGGCGCTGGCCTTCAGCATAGAGCGTATCGAAGGCCAGCGATGACTTGCCCGAGCCTGAAAGCCCGGTCACCACGATCAGCTTGTCGCGGGGTAGCTCGACGTCGATCTGCTTGAGGTTGTGGGTGCGCGCACCCCTGACCAGAATCCTGTCCATTGCCACCTCGTGCGCTGCGCAAAAGTTCGATTATACGGCCCCGCCATGAGTCGCGGCAAAGCCGCATGATAGAAAGCGGTAGTGGCTGATGGATTCCCTGTGCGGCGGCGAGTGGGTAGAATACTTGGTCCATCACCATCGGGTGCCCCGCACCCGCCCATACGAGTCCGATACGTTGCATTGCGCATGCTCTCTGGTCTGCTGTTAGTCACCGAACGCCGCGCCATCATTGGCCTGGCCAGCCTGTATGCCTCGCGCATGCTGGGGCTGTTCATGGTGCTGCCGGTATTGGCGCTGTATGCCGACGACCTGGCCGGCGCCACGCCGCTGCTGGTGGGTCTGGCGCTGGGTGCCTACGGGCTGACCCAGGCGATCCTGCAGATTCCCTTCGGGCTGCTCTCCGACCGCATCGGGCGCAAGGCGGTGATCGCGGGGGGGCTGATGCTGTTCATGCTTGGCAGTGTGGTCGCTGCACAGGCCGACAGCATTGGCGGAGTGATCCTGGGCCGCTGCCTGCAGGGCAGCGGCGCGGTGGCTGCCGCGATCATGGCGCTGCTGGCCGATCAGACCCGCGAGCAGGTGCGCACGGCGGCCATGGCCACTATCGGCATGTCGATCGGTCTCGCCTTTGCCTTGGCCATGGTGCTAGGTCCGTGGCTGGCCAGCGGCTTCGGCCTGGCCGGGGTATTCTGGTTCACCGCGCTGCTGGCGGCGGTGAGTCTGCTGGTACTGTGGCGGCTGGTGCCCCAGGCACCGCGACGGCTGCGCCATCGCGACGTGCTGCTCGACCGCGCTCAGCTCAAGGCCACCCTGGGGCGTAGCGACTTGGTGCGGTTGGATATCTCGATCTTTGCCCTGCACCTGATCCTGATGGCGATCTTTGTCGCCGTGCCGTTTCGCCTGCTGGAGGTCGGCATTGCCTTGCCGCACCACGGCTGGGTCTATTTTGCGGTGATGGCGCTGGCCTTCGTGGTGATGGTGCCGCTGGTGATCGTTGCCGAGAAACGCCAGCGCATGCGCGGGGTATTCTTGGTGGCGGTGGCCAGCATGGCGCTGTGTTTGCTGGGGCTTGGAGCGTTGCCGGTCACCTGGGTGTCGCTTGGGCTGCTGCTGCTGGGCTTCTTTACCGCGTTCAACCTGCTCGAGGCGACGCTGCCCTCGATGCTTAGCAAGCTGGCACCGGCGGGGGCCAAGGGCACTGCCATGGGGGTCTACTCCACCAGCCAGTTCCTGGGGGCCTTTCTCGGCGGCGTGCTGGGTGGTGCCTTGGCCCAACAGTGGGGCCTTGATGCGGTATTCTATGGCAGTGCGCTGGTTGGCCTGGGGTGGCTGGCGGCGATCTGGGGGATGCCGGCACCGCGCCATCTGGCCAGTGAGGTGGTAGCGTTGGACGAGCAAGCGCATGGCGATGCCCTGGAGACGCTGATGGAGCGTTTTGCCGACGTGGCCGGGGTGGAGGACGTACTGGTGGTGCCGGAAGAGCGACTGGCCTATCTCAAGGTCGATCGCCAGCGTCTCGACAGCGATGCCCTGGCCCGCGTGGCGGGGATCAAGCGAAACCACTAGCCGCTGGCTGGTGGTCAACAAGTCACAGGGGCGTCCTGGCGTCGCCCGGCAATCAAGGAGCGAGACATGGCTCGTGGAGTAAACAAGGTCATTCTGATCGGGAATCTCGGTCAGGACCCGGAGGTGCGCTTCCTGCCTTCCGGCAACCCGGTGGCCAATCTGCGCATTGCCACCACTGACAGCTGGACCGACCGTCAGAGCGGTCAGCGTCAGGAGCGTACCGAATGGCACACCGTGGTGCTGTTCAACAAGCTGGCCGAGATCGCCCAGCAGTACGTCAAGAAAGGCTCGCGGATCTACGTCGAGGGCCGCCTGCAGACCCGCAAGTGGCAGGGTCAGGACGGTCAGGACCGCTATAGCACCGAGATCGTCTGCAATGATATGCAGATGCTCGACAGCCGCGGCGGCGGCCAGGGCGGCGATTTCCAGCAGCAGGGCAATATGCCGCAGCAAGGCGGTTACGGCCAGCAGGGGGGATATGGTCAGCAGGGCGGCAATGCCCCGCAGCCGCCGCCCCAAGGCGGCTTTGGCCAGGGCGGCGGTCAGCCGCGGCCACAGCAGCCGGCGCCACAGCCTGCGCCTCAGCAGCCGCCGGCCCAAGGCGGTCAGCAGCAGGGCAATAACTATGGCGCGCCGGCGCCGGGCAGTTTCGACGACTTCGACGACGAAATCCCGTTCTGATCGTGAAACTGCTGATACTCGATGCCGGCCACTGCCTGAGCCTGGCGCTGGCGCGCGAGGCCAACCGGCGCAGTGACACCCGGCTGATGATAGAGGAGCGACCGGCGATCAGCGCCGAGGCGCTCACCGAGCTGGCGCCAGATGCGTTGGTGATTCCGCCGCTGGCCAGGCCGATCAGCGCCGAGCCGGCGGCAGTGGTCGCCCACGCCGAGGCGGTGGAGGCGTGCCTGGAAGCCTGTCGGGTGACGCGCACGCCGCTGGTGTGGTGTGTCTCCGATCAGCTCTACGAGGATGGTCACGACGCACCGATCGACGAGCATGTGATTCCGGCGCCGCGGGATGAGAGTCTGAGGCGGCTGATTCAGGTCGGCGATCGGATTCGCCAGCAGTACGCCGAGCATCTGATCGTTCGCCTGGGGCCGCTGTTTGCCCTGGATGGCGCCAGTGCCTGGCTCAGTGAGCTGATCGATAGCCTGCTGGCCGGTGATGAGGTGCGGGTGGCTGAGGATGTGATCTTCTGTCCGACCTCGGCGGATGCCGCGGCCATGGCCCTGTTCGGCATGCTGCACCAGCAACACTGCGGTGCTCAGGCCTGGGGCGCCTATCACTTGGCGGGCACCGAACCGGTCAGCGGCTATACCTTCGCCTCGATGGTGCGCACTCAGCTTGCTACGCGGCTCGAAGGGCTGGGGGAGAAGGTCGAGCTGGGGCCGCTCAAGGCGCTCAAGCACCACCACGACCAGCCGCTGCGTCGGGTGCTCAACTGCCGACGGGTGCTGGAGGCTTTCGGCGTGCATCAGAAACCCTGGCGGCTCGAGGTCGGGCGCATGCTCGATGCCTGGTGCCACAGTCGCAGCGGTGGAGCGGCGTCATGAACCTGCTGCGCAGCCTGCTGTTCTATGCCGGGTATTTTTTGACCATGTTGGTGTGCGGGGTACTGTTCCTGCCGCTGGCGCCGTTGCTGCCGCTGGGCGGTCGCTATCGCCTGCTGAACCTGTATAACCACACTATCATTGCCTGGTTCCGGATCAGCTGCGGGGTGCGCTACGACATCCGTGGCCGTGAGCACCTGCCCGATGCGCCCTGCGTGATCCTCGCCAACCACCAGTGCGAGTGGGAGACGCTGTTTCTGCAGGTGCTCAAGCCGCCGGTATGCACGGTGCTCAAACGCGAGCTGCTGAATATCCCGATATTCGGCTGGGGGCTGCGGCTGCTGCATCCCATCGCCCTGGATCGCTCCAAACCGGCCAGGGCCATGCGTCAGGTGCTGAGCCAGGGCAAGCAGCGCCTGGAGGAGGGGCTGTCGGTGCTGATCTTCCCCGAGGGTACGCGAGTCGCGCCGGGCAAGCGGCGCCACTACAACAAGAGTGGCGTGGTGATCGCTTGCCGCGCCGGCATGCCGGTGCTGCCGGTGGCGCATAACGCCGGTGAGCGCTGGCCTGGGCGCCACTGGGTGAAGAATCCCGGGCGGCTGTCGGTGCGGGTCGGTGAGCCGATCGATACCCGCGGGCGCAGTCCCGAAACGGTATTGGCCGAGGTCGAGGCGTGGATCGAGGAGCAGCTGACGGACATTTCCGAGGTGCCGCGGCCCGCTGCGGCGGTCGGGCGCGGCGAAGCGCTGCCCGGCTGATGACGTCTGGCCTGGTGTCGGCTGTCCAGCTGATGCCGCAACGATAACGGCGCCTCTCGAGGCGCCGTTATCGTTTGCACAAGATTGGCGGTGTGGATGCGATCAGTCGTTGAACGTCTCCAGCACCAGGCAGGCGTTGGTGCCGCCGAAGCCGAAGCTGTTGGAGAGTACCCGGTTGACCTGGGCGCTATCACGACGCTGGGTGACGATATCGAAGCCGGCGGCCTGCTCGTCGAGATCATCGACATTGGCCGAGGCGGCGATGAAGTCATTCTCCATCATCAGCAGCGAATAAATCGCTTCCTGCACGCCGGTGGCGCCCAGCGAGTGGCCGGTCAGCGACTTGGTCGAACTCATCGCCGGGGTCTGGTCACCGAACACCTCGCGGATCGCCTTGAGCTCGGCGACATCGCCCACCGGCGTCGAGGTGCCGTGGGTATTGATGTAGTCGATGGGGCCATTCACGGTGGCCAACGCCTGACGCATGCAGCGCGCGGCGCCCTCGCCGGAGGGGGCTACCATGTCGTGACCATCGGAGGTGGCACCGTAGCCGGTGACCTCAGCATATATCTTGGCGCCGCGGGCCTTGGCGTGTTCGAGCTCCTCGAGCACCAGCATGCCACCGCCGCCGGCGATGACGAAGCCGTCGCGGGCCGTGTCGTAGGGCCGCGAGGCCTTGGTCGGGGTGTCGTTGTAGTGCGTCGAGAGCGCGCCCATGGCGTCGAACAGGCACGACAGGGTCCAGTGCTCCTCCTCGCCGCCGCCGGCAAACACCACGTCCTGCTTGCCGAGCTGGATCTGTTCTACGGCGCTGCCGATGCAGTGGGCCGAGGTGGCGCAGGCCGAGGAGATCGAGTAATTGACGCCCTTGATCTTGAACGGCGTGGCCAGGCAGGCGGAGACGGTGCTGCCCATGGTGCGGGTCACCCGATAGGGCCCCACGCGGCGCAGGCCCTTCTCGCGCATCACGTCGGCGGCCTCGACCTGGTTGGCGCTGGAGGCACCGCCGGAGCCGGCAATCAGGCCGCTGCGCTCGTGGGATACCTGCTCGGGGGTCAGCCCGGCATCCTCGATAGCCTGGGCCATGGAAACGTAGGCATAAGCCGCGGCGTCGCCCATGAAGCGGCGCAGCTTGCGGTCGATCAGGGCATCGAGGTCGATATCGACCACGCCGGCGACCTGACTACGAAAGCCGCGCTCGGCGTATTCATCCTTGAAGCGAATGCCCGAGCGCCCTGCCTTGAGCGCATCGAGGACCTGATCCCGGTCGTTGCCGAGGCACGACACGATGCCAAGTCCGGTGACTACCACTCGTCGCATGGAAGCCTCCTGTCAGAAATTCGCGGTGGAGGTGAACAGGCCGACGCGCAGGTCGTTGGCCTGATAGATATCGCGGCCGTCGACGGTCACGGTGCCGTCGGCCATGCCCAGAATCAGGCGCCGGGTGATGATGCGCTTGATATTGATATGGTAGGTGACCTTCTTGGCCTCGGGCAGGATCTGGCCGGAGAACTTGACGTCACCGCAGCCCAGCGCGCGGCCTCGGCCGGGGTGGCCGAGCCAGCCGAGATAGAATCCGACCAGCTGCCACATGGCATCGAGGCCCAGGCAGCCGGGCATCACCGGGTCGCCGGGGAAGTGGCAGTCGAAGAACCATAGATCGGGGGTGATATCGAGCTCGGCGATCAGCTCGCCTTTACCGTGATCACCGCCTGCCTCGTTGATGCGCACGATGCGATCGAGCATCAGCATGTTGGGGGCCGGCAGCTGGGCATTGCCCGGGCCGAACAGTTCGCCTCGGCTGCATGCCAGCAGCTCGTCACGGCTATAGGATTCTTGCTTGGTCACTGAGTCGTTCCGAGAGTCGAATTTATTGTGAACCGCGGCGCGCGGAGCTGGCTGCATTCTACTGACAGCGGGCGGCGATTGCACGCCAGCCGTCGGCTTATGCGTTGGCAGGCATTTTTTGCATTGCCCTTCAGCCTGGGAGCATGATGCCGATAACCTAATGATGATGACAACCAGCCACGGCGACAGGGTAACGCATTGATTCCAGATTTCACGACATTGTGCCATGTGGCCGCGCTTCTCGCTTAGCCGGCCGCTGGTCTGGCTGGCTCTGGCTGGCCTGGCTGCAGTGAGCTGGCTGCCGGGTGTGTGGCTGCGCCTGACGGTGGTGACGATCATCGCGCTCGGTCTGTTCGATGCCTGGCGCCAGGTGCGCCACGAGCACCGCCGTGCACGCCTCTCCGAGGCGGCGTTGATGCTCTCGGAGGATGGCGTGATGATCAGCGATGCGCGTAACCGCATCGTCGCGGTCAATCCGGCCTTCACCAAGATCACTGGCTATGCCAGTGAGGACGTCGAGGGCCAGGACCCGTCAATGCTCTCCGCCGGGCGTCATGACAAGGTGTTCTACGAGCGTTATTGGCAGTCGTTGACCACCACCGGCCGCTGGGAAGGCGAAATCTGGAACCGCCGCAAGCACGGCGACGAATACCCCGAGTGGCTGCGCGTTCAGGCCTGCCCGGATGAGCGCGGTCGCATCAGCCACTATGTCGGCATGTTCACCGATATCTCGCGCCACAAGGCCCGCGAGCAGGACCTGCGCCGGATCGGCTTCGAGGATCCGCTGACCGGCCTGCCCAACCGGCGTCGCCTGCACGACCTGATGACCTCACGGCTGCGTCACCTGCGCGCCGGCGAGGGCCTGGATATCGCGCTGATCGATATCGACGGGTTCAAGGCGGTCAACGATGCCATGGGCGTCGACCTCGGCGACCGGCTGCTGGCGCGCTTCGGCCAGCGCCTCGCCGGGCATGTCGCGGGCGGCGTGGTCGGCCGCCTGGGCGGTGACGAGTTCATGGTGATTCGCACCACGACCTTCGACGATCACGACAAGTGGGTCGCCGGTCTGCGTGCCCATCTCAGCGAGCCATTCGAGCTCAATGGCCATAGCCTGCGGCTGGGTTTGACCATCGGCAGCTGTCGGGCGCCTGAGGATGGTCGCGACTCCGGGGTGCTATTCCAGCGCCTGGAGTCGGCGCTGTACAGCGCCAAGCGCCACGGCCGCAATCACGACCAGCGCTTCCGCCCCTCGCTGGATGTCGCCGGCGACCGTCAGCTGGCGCTGGTCAACGACCTGCGCGCGGCGCTGGCCAGCGGCAGCCAGCTCGAGCTGCACTACCAGACCCAGCACCGTCTCGATAGCGGTGAGATAGCCGGCATGGAGGCGCTGCTGCGCTGGCGACATCCCCAGCACGGCATGATCTCTCCCGGCGATTTCATCCCCCTGGCCGAACGCCATGGCATGATGAGTGCGCTGGGCAACTGGGTGGTGGAGCGCGCCGTGGCGCAGTTGGCCAGCTGGCGTGCGGCAGGTATGCCGGCGGTGCCGCTGTGGATCAATATCTCGGCGATTCAACTGATCCAGGGGGATCTCGAATCACGGCTGGCCGCCTGCCTGACGCAGCATCAGCTGCCGGCTAGCCTGCTGGGGCTCGAATTGACCGAGTCGGTGCTGCTCGATGATCGGGCAGGCGACATCTACCCCCGTATGGAGGCGTTACGCACCTTGGGCCACCAGATCGCCATCGATGACTTCGGGACCGGCTACTCATCGTTGAGCTATCTCAAGCGGCTGCCCGTGGACAAGCTAAAGCTCGACCGTGCGTTCATCCGCGCCCTCCCCGACGATCCGGCGGATGCCTCGATCGTCAGCGCTGTCCTGGCGATGGCGCGAGGCCTCGATCTGGTCGTCATCGCGGAAGGCGTGGAGACCGAGGCCCAGCGCGAATTCCTGCTCCAGCACGGCTGTCCTCTGGTGCAGGGCTTCCTGTTCTCGCGGCCGCTGCCGGCAGAGGAGCTCGAGGCCTCACAGCTACGCGAAGCTCAGCCGGCCTGAGCCCGGTCAGGCAGCTGCACCTGGCCGATCCGACGGCACAGCCACAGGCACAGCAGGGCCCAGACGACGGCCTGTGCCGGCAGCAGCCAAGGCGCTAGCTCGACGCCGGCCAGGTGAGCCCCGGCGAAATACGACGACGGGCCGCTGGTGGCGCCGCCGAGGACCGCCAGCCACGGACGCTGCCACAGCCAGCGCAGCGAATGATGCAACAGGGTCGCGAACAGCGGCCACAGCAGCCACAGCCATAGCGGCAGCACCCCCCAGTGGTCGGCGCCGAAAACGAAGCCGCCAGCCAGGCTCAAACCGCCGTCTACCAGCAGCCCGAGGGCGGCGAAGCCGACCAGCCAGCGCCACTCCCCAGGACCCGCCAGTCGCAGCAGGTGAGCGCTGATGATGAGCGCGGCCACTAGCCCACCGATCCGCGAGCCCCCCAGCACACAGCTGAACCAGCCGACCTGGAAAGCCGCCACGTTATACAACGCACGCCGTACCTGCGGGTCCTTGAGGCTCATACGGCGCCGGTCAGCGGTGCCGGGCGCGCGCCGGGCTTGGCCAGCAACAGATGGCAGGTGCCGATGGTGCGTTCCAGAAAACCGCCCTCGCAGTAGCACAGGTAGTAGCGCCACATGCGGATGAAGCGTTCGTCGTAGCCTAGGCGGCGAATGGTGTCGATGCTGGCCTCGAAGCGCTGGCGCCACTCGCGCAGGGTGCGAGCGTAGTGCAGGCCGATCTCATCCAGCGCCAGCACGTTGAGGCTGGTGCGCCGGCTGAGGCTGGCAAGGATGGCGTGATGTGAGGGCAGGAAACCGCCCGGAAAGATGTAACGCTTGATGAAATCCATCTCGCGCTTGGCCGCCTCGAAGCGCTGATCACGGATAGTGATGGCCTGCAGCATCGCTTGGCCGTCGTCGGCGAGCAGCCGGTCGAGGGTGGCCAGATAGGTATCCAGATACTGATGGCCTACCGCCTCGATCATCTCCACCGATATCAGGCGGTCGTAACGCCCCTGCAGCTCTCGATAGTCCTGCAGCAGCAGGGTGATCTGCCCGCCGAGTCCCTCCGCCTCGATGCGCTGCGCGGTATGCGCATACTGCTCGGCGGAGATGGTGGTGGTGGTCACCCGGCAGCCGCGCGTCTTGGCGGCGTGAATCGCCAGCCCGCCCCAGCCGGTACCGATCTCCAGTAGATGGTGATGGGACTGGACATCGAGCTTGTCGAGCATCACCTCGAGCTTGTGGGTTGAGGCTTGCTCGAGGCTTGCCTCGGCGTGAGGAAACAACGCGCTCGAGTACATCCAGTGCTCGCGGTCGAGAAAGGTCTCGAACAGGTCGTTGCCGAGGTCGTAGTGGGCCGAGATGTTGCGCTTCGAGCCGCTCAGGGTGTTGCGCTGCAGGCCATAGAGCGCGCTCAGCAGCCAGCGGCCGAGGCGTGCGCTACCGTTCTCGACCTCGCCATTGACGCGTTCGAGGTTGGCGGCAAACAGCCGCGTCAGGGTGACCAGGTCGTCGCAGTCCCAGTCGCCGTCCATGTAGGCCTCAGCAGCCCCTACCGTGCCGCCCAGCGCAAGGCGCTTCCAGGCGTCAGCGCGCCGCACGCGGACAGTGGCCTTGAGGGGCCCCCCGCGGCCCAGCCGCTGGCAATGGTCGCCTTCGATCACGGTGACCTGGCCGCCTTCCAGGGCGTCCAGCTGGGCCAGCAGGCGCGGCTTGACGAGACGGGTCAGGCGGCTGCCGTGACGCGGCAGATCCGATGAGGTGGCAGAGCGTGTCGTACTCACGACGGTGTCTCCTCGCGATGGGGGTGGTCATGAACCGGGACGCCCTTGGCCCATAGCCGCAGCGCCTCGAAATGGATGCCGGCCAGGGTCTTGAGGCTCATCCAAGGCTGGCGAGCCAGGCTGGTCAGCAGCACGCCGCGTGTCGCCGGTCGCGCCTCCAGGGTCAGGGTGGCGTCGAAGTGGCAGCGGTCGTCCTTCCAGTTCTCCATATGCATCATCAGCCGCTCTCCCGGGTCGTTGAAGCGCCAGCGGTAGGTCATGTCCATGGGATTGAAGGGCGACACATGCATTGCCTTGGCGAATTCGGCGGCGTGGCTGTGGCGTGCCGGGTCCACGGCGCAGGCGTAGCGCGTGCGCTCGCGCCAGGGCGTGTTGCTGACCTCGCCGAGCACCGCTCGCAACGCGCCGGCAGCGTCGTAGGCGTAATACAGCGAGATCGGGTTGAATCCCATCCCCAGGGTGCGCAGCTGAGTCAGCAGGCAGATGCGGCCGTCCGGTGCACTGCCCAGCTGTCGAGCCAGTTCTTCGCGCACTACCTCGGCCAGTGGCCGATCGTGAGGCGACAGATAGTCTTCGCGGCGGAAGCGCGCCAGCGCGGGACGGCGGGCGCTGAAGCCGGGTACGCCGTCGAACAGCGCCGGCAACTCGTCGAGATCGAGCCATGCCATCCACACCTGATAGCGAAAGGCGTGAGATCGTGGCGTAAAGCGGCGATGGCGCAGCTCGCCGCGGTAGATACGTGAGTGAGGGGTCGCCATCATGCCGGGATGCCTGCATCGGTGATCCGCCCGGCGTTGGCCGAGTGGGCCTGCTCGTTGCAGCCCAGCCCCCTGGCCACGCGCAGCGCGCTCCACACGCCATCTTCGTGAAAGCCGCTGCGCCAGTAGGCACCGCAGAAATGGGTGCGGCGAGCCGGTCCGGAGATCTCGGCGTGGCGGGCCTTGGCGGCCTCCCCGGTTAGGGTGAACTGGGGGTGGGCATAGTCGAAGCGACCCAGCACCTTGTCTGGATCGATGGCCTCGCTGTCGTTGAGCGTCACGCAGAAGGTGTGTGGCGCCTCGAGGCGCTGGAGGATATTCATGTCATAGGTCACCGACACACGGGCATCGGCGTCGCGACCGTCGAGACGGTAGTTCCAGCTGGCCCAGGCGCGCTGTCGGCGCGGCAACAGCCGAGTATCGGTGTGCAGCACCACCTCGTTGGATCGATACGGCAGCGCGGCGAGAATCTCGCGCTCCTCTGCGCTCGGGTCGCTGAGCATGGCCAGCGCCTGGTCGGCGTGGCAGGCCAGCACCACTTGGTCGAAGCGCTCCTCGCCGTGCCGGCTGGTCAGGGTGACCCCTCGGGCGTCGCGGCGAATCGCTTGTACCGGGCTGGCCAGTCGAATGCGCTCACGATAGGGCGCTGTCAGCGCCGGAATATAGGCGCGGGAACCGCCCACCAGGGTGTACCACTGGGGGCGATCGCTGACCGACAGCAGGCCATGATGGCGGAAAAATCCGACGAAGAACTGCAGCGGAAAGGCCATCAGGTCGGCGATGCTCGCCGACCAGATAGCGGCACCCATGGGCAGCAGGTAGCGGGTGCGGAAGTCCTCGCCGTAGCCGCCAGCATCGAGGTAGTCGCCCAGGGTCATGGCGGGATCGAGGCGTTCGGCGGCGAGATCGTCGCTGGCCTGGCGGTTGAAGCGCAGGATGTCGCGGAGCATCCGGTAGAAGCGCGGACGCAGCAGGTTGCGCCGCTGGGCGAACAGTGTCGCCAGAGTATGGCCGTTGTACTCGAAGTCGCGCCCGGTCTCGTGCACCGAAAAGCTCATCTCGGTGGGCTGACTGGCCACCCCGAGTGTGGCCATCAGCTGCTGGAAGTGCGGGTAGGTCCAATCATTGAAGACGATGAAGCCGGTGTCGATGGCGTAGTCGCGGTCATCGAGACTGACATCGATGGTCGCGGTGTGACCGCCGAGCCGACTGTCGGCCTCGAACAGGGTTACCTCGTGTCGGGCGGCGAGATAGTGGCCCGCGGCCATGCCGCTGATGCCACTGCCGACGATGGCGATACGCTGGCGCGACGTCATGCGTCACCTCCGCTGGTCTGCTCATCGGCCTGGGGGGCTTTCACCATGCGCAGGCCCAGGCGTCGGCGCAGCCGCGGCGGCAGGATGCCCATCAGCCTCACTAGATTGGTGAAGCGACGCGGGAAGTGGATGTCGAGCTGGCGTCGGTCGAGGCCCTTGACGATAGCCGTAGCGGCCTGTTCGGCGCTGATGCGCATCGGCATCGGGAAGTCGTTGCGGTCGGTGAGCGGCGTCTTGACGAAGCCCGGATGGATCACGCTGACGTCGATGCCTTCGGCATCAAGATCGAGGCGCAGCGATTCCAGAAAATAACTGAGCGCTGCCTTGGAAGCGCCATAGGCCTCGGCGCGGGGCAGTGGCAGGTAGGCCGAGGCGCTAGAGGTGGCGGCCAGCAGCGGGCGACTGCCGTCCTGGTCGCGGGCGCGGCGTAGCAGCGGCAGTGCCGACTCCATGGCGTAAAGGGCGCCAAAGAAATTGGGGGCGAATACCCGTTCGACCAGATCCACGTCGAAGTGGCGGGCATCGAGATATTCGCAGGTGCCGGCGTTGAGTATCGCCAGATCGAGGCCGCCGAGCTGGGTCTCGAGGTGCTGACCGGCGACGCGCACAGCGTTACGATCACTGACGTCGAGAGGTACCACCAACGCCTTGTCGAAGCCTGATGCCAATGCGTCGAGCTTGTCGACATTGCGGGCGCTCAGCGCCACGCGGTGACCGTCGGCCAGCAGCCGCTCGGCAAGCGCCAGTCCGATACCGGACGTTGCCCCGGTCAACCAGATGCGGCGCGGTTGTTGCAGTGCGGTCATGCCTCCTCCTGGCCATCGATTCGACGGCATCGGCCGTCATTGTCAGGTACGCGGCCGAAGCGAGGCTGGATGCACTGCTTATCTCAATGCCTAGCCGGCGCGGCGCTTTACCTGGCGAATCACGCTGCCGAGCAGCGGCAGCCGTTCATAGAGCAGGGCGCCGGCATCGAAGTAGTCGCGATGCCGGCAGACCCGCTCGCCGTCAGGGCCGTCGCTTGCTGCGAAATGCAGCTGCGAACAGCCCTCTACGTGGTAGTCCCGTCCGCCGGCGAGCCTGGGATGACGCAGGGTCATGGTCCAGGTGACGAAGGCGGTGTCGGCCTGACGTTGGCGCTCGCCGAATGCGAAGTGGCACGTCTCGACATTGGCATAGAGCCGATCGAAGTAGCCGATCAGGGCCTCGATCCCGGTGATGCGATGCAGGGGATCTTGGAACACCACATCCCTAGTGTATACCTCTGGCAGCATTTTTGTAGAGGTTTTGTCGAGCTTGTTGAAGAAGTCGCAGAACGACTCCAGGGTCGGGTCCCGGTGCATGGGCTGGCTCCGTTCGAGGTGGTCCAGGGAGGGTCAGTCTTTCAGTGCCTTGAAGGCATCCAGTGCGCGTGCCCGGGCGGCTCTGTGGTCGACGATCGGGGGCGGGTAAGCGGCGCTGTCGAGCAGGTCGCTGACGGGGGCGTGGCGCTTCTTGACGGGCACGCTGGACAACTCCGGTACAAATTCGGTAATGAAATCGGCCTGCGGATCGAAGCGCGTCGACTGGGTAGTGGGGTTGAAGATGCGAAAGTAGGGGGCGGCGTCGGTGCCGGTGGAGGCGGCCCACTGCCAGCCGCCGTTGTTGGCGGCGAACTCGCCGTCGATCAGATGACGCAGGAAAAAACGCTCACCGCGCCGCCAGTCGATCAGCAGGTGCTTGGTCAGGAACATGGCGGTGACCATCCGCAAGCGGTTATGCATCCAGCCAGTCTGCACCAGTTGGCGCATGGCCGCGTCAACCAGCGGATAGCCGGTGCGCCCCTCGCACCAGGCGGTGAAGCCGGCCTCGTCGTCGCGCCAGGCGAGGGCTTCGGTGTGCTGTTGGAAGGCGCGATGCTGGCATACCCGCGGAAACCCGACCACGATATGTTGATAGAACTCGCGCCAGATCAGCTCGCTAACCCAGGCGGTAAGGCCAGCATCGCCGTCGGCCAGCTGGCCGCCATTCTCGCCCATCACCGCCTGCAGGCACTGACGGTGGGACATCATCCCCAGCGCCAGGTAGGGGGATAACTCACTGGTGCCGCGTACCGCCGGAAAGTCGCGCTGGTCGCGGTAGTGCCTGCCGCGATAGCGCAGGAAGCGCTCCAGGCGGTCGGCGGCGGCGCTCTGGCCGGCGGGCCAATGGCGGCCGTCGATGGGGCTATCGTCGAGACGAGGCAGGGGCGGTAGCGGGTCGCTGTCCACGGGCAGGCGCGGCTGAGGTGCGGGGGCGTTGCGCAGCGCCAGGCGATTACCATCGAGCTGGCGGTGCCAGGCCTTGGCGAAGGGCGTGAATACGCTGTAATAGTCACCCTGACCGGTGAGCAGCTCACCGGGGGTGAAGGCCACCGCATCACGGTGAGCATGCACCGTCAGGCCGGCGGACTCCAAGCCGCTGATCACCGCCGCATCGCGGCGCTGCTCATCCAGCGGATACTCGGCGTTGAAGTGCAGCGCGCAGGCGCCGTGCTCGCGGGCGATCGCCAGCAGCGCCTCGGGAGCGGCATCGAAACGGTCGATATCGCGATGCAGCAGCGGGATATTGAGCCCGGCCAGATCCTCGCGCAGGGCAGCCACGCCGCGTCCCCAGAAGTCGAGCTTGTTGGCGCCGTGGCCGTGCTGCTGCCACTGCTCGAGGCAGCGCAGGAACACGGCAATCACCGGTCCTTGGGCGGCAGCCTCACTGAGGGCGGTGTTGTCATGGGTGCGCAGGTCGCTGCGAAACCAGACGAGGCGAGCGTTCATGGCGGACATCCTTGTTCAACCGGCGCGGGGTCAGTTGCGCAGCAGCGGTGTCAGACGCGTCATGGCCTGTAGCGGATCATCGCCGAGCACGGCGATCTGGCTGTCGGCGAGATCGCTGGCGCGGATCCGGGCGATGGGGCCGCACAGGCCCACCGGCACCTCGAGCTGGTCGGCGAGGCGCGGCAGCTGGCGGCGGATCAGGTCGGCGCGCTCGGACTGACCGCTGCACAGCAGCAGTGCGCCAGCCTTGAGACGCTCCATCGCCAGCGGCAGCTCGTTGAGCGGCAGCGGTGCATCGAATAGCTGCACCCGATAACCGGCCTGACTGGCGGCCAGCGCGATCAGCAGGTCCCACAGCGTGCCCTGATCATCGGGCAGGCGGTTGATCAGCACGGTGGTGCCCTGGCTGCCCAGGTTGGCATGGTAGATCCGGGTGCCGATGCGGGTGCGCAGGAAGGCTTCCAGAGTGCGGCGCTGCAGGGCAGCACCGAGCTGTTCGTCCCAGTGCTCCTCGAGTGACTCGACCACCGGTTTCAACAGCTCGCTGAGGCAGGTGCTGACCGGATAGAGCGCCATGCACTGGTTATAGAGCGTATCGAGGCGCGTCAGGTCGAGGCTTTCGACGGCGGCGATCAGCTGCTGGCGCTGACTGGGCCAGTCACCGGCGGCGGGTTCCGGGGCGTCGACGCTACGCGGCTGGTCGAGCAGTTCACGCACCTGGCTGACCGGTACGCCGCGATTGAGCCACTGCAGGATACTCTCGATGCGCTGGATGTCATCGCGGGCATACAGTCGATGTCCCTTGGGCGTACGCTGCGGACAGATCAAGGCGTAGCGACGCTCCCAGGCGCGCAGGGTCACCGAGTTCACACCGGTCAGGCGCGAGACTTCGCGAATCGGGTAAAGCGGCGCATCGGCCGGGTGGGTCGCCTTGTCACTCATGCGCTCTGATGCCTCTCGTTCATAGGGGTGATCAATGGCAGCGATCACCATAACGTATCTTATGTACAGGATGGTGCAAAATATTGTACAGGGCAATGCCCCTGTATAAAGCGAGGCTATTCTAGCCTTGCCGCTGACCGACAGCGAGACTCGCTATATCAACGTTGGGAGCGGCTGGCAGCATGATCACGCTGGGGCATGGCAAGCCAGCGCTGGGCGAGGCGATGACCGGAGCACCAGGCGTCTTCGACCCGCGGACCCAACCAGCCGTCCCCGCACAGTGCAAGGCCATCCTGGCCGAGACGGAAGCCGGGACCCGCTGCGCCACTAAGCGGTTGGGCATAGCGCCAGCGGTGTGCTGCCAGCAGCCGTGGAGCCGCAGGCTGGACACTGGCCGGTAGTAGCTCGCGCAGAGCCGCATAGAGGGCGTCGGCGACCCGCTCGGCGGGCTGTTCCAGCCATGTCTGGCTCCATTCGGCGGTGGCCAGCAGGGTCAGGCTCTCGCCCTGTTCGCCGCGGCCCGGCTTATGATCGTTGCGCGCCACGAAGCGCAGCGGACCGTGATTGACGAATGCCGCCTGCCAGTCGCGCTCGACCCCCTCGAGGTTGGGCAGCGGGGTATCGAACAGCGCATAGCCGGCCCAGCAGGCTAATTGCTCGACGCGGTGGCACGCCTTGGCCAGGACGGCGTCGTGTGCCGCCACCAGCGCTTCGGCCTGAGGCGCCGGAGCGCTGATGGCCAGGCGCTGAAAGGGGCCGTAACGATGCTGCCGATCGTCCTGGAGATACCAGCCGCTCGGCCGCCGCTCGAGGTCGACGATGCGTGCCTCGCTGACCAGCTCGAGGCCCTCGGCTAGGTGGCGGGTGAGTGCACTCATGCGTGGTACGGCACAGTATCGCGGGTGGGTATCGCGGTGTGGCTGCCAACCCTGGGCGTCGATACGCCACAGCGATGTGGGCCAGGGGCGAACCAGGCCACGATCGAGCCAGTGGGTCAGCTCGGCCTGAAAGAGCGGATCGCGGGCGGTGAAGTACTGGGCGCCGAGGTCGACGATGGCGCCTGGGGCGCGACGACTGGAGAGGCGGCCGCCGGGGCCGCGGCTTTTGTCGAACACGGTGACTGTGTGGCCAGCGGCGCGCAACGTGCGTGCACAGCTGAGGCCGGCGATGCCGGCGCCGATCACCGCTATGCTTGAAAGAGACGGAGGCATGGCGTTATCCATGTCGTTGAAAGGATGTCCGTTAGATTATCAGGTGTGGTACAAGAGTTGTATAACTTGTGGCAAACCTATCATTGACTCGGAAAAGGGAGCTTGGCCATGCGCATCTTGATCACCGGCGGCAGCGGTTTCGTTGGGCAGCGGCTGTGCCAGCGACTGGCGGAGGCCGGGCACGAGCTGATGGTGGTGTCTCGCGACCCGGACGCCGCCCGCCGGCGGTTGCCGGCGGGTACCCAGGTCATCGGCAACGTATTGGAGTCTCTCGAGGCGACCCCCGAGGCGCTGGTCAACCTGGCCGGTGAGTCGATTGCCGCCAAGCGCTGGAGTGATGAGCAGAAGCGCCGCCTGATCGACTCGCGGGTCGACGTTACCCAGGATCTGGTGATGCTGTGCGCCAAGCTGGCGGCTAGCGGTCAGGCACCTCGGGTGCTGGTATCGGCGTCGGCGATGGGCTTCTACGGCGCCCAGCCAAAACAGGGAGAGCCCGGCCAGCAGCCGGTCACCGAGGAGACGGTCCCCCATGACGAATTTGCGCATCGGCTTTGCGAGCGCTGGGAGAGCGTGGCGCGGGGGGCGACGGAGCACGGCACCCGGGTTGCGCTGCTGCGCATTGGGCTGGTGCTCGACCAGGGCGGTGGCAGCCTGCAGAAGATGCTGCCGCCGTTCAAGCTGGGGTTGGGCGGGCGTTTCGGCGATGGGCGCCAGTTCATGCCCTGGGTGCATCGCGAGGATCTGGTGCGGGCCATCGAGTTTCTGCTCGAACGCGATGAGCTGGAGGGGCCCTTCAACGGCTCGGCGCCGCATCCGGTGACCAATGCCGCCTTTAGCCGAGCACTGGCGCGACAGCTGGGGCGTCCGGCGATCTTCCCGGTGCCGGCAGTGGTGCTCAAGGCCGCCTTTGGCGAGATGTCGCAGTTACTGCTGACCGGCGCCGACATGCGCCCGGCGCGCCTGGAAGCGGCCGGATTCACTTTCACCTATCCGACCCTGGACAAGGCGCTGGCGGCAATCCTCGACTGAACGCCGCCGAGCCGGTTCAGCGGCTGTCGTGGTCGACGGTCACGATCACGCGCACCGCATCGAGCCTCAGGCGGGTGCCTTCGATCGCCGCGTCGAGGGCGCTGCGTTCGTCGATCAGGGCCTGAAGTTCATCGGCGCGCACGGCCGGGTTGCGTTCGGCCAGCGCCTTCAGCCGCGCCAGTTCGGCGTCAAGCGTGTCGCGCATACGGGTCTGGGCCGCCTCGACAATGCTGGGTAGCTCGCGCTCGGCTTCGGCTTCACCCTGAGCCAGTAGTTCACGCAGCTGATCGTGGCGGCTCTTGATCAGATCGCGGGCGACTGCCTTCTTGACCTTCTGCAGGTTCTTGGACAGTCCGCTGAACGAGACCTTGTCGGAGAGGTTGGCGCCGGACTCGTCGAGTAGCACGCGCACCGCGGTGGCTGGCAGGAAGCGGTTGAGGTGCAGCCGCTTGGGCGCCGGGCAGTGGGTGCGGAACACCAGCTCGGTCATCAGCCGGCCGGCGGGAATCGCTGGATGCTTGAGCAGCGCCAGGGCGGTATTGCCCATCTGGCCGTCGAGGATACGCCCCATCATTTCGCGCAGCAGCGGATGTTCCCAGGAGAGTCGCTGGACATCGTCGCGGGTCAGCGCCACCGTCCGCGACAGGGTCGCCGAGAAGCCCTCTTCGCCCTTCACCAGCCCGGGCAGGCCGTCGAGCATGTGCTGGCTCGGCTGCAGGTGCATGACCCGGCCGCCGAGCTCCTGACTATCCACGCCGAAGATATCCATCGCCTGGTCGAGGTAGCGCGGCAGCGCCTTGTCGTGGTCGAGTTCGCGGATGGCATCGATTACCGCGTCGGCTTGGGCCGGGCGACAGGCGCCCCATTCCAGCAGGCGGTTGCGGCCGGCATCGCGCTCGGCGAGCCGCGCCTGAAACAGCGTGCGGGTCTCGTCGATTACCTCGGCAAGGCTCTCTTCGTCGAGCAGGGCGTCGGCCAGGGCGTCGCCAAAGGCCGCGAACAGGTCGCTGCCGACGCCGTGGGGGGCACTGAAGGCGTCCATGCCGTCGCGGTACCAGCGCAGCAGACGCTCGCCGGGACTGGCTTCGAACACCGGCACATGGAGTTCGATGGCGTGGCGCTGGCCAATGCGGTCGAGGCGGCCGATGCGCTGCTCGAGCTGGTCGGGATGCAGCGGCAGGTCGAACATCACCAGGTGGCGACAGAACTGGAAGTTGCGGCCCTCGGAGCCGATCTCCGAGCATACCAGGACCTGGCAGCCGTCCTCCTCATCATCGGCGAACGCCGCCGCGGCACGGTCGCGTTCCACTAGCGACAGTCCTTCGTGGAACACCGGGGCATGGATGCCGCCCAGCGCCTGCAGCGCCTTGGCCAGGTCAGTGGCGGTGTCGCGGTCGTGGGCGATCACCAGCAGCTTGTCGCGGCCAACCTCGGTGAGCAGCTCGAGCAGCCAGGTGACGCGCGGGTCGATGCGCCACCACGGCTCCTCGTTGAGCGGATCGTGGGGCAGGGCGCGATACATGGCGTCGAGGTAGAGCACCACCTCGGGGTGGTCGAGCCCGGTCTCGATCAGCAGCTCGTCGAGGTAGTCCTCGTCGCGCTCGAGGCGGCGCAGCACGCGACGATACGCCGAGGGCAGCGCCAACGGCGTGACGTGCAGCTGGCGCGATGGAAAACCGCCGACGTGGCGACGGCTGTTGCGGAACATCACCCGTCCGGTGCCGTGGCGGTCGAGCAGCTGCTCACGCAGCTCACGGCGCGCCACCTGGCGCTGCTCGTCGCTGCTTTCGGGAGAAGTGAGCACTGCCAGCAGCGCCTGGCTGTCGGCGTCATCGATCACCGCCGCCACGCCGTCGCGGTCGGCTGTACTGGCTGAGTCGTTCTCGGCGAGACGTTCGAGGGCGTCTACCGCCTCGGCGACGCGGGCATAGCCGTGCTCTTCGGCCTTGAAGTGCTCGAGGTCCTGATAGCGCTCGGGGTCGAGCAGGCGCAGGCGCGCGAAGTGGCTCTCCACGCCCATCTGCTCGGGGGTGGCGGTGAGCAGCAGCACCCCTTCGGTACGGGCCGCCAGCGCCTCGACGCAGGCGTAGCCAGGGCCGGTCTTCTCAGGCTGCCAGTCGAGGTGGTGGGCCTCGTCGACGATCAGCAGGTCCCAATCGCAGGACTGCGCCTGGGTCTGGCGCTGCGGGTTAGCGAATAGCCACTGCTGGCTGGCCAGGATCAACTGCGCCGACTCGAAGGGGTTGCCATCGAGATGCGCCAGGCTCTGGTGCTCGTCGAGCAGCCGCACGTCGAGGGCGAAGCGGCGCAGCAGCTCGACCAGCCACTGGTGGGTGAGGCTGTCGGGGACCAGGATCAGCGCCCGCTCGGCGCGGCCGGTGAGCAGCAGGCGGTGCAGGATCAGCCCGGCCTCGATGGTCTTGCCCAGGCCCACTTCGTCGGCCAGTAGCACCCGCGGGGCGTGGCGTCGGGCCACTTCGTCGGCGATATACAGCTGGTGCGGGATCAGATCGATCTTGGGGCCGGCCAGGCCCAGCGCCGGGTTCTGCTCGATGCGCTGATGGTGGTGCAGGGTGCGAAAGCGCAGGTCGAACCAGTCGTTGCGGTCGACCTGGCCGGTCAGCAGGCGGTCGCGGGCCTGGTCGAACTGCATGCTGTCGGCGAGGCGCGCTTCGGGCAGCTCGCGCAGGTTGCCCTCGTCGTCCTCGCCGATATAGACCACCAGGCCGTCGACCTCCTTGCTGTCGTCGACGATCATCTGCCAGCCCTCGGCGGACTGCACGCGATCGCCGGGGGCGAAAGCCACACGGGTCAGCGGCGCCTGGCGCACGCTGTAGGTTCGGGTTTCCTGACTGGCACTGAACAGCACGGTGACGCTACGGAAGTCGACGTTCAGGATGGTGCCCAGGCCCAGCTCGGCTTCGCCGTCACTGATCCAGCGCTGACCGGGAGAAAATTCGCTCATGATGCCTCGGATGCTCAACGAAAACGCGCCCCGGCGTCACGACGGCAGGTCATGACGCCAGCGGGGCGCGGTATGGTAACGGAAACGGGCGCGGCACTTAAGCGCTGATCGTCGTCCGGGCTGACGATGCGTGCGCTAGTGGCGGTCTAGCCAGCCGTCGAGCTGGGCGCGGGTAAGTTCGCCGATATGCTGCTCGAGGACGCGGCCGTCGGCGTCGAACAGCAGGGTGGTGGGCAGCCCCGGCGACTCGGTGAGCACGGTCAGCTCCTGGTGCGGGTCGAGCAGCGGATAGCTGAGCACGAACTCCTGCTCATCGAGATAGCGCATGGCCTGCATCAGGTCCTCGCCCTGGTTGGCGATGACCACGCTGACGCCGTCGCGTTGGTCCGCATCGACCAGCAGCGGCATTTCGCGCAGGCACGGCGGGCACCAGGTGGCCCACAGGTTGACGATCACCAGGTCGTCCTCGATGGCACTCAGGGTGACCGGCTCGCCGTCGAGGTTATCCAGGGTCAGGTCGGGCAGCTCGCGCAGGGCGATTTCTCCTCCCAACGGGGAGATGGTCACTACCGCAAGCCACAGCGCCGAGCTGCCGATCACCAGCGCCATGCCGCCGAGCATTTTGATCAGGTGAGCGCGCAGCGCCCAGGCGGTCCAGATCAGCGCCGCCAGCAGTCCCCACAGGCCGTGAAAGCCGGGTTGCCAGAACTTGACGATGTCCAGCGGTGCCTCGGCATAGGCCTCGGGATGCGTGAACACGTAGCCGAGGCGTGCGCCGACCAGCCACACGATCACCAGGGTGTTGAACCAGCGGGCATGAGTGCCCTTGGGCAGGCCGAGCAGCACCAGGCTCGTCAACAGCAGGACCAGGCCTGCGCCGAAGGCATACAGACGAGGTAGGGAAAGCAGTACTGGGCCAATGGCGATGGCATCCATCCGGCGGGCTCCACAGGTCAGGACAGCGGCAGGGGGCAGCGACGCTGTGCGGCCACTGTTACACTAGGGACGCGTAGCATCATGCGCTAGAAGCGTACTGTTGCATCGCTCGACTGTCACCCCCGGAGCTGCACATGGCCAAGCCTGCCTTCGATATCCTGCGCGCCCTGGCGATTGCCAGCCAGGCGCTTGGCTTCATCGTCATCATCACCCTCGAAACGCTGCTCGGCGACGCTGCCCGCGCCTGGCAGGGCGTGACCCTGGCGCTGATGGTGGTCGTGGCACTAGGCATTGCGCTGGCGCGGCTCTACCGACGCAACAAGCGACGCAAACGGCAGATGGCGCAGCAGCATGACGAGTGACCTGCGGTGATTGGTCGCGCCAATGTCGTCGCGCGTCTCGTCCTGACATCGCTGCTGGTCGGCTGTCTGCTGCTGGCGGGGTGCGCGCCGACGCCGGTGGTGCGCAGCCACTCCTGGGCCCTGCCGCTGCACGAGGCCGAGGAGACCGCGCTGGGCGGCTGGGTGGCCGAGCAACATACCGCGCAGCAGGTGCCCGAGCACAGCGGCTTCCGGCTGCTGGTTGACGGCGATGAATCCTTCGCCCTGCGCGCCGCCTTGTTGGCCAGCAGTGAGCGCACCCTCGACGTGCAGACCTACATCGCCGACGATGGCCTTACCTCGCGGGTACTCCTGGTACGCATGCTGGAGGCCGCCGAGCGCGGCGTCCGGGTACGGCTGCTGTTAGACGATCTGGCCAGCCTCAACAACGAAGCATTGCTGGCCGCCATCGACAGCCACCCGCAGGTGGAGGTGCGGCTGTTCAATCCGCTGCTGCGCGGGCGTGGCACCCTGCTGAGTCGCGGCGTGATGATGGCCGCCGACCTGCGTCGTCAGCATCGCCGCATGCACAACAAGCTGTGGCTTAGCGATGGCCTGGTGGCGATCACCGGCGGGCGCAACCTCGGCGACGAATACTTCAACGCCGATGAACAGCGCAATTTCGCTGACCTCGACCTGCTGGCGGTGGGGCCGGTGGCACGCGATCTGTCGCGTAGTTTCGATGATTACTGGCGCCATCACCTGGCGCTGCCGCTGGCGCGATTCCGCCAGGCCGAGCCTAACGCCTGGCGCGAGCTGCGCGACGATCTGGCGGTATGGCTCGAGGCCCAGCGTCACGACTCGCCCTACCTGGTGGCGCTGCGCCAGCGCTTTGCCGATGCGTCCCCCGAGTCGCTGCTGGCGCCGCTGACCTGGGCGCCGGGACGCGCGCTGTGGGACCCGCCCGCCAAGCTGGCGGGGCGCGGACGTCCGGCCCTGGAGGAGACCCTCACCGCGGACCTGGTCGAGATCATCGACGCCCTCGAGCAGCGGCTGCTGATCATCTCCGCCTACTTCATTCCTACCCGACAGGGCGCCGCCCAGCTGCAGCGCCTGGCGCGAGATGGGGTCGAGGTGGCGGTGATCACCAACTCGCTGGAGGCCACCGACGTGCCGCCGGTGCACGGCGCCTATGCCGGCTATCGGCCCGAGCTGCTGGCCAGCGGCGTACGGCTTTACGAACTGCGTGCCGACCATCAGCAAGCCGCCAGCCTCGGGGTGCCGGGGGCCTCCTCGTCGAGCCTGCATATCAAGGCGCTGGGCTTCGACCATGATCAGCTGTTCGTGGGTAGTTACAATATCGATCCGCGCTCGATCTGGTGGAACAGCGAGGTGGGGGTGCTGGTGGAGAGTGAGACCCTCAATCGCGAGCTGTGGGCGTTGGCCGAGCTGGGCATGAGCCCGGCCCTGAGCTATTCCGTGGGCCTGGATGAAGCCGGCGGCCTCGAGTGGCATACCGATAACGCCGACCAGTCCGAGGTGCTGCGCCGCGAGCCGGGCAGTTGGCTGCGCCGGCTGGGGGCCTGGAGCAGTCGGGCACTGCGCCTCGAGGACTGGCTCTAGACGCCTGTTGGGCGCCCACCGGGAGGAGGAACGATTGCGACTCGATTACCGCGGTGCGCTACCCGAAACCGTCGGCTACCTGCTGTTGCCGGACTTCTCGATGATGGCCTTCTTCGCCGCGGTGGAGCCGCTGCGCATTGCCAACCGCCTCAGCGGCAGGCCGCTGTTCGACTGGACGTTGATCAGCGAGGACGGTGAGCCGGTCACCGCCTCCAACGGCATGACCCTGCTCGTCGATCGGGCCATGGGCGAGGTACATGACGTGCCCTCGTTGGCGGTGTGCAGCGGCTTTGCGCCGGAACAGCACCTCAAGCGCCCGCTGCTGGCCTGGTTGCACCACCTCGACCAGGCCGGCTGTGTGCTGGGTGGGCTCGATACCGGCTGCTTCCTGCTCGCTGCGGCGGGGCTGCTCGGCGGCGAGCGGGTGACGCTGCACTGGGAGAGCCTGCCGGCCTTTCGCGAGCGCTTCCCAGCGATCGCCACCTCCGACGAGCTGTTCGAGCTCGGCTCGCGGCGCTTCTCCTGCGCCGGCGGGGCCGCGGCCATGGACATGGCGCTGGAGGTGATCGCCCGGCGCCATGGCACCAAGCTGGCCATCGACGTCTCCGAGCAGCTGGTGCATGAGCGCATGCGCACCCGCGATGACCAGCAGCGCATGTCGCTGGTGCGCCGCCTGGGGACGCACAATCGCCGCCTGATAGAGGCCGTGGCGCTGATCGAGCGCCACCTCGAGGAGCCGCTGAGCCTCGCCGAGGTGGCACGCCGCAGCGGTGTCTCGCCGCGCCAGCTGCAGCGCCTGTTCGAACAGCATCTCGCCACCTCGCCGCGCCAGTGGTACCTGCGGCGACGGCTAGAGCGCGCCAGGCAACTGCTCGAGGAGACCGACCTCGACGTGCTCGCGGCGGGGCTCGCCTGTGGATTCACCTCCAGCTCGAGTTTCGCCCGCGCCTTCCGAGCCTGCTATGGCGTATCGCCGCGGGAGATGCGCCACGATCCCGACAGGCGCCGCGGCGCCTGAGCCGGGCCCGGCAAGCGTATCGATCAATCGCTCGGTCAGCATGATTCCACGGCTTGTCTAGCGAAGCGGCAGCAGCGGCATCGACTTTCACGTGGCGAGTTCAGGCCGCCGTAATCAACGCGTTGCATCGTCATCGGCGGCGCCTTGGCTATCCTGCTCGTGGGCCATGGCCTCGAGTCGCTCCGAGAAGCGCATGCGGTATGAGAGCACCAGCACCAGCACGGCGAGCCCCATCAGGATAAGGCTCAGCGGACTGTTGAGCAGGCCGCCCAGCCAGTCGCCGCCGCTGATCAGCACCGCCCGGCGCATGCTCTCCTCGAGCATGGGGGCGATCAGGAAGGTGATGATCAGCGGCGCCTCGGGGATACCGAAGCGGCGCATGAAGAAGCCGACGAAGCCGAAGAACAGCATGACCCCCACGTCGTAGGGGTTGCCCTGGGTGGCAAAGCTGCCGATCACCGCCAGCACCATGATGGTTGGCACCAGCACCGGCTTGGGCAGTCCGCCCAGCTTGGCATAGAAGAAGGCGAACCCCCGCCCGATCACCAGATTGAAGAGGTTGGCCAGGATCAGGATGGTGAAGAGGGCATAGATGACATCGGCATGCAGTTCGAACATGCGCGGGCTGGGCGTAATGCCCTGCAGCAGCAGGGCACCGCCGATCAGCGCTGCGGTAGCGCTACCCGGGATGCCGAAGGCCAGCAGCGGGACCAGGGTGGGGCCGGCGGTGGCGTTGTTGCCGGACTCGGCGGCGGCCACGCCGCCCATCACCCCGGTTCCGAGCCGCTTGTGAGGCAGTAGGCGCTTGGCGATCCCGTAGGCGAGAAACGAGGCCACTGTGGCCCCCAACCCCGGGAGCATGCCGACAAAACTGCCGACGCCCAGGCCGATGCTCATCTCGCGCCAGTTGCTCAGGTATTCGCGAAAGGTCAGGGTGTCTTCCTTGTTGCTGAACAGGTCGTTCATCTTGCGCTCGACCTTGTGGCCCAGGCGCGACTCATGGATCAGCTCGACGGCCTGCTCCAGCATGCGGCTCATGGCGAACAGGCCGATGATCAGTGGCACCAGGCTAATGCCGTCGCGCAGCCAGGCCAGGCCGAAGGTGTTGCGTGAAGCGCCGCCCATGGGGTCGGAGCCGATGGTACCGATATAGAGCCCGATGGCGGCGGCGAACAGGCCCTTGGCCACGTGCTTGCCCGAGAGGGCCCCCAGTAGGGCGATGGCCACCACCATCAGCCAGGTGCGCTCGGCGGGGCCGAACTGCAGCGCCGCCAGTGCCATCATCGGGGCGATCAGGATCACCAGCACGTCGGAGAGGGAGTCGGCGGTCACCGAGGAGTAGAGCGATGTCAGCAGCGCCTTGCGTCCCTGGCCCTTCTGGGTCATGCGGTAGCCATCGAAGACCGTGGCGGCGGAGTCCGGCGCGCCGGGGGTGGCGAAGCTGATGGCCGAGATCGAGCCGCCGAACAGTGCGCCCTTGTAGAGGCCGATGACCAGGCCCAGGGCGCCGGTGATGTCCAGGGTGAAGGTCAGCGGCAGCATCAAGGCGACCCCGGTGGAGGTGGTCAGGCCGGGTATCGCGCCCAGGCCCACCCCGACGAACACGCCGATGGTCAGCCACATCAGGGTGTTCCAGTTGAGCACCAGGTATAGGGCCTCGATAAAGGCATCGGGTTGAAACATGGATCGGCTCCGTCGGGGTGGCCCCTTGGCTGCCGGAGATCAGATCAGCAGCGGCAGGAAGGCGCCGGGGAGGCGGATACCCAGCAGCGTGAACACGGCCAGGATGATCAGCGCGATGGCGGCGGCCAGACCCGCCGCGAGGTACCAGGGGCGAAGCCCCAGCAGCAGCATCATCAGCGCCAGGAACAGGGCGATGGGCAGCAGCATGCCCAGCGGTTCCATCAGCGCATACAGGCTCAGGGCGGCGGCGCTGAGCACCACCGCCCAGAGCAGGTCGCGCCAATCCAGCGTGGCGATTTCTTCGACCACGGTGTGGCGCCACCGGTCGAGGGTGAGCGCCAGGGCGGTCACCAGCATGGCGGCAAGCCCCAGTCCAGGAAAAAAGCCGAGGATGAACCCATCACGCTGTTCGCGGTGATACCAGTCCTGCTGCCAGAGATAGGCGAACAGCACGGCAACGGCAATCGCAATGCCGAGTCCCAGCGCCTGGTTGGTACGCCACCATCCTGCCGGTGCTCGGCGGCTTGGCTTGCGCTGCATGGCGTGGCTCCCGAAAGGGCGGCAGGGACCCACCCCGGGTCACTGCCGCGTTACCTTGGATTAGTCGAGCAGCTCGATGGCGGTGCGCATGCGTTCGACCAGCCGAACGTAATCCTCGTTGGCCTCGGGGAAGCCCATGAAGATGACCTCCTCCCCCATTCGGTCGAGCATGGCGGGAACGCTCTCGTCCTCGGTCAGCAGCGTTTCCAGCCGGCGCGAGAACTCGGCGACGACTGCGTCGGGGGTATCGGGATGAAAGCCGATCGGGCGCGGGAAGCGCATGCCCTCAAAGTCGAAATCGGCGGCGATGGGGACATTGCCACCCAGCTGCTCCTCGACGTCCTCGGGCAGCGCAATATCGCTGGTATTCATTACCACGGTACCGCGTTCAGGGACGATACCGAGCGCCGTAGACGCGGTGGCCGCGAGCAGGTCGACATGACCGCCCAGAAAGTCGCTGACCGCTTCGCCGGTGGAGCTGTAGGGCACATAGACGGCCTCGAGACCGGCCTGGTCGAAGATATTGGCCACCCCGGCCAGCAGGGCGTTGGTGCCGGCGATCACCACCGGGCTATCCTCGGCGGCCGCCTTGAGCCCGTCCCAGTCCGCCATGGGGCTGTCGTTGCTGGCAACGATCAAGGAGCGAAAGGCAGAGATATACGCGGCTGCCTTGAAGTCCAGGGGGTCGACCAGCGGGTCGTCTTCCATCAGCGCCGTCATCACCGGGGTCGGGCTGGAAAGCATGGCGGTGTAGCCATCGGCGGGCTGATCCAGAAGGTATTCCCAGGCGAGGGTGGCACCGGCACCGGGGCGATTCTGCAGATTCCAGCCGACGCCGAAATGCTCCTGGGCGCCGGTAGAAATGGTGCGTGCCCAGGCGTCGCTGCCACCGCCGGCGCCGAACGGAATGATGAAATCGATATCGCGCTCGGGCCAGTCGCCGTGGCCATCGGCCTGGGCCATGGGAGAAAGCGCCAGGCAGGAGGCCGCCAGGGCGAGTAGGCCGCTGCGCAGCAGTGACGAAAAGCGCGTGGCGTAAGCAGGCATGATCTTCTCCGTTTCTTGTCGATTGGAGGGGAGCCCTAGCGTCCGTAAAAGCGAACGCAAGAGCTGCCTTTTTCAGGCTAGTCAGCCGCGTCGGGGTTGGCCAGCGGCGTGCGACTTCACCGCCAGCTCGAGTTTCGCCCGTGCCTTCCGAGCCTGCTATGGCGTAATCCCACTGCTTGTTTAACGAAGCGGCAGCCAGCGGCGCCGGGTCGGGCGCATGCCGGGGAAGTTCAGCTCCACCAGGCGTAGCAACAGGGTCAGCACGATGGTGGTGGCCAGGTAGATACCGGCGATCAGCAGCAGCGGCTCGTAGACCAGGAAGGTCTCGTCGCGAATGATATTGGCCGCCTGCAGCAAGTCCATCAGGGCGATGGTGGAGACCAGCGGTACTGACTTGAGCAGCAGGATCATCTCGCCGGTCAGGGTCGGCAGGCAGAGCTGGATGGCTCGCGGCAGCCACAGCCGATAGAGCACCTGGAAGCCGGAGAGGCCGAAGGCGCGGCCGGCCTCCAGCTCGCCGCGGGGCACGCTCTGCATGGCACCGCGGATCACTTCGCCGGCGTAGGCGCCGACGCTGAGGATGAAGGTCAGGGCGCCGAAGAAGAAGGGGTCGCGCAGCAGCGGCCAGAAGACGCTGTCGCGGATGCCCGGGACCCCCTCCAGCAGCCGGCCCACCCCATAGTAGAAGAAGAACAGCTGCACCAGCAGCGGGGTGCCGCGAATCACGGTGGTAAAGGCCCAGGCCAGCCAGGCCAGGGGCCGCGGGCCGCGCAGCCGGGCCAGGGCCACCGCCACGGCGAGGAGCAAACCGCCCACCGCCGAGACCAGCAGCAGCCACAGGGTATTGACGAAGCCCTCCCACAGGTAGGCCTGGTAGAAGGGGTCGCTCAGCCAGGAAAAGTCCATCTCAGGCCTCCGTGGGTTGGCCGCGGCGCACATGACGCTCGAGGCGGGCGAACAGCGCCGTGGAGGTCAGGGTCATCAGCAGGTAGATGACGCCGGCGGCGGCGTAGAAGAGGAAGTAGGCGCGGCTGCTGGCGGCGGCCTGCTGGATGGTGAAGAACAGCTCGTAGAAGCCGATCACGCTGATCAGGGCGGTGTCCTTGATCAGGATCAGCCACAGGTTGGACATGCCCGGCAGGGCATTGGGCAGCATCCCCGGCAGCACGATGCGGTGGAAGCGCGTCCAGCGCGAGAAGCCATAGGCATCGGCGGCCTCCAGCTGGCCGTGAGGGATGGCCAGGATGGCGCCGCGGAACACCTCGGTCATGTAGGCGCCCTGGACGAAGGCCAGCACGCCCACGGCGGTGGCGAAGCCGGTGATCTGCACGGCGCCGCCTATACCGAGTCGTGCCAGCAGGGCGTCCAGGGCCTGGGCGCCGGCATAGTAGAGCAGAATGATCAGCAGCAGCTCGGGCACCGCGCGGATCAGCGTCGAGTAGGCGGTGGCCAGGGCGCGCAGGGGCGCCCAGGGACTGAGTTTGGCGCCGGCGCCAAGCAGCCCCAGCAGCAGGCCAATGGCATAGGCCAGCACGGCGATCTGCAGCGTGGTCATGGCCCCGGCCAGGATGGGACCGGCCCAGTCGCCAAGCCCCTCCGGTGTCATCGCAGTCATGGTTGAGCCTTTCCTTGGTCACACAACGAAGTGCCCCGGCGCCGCTGGCGCCGGGGGGCATGGCAGCCGTCGAGGATTCAGTCGTAGACGCAGACGTCGGTGCCCAGGTACTGCTCGGAAAGCTCGCCGCAGGTGCCGTCCTCGATGACCGCGGCGATGCCCGCGTTGAGCGCTTCGCGCAGAGCGTCATCCTCCTGACGCAGGCCAATGCCGATACCCTCGCCGTAGGCCTCGTGGTGTGGGGCGGTGGCCTTGACTTCGAAGTCGCTCGCTTCGTCCCGGTCGAGGAACTGCAGCATGGCGATCTCGTCGGCGAGGATCAGGTCAAGGCGCCCGGCCAGCAGGTCATTATTGACTTGTTCCGCCTGGTCGTAGAGGCGAATATCCACGCCGCTGTCGCGCAGCTCGCGGCGGGCATAGGCGGCGTTGGTGGTAGCGCTCTGTACCCCCATCACCAGGCCGTCCAGGTCGTCGGGGATGTCCAGCGTCAGGTCGCTGGCGGCGACATAAGCGCCGGGGGTGAAGTAGTAGGGGCGAGTGAAATCGATGACCCGCTGGCGCTGCTCGGTGATCGACATGGAGTTCATGATCATGTCGATGCGCCCGGCGTTGAGGGAGGGAATGATACCGCTCCAGCCGGTGGGGGTGATCTCGCAGTCACGGCCCATGGCGTCGCAGATGGCATGGGCCAGTTCCACCTCGAAGCCGGTCCAGTCGCCGCTGGCGGCCTTGTAGGTGAAGGGCGGGTAGGGCTCGCCGGAGATGCCGACCTTGAGGGGGGCGTCGGCCTGGGCGGTGAGACCGAGGCTCATGGCGACGGCGGCGCTAGCGATCATCAGGGGGAATTTCATGGTCTTCTCCTGTCGTTATGGTTGGTGGAGCGTTCATGCCGCGGGCGCCACGAAGTGGCGGCAGCGGGGATCCTCGAAGACGTCTTGCGGGGTGCCGGAGGCGGCGATGCGCCCCTGGTCGAGATAGACCAGCTGGTCGGAGACTTCGCGGGCGAAGTGCATTTCGTGGGTGACCAGCAGCATGGTGCGGCCCTCATCGGCCAGGCCGCGAATCACTCCCAGCACCTCGTTGACACGCTCTGGGTCGAGCGCCGAGGTGGGCTCGTCGAAGAGCAGCAGGCGCGGTTCCATGGCCAGGGCGCGGGCGATGGCCACCCGCTGCTGCTGGCCGCCGGAGAGGAAGGCGGGGTAGGCGTCGCGCTTGTCGGCCATGCCGACCCGTTCCAGGTAGTGCTCGCCGAGGGCGATGGCACGCCGGCGGGAGAGCCTCTTGACCCGCATGGGGGCCTCGATGACGTTGCCCAGCACGCTGAGGTGGGGCCAGAGATTGAACTGCTGGAAGACCATGGTCACCTTGGCGCGCAGTCGCTGCAGCTGGCGCCGATCCAGGCCGATGATGTCGCCCTGGGGATTGCGGGCGAAGCGAATCGCCTCATCCGCAATCGCCAGGTCGCCGCGGTCGGGGCGTTCCAGCAGGTTCATGCAGCGCAGCAGGGTGCTCTTGCCCGAGCCGCTGGCGCCGATGATGGAGGTGACGGTGCCTTCGGGGACGCTCAGGGAGACGCCCTTGAGCACCTCCAGATCGCCATAGCGTTTGATCAGGTGGTCGGCCACCACCGCAGCGGGGGTGGCGGCCTGGGGACGGAGGGAACGCTCGAGTGATGATGTCATAGGCAATCGGCCTCCGGGGCCGCGGTGGGTGACAGGGCAGGCGAGGCGCCGGCAGCGCGGGCGCGCTCCGCACAGGCCGCCAGGCGTCGACAGGCGTCGGCGAGGCGTTCGGCCTCCACGGTCAGGCTGAGGCGCACGAAGCCTGCTGCCGAGGGCCCGAAGGCCTCGCCGGAGAGCACCGAGATGCCCTCCTCGTCGAGCAGGCGGTCGGCGAAGGCCTGGGAGGAGAGGCCGGTGGCACGAATATCCACCATCAGGAACATTCCCGCCGGCGGGCGGATCGCCGCCACCGCCGGACACTCGGCCAGCGCCGCGCAGACGGCATCGCGGCGCCCCCGGTAGACGTCGCGCATCGCCTGCAGCTCGGCGGGCGGCGTGGTCAGGGCGTCGCAGGCGGCGTCCTGGATGAAGTCAGGGCAGCCGTAGAGCATGCACAGCGCCAGGTGGGTCAGGTGCTGGATCAGCGGTTTGGGCCCCAGTACCCAGCCCAGGCGCCAGCCGGTCATGGCATGTGACTTCGAGAGGCTGCTGATCACCACGCTGCGCTCGGCCATCCCAGGCAGGCCGGCGGGGCACAGGTGCTCGCCCTCGAAGATCAGCTCGGCATAGACCTCGTCGGAGATCAGCCAGAGGTCGTGACGTTGGCACAGCGCGGCGATCGCCGCCCAGGTCTCGGCGTCGATCAGCTGGCCGGTGGGGTTGTGGGGGCTGTTGAGCAGGAGGGCCCGGGTGCGCGGGGTGATGGCCGCCTCCAGGGCCGCCGGGTCGAGGCGGAAGTCCGCCTCGCCGCTCAGCGGCACCTGCACCAGCTTGGCACCGGTGGCACGCAGCACCGCCTCGTAGGTGACGTAGCTGGGCTCGGGCACCAGCACCTCGTCGCCGGGATCGAGCAGGCACTGGGCGGCGGCGTAGAGACCGCACTGGGCGCCGGCCATGACGATGACGTTGTCCGGGCCCGCGGCGAGGCCCCGGCGATGGTAGTCATCGGCGATGGCCTGGCGCAGCGCCAGCTTGCCCTGCACGTCGGGGTAGTGGGTGGCGCCGCCGCGCAGGCTGGCCACGGCGCTCTCGACGATGGGTGCCGGGGTGGCGAAGTCGGGATCGCCCACCGAGAGCACGGTGATCGCCTCGCCGGCGGTCTGGCGGGCCAGCGCACGGTAGTGGATATCCCAGGCCGCGGCCCCTTCGCCGGCGATGCGGTCGGTCAGTCGGGAATAATGCATAGGGGGTCTCACTGTCAGAAACGCTGGGGCCGGTGTCACGCCGGCTAGGGATGC
This sequence comes from Franzmannia pantelleriensis, assembly GCF_900102875.1. Taxonomy (GTDB): domain Bacteria; phylum Pseudomonadota; class Gammaproteobacteria; order Pseudomonadales; family Halomonadaceae; genus Franzmannia; species Franzmannia pantelleriensis. The sequence continues at coordinate 68,869 of NZ_FNGH01000014.1, forward strand.
CTTATTTCAGGCTGGCGCGCACCGCCGCCAGACCGGGCTCGCCGTCGCGTGTGGTGACACCCTCCAGGAAGGTCTCGAGCCGCTCGGGGTTGGCCAGCAGCCAGTCGCGGGCGACGGTTTCCAGCTCGCCCTCTTCGAGGCCGAAGTCGCGGATGAACTCACTCTGCTCGTCGGCCGTCAGTTCAAACTGGTCGAGCAGCCGGATCATGTTGGGATTGTCCGCATGGTAAGCGCGGGCCACGATGGTGCGAACATCGCTTGCGCCGTTGTTCTCTCCGAACACGCTGGCGGGATCATCGAGTATCTGCATGTCGTATGCCGGCGCCATCCAGTGCGGCGTCCAGCCGTAGAAGAGGATCCAGCTCTGGTCACGCGTGGCCGCGTCCACCTCGGCCAGCATGCCTGGCGTCGAGGACTCACGGAGTCTCCATTGGCTGAGGCCGTAGGTATCGGCCTCGACGGCTTCGTGGAGGTGGTCGCTGACCGTGGAGCCGCTCTCGATGGAATAGATCTCGGCGCCGAAGCGCTCACGGATCTCGGGATCGGCCAACTGTTCGGCGTGGGTTACGCCTGCCTCATAGACATAGCCGGGTACCGCGAAACCCATGCGCGCGCCGCTGACGTTGTTGCCAAGGTCGACGATGCTGCCGGTCTCCATGGCCGCGTCATAGCTCTGCTGCTGGGAGGGGAGCCAGCCGGCAAGAAAGGCATCGCTGTCGCCACTCTGCAGGGTCTGGTAGCCCACCGTGGAGCTGACCTCGAGCGCCTCGACCCGATAGCCTAGAGGCGCTGCCAGCTGGGCGACAATTTCCGACTTGACCGTGACACCCGGCCAGGGAGGTACCACAAGGCGTAGCTCGTCGCTGGCATCCTGGCTGGCGAACGCGTTGAGCGGCAGCAGGAGGCCGAGGAGGGGCAGGCTGGTGAGTAAGGCGCTGTTGCGCATGTCAGGGATCCTTGTTGTCGATTAGCGATGCGAAGTTAGCGTGGCAGCGATCCAGGCCGCTGCGTCCACCTCGATCAGTAGCGGTGAGTCGTCGTCGCTGAGGTGGGCAAGCGCCTCGCCGAGAGACGCGGGGTCGCCCAGCGCCCGGTAGCGACAGGCGTAGGCGTCGGCCAGGGCGGCGAAGTCCGGCGGCGCCAGATCGACGCCGAGCTGAGGCACCTCGTGCATGGCCATGTAGCGGCGAATTTCGTCATAGCCGTGGTTGTTCCAGATCACTACTGCCACGGGGCGGTCCAGGTCACGGGCGGTGGCCAGTTCGCCGAGCACGAACTGCAGGCCGCCGTCGCCCACCAGGGCGACCACTGGCCGCTCCGGGCAGGTCAGGGCAGCACCGAGCGCCGCCGGCAGGCCGTAGCCGAGGGTGCCGTAGCCGGTGGCGGCATTGAACCAGCGGCGTGGCGCCGGCAGCGAGGCAAGAAAGTTACCGGCATAGACGGGCCCGGTGGAGTCACCTACCAGAATGGCGTCGGGCAGCGTCGCCCGGAGCGTGGCATAGAGCGGCACATAGGGGACGAGCTCCGGGTCCGCCTCGAGGGCCAGCGCGTCGCGCACCGCCGCGGCGCGGCCGTCGTCGGCGCGCAGTGGTAGTGCCTCGGCGAGGTCGTGCATCACCTGGCCCACGTCGGCCAGCAGGGCCAGGTTGGCGGGCTGGTTGCGGCCCAGCTGCTGGGGATCGATGTCGACCCGGATCAGCCGTCCGTCGAGGCGAAAACCGTCATCGAACACCAGATCGTAGTCGGTTTCGCCGAGCTCGGTACCCAGCGCCAGGATCACGTCCGCCTCGGCGGCCAGGCGGCGCGTGGCGGGCAGGCTGGCGGTGGCGCCGAGGTCCTGCGGGTGATCCTGACCCAGGACGCCCTTGGCATTGATGGTGGTCAGCGCCGGGGCCTGAAAGCGTTCGACCAGGGCGCGGGCGGCCTGCGGGGCGCTGGCGCAGCCGCCGCCCAGCAGCAGCAGGGGGCGCTCGGCCCCGGCCAACCAGTCGGCGGCCTGGGCGATGGCGGCCGCCGGGGCTGTCGGCGGGTAGACCCGTAGCGGGCGCGGTGGCGGGGCCTCCACGGGGGCGGCCAGCAGGTCCAGAGGAATCTCGATATGCACCGGTCCCGGCCGGGCGCTCTGGAAGATAGCGAAGGCGCGCGCCAGCACTTCCGGCAGCGCCGCCGGGTCGAGCAGGGTATGGCTGAACACGCTGACGCCGGCCAGGGTCTGCTGTTGGCAGGGCAGCTCGTGCAGCCGTCCCTGGCCGCGCCCCAGGGTGTCGCGACGGTTGACGCTGGAGATCACCAGCATGGGCACCGAGTCGGCCAGCGCCTGCCCCATGGCGGTGGCGATATTGGTCATCCCCGGGCCGCTGATGATGAAGCAGGCCGCGGGCTTGCCGCTGGCCCGCGCGTAGCCATCGGCCATGAAGCCGGCGCCCTGCTCATGGCGTGGGGTGACGTGGCGGATGGGACTGTCGCCCAGGCCGCGGTAGAGCTCGATGGTATGCACGCCGGGAATGCCGAAGGCGGTGTCCACGCCATAGGCGTCCAGCAGTCGCAGCAGGTAGTTGGCACAGGTCTGGGGCATGATCAGTCGTGCTCCACCTGGTGTTCGGGCAGCGGCTCTGGCAGCCCGCCGCGGGGTGTGCGACACAGTACCCGCTCCACCATCGGCAGGAAGTGCTCCAGGGGCAGGGTGTCGTAGTCGGGGTCGAAGCTGGCTTGGTCCCAGTCGTCACAGAAGCGCACGGTACGCACATAGGCCGGGTGGTCGCGATACTGTTCGCGGGCGTGGCGATCCTGGCCGAAGTAGTGGCGATAGTGGTAGCCCTGGAAGAGTTCGTGGTGGCGAATCATCCAGGTATTGAGGGGGTCGATGAAAGGCTCGAGGATGGCCGCGGCGACCTCGGCGTGGTTGGCCGGGGCCAGGTCGTCGCCGATATCGTGGAGTAGGGCGCAGACCACCATCTCCTCATCCGCGCCGTCGCGCAGCGCCCGGGTGGCGGTCTGCAGGCAGTGCTGGTAGCGGTCCACCGGGTAGCCGTGGGTGTCGCCAGCGAGGTTGTGCAGATGGGCCAACACCCGGCGTGGGGCATCCTCGACGTAGTCGCGGAAGCGGGCGTCGATCAGTGCCCAGTCGTCTCGCTGGGCCTCGCCGAAGTGGCGAAAACGCGCTTGATTCATGCGGACTCTCCTTGGGCGTTAAGCTCGGCCTGGCGGCGCAGTACCCGGCGGCGGCTGGCGGTGCTGTCACGGTCGACATAGCCCTGGCGCATGTGGCGCACGCCGCCGGCCAGCTGATAGGCACGGCGCCCGTGCAGCAGCCGATAGTTGTCGATGATCAGCATCTGCCCCGGATCGAGCTTGAGATGCAGGGTCAGCTCCTCGCCGGTGATCAGCTCATGGAAGGCGCGGCGCGCGGCGAAGTAGGCATCGAGCACGTCGGGGGCAAGAGCCGGCACCCGTTCGGTGCGATTGGAGTAACGCACCCGCATGGGCTCACCCTGGCTATCCAGCTCGATCAGCGGCCCCTCGCTCTCGAGGTGGGTGGTATCGTCGCGGTAGCGAAAGCCGGGACGCACCCGGCTCAGGCAGTCGAAGGCCTCAGGATCGCGCTCGCGCAGCAGTCGAGCGGCCATGAAGCCATCGGCCAGGGTGCTGTCGCCGCCCTCGGCAGCGTTGGTCAGGCAGTGCAGCCAGATATAGCCGGGAATGGGATCCCGGTAGGGATTGTCGGTGTGCGGTTCGAGGCCACGCTGGGTCATGGTCAAGTCGTAGGCATTGGCCACCGACTTGACGTCGGCGATGCCGCCCCAGTTGGTGCGCCGCAGCGGGCCGATGCGATCGATCAGCGGGCGCATGCCATCCGCTTCGCCGGGGACCCCGGAGACCATCACGAAGCCGTCACGCTGCAGCGCGTCGAGCATGGCCAGCAGGGCACCGTCGTCGCTCAGGGCGGTGGCGAAGTCGGCTCGGGGAGCGGGCGCACTGGCGGCGTCCCAGAGGCGTTGGGGCGGATCCACGGCCTCGTCGAGCAGCTCCTGCAGCGGGACCTCGCAGCGGTGGCCATCGCTGAAGTGCAGCCTCAGGGCGTGATCGACGCTATCCGCCGACTCCAGGCGCAGGCCCAGCGGCAGCTCGGCGGCCTCGATCAGGCGCTGCCCGGTGCGCGGGTCCCGGGTCTGGGGATCGGGACTGCGCTCGCGCAGCCACAGGGCGGTGAACTCCTGCGATTGATCCCGGTAGTCGAGGACCAGGCGTTGGCCTTCAGACTGGAGCCTGATGTGGGTCATGACGGCGTCTCCACAAGATTCGGTCACTGGCGTTGGACGAGTGCTTATTACCTTATCCGCGGTTGCGGCTCCGGACTTGATAAAATTGGCCGTATGATTGATTTTATTAGCCATCATGGAAACCTACCCCGACAAATGGCCCTATCCGCGGCCTGACTCGCCCCCGCTGCTGACGCCCGATGAGGCCGAGCACACCCTGGACGTATGGCTGGTGCCCAAATTCTCGATGCTGACGCTGTTCTGTCTGCTCGAGCCGCTGCGGGTGGCCAACCGCTTCGGCCGCAATCTCTTCGCCTGGCGACTGCGCTCCGCCACCGGTCAGTCGGTGGTGGCCAGCAACGGCGTGCGCATCGACGTGGATGACGCGCTGGAGACACTCGCTGACGATGCCGGCCTGATGGTGGTCTCGTCCTATGAAGCCGAGTTGACGGTGGGGGCAACGGAGCGGGCGGTACTGCGTCGCATTGCCGCCCATGGCGGCTGGTTGGGCGGGCTGGATACGGCGCCCTTCATCCTCGCCCGGGCAGGGGTGCTGGAGGGGCATCGGGTGGCGCTGCACTGGGAGAGCGTGCCGGCCTTTCGCCAGGAGTTTCCGCACCTGGCGATCAGCCAGGCCCGCTATGAGTTCGGCAGCGAGCGTCTGACCGGCTCCGGAGGGTCAGCCGGGATCGACATGATGCTGGACTGGATCGAACAGGCCTATGGGCCGGCCCTGGCCAACGCGGTGGGGCGCCAGCTGGTTCACCAGCGGGCCCGGGGCGAGGCCTCGCTGGCCCAGCGCCACCTCTACGAGGCGCTGCCGCGCACGGTGGTGCGCGCGCTGGCGGTGATGGAGGCCAACCTGGCCCAGGCGCTGCCGATTCCCGAGGTATGTCGCTTGGTGGGCCAGTCCCAGCGCCAGCTCACGCGGCTGTTCATGGCTCACTTCGGTGAGAGCCCCAAGCAGTGCTACTTGGGTCTGCGCCTCGATCAGGCGCGGCGGATTCTCGCCGATAGCCGCTGCCTCGTCACCCAGGCGGCGTTGGCCGCCGGCTTTACTCAGCCGGCGCACTTCTCACGGGCCTATCGGCGCCGCTTCGGTGAGTCGCCGAGTACCACCGTCGAGCGGGGTTCGCTTTAGACCTGCTGACTCGCGGCGATCCAACGCCGGCGCCGGGCGCGCTGCACCATACGATAGCGGGAGCGGATCTCGTCGCGCTCCATGTAGCAGCCCTGCAGCCAGCGGTGGCCGCTGGTGCCCTCGAAGGCGTCGCGGGCATGCAGTAGCCGGCGATTGTCGAAGATCACCAGATCACCGGGCGCATAGGTGAAGCGGATGGCGAAGCCCGGCTCGCGCAGCATCGCCTGCAGGGTCATCAGGGCGTCATAGGTAGCCTCCACTTCCTCGAAGGGCGCCTGCAATGGGCCGCGCAGGAAGTCGGCGATGCGCACCTCGAGCAACTCGCCATGTGCGTCGAGGCGGATCATCGGCGAGTACCAGACGTAGTCACTGGTCTTGGCGGTATTGGCGTAGCACCAGTGCACCCGCGTCAGGGTGGCGAAGGCATCGGGGTCGCGCTGGCGCAGCGCCTCGGCTACCGCGAAGCCGTCGAGCATCACCGCCTGACCGCCCTCTACGCTGTTCTCCAGGCAGTGCAGCATTTGCAAGCCGGGGTGGTATTCGCGGGTCGGCAGGTCGGTGTGCGGCGGCAGGGCGATGGAGGTATAGGCGTTGGAGTCCGGGTTTGGCTTGGCCTTGACGTCGAACAGCAGGCCGAAGTTGGTGGGCCGCAGCGGGCCGATGCGTCGGGCGATGGCCTCTAGCGAGCCGGGCTCGGTGGGCAAGCCGCGCAGGCGCACCAGCCCCTTGCCCAGCACGCTCTCCAGCGCCGGGGCGAGAATCGCCTCCTCGGCCTCGCTAGCCGGCTCGGTGTCGAGCAGGCCGCTGGCATCGAGGCTGTCTGGGCTGGCGTCGGGGCCACCGTGCCAGCGCCTGACTGGCACCAGCGGCGCCTCGGGGTCGCCGGCGTTGTCGTAGTCGTGAGCGCGCAGCCAGCCGGGGTGGAAGCGTAGATGGCGATGCTCCGGGGCGAAGGTGACGCAGAGCGCGCCGCTCTCATCGATCTCGGCAGCGACAATCTCTGGCCAGGCGGGCAGGGAGGAGAGGTCGAGAATGCGCTCGCGGGTCGCCGGGTTCACGGTGCTTTCGTCGGCGGCGTTCTCGCGCAGCCAGATGCTGTGATAGCGGCTCTTGCGGCCGTCGCTCCAGCTTAGGGTCAGTACGCGGGCATCGTGGTCGACCGAGCGAATATCGGCCTCGATGGGCCAGGCGTCGTAGTCTGGGGTGGGCGGCAGGGTCGGGGGCGAAAACGCGTTCATGGTGGCCTCTCCAGGGTGAGTCGAGAGGCTTAGCTTGCCCGCTGTGGTAAAGGGAAAAGCGGCACTATTCGACGCCAACTATGCACCATTCGACAGCCAGGCCCTATCCCGCTGGCGTCGCAACTGGCTGGGTGTGACACCGTGGCGTTGTCGAAAGGCGCGAGTAAAACTGGAGGCGGAGGCGAAACCGCAGGCCAGGGCGATATCCAGCACCCGATGTGAGGTCTCGAGCAGCAAGCCGTGGGCGTGATCCAGGCGCAGCCCCAGGTAGTGGTCGCGGGGCGGCCGCTCCAGGTAGCGCAGGAACAGGCGCTCCAGGCCGCGCCAGGAGAGCGCCAGGCGCTGGGCAAGGTCGGCGATGGCCAGCGGCGACTCCAGGTTGGCCTCCATCAGGCCGATGGCACGGCGCAGCTCGGTGGGCAGATGGGGCGGTGCTGCGGGGCGCTGGCGGCTGGCGGGCAGACGGCCTCGGGCATGTACCAGCTGGGCGTTGACCCGTGCCGCTAGCGCCTCGCCATGGCGGCGTTCCACTAGGTCCAGAGCCATATCGATGGCGGCGCTGCCGCCGGCGCAGGAGAAGCCCCGCGCGTCCACCTCGAACAAGGACTCCACGGCGTCGACCTGGGGAAAGCGGCGGCGGAAGTCTGGCAGGCTCTCCCAGTGCAGGGTCACGGTCTGGTCGTCCAGCAACCCCGCTGCGGCGAGCGCCACGCAGCCGGTATCCATGCCGCCCAGCACGCAGCCGCGGGCCGCCCGCTCGCGCAGCCAGCCCAGCAGGTCTGGGGTCAGTGCCGCGTCGGGAGCGAAGCTGGCGCAGACCGCCAGGCTGGGGACATCCGGGGTCTGGTCCAGGGCCATATCAACGCCCAGGGGCATGCCGTTGCTGGCCTCCACCGGGGCGCCGTCCCGTCCGATCAGGTGCCAGCGGAACAGCTCACGACCCGCCATGCGATTGGCGATCCGCAGCGGCTCGATGGCGGAGAACAGCGCCACCATGGCGAAGCGCGGCAGCAGGAGGAAACCGATGGTCTCGGGTTCAGGGCCTGAATAATGGAGTCGCATGATTGGCCACTATCGACGTACGCTTGGCTGCCGATGTCATAGGCAGCCCATGGTCATGTAAGAAAAGACGTAAAGCGTGGGTAATGCGTCGCGTAACGTCAAGTTTGTTCTCTTGAGCCGGGCAGACTGGCAGCACACTTTCAATAAGAGGCAAGCTCCCATGTTCGCTAAGTTTGCGTTATCACCGCGTGTGTTGTGCCGTGCTGTCGTGATCGCTCCGCTGCTGTTTACTGCCCAGGCGCAGGCCGATCTTGATGAGGTGCGCTTGGGTGTGCCGCCCTGGCCCGGCGTTACCGTCAAGTCGGAGGTGGCGGCTCAGCTGATGCAGGCCATGGGCTACGAGACGCGTCAGCGTGAACTGGCCGTGAGCGTGATTCTCGAGGGGCTGACAGGAGGCGATCTCGAGGTCTATCTGGGCGGCTGGTATCCGGTCCAGACCGACATGGTCGAGCCGCTGGTAGCCGATGGCAAGGTCGAGAAGCTGGTTTCCAACATCCGCGGTGCCAACTCAGGCCTGGTCGTCCCTCGCTATGTCTATGAGGCTGGGGTCACGTCGGTCGCGGACCTGAACGACCACCGCGACCGTTTCGACGCGGAAATCCAGGGGATCGAGGCCGGGACCGGCATCAATACCGCCATTCTCGAGGCTATCGATGGCGGTCGGGCGGGGCTTGGCGACTGGAACCTGCGTGAAAGCTCCACGGCGGCGATGCTGGCCCAGGCCGAGCAGATGATGGCCAATCAGGAGTGGGTGACCTTCGTTGGCTGGGAGCCCCACTGGATGAACGTCAGCTTTGACCTGGTCTATCTCGAGGATGCCGACGATGCCGGTATCGCTGCGATAGAGAGTACGGTGTGGAGCATCGTGCCTGCCAGCCTGGCTGACGAGGATCCCCAACTGCACCGCTTCCTGTCACAGTTCGTGGTGGATATCGAGGATCAGAACGACTGGGTGCATGGCTACAGTTACCAAGACCGCCCTGCCGATGAGGTCGCCCGCGACTGGATCGGCGCGAATCTCGGCGTCGTGGCCGAATGGCTGGATGGCGTCGAGGCACGTGACGGGGCACCCGCCATTGATGCGGTGAATGCCGCCTACGAATGACGCCTCGGTGGCGAAAGATGACGCTTCAGCGCCTGGCAGAAGTCCTGCCAGGCGTTTTGCATCTCGGGCAGCAGGGCGTGAGCGTGCAGGGCGCCATGCACCATGCCCGAGGCGCAGCGGTAGTCGACAACTGCCCCGGCATCGCGCCAGCGCTGGATGGCGGCTTCCAGCGCTGGCGTAAGGGGATCGTGCTCCACGCTCAGCACGACCGAGTGCGGTCCTGGCGGTTGTGACTCGGCGGCACCTGGCAGTGCCGCTGGGCATGAGCGGGCAATCGACAGCACGTCGTTGCGACTCAGCAGCGGTGCATCGGGGCCCAGCGTCGAGGCGTCGAGCCCGCCCACCGGTGGGTAGATCAATCCCAGCGCGGGTGGTGCCGCGCAATGGTAAGCCAGATCCATCACCAGCCGGCCCCCGGCGCTGTCACCCACCCAGGCCACCGGCGCAATGGCCTCGGACACCGACTGGCAGTCGTCGAGCATGCTGGCATAGTCGACCTCCGGCACCAGGCGGTAATCCACGCTGATGACCTCGCGGCCCAGCTGTTCGGCGAGGCTGGCGGCGATGCCGTGATGGCTGCGTACGGAGCCAATGGTAAAGCCGCCGCCATGCACGAAGAGCACTCGCCCAGGCAGGCACGCTCGTGGCGTGAAGCGGCGTACCGCCACACCGGCCATACCGTCGTCGCTAATGGCCATGTCTGGCGGGTCGGCAGGCGCAAAGACGGCACAGAGTGCGTCGTAGTGGGGCCTCGCTGCCGCTGGGGTAAACGCGCCAAGCTCGTCCAAGCCGGTAGCGAAGCGTTGGATGAAGGTGTCGATGTTCATGCGCTCAGCGCCGGATACCGATGCGGCGCCCGGCCAGCAGCGGCCAGTGCTCTGGCTCGGCGTGGGGCAGCTCGGCCAGCGCCTCGGCCACCGGCGCCGGGAAGGCGTCGGGGCGGCCGCTCTGCTGGTTCATGCCCATCAGCATCTGCTCGCTGGTGGCCAGCAGGTTGCGCTCCTCGTCGAACAGCTCGAAGAAGGCGTGCAGCCGCTTGGCGTCGCGATCCAGCAGGGTCAGCGCCACCTCGAGCGGCTGGTCCTGATGAACTTCGCGGCGGTAGCAGAGATGGGTCTCCAGGGTGTAGAGCGTATAGCCATGATGGGCGCGACCCGCAGCATCCAGGCCGACCTGGTCCATCAGCGCCTCCACCGCCAGGGAGAAGACCCTGGCGTACTCGGCATCGTTCATATGGCCGTTGTAGTCGACCCACGCCGGGGCCACCCGGGTCTCGAGGATCACCATCAGATGCGCCCCTCCAGGCCTTCCGCTTCGGGCCAGTATTTGTGCACCAGATCGAGCAGCTCGACCAGGAAGTCGTCGCGACGGCGATCGAGCTCGCTGACCGGCCGGCCGGCGGCCTGGTGCTCGCAGCCTTCGACCACCTTGTCGATCAGCTCATCGGTTAGCTCGGGGGCCTCGAGCTTGGTCCAGGGCAGCTTCAGGGCGGGGCCGAACTGCTCCAGCATATGCCGCATGCCCGGCTCGCCGCCGGCCAGGTGGAAGGTCAGGAAGGTGCCCATCAGCGACCAGCGCAGGCCGCAGCCGTAGACCACCGCGGCATCGATCTCCTCGGTGGTGGCCACGCCGTCGTTGACCAGGTGCAGGGCCTCACGCCACAGCGCTTCCATCAGGCGGTCGGCGATATGCCCCTCGATCTCACGGCGTACCACCAGGGGGCGCATGGCCAGGTCGCGATAAAGGGCCTGAGCCTGGGTGGTCTGCTCGCTGGCGGTGGCCTCGCCCCCCACCAGCTCGACCAGCGGCAGCAGGTAGACCGGGTTGAAGGGGTGGGCGACGATCACCCGCCCCGGCGCCTTGGCACAGTCTTGCTGCAGGTCGCTGGGCTTGAAGCCCGACGTGGACGAGCCGATGATCACCTCCGCCTCGGCGGCGGCGTCCAGGGCGGCGAGGATCTCGCGCTTGAGCGCCAGGCGCTCCGGGACGTTCTCCTGGATCAGGTCGGCGCCGGCCACGGCGGCCTCGAGGCTGTCGACGAAGGTGAGCCGCGCGGGGCTGGCGCCCTCCGCCAGGCCCAGGCGCTCCAGGGATGGCCAGGCGTTGTCGACGAAGGCGCGGGTGCGCGCCGGGGCCTCCGGGGCCGGGTCGAAGGCCACCACGTCCCAGCCCCGAGCCAGGGCCCGGGCGATCCAGCCGTTACCGATGACGCCGGTGCCGATCACGCTCAGTTGGCGGCTCATGCGTCACCTCCAACGACCTTCCCGGTGCGCGGGTCGCGCAGCTTGAGATGGGCGCGGGTCTCGGCGGGGGTCATCACCCGGGCGCCGAGGTTCTCAATCAGGGTGCCGGCCTTCTCGACCAGTTGGCCGTTGGTGGCCAGGACGCCCTTCTCCAGGTAGAGGTTGTCCTCCAGGCCGACCCGGGCATGACCGCCCAGCAGCACCGCCTGGGCGACCATGGGCATCTGCTGGCGGCCGATGCCGAAGGCGGCCCAGTGGGCGTTTTCCGGCAGCTTGTTGCGCATGGCCAGCATGGTCTCGGTGTCGGCCTCGGCGCCCCAGGGGATGCCTAAGCAGAGCTGGTAGAGCGGGTCGCCGTCGAGCAGGCCCTCCTGCTGTAGCTGGCGGGCGAACCACACATGGCCAAGGTCGAAGCATTCCAGCTCCGGCTTGACCCCGGCGGCCTGTACCAGGCGGGCATGCTCGCGCAGCCAGTCGGCGGTGTTCACGTAGACCATGTCGCCGAAGTTGAGGCTGCCGCAGTCCAGGGTGCAGAGCTCCGGCAGCAGCTCGGCCACCGGCGCATGGCGCTCCGCCGGGGTCTGGATATCGGTGCCCGGGCCGCCGCGGGTGGGGTCCTCGGCGTCGGGGATCCAGTCGCCGCCGCCGCCGGCGGTGATGTTCATGACGATATCCACGTCTGCCTCGCGGACCCGCTCCATCACCTCGCGGAAGTGCGCCACGGAGTGGCTGATACCGCCGGTCTCCGGGTCGCGCACATGGATATGCGCAATGCTGGCGCCGGCCCGGGCCGCAGCGATGCAGTCATCGGCGATCTGCTTGGGGGTGACGGGGACCTTGTCGCTCTTGGCGGTGGTGTCGCCTGCGCCGGTGACGGCGCAGGTGAGAATGACGTTGCGATTCATGGGGACGCTCCTCCCGCGGGTGAATGTGATGAGGGGAGTGTGGTTGAACGGTGGCCAGACAACACTACATAAGGCGCCGGATAGTTGACGTATTGCGCCATTTCTGCCGGGGCGCCAGGCTCAGATGCCTGCGCCACTCACCCGAAGGAACATGCGGGTTGCTTGGTCGATCTGAGCAACGCCTGTAGGCTTTAGCGGCAATGGGTCTGGCGCCTCGGCAGGCGTCTGAGGGGACGGCATTATCAGGAGCGTAATATGCGTCCAGGTCGATCGAATGCGGTGGCCGGCGAGTACGGGGCGGCGACGATGGCCAGCTTTACGGTGCTCGGTGGCATCAGCATGGCGCACCTGGTCAATTCTGCTGCTGGCGACGGTGCTGGTTGGCACCGGCTCGGTGATCGTGGTCTATGCCCAGGAGCTGGTGCCTGGCCGTATCGGGCTGATCTCGGGGCTATTCTTCGGTCTTGCCTTTGGGATGGCCGGTATCGCCGCTGCGCTGCTTGGTTATCTGGCTGACCAGACCAGTATCGAAACCGTCTATCAGCTGTGTGCCTACTTGCCACTGCTGGGCATCGTCGCCTGGTGGCTGCCAACAGTTGAACTGGAGCGCGACTTGAGGTGACGTCGGCACACGAGGTCAATGTGAGGTGGCCACTTGTGCATTCAACTTTGGTCTAGAAAAGGCGCCGTGCAAGCTTGATGACAGTTTCGTCGGATAGCGTGCCTCTGCACGCAGGCACTTGCCTGTGACAATAAGTCCTTACAAGAGGCGAAACGTCATGCTCAACACGCTCAATATCCTCAAGAAGAAAACGCTGCTGATTGGCGCCGCGGCTATGCTGACCTCGCTCGCACTGCCGGTTGCCGCCGAGGAGTTCCCTGATCGCCCCGTCAATATGGTGGTCGGTTTCGGTACCGGGGGAAGCGCCGACCGAATGACCCGGACCATGTCGAGCTTCGTCGCCGAGGAGCTCGGGGTGCCGGTACAGGTCACCAACCGTCCCGGAGCCGGCACCCAGGTGTCAGCCAACTACATGCTCAACATGCCGGACGACGGCTATACCATCTATGCCTCGACATTCGCTCCGTACCTGACCAATACCATCCTGAGTGGCGGTGCCGACTACAGTGTCGACGATTTCTCCTACCTCAATTTCCAGTGGTTCGATCTGGATCTGATCGCGGCCAACAAAGACAGCGGTTTTGAGGACCTGCCGACGCTGCTCGAGACCATTCGCGACAATCCCGGTCAGGTGCGCGGCTCGGTGGTGCAGGGTTCTGCGGGTCACCTGATGGTGCGTCTGCTGCTCGATGAAGCCGGCATTCCGCAGGAAAACCTCAACCTGGTGACCTACAACAGTGGCGGTGAGGCGCGCTCGGCGGTCGCCGGCCAGCAGGTCGATTTCGTGTCAATCAGTGCTCAGGGCAGCGAGGGTATCCGCGAGTTCCTGACGCCGCTGGCGATCGTCAATGACGAGCGTATCGACCAGTGGGATGCGCCGCCGATCAACGAAGCGCTCAGTGAGATGGATCTCGAGGTGCCGGTGCTGCAGGGGTCAATGCGCGGCTTCGCGGTGACCAGCGAATTCGAGCGTCAGCATCCCGAGCGTTTCGAAGTGCTTGCCGATGCGATCCAGAACGCCTTGGCGCGCAAGGATGTCCAGGATGAGCTCGAAAGCCAGGATATCGGCGGCGTTTGGGTCGGTCCCGAGCGTGCCAATGAGCTGATGCGCGAGAACTACGAGACCTTCGAGAAGTACGCCCACCTGCTTAACTGATGCTTGCCTTTACCGCCGCCCCATGCCCTGCATGGGGCGGCTGGGAGTGATGTCATGACCACCCGTGATCGCGACTATGGGGACCTGCTGGTCCTCATGGCGCTGGCTGGCTTTACGCTGTGGTATCTGTTCGATGCCATTCGCGTCTCGTCCGCCGTCCAGAACCTGCTGCTGATTCTTCCCCTGGCCCTGATCGTTCTGGCCATCGTGCTGCTGGAGCTGGTGATGCGCCTGCGCAAGGGCACGTTGCTGGCGCGCCCCGACGCCGAGCCGTTACGCCAGACGCTACCGGTGGTAGGCCTCTTCGCCGCCTATGTGATGTCGCTGGAAACGCTCGGCTTCGACGTGGCCACGGTGCTCTTCATCGCCGCCTTCCTGGTGCTGAAAGGCGAGCGCAACTGGCTGCTGTTGGGCGGCTATAGCGTGGCCTTTGGGTTCGGCGTGGCGTTCTTCTTCGCGCTGATGCTGCCCTATCCCATGCACATGCTGATCCTTCAGGGTTAACGGGGTGACACCATGATCGATTTCACGGCCGTCGAGCAGGGCCTGAATCTGCTGTTTACCGACTTTAGCCCCTGGCTGGTAGTGGTGCCGGGGATCATCATCGGTTTGATCTTCGGCGCCACGCCGGGGCTGCAGATCTCCATGGCCATGGCGATCTTCCTGCCGATGACGCTGTACATGGATTTCGTCCAGGCAATGCTGTTTCTGACTGCGATCTTTACCGGTGGCTCTTTTGGTAGCGGCATCCCGGCGATCTTGATGAATATTCCCGGCACCTCGTCGGCGATCGCCACCGCCTTCGATGGCTACCCGATGGCCCGTCAGGGGCGCCATAACCAGGCCCTGGGCATTGCCCTGGCATCGTCGGTGATCGGCGTGCTGATGGGCTATATGATCCTGTTCGTGATGATCCAGCCGCTCTCCTTGATGGTGCTCAGGCTGGGGCCGGCAGAGATGTTTGCGGTAATCCTCTGGGGGATGACGCTGATTGCCAGCCTCAAGGGCGAACAGGTGCTCAAGGGCCTGATCGCCGGCTTCGTTGGCCTGCTGGTGGGCACCATTGGCTTCAACGAGCTGGGCATGGCGCGTGGCACCATGGGCCAGACGTATCTGCTCGACGGGGTGCCGGTGATCCCGGCGATGATGGGCATGTTTGCCGCCTCCGAGCTGTTCAAGCTGGCCAACAAGGGCTTTATCGTCGAATCTGAAGCGTCGCGCAAGGTGCGCATCAGCGAGATCTTTGCTGGCTTCAAGATGGCCTGTCGTTACCCATGGGTGATGATCCGCGGTGGCCTGATCGGTGTCTTCGTCGGCGCGGTGCCGGGGGTGGGATCGTCGGTGTCGAACCTGCTCTCCTACGTCGAGACCCAGCGCCGCGATCCCGACCCCGCCTCCTTCGGCAAGGGCAATCCCAAGGGGGTGGTGGCGTCCGAGTCGGCCAACAGTACCTCCGAGGCGGGGTCGATGGCCACGCTGCTGGCCTTGGGAATACCCGGAGGCGGCGCCACAGCGGTGATGCTGGCCGCCTTCGCCATGCACAACATCACCGGCGGCCCGCAGTTCATTCGCCAGCAGACCGACGTGGTCTACGCCATCATCTTCGCCAACTTCGCTCAGGTCTTCCTGTTGGTGGCCGTGGGGCTGCTGTTCATCCCGCTGCTGGCGAATATCATCAAGGTGCCGATGCGCTACCTGATTCCCTCGGTGCTGGTGCTGGCAGTGATGGGCTCCTTCGGCCTCACTGGCAATATGACGGGGCCGGCGACGGTGCTGATCTTTGCCGTGGTGGGCTGGCTGTTCCGACATTACGGTTATTCAGTGCCCGCGATGGTGATCGGCATGCTGCTGGGGGCCATGGCCGAGAAATCGCTGCTGCACTCCCACCAGATCAGCGGCGGTGACATCACCTACCTGTTCGAGCGCCCGGTGGCGATGGGTATCATGGTGCTGATGTTGGTGTCGCTGTTCGGACGGCCATTGATAGCGCGGTTGGGACGCAAGCGGAGCGTGTCGACCGACGCGTCGAGCTAACCAGATGGTGCCCTTGACCTGGAAAACCCTGGGGTTGGGCGCCCTGGGCGGCGCTATCGCGACTCTGCTATCACTGCCCCTGGCGTGGATGCTGGGGGCACTGTTCATGGTACTGGCGGTGTCGCTGCTGGGCGTCACCACCGCGGTGGACAAACGGCTACACCGTCTGGCCATTGCCACCCTCGGGGTCTTCATTGGTCAGCGCGTGGATGCTGGGGAATTGGCGCAGCTGGTGGAATGGTACCCCAGTGTTATCGCCATGCTGCTCTATATGGCGCTGCTGCTGGTTGGCGGCGGAGCGCTCTTTGTGCGTGGCGGTGTCGCTCCGCTCAATGCCTTGTTCAGCGCGTTTCCGGGAAGCATGAACTCGGCGCTGGTGCTGGCCGAGCGTGCTGGCGGTGACGTGCGCTGGATCGCTATTTCCCACTCCATGCGCCTGGCGGTGGTGGTGTCGTCCGCTGCGTTGATGGCGGCGCTACTGGTCGATGACGTGACCATGACGGATGAGGCTGGCCTGCTCAGCGTCGACCTGCTCTGGTGGCTGCTGGCGCCGGCGAGTTGGTGGCTGGGGCGCTGCTTGCGCCTGCCGTTGGCCGAGTTCCTTGGCCCGCTAGTGGTGAGTGCGCTGCTCACCAGCCTCGGTGTGCCGCTGGCGCTGCCCAGCGTGTGTCTGCTGGCCACCTTTCTGATTCTGGGCAGCTCGATCGGCTCGCGCTTTTCGGCCACCTCCTGGCGTCGCGTGGTGAAGGTGGGACGCGTCGGGCTGCTGTTTGCGCTGTTTGCCGTGGCCCTGGCGGCGGGGGTGGCACTGCTGGTGGCATTTACCACCGAGCTGAGCTTCGTCGCGGTGCTGCTCGCGCTGCTGCCCGGTGGGGTGGGCGAGATGGCGGTCATCGCCGTGGCCGTCGACGTCGATCCTGTCTATGTCGTGTCGCATCATGTGCTGCGCCTGTTGCTGCTGATCGCGCTTACGCCGTGGATGCTGCGCTGGGTACGGGCACGCTATGGAAAGGCGGCACCGGGAAGCTGACGATGGCTTCGAATCCTCCCGCCTTACGGTTGCGCAGGGTCAGCCGCGCGCCGTGGGCCTGGGCGATCTGTTCGGCAATGGCGAGGCCCAGGCCGCTGCCCTGGGTACGCGTATCGGCACGATAGAAACGCTCGGTAAGGTGCGTTAGGCGCGATTCGTCGACGCCCACCCCGGCGTCGCGCACGGCCAGCAGGCAGCGGCCGTCGCGATACTCGACGGCGACCTGAATGCTGCCGCGATAGGGCTGCTCGCCGCCTGCGTGGAGGCTGGCGTTGTCGATCAGGTTCTGCACCATCCAGCGTAGCATGATGGGATCGCCGAGCAGTGCTGGCGTTTGCTCATCGGCCTCCAGGGCCAGCTCCTGGCCGCGCTGATAGATGCTCGTTGCCGCCTGAGCACAGGCGTCACGGCAGATGTCCGCCAGATCGACGCTGGCCAGCGTGGCGCTGTCGACAAGCTCATGGCGCGTCTTGGCATATCTGAGCAACTGTTCGACGGTGTGGCCGGCGTGCTCGGCGATGCGCCTGATCTCACTGAGGTTGGTTCGGGTCTCTGGTTCGCGGCTGCGCGTCAGCGTCAGCTCGCTCAAGGCGCGGATTTCCGAGACTGGCGTACGCAGCTGATGGGATACGTCGGCATTGAGCTGCTGAGTGTTCTGGATGCTCAGGCGCATGCGCTCCATCAACTGATTGATGCTCTGAATCAGCGGCGCGACCTCGCGCGGCACGTCGCCCACCAGTGGCTCCAGGTCATTCGGCGAGCGGCGGTGCAGGGCGCGGCGGATGGCATTCAGCGGGGCGAGGCCCTTATGGATGGCCAGCAGGGCGATGGAGATGGCGAGCAGCCCGCCTACCGCCATCAGGCTGCTCAGCGTCAACATGAAGTCGCTGACCAAAGCCCGACGTGGCTCCGTGGACTCGGCGACGATCACTTCGATCTCGCGGTGCTGATTAGCGCGCGTCAATGGAAAGGTCAGAGCGACGGCACGCAGTGAGTTACCGGCATAGTCGACGTCGTAGAATAGCGGCTGGTCGGGCACGTCAGGCGGCCCTTCGAGACCCGCAAAGCCGACCAGCATGTCGCCGTCGACCTCCTGGATGCGATAGAAGATCTTGCCATCGCCACGGCTGCCGAGGGTGCTGATGCTGAAATAGTGCATGTTGACACGGAGCTCGCCATCCACCGAGTGGATGCGCCGTTCGACCCGCTCGGCGGCGTTGAGCAGCATGTCATCGAAGGTCTCGTTGATTTGCCGCGACAGCAAGAAGTAACTGGAGAGCAGTGCCAGCATTGCCAGGCCGGTGAAAGGCAGACCGATCCAGACCAGCAGGCGGGTACGAATCGAACGCATCAGCCGGCATCCTGTGGGTCGAGCAGATAGCCAAGGCCGCGTACCGTCTTGAGGCCGACATCGACGCCAAGCTTCTTGCGCAGGCGCGACACATAGGTCTCCACTGCGGTGTGGCTGACCAGATCATCGGTAGTGGAGAGGCGGTCGGCAATCTGCCCTTTGCTGACCAAACGACCCTGATTGATCATCAGATACTCCAGCACCTCTAGCTCGCGGCGGTGCAATACCACGGGGTCACCGTCCAGCCTTAGCTCCATCGCATCGGGTTGGAGTTCCAGGCGGCCACAGCACAGGGTCTCGCCTCCGAACTGTTTAGCCCGACGCACCAGCGCCTTGGCCCTGGCGGCGACTTCATCCAGTGAAAAGGGCTTGCAGAGATAGTCGTCGGCCCCCTCCTCGAGTCCCAGAATACGCTGGTCCAGGGCGTCCCGTGCGGAGATGATCAGCACCGGGATAGTGTCCTGACGCTGCCGCAGGCGACGCAGCAGGCTGATGCCGTCGAGTTCGGGCAGCCCTAAATCGAGAACCAGAAGGTCGTAGGCGCCAAGCTCCAGGCAGTGTTCGGCGCTGCGGCCGTCGCGGCTCACCTCGGCCTTGAAGCCGGTGTCCTCGAGCGCTGCCGAGATGGAGCGCGCTAGATTGTCGTTGTCTTCCACCACCAGCACTTTCATCGCTCTATCCCCGGCTTTGCTGCGTGTCCGGCATTCTATCATTGACCGAGCAGCTAGCCGCCCGCTAACCGAAAGGTCAATTGTCGGGCGCTGGCAACCCGTTAGGCTGAGGTAGGCCGGCGGCATCGAGCAGAGCGTACGCCGCACGACACAGCAACGAGACAGGGTGGCCAATGCGCAATGATGCGACAGCGTTCGACTATATCGTGGTGGGAGCCGGTACCGCCGGCTGCCTGCTGGCCAATCGCCTGAGTGCCGATCCAGGCAACCGGGTGCTGCTGATCGAGGCGGGAGGACGCGATAACTACCACTGGATTCATATCCCGGTGGGCTATCTCTACTGCATCGACAATCCGCGCACCGACTGGATGTTTCGCACCGAGCCGGATCCGGGACTAAACGGGCGATCGCTGATCTATCCGCGCGGCAAGACGCTGGGTGGCTGTTCGAGCATCAATGGCATGCTGTATATCCGCGGCCAGGCGCGTGATTACGACGGCTGGGCCGAGGCGGTGGGCGACGACGACTGGCGCTGGGAGAGCTGCCTGCCCGACTTCGTCAGGCATGAGGACCACTGTCGGCTGGATGAAAACGGCGACGGCGATGCCGCCCACCGTGATTTTCATGGCCACGGCGGCGAGTGGCGGGTCGAGAAGCAGCGCCTCAGTTGGGCGGTGCTGGACGACTTCGCCGAGGCGGCGGTGCAGGCAGGGATTCCACGTACCGACGACTTCAACCGCGGTGACAACGAGGGGGTCGACTACTTCGAGGTCAATCAGCGCGGTGGCTGGCGCTGGAACGCCTCGAAGGCGTTTCTGCGGGGTGTCGAGAAGCGCAGCAACCTGACGCTCTGGCACTCCACCCAGGTACTGGGGCTCGAGTTCGATCGGGGTGGCGCGCCACGCTGCACCGGGGTTCGCGTCGAGCGTGGCGGTGAGGAGGAGGTTGCCCGTGCGCAACGCGAGGTAATCCTCTCCGCCGGTGCGATAGGCTCGCCACAGCTGCTGCAGCTTTCGGGCATTGGTCCCGCGGGCCTGCTCGCCGAGCACGGCATTCCGCTGGTGCGCGAGCTGCCGGGGGTGGGGGAGAACCTTCAGGATCACCTGCAGATCCGCTCGGTCTATCGGGTCAGCGGTGCCAAGACCCTCAACACCCTGGCGGCCTCCTGGCTAGGCAAGGCCAGGATCGGCATGGAGTACCTGCTACACCGCACCGGGCCGATGAGCATGGCGCCGTCGCAGCTGTGTGCCTTCACCCGCAGCAGCGACGACTATGCGCATCCCAATCTCGAGTACCACGTTCAGCCGCTCAGCCTGCCGGCCTTCGGCCAGCCGCTGCACGACTTCCCGGCGATCACCGCCAGCGTCTGCAACCTCAACCCCTCCAGCCGTGGCACGGTGCGGATCAAGAGCGCCGACCCGCGGCAGGCGCCGGCGATCGCCCCCAACTACCTGAGCTCCGAGGAGGATCGCAAGGTGGCGGCGGATTCGCTGCGGGTCACCCGGCGCATTGCCGAGCAGCCGGCCTTTGCCAAGTATCGGCCGGAGGAGGTCAAGCCCGGCATCGAGTACCAGAGCGACGACGACCTGGCGCGGCTGGCCGGGGATATCGGCACCACCATCTTCCACCCGGTGGGCACGGCCAAGATGGGCCGCGCCGAGGATCCCATGGCGGTGGTCGACTCGCACCTGCGGGTGCACGGCGTCGATGGCCTGCGGGTGGTGGACGCCAGCGTGATGCCGACCATCACCAGCGGCAACACCAATTCACCCACGCTGATGATCGCTGAGAAGGCGGCGCGCTGGATATTGGCAGGGGAGTGACGGGTAAGCTCAGCTCAGTTCGATCAGCCGCCGGGCGAAACTCAGCAGGTCGTCGCTATGCTTGGTGATGATGGCGACAACGATCGGGATCTGAATCTTCTGGTAATCGTGCACCGAAATATTGCGAAATCCCGTCATGCGCTTGAGCACGTCGCCAAGCGGAGCGTCGAGCTGTCCTGCGGCGACCAACAAGTCGAATACGTCGCGGGCGCTCTGCGGTGCACCCAAGGCCTGGCGGCGAACCAGGTGAGAACCGCCGTCGATGGCCGCTTCACAGGCGCGCTGCAAGTTGAGAATGGCAGCGTCCTGGCGAGTAAAATCCTGGGTGAATCCTGCGCCCGCGGCTTGGTACTCCTGCTGGGCGCGAGCCACGCAGCGCTCGATGGTGGCTGCCTTGTTGAGCAGCACGTCATCGGTCATAGACACTGCCCCGCTGGCGAATATCGGAGAGAATGTCGCGGCGCATGATCTGTAGATCCCAGTATTCGCTCAAGCAGCTGAGCTCGAATTCGTCCGCAGCTTGATCGCGTCGCCAAAGGCGGGTGCCTTGGGTAATGATCTGGTGCCGCATCACGGTGCTTGCCTGGCGTAAATCGACCAGGTCGACATCCTGGCCGAGCGCGCCGGCGATTTCGTCGCCGAGGCGCCAAAGCGTTTCGGCGTCTGCGGGCTTGGGAAGCAGGATGGCGAGGTCGGTATCGCTATCATGTCGGGCCTGTCCGCTTGCCTGGCTGCCGAACAGGTAGACGGCCTGCAGCGAGGGCAGCGCCTGGCGCAGCAGGGTGGTTAACGTCTGTTGTTGGGCAACCGTCAGCATGCTGACGCTCCGGCAGCGGCATGAGCCGCCAGATTAGCATACGAAAACGCCCCGCGAATAAATCGCAGGGCGTAAGGGAATTCTTTGGTCGGAGCGACAGGATTCGAACCTACGACCTCTGCCTCCCGAAGGCAGCGCTCTACCAAGCTGAGCTACGCTCCGACGCGGTTGGGCTTGCGCCTCAACGGTGGGGAAGTATACGGATTCTGTGCCATGATGCAAGTGGCGGGGACGGCTCAGGTGGTACGTTCCACCGCCAGTTGCGCCAGCTCTGCCATGCTGTCGCGATAGCGGCTCGGTGGCAGCTGTTCGAGCTGCTCCAGTGCCTTGGCGGACATCTCCTCGGCGCGCTGGCGCGTGTAAGACAGGGCGCCGGTTTGCTCGACGATCGCCAGTACCTCATCGAGCCGCTCGAGGCCGCCCTGGCGGATCGCTCGGCGGATCAGCTGGGCCTGCTCCGGGGTGCCTTCACGCATGGCGTAAATCAGCGGCAGGGTGGGCTTTCCCTCGGCGAGATCGTCGCCGACGTTCTTGCCCATTGCCGAGGCGTCGCCCTGGTAGTCAAGCAGGTCGTCGACCAGCTGGAAGGCCAGGCCCAGGTAGCGGCCGTAGTGCTGCAGGGCGGCCTCCTGCTTGGGGCTGGCCGCGGCAAGGATCGCGCCACTGTGGCTGGCGGCCTCGAACAGCATCGCGGTCTTGCCTTGGATGGTGTCGAAGTAGGCGGCTTCATCGACGTCGGGGTTGCCGACATTGGTCAATTGCAGCACCTCGCCTTCGGCGATGGTGCAGGTGGCCGACGAAAGCACTTCCATGATCCGCATCGAGCCGATCTCGACCATCATCTGGAAGGAGCGCGAATAGAGGAAATCGCCGACCAGCACCGAGGGCGCATTGCCCCAGGCGTCGTTGGCGGTGGCCTTGCCGCGACGCATGTGTGACTCGTCGACGACATCGTCGTGGAGCAGCGTCGAGGTATGCATGAACTCGATAAGGGTGGCCAGGGTAATGTGCTTGTCACCGCGGTAGTCGAGGGAGCGTGCGGCCAGCAGCACCAGCAGCGGGCGCAGCCGCTTGCCGCCGCTCTCGACGATATAGCCGGCGATGGACTCGACCAGCGGCACCCGCGAGGCGAGCTTGGCCAGGATGGTGCGGTCGACGGCGGCGAAATCCTCGGCCACCGCCGCGTGAAGGGGCGATGCTGTCGGCTGCATGGGCGCGCTGCTTGTAAGAGGTGGGGCCTGTCGCCCGGAGCGGGCCGACCTTGGATTGAGGGCTATGCTATGGGCGCCTCATGGGGGCGTCAAGCAAGGATGGGCGTGGCCAGGGCCTTGTGTCGCGGTAGCGAGGCGGCTATAATCCGCGACCCGACTCATCATGCTCCCTGTCAGATGGTTGCCAAAAGGGGCGCCACTCGCCGCAGGCCGATGAAGAGCGCAACCCCGATGAGTGTTTGGAGAGTCTAGACATGTATGCAGTTATCAAGAGCGGTGGCAAGCAGTACCGCGTTCAGGAAGGGCAGACCCTGAAACTCGAGAAGCTGGAAATTGCCACCGGCGAAACGCTGGAGTTTGACCAGGTGCTGCTGGTCGGTAGCGACGACGAGACTAAGGTCGGCGCGCCGCTGGTCGAGGGTGCCAAGGTCTCTGCAGAGGTCGTGTCCCACGGCCGTGGCGACAAGGTGACCATCATCAAGTTCCGTCGCCGCAAGCACCACATGAAGCGTCAGGGCCACCGTCAGTGGTTCACTGAAGTCAAGATCACCGGGATCTCCGCCTAAGCGGACACGCCCCCTGATAGAGCGAGGTATTTGCAATGGCTCATAAGAAGGCAGCCGGCTCCACGCGTAACGGCCGCGATTCCGAATCCAAACGCCTTGGTGTCAAGCTGTACGGTGGCCAGGTCGTGACCGCTGGCAACATCATCGTGCGTCAGCGCGGCACCAAGTTCCACGCCGGCACCGGCGTCGGCCTCGGCCGCGATCACACGTTGTTTGCCCTGAGCGACGGCGTGATCAAGTTCGAGACCAAGGGTCCGAAAAACCGCAAGTTCGTCAGCGTCGTCTCTGCCTGAGAGCGCTGCGAACCTGTTGTGAAAGGCCCCGCCATGGCGGGGCCTTTTGCGTATCATGACGGCAATGTCCGTCAGGAGAGTGAAACATGCAGTTCGTCGACGAAGCCTCGATCATCGCCGAAGCCGGCAAGGGCGGTAACGGCTGCCTGAGCTTCCGCCGTGAGAAGTATGTGCCCAAGGGCGGCCCGGACGGTGGCGATGGCGGCCACGGCGGTTGTGTCTACCTGATCGGTGACGATGCGCTGAATACGCTGATCGACTTCAAGTATCAGCGTTTCTACAAGGCCCAGAACGGTCAGGGTGGCATGGGGCGCCAGATGAGCGGCAAGGCCGGCGAGGATCTGCACGTCAAGGTGCCGGTGGGCACCACGGTGATCGACGAGGACACCCTCGAGGTGATCGCCGACGTCACCGAGATCGGCCAGGTCGTGCTGGTCGCCCAGGGCGGCCGCCGCGGACTGGGCAACATTCACTTCAAGTCGTCGACCAACCGTGCGCCGCGGCGCACCACCCTGGGCACCGAGGGCGAGCGGTGCAACCTGCGCTTGGAGATGAAGGTGATGGCCGACGTCGGCCTGCTGGGCATGCCCAATGCCGGCAAGTCGACGCTGATCCGTGCGGTTTCCGCGGCCAAGCCCAAGGTCGCCAACTACCCCTTCACCACCCTGGTGCCCAACCTCGGGGTAGTGAAGCTGGGCATGCACGAGCACTTCGTGATGGCCGATGTGCCGGGTTTGATCGAGGGCGCCTCCGACGGTGCCGGCCTGGGGCTGCGTTTTCTCAAGCACCTGACCCGCACCCGGCTGCTATTCCACGTGATCGACGTGGCGCCGTTCGACGAGTCGGACCCGGTGGCGGCCGCCGAGGCGATCGTGCATGAGCTCGAGCAATTCTCGCCGGCGCTGGCCGAACGGCCGCGCTGGCTGGTACTCAACAAGTTCGACCTGCTGCCCGAGGAGGAGCGCGAGGCCGCCGCCCAGGCGATCCTCGAGCGCCTTGCCTGGGACGGCCCGGTGTATCGCATCTCGGCGATCTCCGGCGATGGCACCGAGGCGCTGGTGCAGGCCGCGCACCGCTGGTTGACCGAGCAGCGCCGCCTCGAGAACGAGGATGAGGCCGCCGCCGAGCGTGAGCGTGAGATGCGCGCGCGGATGGAGGCCGAGTCGGTGGCGCGCACCGAGGCGCGTCTGGGCCGCAAGCGCAAGCGGGTCGATGAGGACGACGACGATTTCGACGACGATGATTATGATGTCGAAGTGGAATACGTGCAGTAACGCGTCCGTGCCGTTTCTCTGAGTTAAAGGACTATTGCCTTGGAGAGCCAAGTGGAAAGCAATCAGCAGTCACCCGGGCGCGAGGCGCTGAGCGGCGCCCGGCGCGTAGTGGTCAAGATCGGCAGCGCGCTGCTGACCAACGATGGTCGTGGTCTCGATGAGCCGGCCATTGGCGGCTGGGTGGATCAGATCGCCGAGCTGCATCGCCGCGGTATCGAGGTGGTGCTGGTGTCGTCCGGCGCGGTGGCGGCGGGCATGGTGCGCCTGGGTTGGCAGGCGCGGCCTTCCGCAGTGCATGAGCTGCAGGCCGCTGCAGCGGTGGGCCAGAACGGGCTCACCGAGTGCTACGAAGGCCACTTTGCCCGCCACGGTCTGCTTACCGCCCAGATTCTGCTGACCCATGACGACCTCTCCAATCGCAAGCGCTATCTGAATGCGCGTTCGGCGCTGCGCACCCTGGTCGATTTGCGGGTGGTGCCGGTGGTCAACGAGAACGATACCGTGGTCACCGACGAGATTCGTTTCGGCGACAACGACACCCTCGGCGCGCTGGTCGCCAACCTGCTGGAGGCGGAGGCGCTGGTGATTCTCACCGATCAGGAGGGGCTGTTCGACGCCGATCCGCGCCACGACCCGACCGCCCAGCTGATCCATGAGGGCCGCGCCGGCGATCCGGCACTGGCGGCGATGGCCGGCGGCGGCGGGGCACTGGGGCGTGGTGGCATGACCACCAAGGTGCTGGCGGCCAGGCTGGCGGCGCGCTCCGGCGCGGTCACGGCGATCGCTAGTGGTCGCCAGCCTGACGTGCTGACGCGGCTGATCGAGGGCGAGCGGCTGGGCACCCTGCTGCGCCCCGAGCAGGCGCCGCTCGCCGCGCGCAAGCGCTGGCTGGCCGGGCAGCTGCAGGTGCGCGGCAGCCTCACCCTGGATGCCGGTGCCGTGCAGGTGCTGCGCGGCCGCGGCTCGAGTCTGCTGCCGGTGGGCGTCACCGCGGTCAGTGGCAACTTCGTGCGCGGCGACATGGTGGTGTGCGTTGACGAGCGCGGCGAGCGGGTGGCCAAGGGGCTGGTCAACTACGGTGCCGAAGATGCCGCACGGCTGCTCGGCAAGCCGAGTCACCAGATCGAAGCGCTGCTCGGCTATATGGAGGCCCCGGAGTTGATCCACCGTGACAACCTGGTGGTGCTATGATGCCCGTCTCATGCGGGTTTCGCAGTAGCAAGCGGGCTTTTGGCGTGATAGAATGCGCCATCCTCTCAGACACGGCCCGGTGGTTGAGTGCAACCCAGTACGGCCAAACCGGTTGGGAGTGCAGCATAATCCCAGCTTGGTCAACTAGTTACCGAAAGTCGGTGAAATAATTCTCCAAGGAGACAGCAGTGGCTAACAGCAAGCAAGCCCGCAAGCGTGCCCGTCAGGCAGAAAATCGTCGCGTACTCAAGGCGAGCCAGCGCAGCATGGTCCGCACCTACATCAAGCGCGTGATCAAGGCCATCAACGGCGGCGACCACGCTCAGGCCATGGACACCTTCAAGCAGGCGCAGCCGGTCATCGACCGCATCGCCGACAAGGACGTGCTGTCCAAGAAAAAGGCCGCTCGCCTCAAGAGCCGCTTGAACAAGCGAATTAAGGCGCTGGCTGCGTAAGCCGGACGCTCTCTGCGAAAGAACCGGCTGCGGCCGGTTTTTTTGTGCCTGGTTTCTCCTCTCAGCAGCGGAAGTGACGCCCGACGTGGCCAACGACGACTCCTCATCCCAGCCGCCGCAGGACCCAGCCGCGACCGCGCAACCGCCGGCACGGGTCGGGTTGATGCGCTCGGGGCTAATCGTCAGCGCCATGACCATGCTGTCGCGGGTCATGGGGTTGGCGCGTGACGTGGTGGTGGCCGCCATGTTCGGTGCTGGCAACGGCGCCGATGCCTTCTTCGTGGCGTTCAAGGTACCCAATTTCATGCGCCGGCTGTTCGCCGAGGGCGCCTTCAATCAGGCCTTTATCCCGGTACTCTCGGAATACGCCACGCGCAAGAGCCGTGAAGAGGTGCGTGAGTTGCTCGATGCGGTGGCCGGCAGCCTGGCGGTGGTGCTGCTGCTGGTCACCGCGCTAGCGATGTTCGCTGCGCCCTGGCTGGTGTGGGTGTTTGCGCCGGGGTTCGGACGCGACCCGGCCAAGCTGGCGCTGACCGCCGACATGCTGCGCCTGACCTTCCCGTACCTGCTGCTGATTTCGCTGACTGCCTTCGCTGGCAGCGTGCTGAATACCTGGAACCGCTTCGCGATCCCCGCCTTCACGCCGGTGCTGCTCAACCTGTCGTTGATCGGCGCGGCGGTACTGCTGACGCCGCTGATGAGTGAGCCGGCCATGGCGCTGGCCTGGGGGGGCATGATCGCCGGCATGGCGCAGCTGGCTTTTCAGGTGCCGTTTCTGGTGCGGCTGGGGCTGATGCCGCGGCCCTGGCCCAACTTCGCCCACAGCGGCGTCAAGCGCATCCTGCTGCTGATGGCACCGGCGCTGTTCGGGGTCTCGGTGTCGCAGATCAACCTGCTGCTGGATACCGTGCTGGCCTCACTGCTGAGTCCCGGCAGCGTGTCCTGGCTCTACTACTCCGACCGCCTGGTGGAGCTGCCGCTGGGGGTGTTCGGCATCGCCATCGGCACGGTGATCTTGCCGGCGCTCTCCAAGCGTCACGCCGACCAGTCGCCGCAGCACTTCGCCCGCATGCTCGACTGGGCGATCCGCGCGGTGCTGCTGCTGGGGCTGCCTGCGGCGCTGGCGCTGGTGCTGCTGGCCGAGCCGCTGTTGATCTCGCTGTTCCACTATGGCGCCATGACCGAACACGACATCCGCATGGCGGCGATGAGCCTACGCGCCTACTCGCTGGGGTTGATCGCCTTCATGCTGATCAAGGTGCTGGCGCCGGGGTTTTTCGCCCGCCAGAACACCAAGACGCCGGTCAAGGTGGGCATCATCGCCATGGTCGCCAACATGGTCTTCAACCTGATCCTGATCTGGCCGCTGGCGCATGCCGGCCTGGCCTTGGCCACGGCGCTGTCGGCGTTCATGAACGCCGGGCTGCTGGGTTATCTGCTGCGCCGCGAGGGCGTGCTGGTCTTCCAGCCCGGCTGGGGGCGCTTCGCGCTGCAGCTGGGCGGCGGCTGCGCGGTGATGGGCGCGCTGTTGTGGGGGCTGGCGCCGGACTGGCAGGCCTGGCTGGGTTGGGGCGTGTGGACCCGGGTTGGCTGGTTGGCGACCCTGGTGGTGGCCGGTGCTGGCGTCTATTTCGCCTGGCTGCTGGCGCTGGGCGTGCGGCCCAGCCAGTTCAAGCTGAATGGCTAGGCGGCGGCATAGGCGCCCGTAGTGTGGGCCGCTATAATCGATGGTTTTATTCGCTGAGGTACGGCACGGAGTACGCGAGCAACGCATGCAACTGATTCGAGGATTGCACAACCTGCGCGACGAGCATCGCGGCTGCGTGGCCACCATCGGCAACTTCGATGGGGTTCACCGCGGCCACCAGGCGATCCTCGAGCAGTGCCGCGAGCGCGCCAGAGCGCTGGGCGTGCCGGTCACCGTGGTGGTCTTCGAACCGCAGCCGCGGGAGTACTTCGCCGGCGACCAGGCCCCGCCGCGGCTGACCCGGCTGCGCGACAAGGTCGCCCTGCTCGACGCCCACGGCGCCGACTTCGTGCTCTGCCTGCCGTTCAACGACGCGCTGCGCAGCCTCACCGCCCAGCAGTTCATCGACCGCGTGCTGCTCGATGGCCTCGACGTGAAGCACCTGGTGGTGGGTGACGACTTCCGCTTTGGCTGCGATCGCAGCGGCGACTTCGCGCTGCTCGCCGAGGTCGGCGCAGAGCGTGGTGTGGGCGTCGAGCACACCCGTACCTTCGCCCTCGACGATGAGCGGGTCTCCAGCACCCGGGTGCGCACCCTGCTGGCCAGCGGTAACTTCGCCCAGGCCGAGCGCATGCTGGGCCGGCCCTATGCGCTGGGCGGCCGGGTGGTACGCGATCAGCAGCTGGGGCGCACCATCGGCGTGCCCACCGCCAATCTGCCGCTGCTGCGCCTGCCACTCGCGCTGCGCGGGGTCTATGCGGTGGCGGTAGCGCTGCCCGATGGGCGACAGCTGCCGGGGGTGGCCAACGTCGGCTGGCGACCCACCGTGGGCAGCGAGCGCCCGGTGCTCGAAGTGCATCTGTTCGACTTCGAGGGTGACCTCTACGGCGTGCGGCTGACGGTGTTTCCCTGCGCCCGGCTGCGTGGTGAGATGCGCTTCGACGGTCTCGAGCCGCTCAAGGCCCAGATCGCCTGCGATCAGGCTCAGGCGCGGCGCTACTTTGCCCACCATGCCGGCGGGCTAAACGATACTCTTCCTCTGGCATCGGCGCCGCTGGCGCGCGAGGCTGCGACTTCCGATTCCTCGGCCGGCCACTTGGCTGCCGGGCGCGACGCTGACGGACACTCATGAGCGACTACAAGCACACCCTGAATCTGCCCGAAACCGACTTCCCGATGCGTGGGATGCTGCCCAAGCGCGAGCCCGAGCGGGTCGCGCAGTGGGAACGGCTCGACCTCAACCAGCGGCTGCGCGACGAGCGCCGCGGCCGCGAGAGCTTCGTGCTCCACGACGGCCCTCCCTACGCCAACGGCAGCATCCACATCGGCCATGCGGTCAACAAGATCCTCAAGGACATCATCGTCAAGTCGAAGAGCCTGGCCGGCTTCGATGCGCCCTATGTGCCGGGCTGGGACTGCCACGGCCTGCCCATCGAGCACAAGGTCGAGACCACCCATGGCAAGCATCTCGACCCGGAAGAGGCCCGTGGCCTATGCCGCGAGTACGCCACCGAGCAGATCCACGGGCAGATGAGCGACTTCATCCGGCTGGGGGTGATCGGCGACTGGAAGCACCCCTACAAGACCATGGATTTTGCTAACGAGGCCGGCGAGATCCGCGCCCTGGCCGAGATGGTCAAGGGCGGCTATGTGTTCAAGGGGCTCAAGCCGGTCAACTGGTGCTTCGACTGCGGCTCGGCGCTGGCCGAGGCCGAGGTGGAGTATCAGGACAAGCAGTCCGACGCCATCGACGTGGCCTTCCCTTGCGCCGACGATGACAAGCTGGCCGCCGCCTTTGGCCTGGGCCAGCTGCCCAAGCCCGCCGCCATCGTGATCTGGACCACCACGCCCTGGACCATTCCCGCCAACCAGGCGCTCAACGTGCATCCCGAGTTCGACTATGCGCTGGTCGACGTTGGCCAGCGCCTCCTGGTGCTGGCCGCCGACCTGGTCGAGAGCTGCCTGGAGCGCTTCGGCCTCAGCGGCGAGGTGGTCGCCACCGCCAAGGGCGCCTCGCTGGACCTGATCGACTTCCGCCACCCGCTCTACGATCGCCTGTCGCCGGTGTATCTCGCCGACTACGTCGAGTCCGAGGTGGGCAGCACTGGTATCGTGCACTCGGCGCCGGCCTATGGCGTGGACGACTTCAACACCTGCCGTGCCCATGGTATGAGCTTCGACGAGATGCTCAACCCGGTGCAGGGCAACGGCGTCTATGCTGACGACCTGCCGTTCTTCGGCGGTCAGATGATCTGGAAGGCCAATCCGCAGATCGTCGAGAAGCTCGCCGAGGTTGGCACGCTGATGGCCCACAAGACCATCACCCACAGCTATATGCACTGCTGGCGCCACAAGACCCCGGTGATCTACCGCGCCACGGCGCAGTGGTTCGTGGGCATGGATCTCAAGGGCCACGATGGCAAGACCCTGCGTCAGCGTGCCCTGGAGGGCATCGAGGCGACCCAGTTCACCCCCGCCTGGGGCAAGGCGCGGCTGCACTCGATGATCGCTAACCGCCCCGATTGGTGCATCTCACGGCAGCGCAACTGGGGCGTGCCGATCCCGTTCTTCCTGCACAAGGCTAGCGGGGAGCTGCATCCGCGCACCGTCGAACTGATGGAAGAGGTCGCTCAGCGGGTCGAGAAGGAGGGTATCGACGCCTGGTTCCGCCTCGATGCTACCGAGCTGCTCGGCGACGAGGCGGCGGATTACGACAAGGTCACCGATACCCTCGACGTGTGGTTCGACTCCGGCACTACCCACTGGCACGTGCTGCGCGACTCCCACCAGCTCGGCCACGCCGAGGGGCCGCGCGCCGACCTCTACCTCGAGGGCTCCGACCAACACCGTGGCTGGTTCCACTCGTCGCTGCTGACCGGCTGTGCCATCGACGGCCACCCGCCGTATCGCGGCCTGCTCACCCACGGTTTTACCGTCGACGCCCAGGGTCGCAAGATGTCCAAGTCGATGGGCAACGTGGTCGCGCCCCAGGAAGTGATGGACAAGCTCGGTGCCGATATCCTGCGGCTGTGGGTCGCGTCCACCGACTACTCCGGCGAGATGGCGGTCTCCGACGAGATCCTCAAGCGTACCGCCGACGTCTACCGGCGTATCCGCAATACCGCGCGCTTCCTGCTCAGCAACCTCAACGGCTTCGATCCCGAGCGCGATGCGGTGGCCTTCGACGATATGCTGGCGCTGGACCAGTGGGTGGTCGACCGTGCCGCTCAACTGCAGGCGCGCATCCAGACCGCCTATGACGAGTACCGCTTCCTCGACGTCTACCAGCAGGTGCACACCTTCTGCTCTCGCGAGCTGGGCGGCTTCTACCTCGACGTGATCAAGGATCGCCAGTACACCACCCAGACCGACTCGCTGGCCCGCCGCAGCTGCCAGACCGCGCTCTATCATGTGGTCGAGGCGCTGGCGCGCTGGGTGGCGCCGATCCTGTCGTTCACCGCCGAGGAGATCTACGAGCATATCCCCGGGCCGCGCGTCGACAGCGTGCTGCTCGAGGAGTACTACACCGGGCTGGACACGCTGGCCGATGACACCCCGCTGGGCCGCGAGGTCTGGGAGCAGATCCTCGAGGTCAAGCAGGCGGTCAACAAGTGCCTGGAAGACGCGCGCAACGCCAAGCAGATCAAGAGCGGCCTGGCCGCCGAGGTGACGCTCTACGTCGATGACAGGCTGCGCCAGACGCTGGCCAACCTCGGCGACGAGCTGCGCTTCGTGCTGCTGACCAGCGACGTGCACCTGGCGCCGCTCTCGGATGGCGCTGCCGCCGAGGCCACCGAGCTGGGCAACCTCAAGGTGGCGGTGGCCGCCAGTGAGCACAGCAAGTGCGACCGCTGCTGGCACCACCGCGAGGACGTGGGCAGCCATCCCGAGCATCCCGACCTGTGTGGGCGCTGTATCAGCAACCTGCCCGACGGTCCGGGTGAAACCCGGCGCTATGCCTAAGTGATGCCTGAGACCGACGATGCCCGAGACTGCTGAGATGACTGATAAGGCACCCGCCCCACCGATGCATAAACCGCTGCGCTGGCTGTGGCTGGCCGCGGCGGTAATCGTGCTCGACCTGGTGACCAAGTACGCCGCCAGCGCCTGGCTGAGCTACGCCCGCCCGGTGGAGGTGCTGCCGTTCTTCAACCTGACGCTGCTGCATAACACCGGTGCGGCGTTCAGCTTCCTGGCCGGCCACCCAGGCTGGCAGCGCTGGTTCTTCGCGGCGATTGCGATCGGTGCGAGTATCGGCCTGACGATCTGGATGCGCCGTCTCAAGGCACACGAGGTGCTCCTGGCCCCATCGCTGGCGCTGATCATCGGCGGCGCACTGGGCAACCTCTACGATCGCCTGGTACACGGCTACGTGGTGGACTTCCTCTCTTTCCACGCCGCCGGCTGGTACTTCCCGGCCTTCAACGTCGCCGATATCGGCATTACCCTCGGCGCCGCCGGCCTGATCATCGAATCGATCCGCGACGCGCGACGCTGAACCCCACGGCGGCCGGCGCGTCCAATCAGGTTCATGGCAGCGCCCCGTCAACGGCAAGAGAGACACAGATGAGCGATCAACCCGATACCGTCCATCGCATCGGCGACGACATGGAAGTGACCTTGCACTTCACCCTCAAGCTCGAGGACGGCACCGTCGTCGACTCGACCCGCGACAAGCAGCCGGCCACCTTCCAGGTGGGGGATGGCAACCTGCCGCCCGGCTTCGAGGCGCCCCTCGAAGGCCTCGCCGAGGGTGACACTGGCAGCTATCAGATCGCCCCGGAGCACGCTTTCGGCCAGCATAATCCGCAGAACGTGCAGCTACTCAAGCGCGACGACTTCGACGACATCGAACCCGAGGTGGGCACGGTGATGTCGTTTGCCGACGCTGCTGGGGGTGAGTTGCCGGGCGTGATTGCCAGCATCGACGGCGAACAGGTAGAAGTCGACTTCAATCATCCGCTGGCGGGGCGTACCCTGAACTTCGAGGTCGAGGTGATTCAGGTTCGCCCGGCCACCACCCATTGATGCCCACGGCAAGAGAGACCGCCATGCACATCAAGCTGGCCAACCCGCGCGGCTTCTGCGCCGGCGTCGACCGCGCCATCGACATCGTCAACCGTGCCATCGACGTATTCGGTGCGCCGATCTATGTGCGCCACGAGGTGGTCCATAACCGCTTCGTGGTCGATACCCTACGCGAACGCGGTGCGGTCTTCGTCGAAGAGCTGCATGAAGTACCCGACGACGTGATCGTGATCTTCTCGGCCCATGGCGTCTCGCGTGCAGTGCAGGAAGAAGCCGACCGTCGCGGCCTCAGGGTCTTCGACGCCACCTGCCCGCTGGTGACCAAGGTCCACCTGGAGGTACTACGCTACGCCAAGCGCGGTCAGGAGTGCATCCTGATTGGTCACGCCGGGCACCCCGAGGTCGAAGGCACCATGGGGCGCTATGACACCTCCCACGGTGGTGCCATCTACCTGGTCGAGGACGAGGCAGACGTTGCCGCCCTCCAGGTCAAGGACCCCAGCCGGTTGGCCTTCGTGACCCAGACGACCCTGTCGATGGACGATACCGCCAAGGTCATTGACGCTCTACGCGCGACCTTCCCCGAGATCGAGGGGCCGCGCAAGGACGATATCTGCTACGCCACTCAGAACCGCCAGGACGCGGTGCGCGGCCTGGCTGCCGAATGCGACCTGGTGTTGGTGGTGGGCAGCCCCAACAGCTCCAACTCCAACCGCCTGCGCGAACTCTCCGAGCGTGTCGGCACCCCGGCGTACTTGATCGACAAGGCCAGCCAGATCGACCCGGCCTGGCTCGACGGTGTCACCGCCATCGGCCTCACCGCCGGGGCCAGCGCCCCGGAGGTGCTGGTCCAGGGTGTCATCGAGCGGCTGCAGGGCCTCGGCGCCACGCCGCCGGAAGAACTCGCCGGCCGTGAGGAGACGATTACTTTCTCCATGCCGCGCGAGTTGAGAGAGCGTGTGATTGCCAGTGAGTGAGTGCTAGCCAGCATGGGCTACTCTGACGATATAGACTGGTAAGGAAACCGGGCATCTTGCCCGGTTTTTTGCGGCTGGGGACTACCAGAACTGGTACTTATGCCGCATATTGAAACGAAAGGTAACCTGAGTAGGCAGGGCAACCATAGGCGGGGGACACCGCAGTGAGTGCAGGGCAATCGACTAGCATCGCCTCTCGCCGGCCGTCGCGGCAGAGGGGCTTCACCCTGATCGAGCTGATGATCGCCGTGGCGATCATCGCCATCCTGGCGTCGATCGCCTACCCCAGCTATCAGCGCTATGTGCTTGAAGCTCGCCGCAGCGATGCTCATGCAACGTTGCTCAACTTGGCTAGTCGGTTGGAGCGCTGTTATACCGTCAGCAATACTTATCAGGATTGTTCCAGCTTTCCCACCGCCTCTGAAGAGGGTTTTTACACTATAAGCGCACCAACGTTGGGTACTGCAGAGTTTACGTTGAGTGCTGCGGCGCAAGGTGCTCAAACTGCAGATACCGCGTGCCAGACAATAACCCTAAATCAAAGAGGGGAGCGTGGTCCTGATGAGTGCTGGTAGGGTAACTAGGAATTCAGGGCTAACACTGATTGAGCTGCTAGTTACCATGGCAGTTGCGATCATACTCGCCACTATAGCAGTCCCTAGCTATTTTGAACTACGGCAGCAGCAGCAGCTGTCGGCTAGCACCAATGATGTTTTGTCTATGGTGTTGGCTGCAAGACGAGAGGCTGTAAGTAAACGATTAGATGGCGTCGAGGTCACGCTTGGTGCTGATAAAGGGTGGCCAATTAGCATCGTGCGCGATGGAAGTGCTATTTATGAGCGTGCTGCTAGCCATCCTTCTATAGAGATTGCTCTGGCATCAGGGGGCGAGTTGATTTTCAATAGGTTCGGGCGCACCGGTGGTGAGGTGTCAATTTGCATATCACGAGCAGGCGATGTACATAGGGAAATTAGCATTCTCCTCTCCGGGCAGGTGAGAAACCTGCGAGATGAACTGGAGAACTGTGATGATTAAGGCCTCCGTTCAACACACTTGTAAGTTGCGAGATGGTTCTCGAGTAGGCATTCAGGCTGGCTTCACACTATTAGAAGTATTAGTAGCAGTGGTTGTGCTTTCGTTCGGGCTGCTTGGGCTCGCTGCCATGCAGCTCAAGGGGCTGCAGTCCGCTAATCTTGCCTACCAGCGAACTATTGCAACGGCGGCTGCACAGGATGGCGTTGAACGGCTGTGGGCAGAGCTTTGGAGTGATTCCGATAATTGCCCTTCACCTGGCAGTATTACTTCGGAATGGTATGAAGCATGGAACGATATTTTGCCTCACATGGAATCCTCTGGTTCGACTATTCTTGAACCAAATTCATGTGAGTATGAAATCATTGTCGAATGGCAAGATGATCGTTTCTCTGATGAGGGAGATGTCTCCCGACTCGTCTATGTGGTTCAGCTGCCAGGGGGGGCGTAAATATTATGTCATTCTTTAACTCCCCACCCGGCTCCTCCAGCAAACAGCAAGGTTTTACACTCGTTGAGTTAATGGTTGCGCTGGTGCTTGGCCTGTTAGTTGTAATGGGGGCGACGCAGCTTTTTATGACTACTCGGCAGACGTTTCTCACGGTCGAGGAAGTCAACAGGAGGCAAGAGGTAGTTAGTTTTATAACAAACGTGATTGCTTATGAAGTTAGGAGTTCAATTGGCGTCAGTCCGTGGTCCGAGCAGCAAAAGGTTACGGACTCAGGTAATCTCGTGATCCAAATCAGCGATGGTGAATATGGCGGATACTGTTCTTCTGGCGACCTGCAGGCACTCGAATATTATGTAAATGAAGGTAGCATTATTGTGGCTCCAAAGTGTGAATCAACTAACCCCACCCCGCAGCCGGTAATATTTGGTGTAGAAGAAATTTCTTTCGCGCAGGGCATCGTGGAAGGCAGTGAGGCCTTTGTTGATGTCACCGTAACGTTAAACGACGGTTCTGGGAAGACGATAGCCTTCAGGTTTGCCCGTCGTTCTTCCGACATCTTTAGCTGAAGCATGGGAATGTTTCGGAGGGTATGAAAATGAAGAATAAGCAACGCGGTATGACACTGATTGTCAGCTTGACTCTCATGTCTCTGGCGCTTGTGCTGGGTGTGAGTGGCTTGCAGAGTGCTCGAGTTGAAGAAACTGCTGCAGGGAGTAATCGCAGTTCCGCGAATGCTCAGATGGCGGCAGAGTTTGGTGCTTCGCAACGGCTCACCAGTGTCAAGGGGAACTCGATTTCTTCCCTGCCGGCCTGCAGTAATCCGCCAAGTCTTGGTGAAACCATATCTGTGTCGAATGCACAGGACTCTACGGTGGGATACCAGCATGAAACATGCAGGCTGGATAATGAGACAGCAAGGATTACTTCTCGAGGGCTTGCCGGCGATCTCAATCGCACTATCCAGGTAGTTTATATTGATCCGGACTCATCCTTTCTAGGGCTTTCTGCTCTGAATTTCCCAGCCCAGGTTAACCCTTTTAGTGCGCCTTCTTCCAACTCCTTTATCGTTGAAGGGGCTGTAGAGGATAGTGTTGACTCTGGTAGCCTTCCGGCGATTTCAACGGCGGGTCAGCAGAGCTATATAGAGTCTCAGATCGGCGATGATCGAATCGATAATTACTCTGGCGGTATCTCAAATGAAATAAGTGAGAGTATATTGACCGACGCGGCCAAGTTTTCCGAGTTCGTCGAGTCGCTGAAGGTTTATGCGGCTGATACTACGGCTAATGGCGGGGCCGGGCAACAGATTTCCTCTATCTCTAATGGGACAAATTTAGGAAATGCCAGTGCCCCCATGATTACGTATGTTACTGGCGACGCTTCCGTACAGGGGAATGCGAGTGGTGCAGGTATTTTGATTGTTGACGGTGATTATGGAACCTCTGGCACCCCCGGTTTTGACGGTCTTATTATAGTGTTAGGCGATACGTTTGGGATTACAGGTGGCGGTAATGGTGGCCTCAGTGGTGCTCTTATTTTAGCGCCCATGGAGGACTCCGAGGACGGTGAGGCCAAGCAGTTCTCAGACGCTACGGTTAGTTCGTCGGGTGGTGGTAATGCAAGCTATTCACATGATGCAGAGGCACTCTCAGCCGCTTTTAATCTGTTGCCAGAGTCCCTCCAACTCTTCTGGAGAGATAATAATCAGAGCACGAATGTGACTCCGGGGGTGGCCAGCTGGATCGAGACCATTTGATGGTCATTAGCTTTATTAAGTTTGATAGTGAGCACCTCTGGTTCTCACTTTTATATTGGACATCGGCTGGACAGCGTTTGGAATAACTGAAGGATATTAAAAGAGATGAGTCAGTTAGCAGGTGGGTTTGTCATCTATCGGGACTCTTGTTCTCCCCGTATTGCTGACTATAATCTTCACACCTTCCATATGCGTGCCGCACACCTCGAAGGTGCCGTTATGCCCTAGGGTGAAGCCGTTTAATTGGTAGCGAATAGGTGTGCTGCGGTTAAAGCTTACGGTCGGACCGCCTGTACCCTTCAGAATACGCAGTAGCGTTGCGTCACTCAGGTTGCCGCTGCTTGCCTGACCTTCCACCACGGCCAAGGGTAGCGACCAATCCGTATAGTCACAGCCAGTCGAGTCGGCAGAGACGACCGGGCAGACGGCGATGGTGGTACGCCGCGTGATGGCGGTGTTGCGTGCGGTGGCCAGCGTCGTCTTGATCCGCATCACCTCGGCCGCTACCTGAT
Source organism: Franzmannia pantelleriensis (assembly GCF_900102875.1). Taxonomy (GTDB): domain Bacteria; phylum Pseudomonadota; class Gammaproteobacteria; order Pseudomonadales; family Halomonadaceae; genus Franzmannia; species Franzmannia pantelleriensis. The sequence goes on from NZ_FNGH01000014.1 coordinate 106,759, forward strand.
TGCGTGCGGTAAACTGCTGGTAGCTGGGAATGGCCCAGGTGGCTATGATCACCGCCACGGCGATGACCACCAGCAGCTCGATTAGCGTAAACCCCTGAGTTAGATGATGTACTCGCTGGCGGTTTGCCGCTGGCGTCTCGTGATAGTCTTGGTGACACGTTGGGCGCATGGGGCCTCCCTGGCAGGCACGCTCCATCCGTGGTGCCGGTCTTGTCACCCTAGTCCAAGCCTATGTAAGCCATATCGGATTCTACTGTGAGTGATTTCCTAATCGTTGGCGGTGGTGTCATCGGCATGATGACGACGCTGCAGTTGGCCGACGCCGGCCACGAGGTGACCCTGCTCGAGCGCGGTGAGTGCGGCCGTGAGTCCTCCTGGGCCGGTGGTGGGATCGTCTCGCCGCTCTACCCCTGGCGCTATTCGGCGCCGATCTCGCGTTTGTCGACCTGGTCGGAGGGCTACTACCCCGAGCTTGCGCTGCGGCTGCTGGAAGAGACGGGCATCGACCCGGAGTATCGCCAGAAGGGGTTGCTTTACCTGCGTGTCGATGACGAGGCGCGTGCACTGGGCTGGGCGCGGGCGGTGGGCAAGCCGCTGGAGCGGGTGGCGGCCGACTTCCTCTACGCCAAGGAGCCGGCGGCGGCGCCGGGCTGCCATGGCGCGCTGTGGATGCCGACCCTGGGCAGCATTCGCAACCCTCGGTTGCTCAAGGCGCTGCGCACGCGCCTGGCGGCAATGCCCAAGGTGCGCATCGTCGAGAATGTCGAGGTAACCGGGCTTTCGCATCAGGCAGGACGAGTCATGGCGGTGGAAGCCGGCGCCGAGCGTTTTACTGCGGGTGAGGTGGTGGTCTGCGGTGGTGCCTGGGCCGCCGAGCTGCTCGGGTCACTCGGTGTGGGCCTGCCGGTGCGACCGGTCAAGGGGCAGATGCTCTTGTTCAAGGCGCCGCCGGGGCTGGTGCAGCGAGTGGTGCTGATGGATGGTCGCTATGTGATTCCCCGCGCCGACGGCCGCGTGCTGGCCGGCTCGACCCTGGAAGAAGTCGGTTTCGACAAGGGCACCGACGAGACGGCGAGGCAGTCGCTGTGGGAGAGCGCCACGCGGATTATCCCGGCGCTGGCGGAGTGCGAAGTGGAGCATCACTGGGCCGGGCTGCGGCCGGGCTCGCCGGATGGGACGCCCTTTATCGGGCGGGTGCCGGGGCTCGAGAATCTCAGTGTCAATGCCGGCCACTACCGTAATGGCCTGGTGTTGGCGCCGGCCTCGACGCGACTGCTGGTGGATCAGCTGCTGGAGCGCGAAGCGATCCTCGACCCGAGCCCCTATCGGTTGGAAGGGCGCCTGCACACCACCATATGACACAGCTCACACGCCGATAAGCCGCGGCTTATCGGCGACAGGGCGCTACGGACACGCTGTGACCCCATCCCTGCGCCGCTCTAGGCACGTTGCTACTCATCCTTCTGCTCTTCGAGGTACTTGTCGCGGTGGGCGCTGGAGCAGAACCACTCGCCGCGCTCACGCAGGGCGTCGTTCTCCGGCAGGTGCACCTTGCAGTAGGTGCAGCGCACGATCTGGTTGGCGTCGCTGTCGCCGGTATCGTGGTCCAGCAGTTCTTCGCGGTCGAGCTTCCATTCGCGATACATGCTGTACAGCTTGAGGCCGGCGAAGAACAGCACGGCGAAGATGATCAGCCGAATGATCAACAGGTTCATCCTTCTATGACTCCTTGCGGGAGGCGGGCAGTTACCGCGGCTTTGCCAGCGGTGCGGCCATGCGGGACAATGGACTAACCATGAGTTTCGAGAGATTTTCACGCCCATGCAAGACCTGACGCTGGTGATGGCCCAACTCGACCCCTTGGTCGGTGATATTCCCGGCAATACCGAGCGCGCCATCGAGTCGGTGCGCGAGGCGCGTATCGAGCATGGCGCCGATATCGTCGTGCTGCCGGAACTGTTCCTGACCGGCTACCCGCCGGAGGATCTGCTGCTACGACCCTCCATGGAAACGCGTCTGCGCGAGGCGCGATCTCGGATGGCTGAGAAGATGTCCCGCGAGGTGCTGGTGATCGTCGGTTACCCCGGCATGCGCGAGGGACAGCGCTACAACCTTGCGGGGCTGCTCTACCAGGGGGAGTGGCAGGCCGAGTATGCCAAGCAGGCGCTGCCCAACTACCAGGTGTTCGATGAACAGCGCTACTTCACGCCGGGTAGTGAGCCGCTGGTGTTCGAGTACAAGGGCGCCAAGCTCGGCATTCTGATCTGCGAGGACATGTGGCAGGAAGCGCCGGCACGCAAGGCCAAGCAGGCCGGCGCCGAAATACTGGTGACCCTCAATGCCTCGCCTTTTCATCAGGACAAACCCGCCGAACGCCTGACGCTGTTCGCCGAGCGCGCCGCTGAGGTGGGGCTGCCGCTGGTCTACGTCAATCAGATTGGTGGTCAGGACGAGCTGGTGTTCGACGGCGGCTCGGCCTGCGTCGATGCTCAGGGCAAGCTGCAGGTGCAGGCGCCGCACTGGCAGGTGGGACTGATGCCGGTGCAGCTGGTCAAGGAGAAGAGCGGCTGGGTACCGCGTGGCGGCGAGATCGAGCCAGAGGTGGAGGCCGAGGAGAGTCTCTACTGTGCGCTGGTGACCGGCGTCCGCGACTACGTCAACAAGAGCGGCTTCAAGGGCGTGGTGTTGGGGCTATCCGGCGGCATCGACTCGGCACTGTCGCTGGCCATTGCGGTGGATGCCCTGGGCCCGGAGCGGGTGCACGCGGTGATGATGCCCTACCACTACACCGCTGAGATCTCCCAGCAGGACGCCGCCGAGCAGGCACGTCTGCTTGGTGTCAACTATGAGGTGATGCCGATCGCGCCGATGGTGGAGGCGTTCAGCGAGACCCTGGCCGAAAGTTTCGCCGGTACCGAGCGCGACACCACCGAAGAGAACCTGCAGTCGCGGGTGCGCGGCGTGCTGTTGATGGCGATCTCCAACAAGAAAGGCTTGATGGTGCTGACCACCGGCAACAAGAGCGAGATGGCGGTGGGCTATGCGACCCTCTACGGCGATATGGTGGGCGGTTACAACGCACTCAAGGACGTCTACAAGACTTGGGTCTATCGCCTGGCGCGCTGGCGCAACACCCAGGAACCGGCGATCCCCGAACGGGTCATCACGCGTCCGCCCTCTGCCGAACTGGCACCGGACCAGCAGGATAGCGACTCGCTGCCCAACTACGACACCCTGGACGCCATCCTGACGCGCTATATCGAGGGCGACTTGAGCGCCGAGGCGATCATCGAGGCGGGCTTTCCCCGCGAGGATGTCTATCGCGTGGTGCAGCTGGTCGACCGCTGCGAGTACAAGCGCCGCCAGGCGCCGGTCGGCGTGAGGGTGACGCCGCGCGGTTTCGGGCGCGATCGCCGCTACCCGATCGTCAACGGCTGGCAGCCGGGGGAGTAGGCTAACGCGTTACGAACGTAAAAGAACGCCACCGCCCGTGGGCGGTGGCGTTCTGTTTTCTGGCGATGCTAGCGTTTAGGCCGAAATCGAGTCCGCGTTGACGTGCAGCGGGCGGAAGGTGCGGCCGCTAAGGCGTTCGTGACGCGGGTCGTTCTCGATCAGGGTGGACAGCACCTCGCGGGCGCGGTCACGCATGCCGAGACCCAGATAGCCTTCGACCATCACCGCCAGGGCGTCGCGGTTGGCGGTGGACTCCGGGTAGTTCTCGATCACCCAGCGTCCACGCTGCACGGCGGCCAGATAGGCCCCTTTGCGCAGGTAGAAGTCGGCCACGTGAAGTTCCTGGGCGGCCAGCACGTTGCGCAGGTAGATGATGCGCTGGCGGGCGTCCGGGGCGTACTCGCTATCCGGGTAGCGCTGGATCAGCTCGCTGAAGTCGCTGTAGGCGTCGCGGGAGGCGCCCAGGTCGCGGCGCGACAGGTCGACCAGCCGCAGCCGCTCGAGGCTGAAGCGCCCGGCCTGATAGGCAGACAAACCACGCATGTAGTAGGCGTAATCGACCTGGGGGTGGTCCGGTTGGAGGCGGATGAAGCGCCCGGCCGAGGCACGCGCGGCCTCCCAGTTGTCGGTCTGGTAGTAGGCGTAGATCAGCTCGAGCTGGGCCTGTTCGGCATAGTCACCGAACGGAAAGCGGCTGTCCACGGCCTCGAGCTCCTCCACTGCGCTGGAGTAGCGGCCCGATTCCAGCGAGGCGCGGGCCTGCTGGTAGAGCTCCTGCTCCGATACCTGGGGCAGGTCATCGTCTGACTCGTCGTCGTTGCCACCACCGAACAGGGCACAGCCGCTGAGCAGGGTCACGGCGAGGGCGAAGGCACCGAACCGGGTGCCGGTAAGCATAACGCGCATCTTGATCCTCGTATCAAACAACCCGGGTGGCCATGCTAGAATCGTTCGCAATCTGCCACAATCGGCTCACTATAACGCACCCGTTTGCAAAACACACAGGCCCCGCCGTTTCATCATGTCCGAGACCTTACACCGTGACGCCCGCGTCCCCGACGCCATGGCCGGCCAGCGCCTCGACCAAGCCGCTGCCGAGCTGTTCGACGACTTTTCCCGCGAGCGGCTCAAGGGCTGGATACAGCAGGGGGCGCTGACCGTCGACGGCGAGTCGGTGCGTCCCAAGCACAAGCTGCACGGGGGCGAACAGCTGGTGCTCAACGCCGAGCTCGAGGACGACACCCGCTTCGAGCCCCAGGCCATCGCGCTGGATATCGTCTTCGAAGATGCCGAGGTGCTGGTGATCAACAAGCCGGCCGGCATGGTGGTCCATCCGGCGGCCGGCAACCCCGATGGCACCCTGCTCAACGCGGTGCTGCATCACCATTCCGAGGCGGCCAGCCTGCCCCGCGCGGGCATCGTGCACCGCCTCGACAAGGACACCACCGGACTGATGGTGGTCGCCAAGACGCTGGCGGCCCAGGCGGCGCTGGTGGAGCAGCTGCAGGCGCGTAGCATGTCCCGCGAGTATGATGCCATCGTCACCGGGGTGATGACCTCCGGTGGTACGGTGGATGCGCCTATCGGTCGCCACCCCAAGGATCGCAAGCGTCAGGCGGTCACCGGTGGTGGCAAACCGGCGGTGACGCACTATCGGGTCACCGAGCGCTTTCGCCATCATACCTACGTACGCTGCAAGCTTGAGACCGGGCGCACGCACCAGATTCGTGTGCACCTGGCCCACAAGCGGTTTCCGCTGATCGGCGATGCACTCTACGGTGGGCGGCTGAAATTGCCGCCCGGGGCCGATGAGGCGCTCAAGGACCTGCTGCGCGAGTTTCCGCGTCAGGCGCTGCACGCGCGCAAGCTGGCCTTCATGCATCCGGCCAGCGGTTCACGGGTCGAGTACCGCGCCGAGCTGCCCGACGACATGCTGATGCTGCTCGACTATCTGCGTGACGACCATGCCACCATGCGCTGAGAGGGTGTCTACAAAATGGCTGCACTTGGCAATACTGCGTTGAAAACGATCTCAAAATGCTCATTTACACCCCGTAAACTCCGCTTTCTCGATCGTTTTCGCCTTGTCTTGCCTTCGTTCGCCTGTTTTGTAAACACCCTCTGAGGAGTTCGCGATGCACGACGCCGCCGACGACCTTCACCCTCACCCGACGCTGGTGCTGCCCGACTGGCCGGCGCCAACCCGGGTCGGCGCCTTCGTCACTACCCGCGAGACCGGGCCCAGCCAGGGGCCCTTCGCGGCGTTCAACACCGCCCTGCATGTCGGCGATGACCCGGCCATGGTCGAGCGCTGTCGCGAGCTGCTGCGGGCCCAGCTCGACGACGACCGCCCACTGCTGTGGCTCGACCAGGTGCACGGTGCTGCGGTGCAGCAGGAGTTTACCCCCGAGGTGCCCCAGGCCGATGCCGCGGTAGCGGAGGACAAGCGCTACGCCTGCGTGATTCAGACCGCTGACTGCCTGCCAGTATTCTTCTGTGACCGCTTGGGCACCAAGGTGGGGCTGGCCCACGCCGGCTGGCGCAGCCTCGCTGGCGGTGTGCTCGAGGCTACCGTCGCGGCGCTGGGTATCGAACCGGACGAGCTGCTGGTGTGGTTGGGGCCGGCGATTTCCAACGCCCAGTTCGAAGTCGGTCCCGAAGTGTTCGAAGCCTTCGTCGCGGTGCAGCCGGAGGCGGCCTCGGCCTTCGAACCCAGCCCCTATCGTCTGGGTCACTTCATGGGCGATATCTACAAGCTGGCGCGTCTGCGCCTCGAGCGCCTTGGGATCCATCAGATCAGCGGCGGGCACTTCTGCACGTCGTGTGAGCCGCGCTTCTATTCCCACCGCCGCGACGACGGTCAGACCGGCCGCATGGCTAGCGTGATCTGGCTGCGCTGAGACGCTTGATCCAGATCAACGCTAGGCGAGCTTTCCCCGGGGGTGACTTGAAAGCGGCTCCCGCTGACTCCATTGAACATGTCAAGACCTAATTGACAGGGCCAAGCGGTGCGTCCGAACGCGCCGCCACCCCGATGGAGGAAGAGATAGATGCGACCCGATAAATTCACCGGCAAGTTGCAGACCGCCGTGGCCGACGCCCAGTCACTGGCAGTGGGCCGTGGCCATAACCAGCTTGACCCCGGCCACCTGCTGCTGGCGCTGCTCGATGCCCGCGACAGCGGCATCAAGGGGCTGGTGCAGCAGGCCGGTGGCGATAGCGGCCGCCTGCGTGCCGGCCTGGTGCAATACCTCGACAACCTGCCCGAAGTCGGCAAGTTCGACGGTGAGGTGCAGCCGTCCCGCGACTTCGTACGGCTGTTCAACCTCGCCGACCGCGAAGCCCAGAAGCGTGGCGACCAGTTCGTGGCCAGCGAGCTGGTACTGTTGGCGGCGCTGGAGATGGGCGGTGCGCTGGCCAAGGCGTTGACCCAGGCCGGCCTGACCCGTAAGGCGGTGGAAGCTGCCATCGACAGTCTGCGCGGCGGCCAGCGCGTCGATGACGCCAACGCCGAGGACAACCGCGAGGCGCTCAACAAGTACACTCTCGATCTCACCGCGCGGGCTGCCGAGGGCAAGCTCGACCCGGTGATCGGCCGCGATGACGAAATTCGCCGTACCATCCAGGTGCTGCAGCGGCGCACCAAGAACAACCCTGTGCTGATCGGTGAGCCCGGCGTCGGCAAGACCGCCATCGTCGAGGGGCTGGCCAATCGCATCGTCGACGGCGAGGTGCCCGAGGGCCTCAAGGACAAGCGCGTGCTGTCGCTGGACATGGGCGCGCTGCTGGCCGGGGCCAAGTTCCGCGGTGAATTCGAGGAGCGCCTGAAGGCGGTGCTCAACGAGTTGGCCCAGGAAGAGGGGCGGGTGATCCTGTTCATCGATGAGCTGCACACCATGGTCGGCGCCGGCAAGGCCGAGGGCGCCATGGACGCCGGCAACATGCTCAAGCCGGCGCTGGCTCGGGGGGAGCTGCACTGCGTGGGCGCCACGACCCTCGACGAGTACCGCAAGTACATCGAGAAGGATGCCGCCCTCGAGCGGCGCTTTCAGAAGGTACTGGTGGATGAGCCCTCCGAGGAGGACACCATCGCCATCCTGCGTGGCCTCAAGGAGCGCTACGAGGTTCACCATCGTCTCAATATCACCGACTCGGCGATCATTGCCGCAGCGCGGCTGTCGGCGCGCTATATCACCGACCGCCAACTGCCCGACAAAGCCATCGACCTGATCGATGAGGCCTCGTCGCGGATTCGCATGGAGCTCGACTCCAAGCCCGAGGAGATGGACCGCCTCGACCGCCGGCTGATCCAGCTCAAGATGGAGCGCGAGCACCTCAAGAAGGAGACCGACGAGGCCTCCAAGAAGCGTCTCGAGACCCTCGAGGCGCAGATCGACGAGCTGGCGCGGGAGTACGCCGACCTCGAAGAGGTGTGGAAATCCGAGAAGGCCAGCATCGAGGGCGCGGCGCAGTACAAGGATGCCCTGGACAAGGCGCGGGTCGAGCTCGACGCCGCCAAGCGCCAGGGCGACCTGGGCAAGATGTCCGAGCTGCAGTACGGGGTGATTCCCGACCTCGAGCGCAAGATCGCCGAGAGTGAGGCAGGGGGCGCGGACACCTCGACCCACCAACTGCTGCGCTCCAACGTCACCGAGGAAGAGGTTGCCGAGGTGGTATCGCGCTGGACCGGTATCCCGGTGGCCAAGATGCTCGAAGGCGAGCGCGACAAGCTGTTGCGGATGGAAGAGGCCCTGCATCAGCGGGTGATCGGCCAGGACGAGGCGGTCACCGCGGTGGCCAACGCCGTGCGCCGCTCGCGGGCCGGCCTGGCCGACCCCAACCGGCCCAACGGTTCGTTCCTGTTCCTTGGCCCCACCGGGGTCGGCAAGACCGAGCTGTGCAAGTCGCTGGCCAACTTCCTGTTCGACACCGAAGAGGCGATGGTACGCATCGACATGTCGGAGTTCATGGAGAAGCACTCGGTGGCGCGGCTGATCGGTGCCCCTCCCGGCTATGTCGGCTATGAAGAGGGTGGTTACCTGACCGAAGCGGTGCGTCGCAAGCCCTACTCGGTACTGCTGCTCGATGAAGTGGAGAAGGCTCACGCCGATGTCTTCAACATCCTGCTGCAGGTGCTCGAGGACGGCCGCCTGACCGACGGCCAGGGCCGCACCGTGGACTTCCGCAACACCGTGATCGTGATGACCTCCAATATGGGCTCCGACATCATTCAGCGCATGGGGGCCAGCGAAGACGACAGCGAGCGGGGCTACGCGCAGATGAAGGAGATGGTGATGGCGGTGGTCGCCGACCATTTCCGCCCCGAGCTGATCAACCGCATCGACGAGGTGGTGGTCTTCCACGCCCTCGGTCAGGAGCAGATCCAGGCGATCGCCGGTATTCAGCTCGAGCGCCTACGGGCGCGGCTGGCCGAGCACGAGCTGGGGCTCGAGGTCAGCGACGATGCCATGGCCCAGCTGGCGGTGGTCGGCTTCGATCCGGTGTTCGGGGCGCGGCCGCTCAAGCGGGCGATCCAGAGCCGGCTCGAGAATCCGCTGGCCCAGGACCTCTTGAGCGGTAAGTTCGTGCCTGGTGACGTAATCAAGGTCACTGCTACTGAAGGCCAGCTACACTTCAGTAAATGAGCTGTCTGCCGATAAACGATTAAACGGTCGCGTCCGACCTCGTTTGCCCGTCTCGCTGGTCGAGACGGGCTTTTTAATGTCCGCGGCTTGCCCTTTTGTCGACCTTGCGCTACCAAAGGCCGTTTCGCGGTTGACAGCCCTGCCGTGCTATTGGACTCTTGTCGGTTCCTGACTGCGGGCGCGGACTCTACGGGCAACCCCCATTCACCGCGCGAAGGGTAGGCCGAATGGCCTCTACCCGCCGAAGGACTTCCGGCTCGGGCTAACCGCTCGATCTGGCCAACGCCCCCGACACGGTGAACCGCCGTGAAAGGGAACGCTCGATGCATGTCGTCATGCCTCAGTGTTCCTGAATGAGAGTGCAGGCCCCAACAGGGCTCATTAGCCAGGGTTTGGCATCAGGTGCCGGCACCGCCGGCAGCGACGTACCGTCGCACTCGACCCCATGACCCGCAACCGGGCCATGGATCGCACTCGAGACCTCCAGGGGAGAAACACACGTGGAACTGCTATCCGGCGCCGACATGATCGCCCGCTTCCTGCAGGATGAGGGCGTCGAATATATCTATGGTTACCCGGGCGGCGCAGCGCTGCATATCTACGATGCGCTGTTCCGTCAGGACAAAGTCAAACACATCCTGGTTCGCCACGAGCAGGCGGCGACCCACGCTGCCGACGGCTATGCGCGCGCCTCCGGCAAGCCCGGCACCGTGCTGGTGACCTCCGGGCCCGGCGCGACCAACGCCGTGACCGGTATTGCTACCGCCTATATGGACTCGATTCCGATGGTGGTGCTGTGCGGCCAGGTGATGAGCCACCTGATCGGCGATGACGCCTTCCAGGAAACCGACATCATCGGCGTGACCCGTCCGATCGTGAAGCACAGCTTCTCGATCCGGCACCCGTCCGAGATTCCGGAAGTCCTCAAGAAGGCCTACTATCTGGCTTCCACCGGCCGTCCCGGCCCCGTCGTGGTGGATATACCCAAGGACATGACCGCGCCCACCGAGCGCTATGAGTACGTCTACCCGAAAAAGGTCAAGATGCGCTCCTACAACCCGGTGACCCGCGGGCATACCGGCCAGATCAAGAAAGCCGTGGAGCTAATGCTCAAGGCCAAGCGGCCGGTGTTTTACACCGGCGGCGGGGTGGTCACCGGCCGCGCTTGCGAGGGGCTGACCGATCTGGTCAAGCAGCTCGGCTTCCCGATCACCACCACCCTGATGGGCATCGGCGCCTTTCCGCAGAGCGATGACCAGTGCCTCGGCTGGCTCGGCATGCATGGTTCCTATGAGTCGAACATGGCCATGCACCATGCCGACCTGGTCATCGCCATCGGCGCGCGCTTCGATGACCGCGTCACCAACAACACCTCCAAGTTCTGTCCCACCGCCAAGATCGTGCACGTTGATATCGATCCTAGCTCGGTGTCCAAGACGGTGCGCGCCGATGTGCCGATCGTTGGGCCAGCGGCCAGCGTGATCAACGAGATGATCAGCCTGGTGCAGGGCAAGGAGATCGCCCATCCCGAGGCGCTCGGTGAGTGGTGGCAGAAGATCGACAGCTGGCGCGACGAGCGGCGCGGCAAGCTCTACGAGCCCTCCGAGCCCGGTGAGGCGCTCAAGCCGCAGGAGGTCATCGAAGCGGTGTGCAAGATCACCCGCGGCGAGGCCTTCGTCACCACCGACGTCGGTCAGCATCAGATGTTTGCCGCCCAGTACTACCACTTCGACAAGCCCAACCGCTTCATCACCTCGGGCGGGCTCGGCACCATGGGCTTCGGCTTCCCCGCCGCCATGGGCATCAAGAAGAGCTACCCGCAGGACGACGTGGTGTGCATCACCGGTGAAGGCAGCTTCCAGATGATGATGCAGGAGCTGTCGACCTGTAAGCAGTACGGCATTGGCGTCAAGATCGTCAATCTCAACAACGGCTCACTGGGCATGGTGCGCCAGTGGCAGGACCTCAACTACAAGTCGCGCCATGCGCACTCGTACATGGAGTCGCTGCCCGATTTCCAGAAGCTGATCGAAGCCTACGGGTTTACCGCCATCAAGGTGGAGCGTCACGAGGATCTCGAACCCGCCCTCGAGCGGGCTTTCGCCGACAACAACGAGCTGGTGTTCCTCGACATCTATGTCGACCCGCGCGAGCACGTTTATCCGATGCAGGTGCCGCTGGGCGCCATGCGTGACATGCTGCTTTCGAAGACGGAGCGGACCTGATGCGCCATATCATTTCGATCCTGATGGAAAACGAGCCCGGCGCGCTGTCCCGTGTGGTGGGGCTGTTCGCCCAGCGTAACTACAACATCGAGACGCTCAACGTGGCGCCTACCGAAGACCCGACCCTGTCGCGGTTGACGGTCACCACGGTCGGTGACGATCGGGTGATCGAGCAGATCACCAAGCACCTCAACAAGCTGATCGACGTGGTCAAGCTGGTCGACCTGACCGAGGGCAATCACATCGAGCGCGAGCTGATGATGGTCAAGGTCAAGGCGCTTGGGGCGGCGCGCGATGAGGTCAAGCGCACTGCGGATATCTTCCGCGCCCAGATCGTCGACGTCACACCGAGCCTCTACACCGTGCAGATCACCGGTGACGCCGGCAAGCTGGATGCCTTCCTCCAGGCCATGGCGCCGGTGGGCATTCTCGAGGTGGCACGCACCGGGGTGTCGGGGATAGCGCGTGGCGATAAGGTGCTCTCGCTCTGACGGCGACTGCGCTCGCGACGTAAAGCGACATCTGCAGAATTTTTCAGCCGCCCTCCGGGGCGGCTTTTTCGTAGGCCTCTTTACACCTCCGCCCACAGCGCGCGGATGAGTGGGCTCTTGAGGCGGCGCTTGGCGACGCACAGGCCGACGTCGTAGTGGGGGAGCTCGGGCTTGACCGGGAGGATCGTAACCCGGTCGTGGAGTGGACTATTGTCGAGCACGATCCTGGGCACCACACCGACCCCGAACCCCAGCCCTACCATGCTGACAATGGCCTCGTTGCCGGCGACCTGGGCATAGATCTGCGGTGTGACGCCAAGCGCCCGGAACCAGGTGTCGCAGTGCTCACGGGCCAGCCCCGACTCGGAGAGAATCATCGGCACCCCGGCCCACTGAGTGGCGCTGGGGGTCTGCGGCGCACTGGGCATCCAGCTGGTGTTTTCGCGGGGAGCGATAAATACCAGCGGCGAGGTGGTCATCGGCTTAAAGGCCAGGCCGTCCGGCAGGGTGCGCGGCCGTGGCGTGATCGCCATGTCCTCTTCCCCTGCCAGCACGCGTCCCACCGACTCGGCGGGGTCGCCGGTGTGCAGCTTGAGCTCGATGCGCGGATGACGTAGGCGGAACTCGCTGAGCAGCGCATAAAGGAAGCTGTAGCTGGCGGTCACCGAGCAGTAAATGCTGATCTCGCCGGCCAGCTCGCGGGACTCGCTCATCAGCGAATGGCGGATCGCCTCCCACTGCTCGAGCGCATCGCGGGCATAGTGCTGGAACCTCTGGCCCTGGCGGGTCAGCGCCACATGGCGGTTGTCGCGCTCGAACAGCGGAGCACCGAGGTTCTCCTCGAGCTGACGGATCGAGCGCGACAGCGTCGAGGGGCTGATATGGCAGGCATCGCTGGCTCGCCCGAAGTGCAGCATGTCGGCCAGGGCCAGGAAGTGTTTGAGGGGGCGCATGTCCATAAGGTGTATTTCATTAGATGCAATGTGATATTGCAAATATAGCGTTTTACGCAACGCCGCGCCTAGCTTATGGTGTCGTCATCGCCTCGACGAACCCAGCGCCGCGCAAGACGGCGCGGGTGGCCATCAACGCTGAATTCCATTTCTGCACTATCTCAGGAGAATCCCAATGCGCGTTTATTACGACAAGGATTGCGACCTGTCCCTCATCCAGGGCAAGAAGGTCACCATCGTCGGTTACGGCTCTCAGGGCCACGCCCACGCCAATAACCTCAAGGAGTCCGGCGTCGACGTCACCGTCGCGCTGCGCCAGGGCTCTTCCTCTGCGGCCAAGGCCGAAGCTGCCGGCCTCAAGGTCGCTTCTGTGCCGGAAGCCTGCAAGACCGCCGACGTGGTGATGATTCTGGCCCCGGACGAGAACCAGAAGGCGATCTACGAGCAGGAAGTCGAGCCCAACCTCAAGGAAGGTGCGACCCTGGCGTTCGCCCACGGTTTCAACATCCACTATAACCAGGTCGAGCCGCGCAAGGATCTGGACGTAATCATGATTGCCCCCAAGGCGCCGGGTCACACCGTGCGCTCCGAGTTCGTCAAGGGCGGCGGCATTCCTGACCTGATCGCCATCCATCAGGATGCCTCGGGTACCGCCAAGGAGCTCGCGCTCTCCTACGCCGCGGGCGTCGGCGGCGGCCGCAGCGGGATCATCGAGACCACCTTCAAGGACGAGACCGAGACCGATCTGTTCGGCGAGCAGGCAGTGCTGTGCGGCGGCGCCGTCGAGCTGGTCAAGGCCGGTTTCGAGACCCTCACTGAGGCCGGCTATGCGCCTGAGATGGCCTACTTCGAGTGCCTCCACGAGCTCAAGTTGATTGTTGACCTGATGTACGAAGGCGGCATCGCCAACATGAACTACTCGATCTCCAATAACGCCGAGTACGGCGAGTACGTCACTGGCCCCGAGGTCATCAACGACGAGTCGCGCGCTGCCATGCGTAACGCGCTCAAGCGCATCCAGGAAGGCGAGTATGCCAAGATGTTCATCAATGAGGGCAATTCCAATTACCCCTCGATGACGGCGCGTCGCCGCCTCAATGCCGAGCACGAGATCGAGCAGGTCGGTGCCAAGCTGCGCTCCATGATGCCGTGGATCGCTGCCAACCAGCTGGTCGACAAGTCGAAGAACTGATCGAGCCGGTGGTTGATGCTGACAAGGGCGCGGATTTCCGCGCCCTTGTCGTTGCTGGCTGCTGGCATTATGCCGCGTTGCTATCGTAATTCAGGCCAGGGTGTAGAATGGAAAAGGCGCCGCGGCGCTTTTTTTAGGCAACGGAAAGAGAACCATGAGCCAAGAGCCGAACACGCCAGAGCATGATAGAACCGAGCAGCAAGCTTCGTCGCGTGCCGACGAGGATATCGCCTCGGCTTTCGTGCGCGAGACCGAGGTCATCGAGGAAGCGGTAGAGGATGGCAAGAAGGTGCGCCGGCGCGGCATTTATCTGCTGCCTAACCTGTTCACCACCTCGGCACTGTTTTCGGGATTCTTTGCCGTGATCGCCGGTATCAATGGCGACTTTACCGCCGCAGCGGTGGCGATCTTCATCGCCATGGTGCTCGACGGGCTCGATGGCCGGGTAGCACGCATGACCAATACCCAGAGCGCCTTTGGGGCCGAATACGATAGCCTTTCCGACATGGTGTCGTTCGGCGTGGCCCCAGCGCTGGTGGCCTTTACCTGGATTCTTCAGGACATCGGCAAGACCGGCTGGGTGGTGGCCTTCCTCTATGTGGCCTGCGCTGCCCTGCGCCTGGCACGCTTCAACGTGCAGATCGGCAGTACCGACAAGAAGTGGTTCATCGGCCTGCCGAGCCCCTCGGCGGCGGCCTTCGTTGCCGCCAGTGTATGGACATTCAACAGCTTCGATGCCGGTGCAGTAGGCTTCAAGCTGCTGATGCTGCTGGTCGTGGCAGCGGCTGGGGTGTTGATGGTCAGCAACATCCGCTACCACAGCTTCAAGGATATCGACTTCAAGAAGCCGGTCCCCTTCGTGGTGCTGCTGGCGATCGTGCTCGGCTTTGTCATGATCTCGGTACAGCCGTCGGTGATGCTGCTGCTGCTGTTCGGTGCCTATGTCGTCTCAGGGCCGGCGCTGGCAGTGATGCGCAAGATGAAGCAGGCGCCTGCTGCCTGAGTCCCTGTGATGCTGCCGCCAACGCCCGCCCCGCGCGGGCGTTGGCGTCTGTGGGGCGTGTTGTCATTGGAGGGGCGCTGTCCACAGGCGGTTGCCGCGCACTGGCTG
>NZ_FNGH01000004.1 GCF_900102875.1 Franzmannia pantelleriensis
GCAGGGAAAACGCATGAAAAACCGCTCTACGACGGGCCTCGTAGCGCTTTACCAGTAGGAGCTAATGTGGTCATCTAACGGCTTTTGCTCATAGATGACCTCATGCTGACACCATCGCTTATGCACCATTTATCGATCGTTCCCGACTTCCGCCAGGCCTGGAAAGTGCAGCATCAGCTGTCGGATATCCTGTTTCTGACGGTCTGTGCGGTGATCTGTGGTGCCGAGGGTTGGGACGAAATCGAGGATTTTGGCCACGCAAAGCTCGACTTTCTGCGCCAGTACGGCGATTTTGAAGCTGGCGTGCCGAGCCATGACACCTTGGCTAGGGTCATGGCCCTGGTGAATGCCGAGCAGCTGCAAAGCGCATTCGCCGAGTGGATGAAGGCCTGCCACGATGTGACGGAGGGCGCGGTGGTGGCCATCGATGGCAAGACGCTGCGTGGGTCGTACTGCCGAGGGAAGGGCAAAGGGGCGATCCACATGGTCAGTGCCTTCAGTGCGGCGAATGGTGTGGTGCTGGGCCAGGTCAAGACGGCCGAAAAGTCCAACGAGATCACGGCGATTCCCGAGCTGCTCAAGCTTCTCAATCTGCAAGGCTGCCTGGTGACGATCGATGCCATGGGATGCCAGAAGAAGATCGCCACACAGGTCCTGCAGAAGGGCGCCGATTACCTACTGTCCGTGAAGGACAATCAGCCGGCCCTGGCAGACGCCTTCGAGGCCGCGTTTCCTATGGCCAAGGTAGTCAGCTTCGAGGGTGACGCCTATGTCACAGATGAGAAGAACCGTGGCCGAAAAGAGACGAGGTACCATATTGTCAGCGAAGTTACTGAAGAGTTTCAGGAGCTTAGCTATGAATGGCCAGGCCTGAAAACGGTGAGCGTGGTGATGAGTTTCCGCCAGCAAGGTGATGACGCACCAGAGGCGCCAATGATCCGTTACTACATCAGCTCTGCCGAACTGAGCGCCAAGAAGCTCGCCGAAGCGGCTCGCCAGCATTGGTTTGTCGAGAATAAGCTCCACTGGTCCTTGGATGTGGCGCTCCGCGAGGATGCTTGCAAAATCCATCGCGGTCAGGCCGCTGAAAATCTCGCCAGGGTGCGTCATATCGCCTTGAATTACCTCAAAGGGGAGACGCGTTTCAAAGGCGGAATCCGGCGGAAGCAGAAGAAAGCCGCCCTGGATGAGACCTATCTGGCCGACGTTCTCGCGGTGTAGGATTTTTCATGCGTTTTCCCTGGTGGCGGTGGCCATGCTCGAGCGGCTGGGCTGTCGGGTCACGGTAGCGGCCAGCGGTAGCGAAGCGCTGGCCTGCTGTGAGGCACAGCGCTTTGCGCTGATCTTCATGGACGTGCAGATGCCTGACATGGATGGCTTGGCGGTGACCCGGGAACTGCGTCAGCGTGATGGCTGGACCCGGGATGTCCCGATTGTGGCGATGACCGCAGGGGCGCTGGATGGCGATCAGGCGCGCTGCCGCGAGGCCGGTATGGATGGCTACCTGGCCAAGCCGCTGTTTCGTGAGACGCTGCTGGCGGTGCTGGAACGCCACCTGCCCGGTGAGCCACCAGCCACTGCGATGGCGCCGACCGACGCTGATGACCCGACGCCGCAGTGGCTAGATACCGCCGCCTTGCATGAACTC
The DNA here is from genome assembly GCF_900102875.1 of Franzmannia pantelleriensis. Classification (GTDB taxonomy): domain Bacteria; phylum Pseudomonadota; class Gammaproteobacteria; order Pseudomonadales; family Halomonadaceae; genus Franzmannia; species Franzmannia pantelleriensis. Next base: position 1,649 of record NZ_FNGH01000004.1, read on the forward strand.
GAGGCGAGCTTGCCGCTGCCAGATCGTCAGGCGCTGCTTTCACTGTTTCAGGCCAATATGCCGGCACGCCTCGACGAGCTGAGCGCAGCCCACGCTGCCGAGGATATGGAGCACATCGCGCAGCTGGCCCATCTGATCAAGGGTGAGGCCGGAAGCCTCGGGCTAAGGCAGTTGATGCAAGCGGCACAGCGCCTCGAGCAGGCCGCCTCGCAGCGTGCATCCTGTCAGGCGGCACTGGCGTCGCTGCGGCAGCGGCTGGCGCCGTCGCTGGCGGCGTTGGAACAGCGCTGGATGCAGGGTGAACCCTCATAGCCAGCGCCGCTCGGCAGTGAACGACAGCGTGAACCAGCGCTGCTCGCCGGGGATGCTAAGCCGCGAGGCGATCTCCTCGCGGACCTCATCGAGCCGCGCCACTCCAGCGTCGCGGGCGAACTCGGGGGTGGTCAGCAGGTGGATCTCGATGGTGTGCACGCGGCCGCTCTTGGCCACGTGGCTGGCGTATTCCAGCAACCCCTCGTGGCGCATGACGGGCGCCATTGCGGCACGTACCTCGGCGTCCAGCGCTGTCGGCGCGATCATCATGACCTCGCGCATGGCGCGACGCACGATGCCGATCGGCACCGGCATGAAGCACAGCGTCAACACCGCCAGCAGCGCCGAGTCGACGTAGGGCGTCCAGTGTGCCAGCGGCGTCTCCTGCATCAGCAGCCCGGCCGCGAAGGCCACCAACAGCGCCGTCGTGATCAGCGCTGCCATCAGCCAGCTCTGGGTATCGATGCGCACGAACTCCGAGTGGGCACGGCGATTCAGGCGGCGCTCGTAAAAGTACATCGCATAGCAGACCGCACACACGATCACGGCATAGCCGATCGCCACGTCGAAGGCCAGCTCGCGGCCACCTTCCATCAGTCCACTGATGGCGTTCAAGAAGGCATAAAAGCACAGCAGCAGCAGGATCGAGCCGTTGAGCGCGGCGACCATCGGCTCGAAGTGCCAGTAGCCAAGCTGGAAGCGCCGGCTCGACTCCTTCATGACCAGCCGTGAAACGAACAGCGCCAGCAGCGACATGGCGGCATCGATGGTCGAGAAAACGCCGTCGAAGAGGATCGAGCGCGAGCCGGAGAGCAGCCCGAACACCACCCCCAGGCTCGCCACCACCAGCGTCGTGGCGGTAGAGATTTTCAGCGCACGCTGTTCAAGATAGGCATTCATTACGGTTACCTGTGCTGAGTGATCGGCGACCCTATATCAAAAAATCCACCGCCCGGATCGATGAAATCCGGGCGGTGGATCGTGGTATAACCTCGCGAGACGCTGTCGCCGCGGCGTCCGAGTGTTGAATATTCTATACCATGTCGGGGTGGCCTGTCAGCTGTGGCAGGCGTCGCCGCAGGCTGCGCTCGACGACGTCCTGACCTGGGCGATAGTCGTCCTGGCAGGCCGCCAGGGCACGGTTGAGGGTGAGTTCGGCGATGCGAGCATGATCCTGGGGCAGTGAATTGACCGCTAATGGCAGGAAATCCAGCAGCCGATCATCACCGAAGGTGGCCAGGCGCAGCCCCTGGGGCAGGTGGCCGCGTTCGAGCAGGACGTCGAAGACGCCATCTAGCAGGGTGTAGGACGCGGTAACCAGGGCGTCGGGCAGGCCGTGATCGTCGAGCAGCTGGCGCATTAGACGCGCCCCTTCGCCGCGGTCATAGCGCGCGGCGCTGTAGGTCACCGCTTGGGTCGCGGAGTCGGCCAAGGCTTGCTGGAAGCCGGCGCGGCGCTCAACGCTGATCGACAGTCGCGGCACCGCATCCAGCCAGGCGATACGTTCAACCTCGGGTGATAGCACTGAGCGGGTCAGGGCGTGGGCCGCCGCCTGGTTGTTGCTGACCACGCTGACGAAGTGCGCCGGATCCATGGCACGGTCGACGGCGATCACGGCCAGGCCGCCCGCCATCAGGTCGGCGTAGAAAGGGTCATCCATGGCCAGGCAACTGGCGACGATCAAGGCGTCGCAGCGCTGAGCGCGTAGTGCCCTTGCCAGCTCGCGCTCGCTCTCGGGATCGTCGTCGGAGCCGACGATCAGCAGCTGGTAGCCGCGCTCACGGGCGCCGCGTTCGAGACGCTTGGCGAGTCGCGCATAGCTGGCGTTCTCCAGGTCGGGAATGATCAATCCCAGGGTGCGGCTGGCACCGCGGCGCAGTGCGGCAGCCTGGGCATCGATGCGATAGTGATGGCGTTCGACCACGGCCATGACCTTATCGACGGTGTCCTGGCTAATTCGCCGTTCCTTGGCCCGGCCATTGATCACATAGCTCGCCGTGGTACGCGAGACGCCGGCCAGGCGGGCGATTTCGGCTAGGGTCATGACGGATTTCCTTGGCTTGGGCATTCGTCGGCTTCCTCATTCTACGCCAGCTGCACGGGCTTCGGCCCCCTGCCAAAGTCGTAGACGCTGTGGCTTGATAAAAGCGTGTTCTCGATCCAGCATTGTCGTTAGTGCATGGTGACACGATTCAGCGCGTGGTTGTAAGATTTAGTGACTGAAGCGCGGCCCGTCAAATGCCGCCCTGCCGCACGCCTATTATTGCCCCTCGCCCGTGTCGGGCGAGGCACGACCAGGAGGCAGCTCATGCTGACACTCGGCCAGGACGATATCCTTCTCGATTGCCAGGCCAGTGACTGGCGCGAGGCGCTCGATGCCGCCGCCCAGGCGCTGGAGACGGCGGGGCTGGTCGATACCGGCTACCGCCAGGGGCTACATGCCCGCGAGGCGCAGTCGTCGACCTTTCTCGGCAACGCCATTGCCATTCCCCACGGCACCCCGGATAGCCGTCAGCATGTCAAACGCACCGGGGTGCGGGTACTGCAGTTTCCCCGCGGTGTGGAGTGGCACGACGGCAACCGCATCCACGTGCTGGTCACTATCGCTGCCCAGAACGACGAGCACCTCGATATCCTGCGCCAGTTGACCCATGTGCTCGACCGTGACGGTGTCGCCGAGCGGTTGGCGGCGGCGAATGCGGCCGATGAGGTCGCTGCACTGCTCTCCAAGGCCGTCGTCGAGGCGCGCCTCGATGCCGACACGCTGTGCCTGGGATTCCCTGCCGCGGATGCCGCTGAGCTGGCGCTGGCCGGCGCGGCACGTCTGCGCCAGACGGGATGTGTGGAGAGCGAGTTCGTCGCGGCGATGGCCACCGCCACGCCCCAGTCGCTGGGACAGGGGCTGTGGTTGGCCAGCGGGGAGCGGGGTGTCAACCAGCCGGCGCTGGCGCTGGCGACCCCCGAGGCGCCGCTGACCACGGTGAACGGCCCGGTCAACGGGGTGTTCTGCCTGGCGGCCCAGGGTGATGCGCATCGCCCGCTGCTGGAGCGTCTGGTGGCGCTGCTCGACAGCGGTGCCGGCGAGAGTCTGGCGGCGCTGAGCGAAGCCGAGGTGCTGGCGCGCCTGGCCGGCGAGTCGGCCAGCGCCCAGACCGCCAGTGTTCGCGTACTCAACGCCCACGGGCTGCACGCGCGGCCGGCCAAACAGCTGGTGCAGGTGGCGCGGGCACAGCCGTTGGCGATCAAGGTACGACTGGCCGACGGCGGCGGTGCTGCGGTGTCGGCGGCCAGCCTGACCAAGGTGATCGGCCTCGGTGCGCGGCGCGGGCAACAGCTGCTGTTCTCGGCCGAAGGCGTGGGTGCCGAAGCGGCGCTGACGGCTGTCTGCGAGGCGGTCAGCGCCGGGCTTGGGGAGAAGGTCGCGTCGTTCGATGAGGGGCGCGAACACGCCGTCGTAACGTCCGGTGAGACGCCTGCACTGGAACCGCTGCCGGCTGACACCCCGCATCTGGCGGTGGCGGCGTCGCCGGGTCTGGCAATCGCGCCGCTATTCGTGATGCGGACGCCGCGCTTCGACTACCCGCGCCAGGGCTGCGGCGAGGGGCCCGAGACCGCACGCCTCGAGCAGGCCATCGCCGATGGCCAGACGCAGCTCGAGGAGCTGGTCAAGCGCGCGCCGGGCGGTGAGGTCGCCGAGATCCTGTCCATGCACGAGGAGATGCTCGACGACCCCGAGCTGCACCAGGCGGCCCGCGACGGTATTCGCGACGGCCTGTCCGCCGAGGGGGCCTGGTGGGAGGCCATCGATACTGCGGCGCATGCCCAGGAGATGCTCGCCGACCGGCTGCTGGCTGAGCGCGCTGCCGACCTGCGTGACGTCGGACGCCGCGTGCTCGGTATTCTCTGTCAGGTGGAGATGCCCGAGCCGCCGGCGCACCCTTATATTCTGGTGGCAGACGATCTGGGACCGTCCGATGTCGCGCGCCTCGACACCGGGCGGGTGCGCGGCTTGCTGACCGCCCGCGGTGGCGCCACTGCCCACAGCGCCATCCTGGCGCGGGCGCTGGGGATTCCAGCGGTGGTCGGCGGCGGTGCGCGCGTGCTGACCCTCGACAACGGCCTCGAGATGATCCTCGACGGCGAGCGTGGGCGAGTGATTCCGGCCCCGTCGGCGGAGCGGCGTAGCCGCGCCGAGCTGCGCCTCAAGGAGCGCGAGGCGCGTGAGCATGCGGCATGGGAGGCGCGCTTCGAGGAGGGGCAGACCCGTGACGGGCATCGCGTCGAGGTCGCCGCCAATCTTGGCAATACCGCCCACGCCGCGGACGCGGTGGAACGTGGGGCTGAGGGTATCGGCCTGCTGCGAACCGAATTCCTGTTTATGGCGCATGCGTCAGCGCCGGATCTGGCGACGCAAATCGAGGAGTATCGCGAGGCGATCACTGCCCTGGAGGGGCGGCCGCTGGTAGCGCGTACCCTTGACGTCGGAGGCGACAAGCCGCTGCCGTATTGGCCGGTACCCCAGGAAGACAACCCCTTCCTAGGCCTGCGAGGGATCCGTCTAGCGCTGACCCAGCCGGAGGTGCTGGAGACCCAGCTGCGTGCGCTGCTGATGGCCGCGCAGGGGGCACCGCTGCGGATCATGTTGCCGATGGTCAAGGACGTCGCCGAGTTTCGTCGGGCCAAGGCGATCTACGACCGCCTGTTGGCCGAGATTCCCGTCGCCGAGCGTACCACCGACGTACAGCTCGGGGTAATGATCGAGGTGCCGTCCTGTGCGCTGCTGGCGCCGAGTCTCGCCGCCGAGGTGGATTTCTTCTCGGTGGGGACCAACGACCTGACCCAATACACCCTGGCCATCGACCGCGGCCATCCCGAGCTCTCGGCCCAGGCCGACGGCCTGCATCCGGCGGTACTGCGCCTGATCCAGATGACCGTCGATGCCGCCCACGCTCAGGGCAAGTGGGTCGGGGTATGTGGCGAACTGGCCTCCGACGCCATGGCGGTGCCGGTGCTGGTCGGTCTGGGTGTCGATGAGCTGTCGGTCAGCGCGCGCCAGGTGCCGCTGGTCAAGGCGCGGCTGCGTGATGTCGACCTGGCTGAGTCGCGAGCCCAAGCCGAGCTGGCGCTGGCGCAGGCCACCAGCGAGGCGGTACGCGACGCCCTGGAGGTTCGCTGATGGCCAAGGTGCTCACTCTCAGCCTCAACCCGGCGCTGGACCTGGCGATCAATCTGCCACGTCTGGCGCTGGGGCAGGTCAATCGCACCGACGCGACTCATCTCGACGCCGCCGGCAAGGGCGTCAACGTGGCGCGGGTGCTGGCCGCGCTTGGCCATCGCGTGCGCGTCTCGGGGTTTCTTGGAGCCGCCAACGATGGCCCCTTCCTGCGCGCTTTCGAGGCCATGGGGGTCACCGACGACTTCCTGCGGGTGGCCGGCGAAACGCGCATCAACGCCAAGGTCGCTGAGCATGACGGGCGGGTCACCGACATCAACGGGCCAGGGCTGCAGGTCGATGCCGCCGCCTTCAGCACGCTGGTCGAACGCCTCGATGCGTTGGCCAGTGATCCAGACCAGCGTCCCGATGCGGTTCTGATCGGCGGTAGCCTGCCGCCTGGCATCGCCGCCGAGGATCTGGCCGCGCTGGTGGTGCGGCTGCGCGGTCACGGCCTGCCGGTATGGATCGACACCAGCGGGGCGGCGCTCAAGGCCGCCATCGAAGCCGGGCCCACCGCGGTCAAGCCCAATGAAATGGAGCTTGCCGACTGGGCTGGGCGGGCCCTGGACACGCGGGCCGAACGCCTCGCCGCGGCACTGCGGCTGCACGCCGCCGGCGTCGAGGAGGCGTTGATCTCCGCCGGGGCGGATGGGGTGCTGTGGGTCAGTCGTCGCGGCAGCTGGTTGGCCACGCCGCCCCGCGTCACGGTGGCCAGTACCGTGGGCGCCGGCGACACCCTGGTCGCCGGCATGCTGCACGGCCTGCTCGAAGGCCATGCGCCCGCCCAAGCCCTGGGCTTCGCTACGGCACTATCGGCCGAATCGGTTCGCCACCTCGGGGTGGGCAACGTCCACGCCGAGGATCTCTCTTCTCTCCAACAACAGACCCGTGTGCGTCGCCTTGACGACGTCGATACAGGGGGAGCGCTCGCATGAACATCATCCTGATCACCGCCTGTCCCAGCGGCATGGCGACCACCTTCCTCGCCGCCCGCCGCCTGGAGCAGGCCGCCGTTCGCCGCCAGTGGCAGGTCAGCGTCGAGATGCATGGCCAGCTCGAGCCGCTGACGCCGGTCAGCATTGACGCGATCGCCGCCGCCGACCTGGTCGTAGTAGCCGCCGAGCGGGTCCCCGAGCCGCAGCGCTTTACCGGCAAGCGCCTCTACCAGGCGCCCATCGACCAAGCGCTGCCTGACCCGGAGGCCTTCCTCGAACGAGCTAGCCGCGAGGCCCGGGACTTTCAGCCGGCAGCGGAGCCGCAGCCCCAGGCAGCAGCGGGGTCTGGCGGCAGCAAGATCGTGGCCGTCACCGCCTGTCCGACCGGGGTCGCCCACACCTTCATGGCGGCCGAGGCGCTTAGCGAAGCCGGCAAGGCGCTGGGGCATCAGATCCGCGTCGAGACCCAGGGCTCGGTAGGCGCCCAGGACAAGCTCACCGAGGAGGAGATCGCCGCCGCCGACGTGGTGCTGCTGGCCTGCGATATCGAAGTGGATCCCACCCGCTTTGCCGGCAAGCGCATCTATCGCACCTCCACCGGCAACGCCCTGAAGAAACCTCGCCCAACCATCGAGGCGGCGCTGGCCAATGCCGCGGTGGAAGAGGCCGGACGTGCCGCTGCCGGCGCCGAGGCCAAGAAGAGCCTCAAGGAAGTCGGCGTCTACAAGCACCTGCTCACCGGCGTCTCCTTCATGCTGCCGATGGTGGTGGCCGGCGGTCTGTTGATTGCCCTCTCCTTCGTGTTCGGTATCGATGCCTTCGAGCAGGAGGGCACCCTGGCGGCGGCGCTGATGCAGATCGGTGGCGGTACCGCCTTCGCGCTGATGATTCCGGTACTGGCCGGCTATATCGCCTACTCGATTGCCGATCGACCCGGTATTGCGCCGGGCATGATCGGCGGCATGCTGGCTGCCGAGATCGAGGCCGGTTTCATTGGCGGCATCCTGGCCGGTTTCCTGGCCGGCTATGTGGCGCTGGCGGTGGCGCGATACGTCAAGCTGCCGTCGAGCGTCGAGTCGCTCAAGCCGATCCTGATCATTCCACTGGTGGCGAGTCTGGTCACCGGCCTGACCATGATCTACGTGATCGGCGAGCCGGTGGCGGCAATCCTTTCCGGCCTGACCAGTTTCCTGGCTGGCATGGACGCCACCAATGCGGTGCTGCTAGGCATCCTGCTTGGCGCCATGATGTGTTTCGACCTGGGCGGGCCGGTCAACAAGGCCGCCTACACCTTCGGCGTTGGCCTGCTGGCTTCGCAGACCTATGCGCCGATGGCGGCGATCATGGCGGCCGGCATGGTGCCGGCGATCGGCATGGGCATCGCCAGCTTCGCTGCCCGCCACAAGTTCTCGCAGCCGGAGCGCGAAGCGGGCAAGGCCTCCTTCGTTCTCGGCCTGTGCTTTATCAGCGAGGGGGCGATTCCGTTTGCCGCCAAGGACCCGCTGCGGGTGATCCCCGCCTGCATCGCCGGCGGTGCGGTGACCGGGGCGCTGTCGATGCTGGTCGGCGCTCAGCTGATGGCCCCTCACGGCGGCATCTTCGTGCTGCTGATTCCCAACGCCATCACCCCGGTGCTGCTCTACCTGGCGGCAATCGTGATCGGCTCACTGATCACCGGGCTGGGCTACGCGGCCATCAAGCGCGGCGCCGCGCCGGTGGCGGTGGCCGCGACCAATTGATCTCCTCCTTGCATGGACTGGCCGGCACCCACGGGTGCCGGTTTTTTTATGGGGGGCGGTGTCGGGCATGATGGCATCTTGCTAGGGGAATATTCCTTATATATCCAGAAAGATGATCGTTCTTCTGGCATGTAAGGTAGATAATGGTCTGATAGTGTTTTTGAGGAAGATGGTGTAGTTTTTGCCTAGTATTACGGAGGCCCTTACCCGGGCCGTTCGTTCGCTCGGCGGCGCTACCCGCACCGCTGAGGTAACAGGAGATACACGATGTCTACTGCCCCCGTGACCCTGATGGTGGCGCGCCGCGTAGCCCATGGCCGCTACCGCGCCTTTATCGCCTGGCTCAATGAAGGCCGTGAGCTGGCCGCCGATTTCGCCGGCTACCTTGGCTCCGGCGTGCTGGCGCCACCGCCCGGCGACAATGAGTATCAGATCATCTTCCGCTTCCGCGATGCCGCGACCCTTGCCGCCTGGGAGCACTCCGCCTCGCGGCGTGCCTGGCTGGTGCGCGGTTCCGGCCTGTTCGAGGCGCCCCATGAACACCGCGCCACCGGGCTCGATCGCTGGTTCGCCGACGCCAGCGGAAAGACGCCGCCGCGCTGGAAGCAGGCGGTCGCCATCTGGTTGGCGTTCTTTCCCGTGTCGCTGGCCTTTCAACTGCTGGCGGGCGGGGTGCTGGCCACGCTGCCGCTGGTCGCCAAGGTGCTGGTCAGCACCCTGGTGCTGACGCCACTGATGGTGTTTCTGTTCATTCCCCTGTCGACTCGGCTGCTGGCGCCCTGGCTGCGCGGCGAGTGCACCGTGCGCGAGCAGTTGGGGCGTATGTTGCACCTAGGTCGTGCATGAATGAAAAAAGCGGCCCTGTTGCCAGGCCGCTTGAAAGGGGGTCGAGAGTCAGCGCTAGCTAAGTCTGGCAGCTAGCGGTATTGCCTCACGGCATTGTCAGAATGAGTCCCACTCCAGCTCGGCCTTTTGGCTGGCCTTGGGCGCGGTGGGAGCCGCAAGTGGCTTGGCGGGCGCGCTAGTCGCCTGGCCGCTCAGCGCGGGGCGTGACATGGGCGAGGCGCTGTCGGCGATCTTGAAGGTGGAAACCACCGATTCCAACCTGGCAGCCTGCTCCTCCAGCGAGGCGGCGGCCGACGAGGCCTGCTGGACCAGCGCCGCGTTCTGCTGGGTGACTTCGTCCATCTGCGACACGGCCTGGTTGACCTGCTCGATGCCCGAGCTCTGCTCCTGAGAGGCGGCAGAGATCTCATCCATGATGTCGTTGACGCGCTTCACCGAGGCGACCACCTCGCGGATGGTGCTGCCGGCGCTCTCGACCAGCTCGGAGCCATCCTTGACCTGGGTGGCAGAGGCCTCGATCAGTGACTTGATCTCCTTGGCGGCATCGGCACTGCGGCTGGCCAGGTTACGTACCTCGCTGGCCACTACCGCGAAGCCGCGGCCCTGTTCACCGGCGCGTGCCGCTTCCACCGAGGCGTTGAGGGCCAGGATATTGGTCTGGAAGGCGATCGAGTCGATCACGCCGATGATATCCACCACCTTTTTAGAGCTGTCGGCAATCCCGTGCATGGTGGCGATCACCCGGTCGACCTCCTCGCCGCCTCGGCCTGCGGTGGTCGAGGCGTCATTGGCCAGGGTGCTGGCCTGGCGCGCGTTGTCGGCGTTCTGTTTCACCGTGGCAGTGAGCTGCTCCATGCTGGCGGCGGTCTCTTGTAGCGAGGCGGCCTGCTCCTCGGTGCGAGATGACAGGTCGCTGTTACCACTGGCAATTTCCCGCGACCCGATATGAATCGAGCCACTGCTGTCACGCACGCTTGCCACGGTCTTGGCCAGACTAGCCTGCATATGTTGCATGGCCGAGAAGAGGCGGCCCAGCTCATTGCGCCCGAGCTCGGGGATCGGCTGGGAGAGGTTGCCCTTGGCAATATGCTCCGAGTGATCGACCGCTTCTTCGAGCGGCTTGACGATGCTGCCCACCAGGGCGACTCGTACGATCAGCACAATCAGTGCGGCGAGGATCAGCACAGCAATATCGATAACGCCGTATAGCCACATCTGCGACCGGTAGTCGGTCACCAGTTGGTTGGCGTATTCGTAACTGTAATCGCCGTAGGCACTGCTCGACGCGGCAAAGGCTTGGTTATGTTCGCGAGCTGTGGTCAGCAGGTCGAGATAGGCTGTTTCGTCGCCTCGCTCGAGGGCAGCTTGCTGAGGAAGGAGTACGTTATCGACCAGCGCAGTAAAGTCAGCCGCCACAGCCTCACTCATGGCGCTATCTGCGTCACTTTGATGGGAGTCAAAGATGGCAAAGTGCTGCTGGGCTGTATCCAGGCGCTGCTCGGCTAGCGACTTCTCTTCGGCGGCGAGTGACCTGTTGTTCTCGTCGAGAGCGTCCCAGTAGTTCTGATAGTGGAGCTGGGTATCGCTGACGGCGATCCGGCTTAGGTTCAAGTAGTTCAGCCTGTCCAGGGCGGTGCGGTCAAGCTCTGCGAGAGCGTTACCGCCCAGGCGACCGCCCTGGTAGCCCAGGCCGGCTACCACCAAAATCAGCACAATAAAGATAGTTAGTACGCCGGTCAGGCTGGCTTTGACCGAGAGGTTGTTCATCAAGCGATTCATGTATCGGGTCCTCAATGCAGAGCGTGGTAACTGTCCGCAGGCAATAAAAGGGTATGGGGAGCTTTGCCGCTCTGGTGGCGGCTTAAGGCTTAAATAATCGTTTGAGTGCCGCTATGCAGGTGTCTGCCCGTACGGTCTAGGTGTTTGTATCTACTTCCTAAGTGTTTTATCGGAAGGATAGAGAAAAGCTTTAGCCAAGAGCCGGATAAATATATTTTCTGTAACTTAATCTATGTTATTGGAAGTTTTAACAATACAGTGAGTCGGCATGCTGTAGCGCTTGGTGGGTTGCTGAGTGTATCCGCAGTGTTTTGAGCGCCGACGCCGAGGTGCCAGTGCAGGGGATTAACGAAGAAAGAGGCCTGTCGCTAGGCCGCCCGAGTGATGTAGTAGGAAGGCAGGCCCCCTGTTATGTGAAGGAGACCGACTCCATTCCGGCCTTGGCTTTGGGCTCTGAGTCGACCGTAAGTGGCTTGGCCGTGGGAGCTGGCCGCTTGGGTGGTCAGCGCAGGACATAACACGGGCGAAGTACTGTCAGTGAGGCGGCGGAGAACTCATCTATGATGTCGTTGACGCGCTTCACCGACTCGACCACTTCGCGGATGGTGCTAAAAGAGAAGGCTGGTGGTTGGACGTGGAGAAATGCTCTAGTTAACCTGCCCAATTTACGACTCGATGCTCGGCCTGGCTAGATGCGATTGGCCGCTTGAAGGGGGAAGAAAAACGCCATGCAGGTGCTACGACAGTTTTCGGCGCTCGGGCTGCTGCTGGGAACGCTGCTGTTTGCCTTTTCGCTGACCCCGAGCTTACTGCCACGCACCTTCGTCGTTCAGGGGGTGATCTCGGGGCTGTCGTTCTCCGCCGGCTATGCGCTGGGCGTCATGGCACGTTGGCTGTGGGCCTACCTCGAACTGCCGGTACCCGGGCCGCGCGGCTCGCTGAGCATCAAGCGCATCGCCGCAGGCGTCTGCGTGGTGATTGCCGGCGCATTCCTGTGGCGCGCCTCGGACTGGCAGGATTCGGTCCGGGTATTGATGGAGATGGAGCCCACCACTGGTACTCGGCCGCTGAGCGTGGCACTGATCGCGCTGGTCATCTTTGCGCTGCTGCTGCTGCTGGCCAGGCTGTTTCGGCGCACCTTCCGCTTCCTTGCCCGCCGGCTGCAGCGCATCGTGCCACGCCGGGTTTCCCATGTGGTGGGCGTGGTGGCGGCAGCGGCGCTGTTCTGGTCGGTCATCGATGGCATCATCTTCAGCCTGACGCTACGCACCCTGGATCGCTCCTATCAGCAGGTCGACGTACTGATGCCGGACGACCTGGTGCCACCCAGCGACCCGCAGGTGGCCGGCAGCGAGGCGTCACTGATCAGTTGGGAAGGCTTGGGACTGCGCGGCCGCCGCTTCGTCACGGCCGGGCCCTCGGCCGCTGATATTGAGGGCTTCCTGGGGGAGTCCGCCGAGCAGCCGCTGCGGGTCTATGCCGGCCTGAATGCCGCCGACACCCCCAAGCAGCGGGCGCAGCTGGCGCTCGATGAGCTCAAGCGGGTGGGTGCCTTCGAGCGCTCGCTGCTGCTACTGGCTACGCCTACCGGGCGAGGCTGGCTTGACCCGGCTGCGCAGAACACCCTGGAGTATCTGACCCGCGGCGATATTGCCACGGTGACGGCCCAGTACTCCTACCTGCCGAGTCCGCTGGCCTTGATCGTGGAGGGCGAGTACGGCGCAGAAACCGCCCGCGCCCTGTTCGAGGCGGTATACGGTCACTGGACCTCGCTGCCCGAGGACCAGCGCCCGGCGCTGTATCTTCACGGCCTGAGTCTCGGGGCGCTCAATTCTGACCGCTCCTTCGATATCTACGACATCATCGATGATCCTTTCGATGGCGCGCTGTGGAGCGGCCCGCCATTTCGTAGTCCTACCTGGCGCAGCATGACCCGTGACCGTGATGAAGGCTCGCCGGCCTGGCTGCCGCGATTTCGCGACGGTGCCGTGGTGCGTTTCATGAATCAGGACGGGGGCCTCGACGACGGCGAGACGGCGTGGGGCGACTTCCGCATTGCCTATCTGCAATATGCCAGTGATCCGGTGACCTTCTTCGAGCCCGAGGCGCTCTATCGAGAGCCGGAGTGGTTGCAGGCCCCGCGCGGACCGGATGTCTCTCAGGACCTGACCTGGTACCCGGTAGTGACCGGGCTACAGCTGTTGGCCGACCTTGCGGCGGGGACGGCGCCGCCCGGCTATGGCCACGAGATCGCCGCCGAGCACTACATCGAGGCCTGGCTGGCGCTGATCGAGCCCGAGGGCTGGTCGGCGGAGGACGTGGAGCGTCTCACGGCGTTGTTTGCCGCGCGCCGTTAGCAACGGCGTTGTGGAGCACGATAGTGGCGACATACACTGCAGGAAAACCCGTGCAGGATCGCCGCCATGCTTGATATGCCACGTGTGGATCCGGCTGCCGCCGATCAGCGTCAGGCCGCGGTGCGCACCGCGGTCAGCCACGCCCGTGACCCCCGCTGTGCCGCCACGGAACTCGCCGCTGCGCTGCGCCATCCGCAGCTGGGGTTCGTGCTGTTCTTCGTCAGCGCCGAGTATACGCTGGCGCCGCTGGGCGAGGCCCTGGATGCGGCCTTTGCCGGGGTGCCGATCAGCGGCTGTACCACCGCCGGTGAGATTACCCCCGAGGGCTATGACCGCGGCTGCATCGTCGCCGTCGGTTTCGATGCCCGCTACTTCACGGTGGGGCTGGCGCTGATCGATGAGCTGGAGGGCTTCGACCTGGTGCGCGCCCAGCGCGTTACCGATGGTCTGCTGGCCGAGGCACGCGGTCAGCCGCTGCCGGGCGGGGAGCACTTCGCGCTGACCCTGCTCGATGGTCTCTCTAGCTGTGAGGAACAGGTGCTGGCGACCCTCGATGCGGCATTGGGCAGCATTCCCAGCTTCGGTGGCTCCGCCGGCGACGACAACCGCTTGGCGCATACCCACGTCTACAGCGCCGGTCGCTTTCATGACCAGGCCGCGGTGGTGGTGATGTTCACCACGCGGCTGCCGTTCGAGGTCTTCACCACCCACCATCTGCGACCGCGCAGCGAAAAGCTGGTGGTCACCCATGCCGATCGCGAACGGCGTCGTGTGATCGAGCTCAACGCCGCGCCGGCCGCCGACGAGTATGCGCGGCTGGTAGGCTGTTCCCGCGAGGCCCTCGATGATGAGGTGTTTGCCCGCTACCCGCTGGCGGTGCGGATCGGCGACAGCTACTTCGTGCGCTCGATTCAGCGCGTCAACGACGACGGCAGCCTGAGCTTCTACTGTGCGGTGGAGAACGGCATCGTGCTGACCGCCATGACCCCGGCGCCGATCCTGCCGGACCTCGAGGCGGTGTTCGACGACCTGACGGCGCGGCTCGGCGAACCCGAGTTGATCATCGGTCTCGACTGCTTCCTGCGGCGACTGGAGATCGAATCGCTGGATCGACGCCAGGCGGCCTCGGCGCTGCTGCGGCGCCAGCGCGTGATTGGCTTCAATACCTACGGGGAGCAGCACCATGGCATGCACATCAACCAGACCTTCACCGGGGTTGTGCTTGGGCGCCCCGGGGCCGGCTGAACCCGACGCGGCGTCGCCGGCGTCAGCCAATGAGCAGGCGTTGGCCGAGGAGAACGCCCGGCTGCGCAAGGTGTGTGCGGCGCTGATCGAACGCGTCGAGTCCAGCGGGGTGGCCGGGGGGGCACCCTACGCAGCGTTCGAACATGCCGTGCTGCTGGCCGAGCAGGTGCGCGAGCGCACTGAAACCCTGCACCGTACCCTCGACGAGCTGAGCCAGGTCAACGCCGAGCTGGGCTCGGTAAATGCCAAGCTGCGCGAGGAGATTACGGTGCGCGGCGAGACCGAGCGGCGGCTGCGCGACGCCAAGGCCGAAGCGGAAGCGGCCAACCTCTCCAAGACCAAATTTCTGGCCGCTGTCAGCCACGATCTGCTGCAGCCGCTCAATGCGGCACGGCTGTTCACCACGGCGCTGGGCGATCAGCTCGAAGACCCTGCGCTGCCGGCGGAGTCGCGGCGGCTGGTGGGCCACATCGGCCGCTCGCTCAAGGACGTCGAGACGCTGCTGGGGACGCTGGTGGATATTTCGCGGCTTGACGCCGGCGTGCTCAAGCCCGATGTGGCGCCCTTTGCGGCGACCGAACTGCTCGACGCGCTGGCTGATGAGTACCGTCAGGTGGCCGCGGCTCGCGGCCTGACGCTGCGCTACGTAGCACCCTCGGCAGTGATCGATTCCGACCTGGCGCTATTGGCGCGGGTCGTCCGCAATCTGCTCAGCAATGCCATTCGCTATACCCAGCGAGGTTCCATCCTGCTTGGCTGCCGCCGCCGTCCTGAGGGGCTCGAGATCGTGGTCGCCGATACCGGCAGCGGCATCGAGGACGCCCAGCGCGATGAGATCTTTCTCGAATTTCGCCGCGGCCAAGCGGGCCAGCAGCAGAGCGACCGCGGTCTGGGCCTGGGTCTGGCGATCGTCGACCGCATCAGTGGCATGCTTGGCCACCGCCTGGCGTTGGCCTCCACCCCGGGCCGCGGCTCGCGCTTCTCGATTCTGGTGCCCTATGGCCAGCGGCCAACGCCCGCGTCCAACGGCGCTTCGGAAGCCTTGCCGGGAGTGGCGCCGCTGGCTGGCGCCCGAATCTGGGTGATCGACAACGACCCGGCGATCTGCGAGGGGATGCAGGCGCTGCTGGCAGGCTGGGGGTGTGACGTGGCCACGGGGCACTCGCTGGCAGCGCTGACACGCAGTGGTGCACTGGCCAGCGGTGCCGACGCGCTGATCGTCGACTACCACCTCGACGAGCATCAGCCCGATGGGTTCGAGGTGGCAGCGATGCTGCAACGACGTTTTCCACGTTTGCCGGTGGTGGTGATTACCGCTAATCACGACGCGACACTCAAGGCGCTCGCGAGAGAGCGTGGCTATCGCTGCCTGCTCAAACCGCTCAAGCCACTGCGCTTGAAGATGGCGCTGCTGCAGTGCGTGTCGACGGCACCAAGCGACGCTTCTGGCTGAGCAGCGGCTATGTCGCTGGCGGCCGGCCTCAATCGGCTGGCGACAGGCGGTAGAGCCCGCCGTCGGACTCGTCGGTGAGCACGTAGAGCATGCCGTCTGGCCCCTGGCGCACGTCACGGATGCGGCCTAACTCCTCGTCGAGCAGCACTTCCTCGTGGGCCACGCTGTCGCCGTCGAGTACCAGCCGGTGCAGCTGCGCGCGGTATAGCGAGCCGACAAACAGATTGCCCTGCCACTCGGTGATATCGTCGCCGGTATAGAACGCCATGCCGGAGGGCGCCATGGAGTCTTCCCACCAGTGGGCCGGCGGGGTCACGCTCGGCGCTTCCTGGCCGATGCCGATGAACTCGCCGGTGCTGTAGTCGCTACCGAAGGCGACCTGTGGCCAGCCGTAGTTGGCGCCCGCTTCGAGTCGATAGAGCAGATCTCCCCCTGAGGGGCCGTGATCGATGGCCCATAGTTCACCGCTGTCGGGCTGAATAGCGAGCCCTTGCTTGTTGCGGTGGCCGAAGGAGTAGATCTCCGGGCGCAGGTTGCCCGGCGGCATCTCGACGAAGGGGTTGTCGGGATGGGCGCCGCCGTCCTCGAGTAGTCGGATCATCGAGCCTGCCGGGTCGGTGAGGTCCTGGGAAGGGGAGCGCAGGCCGCGGTCGCCGATCGAGAACAGCACGCTGCCGTCACCGGGCAACAGGATTCGCGAGCCATAGTGGCGGCCTGGCTCGGTGCGCGGCGACTGGGCGTAGAGCGTCTCGACGTCGGTCAGCTCGCCGCCCTCTTCGTCGATTTGCGCCCGCGCCAGGGCAGTGGCAGTGCCGTAGTCGTCGTCGCTGGTTATACCGTCATCATCGCCGGGGCTGGAGTAGGTGAAGTAGATCCAGCCGTTGTCGTCGTACTCGGGGTGCACGGAGACGTCGAGCAGGCCGCCTTGATTTCCCCCTTCGGGCGCCGTGAGCTGGTCCTCGTCGGTGTCGATCTCGGGCAGGTTGCCGAGTGCGGTCACTTCGTCATCGTCGATCAGGTAGAGGTTGCCGGGGCGCTCAGTGACCAGCATGCGGCCGTCGGGCAGCCAGGCCATCGACCATGGGTGTTCCAGGCCGCTGACCAGCCGGGTGACGCGCAGCGTGGCCTCCTCGCTGTGGTAGTCGCTGAGGACCTCGTCGCCGGTCACGCTGGCGTCGGCGCGCTCTTCGCCGTGGCCATTGGCGTCGTTGTCCTCGGCATTGGCCACAGCGTAGGTCGAGGCCAGCATCACGGCGAGCGCCAGCCGCGGGAGTGTCCTGGGAAAGCGATCTTGAGGGGCGGGTAACGTCATATCGCAGTGCTCCTTGCAGGCGATGAAGTGTCGGGCGCGGGCAATCCGTGCCCAGCCATTAGCCTAGGAAAGCCGCTGCGGGCCTGCAAGCGTCAGGCTATGCAATGACGTCGGCGGGTGACGGTCGTAGGCATACACGCTAGCGCACGGCGTCGTCGCGCTCGCTGGCGAGGAGAATCGCCTGTACCCGGCTGCTGACCCTGAGCTTGCGCAGGATCGCCGAGACGTGCGTCTTGACGGTGGTTTCGGCGATGTCGAGACGGTAGGCAATCATCTTGTTGGACTCGCCCTTGACCATATGTGCCAGTACCTCGCGCTGTTTGCCGGTGAGCGAAGCCAGCTGACTGGGCGTGGGGGGCGGTGCGGCGCTGCCCGGTTGGCTGCCGCGCATGATGTCAGGCGGCAGGTAGACCTGGCCGGCGAGAACCTGCTGGAGGGCGGCGAGCAGCGCATCGCGCGGGGTCGACTTGGGGATATAGCCCACCGCGCCGAGATTTAGCGCCTCGAGGATGGTCTGCTTGTGCTGCTCGGCGGAGACGATCACCACCGGCAGCCAGGGCGCAGCCTGGCGTAGTTGCGCCAGGCCGCTGAGGCCCTCGGCATCCGGCAGGCCAAGGTCGAGCAGCGCCAGGTCGAGGTCGTCGTGCTGCGCGACGACACCAATGGCGGCGGCGAGACTGGCTGCTTCGAGGGTCTCGCTACCGCTGAGTCCGCGGGAGATCACCGCAACCATCGCTTCGCGAAACAGGGGGTGGTCGTCGGCGACCAGCAGCCGGTACATGGGGGGCGCGCTCCTCGTGCATGGCAGGTGAGAGATGGTAATGGCCTCCTACCAAGGGAGGAGGCCGGCTCCTGCCATGGCAGTATGTCGCGAAGTGCTGACCTGTCCAACACTGAAGTGAGCATCACCCATAACGACAATAGCCACAACCGACAGGAGTAACGCCATGATCTATGCTAACCCAGGCATGCCCGATGCCAAGGTCAGTTTTGCCAAGCGCTACGGCAACTATATCGGCGGTGAGTTCGTGCCGCCGGTCAAGGGTCAGTACTTCGACAACGTCAGCCCGGTCAACGGCGAGGTGTTCTGCGAGATTCCGCGCTCCACCGCCGAGGATATCGACAAGGCGCTGGATGCCGCGCACAAGGCGGCGCCGGCCTGGGGCAAGACCGCTGCTGCCGAACGCAGCAACATTCTGCTCAAGATCGCCGACCGCATCGAACAGAACCTCGAAATGCTCGCCGTGGCCGAAACCTGGGATAATGGCAAGGCGGTGCGCGAGACGCTGAATGCCGATATTCCGCTGGCGGTGGACCACTTCCGCTACTTCGCCGGCTGCATCCGCGCCCAGGAGGGCACCGCCGCCGATATCGACGCCAACACCGTGGCCTACCACTTCCATGAGCCGCTGGGTGTGGTCGGTCAGATCATTCCCTGGAACTTCCCGATCCTGATGGCCTGCTGGAAGCTCGGCCCGGCGCTGGCCGCCGGCAACTGCGTGGTGCTCAAGCCCGCCGAGCAGACGCCAGCCTCGATTCTGGTGTTGATGGAGTTGATTGGTGACCTGCTACCGCCGGGTGTGCTCAATATCGTCAACGGCTACGGCGCCGAGGCGGGCCAGGCGCTGGCCACCAGCAAGCGTATCGCCAAGATCGCCTTCACCGGCTCGACGCCGGTGGGCTCGCACATTCTCAAGTGCGCCGCAGAGAACATCATTCCTTCTACTGTAGAGCTGGGCGGCAAGTCGCCTAACATCTACTTTGCCGACATCATGAACGCCGAGCCTGAGTTCATCGACAAGGCGGTAGAGGGGCTGGTGCTGGCCTTCTTCAACCAGGGCGAGGTGTGCACCTGCCCATCGCGGGCACTGATCCAGGAGGAGATGTACGAACCGTTCATGGCCAAGGTGATGGAGCGCACCCGCGCGATCAAGCGGGGCAATCCGCTGGATACCGATGTCCAGGTGGGCGCCCAGGCGTCTCAGGAGCAGTTCGACAAGATCATGTCGTACATGGATATCGCCCGCGATGAAGGCGCCGAGTTCCTCACCGGCGGCGACAAGGAGCGTTTCGATCCGGCCTATGACAAGGGCTACTACATCCAGCCGACCCTGCTCAAGGGCAACAACAGCATGCGGGTATTCCAGGAGGAGATCTTTGGCCCGGTGGTCGCGGTAACGACCTTCAAGGACGAGGCCGAGGCGCTGGCGATCGCCAACGACACCGAGTTTGGTCTCGGCGCCGGGCTCTGGAGCCGCGACATGAATGTTGCCTTCCGCATGGGGCGTGCCATTCAGGCCGGACGGGTGTGGACCAACTGCTACCACCAGTACCCGGCCCACGCTGCCTTCGGCGGCTACAAGAAATCCGGCGTCGGTCGCGAAACCCACAAGATGGCGCTGGAGCACTACCAGCAGACCAAGAACCTGCTGGTCAGCTACGACATCAACCCACTCGGCTTCTTCTAAGCCTGCTTGCCGTGAACTGCGCCGCCCGGTCTTGCCGGGCGGCACATGCTGAACATGCCGAGAGTGGTGTATCCCTCAGAACTCATTCGGCCAGGCGGCGAGTTTCCCCCATTGAGATGTCAGGTGTCGATACCAGCCAGCGCTTGGCCAGCCGCCTGGCCTGTGGCGGATGACGCACGGCGGCCAGGTGGCCCGCCTGACGCCTGACGCCGGCGCGCTTGAGCTTGAGCACCATGCGTGCCGGCATGCCGATGAAGATCAGCCCCACCTGGCGCGTTGCCAGCTCCTCGACCAGCGACTGCAGGGCGACGATCGCCGTGGCGTCCAGGCTCGGGACATCGCGCATGTCGAGCATCACCACGCGTACCTCGGGGTCTACTACCCGCAGGGTCGACACGGCCTTTTCCGCGGCGCCGAAGAACAGCGGGCCGTTGATGTCATAGAGTGCCACCTGGGGGGGTAGATCCCGGGTCTGTTCGTCACTGTCGGGTTCAAGACGGCGGGCGTGTGTAAGGTGGGCCATGCGGCGGATGAACAGTGCCGCCGCAAGGCCGATGCCCACTGCCACCGCCAGCACCATGTCGAATACCACCGTGAGCAGGAAGCAGATCACCAGGATCGCCACGTCGCTGCCCGGTGCGCTCTTCAGAGTGTGCACGAAGTGGCGCGCCTCGCTCATGTTCCAGGCGATCACGAATAGCAGCGCGGCAAGTGCTGCCATCGGCACCAGCGCGAGTACCTCGGCCAGCGCTACCACCGCCAGCAGTACCACCAGCGCGTGGACTACTGCGGCCAGTGGCGAGCAGGCGCCACTGCGAATATTGGTAGCGGTGCGCGCCAGCGCGGCGGTGGCGGTGATGCCGCCGAAAAAAGGTACGGCGATATTGCCGAGTCCCTGGCCGATCAACTCGGCATTGGGGTCGTGTCGGGTGCGGGTCAGGCCATCGGCGACTACCCCACAGAGTAGTGACTCGATGGCCGCCAGCATGGCGATGGCCAGTGCCGGGCCGAGTAGTTCGCGAATCAGGGCGAAGTCCACCGTCAGCGGTGTCCCATCCGCTCCAGGCAGGCGCCAGGGTAGCAGCAGGGTGGGGGCGAAGGGGGGGATGCCGCTACCGGTCTGGCCCTGATGCTCCCAACTGAAGCGCGAGGCGATGGTGTCGATCTCTACGCCCAGCGGCGCGATCGCCAGTGTCGCCAGGGTGCCTACCGCCAGCCCGACCAGCGGTGCCGGCACGGGTGTCTTCAGTCGTGGCCACAGGATCAGGCTGGCCAACGTCAACAAGCCGATGCCGAATTCGGCAGGGGCCAACGAGGGCGCGGCATGGGCGATGGCGGCTAGGTTGTGCAGCGTGCTATCGCCGATGTCGACCTCCGCGAGCCCGAGGAAGTCGGGCAACTGCAACAAGGCGATGACGACGGCAATGCCGGCGGTGAAGCCCAGTACCACCGGATAGGGCACGAACTGGATCAGGTTGCCTAGCCGTGCCAGCCCTAGCGCGACCAGAATCAGTCCCGCCATCAGCGTGGCGATCAGCAGGCCACCAAGGCCATGGCTGGCGACGATGGGGAACAGGATAACCACAAAGGCCGCGGTAGGGCCGGAAACATTGAAACGCGAGCCGCCGGTGAGGGCGATGATGGCTCCCGCCACGATAGCAGTGTACAAGCCGTGCTGGGGCGGTACGCCAGTGGCGATGGCCAGGGCCATGGAGAGTGGCACCGCGACGATGCCGATGGTCAGGCCGGCCAGTAGGTCGCGCTTGAGCTCTGTCAACCCATAGCCCAGGCGCCAGCTGGTCAACAGCGCACTTCCGGGTTGCGGCAGGGAGTAGCGGGATCGCTTGTGTCGTCGTGACATAGGGGTGCCGAAGTCGATTTAGATATCCCTAACGTTACTCCTGCCTATCGCACTGCCACAAGTGAACCGCAGGCAATGATGATAAAAAAACGGCGCCCTCATGGGGGCGCCGTTGCATAGTCTTCATGACGTTTGCAGGCGGCGGCTCAGCCGGCCACCAGCTCTTGATACATGCCGCCCGGGGCATCCAGTACCTGGCGATAGATGCCGCCCGGCTCGGGCGCCTCGGGCTGCTCTTCCTCGACCGGCTCCGGCGGCGGGTAGACGGCCACCAGGTCGCCATTGGCGGCCTCCATGATCTCGCGCAGCTGACCGTAGTCGATGTCTGGCAGGTCATCGCCCAGCGCTCGATGCAGGCTATCGAAGGGATCGAGCAGGTGGGTCAGGGCATCGTCACGCTGCTCGGCAGGGGCGAAGGCTTGGACATAGAGGGTGTCCTCCTCCCAGCCCACCTTGAAGTGGTCGTCGATGATATTGACCGCGGTACCGTTGGGAATATTGCCGTAGAGGTGCTCGATATCCTCCGGGTACATGCGGATACAGCCGCGGCTGGCGCGCATGCCGATACCGTCGGGCATGTTGGTGCCGTGAATCAGATAGCCGGGGATGTCGAGCAGGATGGCATGCCGGCCCAGCGGATTGTCGGGGCCCGGGGGCACCACGGCGGGTGCCGGCTCGCCGCGCTCGGCGGCCTCCTCGCGCATCGAGCGTGGCGGATACCAGGCCGGGTCCTCGAGGCGCATGGTGGTCTCGGTGGTGCCCAGCGGGGTGTTGAAGCCCTCACGGCCGATGCCGATGGGGTAGGTCTCGACCCGCGGCGTCTCGCCGTTGCCGGTAGGCGGAAAATAGTAGAGCCGCAGTTCGGCGAGATTGACCACCAGGCCCTCGCGCGGGGCATCGGGCAGAATATGCTTGGCCGGGATCACCACCTCGGTGCCGTCACCGGGGATCCAGATACTGATATCGGGGTTGGCGGCGCGGATCTCTTCATAACCCACGTTGTTGGCCCGGGCGATATCGAGCAGGGTCTCGTCGCCCTCGACTTCGACGGTGTAGCGCTCGCCGACGATGTTGCCGTCCTCGGGCAGCGGATAGTGGCCCAGCGGCCAGTCGCTATCGTCGTCGGCCAGCAGCGAGCCGCTGGCCAGCGCGATGCTCAGTGCCAGCGGGGCGAGCCACAGGGGGCGGGGTGATGCGGAAAATGATGTCGTCACGATAGTCCGAGTATCGGCCAGTGGCCGTGGAAGAAGGTTGCCGAACAGTGTTCCACGCAGCTTGCGGGGGTGCAACTGTCGGTGACATGCTGGCCAACGCAAGCGGCGACCCCGAAGAGTCGCCGCTTGCTTGCTGCTATGCGTGGATCAGGTCAGGGCGTGTCGCCCACCGCGCCAGGCATGGCGGGAACGCTGCCGTTCTCGCCGGCCAGCGCCAGGAAGTGCAGGTGGCGCTCATACTCGGCGAGTACGTCGCCGATTACCTGGCCGCGGGTATAGCCGTTGAGATCCTGGCCGGTGCCGCCCTCGGCGAGGTAGACGTCGAGGCGCACATAGTAGTCGTCGTCCACCGGCAGGAAGCTCGGAGTGCGCAGGCGGTGCGGGCACACCTGGTAGACGAAGTGCGGCGCATTTTCGAGCTCGACCTGCAGCGTCAAGCGCGGCAGCGGCTCGTCCTCGACCTGCTCCTCGCTGACGTTAGCGACCTGGCCACGACCTTCCAGTTCCTGGGCGAACTGGGTCATCGCCGGGCGAATCGAGTGCTCGATGGTCGCCGCAGCGCCGGCGCGGTTGGAGGTGTCCAGCGCGCGGTCGAGACGCTCGCGCCAGTCGCCGCCGGGGGCGGTGCCGGCGATGCGGCGGCGAGCGTCGGCCTTGTCGCCTTCCATGCGCAGCGCCCGGTACATACCGGCCATGATCGCGAAGATCACCAGCGAGAACGGCAGGGCAGTGATGA
This sequence comes from Franzmannia pantelleriensis, assembly GCF_900102875.1. Taxonomy (GTDB): domain Bacteria; phylum Pseudomonadota; class Gammaproteobacteria; order Pseudomonadales; family Halomonadaceae; genus Franzmannia; species Franzmannia pantelleriensis. Next base: position 25,121 of record NZ_FNGH01000004.1, read on the forward strand.
CCACTGCGCTCTGCAGCGCCGCCAGCCCACCGGCCATCAGCAGAGCAATGGTGATCAGGCCGATCACCGCTGACCAGAAGATGCGCAGGGTCACCGGTGCGTCGTGGTTGACGTCGGAGAGGATCGAGGTGAAGTTGGCCAGCACCAGCGCACCGGAGTCCGCCGAGGTGATGAAGAACACGATGCCGAGCACGGTGACCACCGCGGCGGTCAGGCCCACCCAGGGGTAGTGCTCGAGCAGGGTGTAGAGGGTGGTCTGTGGGGTGCTCAGGGCCTGCTCGCCGAGCTCGGCGACGCCCTGGTTGGCGACCAGTTCGATGCCGCTGTTACCAAACACAGACATCCATACCATCATGAACGCCAGCGGGATGCCCAGTGCACCGGCGACAAACTCGCGGATGGTACGGCCGCGCGAGATGCGCGCCAGGAACAGGCCGACGAACGGCGTCCAGGCGATCCACCAGCCCCAGAAGAAGATCGTCCACCACATCTTCCACTCCTGGGCCTCTTCACCGGCAAAGGCGTAGGTATCGAAGCTCTTGGCGATGAACCCGGACAGGTAGTCGCCAGCGTTGTTGACCACCATATCGAGCAGTTGCAGGGTATGGCCCTGGAACAGCACGAACAGCAGCAGTGCCAGCGCCAGCAGCATATTGAACTCGGACAGCCGACGAATGCCCTTCTCGACGCCGCTGACCACCGAGATGGTCGCCATTACCACTACCAGCGCGATCAGGATGACCTGCACCGAGAGGCTCTCAGGCACGTCGAACATATAGGTCAGGCCGTAGTTGAGCTGCATCACCCCGATGCCGAGACTGGTAGCGATACCGAACACCGTGGAGATCACTGCGGTGATGTCGACCGCGTGGCCGATGGGGCCGTAGATGCGCTTGCCGAGCAGCGGATAGAGTGCGCTGCGAATCGCCAGTGGCAGCCGGTGGCGATAGCTGAAGTAGGCCAACGCCATGCCCATCAGCACGTATAACCCCCAGCCGGAAAGCCCCCAGTGCATGAACGTCTGCACCACGGCGGCGCGCATCGCCGCCTGGCTCTCGGGGTCGAGGTCGGGCGGCGCCAGGTAGTGGGCCACCGGTTCGGCGACGCTGAAGAACAGCAGGTCGATGCCGATGCCGGCGGCGAACAGCATCGCCGACCAGGAGAGCAGCGAGAACTCGGGCCGCGAATGGTCGGGGCCGAGGCGTATGCTGCCGAATCGCGAGCAGCCGATCAGCACCACGAATACCAGATAGGCCACCACCGCCAGCATGTAGTACCAGCCGAAGGTAGCACTGACCCAGGCCAGGCCAGCATCGAAGAAGGCGCCGGCCTGCTCGGTGAAGGTCATGGTAATGACCAGGAAGACCAGGATACCGGCTACCGAGCCGTGGAATACGGCCGGGTTGAGCCGGTCGCGTCGTTCGGGTGTATGTGTGTCATGCGCCATGGGGCAGACTCCCTGAGGGTTGTTGGCATGATTCTCGCGGCGCGGCGTATGGGGCATGTGACGCTGCTGTTATTTTGATTGCTTGAGCAATTAAAATAACGCCAATAGCCTTCGCTTGCCCACCAAGGACGCGGTGCATGCCGCATTGGGACATGCTGCGAGACGTTTTTGGCACTTAGGGTGCACGAGGTCGCGATGCGCTGGCCGTCGCTATCCGAGCGTGGCCAGGCGATAGCAGACAGGGTCGTTTTGTTAATTGATTGTTCAAAATAAAATACGCGACTCGAGCAACACCTTCAACCCTTGGTGGGGGATTGCCAGGCTTGACTGTAATTCAACGCTAGGCGTGGGGGGCGCCTTGCAATCCGGGTTTACCCGGCTATACCTGATGTAACTGATCGTGATATGTCAGGCGATGGGTGCGGGATGCCCCGGCGACGAGCGATCGGTAGCCAGACCGCTCCTCTGGGGAAGGAGACCCGGTTCAGCGAAGGTCATACCAATAACGATAACGCCTCGTTGGAGAACCCAATGACTCACGATACGTCCAAGAATGCTGCTGCATCGTCTGTGGAAACAGCCACCACGACGCCATCTTCCGATTCCGCCAGCACATCACTCAACACGTCACGGCGACGTTTTCTGACCGGCTCGGCAGCGGCTGTCGGTGCCGCCGCCGCAGTGGGCTTTCCCAGCATCGCCGTGGCCCAGACCACCACGCTACGTTTCCAGAGCACCTGGCCCAACCAGGACATCTTCCATGAGTTCGCAGCGGACTACGTGCGCATCGTCAATGAGATGTCCGGTGGCCGCCTGCGGCTCAACCTGCTGCCCGCCGGTGCGGTGGTTGGCGCCTTGCAGATGCAGGATGCGGTGATTTCCGGTGCCCTCGACGGCGGCCACGGGGTTTCCGCCTACTGGTACGGCAAGCATAAGGCCTTCTCGCTGTTCGGCACGCCGCCGCCGTTTGGTTGGGATGCCCATCAGTTCCTGGCCTGGTTCTGGAACGGTGGTGGCATGGCGCTCTACAACGAGTTGCTCGAACAGATGGAGCTGCCGCTGGTCGGCTATCTCACCGGGCCGATGCCGACTCAGGCGCTGGGGTGGTTCAAAGAGCCGATTCGCAGCGCCGACGACCTGCGCGGGCTCAAGTACCGCACGGTGGGCCTGGCCGCCGATCTGATGAACGAGTTCGGTGCGGCGGTGACGATCATGGGGGGCGGCGACATCGTGCCGGCCATGGACCGCGGCCTGCTCGACGGGGCCGAGTTCAACAACCCGTCGTCGGATCGCCTGCTGGGCTTCCCCGATGTCAGTAAGACATGGATGCTGCGCAGCTACCACCAGGACTGCGAATCTTTCGAGATCATCCTCAACAAGCGTCGGCACGATGAGATGCCCGAGGAGTTCCAGGCGATCCTGCAGTATGCCGCCAAGGCGGCCTCGTCCGAGATGTACTGGAAGGCCATGGAACGCTATCCGCGAGACCTTCAGGCGATGCGCGAGGAGCAGGGCGTGCAAACCTATATTACGCCCGATTCGGTGCTCGAGGCGCAGCTGGCTGCCTGGGATACGGTCATCGAGCGCGAATCGGCCAACGACGACTTATTCCGCCGTGTCGTCGAGCACCAGCGTGAATACTGCGATCGCGTGGTCGGCTTCCACCTCGAGCACACCACACCCAAGGAACCCGCCTACCGCCACTTCTACGGCAAGGAACCCACCGACACCTCGACCATCCTCTAGGCCTGCGGGCCCTACTCACCCGCTGCCAGGAGGCAGGGGGACGTCGATCGGCGGCACTGCCCATGATGTGGCAGTGCCGCCCATGGTGAGAGGTTGTCATGCGCGTCATTTTCTTCATCGACCATATCAGTACCTGGATGGGTAAGGTATTTGCCTGGTCCATCCTGATCCTGACCTTCGTGGTCAGCTACGAGGTGTTCATGCGCTATGTGATGGGCGCACCGACCACCTGGGCGTACGACACCAGCTACATGCTCTACGGCACCCTGTTCATGATGGCCGGGGCCTATGCCCTGGCGCATAACGCGCACGTGCGGGCAGACGTGGTGTCGCGCTACTTCCCGGTGCGTGTGCAGGCGGGCATGGATCTGGCGCTCTACCTGGTGTTCTTCTACCCCGGCATCCTGGCGCTGCTGTTCTACGGCTGGGATTTCTTTGCACTCTCCTACCGCCAAAACGAACACAGCTCCTACACGCCTGGCGGACCGCCGGTCTATCCCTACAAGTTCGTGATCCCCGCCTGTTCGGCGCTACTGGCACTGCAGGGCTTGGCCGAGGTCAGCCGCTGCGTGCTGTGCCTCAAGCACGGCAAATGGCCGCGCCGCCTTGGCGACGTGGAGGAGATCGCCATTCCGATCAACAAGCAGGATGAGATTCTTTCTGCCCAGCAGACACCTCCGGAGGATCGGCAATGAGCGAACCGGAAATCGGTATCCTGATGCTGGGCATGCTGGTCTTACTGATCATGCTCGGCTTCCCCATCGCCTTCACGCTTATCGCCATGGGCATCGCCTTCGGCTATTTCGCCATCGGTGACATCATCTTCTCGCTGCTGGTACAGCGCGCCTATGGCGTGATGTCCAACGACGTGCTGATCGCCGTGCCGCTATTCCTGTTCATGGGCTATATGGTCGAGCGGGCCAATATTCTCGACCGACTGTTCTCCAGCTTGCAGCTGGCGGCACGGGGCATGCCGGCCTCACTGGCGGTGGCCAGTCTGATCACCTGCGCGCTGTTCGCTACGGCCACCGGCATCGTCGGTGCGGTGGTTACCCTGATGGGGCTGCTGGCCTTGCCGGCGATGCTCAATGCCGGCTACGACAAGCGCATGTCGAGTGGTGTGATCTGTGCCGGCGGCTGCCTGGGCATCCTGATCCCGCCGAGCATCATGCTGATCCTGTATGGCGCCATGGCCGGGGTCTCGGTCGTGCGCCTGTATGCCGCGGCGCTGATACCCGGGCTGCTGCTGGCCGGGCTGTACATCCTGTACGTGATGGGGCGTGCGATGCTCAACCCCAAGGTGGCGCCGAAGCTGCCGGTCGAGCAGTTGAATGTGCCGCTGGGTAGGGTCTACTGGGGACTGCTGACCTCCTTCGTGCCGCTATTCGTGCTGATCATGTCGGTATTGGGAGCGATTCTGTTTGGCCTCGCCACGCCCCATGAGGCGGCGGGTATCGGCGCCCTGGGGGCGATCCTGCTGGCCGCGGCCTACCGCCAGTTGACCTTCGCGCGGCTGCGCGAGGCGGTGTTTCTCACCGCGCGCACCAGCGCCATGGTGTGCTGGCTGTTCGTCGGTTCGTGGATCTTCTCGTCGGTGTTCTCGCTGCTAGACGGTCATTCGCTGATCGAGCACTGGATTAGCAGCCTGTCGTTGACGCCGCTGCAGTTCCTGCTGCTCGCCCAGCTGATGATCTTCATCCTCGGCTGGCCGCTGGAGTGGACCGAGATCATCATCATCTTCGTGCCGATCTTCCTGCCCCTGTTGCACATGTTCGGCATCGATCCGTTGTTCTTCGGGGTGCTGGTGGCGCTGAATATCCAGACCTCTTTCCTTACGCCACCGATGGCGATGTCGGCCTTCTACCTCAAGGGCATATCGCCCAAGGGGATCGAGCTCAACGATATCTTTATCGGTATCGCGCCGTTCCTGCTGATGGTGTTCGTGGCGATGTTCATCCTCTACATGGTGCCGGGTATCGTGTTCTGGCTGCCGGGGGTCCTCTACGGCTGATAGACGACAACGCCCGACAGCGCGTGTCGGGCGTATGGGGGATAGCCTAACGCGGCGCCGCTGACGGGATCAGCGGCGTCGCGTCCGTCAGGCGTTGCGCTCTGGGTGATGGCCACGCGTGCCGTGGTGGCGATGGCCGTGCTTGCGGCCCTTGGGCTGCATGGTGGCCTTGAGCTCTTCCAGCTGCTGCTCGTCAAGGAGCTCGGCCAGCGCCGCGTGATGCTCGTCGCGCAGTGCACGGTAGGCGTCGCGGCGCTCCTCGCGGGAGTCGAACGCCTGCTCGCGCAGTTCGCGCATATCGGCATACAGGCTTTCGCGCACTTCGGTGAGGGCCTCCCGCTCGTCGTCGCTCAACTCCCAGCTGTCGACCAGGGCGGTGAGGCGCTCCTGCATCGCCTTGCGGCGCTCAGCGTGGTGTTCCTGCATCTTCTCGCGCATGGCGCTACGCAGCTCCTCGCGCTGCTCGTCGGTGAGAATCTCGTCGAGGGCGGCGCGGTGCTGTTCATGCAGTTCGTGGTAGGCCTCGTGGCGCTCGTCGCGGGACGCGAACTCGTGTGCCTTGAGCTCGCGGTGGGCGTCGCGCAGTTCGGCGTGGGCGGCTTCCAGTTCGGCACGGGTGTCATCGTCGAAGCCGAGATGCTCTTGCATGGCGTCGAGGTGCTCGGCGTGCTTGTGCTGATAGCGCTCGCCTTTGATGGCATCGTCGCTGTGGCTGCCCGCCGAGGCGGCCAGCGATAGCGGGGCGATGGCCAGCGCCATCAGCGCCGGCATCAGCGACTTGCGTACGGTCATTCGCATCATGGTGACTCCTGATTCCTAAGTGGGACGCTGACACTGTCGCCCGCTGCCGTGCAATCAGGTTGCAGCAAGGGTGCAACCATCGCGCAAGGCAAGCACTGCACGGCATGGGTCACTCCTCCGGCTGGTACTTGTAGCCCACGCCGTAGACCGAGCGAATGATCTCGCGCTCGGGCCACACGTCGCTGATCTTCTTGCGCAGCTTCTTGATGTGGCTGTCGACGGTGCGCTCGGAGACGATGCGATGATCGCGGTACATATGGTCCATCAACTGGTCGCGGGAGAAGATCCGCCCCGGTGCGTTCATCAGCACTTTGAGCAGCTGGAACTCCACTGCGGTCAATCCCAGGTCCTGGCCGTCGGCCAGCGCCCGCCAGCCGTCGTCGTCGAGGCTCAGTGCGGCGCCATCGGTGCTGCCCGGTACCTCCGCGGCGCGGCTGCGGCGCAGCACCGCCTTGATCCGCGCGACCACTTCGCGGGGGCTGAACGGCTTGCAGATATAGTCGTCGGCGCCCAGTTCCAGCCCCAGCAGGCGGTCCACCTCCTCGACCCGCGCGGTGAGCATGATCACCGGTAGCCGCGGCCAGCGCTCGCGTAGCTGGCGGCACAGGGTGAGGCCATCGGTGCCGGGCAGCATCAGGTCGAGCAGCACCAGGTCGGGACGCTGCTGCTCGAGCCATGGCACCACGCTGTCGCCGTGGTCGAGGTGATGCGAGGCGAAGCCGCTGCCCTCCAAATAGTCGGCGACCAGACTGGCGATCTTGGGCTCGTCCTCGACGATCAGAACGGTTTCCTTAGACGCGGTGCTCATGCACGTCCTCCCTGAGCAGTGGAAATTCGAGGGTCCAGCATAACCCGCCGAGGGCGGAATTCGAGGCCCGCATGTTGCCGCCGTGGGCGGTCACCAGAGCGGTGGCGATGGACAGGCCGAGCCCGCTGCCGCCGCTGGCGCGATTGCGCGAGCCCTCGACTCGGTAGAGGCGCTCGGTGAGATGGACGAGCTCCTGCTCGGGCACTCCGGGGGCGGTGTCCTCCCAGGTGATACGGGCGATATCCGCGTCGCATTCGAGGCTGACGCGTAGTCGACCGGGTGGCTGAGTATAGGCGCAGGTATTGTCGAGCAGGTTATGCCACAGCTGTCGCAGTCGCTGAAGGTCGCCGCGGATCGGCGCCTGGCCGGTGACCTCTAGCTCGAGCGTGATTCCCTGGTCGGCTAGCCAGTTGCGGCGCTCCTCGAGGCGTGATGCCAGCGTCTCGGCCAGATCGAGGGGGGCCAGCGACACGTCGAGGACCCCGGCATCGCTCTGGGCCAGCAACCGCAGGTCGGCGACCAGGCGTTCGAGCTGGCCGACCTCCTGGGCCAGTGAGCCCAGGTTGTCGTCGTTCATCGGGCGAATGCCGTCCTGCATCGCCTCGATCTCGCCGCGCAGTACCGCCAGCGGCGTGCGTAGCTCGTGGGCGATATCCGAGACCCAGCGCTGGCGCGCTTCGCGATTGGCCTCCAGTGTCGCCGCGAGTACGTTGAAGTCATGGGATAGTCGCGACAGCTCGTCGCCGCCGTGCTCCGGCAGGCGAATGCCGTAGTCGCCTTCGGTGAGGCGCCGGGTGGCCAGTGCCATGTGGCCGGTACGCCCGCCCAGCCACCACGACAAGCCACCGGCCAGCAGCAGCGAGGCCAGCGACAGCGAGGCGACGATGATGCCCAGGTTGCGCTGCTGGCGCGACAGGAAGATGCGGTCCATGCGCGCCATCAACTGCTGCGGCGGGCGGTAGCCCAGTGCTCCGACCTGCTCGCCCTGGCTGATGATCGGCAGCCAGTGCAGCTCGGAGCCGTTCTGCTGGTCCTCGTCGGCGGGTCGCAGGCCGATCACCGGCAGGCCGTTGGCGTCGTGGAGTACGAAGTCATCCGGGTCGCCGAGGCGGCGGTCGATACCCTGCGGCGGCGGGCCGTCGCCGGGCCACAGCTGGCGGCGTACCAGCCGCTGCCAGGCACTCATGTCGTCGCGCAGCCACTGCCAGTCGCCGCGTCGCTGCCACTCCTCGGCGAGGCCCTCGGCGAGGGTCTCGGCGCGGGTGGTCTGGGTGGTTTCCAGGTAGTCGATGAAGCCGCGGTCGATGCTGCGCGAGACGGCCAGGAACACCAGACCGGCGATCAGCACGTTGACCACCAGGATGATCACGAACAGCTTGACGCCGAGGCGCGACACCACCGGGCGGCGACGGGATGAGTAGGCGGGCATCAGTGGGCCTCCTGAGAGTGGGCGGCGGCAGGGTGGGCTAGGCGCTCGCGCAGACGCTCGAGGCTCAGGTACAGCACCGGCACCAGAATCAGCAGGATCAGCGTGGCGAACAGCATGCCGAAGCCCAGCGAAATGGCCATGGGGATCATGAAGCGCGCCTGGCGCGAGGTCTCGAAGATCATCGGTGCCAGTCCCAGGAAGGTGGTCATGGTGGTCATCATGATCGGTCGCAGGCGGCGTGTGGCGGCGGCGACAATCGCCTCTCGGGCCCCCATGCCCTCGCGGCGGCGACGGTTGGCGTAGTCGATCAGCACCAGCGCATCGTTGATCACCACCCCGGACAGCGCCAGCATGCCGAGCAGGCTGACGATCGACAGCCCGAAGCCCATGATCAGATGGCCGCCTACTGCGCCGATCACGCCGAACGGGATCGCCGCCATCACCAGCAGCGGCTGCAGGTAGCTGCGGAACGGGATTGCCAGCAGACAGTAAATCGCCGCCAGGGTCAGCCACATCGCGGTCCTGAGCGTGGCGAGGTTGTCGGCAGTGTCCTGCTGACGGCCGCCGAGGCCGATCTCGAGGCCCGGGTAGGCGGCCTCGACGCCGGGGAAGACCTGCTCCTGCAGGGTGGCGAGCACTTGATTGACCTGTGCATCGCCTTCGAGGTCGGCGGTCACGGTGATGTCGCGTCGGCCGTCGGTACGCCGCAGGGTGGTGGAGGCGCGGCCGATGTCGATATCGGCGACCCGCGACAGCGGCACTTCGCGTCCTTCGGCGGTACGGATCGGCAGCTGATAGAGCTCGCTCAAGCTGTCGCGGGACTGCGGCGGCAGGCGCACCTCGACGCTCACCGAGGTGCGCCCGGCGTGCTGCTCCACGGCGGTGACGCCCTGCAGCGGCCCACGCAGCTGGGCGGCCAGGTCACTGCCGCTCAGTCCCAGGGCGCGACCCTCGGCGGAGAGGCGCACGTCGAGCTGCGGCAGGCCATCGCCCAGGCCGCTATCGATATCGGTGAGGCCGCCGAACTGGCCGAGTTCGTCGGCGAGCCGCTGAGAGGCCGCTTCGAGTACATTGCTGTCGGGATGCGACAGACGCAGGGTCAGGCCGGCGCCGCGCCCGGGCCCGCCGACGTCGGACTCGAAGCGCGCGGCCTGGACGTTGGTCAGTTCGCCGGTCAGTTCTCGCCACTCCCGGGCCACCCGCGACGGCGGCCAGGCGTCGAGGCTGGCGGGGTCGAGCTGCAGCAGGACCTCCAGGCTGTCGCCGTCGAGCCGGGTACGGGTGCCGGTAAAGTGTGGCCCGTCGTCGCGTTCGCCGAGGCGTTCGGCGGCCTCCAGCAGCTGGTCGCGAACGCGGCGATCGTCGGCCATCGGGCTACCCACCGGCAGGGTCACGCTGGCCTGGACCTGGTCGGACTCGACCCGCGGCATCAGCGAAAAGCCCAGCCGCCCGCTCATGGCGTAGGCCAGCGCCACCGCCAGTATCGCCACCGCCAGGCTGATGGTCAGCGCGCGCTGGTCGAGGGCGCGCTCGAGCAGCGGGGCGAAGCGCTGCTGGGTGAATCGCGTCAGGCCGCCCTGCAGGCTGCGTCGCACGCGTTCCAGCGGCTGCTGCCAGCGCGGTGTGGGGCGTCGGCTGGCGCCGTGAGCAAGGTGCGCGGGCAGGATGAACAGCGCCTCGACAAGCGACATCACGAACACCGTGATCACCACCAGCGGCACCATGGCGAAGATCATGCCCAGAAAGCCGGGCAGGAACAGCAGCGGCAGGAAGGCGACGATATTCGAGAGAATGGCGAAAGTGATCGGCGTGGCCAGCTCACGGGCGCCGCGAACCGCCGCTTCGCGCAGCGAGTGCCCCTGTTCGCGGTAGCTGTAGATGTTCTCGCCGACCATGATCGCGTCGTCGACCACGATGCCCAGCGCGATGATGAAGGCGAACATCGACATCATGTTGATCGATACGCCGATCCACGGCAGAAACAGCATGGCGCCGAGGAAGGCGGTAGGGATGCCGAGGGTGACCCAGAATGCCAGCCGTGCTTCGAGGAACAGCGCCATCATCACCATCACCATGGCCAGACCCAGCCAGGCGTTCTTGAGCAGCAGGTCGAGACGGTCGCGATAGACCTCGGAGCTGTCGCGGGCAACGCTCAGGGTCACGCCCTCGGGGAGGTTGGCGATCAGCCGGTCGAGCTCGGCGTGGACCGCTTCGGAGATGCCCAGCGGGGTCTGGTCGCCGATCTGGTAGACGTCGATGGTCAGCCCCGGCTGGCCGTTGTACTGGACCTCGCGGTCGCTCTCGGCGAAGCCGTCGCGCACCTCGGCGACATCGCCAAGGCGAATGGTGCCGCCGTTGGCGGTGCTGCCCACCGGCAGCTCGGCGAACGCCACGGCATCGTCGCGACGCCCTTGGTAGCGGATCAGCCACTCGCCTTCCTGGGTCGAGAGCCGCCCGCCGGCCAGGTCGAGGGCCTCCTCGCCGATACGTGCGGCGAGCTGGCTGTGGGTCATGCCCAGCCGGCGCATCGCCTCTTCGTCGAGCCACACCTGGATCTCGCGCTCGCGGTTGCCCGACAGTTCGGCCTTGGCGATACCCCGGCTGGCGATCAGTTCGGCACGCACTTCCTCGGCGGCGTCGTGCAGGGCGCGGTCACTGACGTTGCCGTGCACTTGCAGGCGCAGCACGCTGCGCGAGCGTCCGGCGAGGTTGATACGCGGCGGGTCGGCGGCGGCGGGGAGGGTGGTGATGGCGTTCACCGCCTGCTGGATGTCCTGGTAGACGCGCATCACCTCGACGCCGTCGATCAGGGTGGCGCGCAGGCTGGCGCTGCCCTCGCTGGCGGTGGCGGTGACCTCGTCGATGCCCTCGATGTCGGCGAGTTCGGCCTCCACCGGCAGCAGGATGCTCTGCTCGACCTCCTCGGGAGTGGCCCCGGGGTAGCTGACCGAGATCTGCACCACTTCGATATCGAAGCTGGGGAACACCTCCTTCTTGATCGTCAGCGAGGCCATCAGGCCGCCCACGATCAACAGCAGCATCAGCAGGTTGGGGGCTACACCGTGGTGCACCATCCAGGCGATCGGGCCGCGCCGCATCACGATTCGTCCCCCGCTTCACCGAACTGCCTGGCAAGCTCGGTGCTGCCCAGGGTGCGCGGCCGCAGCCGCATGCCGTCACGGGGTTGACCGAGATTGGAGACCACGATCCGCTCGCCGGTTTCGAGCCCGGCGCTGATCAGAATCTGGTCCTCACCGCGGTGGAGTACCTCGACCCGCGCGCGTCGCAGGCGGTCCTCGTCGTCGAGCTGCCACACCTCGTCGCCGGGCCGAAGCGCCTGGGCCGGCAGCGCGAACAGGTCGTCGCGGGGGCTGGCGATGATCTCGGCGCGCAGTAGATCGCCAAGGCGCAGTGCCGGGCCGTCGCTGTCCAGCGCCAGCGGGTCGTCGACCTGCACCAGCAGTTGGGTTTGCAGGCCGCCCTCGTCGAGCGCCGGCAGCACCGACAGCACTCGGCCGCGGCGCTCTGCCCCCGCCGGCCAGCCGCGGCTGGTCAGGCGCACCTCGGCACCGCTGGTTGCGTCGTCTTCGGTCTGTCCGGCATCGATCCAGCTCAGGGCCTCACCGGGCAGCGAGAGCTGGACCCAGAAGTGCGAGACATCGACCAGGTGCAGTAGCTCGGTGCCGGCGGAAATTTCGCTACCGCTCCCTACCAGACGCGCCTGAATCATGGCGCGGTAGGGGCTGGTCAACTGGGTGCGCGACAGGTCGAGTTCGGCCTGCTCCAGGGCTACCCGGGCGCGTGCCACGCCGGCCTCGGCGGCGCGTAGCTGCGGTTCGCGCAGTACCAGGGCGCGGCGTTCGGCGGGTAGCTCGCGACCGAACGACTGGTACTCGCTCTGTGCGCGAAGCTGCTCGCCACGCTCGGTGGCGAGTTCGGCTTCGGCCTGGCTGAGCTCGGCCTGGGCGGCGCGCAGCGCCAGGCGGTAGTCGCTATCGTCGATGGCCAGCAGTGGCTCGCCGGCCGCCACCACCCGGCCGGGAACCACCCCTGGAGCGAAGGCGTCGAGGTGGCCAGCGACGCGGCTCGAGAGGAAGGTCTCGCGTTCGGCCAGGACCCGGCCGTAGCCGTGGATCTGCGGCGCGGCCGGGCCGCGAGTGGCCTCGATCACGTCGACCACAGGCGGCGGCACCTCGGGTGGCGGACGCCGCTCGACCCGCGGCGGCTGGCTGATCAGCCAGTAGGCGACGCCCAGGCCGACCGCCAACACCAGCAGTGCCGCGCTTGCCCCCAGCCGAATACGCCCCCGTTGGCGGAGGCGTTGGGTCGAGCTGGGGGGAACTGAAGTGACGGACATGGACGGCTCATGACGAGAGAGTGGCAGCACACAGCATCGCCGTAGGGGATGCAGCTATTGGTCATGAACTGTGCAAGCAAGGTGCAAGCGTTGGCAACTGTCGATACCGACCCTGGCGCCGCGACTATGGGCAGCTTTCGCCTATCATCAGCTCGGTTGACAGTAGACTGTCGACGGCCGGCGTCAGACCCAGGATCATGCGCGCGGCGATGCGCCCCTTTTCGACGCTGTCCTGGCGCACCGTGGTCAGCCGCGGCGCGCGGTACTGGCCTTCGGCGATGCCGTCGAAGCCGACCAGGCGCAGGTCTTCGGGTACCCGCAGGCTACGCTGCTCGGCCAGCGTCAGGGCGGTCAGGGCGATGCGGTCGGACATGCACAGCAGCAGGTCGGGACGCTCGGCGTCGGGCAGGTCGAGGATCGCCTCGATCACCGGCGAACAGACCTCGAAGGTATTCTCCTCGACGTTCCACAGCGGCACGTCCGCGGGGGTGAAACCTCGCTCCTCCAGCGCCTGGTAGAAACCGTCGAGCCGCGAGCGGGTGATGGTGCGGTTGCCCGGTAGCAGGGTATGTTCCGGGGTGACCCGGCCATTGCAGGGCTCGGCGGTGAGGCGCAGATTGATCACCGCCGGACGTTGGGTCGGCGTCGTCAGGGCGTGGTGGGCGATGGCCCGGCTCGCTGCCTGGTTGTCGACGTGCACCGCCGGACGCCCTTCGATATCGAAGTCCACCGCCACCAGCGGCCGCTGGGCCGGCAGGTCACCGAGCAGGGCCAGGGTCGGCATCAGGCCGTAGACGATGAAACCGTCGGCGATGTTGGCCGACCCCGGCGCCTGGGAGGCGTGCTCACGCCCGGGAAGCAGCAGCATGGTGTGGCCGTGGGCATCGAGAACCTCGGCAACGCCGGACAAAAACTCGCTGGCCACGGCGTCGTTGAGGCTGTAGGTCAGGCTTTCGGCGAGTACTACCGCGATGATTCGCGAGCGACCGGTGCGCAGGCTGCGCGCCTTGGCGTCGGGCCCGCGATAGCCCAAGCGCTTGGCCTCGCCGAGAATGCGCTCGCGCAGGGCCGGCGACAGCTGATCCGGGCGGTTGAAGGCGTTGGAGATGGTCGCCGTGGAGACGCCAAGCTCTAGCGCCAGGTCTTTCAGCGTGATGCGGTGGGGGACGGACACGAGCGCTTCCTTCGCCATCTTTATCGATTCAGTTAGCTTGCTATCATAGGCTCGGTAGTGCTCCTTGGCCAGTGCGACCATGGACGCAGCCCCACGTGAGGCGGCGTCCAGGGTATTACGCCGCCGCCCGGGTGCGCATTGCCGGTAGCGCACGGTCCTGGGCGTCGAAGAGATGGACGTGCTCGGGATCCGGCGTCAGGGCCACTCGTTGGCCGGTCTGCCACTTGCTGGGCGCCTCGCTGCGGTGGATCAGCAGGGTATCGCCGGCCTCGAGGTAGACATAGACCTCGTTGCCCAGGTACTCGACGTTGACGATCTCGAAGGCGTTGTCGCCGCAGGCCTCGTCCAGACGCAGGTGCTCGGGGCGCACGCCCAGGGTCAGGGCGGCGCCGTCGGCATGGTCCGTGGCGTCCTGGGGCAGGGCCAGCTCATGGAGGCCCGGGCTATGTACCCGGCACCCCTCGCGGCCACTGGCGGCCAGCGTTGCGGGCATGAAGTTCATGGTCGGCGAGCCGATAAACCCCGCCACGAACTTGGTTGCAGGACGCTGGTAGAGTTCCTGGGGCGAGCCGACCTGCTCTATGCGGCCGGCATTGAGTACCACGATCTTGTCGGCCAGCGTCATGGCCTCCACCTGATCGTGGGTGACGTAGATCATGGTGGACTCGAGGCGCTGGTGCAGGCGGGCGATCTCGTTGCGCATCTGCACGCGCAGTGAGGCATCGAGATTGGAGAGCGGCTCGTCGAACAGCAGGATGCGCGGCTCCCGGGCCATGGCGCGTCCCATGGCCACGCGTTGGCGCTGGCCCCCTGAGAGCTCCTTGGGCTTGCGCTGCAGCAACTCCTCGAGCTGCAGGATGCGGGCGGTGGCCATGACGCGATCGTCGACGGTCTCCTTGACCATCTTGGCGAGCTTGAGGCCGAAGGCCATGTTTTCGTAGACCGTCATATGCGGATAGAGGGCGTAGGACTGGAAGACCATGCCGACGCCGCGCTCCCGGGGTGGTAGCTCGTTGACCACGCTGTCGCCGATGCAGAGCTCGCCGTCGCTGATCGACTCCAACCCGGCGATCAGCCGCAGCAGGGTCGACTTGCCGCAGCCGGAGGGGCCGACGAAGACCACGAACTCCCCGTTACCGATGTTCAGGTCCACATCCTTGATGATGTGGGTGCTGCCGAAGACCTTGTTGACCTTGTCGAGGGTAACACTTGCCATGGGGTGTCTCCTTGCCGGCCCGGTGAGAAAGGGGCTCGCCGCGGGCCGGCCTGTTGTTATGAGTGCTGAGATGAGTGTGACTCAGAGCGCGAACCAGGCGGCCTGGTAGGGCGGCAGGCGCAGGGTCTCGCCGTCGAGCTCGGCCGCGAAGCCATGGCCCGCCAGTGGAGCCTGGATCGCCATGGGCAGCTGGGCCGCCTGAGGCTCGCCGGACAGGTTGAAGACGCACAGGATGCGCTCGTTGTCCTGCTCGCGCACGAAGCCGAGCAGGTCGTTGCCGACGTCCACCAGGGCGAGGTCGCCATCGACCAGGGCCGGATGGGCGGTGCGGAAGGTCAGCAGGCGACGGGTGGCGCTGAGCACCGAGGCCGGATCGTCCTGCTGCTCGGCCACGGCCAGCGGCAGCTGGCGGGCTTCCACTGGCAGCCAGGGCTCGACGCCCGCGGCGCTGAAGCCGCCATGCTCGGCGTTCTCCCAGGGCATGGGGGTCCGACAGCCGTCGCGGCCCTTGAACTCCGGCCACAGTACCTTGCCGTAGGGGTCCTGGATGCGCTCGAAGGGCACCTCGGCTTCGGGTAGGCCCAGCTCCTCGCCTTGGTAGAGGCAGACGCTGCCGCGCAGCGAGAAGAGCATGGCCAGCGCCACCTTGGGATAAGCCAGCGGGTCCTCGTCCGCACCCCAGCGGGTGGCGCTTCTCACCACGTCGTGGTTGGAGAGCGCCCAGCACGGCCAGGCGTCGCCGGCCAGGCGCTGAAAGCGTTCGATCACTTCCCGGATATAGGCCGCTGAGTGGGGGGCGTTGAGCAGGTCGAAGGTGTAGGCCATGTGCAGCTTGTCGCCGCCCTCGGTGTATTCGGCCATGCGCTCGAGGGGATTATCGTCGCCGATCTCGCCCACCGTGGTGGTGCCGGGGAACGCGTCCATCAGCGCGCGCAGGTCGCGCAGGAAGTCGAGGTTCTCCGGGCGGCTCAGGTCATAGACGTGGCGTTGCCAAGTATAGGGGTTGGTGTCTGGAGCGCCCAGGGTCTTGGCCTCTCCCGCCGGTACCGGGGGGTTATCGCGCAGTTCGGCATCGTGGAAGTAGAAGTTGACGGTGTCGAGGCGGAAGCCGTCTACGCCGAGCGCCAGCCAGAAACGCATGTTGTCGAGCTGGGCTTTTCTGACCTGAGGGTTGTGGAAGTTGAGGTCCGGCTGGCTGGTCAGGAAGTTGTGTAGATAGTACTGGCGCCGCCGTGAATCGAAGGTCCAGGCCGGGCCGCCGAAGATCGACAGCCAGTTGTTGGGCGGGGTGCCGTCCGGCTTGGGGTCGGCCCAGACGTACCAGTCGGCCTTGGCATTGTGGCGATCGGCGCGGCTCTCCTGGAACCAGGGGTGCTGGTCCGAGGAGTGGCTGATCACCTGGTCGATCATCACCTTGAGGCCGAGTGCGTGGGCGCGGGCCAGCAGCGCCTTGAAGTCGTCCAGGGTGCCGAACATCGGGTCGACATCGCGGTAGTCGCTGACGTCGTAGCCGAAGTCGAGCATCGGCGAGGTGAAGAAGGGCGACAGCCAGATGCCGTCGACGCCGAGGCTCGCCACATAGTCGAGCTTCGCGGTGATACCGGCCAGGTCACCAATCCCATCACCATTGGCGTCCATGAAACTGCGCGGGTAGATCTGGTAGATGACGCCACCGCGCCACCATAGGGTGTTGTCTTGCATCTTGAATCCTTGGGTCATGGAAAGCGTTTGGTATTCATTGAGGTCGCCATCAGTTTCCCGACACCGGGACTGATCCGACGGCAGGCCCCGGGGTGCCGGACCATCGCGAAGGCGCTGTGAACCCTTCCCTGGGCGCTACTTTTGCCATCCATGGCAAAAGACCTTCGCTTCGACCTGCCCTCGGCGTCCCTCAGAGGCTCGGGCCCGATGCTGATGATGGTGGAATCAGCCCTTCACGGCGCCGGCGGTGAGGCCGGAGACGATGCGCCGCTGGAAGATGATCACCAGCACCACCAGGGGCACGGTAACCACCACCGAGGCGGCCATGATCGGGCCCCAGGGCAGCTCGTAGGCGCTGCCGCCGGAGAGCAGGGCAATGGCGACCGGCACGGTGCGCTGGCTGTCGGTGAGGGTGAAGGTCAGGGCGAACAGAAATTCGTTCCAGGCGGCGATGAAGGCCAGTAGCCCGGTAGTCGCCATGGCTGGCCACATCAGGGGCAGAAATACCTTGGTGATGGTCACCCAGGGCGTGGCGCCGTCCATGATTGCTGCCTCCTCCAGCTCCATCGGCAGCTGACGCATGAAGGTGGTCAGCACCCAGACGGTGAAGGGCAGGGTGAAGATGGTGTAGCTCAGTATCAGGCCGCCCGGGTTGTTGTAGAGGTTCAGCGCGCGAATCACCTCGAACAGCCCTGAGAGCACCGCCACCTGGGGGAACATGGAGACGCCGAGGATCACTAGCAGCACCGTGGTGCGGCCGCGGAAGCGCACCCGACCCAGAGCGTAGGAGGCGGTGATACCCAGTAGCAGGGCGATGAACACCACGCTGGTGGCGATCAGGATGGAGTTGAAGATCGCCTGCAGGAAGCTCTTCTGAGTGAACACCTGGACATAGTTGGCAAGGCTCCAGGTACTAGGCCACAGCTCGATCCGGAATAGGTCGCTGGAGGGCGTGAAGGAGGTGATCACGGCATAATAGAAGGGAAACACCGCAATGATCGTCACGAAGGCCACCAGCAGCCAGAAGCCGATGCGTGTGGCGAGCTTGTTGAACTGGCGCGAGGTCATGCGTCACCTCCCAGGTTGAGTTGCTTTCGGCCCAGGTAGAGGTAGGCGATGGTGGCGAGCGCGATGATCAAGAACAGCAGGGTCGAGGCGGCGCTGCCGTAGCCCACGTCCTGGAATTCCACCAGCTGCTGGCGAGCGTAGATCGACATCGACATGGTGCTGGTGGAGTTGGAGGTCAGCACATAGATGACGTCGAACACCCGCAGGGCGTCGAGCAGGCGGAAGATCACCGCCACCATCAGCGCCGGGGTGATCAGCGGCAGGGTCACCTTGAAGAACACCTTGACCGGATGGATACCGTCGACCTCGGCGGCCTCGTAGCAGTCCTTGGGCAGCATCTGCATGGCGGCCAGCGCCAGCAGGGCCACGAAGGGGGTGGTCTTCCAGACGTCGACCATGATTACTGCCCACATGGAGTAGGCGGCGTCGGCGGTCCAGGCGATAGGGTCGCCGATGATGCCAAGCGCCATCAGGATCTCGTTGATGATCCCGAACTGGTCGTTGAGCATCCAGGCCCACATCTGTGCCGAGACGATGGTGGGAATCGCCCAGGGTATCAGCACTGCGGCGCGCACGAAGGTACGGCCCTTGAACTCGGCGTTGAGGATCAGCGCCACGATCACCCCGAACACCACCTCCAGCGATACCGAGACGATGGCGAAGTAGAAGGTGTTCCACACCGAGCGCCACCAGATGGGGTCGGCGAGCACCCCGTACCAGCGGCCGTCGTCATAGACCAGGTAGTTCTCCAGGCCGATGAAGAGGATATCGCTGAGATCGGAAAGCGAGGCGTCGGTGAAACTGAAGTAGAAGGTGCGCAGCAGCGGCCAGCCGGCCACCATGGCAAGGACTACCAGCATCGGCGCCAGGAATAGCCAGGCGGCCTTGACCCGCTGACGACGCACCTTGGTGCTGCGGTAGGCCTTGGCCGGGAGGCGCGCCGCGGTGGGCGCGCTATCGTCGAGGGTCGTACTCATGGGAGGGCTCCCGGGTTACCAGTTGCGACGCTTGACGCGGGACAGGTTGCGTTCCAGATCGGCCACCGCCTGCTCGCCGCTCCGGCTGCCGGAGAGCACGTCGTGGGTGGCGCTGAAGAAGGCGTTGCTGACCCGGCCGTAGGCATCGCCGGTGACCGCCGAGGGGCGGGCCACGGCATTGACGAAGGTGTCGTAGAGCTCGCCGAAGAAGGGCACCGCCTCGAGCACTTCCGCGTCCTCGTAGAGGGCCGCCAGGGTGGGGTTGTAGGCGCCTTCGATGGCGCGACGCTTCTGCTCCTCCAGGCCTGTGAGGAAGGCCACCAGCTCGGCAGCCAGTTCGGGGTTGTCGCTGTAGCGGGAGACCGCCAGGTTCCAGCCGCCCAGGCCGGCAGCACTGGCGCCCTCGGCGCCGGCCGGCAGTTGGGTCACACCCACCTTGCCGCGCACCTCGCTGCCCTCGCTTTGGGCAAGTGACCAGGCGTATGGCCAGTTGCGCATGAACACCGCATTGCCGCCCTGGAAGACCCCGCGGGCCTCCTCCTCGGTGTAGTTGAGCGCGCCGTTCGGGGTGATCTCGCCGATCCAGCTGGCGGCCAGGCCCAGCGCTGCGGCAGCACGCGCGTTGTTGATGCTGATCTCGCCATCGTGCTCCACCAGGCTGCCGCCGCCGTGGCTGGCCACCCATTCCAGGGCGTTGACGGTCAGGCCCTCGTAGGCGCGGCCCTGGAAGACGAAGCCGTGCATGCGCTCGTTGCCGGCTGCCCTCTCGGCGTCCTGGATGTCGCGGGCGATCTCGGTTAGCTGTTCCCAGGTCTCGGGGGGCTCGAAGCCGTGCTGCTCCAGCAGGTCGGTCCGGTAGTAGAGTACCCCGGCGTCGGTGAACCAGGGCATGGCTACCAGGCGGCCGTCCACGGTGTTGTTCTCGATGATGGCCGGGAAGTGGCCCTCCGCGGCGTCTTCGCCCAATACGTCGGCGAGATCGAGCAGGTGATTGGCCAACAGGCCCGGCCAGATGACGTCGATCTGGAAGATATCGATATCGCTGGAATTGGCGGAGAGGATCTGCTGGTAGAGCGACAGCCGTTCGGTGGAGGAGTTGGGGGTGGAAACGATATCCACGCTGTGGCCGGTCGCCGCCTCCCAGGCGTGGACACCCTCCTGGCAGAGGGTTAGCTCAGCGCCCACGGCGCCGCAGGAGATGGTCAGGTCGGCGGCCTGAGATTGGTCGGCTCCGGCCATGACGGCGGAACCCATGGCGATGGCGGAGAGCAGAGATTTCTTGAGCATTTGGGGTCCTCGCGGTTGTTGTGTTGTTGTTATGAAGCAGCAATCTTAAACGATTAAGTTCGGGGCTTAGTTAAAACCACTGTCTTGGCCTCATCAACCTAGACTTTTGTCTATCGTCACGCTGAGTGCCTGCCCAGGGGCGTGCCTATCCCTTCATCTCCCTTCATCGAGCGTCTTCAAGCTGTGCCAGCCAGCCGTTAGTGCATAGACATTGGTCGAAATTTTCTCGATTGGCGTTGAGAGGAGGTTCTTAAACGATTAAGTTTCGGCCGAGTGCTTCGCCTTCCCAGGCCCGCAATGGGTCGTTGGACTTAAACGATACAGTTCACTCGCCAAGCGCTGTCACCGGGCGTGCCGTTAGGAAGGTGAAGGCGCCCGTCGACGACGCTGGGGAGGCGTCACAGGCATTTCCATGGCACACCATCAAACACAACAATAGGGGAATTAACCAAGATGAATCCCACCACCTTCAGGACACCGCTTGCCATCGCGATCACGACCGCTGGTATGGCCCTTGCCGGTACCGCCAGCGCCCAGTCGGCCGATCTGGAGTCACGCCTGGCGGATCTCGAGGCGCGTATCGCTGCTGCCGAGGAGCGTGCCGACGCCGCTGAACAGCGTGCCGAGTTCGCTGAGGCCCAGGCCGAGGCGCGCCTCTCCAGCGATGCGGTGGAGGAGCGTCTGGCCAAGGTCGAGCGCCAGGCCAGCGGCGAGGAGGGCTTTTCATTCGGTGCCTATGCTCGCTCAGGGCTGCTGCTCGGCGAAGACCGCAAGAGCATTCCGGGAGGCCCCTATGTGACGCCCGCCGGTTCGCTGGGTGGTGCCGTGGGGCGTCTGGGCAACGAAGGGGACACCTATGTCGAGGGCATTTTCAACTACCGCACGCGCTACGACAACGGTGCCAGGGCCCTCTATCGCATGATGTTGGCTGACTCCGTCAGCACCAGTAACGACTGGACCGCCGATGAGTCGAACCTTAACGTGCGCCAGGTCTTCGCGGAATTCAGCGATCTGCCGAGCTTCACCGGGGTGTTCGAGAACGCTTCGATCTGGGCCGGCAAGCGCTTCGATCGCGACAACTTCGACATCCACTGGATCGATAGCGACTTTGTGTTCCTGGCCGGCACCGGGGCGGGGATCTACGATATGCAGCTGGCCGACGACTGGACCTCCAACCTGTCACTCTACGGCCGTAGCTTCAGCGATTTCGAGATCATTGGCAGCGAAGATCCGGGTAGCACCGATAGTCTGATCCTGACGTCCAACAACTACGTCGGTAACTGGCAGTTCATGCTCAGCGGCCTCTCCGCGGCGGATAACGATGAACGCGACATCGCCGCCGGCCAGACCGCCGCCGACAGCGGCTTTCACACCATGGTGGCATACCACGGCGACAGCTTCTTCGGCCTCGGTGAGGGCAACTTCAAGGCGGCCCTTATCCACGGCCAGGGCCTTGGCGCCGAGGCCAAGGTACTGGGTGCCGACGGCAACCTCACCGATGACGCCGAGGCGACCCGCCTCGGCCTGTACGGTACCACCTACCTGGCGCCGACCTGGCGCGTGGCGCCCTCGCTCCTGGCCGAGACCAGCAAGGATCGCTACGTCCAGGGTGATGAGTTCAACTGGGCGGGCCTCAACGTGCGTCTGGCCAACGAGATTACCCAGAACTTCGAGATGCAGTATGAGGCCAGCTACCAGTACATGGACCTCGATCAGGGGGAGGGCGGCAGCGCCGTGAAGGGCGACTTCGGCAAGTTCACCGTGGCGCCCACCTTCAAGCCCCAGGTGGGGGGCTTCTGGCAGCGCCCCGAGATTCGCCTGTTTGCGTCCTATACCGACTGGGACGAGGACCTCAACCACTTCGGTGGCAGCTTCGGCGAGGAGGGCTTCACCGGAGGTCAGTGGAGCTTTGGCGTACAGACCGAGGTGTGGTTCTGAGGGTAGCTCGTCAACCCCCGCTAGCCGTTTCGATCCTTGCCCGCGTCTCTCGACGCGGGCTCTTTGTGTTTGCCTCAGATACGTCCACCGGCTTGGTTGCGATCCGGCTCACCAGGCTGGTGATGGCATAGGGGGAAGCACTATCTAAAGCGACAGAAAGAACAGCATCAGCGGCGGCGAGAGCAGCGATAGGATAAAGCCGCTGACCACGGCGATGGGCACGCAGGCCACGCCGCCATGCTGCTGGATCACCGGCAGGGTGAAGTCCATCGAGGTGGCGCCGCCGTAGCCGATCGCCAGCGGCGTGGCGCGGTGGATCAGCAGCGGGATCAGCACGAATGCCAGCAGCTCGCGGGCCAGGTCGTTGAAGAAGGCCACGCCGCCCAGCAGAGGCCCGAGCTGGTCGCCGATCAGAATCCCCGACAGCGAGTACCAGCCAAACCCCGAGGCCATCGCCAGGCCCTGATTCCAGCTCAACCCCAGCAGCGGCGCGGCCAGCAGACCGGCCAGCAACGAACAGGCGGCGACGGTGGTGGCGATCGCCAGGCCGAAGCGGTTGAGCAGGATCTGCCTGAGCGACATGCCAGAGTTGCGCAGCTGGCAGCCAATCAGTGCCAGCAGCGCATACAGCGCCCACTCGGCGAGCTGCTCGGCCCAGGTATAGGCGGGTTCACCGACCAGCCAGCCGAGCAGCAGGCCGATCAGCACCCCGGCGACGACTACGCCAACCAACGCCAGCGAGCCGAGCATCGCGGCAAGTTTGCTAGTCGGCGCATTGGCCACCACCGGCGAACCGCTGACGTTCATCCGCAGGCGGCGCGACAGCCATATCAGCCCGACCAGGTTGAGGCTGGCGGTGATGGTGAACAGAATGCCGGCCTGAACGCCCATCTGCGACAGCTGGCCGGCGAGGTTGTCGAGCCCAGCCAGACTCACGCCCATCAGCAGCAGGATCAGATAGACCGACGCGTTGACCCCGCGGTTGATCAGCGCCATGGCGCCGGCATGGCGCACCGGTACCAGGTAACCCAGCAGTAGCGGGAGGAGAACGATCAGCAGGCCGGTGAACATGGCGTTCCTTTTCCATCGACGGGCGGGCAGGGCAATAAAAAGGCAGCCAGGTAGGCTGCCGGGGGTACTTTACGGATTGGTCGGGCGGCGGGGAAGCCATTTTCGCTGATGCTGCATTAGCGGCATCGATGCTCAGGGTGTGGCGGTTTCCAGGGCATTGAGCGTCAGTCGACTGCGGCGTTCGCCATCGCGGTGATAATCGACGCCGAGCAGCAGGCCGGGCAGGTCGGGGTGGAAGTCGAACACCAGCAGACGCTCTGGCGTCTCTGGATCCCAGGTCTCGACGCTGACGGCATCGAAGGTACCGGCGGGACTCTCCACCTGCCCTCGCTCCAATACGCGATAGCGCAGCGTCTCGCGCTCGCCCTTGTGGTCGACGAAGCGCAGCTCGCAGGGGGTGGCCTCCTGGCCTTCGCAGTTACCTGGCACTGCGCTGCGTCGCGATAGGTCGAACAACGCCGCCTGGCGGTCGGGCAGTGAGCTTAGCTCACTGCTGCCCAGGCGATAGTCGCCGCCGATGCCGAGCAGCGAGTAGCCGCTGGAATAGGCGCTGGGCCGCACCCCGTCGGCGTTGACGCGAAAGCGGCTGCGCTCGTTGCCACGAGCCACGGCGATCGCCGCGCGCATATCGCTCTGCCACTGTTCACCGTGCTGGCTCAGACGGTGCTCGACACGGGCGTTGGGCCAGCCGCTGATCTGCAGCTGGTAGTGCGCGGTGAACGGGGTAGGCTCGGGGAGGCCCTGTGCGGCGCTCGCGCTGGCGCTTGCGCCGGCCAGCAGCGAGGTGATTAGCACGACATGTAAAACGCGGAGGCTCGACACCTGGGACTCCCGGGAATAATGAACGACACGTTCTGAGAGCACCGCGCTGGCGTCAGGTTCCCGCTGGCAGTGGGGTTGCGCAATGTTTGCGCGATGTTGGGCTCAGTGGCGATAGCGTTCGGCCAGACGCGCCAGTTCGGGGGCGAGCGTCAGGGGATAGCCGGATTCGCCGTTCTCCAGCCTGCTCAATGATATCGGCAGCCGCGGCAGCGTCTCGGCGACCCGCTGTGGTGCCTGCTCGGCGAGGGCCATCTGTCTGGCATCGAGGCATCCGCGCTCGACCAGCGGTGCCAGCAGGGGCATGCCGGGCGGCGGCGTTTCGTCGCGCAGGGCGAGGGTGTCGCCTGCCAGCTGCCCGGCGTCATCGTAGCGTCGGTAGACCTGCTTGCGGCCGGGCAGGTTGAGCTTGCCCGGTGCACGCTTGGCGCGAGGCGTCCCAGCGTATTCGACCAGCTTATAGGAGAGATCGATGACCGGGGCGTCGGCGGAGACCCCCAACTGGGTACCGACGCCGAATACGTCGATGGGCGCCGCTTCCGCCACCAGCGCGGCGATCTGGTGTTCGTCGAGGCCGCTGCTGGCGACGATCTTGACCTGGGTGTGACCGGCGTCGTCGAGCAGGCGACGCGAGGCCTTGGCCAGCGCGCCCAGGTCGCCTGAGTCGAGACGGATGGCGCCCAGGCGCAGCTCGGGTTCGGCGTCCAGCAGCGCGATCAGGTCGCGCACGCCGTCCAGGGTGTCGTAGGTATCCACCAGCAGGGTAGTGCCGGGGTAGTGGCGCAGGAAGGCGCGAAACGCCTCGCGCTCGCTGTCGTGGGCGAGGATATAGCTGTGCGCCATGGTGCCGCGCAGCGGCAGGTCGTGGCGCAGCCCGCCGAGCACGTTACTGGTACCGGCCAGGCCGGCGCTGCGATAGGCGCGTACTCCGCGCACGGCGGCATCGACGCCGTGCATGCGGCGCATCCCGAAGTCGACCACTGGGCGACCGTCGGCGGCTAGCACCAGGCGAACCGCCTTCGACGCCAGCAGGGTCTCGAGCTGCACCAGGTTCATGATCAGGCTCTCGAGCAGCTGGGCCTCGGCGATCGGTGCGTCCACCTCCATCAGCGGCTGATTGGGGAACACCGGGGTGCCTTCAGGCAACGCCCAGATATCGCCGCTGAAGCGCCACTCGCCGAGCCAGTCGAGGAACGCGTCCTCGAACGGACCGGCCTTGGCCAGCTGCTCGAGGTGGTGCGCGCGGAAGCGTAGCCGGCTGGCCACGTCGGCGGCATGCTGCTGGCCACAGGCGAGCATGAAACGGCGACTGTCGGGCAGCTTGCGGAAGTAGAGGCTGAAGGTGGCACGCGCGCCCAAGCCCTCCTTCCAGTAGGCCTGCAGCATGGTCAGTTGGTAGAGGTCGGTCAGCAGCGCCAGATCATCGTCGGCAACCTGCAGCGACGGGGCATCGCTCATCGGCGTACCTCGACCCCGGCGTGCTCGAGTTCGGCCAAACAGGCCTCGGCCTGGTCTGGCTCGACCGCGGCGCTCAGCGGCGCCAGCAGCAGGGTGGCGAAGCCGGCGCGACGGGCATCGAGGGCCGTCGCGCGAACGCAGACGTCCAGCGCCAGGCCGCAGATCACCACTCGGGTGATGCCTCGTTCATTCAGGTAGCCGGCCAGGCCAGTGGCATCGAAGGCCGAGTAGGCATCAACGTCGAAGGCGGTGGCCTTGCTGACGCGAATCGCCTCGCCGGGCAGTGCCAGGTCAGGGTGAAAGGCGGCGCCGTGGGTATCCTGAACGCAGTGGGGCGGCCAGGTGCCGCCGCGATGGGAAAAGCTTGCGTGGTCGACCGGGTGCCAGTCGCGGGACGCGACCACCATAGCGCCGGCTGCATCGGCGGCGGCGATCTCGGCGTTGATGCCTGGCAGCAGGCTGCGACCGCCGGCCACGGCGAGGGCGCCGCCTTCACAGAAGTCATTCTGCATGTCGACCACCAGCAGGGCGTCGTTGGGGCCGTAATCGATGTGCATGGTCATCGCCTACCTCGCCACGATCAGTGAGTGGTAGCTTGCAGCCTAGTCTTCCACGTCGCGATGGTGAAGCCTAGGCCGCACAGGAGTAGGCCCAGGTGCAGTTCAGTAGCCCGCGTCGCGATCGATAGTCGGCACCTCGTTGCCTGCGTCCCAGGCCTCGAGCGTCTCGACCACCTGGTCCAGGGCCGCACCCAGCGGCGTTGGGCCCGCCATGTGGGGGGTGATCAACAGCCGCGGGTGTTGCCACAGCGGGCTGTCGCTGGGCAGCGGCTCGCTGGGGAAGGCGTCGAGCAGAGCGCTGCGCAGGCGGCCTTCGCGCTCACCGTCGCCAAGCGCCTCGAGCAGCGAGGTCTCATCGATCAGGGTGCCGCGGCCGGGATTGATCAGGCTGGCGCCGTCGGGCAGGGCAGCCAGCGTCTCGGCGTTGATCAGGTGGTGGGTCTCGGGGGTGTTGGGCAGCAGGGTGACCAGCGTGCTCACCTGGCCGAGAAGGTCATAGAGGCCCTCTTCGCCGTGATGGCAACTGATGCCGTCGAGGGTCTTGGGCGACCTGCTCCAGCCGTGGACGGGAAAGCCCGCCGTGGCGATGCGCCCGGCGACGTGGCGACCAATGGCGCCCAGCCCCAGCACGCCCACCGGCCAGTCGCTTTTGTCGATTACCTGGTGCTCTCGCCACTCGGCGCGAGCCTGCTGGTCGCGGTAGCGGTCGAAGTCGCGCTGCACGTGCAGCAGGCCGTAGAGGCAGTAGTCGGCGATCAGCTCGCCCATGCCGGCGTCGCGCAGCTTGACGATTGGCGTATTCGCTGGCAATCCGGGGTTACTGAGCAGGGCGTCGACCCCGGCACCGAGGTTGATGATGCCACGGGCTCCGGCGTGGCGTTCCAGCAGTTCGGCGGGCGGCTTCCATACCGCCAGGTAGTCGATATTCTCGACCGTCTGATCGCTGGTGAAGACCTCGGCGTTGGGGAGTCGTTGCTGGAGGGCGGCCTGCCAGCCGGCGGCATCGTCGATGTGTACCAGAATGCGCATGATGTCTCCTGAGTCACGGTGTCTGACAGGCATCATCGGCCGGGTCGGTGCATGGAGTAAAGTCGCCGCGCCGGTTCGGTCAATAAAGCCTTTGACGGCGGGCTTGGCGATGGTGCTAGTATCGTCGCCAGGATGTTGATGGGGCGTAACCCCCTCCGATATCGTGCCCGCCGGCAGGGAGCCCTCGCCGCGGTCACCGGTTGTCTTGCCAACAGTGCTCGAACAGCGGTCCGACGCAGGTAGCGCAAGCAGGTCAATGCTCAGGCTCGGTCTTTTCCGCGTGAAAAGTGCCGGTTTTGGTGATTTTCGGTAATGGCGAGTGGCCACATGACTCAGGTAACCCTGCCTTTCACTCGTGAAGAGTATGCCAGCCGCGTATGGAAGGTGCGTGCGGAGATGGCCAATCGTGGCATCGATGTGCTGATCATCAGCGACCCCTCCAACATGGCCTGGCTCACCGGCTACGACGGCTGGTCGTTCTATGTCCACCAGTGCGTGCTGCTGGGACTGGAAGGCGAGCCGGTCTGGTACGGGCGGCGCATGGACGCCAACGGTGCGCTACGCACCTGCTGGATCGACCCGTCCAACATCACCTACTACCCGGATTACTATGTGCAGAATCCGGACATGCACCCCATGGACTACCTGGCCCAGTCGATCATGCCTGACCGCGGATGGCACCAGGGCGTGGTGGGCATGGAAATGGACAACTACTACTTCTCGGCCAAGGCGTACCAGAGTCTGCTGCGTGAACTGCCCCATGCACGTTTCATGGATGCCAATGCGCTGGTCAACTGGTGCCGGGCGATCAAGTCGCCCCAGGAAATTGCCTATATGCGGGTGGCGGGCAAGATCGTCGAGGGCATGCACTCGCGCATTCTCGAGGTGATCGAGCCGGGGTTGCCGAAGAGCAAGCTGGTCTCGGAGATCTACCGCGTTGGCATCGAAGGCTGGGTCGACGAGCACGGTAAGGTGTACGGCGGCGACTATCCCGCCATCGTGCCGATGCTGCCCACCGGCAAGGACGCGGCCGCGCCGCACCTGACCTGGGACGATACGCCGTTCCGCGAGGGTGAAGGCACCTTTTTCGAGATCGCTGGGGTGTTCAAGCGCTACCATGCGCCGCTGTCGCGCACGGTGTTTCTCGGCAAGCCGCCCAGGGACTTCGTACGCGCCGAGTCGGCGCTGCTCGAGGGCATTGATAACGGCCTGGCGGTGGCCAAGCCCGGTAATCGCACTGCGGATATCGCCATGGCGCTGGGCGCGGCCATGGATAAGTACGGCTTCGACCGCGGCGGCGCGCGCTGCGGCTACCCGATCGGCATCTCCTACCCGCCGGACTGGGGCGAGCGCACCATGAGTCTGCGTCCCTCGGACGAGACCATCCTGCAGCCGGGCATGACCTTCCACTTCATGCCCGGCCTGTGGGAGGACGAGTGGGGGCTGGAGATCACCGAGAGCATCCTGATTACCGAAACCGGCTGCGAGACCCTGGCCGATTTCCCGCGCCAGCTATTCGTGCGCTGATGTCGATACACCACCAACGAAGGGGCGCTGGGGGCAAGCCGAAGAGGAGGTTTTTGCCAGGGAAGGCATAAGTAGCGTACAGGGATGTATTTACAGCGCCTCCTCATAGGCTTGCCGCCAGAAAAGGCCCGGGCGATGTAGGCGTCCCGTCTGATCAGCTCCGAGCGCTGGGAGTTGCCGCAGGAGCAGCCTCGAGAATTGCAACGCAGCAACCCGTACAAGCACAAGGAGAGTACCTATGTCCAAGCGCCCTAGCCCGATAAGTGCCACCGTCGACTTCGACGCCGACGGCGTCCAGCACGGTTTCCTCAAGCTGCCGATCTCCGTGGACGACTCTGCCTGGGGGGCGGTAATGATCCCCGTCACCGTGGTCAAGAACGGCGACGGCCCCACCGCGCTGCTTACCGGTGGCAACCACGGCGACGAGTACGAGGGCATCACCTCGCTGCTCAAGCTATCCAGCAGCTTGCGCGCCGAAGACGTGTCGGGTCGGGTGATCATCGTGCCGTGCATGAACACCCCGGCGGTGATGGCCGGCAAGCGAACCTCGGGGCTCGACGGCGGTAACCTCAACCGCAGTTTCCCCGGCGACCCCGACGGCAGCGTCACCGAAAAGATCGCCGACTATTTCACCCGAGTGATCACACCACTGTGTGACGTAGTACTCGATCTGCACTCCGGCGGGCGCACCCTGGATATCATCCCCTTCGGCGCCTCTCACGTGCTCGATGACCCCGAGCAGCAGCGGCGTGCCCTGGAAGGCGCCAAGGCCTTCGGTGCGCCCTACGCGATGATGATGTTCGAGCTCGACGCCGCGGCGTTGTTCGACACTGCCGTCGAGAGCCAGGGCAAGATATTCGTCGCCACCGAGCTCGGCGGTGGTGGCACCTCCACCCCTGAGAGCATGGCCATCACCGAGCGCGGCGTGCGCAACTTTCTGATCCACTACGGCCTGCTGGCCGGCGAGATAGAAATGCCTGCCGAGCCGCAGGTCTACCTGGATATGCCCGACGCCAGCTGCTACGTACAGAGCGAGCACTCCGGCGTGCTGGAGCTCTGTTTTGCACTGGGCGAGCCGGTCGAGAAGGGCGAGGTGGTGGCGCGGGTCTACGACATGACCCGCAGCGGCAGTGCCCCGGTGGAGTATCACGCCAGTCGCAGCGGTGTGCTGGCGGCGCGCCGCCATCCGTCGCTGGTCAACATGGGTGATACCATTGCGGTAATCGCCGATATCGTCGACTCGCTCGGCTGAAGTACTCAACTCCACCCTGGAAGGCGCATGAAGCTCGATCGCTACGATCTGAAAATCCTCGAGATTCTGGCCCGCGATGGCCGTATCACCAAGTCGAAGCTGGCCGAGGCCATTAATCTCTCGGTCAGCCCCTGCTGGGAGCGGGTGCGCCGCCTCGAGAAGGCCGGGGTCATCGAGGGCTATGTGGCGCGCATCAACTCAGGGGTGCTGGTCAAGCGCACGCCGGTGTGGGTGCAGGTCGAACTCAAGCAGCACAGTGCCGAGAGTTTTCAGCGCTTCGAAGCGCTGGTTCACGCCACCCCCGAGGTCACCGAATGCGTGGCAGTGGGGGGCGGCGTCGACTATCTGCTCAAGGTCGAAGCCGATTCCATCGATGCCTATCAACGCCTGATTGACGCCTGGCTGGTCTCGGATATCGGCATCGAGCGCTATTTCACCTATATCGTCACCAAGACGGTCAAGCAACAAGCCCCACCGATTCAAGTGGATAGCCGCTAAACCGGCGGCGATGTCCGATGTCGCCTGTAGGTAAAGCCCAGCCTCGCCCCGACGTCAAGTGGTTAACGTTGGTTACACGCCCGTTGAATTTGGCATAAGCTGATTCAGGTACGCGAGCTGTGGCGATTCCGCCTTGCAGGGGCCAAGCCCCAACGATGTCATTTTTTACCGGGCGTTCGCCATTCGAGAGGAACTGCATGTCCTATTTCACGATTGCCGGGGTACAGCTGCATGCCCTTCACCACGGTGACAATACCGATGCCATGCGCCACCGCATCAACTTGCTGATGGGGCGTTTTCCCAACGTGCAGATGGTGCTGTTCAGCGAGCTGGTAGCCACCGGCGCTTCTACTCATACCGCCGAGCCGATGCCCAGCAACATGGAGGCGATGTTCTGTCAGCTTGCCGAGGAGCATCGCATCTGGCTGATTCCCGGCTCGATGTTCGAGCGCGAAGGCGACAAGATCTACAACACCCTCAGCGTGATCAACCCCCAGGGGCAAGTGGTAGCCCGTTTTCGCAAGATGTTCCCGTTCCGCCCCTTCGAGGAGGGTGTCGAGGGGGGTACTGAATTCGTGGTCTTCGATGTGCCCCAGGTGGGACGCTTCGGGGTCTCGATCTGCTACGACATGTGGTTCCCCGAAACCACCCGCACCCTGGCCGCGATGGGCGCCGAGGTGATCCTGCATCCGACCATGACCGATACCATCGACCGCGATATCGAGCTCTCCATCGCGCGCACCAATGCGGCGATCAACCAGTGCTATTTCTTCGATATCAACGGCGCGGGTGCCATGGGCAATGGTCGCTCCATCGTGGTCGGCCCGGCCGGCGACGTGATTCACCAGGCCGGTATCGGTGAGGAGATCATCCCGCTGGAGATCGATCTCAACCGGGTGCGCCGCGAGCGCGAGGTGGGCCTGCGTGGGCTCGGCCAGCCGCTCAAGAGCTTTCGCGACCGCAGCGTCGACTTCGGCGTCTATCGCAGCGAGAACGCGCCAGCGCCGTTCCTCGATACGCTAGGGCCACTGGTCAAGCCACGTCGGCCTGACAACGGCCATCACGATATCTGATTGCGCCGCTGGCGCTGCAGCAGGGAGAGCCACTCGATGCTGATAAGAATGATTCGCCAGCTGCGCCAACTGTTTATGCGGCTGTCCGCTCAGGGGGGCGGCCGCCAGGACTCGCCGTCGGCCGCGGCCGAGTCGCCCACGCACAGGGAGCATCCTCCCCAAGGAGCAAGAGAAATGAACAAGATCACAAGCATTTCCGATGTTCGCCGCTATTTTCACAACAACAAGACGCCGATCTACTTCATTTCGGCGACCAACTTCAATCTGCTCGGCATCGGCGATTGGGTGGGCAACTTTCGCCATATCAACTACATCGACTGCTTCGACGGGCGTCAGAAGAATGTCTTCGTGCCCAAGCAGAAGTTTCCCCGCGACTTCGAAAGCATCGAGGACATCAACAACTACCTGCTCGAGCACAAGGAGGTCATCGACTTCCTCAAGTCGCGCGGCGGTGAGGGTACCGCGACCTTTCTGATGTTCGACGAGCACACCGAGGAGGTGTGCGAGCAGCTCGGTCTCAAGGTGGCGTTTCCACCGGCGGCGCTGCGCTCGCGCATGGACAACAAGATCGAGACCGTGCGCATCGGCAACAAGGTGGGCGTGCCCAGCGTGCCCAACGTCCTTGCCAAGGTCGACAGCTATGCGCATCTGCAGGAGGTCAGCGCCGAGCTGGGCACCCAGGATCTGGTGATCCAGTCCGCCTACGGGGATTCCGGGCACACCACCTTCTTCGTCTCCAACGAGGATGAGTATTACAAGTATGCCGAGGAGATCGAGGCCGAGCCCGAGGTCAAGATCATGAAGCGTATCAACTGCCGCGGCTCGGCCATTGAAGCCTGTACCACACGCTGCGGCACCGTGGTCGGCCCGTTGATGACCGAGCTGGTGGGCTTCAAGACCCTGACCCCCTACAAGGGCGGCTGGTGTGGCAACGAGATGTTTGCCGGCGCCTTCAGCCAGGACGTTCGCGACAAGGCCCGCGACTACACCTTCAAGTTCGGTGAGGCGCTGCGTGAGGAGGGCTATCGCGGCTACTTCGAGCTCGATTTCCTGATCGACATGGACACCGAGGAGGTCTACCTCGGTGAGCTCAACCCGCGCGTCACCGGCGCCAGCTCGCTGACCAACGTCGCGGCTTTCGCCCACTCTGACGTACCGCTGTTCCTGTTTCATCTACTGGAGTTCTCTGACGTCGACTTCGATATCGACATTGCCGAGATCAACGAGCGCTGGGCGCATCCCGACAGCATCGACAGCTGGAGCCAACTGGTCATCAAGCACACTGACGAGAGCATTGACCTGCTCACCCAGGCGCCCCAGTCCGGGGTGTGGAAGATGGCCGCCGACGGCAGTATCGATTACGACCACTACAGCTATCACCCGCATGCCGCAGAGAGCGAACAGGAGGCCTTCTTCGTGCGCATCAGCGGCGTCGGTGACTTCCGCTACGAGGGCGCCGACCTGGGCATTCTGATCACCCGAGGCCGGCTGATGGACGATGATTTCCAGCTCAACGAGCGCGCCAAGGCCTGGATCGAGGCCATTCGCGGCCAGTTTGCTGGCCAGGCGCTGCAGGATCCTGTGGTCGAAGAGGTCGCCGTCAGTCATGCCATCGGCGGCGGTAACTTCAAAATTCTGTAGGTGCCATGAACAAGCAGCTGGAATTTCGCAGCGTTGCGGAAGCGCAGCCCGGTGCCAAGTGGCAGGCGCTGTTCGAGCTCCACTGGCCGGCTTATGAGGGCTGGTATCTGTCGGAATCAGAGCGTGAGCGGCCCGGCTACCTGGCCTGCTATAACGCGTTGAGCCGGCACATGCCGGAACTGTTGCCGACCTACGAGCGGCTGTGCGAGCTGGCTGGCGGTGGGGATCTGGCTGCGCGGATGCTGAGCCTGTATCGCCCGCCGGCCTACATCACCGGCTGCTCCCAGGCGGTGTTAGCCAACGCCCATGCCAACCTGCTGGTGCGCAACTACGACTACCCGCCGGAGCTGTGCGAGGGCACCATCCTCAGCAGCTGCTGGAACGGTCGCCGGGTGATCGCCATGAGCGACTGCTTGTGGGGCGTGCTCGACGGCATCAACGAGCAGGGCCTGACGGTGTCGCTGGCCTTCGGCGGTCGCACCACGGTCGGCGACGGCTTCGGTGCGCCGATCATCCTGCGCTATATCCTCGAGTTCTGTACCACCACCCCCGAGGCGGTTGAGGTGTTGGCCAGGGTACCCACGCACATGGCCTACAACATCACCGTCAGCGACGCCCGCGGCCGCTATGTCACGGCGATGATCTCGCCGGATCGTCCGGCCTCGATACGCCGCGTGCCGGTGGCCACCAACCACCAGAAGAAGATCGAGTGGTATGCCCATGCGCTGGCCTCGGAGACGCTGATTCGTGAGCGCCAGCTATCGATCCTGGTCGCCGACGAAGCCACTACCGAGCAGCGCTTGGTGTCGGCCTTTTTCGCGCCACCGCTGTTTCGCCGTGACTACCGACGCGGCTTGGGCACTATTTACACTGCTGTCTACCACCCGAAGGAGGGGCGTGCCAGCTTCTTCTGGCCCGGCGCCAGCCTGACGATGTCGTTTGCCGAGCCGAGAGAGCAGCAGTTGACGATCCACTATGGCAGCCGGGCGACGAGCACGGCTGAGAGCAACAGGACGGGACACCATCATGAGTGAGATGACCGAGTCGGATACGCCGTACACGGCGCTGGGCTTCTATCACAAGATCTCGCAGCTGCGCGCCGACACCTGGAATGCTCTCAAACGCGACCTGGGCAAACTGGTGCGGCTGCGCGACGAGGCCCAGGCGCGCAATCTGGTCAAGGCGGTCGACGTCAAGCTGACCCGCCTGGAGATCATCGAGGACTATCACGCCTTTCCCTCCAAGGAGGATTTTCGTCACCTCTGGTCGCTGTTCGACCGCGAGGAGTACGCGCTGCTCGAGAAAGTGGTCAAGCGCCTGGTGCGGGCGCTGATCAGCGAGTCCTACCGCCGCCGCCACGTCGATCTCAGCGAGACCGATGCCGACGCCGAGGACCTCGAGGCATTGGATGCGTTGGCCCAGCTGCGCCGCGGCCACCCGGCCTCCAATAGCTCATCGCAGCCCTATTTCGAGCTGCTGATCGTCGATGCCATGTCGACCCAGGAAGAGGAGGTGGTGCGCGAGGCCTTCCACAACCTGCGCCGTCCCGAGGACCGCTTCGTCTATGATGTGGTGACGGTGCGTAGCTTCGAGGACGCGTTGATCGCAATCCTGGTCAACCCCAACATCCAGGCCTGCCTGATCCGCTACGAGTTTCCTTACAAGTCGAAGTACAACCTCAGCGCCTTGAGAAACTACCTGGAGGGGCTCTCGGAGATAGAGCTGGAGAGCAAGTCCGAAGCCGAGCGCAGCATCCTGCTCAGCTCGATGATTCGCGAGATCCGTCCGGAGATCGACCAGTTCCTGGTCACCAGCGGCGACGTCGAGGCCACCGCCAGCCAGGATATCCGCCACTTCAACCGGATCTTCTATCGCGAGACCGACTACATCGAGCAGCATCACACCATCCTGCGTGCCATCGATGACCGCTACCGTACGCCGTTCTTCGATGCCCTGCGCGAGTACAGCAAGAAGCCCACTGGGGTCTTCCACGCCATGCCCATTTCGCGCGGCAAGTCGGTGACCCGCTCGCACTGGGCGGGGCACATGATCGACTTCTACGGCATCAATATCTTCCTCGCCGAGACCTCGGCGACCTCCGGGGGGCTCGACTCGCTGCTGCAGCCCTACGGGCCGATCAAGAAGGCCCAGGAGTATGCCGCCCGGGCCTTCGGCTCGCGGCAGAGCTTCTTCGTCACCAATGGCACCTCTACCGCCAACAAGATCGTGGTCCAGGCGCTGGTCAAGCCCCGCGACATCGTGCTGATCGACCGCGACTGCCACAAGTCGCACCACTACGGCATGGTGCTGGCCGGCGCCCACGTCGCCTACCTCGACTCCTATCCGCTCAATGACTACTCGATGTACGGCGCAGTACCGCTCAAGGAGATCAAGAAGACGCTGCTGGCGCTCAAGCGCTCCGGCCAGCTGCACAAGGTCAAGATGCTGCTGCTGACCAACTGCACCTTCGATGGCGTGGTCTACAACGTGCGCCGGGTGATGGAAGAGTGCCTGGCGATCAAGCCCGACCTGGTGTTCCTGTGGGACGAGGCGTGGTTCGCTTTCGCCACCTTCAACCCCACCTACCGGCCGCGTACCGCCATGCACGCGGCGCGCACCCTGCTCGACCGCTATCGCAGCGACGCCTACCGCGAAGAGTACGCCGCCTGGAAGGCCGAGTTCGACCAGTGCGACCCGGATGACGATGCCACCTGGCTCGAGCAGCGGCTGCTGCCCGATCCCGACTTGGTAAGGGTGCGCGCCTATGCCACCCACTCGACCCACAAGACGCTGACCTCGCTGCGCCAGGGCTCGATGATTCATGTCCACGACCAGGACTTCCGGCACAAGGTCGAGGGGCCGTTCCACGAGGCCTATATGACCCATACCTCGACCTCGCCCAACTATCAGATCGTGGCCTCCCTGGACGTGGGGCGGATGCAGGCTGAGATGGAGGGGTTCGAGCTGGTGCACGCCCAGGTCGAGGCTGCGCTGTCGCTGCGCGAGCAGCTGTATACCAACCCGCTGCTGCTGAAGTACTTCGAGGTGCTCAAGAACAGCGACATGATCCCGCTGGAGTACCGCCAGTCCGGCGTCGATACCTTCTACGACCCCAGCACCGGCTGGAACAAGATGGAGGAGGCCTGGGCCCACGATGAGTTCGTGGTCGACCCCAGCCGCATTACCATGGCGATCGGCAAGACCGGGATCGATGGCGATGCGTTCAAGAATGAATACCTGATGAACAAGTTCGGCATCCAGATCAACAAGACCTCGCGCAACACCGTGCTGTTCATGACCAATATCGGTACCACCCGTGGCTCCATTGCCTACCTGCTCGACGTGCTGATCAAGCTGGCCAAGTCCTTCGACCGGCGCTGGGAGGACAGCAGCCGCCCCGAGCGCAAGATCATCGAGCACCAGATCAAGTCGCTGACCCAGGATCTGCCGCCGCTGCCCGACTTCAGCCGCTTCCACGACGCCTTCCGGCCACTGACCGAAAGCCCCGAGGGGGACATCCGCCGCGCCTACTTCCTTAGCTACGACGAGGAGAACACCGAGTACCTGCGCTTCGACAACGGCGCGCTGCAGGCCGAGATGCAGGCCGGCCGCGACGTGGTCTCGGCGAGCTTCGTGATTCCCTACCCGCCGGGCTTTCCGGTGCTGGTACCGGGGCAGGTGATCAGCGCCGAGATCCTGCGCTTCCTGCAGGCCCTCGACGTCAAGGAGATCCACGGCTATCGCCCCGAGCTGGGCTTGATCGTATTCACCGAGGAGGCCCTCGAAGCCACCGAACAGGGCGCCGACTGACAGAAAATTCTGGCGTTAGCCGGGCTGAGACAAAAAAAACCACACTCCCCCGCGGCGGCGAACGAAAAGTCTCGCCGCCGCTCCAGCGTTATCCTGTGGGCATACAGCGAGCGGCCCCGGCCGCTCGCGCCACGTTTTGCCAATGCCGGATGCGCAGCCAGAGCGCGCCGGCGCGACAGGGGGAGGTGTCCCATGACCCAGTCCATCAAGCTCGAAGATCCACGCCTGTTTCGTCAGCATGCCTATATCGATAGCAAGTGGACCTACGGTGACGGTGGCCGCGACGAGGCGGTGACCGACCCGGCCACCGGCGAGGTGCTGGGGCATATCCCGCTTCTCGAGGCCGAGCAGATCCGCGGTGCGGTGGATGCCGCCGAGACGGCCTTCGTGCAATGGCGCGCACTGCGTGCCGACGAGCGCTGCGAGCGGCTGCTGGCCTGGTACGACCTGCTTCAGGCGCACCGCGAGGACCTGGCGACCATCATGACCCTGGAGCAGGGCAAGCCGATGCCGGATGCCCGCGGCGAAGTGGAGTACGGCGCCAGCTTCGTACGCTGGTTCGCCGAGGAGGGCAAACGCACCTTCGGCGAGACCATTCCCAGCCATATTCCCAACGCCGCGCTCGGCACCCTCAAGGAGCCGGTGGGCATTGCCGCGCTGATCACGCCGTGGAACTTCCCGCTGGCGATGATCACCCGCAAGGCCGCGGCGGCGCTGGCCGCCGGCTGCACGGTGATCGTCAAGCCGGCCAATGAGACGCCGTTCACGGCGCTGGCGCTGGCCGAGCTCGCCGAGCGCGCCGGGATCCCCGCCGGGGTCTTCAACGTGGTGCTCGGCGACCCGCCCGAGGTGTCGCGCATCCTGTGCGCCGAGGAGCGCGTCAAGGCGCTGTCGTTCACCGGCTCGACCCGGGTCGGTCGACTGCTCCTCGAGCAGTGCGCCGGCACCGTGAAGCGCGTATCGCTGGAGCTGGGGGGCAACGCGCCCTTTATCGTCGGCCCCGATATGGACCCCAAGGAGGCGGCGCTGGCCGCGGTGGCGGCCAAGTTCCAGACCGCCGGTCAGGACTGCCTGGCGGCCAACCGTATCCTGGTGCACGAGTCGATCCACGATGCCTTTGTCGAGCACTTTGCCGAGCGCATGGCGGCACTGACCGTGGGTAACGGCCTGGAGAGCGAGATCGACCTCGGCCCGCTGATTCATCGCCAGGCGGTGGACAAGGCGGCCAGCATCGTCGATGACGCGCTCTCCCGCGGTGCGACCCTAGTCGCCGGCGACCAGAACCAGGCGCCGGGGCCCAATTTCTTCATGCCGGTGCTGCTCACCGGGGTCACGCCGCAGATGCAGGTGTGGCGCGAGGAGAACTTCGCGCCGGTGGCAGGCATTACCGCCTACGCCGACGACGACCAGGTCATCGAGATGGCCAACGACACCGAGTACGGCCTGGCCGCCTACGTCTACACCCACGATATCCGCCGCATCTGGAAGCTGCTGCGGGCGCTGGAGTTCGGCATGGTCAGCGTCAACTCGGTTAAGATGACCGGCCCGCCGGTGCCGTTCGGCGGCGTCAAACAGTCGGGCCTCGGCCGTGAGGGCGGCATCACCGGTATCGATGAGTATCTGGAAACCAAGTATTACTGCCTGGGCGCCCTGGGCTCGGTTTCCGGTAGTTGAGCTTGCTGCGCTCGGCCATACTGCGTTGGATCTTTATTCGAACATGCTCATTTACAGAACGTAAACTCCGCTGTTCTCATCAAGATCCGCCTTGTCTGGCCTTCGCTCGCAGAGCTCTCAAGATTAGTGGTTGCCATCAATTGATATGAACATCCTCCCCGGCGGGACCCGGGGAGCCCTGAGAGAAGAGAGAACGCCATGAGCCTGCACAAGGAATTGATCGACCGCGACCGCAAGGTCACCTTCCACGCCTCCACCCACCTGCGCGACTTCGCCCACGGCGACGCACCGGGCCGGGTGATCAGCGGCGGCAAGGGCATTCATATCGTCGACAAGGACGGCCGCGAGTTCATCGACGGCTTCGCCGGGCTCTACTGCGTCAATATCGGCTACGGGCGTACCGAAGTGGCCGAGGCGATCTACCGTCAGGCCCTCGAACTGTCCTACTACCACACCTACGTCGGTCACTCCAACGAGCCGCAGATCCAGCTCTCCGAGAAGATTCTCGAACTGGCCGGCCCTGGCATGTCCAAGGTCTACTACGGCATGTCCGGCAGTGACGCCAACGAAACCCAGCTCAAGATCGTGCGCTACTACAACAACGTGCTGGGCCGCCCCGAGAAGAAGAAAGTCATCTCGCGGATGCGTGGCTACCACGGCTCGGGCATCGCCTCCGGCTCGCTGACCGGGCTCAAGGCGTTCCACGACCACTTCGACCTGCCCATCGAGACCATTCGCCACACCGAGGCGCCGTACTACTACCACCGCAGCGCTGAGCAGGCAGGCATGAGCGAGCGCGAGTTCTCGCAGTTCTGCGCCCAGAAGCTGGAGGAGATGATCCTCGCCGAGGGGCCGGACACGGTGGCGGCCTTTATCGGCGAGCCGGTGCTCGGCACCGGCGGTATCGTGCCGCCGCCGGAAGGCTACTGGGAGGCGATCCAGGCGGTGCTGGCCAAGTATGACGTGCTGCTGATCGCCGACGAGGTGGTGTGCGGCTTCGGGCGCATCGGTACCGACTTCGGCAGCCACTTCTATGGCATCAAGCCCGACCTGATCACCGTCGCCAAGGGCCTGACCAGCGCCTACCAGCCGCTCTCCGGGGTGATCGTCGGCGACCGCGTGTGGCAGGTGCTGGAGCAGGGCACCGGCGAGTTCGGCCCCATCGGCCACGGCTGGACCTACTCCGGCCACGCCCTGGGCTGTGCCGCCGGCCTCGCCAACCTCGAGATCATCGAGCGCGAAGGGCTGACCCAGAACGCCGCCGAAACCGGCGCCTACCTGCAGCAGGCCATGGCCAAGGCGTTCGGCGATCACTCCATCGTCGGCAACGTGCGTGGCGTGGGCATGCTGGCGGCGCTGGAATTCTCGCCGGATCCGGCCAAGCGCACCCAGTTCGACCCCGGTCTCAAGGTTGGCCCGCGCATCGCCATGGCGGCCATGGATGAGAACCTGATCGCCCGCGCCATGCCCCAGGGCGATATCCTCGGCTTTGCACCGCCGCTGACCACGACTCGTGACGAGGTCGACGAGATCGTCGCCCGCGCCCGGCGCGCCGTGGACCGGGTGCTGGACGACCTGGCCAATAACGAAGACCTCAAGTAAGGGAAACACTGCACAAATGCCTACACGAGCGAATCACTGCGTTACGCGGTGCCGAAGCGTCGGACCGGCGGATCCTCACCTATACCCCATATGCTCCGGTTGACTCGAAACCTCCGGTTTCTCACCCCTTCGGGGCCATCCTCCGGATGTTTGTCGCTTCGCTCGGTACTGTGCTTCGTGCGCTTTGCGACCTACAGGGATGTGGGAAGTGCGTTGGTTCGTCGGGAACGAACCTAGCCGCTTCATCTCGTTCGGAGATTTGTTCAGTGATCCCTAAGCCACGCCTCCGGCGTGACGTGCGCCCCCGCCCTCACCAAGGGCGGGGGCGCTGCGTTTTATGCGCTAGCGAGTTGAGCGAGTGGCAGCGCTGAGCCAAGCTGACAGCATCCACTCCCTACCGGTTGGCAAGGAGATGCACCGCATGGCAACACTACTGGCCTTCGACGTCTACGGCACCCTGATCGACACTCACGGCGTTATCGCAGAACTGGAGACGACGCTCGGCGACGGCGCTGCAGAATTCTCACGCCGCTGGCGTGACAAGCAGCTCGAGTACAGCTTTCGCCGCAGCTTGATGGGTGCCTATGCCGATTTCTCGGTATGTACCCAGGAGGCACTCGAGTACACCGACCGTGCGCTGGGCACCCACCTCTCGGATACCGCCAAGGAACACCTGATGGCGGCCTACGGCCGGCTGCCGGCGTTCGCCGAAGTGCCCGAAGCGCTGGCGCAGCTGAGCCGCCGCGGCATCACTTGCGTGGCTTTCTCCAACGGCACCCGCGAAGCGCTGGACGGTCTGCTGCACCAGGCCGGTATCGACCAGTATTTCAGCGATATCGTCAGCGTCGACGAGATCAAGCGCTTCAAGCCCGATCCCGCGGTCTACTCCCATCTGCGCACCCGGCTCGAGGCCAGCGCCGCGGATACCTGGCTGGTCTCCAGCAACGCCTTCGATGTGATCGGCGCCGGCCACGCCGGCCTGCATGCGGTATGGGTGAGACGCGGCAGCGAGGCGCCGTTCGACCCCTGGGGCGGCGAGCCGGATATGACGGTGAGTGATTTGCTGAGCCTGGCCGAGCGCTTCAACTAGCTCGACACCCTCCATCAGCGCCAGCATGTTGCCGCCTCTGTAAGGCGCCGCTGTCCGCCGCGACTAAATGGATATGAATACGCTTCGTGCGCAGGGCGCCGCGCCCTTTGCCTGGTGTTTTCTATTGGTATAAAAATCTCCGGAGTTGTGAATCGACATAAAGGATTGGCCCCCTGTCGGTGTAATGAAAGTAGCCTTCCTTCGACAAAGACTCATGGACCTTAGGTGGATAGCCGTCGCCACCGCAGGTGCTGCGCTTATTATTTGAATTCAGGGTCGAAAGGAAGGTTGTGATGATTGATGTGCTCTTGATGTACTCAAATAGTAATGGCATGCGATTCGATTACACCTATTACTTGAAGGAACACGCCTCTCTGCTATCGCATTTGCTGCAGCCATATGGACTTAATTATATTTGCCTCAGCACCGGCAGTGACACGGCATCTCCCTTTCATGCCGTGACCCATCTTGGAATGGCATCGCTTGAAACATTTGAGTCGGCAATAGATGAAATAGGCAGCACGTTTTTCGAAGATATTCCCCGCTTTACCGACGTGGAGCCGGTCATTCAAG
The DNA here is from genome assembly GCF_900102875.1 of Franzmannia pantelleriensis. GTDB lineage: Bacteria > Pseudomonadota > Gammaproteobacteria > Pseudomonadales > Halomonadaceae > Franzmannia > Franzmannia pantelleriensis. Next base: position 66,758 of record NZ_FNGH01000004.1, read on the forward strand.
TTGGCAATGTGGTATGGGAACGAAAGATGTCTTGAATGCAGTTTGAAATCGGTCAGGAGGTCGGCATGTCACTAAAGTCACTGCGCTATGTAACGCTGCTGGTTGCCGTGGGAATTGCGCCGGCGCTTTCTGCCCATGGGGCTCCCCCTAGCCAGGCACCGCAGGTGCCGTTGGCGTATTCCGTCGAGGAGTTCCGTGATGCTATACGTTCCGGAGGGCCGGGCAAGGATGGTATCCCCTCCATCGATCGTCCTCGTTTTCAAAGCGCTAACCAAGCAGCGTTGAGTGCCGATGACAAGGTCATCGGCGTTTACCATCGTGGCCAGGCTAGAGCCTATCCTCAGCGCATCCTGGTCTGGCACGAAATCGTCAATGACGAGCTCGGCGGAGACGCGCTCAGTATCACTTACTGCCCACTGACAGGAACCGCGCTTGGCTTCAAGCGTGGTGAGACTCAATTCGGCGTCTCGGGTAAACTGGTTAACAGCAACTTGGTAATGTATGACCGTGCAACTGACAGTGAGTGGCCACAGATTCTTGGTGTGGCTATCGATGGCCCTCTCGCCAATGAAGGGCTTGAGGAGTTTCGCGTGTTCTGGACCACCTGGGGTGCCTGGCAGGCACGCCACCCAGAGACGGAAGTGTTAACCGAAGAGACTGGCTTCGTACGTAACTACCGTCGTGACCCCTATGGCAGCTACAACCCCATCAGTGGCTATTATGCGCCCGACAGCCGACGCCTCTTTCCGGTGATGCAACGTGACGATACGTTTCCACCCAAGAGGGTTGTTTTCGGTCTGCGCACCCGCGACGGCGCTTTGGCCATTACACAGGAGGCTCTACGCAGCGAGAGTGTCATTGACGTTGCGCTAGGGGAATCCCACTACACCGTCATTCATGACCCTGGACTCGATACCGGGTGGGCCTTCAGCAATCCCGAGGAAATCAGCGTCAACGCAGCAGAACTCGACTTTACTGCCGAGGGTGTAACGGGCCCAGGTATCGACTTGCTGGAGCCAGTCAACGGTTTTGAAGCGATGTGGTTTGCCTGGGCGGCTTTCTACCCTGACACGTATCTCCATGAGTAGACGGGGTATTCATGAAACGGCTCATCAAGATGATAGTCAAGATGATCTCTCATCCAGCCACCCTTCTGCTAATCAGCGGGATTATGGTCTCGTACACTCTGCTTTACCTATGGTTGACAGGCGATATGGCCGGTGGGGGGCTGGGAGGTTGGCATGCTACCTTCCCGGCCTGGGAGAGAGTCTTTGAGCAGCGGGGGGCGTTTCAATTCGAGCCAGTGGGGCTGGTGTCTATTGGCGGAGTGGTATGGACCTTCAGTCCGCTCAATACCCTGCTGGCCATGACTATGGGGCTGCTGATGGGACTCAACATCGCCGCCGGCTGGTGGCTCAGAACCAGGCCGCGGCAGTGCCGCTTGAGAGGGGCAGGTACGAGCTGGCTGGCGCTTCCGCCGGCACTGCTAGCAGGTGGCGCGTGCTGCGCGCCCTTGATACTCATCTGGTTGGGTCTGCCCATTGCGGGTGCGTTGGCGGGGATGGCGCCTTACCTTGTCCCTGGAGCACTGTTACTGCTGTCAGTCGGGCTCTGGCACAGCTTACAACAGCTGGTCAGGTAGGGAGTAATGGCCTCAACAGCCCTCTCTGATCTGCTTGACGACGAAGAACAAGAGACACTGAGAGATCTACTGAGCTTGACCGACGGTGGCTCGGTGAATTGAACCTCCCTCCTATGCGGCCATCAGACAATAGCCGTCCGCGCTTTCCTGGCCGGGCTCACACTACAACGGAGGTGACGTATGAGCATGAATTTCACGCCCCTGGTCGCAGCACTGGCTGTCGGATTGCTGGTCAGTGGCCCTACTCAGGCCGATGCCCCCTCGTATGGCATCGAACGGCTTAGCGGTAACGTCAATATTGACGATGTGGAGGCACGCCTGCGGGAGGCGCTGGACGAGCGCGACCTGACCCTGGTCGAGACAGTGGACCACGCCGCCAACGCCGCCAATGTCGACCTCGAGCTACCCGACACGCGTTTATTCCTGTTCGGCAACCCTGAAGTCGGTACGCCGATGATGCAGTGCCAAGGCAGCGCGGCACTGGATCTACCGCAAAAGATGGTGATTCGCCAGGACGGCGATCAGGTGCATATTGAGTGGAATGACCCACACTATCTATCTGATCGCCACGGCCTCGACGACTGCGAGTTGCCGCTGGACAACGTCGCTGGCGTACTAACGGAAATTGCAGCTCAAGCGCTTGGCGAGTGAATGAACCTTCACGACTAGCCTTGGCGGTCGTCGGGGGCAGTCGTGTCTGACTCGTCATTGGCGAGACGTTTACCGAGGTCGGCTTCGAAACGCTGGCCGGCCTGGTTGAGTAGGGAGAATTGCCTGTCGCACTCACGGCAGGCGCCGCACATTGCGAGGTGGAGCCGCAATGAGAGCCGCTCTTGGAACGTCAATCGACGGTCCTGCTTGAGTGACATCAGCCGAGTTGCTTCTTTACACATCATCATCATGCCAAACCCTCTTTCAGCCAGCCCTGCTGCAAGCAATCCCGTAGCTTCAGTCGAGCGCGGTGCAGAATTACCCAGCAGTTGTTTTCCTTGATATCGAGTTCCCTGCAGATCTCCTCGGTAGTGAGGCCCATCAGTTCGCGTAGCGAAAACACTCGCGCCGTATTGTCCGGTAGGGTGATCATGCAGGCATCGAATACGTGCCAGAAATTCTCGTTCTCGAAGACCTGATCAGGTTCCCCCCAACTGGCTGGACGAGCATTTTCCTGCCAACGCCCATTGTGCTGAAACTGCCGATCGATGGCGTCGTCATCGCTGTCGTCGTCGAAAGGTTGTAAGCGACCCTGCCGCTTTTGGTAGCGCATGAGATCCAGGATCTTGTACTTGAGAATGCCGAAGACCCAGGTTTCATAACCGGATCGCCCGGCGAAGCTGGTATCTTTTTCTATGGCGGCCATCAGGGCATCCTGGACCGCATCCTCGGCAAGAGCATTATCTCTCAGTTGCAGCCGGGCAAAGGACAATAGCCTTGGCCTGACCGCCGCTAGCCGCTGCATACGGGTGGTAGGATTAGCCACAGCAGTATCATTCGATGAAGACGTCTCGTCACTCATATCATGCATGCTCCATGGTCGGTGGGGTGGAATGGCGAGCTGGTTAATTTCCGAATGGCTATCCACCCTTCGTCGTGGGAAATGTCAAAACATTACAGGCTCAACAAGATTTTTTTTCACCAGTCTTGTTGAAAATCCTTATGCGTTTTTTTTAAGAGCTGCGTAATGAAATGGCGGTCATCGCTACTAATTATCAAGCACACACGATATGTGCTTTGACCATGACAAAGAAGTTATAGGAGAAACATAATGCAACGTACAACCCTCATCACCGCGACTCTCATTGCCAGCATCTTTACATTGGGCATGGCCTCACAGGCGGCCGCCGCCGAGTCGACGCAAGTGCGCTTCGAGGTAGGTAGCCCGGCGCTGGGTGGTACCCGTGAAGGCACCCACGAGTTCAACGTAAGCGCTGAGCCACAGCGTGACCAAGCCGTATACCGTACTGCCTTCGAGGTGGGTAGCCCTGCACTGGGAGGCACCCGCGAAGGAGTCCATCGCGAGCGGGTCGAGGTCGAGCAGGGCCAGGAGGTGCCGGAGCAGAACAACCAGCTAGAATATGCCGGTCCTCGGGTTGGCAGCCCAAGACAAGGCACGACCGGCTGAATTCCCGCTGGATTCAGTACGACTGATTATCAGCGGGTAATATGCAGCGCACGGGCCACCCAGTCGGGTGGCCCGTTTGCATGGTATGGCGGATAGCATCTCCGCTTATACATCATATGGTCGTGGTGTCTTTATAAACGATGTGATGAGTCGGATTTTATGCTGAAGCATTACAGATGGAAAAGGAATATTTTGAACTATAGATGGTTAAAAGAAGAATATTTTTCTAGAGAAGTCAGTGTAATAAAACCGGCGGTTTCTCTACTAATCAATATGGATGCACGATACGTGATCCTGACAATATCAAGCTAGATAAAGGAGAAGCATCATGAAACGTAAAGCCCTCATCACCACGACCCTCATTGCCAGTATCTTTACACTGGGCATGGCCTCACAGGCGGCCGCCGCCGAGTCGACGCAAGTGCGCTTCGAGGTGGGTAGTCCGGCGCTCGGTGGAACTCGTGAAGGCATGCACGAATATCGTGTCCGCACAGAAGTGGAAGAAGACCAGGCAGTCGAAGGGCCAGCGACAACGTTTTACAGCATGGCCTTCGAGGTGGGTAGCCCGGCACTGGGTGGCACCCGTGAGGGGATCCATCGTGAGCGGGTCGAGGTCGAGCAGCGCCAGGCGCCCGATCAGAAGTCCGAGTATGCTGGCCCACGGGTTGGTAGCCCAAGGCAGGGGACAACCGGTTGAACCGCAGTTGGGCTCGGCGCAGCTGTGCAGTGCTCGGGACATCATGTAACGCACGGGCCATCCAGTCGGGTGGTCCGTGCATTTTTATGAGCGGAATAGGCGGGCAGGCTACCGTCACCCCCTACGCCGATTGATGGTCGGCCTCTCGTGCCAGGGCTGGATAGGCCACCGAAAGTCTCTGCAGATCCTCAGGACGGTCAATATCCCACACGGTCTGCGGGCAGGAGAGTTGCCAGCCGAGTATGGTGATTCGCTTGCGTGTCTCCTCCATCACCGCGTCTGTGCCCCAGGTGATAGCGTCGAACAGTCGCGGATCGCAATGCCGGACACCGATCAAGCCGTAGCCACCGTCTTCGGCGGGGAGCATCACCACGTCTGCTCGACCTAGCGCCAGATAACAATGTGCCAGCAGGCTTGGGGTGATGACGGGACAATCCGTTCCGATCAGCAGCCCCGGTTGCGACATGGCGTGCAACGCTCGATGGATGCGCCCCCCAAGATCCCCCTCGGGTTGAGGGCGCAATATGATGCCATGATGATCGGCAAGCTCCTGGAAAACGGGGTGGCAGTGATCGAGCGCTGTCCACAGCGTGATGGACTTGGCGTCGGTAGCGGCCAGCGCGACCTTCAAGGTGTGACGTAAAAGGCGCTCGTGGAGCATTGCTGCCCCTTTGGCACCGAGTGCAGGGATCAACCGGGTCTTGGCCAAGCCGGGTACGGGGGCCTTGGCGAGGATGGCCAGCGGGAAGTCAGCGGGCATGGCGGTACTCCCGCGCCAGGCTTGCCGGCGACTCACCGCGCCAATACCGGTAGCGCAGCCGCCACATCAGGCTCATGGTGCGCCAGACGCCATGCTGTTCCCAGCGCCGCCCACTGGTCGTCACTCGAGCCGCCAGGCAAGCGGGAGGAGCGAGGCGCCTTAGCCGCCGGGAGATCTCGACATCCTCCATCAGCGGCTGATCGGGAAAGCCGCCGATGCGATTGAAAGCAGCATGGGTCATGAAGATTGCCTGGTCGCCGGTGGCGATATGGGTGAGCCTTGAGCGCCAGTTCATGGCGGTGGCGATGATCGGAAGCAGTGGGTGGCGCCCCTCGATGCATACATCGAAGCGGCCCCAGCAGTGCCCTGCAGCGAGCGCTTCACGAATGCTCGTCGTGGCATCGTCGGGCAAGCGTGTATCCGCATGCAGGAACAGCAGGCAGTCGGCGGTGACATGCTCGGCCCCCAGGTTTAGCTGGCGCGCACGCCCCGGGGGACTGCTGATGGTCTTGACGCTCCAGCGGCGGGCGAGCGTCAGGGTTTCATCTCGACTGCCGCCATCTACGACGACGATCTCGTCGATATCCCGCTTCACCAGATCCGCTAGCTGCCGGTCAAGTCTGCGAGCTTCATCGAGAACAGGCATCACCAGGCCAATGGACGAGGAGGGCGATGCGGGGGCGGGATGGGGCATTGGCTTTGTCATCACACCGAGTCGTTGCCACCAAGAGATACTTACACGCCTGGTAAGAAAATGTCGATTGATTAAGGCGCCGGGGAGCTGTAAGGAATTCGGCTTCTAGCTTACTAAGAATCCGTTCTCTTTCGAACGAAGAAAGTTCAGGTATCACGTTGATGAATAGTCGGGAGGCGAGATGGCCAAAAGGTTGAGCTTATTGTTGCTGCGGGTGTCGCTGGGTGGGTTGCTCCTGGTGTGGGGCGTCAACAAGGTCGTGAATATCGATCACAGCATGGCGATTGCCGAAAACTTCTATTTCGGATTGCTCGCGGCCGAGACCTGGTTACCGGTTGCCGGAGTGGTCCAGATGGCAGTGGGGTTGTTGATTATCGCCGGCTTTGCCAGGCGCTGGGTATATCCCATCCAGCTGCTGCTCAATGGCGTATCGCTGGCGGCGGTCATTGCCTCAGTGATCGATCCCTGGGGCTGGTTTCTGGAAGGAACCAATGCGCTGTTCTACCCGTCGCTGATCATCTTTGCCGGGAGCCTGGTGGTAATGGCGTTTGCCGATCAGGATCAGCTGGCGCTGGATGCCAGGAAAGCGCCCGCTCCCGTCAGTTGGAAAGCCAGGCGTGACTGCGGTCAGTGAATATGGCGGCGCCTCATCGCCCGCTCCGACAGTGCCGATGTGATGCGGCTTGCCTCCATCAACACCGGACAGCGGCTGTCGCCATCCCTTTTACGTGGTTCTAGTAAGCGACTGGCCAGGAGGGCGACCAAGACTCATCAGGGGGAGCGTTGCGAGTGGCAGGTAGCGGCCCGGGGAGGCGTAGATGACGAAAATGCTGGAAGGCTGCGGCTATCGACTGAGCTGCTGGCTTGCGCAGCCACGTCCCTGGCACCGCTCTTCATCGCAAAGTGAGCCCGAGGTATTGGACTATCTAAAGCCGGGGGATGTGTTGCTGGTGGAGGGCTCTTCTCGGCTGAGCACGGTCATCAAGTATCTCACGCAATCCTCATGGTCCCACGCGGCACTGTACGTCGGTAGTGAAGCGGCCGAGGGCGCCGGAGGGCGCCCGGGAGACTGCTTCGTGGAAGCCGATCTTGCCGAGGGCGTACGCCTGGTGGGACGGGATGAATTCATCGACGTGCCGCTACGCCTGTGTCGCCCCGTGGGCCTTGCGGCCGAGGAAATAGAGTCACTGCTATGTTTCGCCTGCCAGCGTGTGGGTCACCGCTACGACCTGCGCAATATCATCGACCTGGCTCGCTACCTGCTGCCATTACCGCCGGTGCCGGTGCCCTGGCGTCGGCGGATGCTTTCACTGGGTAGTGGCGACCCCACCCGGGCGATCTGTTCGACGTTGATCGCACAGACCTTTCAGTCGGTGCAATACCCCATACTGCCCATCGAAGAGTGCCCACAAATAGCATCCAATGGCGCGCCGGGCGGGGTGTTGCGTCGCCGCCACCACTCCTTGTTCACGCCCAGGGATTTTGATCTTTCGCCCTATTTTCAGATTATCAAGCCAGCGCTACAGCGCGGTTTCGATCCGCATCGCCTGGTGTGGCACGAAACGCCGGAAGCGTTCAGCGGCGGCTCATGACAGCTCGATCATCTGACCACCGGCGTCCCTGGCATCCTCGCTGTCGTGAGTGACCAGCAGGCTGGGCAGGTCGGCGTCACGCAGTCGGCCGAATACCAGCTGGCGCATCTCGTGGCGAAGCGCCGTGTCGAGCTTGGAGAAGGGCTCGTCGAGGAGTACCGCCTTGGGGGCCGAGAGCAGCAGGCGCATCAGTGCCACCCGCGACTGCTGGCCGCCGGACAGCGTGGCCGGGTCGCGGGCGCCGAAGCCGGCCAGGCCGATGTCGGCCAGCGCAGTCTCGACCCTAGCGGCCTTGTCGGGCGTCGCTCGTGGCAGGCCGAAGCGCAGGTTGCCGGCCACCGAGAGATGCGGAAACAGCAGCGGGTCCTGGAACAGCAGGCCGATACCACGCCGTTCCGCCGGCAGTGTGGTGATGTCCTGCCCGCCGAGGAGAACCTGCCCCGAGGCCTGGAAGGCCGGGGCCAGAAAGCCGGCGGCGTAGGCCAGCAGGGTCGATTTTCCCGAGCCGGAGGGGCCCATCACCGTGAGCACCTCGCCGGGGGCGACGCGGGCATCGAGCTCGAGTAGCGTCCGACCGTGCAGGGCGATATGCACCCGGTTGAACTCGAGGCTGGGAGCAGTCATGGCGTTCCTCGCATTCCGCGGCGGTTGGACCAGAGTAGCCGCGGCAGACCCACGGCGATGATGAAACCCAGCAGCGGCAGGCTGGCCTGAACCAGCGCCCAGACGCCGATCAGGCGGCGGTTGCCTCCGGCGGCCAGGGCCACGGCTTCGGTAGTGACGGTGGACACACGTCCGGCGCCCAGCAGCAGGGTCGGCAGGTACTGGCCGATACTGACCGCCAGGCCTACTGCCATGGCGGTCAACAGCGGCGCCAGCAGCATCGGCAGGCGTACCCGCCAGAAGGCGTCGTTGGGCGTGGCGCCGAGGGTCAGCGCAACCCGCGACCAGCGCGGATCGAAGCGCCGGTAGGCTTCCGACATCGATAGGAACACATAAGGCAGCACGAACAGCAGATGGCCGAAGATCACCAGCCAACGGGTGGGGCGTGTGCCAAGGGCTTCCATGACCACCACCAGGCCGAACAGAAAGGCGATCTGCGGCACGATCAGCGGCAGGTAGAGCAGGGTGAGTGCCGACGTGAGCTGGCCCTGGGCCGGCTGGCGCCCGCTGCGCTGCTCGTTCTCCAGGGCGGCGAGTACCAGCCCTACGGCGAGTAGCGTCGCCGTGCCGGCGATCATCAGCGTGGCGGCCACCGGCCCGCCCAGTGATGGCAGGGCACGCTGCCAGTGCTGCAGCGTAACGGTCTGGGGCAGGCCGTCGGGGAAGCGCCAGAAACCGGCCAGAGAGTTGATCGCCAGGCCGGCGATGCCGACCAGGGCGGTGATCGCAGCGAGCAGGATCAGCGCCTTGCCAGCGATGCGCAGCCGTCGTTCGCCGCGCTGACGTTGGCCGCCCGCCATCCAGCCCCGGCCCAGCCGCCGCACCAGGCACTCCAGCCCCCACCAGCTGGCCAGTGCCGCCAGGGTGACGCCCAACTGCAGCAGGGCGCCGGCCGAGGCCATGAAGCGGCGTGACAGGTCCGGGTCGTTGAACCAGGTCAGAAGCGAGACGGACAGCGTCGGCGGCAGGGTCGGGCCGAGGATCATTGCCACGTCGACCACCGATGAGGCGTAGGCGATGACCGCGAACACCGGCAGTCGAATCAGCGGATAGAGCGAAGGCAGCACTACCTTGAGCCAGGCGATGGTGGGGCGATAGCCCAGCGAGCGGGCCAGGGCCACGCGATGCTCGGCATCGATCTGGTGCAGGGCGGCCAGGCTCATCAGCAGCAGGAAGGGGATCTCCTTGACCACCAGCCCGGCCATCAGTGATAGCCCCCAGGGATCCTGGACGATAAGCAGGTCCGGCGGTCGCTCCCAGCCGGTCACTGTCGGCGAGAGGGCCCGTGATACCAGGCCTGAGGGGGCGATAAGAAAGGCCAGACCGAAGGCGGCGGCAGCATGCGGGATCGACAGCAGCGGCGAAACCATACGGCGTATCCAGCGATCCAGTCGGTTGCCCGATGCGCCGGCCAGGAACAGCACTACCACCGTCAGCGACACCGCCGTGGTGGCGATACCGCTGCTGAAGCTGATAGCCACCGAACGCGCCAGGCCGGGCTGGGCGAACAGGTCGCGCCAGGGGTCGAGGCTCAGGCTGTCGCCGCCGAGGGCCGGCAGGTAGCCGAAGGCAGGCAGGGCGGCCATGGCCAGCCCTGCCAGGATCGGTCCCACCAGCAGGGCGGTAATCAGCCAAGGGGCAAGTCTTAGCATTACAACGCCTGGTGATCAGCGGCCAACGTAGCGGGCCTGCCAGGCCTCCTGCAAGGCATCCATCCAGCTCGGATGAGGCTCGGCCAGTGTCTGCTCCAGTGCGTCCGGCGCCAGCATGGCGGGATTGTCCTGGTCGAGCTCGAAGCGCGCCGCTTGGTCGTCGTCGAGGCGTGAGACATCCAGTACGGTGCGGTCGCCCCATACGGCGAGATCCTGCTTGTGGGCCTGTGCCTCGGGTGTCAGCAGGAAGTCGGCGAGCAGCATGGCGGCGGCCTTGTGCGGTGAGTTGTAGGGGATCGCCACGAAGTGCACGTTACCCAGAGTGCCGCCGTCGAGCACGTAGCTGCGGGTGCTCGGCGCCAGCTCGCCGTCGGCCACGGCGGCAGCGGGTTCGGAAGGAATGAAGGTGAACGCCAGTGCCAGCTCGCCGTCACCCATCAGGCGCAGCATATCCGGCCCGCTGGCGGGAAATTGCCGGCCGCTGCGCCACAGGTGCGGGTGCAGGTCATCCAGGTAGTCCCACAGCGGCGCGCTGACGGCCTCGAAGTCGCTCTCCTCGACCGGGGCGTAGAGCGCCTCGTCGGCGTCGCTGAGCTCGATCAGCGCCTGCTTGAGAAAGGTGCTGCCAGTGAAGTCGGGGATGCGGGGGTAGCTGAAGCGCCCCGGATTGTCCTCGGCCCAGGCCTTGATCTCGGCGACGCTGGTCGGCGGCGTGTCGAGCTCATCGCTATCGTAGTAGAAAGTGATCTGGGCCTTGCCCCAGGGCGATTCGAAGCCGTCGGTAGGCAGCGTGAAGTCGGTGACCACTTCGGGGTTATGCTCGGGGTGCGTCAGCGCGAAGTGCGGCAGCTGCTCGGCAAAGGGGCCAAACAGCAGGTCGCTGTCGCGCATGGCGGCAAAGTTCTCGCCGTTGATCCAGACCAGGTCGACGCTGCCATCGTCGTCGTTGCCGGCCTGTCTTTCTGCCAGCACCCGCGACACCGCCTCGGCGGTATCGCCGAGCTTGACGTGGATGACCTCGACCTGGTGTTCGGCCTGCATGCGCTCGGCCACCCACTCGAGATAGCGGTTGGTGCGACCATCGCCGCCCCAGGCGTGCCAGTAGACGGTCTGGCCGCGGGCCTCTTCGACCACCGCTTGCCAGTCGCCGGGGTCAGGGGCGGCCAGGGTAGTGGGGCTGGCGAGCAGCGCGGCGAGCGGCAGGCTGGCGGCGAGAGCGTGACATGTACGAGGCAGTGACATCAGCGTTGGGTTCCTTGTGACTGGCTGAGATTGACGTGGGGAGCGGTGGATAAGGGGCGCTGCGCATCGTCGCCGAAGGCGGCGGCGAGGGTGCGAAACTCCGCGACCATGGCCTCGACCACCGGTGCCGAAAGATAGTGTGCCACGCGATCCTGCACGTGGGCGTTGAGGGTGTCGCTGTTGTGCTGTTGCGACCAGTCCTGGCCGCGGGCATCGCGTAGCGGCGGCGCCCCCGAGGTCACCTGCCACTGGGCGCACCAGGTGATCGACCACAGCCACATGGCGCGGCGCAGGGGCAGGTGCCAGGCACGATGGGCGCGGCCCACAGCACCCATGGCCTCTTCCCAGGCGGCGTAGGCGGCCAGGATAGCATCGCTGTCGAGCACCGCCTGACTGTTGAGGTCCCAGGTGGTCGAGGTATAGAGAGTGGCATGGGCCAGGTCGAAGCCCGGGTAGCTGTAGCGGGCCTTTTCCAGATCGACCATCCAGGCCTGGCCGCGGTGATCGACCAGGAAGTTGCCAGGGTGGGCATCGAAGGTGATCAGCCGCTGAGGGGGGCGGCCTGGCGAATCGAGGGCGGCGGCGAACTGGTCGAGTTCACCGCGAATGGCGCGCTCGGCTGACGCCTCGAGGCCGGCCTCGGCCAGGTAGCCTGCCTGGTCGAGTACTTCGTGATACATCGCCGACAGTGGGTCCTGGGGCGCCAGCAGTGGCTCGCGCACTGTCGCGTCGGGCAGCGGCAGGCGGTGAATAGCCGCGAGGCTGCGCATCAGTGCCGCCAGATCGCCGGGCAGCGCAGCGTGGCGCCCCTCAATGGCCTTGACCACCAGCGCGCCGCGGGGCAGCGATGAGTCCGGCTGCAGGCGTTCGGCCAGCGGTGGGGTGACGCCGCTGGGCGCAGCGCGGGAGAAGCAGTGCGCTTCGTAGGCCAGGTGAGCGGCCGGCGCCAGCCCCATCTGGCTTTGCTTGGGGATGCGCAGCAGCCAGCCGCTGTCGCCCAGGCGTAGGTGCCAATGGGCCAGGCCGCTGTCCTCCAGCGGCAGCAGTGGCTCCTTGGCCCAGGGCGTGTTGGCCAGGGCACCATGCACGCTGTCGAGGCAGATCATGGACATGTCGGCGCCTCGTCGCTGGAGGAGAGGCCGAGATGGGTAAACCAGGCGGTACCGTCGACCCCGGCGTTATCGCCGTCGACCATCAGCGCCAGACCGTCGATGCTGTCGACGCGGTCGCCGAATAGCGTTTCGAAATCCCCCCGCACGTCGCGCACCTCGGCGACCCACTCGCCGACACGCGCCTCGCCGCCCTGCAGGGCAAGTAACTGGGCGCGGGAGGTAAAAGCGTTGGGCCAACTGCTGCCGGCCGCCTGGGTCGACGACCACACATAGTTGACCGACTGCACCTGCCACGGCAGTAGGCCGGTCTTGCGCGCCACATAGACCCGCGCGGGATAGTCGTCGCCGGCCTTGGTGGTTTCGTCCAGCCCCGGGTAGATGCCGTCGACCCGCCAGCACCAGTGCAGGTAAGGGGTCTCGTCGAGGTCGAATTCGCCTTCCAGGTACTTGGCCGACGCCTGCTGGCGCGCGCGGGCCTGGAGCACCTCGTGGCCATCCTTGTCGACCAGCCGATACTCGGTCTCGCCTTCGAAGGAGCGTGTCGGCCAGTCGATGATGTCGGCCGCCTCGAAGCGGGGCTCCTGATGCGAGGTGGCGGCGCTGGCCAGCACTTGCCAGCTGACGGCGAGAACCAGAATCGTGCCTGAGAGCGGCAATGCCGGGTGCATACGAGATCCTTGTAATAGCAATGACTCAGGCTCAGTCGCAGCTAGCGACCTAGCCTTACAGCCTATCTTGACCCTGGTGCAGCCCTTGGGTGCCATGCTCGACTTTCAACGCTGGGCGGTAGCGATCATGCTGGCATGGAGTGTCGTCGTAGACTCGGTGAATGGCTAGCCGAAGTCGAGTGAACGAACTGGTGTCCTCGGCATCACATCTGTAACGGTAACGTGAGGCACAGGGATCATGTTGACGAGCGAGCCCCTTTCCCGCCGTCGTTGGCTGCTGTGGGTCAGTCTGTTGAGCCTGCTGGTCGGCGCGCTGCTGGCCTGGCACTCTCAGGCCCAGGAGTCGCAGCGCACGGCGCTGGTGATGACCATTGACGGCGCCATCGGCCCCGCCACCAGCGACTATTTCCAGCGCGGGCTGCGTCAGGCTAGCGAGGAGGGCGCCGAGCTGGTGGTGGTGCAGCTTGATACGCCTGGCGGGCTCGATGCGTCCATGCGTGACATGATCCGTGCCATGCTCACCGCCGACGTGCCGGTGGCGATGTACGTCTCGCCCAGCGGTGCCCGCGCGGCGAGTGCCGGTACCTACCTCACCTATGCCAGTCACGTGGCGGCCATGGCGCCCGCGACGCATCTCGGCTCGGCGACGCCGGTACAGATGGGAGGAGGCGGACTGCCTGGTATCGGTGGCGATGATGCCGATGACGATGTCAACGGCAGCCAGGACGATGAGGCGGCCAATGGCAATGATGATGCGGCCGACGGTAACGGTGAGGCAGCCGAGGAACCTGGACCACGTCGCGGTGAAACGGCCATGGAACGTAAGGTTCTCGAGGATGCGGTGTCCTATATCCGCGGCCTCGCCGAGCGCCACGGCCGCAATGCGGACTGGGCCGAGGAGGCGGTTCGCGAGGCGGTCAATCTCACAGCGCCTGAAGCGCTGGAGTTGAACGTCATTGATGTGGTGGCCAGTGACATCGACGACCTGCTGGCGCAGATCGACGGCCGCGAGGTAGTGATGGAGCGCGGCGAGCGCACCCTGGAGACCGCCAACCTGGCCATCGAACGCTTTGATCCCGACTGGCGAACTCAACTGCTGTCGGTGATCACCAACCCCAACGTTGCCTACTTCCTGATGATCATCGGCTTCTACGGGCTGATCTTCGAGCTCTCCAGCCCCGGCAGCCTTGTCCCGGGCACCATCGGCATCATCTCGCTGCTGCTGGCGCTGTTTGCCTTTCAGGTGTTGCCCATCAACTACGCCGGTCTGGCCTTGATTCTTGCCGGCCTGGCGCTGATCGTGGGAGAGGCGCTGATGCCGAGCTTCGGGGTGCTCGGCATTGGCGGAATCGTGGCTTTCGTAATCGGCTCGGTGATTCTGATGGACGCAGACAACCTGCAGGTATCCCTGCCACTGATCGGCGGTGTAGCGCTGGTCGCCGCCGTCTTCATGCTGTGGACGATGACCCGCTTCATGGGGCTGCGTAAGACCCGGGTACGCACCGGTCAGGAGGAACTGATCGGTGCACGCGCCGTGGCGCTGGAGGATTTCGAAGGAGCGGGGCGCGTCAGGCTGCACGGCGAGTCCTGGAAGGCTTATAGCCCCACGCCGGTGAGTCAGGGTCAGACACTGACGGTCACGGCACTCGACGGCTTGACCGTCGAGGTGGCCCCTAAGGATGAGAGCGTCGCCGATTCGCCCTGATTGTTCGCTACCATCAACGCATGCAAGGAGAGACAGCCATGATGATTTCCTATCTCGTACCGCTGGTATTGGTGGTGATGATACTGGCGGCATCCATTCGTATCCTGCCAGAGTACAAACGTGGCGTGGTGTTCTTCCTCGGCCGCTTTCAATCGGTGAAGGGGCCGGGCCTGATCATCATCATCCCCGGCATCCAAAAGATGCAGGTAGTCGATCTGCGCGTGATCACCATGGACGTGCCGGAGCAGGACGTGATCTCCCAGGACAACGTCACCGTCAAGGTCAATGCGGTGCTCTACTTCCGGGTCGTCGACCCCGAGAGGGCGATCATCCAGGTCGAGAACTTTACCGTGGCTACCAGCCAGCTGGCCCAGACCACGCTGCGTTCGGTGCTCGGTAAGCACGACCTCGACGAGATGCTCTCCGAGCGCGACAAGCTCAACGACGATATCCAGGAGATCATCGATGCCCAGACCGAGGCCTGGGGCATCAAGGTCGCCAACGTCGAGATCAAGCACGTCGACCTCGATGAAAGCATGATTCGCGCCATCGCCCGTCAGGCCGAGGCCGAGCGCGAACGTCGCGCCAAGGTGATCCACGCCGAGGGCGAGCTGCAGGCCTCGCGCAAGCTGGTCGAGGCCGCCAACGTCATGGCCGAGAACTCCGCTGCGCTGCAGCTGCGCTACCTGCAGACCATGAACGACATGAGCAACAAGAACGCCTCGACCATCGTCTTCCCGCTGCCCATGGATATCATGGAGGCCTTCAAGCAGATGAGCGGCTCGGCGACCGCGCCGACGCCCCCCAAGGCCGCCGATCCCGAGGGCTGATTCACGCCTGATAGGCCTGCCGTCAGCCTGGTAAGGTGATCGCAGTTTCCTCTAAGCGAAGGGCGCCGGGGACAGGTCGAAGAGGAGGTTTGCGCCATGGATGGCGCAAGGTAGCGCCCAGGGATGGGTTCACAGCGCCTCCTCGCAGGCCTGTCGACGGTCAGTTCCGAGCGGTGCTGCCTAAATCTGCGATAGCCCTGTCTTCCCCGCCCCTTAGATGCAATACAGCGTGAGCTCTGGTAGAATCCGCGGCTCGCATGGGGTCAGCGCTACGACCAAGGTCTACTATCTTGAGATCAGCAGCGCGACCCGTCACCCGATTCGAGTAACGGACCCTCAACCGTGACGACCCGCAGCACCCTCCAGGCCGGCGCCACGCCGCCCTAGCGCACTACCTCTCCTCGGCGCTGCATCGCTCATCGCCAGGCACTTCCGTGCCTGGACAGCCCCCTGTTCGCCATACGGCCGACATCCCCGACTGATCGCAGTGCTGCACGAACCCGTGACGATAGCACCCTGGCGCCCTACGGGCATGGCCATCACAACATCGACTGGACCGCAGAATGTTCGCAACCATCAAGCAGAGCTGGTTCTCCAACCTCAAGGGCGACACCCTCGCCGGCATCGTCGTCGCACTGGCGCTGATTCCCGAGGCTATCGCCTTCTCGATCATCGCCGGGGTCGACCCCAAGGTCGGCCTCTACGCGTCCTTCTGCATCGCAGTGATCATCGCCTTTACCGGCGGGCGTCCCGGCATGATCTCGGCCGCCACCGGTGCCATGGCGCTGCTGATGGTGACCCTGGTGCGTGAGCACGGCCTCGAGTACCTGCTGGCCGCCACCCTGCTCACCGGGGTGCTGCAGATTATCGCCGGCTATCTCAAGCTCGCCGAGCTGATGCGCTTCGTGTCGCGCTCGGTGGTCACCGGCTTCGTCAACGCCCTGGCGATCCTGATCTTCATGGCCCAGCTGCCGGAGCTGACCGGTGTGACCTGGCATGTCTATGCCATGACGGTGGCGGGTCTGGCGATCATCTACGGCTTCCCCTATCTGCCGGCGATCGGCAAGTCGATCCCGTCTCCGCTGGTGTGCATCGTGGTATTGACTGCGGTGTACATGATCAGCGGCATGGATATCCGCAGCGTGGGCGACATGGGCGAGCTACCCGATACCCTGCCGGTATTCCTGTGGCCGGACGTGCCGCTCAACCTCGAGACGCTGTGGATCATCCTGCCCTACGCGCTGATGCTCACCGTGGTGGGTCTGCTGGAGTCGATGATGACCGCCACCATCGTCGACGATCTGACCGACACCCCCAGCGACAAGAACCGCGAGTGCAAGGGCCAGGGCATTGCCAATATCGGTTCCGGCCTGATGGGCGGCATGGCCGGCTGCGCGATGATTGGCCAGTCGGTGATCAATGTGAAGTCCGGTGGGCGTACCCGGCTGTCGACCCTGATCGCCGGCGTAGTGCTGCTGCTGATGGTGGTGTTCCTCGCCGACTGGGTATCGCAGATTCCCATGGCCGCGCTGGTGGCGGTGATGATCATGGTCTCCATCGGTACCTTCAGCTGGGCCTCGATTCGTGACCTGAAGAAGCATCCGATGAGCACCAATATCGTGATGCTGGCCACCGTGGCGGTCACCGTCTTTACGCATAACCTGGCCATTGGGGTATTCGTCGGCGTGCTGCTGGCGGCGATGTTCTTCGCCAACAAGGTCGGCAACATCCTGTATATCGGCTCCGAAGAGGCCGACGAGGGCCGTCGCCGCATCTACCGTATCGTCGGCCAGGTGTTCTTCGCCTCCTCCGAGCGCTTCGGTGAATCCTTCGACTTCAAGGAAAGCGTGGAGAAGGTCACCATCGACCTGTCCCGCGCCCACTTCTGGGACATTACCGCCGTCCAGTCCCTGGATCGGGTGGTGATCA
Source organism: Franzmannia pantelleriensis (assembly GCF_900102875.1). Taxonomy (GTDB): domain Bacteria; phylum Pseudomonadota; class Gammaproteobacteria; order Pseudomonadales; family Halomonadaceae; genus Franzmannia; species Franzmannia pantelleriensis. The sequence continues at coordinate 84,063 of NZ_FNGH01000004.1, forward strand.
AGTTCCGCCGCGAAGGCACCGAGGTCGAGCTGGTTGGCCTCAATGAAGCGACCGCCACTATCGTTGACCGCTATGCTGTGCACAATGACCCTGCCGCCGTCGACAAGCTGATGGGTGGCCACTGAGGAGCGAAGTACGATGACAGATCAGGTAATGGCCGCCATCGACGGCTCGCAGTTCTCCGAAGGCGTATGCGACTACGCCGCCTGGGCCAGCCAGGCGCTGGCGGCGCCGCTGACCTTCCTGCACGTGGTGGACAACCACCCGCAGGTCGCTGAGGCGGACCTCTCCGGTAATATCGGCCTGGGCTCGCGAGAGCACCTGCTGGAGGAGCTGGCGAGTCTCGACGAGCAGCGCGCCAAGCTGGCCCAGGAGCAGGGCCGGGTAATGTTGGCCGCGGCCAAGACCCGGGCGGCGGAGGCTGGCGTCAGCGAACCGGGCAGCCGCCAGCGCAACGGCACTCTGGTCGAGACCCTCAGCGAGTTGGAGAACGACATCCGCTTGCTGGTGATCGGCAAACGCGGCGAGACCGCGCACCAGGCGGTGGATCACCTGGGCTCGAACCTCGAGCGGGTCGTCCGCACCCTGCACCGACCGATCCTGATGGTGCCGGATAGCTTTGAGACACCCAGTAAGGTGTTGATCGCCTTTGACGGCAGCAAGACAACCCGCAAGGGCATCGAGATGATCGCCAAGAGCCCGCTGTTCGAGGGCATCCCGGTACACGTGGTGATCGTTGGCGCCGAGACCGGTGACAACCGCTCGCAGCTGGAGTGGGCGCTGAAGACCCTGCGCGAGGCCGGCCACGAAGCCGAGGGCGCGATACGCGCGGGCGAGGTCGAGGAGACCCTGCGTAACTACAAGGAAGAGCAGGGGATCGACCTGCTGGTGATGGGCGCCTACGGCCACTCGCGGATTCGTCACCTGCTGGTGGGTAGCACCACCACCGCAATGCTACGCCGTGCCAGCGTGCCGGTGCTGCTGCTGCGTTGATTTCCCCCGGCACCGATGATGTTAATTTGAGAACGCAAGGAGAAACCTGCATGTCGATTACCCGACACGATACCAAGGCGCGCATGAGCCGCGCGGTCATCCACAACGGCGTGGCCTGGCTGTGTGGCCAGGTGGCAGGACCCGAGGCGCGCCACGGCGATATCACTGTCCAGACCGAGAGCATGCTGGCGCGGGTCGATGCGCTGCTTGCCGAGATCGGCTCCGACCGTGAGCACCTGCTGTCGGCGACGATCTACCTCAAGGATGGTCAGGATGTGGCAGCGATGAATGCGGTCTGGGATGCCTGGGTGCCCGAGGGGCACGCGCCGGCGCGCACCTGTGTCTGTGCGCCACTGCCCGCCGATGAACTCAAGGTAGAGATAACCGTGACGGCGCTGGTGCCCGGCGCGGCCTAATCAGCGGGCTCATCACTGGAGGTGGTCGGGCGCCGTGGTTGGTGGCGGAGAAATACGGCCATGCGTTCCGCATCGCACTCGCCCACTTGGCACAGCTGCTCGGCGATCTCGGCGTACTGGCGCAGCACCGGGTCGATCAGGCCCAGACGGGCGCTGTCGCCGCTGGCCTGTTCGGCTTCACCGGCCAGCCATTCAAACAGCCGCCCCAGGCGTGAAATATTGGGGTCGCCGCGACCAGTGTTGCCGCGCATCGCATCGACGGCCAGGCAGCGCAGCACGCTGCGCTTGTTGGGGTCGAGGCTCTCCTTGTCGAGTAGCGCCTCGGCCTGATGCACGAAGCGCTCCATCAGCTGGGCGGCCTCGGCAGCGCGCAGCTGGCGACTCTGGGTCTCGAGGCTCTGGGTGAGTGCCGTCTGCTGGGCACGCAAGCCGCCGACCAGGCTCGCCACCAGCGCCAGCAAGCAGATCAGTCCCGCTACCGCCAGACCGTACACGGCCAGTGCCACCAACTCGTGAGGGCCCAGCGGCAGGCGCAGCTCGCTGAGCGACAGGCCCAGGCCGGCTAGCCCCAACGCCACCACGATGATCAGTGCTAGCGTCGTCGCGCCCGGCGAAGTCTTGACGTTCATCCGTGTGCTCCCGTCGACGCCTGGCGTGCATCGCCAAGCGTTTTCTGACAGTGGTATCGGCCTGCCGGGGGCAAACTTGAGGCGGTCAGTCCTCCTCGCCAATCTCCTCGGGAGCGACTTCCTCGGCCATGACCTCGCCATCGTCCTGGTCGTCGTCATCCTCGTCTTGCGGCGCGGCCTCGACGTCCAGCCAGTGGCCAAGGAAGCTGCTCAGCGATGCGTCGATCATGGGACTGATCTCGGAGAACGCGATCTGCAGTTCGTCGCCGTTGGCGTCGTGTATCTCCAGCCGCTGCCAGCCGCTGGCATCGCCGCTCAGCAGCAGCTCACCGAGCGTCTGTTCCAGGGGGGGCGCGCGCGGGCTGAAGCGGGCCTCCCAGTTGTCGGCTTCGCCGGCCAGGGCAATGGCGTAGTCCTCCTCGAGTGGCCCCCAGTTGCCGCCCAGCAGGTCGACCAGATGGCGGCCGAACTCGGCTCGCCCGGGCAGCAGCTCGTCGAGGAGTTCTCGGTCCGGCAGGCCCTCCTCCTGAACTTCGTCGAGGGGGCCGGGCAGGCGTTTCGGGAAGGCCAGGGTGGCCTCGCGCGGCGAGGCAAAGCGCCACACCAGCAGGCGCTCGCGCTGATAGAGGAACTGGCCGTCGCTATGCAGACGCGACTGTTGGTCCTCGAGCCAGTGGCGCTGTTCGAAGCTGCCCTGCAGTTGAGCGGGAGCGGCTAACTGGCGCTGCAGTTCCTCGCGCTCAAGGGCCTGGGCGTTGGAACACAGCAGGGCGCTGCCTGCCAGGACAGCCAGCAACTGGCGAACGGGAGGCGATGACTCGGAGGGCATTTGGACTCCGTCGTAGAAACGGGATGCGTGAGCAGAGACCCATGATGCGCCAATCGGTTCCCGGCGAAAACCTCTCTGCTAGCTCCCGGCCGGAAAGCGTGTCGCCTGAAGCGAGTCCTTGATCTTCTTGAGATGAATCAGGAAATCCTCGCCGCGGCGCAGGGTGACGCCGGTGGCCAGCACGTCGATCAGCGCCAGGTGAATCATCCGCGAGGTCATCGGCATATAGACGTCGGTGTCCTCCGGTGCGGTGACCTCGAGGGTTTCGGTGCACTCGCCGGCCAGCGGCGAACCGGGGGCGGTGATGCCGAGCACCACCGCGCCATTGTCACGCGCCAGGCGGGCGATTTCGACCAGCTCACGGGTGCGCCCGGTATAGGAGATGATCACCACCACGTCACCGGTATGGCAGGCAGCGGCGACCATGCGCTGCATCAGCACGTCCTCGTAGGCCATCACCGGCAGGTTGAAGCGGAAGAACTTGTGCTGGGCGTCCTGGGCTACCGGCCCCGAAGCACCCAAGCCGAAGAAGTGTATCTGCTTGGCCTGGATCAAGTAGTCGACGGCGCGTTCGACGCGCTTGGCGTCGAGTGCGCGGCGCGCCACGTCGAGGGCGGCGATGGTGGCGCCGAAGATCTTGTCGCCGTAGCCGGCGGCGTCGTCATTGCGCTCTACGCTGCGACTCACATAGGGAGTGCCCCCGGCCAGACTCTGAGCCAGCTTGATCTTGAAGTCCGGATAGCCCTTGGCATCGAAGTTGCGGCAGAAACGATTGACCGTGGGTTCGCTGACCGAGGCGGCCTGGGCCAGGGTGGCGATGCTCATGCCGGTGGCCGAGGCGGGGTCGGCGAGAATCACGTCGGCGACCTTGCGTTCGGAGCGGTTGAGCTCGTCCAGTCGGGTGCGAATGCGTTCGATCAGGTCATGGCTGGACATGGGGGGCTAGACTCTTGGTAACGGACAATAATCGCCCTGGTATGGCGACGGCCTTGATGCGTAGCGGCCGATGATGTAGTGATTTAACTACATTTTCACGGTCATCCTAGCCTGGGGCTGGCAGAATGGCCATACGCGTCTCGACGGCGCTGCATCTTTGGTAGTAAAGTTACAGATAAATGTTGCTTTATCTGACGGCGAACACGTATTTTATCGGTAAGTTAACCAGATTTCAGGGGGCAAGGCATGAGTCAGCACAGCGCGATGCCGAGCGTGACCGACACCGAGATCGATCTGGCGCTGTTCGGCGCGCTGGGCGACCTGGCGCTGCGCAAGTTGTTTCCGGCGCTCTATCACCTCGATCGCGAGGGGCTGCTGCCGGAGGGAACGCGGCTTGTCGGTCTGGCGCGTCAAGACCTCGACGGTGAGGCCTTTCGCCAGCAGGTCGCGGGTGCCCTGCAGCAGCGGGTCAAGAGCGACGAGCAGGACAAGACCAGTCTCAAGCGGTTTCTGGCGCGTCTCGATTACCTCAAGCTGGATTTCTCGAGCGTTGAGGGCTACGAGGCAGTGCGCGCCTGGCGCGAAGGCTCGCCGCGTCCGATGGTGGTGTATCTCTCGGTGCCGGCCAGGATCTACGGCGACATCTGTCGCAATCTCCAGGCCAGTGGCAGCCTCGATGACAGCACCCGGGTGGTGGTGGAGAAGCCGATTGGCTATGACCTCGCCTCCTCGCAGGAGATCAATGATGTGATCGGTGAGGTGTTCCCCGAGTCGCGTATCTATCGCATCGATCACTATCTGGGCAAGGAGACGGTGCAGAACCTGATCGCGCTGCGCTTCGCCAACCCGCTGTTCGGCACTCAGTGGAATCAGAACCATATCTCCCACGTGGAAATCACCGTCGCCGAGCAGGTCGGCATCGAAGGCCGCTGGGGCTACTTCGACCAGGCCGGCCAGCTGCGCGACATGGTTCAGAATCACCTGCTGCAGCTGCTGTGCCTGATCGCCATGGATCCGCCGTCCAACCTCGATGCCGATGCCATCCGCGACGAGAAAGTCAAGGTACTCAAGGCACTCAAGCCGTTCGTCGGCGAGGCCCTGGGGCGTGACGTGGTACGCGGCCAGTACACTGCCGGTACCAGCCAGGGTGCCGCGGTGCCTGGCTACCTCGAGGAGGAGGGCGCCAACACCGACAGCCATACCGAAACCTTCGTGGCGATGAAGACCGAGGTCGCTAACTGGCGCTGGGCGGGGGTGCCGTTCTATTTGCGCACCGGCAAGCGCATGCCCGAGAAGCTGTCGCAGATCGTCATTCACTTCCGCCAGCAGCCGCACTATATCTTCGATCCGGATCAGCGCAGCCTGGCTGCCAACAAGCTGATCATCCGCCTGCAGCCGGAGGAGGGCATCGCCCTGCAGGTACTGACCAAGGACAGCGGGTTGGACAAGGGCATGCGTCTACGTCCCGGGCCGCTGCATCTGGATTTCAATAACGCCTTCCCCAAGTCGCGGATTCCCGACGCCTACGAGCGGCTGTTGCTGGAGGTGATGAAGGGCCAGCAGTACCTGTTCGTGCGTCGCGACGAGGTCGAGCACGCCTGGCGCTGGTGCGATCAACTGATCGCCGGCTGGGAGGCGCGCGACATGCCGCCGCGGCGCTATCCGGCCGGCTCCTGGGGGCCGGTAGCATCGATTGCCATGATCACCCAGGATGGCCGCAGCTGGTATGAGGACTACTGATATGAGCCAGGCTCGCCAACAACTCGCCATACAGCTCGCCGAGGCCGTCGCCGAGGCGCTGCGAGCTGATCTTGATACGCAGCAGAGGGCCCTGCTGGTGGTGTCCGGCGGTTCGACGCCGGTGCCGTTCTTCGAGGCCCTGGCCGGCTATGCGCTGCCGTGGTCGCGGATCGACGTGACCCTTGCCGACGAGCGCTGGGTGGATGCCGAGAGTGCCGACAGCAACGCCCGTCTGGTGCGTGAGCATCTGCTGCAGGGAGCGGCGGCGGCGGCTCACTTCGTGCCGCTGACCAGCGCTGCCGAGACGCCCGAGCAGGGTGTCGCCGAGGTGACCGAGCGGGTCGAGGGCCTGGCTTGGCCGGCTAGCGTGGTGATTCTCGGCATGGGCGGTGATGGCCATACCGCCTCGCTGTTCCCCGACAGTCGCGAGCTTGAGCTGGCACTGTCCAGCGATGAACCGCTGGTGGCAGTGCGAACGCCCAGCCAGCCGCAGCCGCGCATCACTTTCAGTGCCGGCCGTCTGCACCAGGCGCGCCGCCACATGCTGCATATCAACGGCGACGACAAGCGTAGCGTATTGGCCGCGGCGCTGGGCGGCGACGACGTGCGCGCCCTGCCGATTCGCGCTTTCCTGGCTTGCCCGCTGGCCATCTACTGGGCGCCCTGATTATTTCTGGAGACTCCGAACATGACCATCGACAAGCAGCTGCCATCCACGCGCACCACTGAACTCGACAGTATCTGCCTCAAGGCCGAGGTGATTCCGGTGATCACCATCGAACGCCTCGAGGATGCGGTGCCCATGGGGCGTGCCTTGGTCGAGGGCGGCTTGACCGTGCTCGAAGTCACCCTGCGTACCGACTGCGCCCTGGAAGCGATCAAGCGCATGCGCGATGCCTTGCCGGGAGCGAGTATCGGGGTGGGCACTGTACTCACGCCGGCCCAGTACCGTCAGGCCGAGGAGGTCGGCGCCGATTTCGTGGTGACGCCGGGGGCTACCGAGGCGCTCTACCGCTACGGCGTCGAGAGCCCGGTGCCGATGCTGCCCGGCGTATCGACCATCTCCGAGTTGATGACCGGTTGGCAGTATGGCTACCGTCGCTTCAAGTTCTTTCCCGCCGAATCAAGCGGTGGCGCCAAGGCCATCAAGGCCTTCGGTGCGCCGATTCCCGAGGCGCGCTTCTGTCCTACCGGTGGGATCAGCGTCGACAACGCCGACGAGTACCTGGCGCTGCCCAATGTGATGTGCGTGGGGGGCTCTTGGCTGACCCCCAAGGCACTGGTTGAAGCCGAGGACTGGGATGCCATCCGCGAGCTGGCGCGCCAGGCGGCGGAGCGCTTCCACCACTGAGGCAGCCCTGTATACGTTCTCTCTCGACAGCCCGTGCTGTTGTTCGACCCGTTCCCCGCGAGCGGGTCTTTTTTTACCTGTCAGGTGAGGCAGAAGCCGGGCAAAAGAAAGCGCGCCGGTCGTCGAGAGACAGCCGGCCGCGCACAAGCGAGTTGCACTGAAGGCGTCATCCAGGCGTGGGCGACATTGCCCGTTGCCTGATGGCGTTGGTCTCACTGGCGCTCGGCATAACCGTTCGCCGCAAGACCCGAGCAGTATAGGCAGTCGGCCTTTGCGGAATAAGTGGGTACAATCGAAAACTAGTGTTTCCAAAATGGAAACTTTACCCTGAGCCATCATGTAACCGATGCGAGGCGTGATATGGCGACCCTGGATGCCTTGAAAGTCTTCGTCGAGGTGGTGCGCAGTGGCAGTTTCACCGCGGCGGCTCGACGCCTGGGTATCTCCAAGTCGCTGGCGTCCAAACGCGTCGCGGCCTTGGAAGATGAGCTGGGGGTGAGTCTGCTCAACCGTTCGACGCGCTCGCTGCGCCTCACCGAGTCAGGACAGATCTATTACGAGCACGGCCTGCGCATCCGCGAGGAACTGGCCTCCGCCGAGGCGCAGGTGCAGTCGGTGACCGCGCGACCGCGGGGTCAGCTCAAGGTCAGCGCCCAGGTCAGCTTTGGGTTCATGTACCTGGCCGCGCCGACGACCGCGTTCATGCGTCGCTATCCCGACGTGGCCGTCGAGATCCTCCTCGAGGATCAACGCTTCGAACCCATCGACGACGCCGTTGACCTGGCGATCCGGATGGGGCCGCTGCCGCCCTCGAGCCTGGTATCGCGTCCGCTGTGCAAGGTGGTCTACGGCCTCTATGCGGCACCCGAGTACCTGGCACGGGTCAATCGTCCTCAGCATCCCCGGGACATCCGTGAGCACGATAGCGTGTTCTACGGCAACTATGACCTCGGCGCCCACTGGCGCTTTTCGCTCAATGGCCAGCCGCTGGATATCGAGCCGAGCTCACGGCTGGTGATCAACAATCTGCTGGGGGTGGTGGAAGCCGCCAAGGCCGGCTTCGGGCTCGCCTATCTGCCGACCTTTGCCGCCCGCCAGGCGGTGGCCGAGGGCTTGCTGGAACCGTTGCTGCAGCCCTACTGGAACGAGCACGGCAGCATGCTGGTGCTGTTTCGCTCACGCAAGTACCTGCCCGACAAGACCCGCGCCTACCTCGACTTCATCACCGATTGGTTTCGCGAGCACCTGGCGCTGTAGGAACGTTTCACCACGGGATGGGCTCCCCCGCCCAGTCCCAGAAACTACCGCTATCCTCCGGGCGGCGCTGGGCAATCACGTCGAGCAAGCGCTCGGCAACGAACGCCGGGGTGAACAGCTTGCCGTCGGGGACGCGTGCCTGAAACGGTTGGGAGAGCGCCGTATCGGTGGTGCCGGGGTGCAGGCAGAGTACGCAGGCTTGGCGATTGAGGCGCTTGAGCTCCACGGCGGCGGTTCTGAGCAGCATATTGTGGGCCGCCTTGCTGGCACGATAGGCGTACCAGCCGCCGAGATGGTTGTCACCGAGAGAGCCGACCCGCGCCGAGAGGCTGGCGAAGTAGGTCGGGTGCCTGCCCTTGAGCGATGGCAGCAGTACCTGCAGCAGCAGTGCTGGGGTCGCGGCGTTGACCTCGAACAGGCGGTTGAGTGCGGCAGGGTCGAGGTCTTCGAGGCGCTTCTCCGGGGTGATGCCGGCATTTGCATCGTGAAGCATGCCCAGGGTGTTGATCGTCAGGTGCAGCGGCGTGCCGTCGAGGTGCTCGGCCAGGGTTGCACGCCCCTCGGCGCTGGTCAGGTCGGCCTGTACGTGCTCGGCAATACCCCGCGGATCGCGCTCGGCCAGCGCCGGCGGGTGGCGACTGACAGCGATCAGCCGAGCGACCTGGGGGGCATCGCGCAGCGCCCGGCACAGTGCCTGTCCGATGCCGCCCGAAGCGCCGGTGACCAGTACGTTGATGCGCTCGGGGAGCGTGGGGAACATGAGGTGTCTCCTGATTTGACGGCGCTCAATGGACTCCCGGGCCGGCAAATGATTCCCCGGCTGATGGGCGGCGGGGGAGTGCGTATAATGCCGGCAAGCTTCTCGACCCAAGGATTGCAGCAGATGACCGTACGTACGCGCATCGCCCCATCGCCCACCGGCGACCCCCATGTCGGCACCGCCTATATCGCGCTGTTCAACCTGTGTTTCGCTCGCCAGCACGGCGGCCAGTTCGTGCTGCGCATCGAGGATACCGACCGGGTGCGTTCCACTGCGGAGTCCGAACAGATGATTCTCGACTCGCTGCGCTGGTTGGGCCTCGACTGGGACGAGGGGCCAGACGTTGGCGGTCCGCATGGCCCCTATCGCCAGAGCGAGCGCGGCGAGATCTACGCCGAGCATGCCCAGCGGCTGCTCGACGCCGGCCACGCCTTCAAGTGCTATCGCACCAGCGAGGAGCTCGATGAGCTGCGCGAGTCGCGCAAGGCGGCCGGCCTGCAGATGGCCCTCAAGCCCGCCGACTTGGCGCTGTCTGCCGACGAGCAGGCACGTCGTGAACGTGAAGGCTGGCCCTACGTGGTTCGCATGCAGGTGCCCGGCGACGGTACCTGCGTGGTCAACGACATGCTGCGTGGCGCGATCGAGGTCGACTGGGCCCAGGTCGATGCTCAGATCCTGCTCAAGTCTGACGGCATGCCCACCTATCATCTGGCCAACGTGGTCGACGACCACCTGATGGGCATCACCCATGTGCTGCGCGGCGAGGAGTGGATCAACTCCGCACCCAAGCACCAGCTGCTGTATGAGTACTTTGGCTGGCAGATGCCGGAGCTTTGCCATATGCCGCTGCTGCGCAACCCGGACAAGTCCAAGCTCTCCAAGCGCAAGAACCCGACCTCGATCAACTACTATCGGCGCATGGGCTTCCTGCCCCAGGCGGTGACCAACTATCTGGGCCGTATGGGCTGGTCGATGCCCGACGACCGCGAGAAGTTCTCCCTCGACGAGATGATGGCGAGTTTCGATATTCAGCGGGTGTCGCTGGGCGGGCCGGTGTTCGACCTGGACAAGCTGACCTGGCTCAACGGTGTCTATATTCGCGAAGACCTGGATGATGCGGCCCTCCTCCAGGCGCTGCGCGACTGGGCCTTCAACGAGGCCTACGTCAGCCAGATCCTGCCGCAGGTGCGCCCACGGGTGGATACCCTGTCCCAGGTCGCGCCGCTGGCCGGGCACTTCTTTTCCGGCTTGCCGGCCATCGACGAGGCAAGCTTCGCCGACGTCAAGCTCGAGCGCGAGACGCTGCTCAAGCTGTTGCAGTTTCTGGTCTGGCGTCTGGAAGGCGTATCGCGCTGGGACAAGGAGACGCTGCTCGACGAGGTCAAAACGCTGGGCGAGCACTTCGAGCTGAAGATGAAGGTCCTGCTGGCACCGGTGTTCATCGCCGTGACCGGTTCGGCCACCTCGACCTCGGTGATGGATGCCATGGTGATCCTCGGCTCTGATATGACCCGCGCGCGGCTGCGGCATGCTATTGACGTGCTCGGCGGGGTCTCCAAGAAGCAGGCCAAGCGCTTCGAGAAGGAGTATCGGGAACTCTAAGCGCTGTGCGAAAAAGCTATTGACGAACGTCGAGGTGGCCAGTAGTATACGCCTCGTTCTTGAGAGACGGGGCCTTAGCTCAGCTGGGAGAGCGCAACACTGGCAGTGTTGAGGTCAGCGGTTCGATCCCGCTAGGCTCCACCATCTCGGAACGATGCGTCCCATTCGTCTAGTGGTCCAGGACACCGCCCTTTCACGGCGGTAACAGGGGTTCGAACCCCCTATGGGACGCCACCTCATTTCAAAAAGACGCCCTCGTGGCGTCTTTTTGTTTCTCGAGGCCTGCGCTTCGATATGACGCACGGATAACCGCTTGTGTCTCCCGCCCTGATTCTGCCGTAGCAGCCTTCCATATAAGTCAAAAACCGCCCGCTTTGGCTTGACATATCCCCTGAGTTGTCCACGGCGGCGGCAATGGGTTGACGGCTTGTGCACAACCCTCATACAACCCCGGCCTTTTCGAAAAAACTACGTTTAAACCAGTAAAATCAACGAGATAGAGTTGTTTAAAATTTGAGCAATCTAAGTGTAGCCCGCTTGTCATGGTGGCTTGTGGGGCTTATCTTGAGGTTGCGCACAGTGTTATCCACAGATTGTGTGGAAAACCCTCGGCGACCCTCCGTGAGGCGAGGTCCAGGCGGGGTTCGCCGTGGTGCAGCAATGCGTGATGCGGCATCGTGGACTGCCGGTGCCGGTGAAAAAAAGCCTATACAAGAGCTGTCGTGCACGTAGATACATGCCCAAGCTCAGGTGAGTGCGCAACGCAAGCGGGCCACCTCGAAAGGTGGCCCGCGGGGCGAACGCTAGACGTCCGCCGGGTGGTGGTGCCGAAGGCGCTACTTGGTTGGGTAGTCGCGCTCGGTATGGCCTGTATAGAGCTGACGCGGGCGGCTGATCTTGTAGTTGCCGCTGATCATTTCGTTCCAGTGTGAAATCCAGCCAATGGTGCGTGACACGGCGAAGACCACGGTGAACATATTGGTGGGAATACCGATCGCCTTGAGGATGATGCCGGAGTAGAAGTCGACGTTGGGATAGAGCTTACGCTCGATGAAGTACTCGTCCTCCAGTGCGATCTGCTCGAGACGCTTGGCAATCTTGAGCTGCGGGTCGTCGGCCATGCCCAGCTCGGCTAGCACCTCGTCGCAGGTCTCCTTCATCACCTTGGCGCGGGGGTCGAAGTTGCGATACACGCGGTGACCGAAGCCCATCAGCTTGAACGGATCGTTCTTGTCCTTGGCACGGTCGATGAAGCGCTGAATGTTCTCCTCGGACTCGTCGCCGATCTCGTCGAGCATACTCAGCACGGCTTCATTGGCACCGCCGTGAGCCGGTCCCCACAGCGCGGCGATGCCGGCGCTGATGCAGGCGAAGGGGTTGGCACCGGTAGAGCCGGCCAGGCGTACCGTGGAGGTGGAGGCGTTTTGCTCGTGGTCGGCGTGGAGCATGAAAATGCGATCTACGGCCTTGGCAAACACCGGGTTGACCTTGAACTCCTCGCAGGGGTTGCTGAACATCATGTAGAGGAAGTTCTCGGCGTAGCTCAAGTCGTTGCGCGGATAGTTGAACGGCTGGCCGATGTTGTACTTGTAGCACATCGCCGCCAGGGTCGGCATTTTGGCGATCAGGCGGATCGCGCTGATGGTGCGATCCTCTTCCTGGGTGATGTCGAGATGGTCGTGATAGAAGGCTGCCAGGCCTCCGACCACGCCGCAGAGAATCGACATGGGGTGGGCGTCACGGCGGAAGCCCTTGTAAAAATTGGCCAGCTGTTCATGCACCATGGTGTGATTGCGGATGGTGCTCTCGAATTTGGTGAACTCTTCGTCGCTGGGCAGCTCGCCGAACAGCAGAGCGTAGCTCAGTTCAACGAAATTGGAGTGCTCGGCCAGCTGGCCGATCGGGTAACCGCGGTGCAGCAGCACCCCTTTGCCACCGTCGATGAAGGTGATCGCCGATTCGGTGGAGGAGGTGGCCATGAAGCCGGGGTCGTGGGTGAACAGTCCCTCGGCGCCCAGGGTGCGGACATCGATGACGTCCGGGCCCATGCTGCCAGAATAGACCGGGAATTCGATCGTCTTGTCGAGCCCGTCTACGGTCAATTGTGCTTTTCTGTCAGCCATGTCGGCCTCCTCTACAGTTCTGTCGTCAGACGATAAGTCGTTGTCCCGCTTGCCAAGCCGGCGAAAAAGGTCCGCCCACTATAGAAGCGTGCCGGGGATTGTCAATTAGCCCATAGCGGCGCACTGTTATGCGAACTTTCGATATTTATACAGGTCCTGTATAATAAATGGTGCTGTGCACCATTGTCCGCGCTGGGGGCGGTGGGTCAAGAACTACACCATGGTGGCACGTGGTCGTCGACAATTTGTCATGGTGAGCCCCAGTCCCTATAATCCTTCTCCGCGCGACTGGCAGGAACTGGAGGTCGTGCCGACTTGGCAGACGGCCGAGCCCTTCCTCAAAACCACCGCCCGCTCGGGCTATGCCCGAAGCACAGAGCGGGCCAAGAGAGTGTGTATAGAGCCGTGAATAGCAAACGACCCGTTAATCTCGATATCTCCACCATCAAGCTACCCTTACCCGCACTGACGTCGATCACTCACCGTATCACCGGCATTATCCTGTTCATTGGCCTGATTTTCGCCTTCTGGGCGCTGGACAAGTCGCTATCGTCCCCGGCGGGCTTCTATGCGGTGCAGGACGCCCTGGCCAATAGCCTGCTGGCCAAGCTGGTTGCTTGGGGGCTGCTGTCGGCATTGGCCTTCCACTTCGTGGCTGGCATCAAGCACCTGCTGATGGATCTCAACATCGGCGTGACCCTCGAAAGCGGCGTGCGCAAGGCACAGATCACGGTAGTGGTCAGTGCGGTTCTGGTGATTCTCGCAGGAGTCTGGGTATGGTAACCAATATTACGAACTTCGGTCGCAGCGGCCTATCCGACTGGCTGATCCAGCGCTTCTCGGCGGTCATCCTGGCGCTCTATACGCTCTTCATCGTTGCCTACCTGTTGCTCAACCCGGGCCTCGACTATGCCACCTGGAGCGGCCTGTTCGCCCAGACCTGGATGCGCATCTTCTCACTGCTGGCGTTCGTCTCCATCGCTGCTCATGCGTGGATCGGGCTGTGGACCGTGACCACCGACTATCTCAAGCCGACCGGTATCCGTCTGGCGGTGCAGAGCGCCATCATCCTGGCCATCTTCGTGTTCCTGGTCTGGGGCATTCAAATTCTGTGGGGAGCCTGATCCATGTCCAACATGCGTAGCCTGTCCTTTGACGCCATCATCATCGGCGGGGGTGGCTCCGGCCTGCGTGCCGCGCTCGAGCTGGCCAAATCCGGCAAGAAGACCGCGGTGCTGTCCAAGGTCTTCCCCACCCGCTCGCACACCGTCTCGGCCCAGGGGGGTATCACCTGTGCCATCGCCTCGGCGGATCCCAACGACGACTGGCGCTGGCACATGTACGACACCGTCAAGGGCGGCGACTATATCGCCGACCAGGACGCCGCCGAATACATGTGCTCCGAGGGCCCCAAGGCGGTCTTCGAACTCGAGCACATGGGGCTGCCGTTCTCGCGCTTCGACAACGGCCGCATCTATCAGCGCCCGTTCGGCGGCCAGTCCAAGAACTTCGGCGAGGGCGGCCAGGCGGCGCGTACCTGTGCCGCGGCCGACCGTACCGGCCACGCCCTGCTGCACACGCTTTACCAGAACAACCTGAAGAACAATACCACCTTCCTGAATGAGTGGTATGCGGTGGATCTGGTCAAGAATGCCAACGGCGATGTGGTCGGCTGCATCGCGCTGGATATCGAGACCGGCGAAGTGGTTCACGTCAAGTCCAAGGCCACGGTGCTGGCCACCGGTGGTGCCGGGCGCATCTATGCCTCCACCACCAACGCCCTGATCAACACCGGTGACGGTATCGGCATGGCGCTGCGCGCCGGCTTCCCGATGCAGGACATGGAGATGTGGCAGTTCCACCCCACCGGCATCTACGGCGCCGGGACTCTGGTCACCGAGGGCTGCCGCGGTGAGGGTGGCTACCTGGTCAACAAGGACGGTGAGCGGTTCATGGAGCGCTATGCGCCCAACGCCAAGGACCTCGCCGGCCGCGACGTGGTGGCGCGCTCGATGGTCATGGAGATCCTCGAGGGACGCGGCTGCGGCGACAAGGCCGACCACGTCTTCCTCAAGCTCGATCACCTTGGCGAAGAAGTGCTGGGCAAGCGCCTGCCGGGCATTGTCGAGCTCTCCAAGACCTTTGCCCATGTCGATCCGGCCAAGGAGCCGATCCCGGTGGTGCCGACCTGCCACTACATGATGGGCGGGATCCCGACCAATGTGCACGGCCAGGCGGTCATGCAGGACGCCGACGGCAACGACCAGATCGTCAACGGGCTGTTCGCCTGTGGCGAAGCGGCCTGTGTCTCGGTGCACGGCGCCAACCGCCTGGGTGGCAACTCGCTGCTCGACCTGGTGGTGTTTGGCCGCGCCGCCGGCATGTTCATCGAGGGTGCGTTGAACGAAGGCATCGACTACCTTGAGGCCACCGACTCCGACGTCGATGCGGCAATGAAGCGTATGAGCCGCTGGAACGAGTCGAATGGCGGTGAGAGCGTGCCGGATCTCAAGGCCGAGCTGCAGGACATCATGCAGAATGCCTTCGGCGTGTTCCGCCAGGAAGACAATATGCAGGAAGGCGTCAAGAAGCTCGCTGAGCTGCGTGAGCGGATCGCCAATGCCCATCTGGGTGACAAGTCGAATGCCTTTAACACCGCGCGCGTCGAAGCCCTGGAGCTCGACAACCTGATGGAAGTGGCCGAGGCCACCGCGATTTCGGCGCTGGAGCGCAAGGAGAGCCGCGGCGCGCACTCCCGCTACGACTATCCGGATCGTGACGACGTCAACTGGCTGAAGCATTCGCTGTACTTCCCGGCCGAGAAGGTGCTGGGCAAGCGCGACGTCAACTTCACGCCGAAGACCGTCGATACCTTCGAGCCGAAAGTCCGTACTTATTAAGGGGGTCACGATGTCCACGCTTCAGGTATCCGTATACCGCTACAATCCGGAGACCGACTCCGCACCCTACATGCAGGAGTTCCAGGTCGACACCAAGGGGCGCGACCTGATGGTGCTCGATGTGCTGCATCTGACCAAGGAGCAGGACAGCTCCATGGCGTATCGGCGCAGCTGCCGTGAAGGGGTGTGTGGCTCCGACGGCATGAACATGAACGGCAAGAACGGCCTGGCCTGTATCACGCCGCTCTCCGAGGTGGTCAAGAACAACAAGCTGGTGCTGCGTCCGCTGCCTGGTCTGCCAGTGATCCGCGACCTGGTGGTCGACATGGGGATCTTCTACAAGCAGTACGAGCGCATTCAGCCGTACCTGCAGAATGACACCCCGGCACCGGCCATCGAGCGCCTGCAGTCGCCGGAGGACCGCGACAAGCTCGACGGACTCTACGAGTGCATCCTGTGCGCTTGCTGCTCGACCTCGTGCCCGTCGTTTTGGTGGAACCCGGACAAGTTCGTCGGCCCTGCCGGCCTGCTGCAGTCCTACCGCTTCTTGGCCGATTCTCGTGATGAGGCGACCAGCGAGCGTCTGGCCGAGCTGGAGGACCCGTTCAGCGTATTCCGCTGCCGCGGCATCATGAACTGCGTAGCGGTGTGCCCAAAGGGGCTCAACCCGACTCGCGCGATTGGCAAGATTCGCGAGATGCTGCTGGCCAATGCCACTTAAATCGTGGCCGCAGGCTTGCTATCATGTAGCCCGGTTTTGCGCTGTGGCCGAGTGTCGCAGCCCATCACGGCCTTGATCGCAGAGAGCCGGTGCCTCGAGCACCGGCTTTCGACGATCATTGGCACGGCCGAGGCTAAGGCAACGCTGCCTGCCAGGCATGCCGGATTAGCAGGATAGCCCCACCGGCAGGGCACCAGAAACGCCGATGCGGCGACGTCGTATCAGGCGCCGACAACACCCCATCAGTGCAGGGTGACCGAGAGATGCAAGAAGGCATAATGGAGTTGATGTGGCGCACTTCTCACGTGAGTGGCGGCAACGCCCACTATGTGGAAGCGCTCTACGAGCAGTACCTCGTTGATCCCAATGCTGTCCCCGACGAGTGGCGCAACTACTTCGACCAGTTGCCGCGTCCCGAAGGCAGTTCCTCCCACGATGTTCCGCTAAGCCCGATTCGCGATCAGTTCTATCAGCTCGGCAAGTCACGCCGCCGCGCCCAGACCGCCAGCGCCGCCGACAGCGGCGAGAACAAGAAACAGGTCAAGGTGCTTCAGCTGATCAACGCCTACCGCTTCCGCGGGCACCAGAAGGCCGATATCGACCCGCTCGATCTGCGCAGCCCGGTGCCGGTTCCCGACCTCGACCTCTCCTTCCACCAGTTGACCAACGCCGACCTGGACACCGAATTCCAGACCGGCTCGTTCTTCCTGGGCAAGGACAAGGCACCGCTCAAGGAGATCGTCCAGGCGCTGGATGAGACCTACTGCCGGTCGATCGGCTGCGAGATCATGCATATCGTCGATACTGAGGAGAAGCGCTGGTTGCAGCAGCGTTTCGAATCGGTGCGTTCTAAGCCCAAGTTCAGTCCTGAAGTGCGTAAGCACGTGCTGGAGCGGCTCAGCGCCGCGGAAGGGCTCGAGAACTACCTGGCCTCGAAGTATCCGGGGACCAAGCGCTTCGGTCTGGAGGGCGGTGAGACCTTCGTCCCGATGATGGATGAGATCATCCAGCGGGCCGGTGGCTACGGCACCAAGGAAGTCGTGATTGGCATGGCCCACCGCGGCCGCCTCAACCTGCTGGTCAATATCCTCGGCAAGAGCCCCTCGGAGTTGATCGAGGAGTTCGACGGCAAGAAGGTCATCGAGCGCGGCTCCGGCGACGTCAAGTACCACCAGGGCTTCAGCTCCAACGTCATGACCCCGGGAGGCGAAGTCCACCTGGCGCTGGCCTTCAATCCGTCGCACCTGGAGATCGTGGCACCGGTAGTGGAGGGCTCGGTACGCGCCCGTCAGGATCGGCGCGACGACCCGGCGGGTGACAAAGTGTTGCCGATCAACGTTCACGGCGATGCCGCTTTCGCCGGTCAGGGCGTGGTCATGGAGACCTTCCAGATGTCCCAGACCCGTGCCTACAAGACCGGCGGCACGGTGCATATCGTGATCAACAACCAGGTCGGCTTCACCACCTCACATCCCGACGATACCCGCTCTACCGAGTACTGTACCGACATCGCCAAGATGGTCCAGGCGCCGATTTTTCACGTCAACGGCGACGACCCGGATGCGGTACTGCACGCCACTCAGGTGGCCATCGATTATCGCCAGCAGTTCAAGCGTGACGTGGTCATCGACCTGGTGTGCTATCGCCGCCGCGGCCATAACGAGGCCGACGAGCCCTCCGGTACCCAGCCGATGATGTACTCGAAGATCAAGAACCACCCCTCTGCGCGGGCGCTGTATGCCAAGCGGCTGGTCGAGGAAGGGGTGCTCTCCGAGGACGACGCCAAGGCGATGGGCGAGACTTACCGCGACGACCTGATGGCCGGCAATCATGTCGCCAACGCCCTGGTCAAGCAGCCCAACACCGAGCTGTTCGTCGACTGGGGGCCCTATCTTGGCCACGAGTGGACCGGCGACGCCGATACTACCTTCGACATGAAGCGCATGCAGCAGTTGGCCGCCAAGATGTGCGAGGTGCCGGATGGCGTTCAAGTGCAGCGTCAGGTGGCCAAGATCTACGAAGACCGCCGCAAGATGCAGGCCGGCGGGATGGGGCTCAACTGGGGCTTCGCCGAGACCCTGGCCTACGCCACGCTCCTCGATCAGGGCCATCCGGTACGTATCACTGGCCAGGATTCGGGCCGCGGCACCTTCTCCCACCGCCACGCAGTGGTGCACAACCAGAAAGATGGCAGCACCTATGTGCCACTGGAGAACATCAAGGAGGGGCAGCCGCGCTTCACCATTCATGACTCCTACCTCTCGGAAGAGGCGGTGCTGGCGTTCGAGTACGGCTATGCGACCACCATGCCCAATGCGCTGATCGTCTGGGAGGCGCAGTTCGGCGACTTCTTCAACGGCGCCCAGGTGGTGGTCGACCAGTTCATCTCCTCCGGCGAGACCAAGTGGGGCCGGCTGTGTGGCCTGACCATGCTGCTGCCCCACGGCTATGAAGGTCAGGGCCCCGAGCACTCCTCGGCGCGTCTCGAGCGCTTCCTGCAGCTGTGCGCCGAGCACAATATGCAGGTTTGCGTGCCGACCACGCCGGCACAGATCTTCCATCTGCTGCGTCGCCAGGTGATACGGCCGCTGCGCAAGCCGCTGGTGGTGATGTCGCCCAAGAGCCTGTTGCGTCACAAGGAGGCCACCTCGACCCTGGAAGAGCTGGCCCATGGCAAGTTCCAGATGGTGCTGCCCGACCAGGGCAAGCTCGACGCCGAGAAGGTCAAGCGGGTGGTATTGTGCGCCGGCAAGGTTTACTACGACCTGGCGGCCTACCGTACCGAGAACGAGCGTGATGACACCGCCATCCTGCGCCTTGAGCAGCTCTATCCCTTCCCCAAGGAGGAGCTCTTCGAAGCGCTCAAGGACTACACCAACCTCGAGCAGGTGGTGTGGTGTCAGGAAGAGCCGCTCAACCAGGGCGCCTGGTACCAGAGCCAACACCATATGCGGGTCGTCGCCGATATGCTGGACAATGGTCTCGGTCGCGAGCTCAAGTTCGCCGGCCGCCCGGCATCGGCCGCCCCCGCCGCGGGCTACATGTCCGTACACGTCGAACAGCAGCGCCAACTGGTAGACGACGCCTTCAATGCATGAGGCGTCCTGCCGGACGAGAGAGAACACACAAGGAAACGACATGGCTACCGAGATCAAAGCGCCAACCTTTCCAGAGTCCGTTGCCGAAGGCAGCGTGGCGGCCTGGCACAAGCAGCCCGGGGACAGCGTTGAGCGCGACGAATTGATCGTCGAAATCGAGACCGACAAGGTGGTGCTCGAAGTAGTGGCGCCGGAAGCCGGCACCCTGAGCGAGATCAACGCCGAAGAAGGCGACACCGTGCAGTCCGAGCAGGTGCTGGGCATTCTCGGTGCCGCCGGCGACAAGGCCAAGGCGTCTGACAAAGCCGCAAAGGCCGATGACAACAAGGGTGAGGCTCCCACGTCTGACGCTAAGCCGGCCGCGGGTGGCAAGCAGCACGACGTCAAGGCGCCGACTTTTCCCGAGTCGATCCAGGAAGGCACCGTGGCGAGCTGGAACAAGCAGGTCGGCGAGGCGGTCAAGCGCGATGAAGTGCTGGCCGAGATCGAGACCGACAAGGTGGTGCTGGAAGTGGTGGCTCCCGCGGACGGCGCGCTGACCGAGATCAAGGCCGAAGAGGGCAGTCAGGTCGCCTCTGAGGAAGTCCTGGCGGTGTTTGCCGAAGGCGCCGGTGGCGACAACGGCAGCAGCGAGGCGGCGCCAGCAGAGACTGCCGCCTCCGAGGACGGCAGCGACGAGAAGGTCGGCGGCAAGATCCTCGCCCCGGCGGCGCGCAAGCTGGTCGCCGAGCACGACCTCGACGTCAGCAAGATCGAGGGCACCGGTAAGGGCGGCCGTATCCTCAAAGAGGACGTGCAGAAGGCGGTCAAGGATGGCTCCGCGAAGCAGGCCTCCAAGCCGGCCAGCGCGCCCAAGCAAGCCGCTGCCGCCGCGCCGGTCGTCGAAGGCGAGCGCCCCGAGAAGCGCGTGCCGATGAGCCGCCTGCGCCAGACCATCGCCAAGCGCCTGGTCCAGGCCCAGCAGACCGCCGCCATGCTGACCACCTACAACGAGGTGGACATGGGCGCAGTGATGGATCTGCGCGCCCAGTACAAGGACACCTTCCTCAAGGCCCACGACACCAAGCTCGGCTTCATGGGCTTCTTCGTCAAGGCGGCCTCCGAGGCGCTCAAGCGCTTCCCCGACGTCAACGCCTCCATTGACGGCACTGATATCGTCTACCACGGCTATCAGGACATCGGTGTGGCGGTATCCACCGACCGCGGCCTGGTGGTCCCGGTGCTGCGTGACACCGACAGCATGAAGATCGCCGACGTCGAGAAGACCATCGTCGACTTCGGCAAGCGTGCCCGCGACGGCAAGCTGGGCATCGACGAGATGCAGGGCGGCACCTTCACGATTACCAACGGGGGCATCTTCGGCTCGCTGATGTCGACGCCGATTCTGAATCCGCCGCAGACCGCCATCCTGGGCATGCACAAGATCCAGGAACGACCCATGGCGGTCAACGGCAAGGTCGAGATCCGCCCGATGATGTATCTGGCGGTCTCCTATGACCACCGCATGATCGATGGCAAGGACGCGGTGCAGTTCCTGGTGACCATCAAGGAGCTGCTCGAGGATCCGGCACGCCTGCTGCTGGACGTGTAACGCGACTGCCAACGACTAACGCGCAATTTATACAGGAAACGTATTCATGGCCGATAAATTCGATGTGATCGTGATTGGTGCGGGCCCCGGCGGCTACGTGGCCGCCATCCGTGCCGCCCAGCTGGGCCTGAAGACCGCCTGTGTCGAGAAGTGGATCGGCAAGGAAGGCAATGTCGTGCACGGTGGCACCTGCCTCAACGTGGGTTGTATCCCGTCCAAGGCCCTGCTCGAGGCCTCTCACAAGTTCGTCGAGGCGCAGCACGACTTCGATGACATAGGCATCCAGACCGGTGACGTCAAGATGGACGTTACCAAGATGATGGCCCGCAAGGATAAGATCGTGAAGAACCTCACCGGCGGCATCGCCGGGTTGTTCAAGGCCAACGGTGTGACCGCCCTGGAAGGCGCTGGCAAGGTGCTCTCCAGCAAGCAGGTCGAGGTCAGCAAGGATGGCGACAAGGCTGTCTATGAGGCCGACAACATCGTCATCGCCTCCGGCTCGGTGCCGGTCGAGATCCCGCCGACCCCGCTCACCGAAGGCCTGATCGTCGACTCCACCGGCGCGCTGGAATTCGATGAGACGCCCAAGCGCCTCGGCGTTATCGGCGCCGGCGTCATCGGCCTGGAGCTGGGCAGCGTATGGAGTCGCCTGGGCTCCGACGTGACCGTGCTCGAGGCCATGGACTCCTTCCTGCCGATGGTCGACTCGGCCATCGCCAAGGAGACCCAGAAACTGCTCAAGAAGCAGGGCCTGGACATCAAGCTTGGGGCCCGCGTCACCGGCTCCGAGACCAACGGCAAGGAAGTCACCGTCAAGTACACCGACGCCAAGGGCGAGCAGGAGCAGGTGTTCGACAAGCTGATCGTTTGCGTCGGTCGCCGCCCCTACACCCAGGGGCTGCTGGGTGATGACGCCGGCGTCAAGCTCGATGAGCGCGGCTTCATCTTCGTCGATGACCATTGCCGTACCAGCGTGCCGGGCGTATATGCCATCGGCGACTGCGTGCGTGGCCCGATGCTGGCGCACAAGGCGTCGGAAGAGGGCATCATGGTGGCCGATATCATCGCCGGCCATAAGGCCGAGATGAACTACGACGCCATTCCCAGTGTGATCTACACTTTCCCCGAGGTGGCTTGGGTCGGCATGACCGAACAGGACGCCAAGGCGGCCGGCATCGAGGTCAAGACCGGTGCCTTCCCGTTCGCTGCCAGCGGTCGCGCCATGGCCAACAATGCCACCGAGGGCATGGCCAAGGTGATCACCGACGCCGAGACTGATCGCATCTTGGGCATGCATATCGTCGGCCAGCACGCCGGCGAACTTATCGCCCAGGGCGTGATCGCCATGGAGTTTGGTTCCAGCGCCGAGGATCTGGCGCTGACCTGCTATGCGCATCCGACCATGTCGGAAGCGGTCCACGAAGCGGCGCTCGCCGTGGAAGGGCATGCCATCCATATGGCCAATCGCAAGCGCAAGTAAGACAACAAGCGCCGCCTTCGGGCGGCGCAGTGTTTCCGGCGACGTACCGGAAACAGACGGGGGTGGCCCGGGAACACACTCCACTAGTCTGAGTGTCCGCGGTCATCGTTCGAGTCACATGCAACCAATGGCATGAATCGATGAACCTTCACGAGTATCAAGGCAAGCAGCTGTTTGCCGACTATGGTCTGCCGGTGTCCAAGGGTTTCGCCGTGGACACACCCGAAGAGGCGGTGGAAGCCTGCAAGAAGATCGGCGGCGACATGTGGGTGGTCAAGGCCCAGGTTCACGCCGGTGGCCGCGGCAAGGCTGGCGGCGTCAAGCTGATCAAGGACCCGGCCGAGGCCAAGGCCTTCGCCGAGCAGTGGCTGGGCAAGAACCTGGTCACCTTCCAGACCGACGAGCACGGCCAGCCGGTCGCCAAGATCCTGGTCGAGAACTGCACCGATATCGCCTCAGAGCTCTACCTGGGCGCCGTGGTCGATCGTACTACCCGTCGCGTGGTCTTCATGGCCTCCACCGAAGGCGGCGTGGAGATCGAGAAGGTCGCCGAGGAGACGCCCGAGAAGATCCTCAAGGCCGAAATCGACCCGCTGGTCGGCGCGCAGCCGTACCAGGCCCGCGAGCTGGCCTTCGCGCTGGGGCTCAAGGGCGACCAGATCAAGCAGTTCACCAAGATTTTCCTGGGCCTCTCCAAGCTGTTCCATGAAAAGGATCTGGCGCTGCTCGAAATCAACCCGCTGGTGATCACCGACGAAGGCAATCTGCACTGCCTCGACGCCAAGCTCGGCCTGGACAGCAACGCCCTCTATCGCCATCCGGACCTGCAGGCGATGCGCGATCCGTCTCAGGAAGATGAGCGCGAGGCCGACGCGGCCAAGTGGGAGCTCAACTACGTGGCGCTGGACGGCAACATTGGCTGCATGGTCAACGGTGCCGGCCTGGCCATGGGCACCATGGACATCGTCAACCTCAACGGCGGCAGTCCGGCCAACTTCCTGGACGTCGGCGGTGGCGCCACCAAGGAGCGCGTGGCCGAAGCGTTCAAGATCATCCTCTCCGACGACAACGTTAAGGCAGTGCTGGTCAACATCTTCGGCGGCATCGTGCGCTGCGACATGATTGCCGAAGGCATCATCGGCGCGGTCGAGCAGGTCGGCGTCAACGTACCGGTGGTGGTGCGTCTCGAGGGTAACAACGCCGAGCTGGGCGCCGAGAAGCTGGCCTCCAGCGGTCTCAACATCATCGCTGCTACCAGTCTGACCGACGCGGCTCAGCAGGTCGTCAAAGCGGCGGAGGGCAAGTAATGAGCATCCTGATCGACAAGAACACCAAGGTCATCTGCCAGGGCTTCACTGGCGGCCAGGGGACCTTCCACTCCGAACAGGCGATCGCCTACGGCACCCAGATGGTCGGCGGCGTGACCCCGGGCAAGGGCGGCCAGGAGCACCTCGGCCTGCCGGTGTTCAATACCGTCAAGGAAGCGGTCAAGGAGACCGGTGCCGAGGCCAGCGTGATCTACGTGCCGGCTCCGTTCTGCAAGGACTCGATCCTCGAAGCCGCTAACGCCGGCATCAAGCTGATCGTGTGCATCACCGAGGGCATCGCGACCCTCGACATGCTCGACGCCAAGGTCAAGTGCGACGAGCTGGGCGTGCGGTTGATTGGCCCGAACTGCCCCGGCGTGATCACCCCGGGCGAGTGCAAGATCGGCATCATGCCGGGGCATATCCACAAGCCGGGCAAGGTGGGCATCGTGTCTCGCTCCGGCACGCTGACCTATGAAGCCGTCAAGCAGACCACCGACCACGGCTTCGGCCAGTCGACCTGCGTGGGCATCGGCGGCGACCCGATCCCAGGCTCCAACTTCATCGACATCCTGGCGATGTTCGAGAAGGATCCGCAGACCGAAGCGATCGTGATGATCGGTGAGATCGGCGGCACCGCCGAGGAAGAAGCGGCCGCCTATATCAAGGCCAACGTCTCCAAGCCGGTGGTCTCCTACATCGCCGGCGTGACGGCCCCTCCGGGCAAGCGCATGGGCCATGCGGGCGCCATCATCTCAGGTGGCAAGGGCACCGCGGACGAGAAGTTCTCCGCCCTGGAGGACGCCGGCGTCAAGACCGTGCGTTCGCTGGCCGAGATCGGCGATGCCCTGAAGCAGGTAACCGGCTGGTAAATCAGTTGCTGCCTCATCGGCATGAAAAAAGGCACCTTCGGGTGCCTTTTTTTGTTGGCCGTTGATGGCCCACCATGTTCACCCACTGCGAGACGCTCAGGAACTGCTAGGCTGAATAGCGACAAGCCATCGGGATGCATGTCATCCCGCTACAGCAGGGAGCAGGGGGCGACATGGACGAACTGGCCAGACGACTGGGGTTGCGCACCGAACCGACCATCTTCTTTACCTCGGCAGGCTTGATGGTGGCGTTTCTTCTAACGCTGCTGATCGCCCCGGAAACGATCAGGGACGTATTCGCCGACGGCCGCGAGTGGGTGGTTACCAACCTCGGCTGGTTCTTCATCATGGGGGTCAACGCCTGGCTGCTGTTTCTGCTGTGGGTGGCGATCAGCCGCTATGGGCAGATTCGCCTCGGCCGCGAGGATGAAGAGCCCGAATACGGCAACGTCTCCTGGTTCACCATGCTGTTTGCCGGCGGGATCGGCACGGTGCTGATGTTCTGGGGTGTGGCGGAGCCGATCTTCCACTTCTCCAATCCCCCGCATGGCGATATCGACCCACATTCGGTGGAGGCCTCCCAGGAGGCGATCGGTTTCTCGCTCTACCACCTCGGCCTGCATACCTGGACCATCTTCACCCTGCCGGGGCTGGCCTTCGCCTACTTCATCCATCGCCATGGTCTGCCGATGCGGGTTAGCTCGGTGTTCTACCCGCTGCTCAAGGAGCGGGTCTACGGGCCGATCGGCAAGACCATCGATATCTTTGCGGTGCTCGGCACCCTGTTTGGCGTGGCGGTGTCGATTGGCCTTGGCACCTCGCAGATCAACGCCGGCCTGTCCGAGCTGATGGGGGTGCCCGACAACGTCACCGTCAAGGTGTTGATCATCCTCGCGCTGACCGCGGTGGCCGTGGCGTCGATCGTGGCGGGGCTCGACAAGGGGGTGAAGGTGCTCTCCAACATCAATATCGGCATGGCTACCGGCCTGATGCTGTTCGTGTTGATCACCGGCTCGACGGTATTCCTGCTGCGCGGGATCGTCGAGACCCTGGGGATCTACGTCTCCAACATCGTACCCATGGCATTCTGGAACGACACCTTGGCGCAATATACCCGAGAGGGCGGCAGCTGGGGCTGGCAGGGTAACTGGACGGTATTCTACTGGGCCTGGACGGTAACCTGGTCACCGTTCATCGGCATCTTCGTGGCGCGTATCTCGCGAGGGCGCACGATTCGCGAGTTCGTGCTGGGGGTGCTGTTCGCCCCGTCGCTGTTCACGCTGGTGTGGTTTGCAATCTTTGGCTGGTCGGCAATGGAGATCGATGGTATCGGCAGCGTGGCTCGTGAGGCGCTGGGCGATCAGGCCGGGACGATGTCGGCGGCGGTGGCCGAGAGCGTACCGCTGGCGATGTTCGCCTTCTTCGAGCACTTTCCCGCCACTACCCTGATCCAGGGGCTGGCGGTGGTGATCGTGGCGATCTTCTTTGCGACCTCGTCGGATTCGGCATCCCTGGTGGTCGATATGCTATGTACCGGCGACGCGGGACAGGGACCGGTTCGCCAGCGGGTCTTCTGGGGGATTTCCGAAGGCGCGGTGGCGGCCATGCTAATCGTGCTCGCCGGCGAAGCGGGGCTCGAGGCGCTGCAGCAGGTGATCACGGTGATCGGTCTGCCGATCTTCATCATGGTCTTCGCGATGATTTTCGCGCTGTTCCGTGGGCTCGCGGCCGAACGCATCAGCAAGATCAAGGTTGGCACGCCTCCGCACCCCGATCAGATGTAGCCACATCATCGCACAGAGGAGAGAGGTAGATGACCAAGGTGCCCGCCGCCTATCAGGCAAACCAGGGGTCAGTGCTCGATGTCGATCGCGACTTCTATTCACGGCTGCGTGATCCCGCCGACCGTGAGCGCATCGCGCAGCATGTGGTACCGCTGCGCGACGGGCTGGCCTGGTCGGTGCCGGCGGGGCACGTGCTGCGGCTGTCGACGCTGCACGGCCCTCAGGTGGGCGATTTCAACCTCTGGCACCGGCACAATCCCCGCGAACGCTTCTGGGCCTCGCGGACGCGTCAGCTGCAGCGCGCCCACGTCTCGACCTTCGACCGGCTGTGGTCGACGCTGCCTTATCTGCGGCCGATGGCGACCATCATCGCCGACACCCTCGAGGGCTACGGCGTCGATGACGACGGCGGTCGCGTGCACGACCTGCTCGGCACGCGCTGCGACCCCTACGTCAACAAGCTGCTCACCGGCGAGGATTTCGATCATCACTGCCACTCGAACCTGGTGCGCGCAGTGGCGCCCTTCGGTCTTACCGAGTTCGATGTCCACGATGTGCTTAATGTCTTCCAGTGCACCGGGCTAAACGATGATGACCAGTACTTCATGAAGGCCTGCCCGGCTCGCGAAGGCGACTATATCGAATTCTTCGCCGAGATCGACCTGCTCTGCGCACTGTCGTGCTGCCCCGGGGGCGATCTGTCGATGGACCTGTGGGGGCCCGACGCGCAGGATCCGCTGTCTACGTGCCAGCCGATCGGGGTCGAGGTGTTTCGTTTGTCGCCCGAGCGGCTGTCGGGCTGGGAATCGCCAGGCTACGCGCCCTATCGAGGCGGTCATGGCATGCGCGGGCCAGCGGTTGACTGGGCGGAGGAAAAGCGTCGCGGGTCGCCAGGGGGCAGATGATGTTAAGAGATATTGCTCAGGCAGCGGTTGCGGCCCGCCCTTTTCGCATCCAGCAGTGCCTGGTCGGCTCGTTTGATGGTGGCTTGATGGGGTTCGCCGAAACGATGCTGACTCAACCCTGCACTTATCGTGACGGAAAGCTTCTGGTCGCCGGTGCAGATCGTGACGTCGGCAAGGCAGGCGCGTAAGCGCTCCACGATGGGTTGAGCTTCGTCCAAATCCGTGTTGGCCAGTAGTAGCAGGAACTCCTCACCGCCCCACCTGGCGCATAAGTCGTAGTCGCGCAGGGTTGTGCTCAGCGTCCGGGTGATGGCGACCAGCAGGCGGTCGCCGACATCGTGGCCATGGCAATCGTTGATGAGCTTGAAATGGTCGATATCCAACAGTGCCAGAGTGAAGCCACGCCGCTCGTTGACTAGCGCTTCAAGGCGCTCGCTGATCATTCGGCGGTTTGGCAGATCGGTCAGTGGGTCGTGGGTTGAGGCCTGGTGCAGGGCTCGGTTGCGATCACGCATCAACGCCTGATAGCCATCCGAAATGCGAGAGAGTTTGCGTTGGCGACGCAGGCTGTCTTCGTAACGCGCCTGGGTCACCTGTCGGGCTTCCATGGCCAGCAACTGATAACGATCAGAGATGTTGATCAGGCGCTGGACCTGCTCACGCTGCTCGCAATGCTGTTGATAGAGGTCCTGAAGAGCGTCACGAAGCGGGTTGCCGGCATGCTCAGGTGATCCGAGCAGGGTGGCGATATGGCTCAATAGTGCCTCTTCATCGCGCGTTTTCATGGCTCGCCTTTGACCGGGGTGATCGCAAAAGGATAGCTGCAATCCTCGCGAAACTCATCGGCCAGTTCGGCGATACGCTCATTACGCGCATCGTAGTGCCAGTCGACCGATACCTCCCGGCCGGTGGCGAAGGCCTCCTCCAGCAGGTCGAAGATGTCCATCATGGCCTTCACCGAGCTGGTGTTGAGATAGACCAATGCGAGTTCCAAGTGTAGCGGCCGCTGCTCGGTAGAGAGGAAGTGGCGTACCCAGTGAATGACCTGGTCAAAAAGCTCATAGGAATTCTCCGGATAGGAGTCACCCTGCATGGCAAGTCGCCCCGCCTGCCAGTCGCTTTGGATGGCCGGCGAGGACTGGTTGCCGGGAATGTCGAGGTCAGAAATCATGTTTGTCATGGCAAGCGTCAAATCGTAGCGGTTAGGCTGAAAAAACTTCGGTGATTGGGCAGCGTCTGCAGAGATGCTTGTAGCGGAAAGCTGGACTTGCGTGCCATATCGAGAAGGCCAAGGCCCGCTCCGCTGGGTGCCTCGGCATCGCGTGGCCGCCTTAGCTGCTGCTTGTAGGCCTGCTTGAGCGCCGACTTATCGAGCAGGGCGAGCGCGTCTACAGCGGCCACCAGACGCTTGCCATCGGCGTGCTCGACCAGGTTGCCTGCACTCACCTGGTAGTGTCCCTGGTCACTGCGCGCCACTGCTACCGTGGCGGCAGCCAGCTCATCACTGTAGCCTTGGCGGCGCGCATAGTGGCGGATGTTCTGGGTCATCTCGATGTACACGGCGAAGACATCCATCGCGGCAGATGGAGCAGCTTGCTGGGTATCCAGGTAGTTGCGTAGCGCCTTGCCGATCTCTTCGATCAGGCTGCGTGATATGGGGCCATTGAAACACAGCATGATGCGCTCATGCTGATAACTCTCCCGCATGCTCAATAGATCCATGGCGATTCCTCAGCTTGCATGGCAGGTTCCTAGGTCTGGCTGGGTGACAGGGGAGAAGAGGGCGGCTCGTCACCCGCGCTTGTGACACAGAATATCAGCAAGGTGATGTCGTCTCGTTGAGGATGGTCGCCGCGATAGTCGTCCAACGCTGATCCGAACGCCTTGATCTGGTCGTCTAGCGCCTCTGCCGCCAGGGTTGTCAGTAATCTCTCGAAACGCCGGTTGCCGAAGCCGAAGCCATGCTCTCCACCTGCCTGGTCAAGGAAACCGTCACTGCACAGATAATAGCTCCATCCCGGGTGGATCGGCACATGCCGGTTGCTATAGCGGATGGGGCGACGATGGCCAAGCGCGCGCTTACTGCCCTTGATGCAGTCGACGTGATGCCCATCACTGGCATACAGGTCGAGCTTGGCGCCAGCGTAGGTCAGGCGTCCCGCGTTGGGCTCGACCCATGCCAAGCCGATATCCATGTTGGTGGCGATCGAGGAGGGCAGTTGCGCTTCGGGCAGCAGTTGCCGCGACTGGTGGTCAATCTCGTTGAGAATGGCAGCGGGGTCGTCGGCTCCCTCGTGCGCGATGGCATTGTCGATGATGGCGCGAGCCAGCATGGTCATCAGCGCTCCGGGGACACCGTGGCCGGCACAATCAATCACGCCGATCAGATAGCCGCTGGGAGTTGCCCGGAAGACGTAGAAGTCGCCGCCCACGGTGTCGCGGGGCTTCCATAGTATGGCATGGTCGGCACCCAGATGTTGGCGTAACTGAGCGTCGGGCAGGATCGCGCGCTGGATTATGCTGGCATACTGGATGGAGTCGCCGAGCTGTTTGTGCGCCACCGCCATGGCAGTATGAGCTGTCTCCAGCTCGTGGGTGCGTTCACGAACCTGTGACGCCAGATTGCGAGTGTGATCCTCCACCTGGCGGGCCATGTGCGAGAAGGCCTGTGACAGTTCGCCAATCTCGTCGTGGCGTTCTGCAGGTAACGGCAAGCTATAGTCACCGTGGGTGATAGCCTGTGCCGAAAGTGTGAGGCGCTTCAAGGGGGATAGAATCAAACGGTGGGCTGCATAGGCGAAGGCCCCCGTCAGGATGGCCAGGGTCAGCAAAAGGGCGCCAAGCAGCGGCCAGAACCAGCGGCCCTCGAACAGCGGCGCGGCTTGCATGTCCAGCGTCGTGACCAGTAGCCACTGCAGTTCCGGCACATAGCCTACAGACAGCAAGCGGTGCTCGCCATCGATCTCGACCTCGAGCCCGCGGATATCGCCGGGACGCCTGACGACTGCCTGCATCGCCTGTCTGAGCGCCTCACGCTGTTGGGCATTATCGACCAGCGATTGGATGTGCTGCTGACTATCGGCCTCGAAAGGGTGGCTGTTCGAGCCAAGCGCCAGACGGGATTGATCGGGATGGGCCTGCAGGATTCCGCGAGGGTCAACGATCATCGACGTCAGCCCGGGAGCCCCCGTGCGGATCACGCGCGACAGGTAGTTCTCGAGATCCAGGGCGCCGCCAGCCAGGCCGAGCAATTCGCCGTTGTCACGGACTTTGACGTTGACCCACAGCATGCTGCGATCCAGTTTGCGATCATGGCTGACATCGATGTTGTAGGTCGAGGTGCTGGCCATGGCTGCGAAGTACCAGGCATCCTGCGATTCACCGGCGTCTAGTCGGTAGCGGGGACTAGGCTCGGCATCACGCTGATCGGCGAAGTAGTAGTCGTGGGTCGCGTGGTCAATAATGAAGTAGGCGTTACTGCCGAACTGCTGCCGGAAACCTTCGGCCTCGGCAAAGAATCGTTCGCGACGCTCCGGATCTTCTGGCTGGCGCAGCCATTCTCGGGTAACCACAGAGTTGGCGAAACGACGGGAGAGTGCTAGCTCGCGGGAGACCGGTGCCGTAATGCGCTGCATTTGCAGCAAGGTGTACTGTTCGGCATAGGCAGTAGCAAAGTGGCGTCTTACCTCATCGACGGCCTTCCAGCCGATAAGGCTGGCTGGAATCAATGCCAAAAGACAGGCCACCAGCAGCGCCAAGACTGACTTGCCGCGTAATCCAAGGTTTGCTGCCATCACATTGACTTCCCTGATGGATGAGCTCATCCACCGTTGTCGTCCTTTAAGATTACCTTGCCATAACTTTCCCTTAGCCGCGAGTTACCTTTTTCACCGCAATCACGACAGCGCCTCGACAGGCGCTGCCTGCCGAGGCGCTAATAGCGTAGGAGACGTCATGCTTCGGGGCGGGCTACCAGCGATCGCGTCTCTTCACGCGCTTCGGTGAGCACCACGCGAATTGCATCGCCGAGCTTGAAGCGCTCTTCGCCCTCGATCTGCACGCGGCCTTCCTTGTCGTCGATGACGACCTTGTCGCGGTCGCTGTGCATCATCGGCGCGGGCACGAAGGCGGTGGCGCCGTTGGCGGTAAGGCGCACGCGCATGCCGCCGCGGTTGATGGCGATGACCTCGGCGTCGAAGGCCTGCTGCTGCTTGGCTGCCTCACTGAGAAAGCGCACGTAGAGCCAGTCCTTGACGTCGCGCTCGGCCATGCGGTTCAGCCGCCGACGCTCGGTGAGCTGCTCGGTGAGCTGCTGGCTGGCCTCTGCCGAGGCGCTCTCACCCTTGAGGACCTGTTTGATCAGGCGGTGATTGACCATATCGCCGTACTTGCGGATCGGTGAGGTCCAGGTAGCGTAGGCAGCAAGCCCTAGGCCGAAGTGCGGGCCGGGTAGCGCCGACATGCTGGTAAACCCCTGGAAGCGGCGTAGGCGGATGTCCAGCCAGGCGTCCTCGCGGCTCTCAAGGGCGCGCTTGAGCTCACGGTAGCGTGGAAGCTCGGTGAGCGCTTCACGCTCGACGTCGATCTGCTGGGCGCTGAGAAACTCGTGAGCGGCCTCGGCCTTGTCCGGATCGAAGGCGCGATGCACGTTGAAGATGCCGTGCCCGACCTTGTCGGCAAGCAGGTCAGCGCAGCAGGCGTTGGCAGCGATCATCGACTCTTCGATCATGCGATTGGCGATGCGCCGCTCCTCGGTGCGGATGCCGAGCACGTTGCCGGCTTCGTCGAGCTCGAATTCGTAGTCGGGACGATCCTTGAACACCAGTGCATGCTCGGCACGCCAAGCGCTGCGTGCCTCGGTGAGGTCGCGTAGCGCCTCCAACTGAGGGGCGATCGCTGCGTCGGGTGCCCATTCGCCCTGGCCTTCGAGCCAGTCGGAGACCTGATCATAAACCAGCTTGGCATGCGACTTGGCGGTGGCAGCAAAGAAACGGTAGTCGCCGAGGCTGCCGTCGGCATTGACCTCGAGCGAGCAGGCCAGCACCGGACGCTCACGGCCTTCCCACAGCGAACAGAGATCGTCGGCCAGCACTTCCGGCAGCATGGTGACGTTCTGTCCCGGCAGGTAGACGGTGAAGGCACGAACGCGTGCCTCGAGGTCAGCGGCGTGCTGCTCGTCGACGTAGGCGGTAGGGTCGGCGATCGCCACGCTGAGCCGCCAGCCGCCGCCGTCGCGCGGCTCGACGCGCAGCGCATCGTCCATGTCGCGGGTCTTCTCGCCATCGATGGTGAAGAATGGCTCGGTGGTCAGATCCTCGCGTGCGAGGCCTTCATCACGCAGCGGCCAGTCGTCACCGGCCTCGGGAGAGGCCTGTTCGAGGGCATGGCGGGCCAGGGTCACACGCCACGGTACCGCCGGGTCGTTGGCCTTGACCACCAGCTCGTCGATCTGGGCGAAGAAACCGCGATCGTTCTCCTTGAGCGGATGGCGCACCAGGCGCGCCACGATCCAGTCGCCGTCGGCAATACTGTCCTCGTCGAGGCTGTTCTTGATCCGCGACTTGAGCACGTTCTTGATCGAGGGGTGGTCGGGCACCACCGCCAGGCGTCCGTCGCGTTTCTGAACCCGGGCGACGAAGCGCGCCAGACCCTGTTCGATAAGGGTATCCGGCTCGACAGAGCGCTTGTCGCCCTCCTCATGGACGACGGCCGCAACGCGATCACCGTGGATGACCTGCTTCATGGCCGGCGGTGGCACGAAGTAGGACTCGCCATCGTCGGTCTCGAGAAAGCCAAAACCCTTGTCGGTGGCCTTGATCACGCCCTCTACGCGGGGCGTGGTTGAGCGAATCTGTTGCTTGAGCTGTGCAAGCAGGGCATTGTTCTGCAGCATCGGACACTTTAGCTTGGCGGGGGTAGAAAGCCACTATACGGATTCCCGTCGGCCCCGCCAATTACAGCAGCGCCATGGCGATGCTTGAGTCGCCGTCGAGCAGGTCGAATTCACGATTCTTGAGCATGCGCGCCTGGGCCAGATAGAGCAGCGCATGGGCCACATTGCCCCGCGACACCTCGATCCCATCGGCGTGAGCGGCAGCGGCGCTGACCAGCCGGCTGGCGGGAGCGTCGGTAAGCTTGCCGGGTTTGAGGATCACATGGGGAATGCGCGCGCAGCGTAGGTAGGCGTCGGCGGCGAACTTGGCCGCCATGTAGGGGCGCAGCTTGGCAGGGGCGGCCATGGGGTCGCTTGCGCGCAGCGCGCTGACCATCACGAAGCGTTCCAAGCCGCGCTCGACCGCCAGGTCCACGGCGCGTATCGCCCCGTAGAGGTCGATCAGCAGGGTCTTGTCGGGGCCGGTATGGGGGCCGGATCCGGCGCAGAAGATCACCTGGTCACAGGCATTGAACGCTTGCTGGAAGTCGCCCTCCAGGTCGCCGATGACGGTCTCGATACCGCGTTCATGGAACCACGACTGCTGGTTGGAATTGCGGATCATGGCCCGCAGTGACATGCCGCCAGCACGTGCCAGCTCGCAGAACTGGCGGCCGATCTGACCGTTGGCGCCGATCACGAGTGTCTTCATGGCCTCTCCTCTAACACGTTGTTTTCCATTCAGCATACGCGTTCGACGCTTGTGGTCGCAGGCCGTTCGGCTATACGTTAGTCGGGGTGACACGATTCCATGAAAGGACGCTGCATGCCCCCACATCTGATCGTCTCCGATCTCGACGGTACCCTGCTGGGAGCCGACCATGATCTACACCCCGAGACCGTCGCGACTCTGCAGGCCTTGGCCGAGCGGGGCCACCACCTGGCCTTTGCATCAGGGCGCCACTACCGTGACATGCTGGCATTTCGTGAACGCCTGGGAGTGCCAGTCCATCTGATCAGCACCAACGGCGCTTACCTGCATGCCCCTGACGATCAGCTGCTGCACGCCCGCCACCTGGCGGCGGAGCACGCCCGCGAGCTGATCGCCCTGGAGCGCCCGGCCGAGGTGCGCCTCAATCTCTATCAAGACGACGAGTGGCTGATCGACGCCCCGGCGCCGGAGTTGCTGGCGCTACACGCGCATACCGGGTTCGGCTACCGGGTGGTGGAGCCGGCCCTGCTCGATGGGCAGGGGGTGGGCAAGGTGCTGTATATCGGCGATCCGGCGCATCTGGCCGAGCTCGAGGCCGGCATCGTCGCGCGAACTGGCGAACAGCTGCACGTCACCTACTCGATGGCCAACTCCCTGGAGGTGATGGCCGGCGGGGTCAACAAGGGCCAGGCGCTTCTGGCCCTGCTCGAGCGTCTGGACGTGGCCCCCGAGGCCTGCCTGGCCTTCGGCGATAACCTCAACGACACCGAAATGCTGTCGGTGGCCGGCGAGGCCCACGTGATGGCCAATGCCCACCCCGAGCTATCGGGGCGGGTGCCTGGCGCCACAGTGATCGGTCATCATGCTGGAGTTGCAGTAGCCAGGCGCTTGCAGGGCTATTTCGGGATCTGAGCCGGCTTCAGCGCACGCTGATTACCGTGCATTTGGCGCTGTGGGTGACCTTGTGCGAGACGCTGCCCATCATCAGCCCGGCAAAGTCACCCAGGCCGCGGCTGCCCATCACGATGGCGTCGACGCCGAGTTTCTCCGCGTGGCGCAGGATATTGCGCGCCGGGTCGCCCTTGCTGAGGTGCGTCTCGACGTGGCTTGCCCCCATGCCGCGTGCGGCCTCGCTGGCGCGCTCGACGACCGATTTGCCGGCCTCCTCGAGCGCCTCGCGGGAAGATTCAATGGCAATGGCGCCGATTCCCCATACCAGGGTGGTCTCATGTGACAGCGCCTCGGGGATATGCAAGATATGCAGGGTGGCGTTCTCTTTATGGACCAGCTGACAGGCAACCTCGAGGGCCTTCTTGGCGTGCTCCGAGCCGTCTACGGCAATCAGTACTGAGTTGAACATGGCAATACTCCGTCAGGGATATTCCCTCACAGCCTAGCCGATCATGCTGGCGTTGCATTGACCCGGATCAAGCAACGCTCAGCGAGTCTCTTCCAGGCGGCGCAGCCGCTGCCATACCTCGCCGCGCAGATCCTTCATGCGCGGTGCCTCATCGGCATCGAAGGCCAGCGGCCGGGTCAGGCGGGCGGTGCGCAGCCCCAGTCGCGCGCTCAGCAGGCCCACCCCGAGCCCTTGGCCGGCACGGGTCGATAGCCGCCCGGCGAGGTTCATCGACAGAATCTCCATGCTCGCTTCACTGGCGAGTTCGCTGGCGCCGGCAAACGCCATGTTGTAGAGCACCGCGCGAAACAGCCGTAGGCGGCTGGCGTAGCCGAGCTCGAGCCCGTAGAGCCGTGCCAGGCGGTCGATCAGCGCCAGGTTGCGCCAGGCCACCAGCGCCATATCCACCAGCGTCAGCGGACTGACGGCCACCAGCACCGCGGTATCGCCCGACATCCGCGAGATCAGGCGTCGCGCCTCGCGGTCGCGGGGGGCGAGCAGATGGTGAGCCAGCAGGGTGCGGGTCTCAGCGCCGTCGTGGTGCGGCTGGTGGGAGGCTACGAAACCCTGCCAGTGGGGGTGGTCATCATCGAGCCCGAGCTGGTGGCGCAGTTGGTCGGCGAGCTTGCGGGCCTGGCGCGGACTGGCCTGGTCGAGGTCGGCCAGTGCTTCGCGCAGGCGGCCGTGACGCCGCAGCCGACGGAGTCGCCACAGCTCGCGCAGCAGGGCGCTACCGCCCAGCCCCAGCGCCAGCAGCAACAATATGCCCCAGGCACCGGCCAGCCAATCTCCCCCGAGGCTTGCCGCATACAGGGTCTGGCCGGCCTCGACGGCGCCGAGTCCGAGCGCTCCGCCAAGCAGTGTCAGCAGCCCCCAACGGCGCTTGCGCGGATGGGCTAGGCCAGCGACCAGGGCAGCCTCGCCAGGCGCCTCCGGTTCTGCTTCGGGCTGCCAGTCCCGGCTGGTGGTGGCTGGGTCGAAGGCCTGAGCGGGGCGCGGATCGCTGGGGGCAGACGGTGGATCATCGGGCGCGAAGCGCTGGCCGGGGCGGGGGTCGTTCATTGCAGCTTGTCTCCGATCAGCCAGTCGAGGGCCGCATCCAGGCGAATGTGAGGCAGCGCGCCGGCATCGCGGGGCAGCGGTCGGAAGGCGTGGAAGTCGAACCCTTGGCGCGCCCAGAAGCCGGGGTCCGGCAGGCGTGGGGGCACTTCGCCGGGGAACAGCAGCACCTCATCGCCATCGAGGGTGGTGCCGGCCAGCGCCGGCGTACGCTTGCCGCGCTGTTCGACCTCCCGCGAGCGGGTGGCGCGGATCGAGGCCAGTGACATGGCGCGCACCGGTACGTCGGCGAAGCGCAGGTCCTTGAGCGGCTCGGCGAGCAGGGCCTCGAGCAGGCTGACTAATTGGCCGTGCTGATCGGGGGTGACGTGGTCGGCCTTGGTGGCGGCGATTGCCAGGCGGTCGATGCGCGGTGAGAACAGTCGCGAGACCAGGCTGCGCTTACCATAGGCGAAGCTCTGCATCAGCGTCCCCAAGGCGCGAGACAGGTCCTCGAAGCGCTCGGGGCCGGCGTTGAGGGCGCCGAGCACGTCGACCAGCACGATCTGTCGGTCGAAGCGCCGAAAGTGCTGTTGATAGAAGGGTTTGACGATGTGCTGGCGGTAATGAGCGTAGCGTGCGGCCAGGGTGCGATAGACGCTATTCTCGGGCAGTGCCTCGAGCGTCTTGCGCTGGCTGGTGGCAAGGCCCGGCAGCGGAAAGAACTGCAGCACCGGCGCGCCGTCGAGATCGCCCGGCAGCAGGAAGCGCCCTGGCTGGAGATCGGCGAAACCGGCCTCGCGGGCGGCGCGCAGCCCTGCGGCATAGCGTTCGGCAATCGCCGCCAGCTGCGCTTCATCGGCTTCGTCATCGGGAGCTAGCTCGGCCACCGCGCGGCGCCACTCGGCGAACAGCGCCTGACGGGTGTCACCGTCGTGCAGCCTGTGGTTCTGCGCCTCGCTCCAGCTCAGATAGTCGTGGTCGAGAAGCGGCAGGTCGAGCAACCACTCGCCCGGATAGTCGAACAGATCGAGGGTAAGCTCGCGGATCTCACTGCTGAGCAGGCCGCGCTTGGCCGGGCGGTAGCGAATCACCAGCCGCAGCTCGCTGATGCCACGGGTTGGCTCCGGCCAGCGTGGCGGAGTGTCATCCAGCGCCGCCAGCGCCTGGTCGTAGGGGAAGCGCGGCACGCCGAGGTCGCCTTGAGCGACCCGGCTGGCACCCAGCAGGCGGTCGTCGCGCGCTGCCGGCAGCAGGTCGAGGTGCGCCTCGAGGCCGGCGTGGCGCAGCTGATGGACCAGCGAGGTGAGAAACGCGGTCTTGCCGGCCCGCGACAGACCGGTAACCGCCAGCCGCAGCTGGCGGTCGCGACCGCGTTCGATGAGGTTACCCAGTTCGCGTGCCAGGGGGTGCGGCATGCATGACCACTCGTGGGATGAATTCAGTCACTAATGTGCGGGCGAGCGGGCGCCTTGGCAAGTCGCTGCCACGCCAGGATTGCGATCGGCAGCAGCGCCAGCGGGATCAGCAGCGCGTTGAGGGTGGCCCAGCCGAGTTGGCTGACCAAGGGCCCGGCGAGCAGTGCGGTGACGGCCACGGTGGAGAACACCAGGAACTCGTTGGCGGCCTGGGTGCGAGCCTTTTCCACCGGTCGATAGGTCTCGGTGAGCAGCCCGGTGGCGGGTAGGAAGGTGAAGTTCCAGCCCAACCCCAGCAGTATCAGGGCAATATGGAAGCCCATCACCCCGGCCTCGACCTGCGCGGCCAGGGCGCTGGCGGCCAGCAGCAAGCAGCCGGCGACGATCATGCGCCGGGCGCCGAAGCGGGCGGTCAGGTGGCCGGTGAAGAATGAGGGCAGGAACATCGCTACCACGTGCCACTGAATGGTCGCCGCCACGTGGTCGAAGTGGTGTCCAACGCTAGCCATCGCCAGCGGCGTGGCGGTCATCGCCAGGTTCATCACCCCGTAGCCGATCAGCGCCGCCATGACAGCGACCACAAAGGTCGGCTGGCGCAGGATCTCGCCCAGCGGCCGCGGGGTGCCCTCGCCGTGGGTGCGTGTCGCCGGCGGTAGCCGCGTCACGGCGAGCACCAGCAGGGCCACCAGGTAGAGCGCACCCAGCCCGACGAAGCTGCCCAGGAAGGGCACCTCGCCGAGCTCGCGACTGACCCGGGCCAGCCACGGGCCGAAGAAGGCTGCCAGCACGCCGCCGCCCATCACCAGGCCGATGGCGCGGTCACGCAGCGGCGCCGGGGCGGCCTCCACCGCGGCGAAACGGTACAGCTGGCCGAAGCCGATGCCGATGCCGATCAGCCAGGTGGCCAGCAGGAACAGCGCGAAGTGCTGGCCGCGCAGCGCCTGTATTGCCACTACCACGCCCACTAGCCCCAGCAGGTTGCCGAGCACGAAGCCGCGCTTGCGGCCCAGTCGGGCCATGATCAGTGACG
This sequence comes from Franzmannia pantelleriensis, assembly GCF_900102875.1. Taxonomy (GTDB): domain Bacteria; phylum Pseudomonadota; class Gammaproteobacteria; order Pseudomonadales; family Halomonadaceae; genus Franzmannia; species Franzmannia pantelleriensis. The sequence continues at coordinate 122,826 of NZ_FNGH01000004.1, forward strand.
CCGGGATGGTGGCGCACATCAGCCCCAGCCACTGGGTGGCCACTGGCGCGGTGGACCAGTTGGCGCTGGGTGCCAGGCTGGCGCCGATCAGCGGCGATACCGCAATCAGCAGGATATTGCCGCTGACCAGCAGGGCCTGGCATAGCGATAGCAGGGTGACGGTAATGGGCATGCAGGTTCTCCGGTGGCTAACGGGTGCTATCGGTGGAGGCGAAACGCTGGCGGTAGACGCTGGGTGAGACGCCATAGTGGCGCTGAAACTGGCGGCGCAGCTGTTCGGCGCCGCCCAGTCGCCAGCGCGCGGCAAGGCGCGGCAGCGATACCGGCTGGCTGGTGTCGAGCAGTGCCAGGCGCGCCTGCTCGAGGCGCAGCCGGGTCAGGTAGGCGCCGGGCGTTGTGTTCAAGTGGCGGCGAAACAGCCGGGTCAGGTGGCGCGGCGATACGGCCATCTGCGCGGCCATGGCCTCGACGTGGTGATCGCCGCCGGGGTCGCCGTGCAGGTGGTCGAGCAGGCGCCGCAGCGGGCCGGCGTCCTGCTGCTGGCGCAGCACCTCGCTGAACTGCGACTGGCCGCCGGGACGGTGCAGGAAGACCACCAGCTCGCGGGCCACCCGGCCGGCCAAGACGGCACCGTGATCGGCTTCCAGCATGGCCAGCGCCAGATCGATGCCGGCGGTGACACCGGCGCTGGTATAGCGGCCGCGGCTCTCAACGTAGAGCGCATCGGGCTCGACCTTGAGTGCCGGATACGCCTCGGCCAGCGCCGCGGCGTGACGCCAATGGGTGGTGACCCGGCAGCCGTCGAGCAACCCGGCAGCGGCGAGCAGGAAGGCCCCGGTGCAGATCGAGCCGAGCCGCCGCACCGCCGGCGCCAGGTCGCGCAGGGTGGTCAGCAGGGCGGCGTCCTGGCGCAGCGGCATGACGCCGTGCCCGCCGGCGACCAACAGGGTATCGAGGGGCGCCAGGGCAGCGAGCTCGGCCTGACCGTGGGTGGCCTGCACGGCCAGGCCGCCGTTGGTCATTACGCTGCCCGCTTCAGGCGCCACCAGATGCAGCTGATACAGCGGTGTCGCGCTGAGGGCATTGGCGCTGGCGAACACCTGCCAGGGACCGCTGACGTCGAGCAGCTGGCAGTCGGGGTAGGCGAACAGGGCGATGCGGCGTGCCACGGGGCAATCTCCGGCGAATTGACCCTTGCAGTGTCGGCGCTGGCGGTAATGTCGGCAAGGACCGCTTGGCCACCGATTCGGACATGATGGGCGCGGAACCACACAGCCCCGCACGGGGCGGGGCTGCGTAGGTCGGTATGGCGTGTCGGGTCAGACGCCGGCGAAGGCGGCGTACATGATCACCACCAGCACGATCAACACGATGCCGGTGGGCACGGCGCCTTTCCACGGCGTCAAGTCGACATCGCCGCTGTGCTCGTGGACCCAGTCGGTCTCGCGCGGGCGCAGCTTGCCGATCACCAGCATCACCCCCACCAGCAGCACGAACACGCTGGCCACGAAGTGGAACTCGTGCATCACCACCGGCAGCTGGTTGAAGGGCGGTACGAAGTAGCCGGCGGCGATCAGCAGGCAGCCGCCGACCAGCGCGATCTTGGCCGCCATCGGCGGCACCCGCTTGGTCAGCAGGCCAACGATGACCACCGCCAGGATCGGAATGAAGTAGATGGCGTTCATGCGCTGCAGGTAGCCGAACAGGCTCTCCTGGCCGGCCAGCAGCGGGGCGATGGTCATGGTGGCGAAGGCCATGATCCAGCCGAACACCTTGCCCGACTTGACCACCTGCTCCTCGCTGGCGTCCTGGTTGAGCACGCCCTTGTAGATGCCCAGGCTGAAGATAGTGGTGGTGCTGTTGAGCGCCGAGTTGAACGACGACAGGATGGCGCCGACCATCACCGCGGCGAAGAAGCCGGTGAGGTAGGGAGGCAGCACATTGAACACCAGATGGCCGTAGGCCTCGTCAGCGCGCACGCCCTGCTCGGCGTAGAGGTGGTAGGCAATGATGCCCGGCAGCACCAGGTAGAGCGGCCCCAGCAGCTTGAAGAAGCCGGTCAACAGCACGCCCTTCTGGCCCTCGGCGAGGTTCTTGGCGGCGAAGGTACGCTGGATGATCTGCTGGTTGGTGGTCCAGTAGAACAGGTTGATCAGGAACACCCCGGTGAACAGTGTGAAGAACGGTACCTGCTGATCAGAACCGCCGATCGAGTTGAGTTTCTCGGGGTCGCTCTCCTTGAGAATGCTCCAGCCTTCGACGATGCCGTCACCGCCGCTGACCGCCTGCAGGCCGAAGTAGACGATCACGAAGCCGCCGATCAGCAGGCCCACGCCGTTGAGGGTGTCGGACACGGCGACCGTGCGCAGCCCGCCGAACAGTGCGTAGATGGCACCGATGATGCCGACGATCCATACCGTCAGCCACAGCAGGGTAGTGGGCGATTGAATGCCGGTAAGGCCCTGCAAGTCGAGCATGCCCTGCAGGCCCATGGCGCCGGAGTAGAGAATGATCGGCAGCAGGATCACCGCGTAGGCAATCAGAAAGATGACGTTGGTAATCAACTGGGTGCCGGCGTCGAAGCGGATTGCCAGCAGCTGCGGCAGGGTAGCGATACCGCTGCGCAGGAAGCGCGGCAGGAAGAACAGTGCCAGTGCCACCAGCGCGATTACCGCGACCACCTCCCAGGCCATCACGCTCAAGCCGTCGCTGAAAGCGGCACCGTTGAGGCCCACCATCTGCTCGGTGGACAGGTTGGTCATCAATAGTGAGCCGGCGATCAGGGGAAAGGTCAGGGTGCGGCCGGCGAGGAAGTAGCCGCTGGTGCTCTCGTGATCATCGCGGCGCGTGATGCGCCAGGTAATGAGGGCGACCAGTCCCGTGAAGAACAGGAAGGACGCCAGGGTCAGGGCGTGCATGATGGGTAACCTTGCGGTTGGCGTGGATGTTTCGACGCGGCATCACCGAGAGCGTCGAGGTAAATGTGAGACATTTCTGATGACGTGATTCTAGTTAGGTGACACGATTCTCACATTCGCCTTTAGTCGTAAATTCTCGATTTATTTTTGTAAGTTTACTAAAAAATGCCCTTGTGGTGCCTACCGGCCGCCCACGAGCTGGGCCAGCATGGGGGTGGCAGCAATCAGAAAGCCGAGTACGGCGATGGTATAGCCGAGTGCACGACGCTGGCGTCGCCGGGCCAGGCTGAGCCCGACCAGGCACACCACCAGTCCGACCAGGTTGAAGGCGAATAGCGACATTTCCAGCAGTTCCTGGGTGGCCATCGAGACTCCTTGGCGTAGGCTGAGAGGGAACCCGCGGTGGGTGGCGGGCTCAGATGATAGCAACTGCACTACACGACTGCAGTGCCGCAACGATGACGGGAGGGCGCATGGCTGATGCAGATGAGGTCTTGGGATTCTGGTTCGACGAACTGACGCCCGCTCAGTGGTTCCGAAAGGACGCGGAGATCGACGCCGCCATTGCTCGGCGCTTTGCCGAGGTGCTTGAAGCGGCGAGCCGCGGCGAGCTGTGGGAGTGGCGGCTTTCGGCGCGCGGGCGTCTGGCTGAGATCATCGTGCTCGATCAGTTCTCGCGCAATGTGCATCGCGATACGCCAGCGGCCTTCGCCAATGATGGCATGGCCCTGGTGCTGGCCCAGGAGGCGGTCGCCCAACGCCGAGACCGTCATCTCGACGTTGCCTGGAGAGCCTTCCTCTATATGCCCTACATGCATAGCGAATCGCTCAAGGTGCACGACGAAGCGCTGCGGCTGTTCGACCAGCCTGGCCTCGAGGAGAACCTGCGCTTCGAGCATCGTCATCGCGATATCATCGCCAGGTTTGGCCGCTACCCCCATCGTAATGCCATACTGGGACGCGACTCCACGGTGCAGGAGTTGGCCTTTCTCGAGGAGCCTGGCTCGTCGTTCTGACGCGCCAGTGCCGCGGGTGGCTGCATGCGAGACGATTCAATGGACGAAGGAGACTCACGATGGGACTGATTCTGTGGTTGATCATTGGCGGTCTGGCGGGCTGGATCGCCGGTAACATCATGCGCGGGGGCGGCTTTGGCATCCTCGGCAATATCGGCGTCGGCGTCGTAGGGGCGGTAATCGGCGGTTTCCTGTTCAGCCTGTTGGGGCTGCAGTCCGGCGGTTTCATCGGTTCCCTGGTGACCGCCACGGTGGGTGCCGTGGTGCTGCTGTGGGTGATTTCCAAGGTGCGTAGCGGCTGACATAGCCGCGCCAGTAGCGAATCACCGCCCGGCCCGTGCCGGGCGGTGTGCGTTCAGGCTTGCTGAATAGGGTCGGGCATGGCCGGAAAGCGCGGCGGATGCGCCTCCATGAACGCATGACAGGCGCGCAGCACGCGCACGTCGTCGAACTTGCCGCCGGCCAGTTGAAAGCCTACCGGCAGGCCTTTGTCGGTAAAGCCGCAGGGCACCGAGGCGGCGGGCTGCTGGCTGAGATTGAACGGGTATGAGAACGGCGCCCAGTCTTCCCAATCCTGCATGCCGCTGCCCGGCGGTACCTCGTGATTGATGGCAAAGGGCTCGATGGCCACCGTCGGCGTCATCAGTAGGTGAAAGTCGCGATTGAAGTGTTCCAGACGCTCGGTGAGGCGCGCTCTATCGCTCAGCGCGCGAAACAGATCCACCGACGACAGCGATTCGGCGCGCAGCGCGTTGGAGACCAGCCCCGGGTCGAGCTGTTCGCGCTGACTCGCGCTCAACTGCTGGTACATGTCCAGTGAGGCGGTGAACCAGATGGTCTGGAAGGTCGCAAGCGGCGAGATGAAGCCGGGGTCGACCTCGACGATCTCGGCTCCTAAGGCGGCGAGCTTGTCGGCGGCTTCCCTGACGCGCATGGCCACCTGGGTATCGACCCTGGCATAGCCGAGGTCGGCGGAGTAGGCAATGCGCAGCCCCTTGAGGTCCTGGCCGATATCACTGCCCCAGTCGTCCGGCTGCCCACGGGTGGCATAGGGATCATGGTAATCGTAGCGGCCCATCACATTGAGCATCATGGCCGCATCGCGCACGCTGCGGGTCATCGGCCCTAGGTGCGAAAGGGTCGGTTCCTGGGAGGGCGGCCACTGCGGTACCCAGCCAAACGACGGCTTGAAGCCGAAGGTGCCGGTGAAGGCGGCGGGAATGCGGATCGATCCGCCGGAGTCGCCGCCCTGGTGCAGCACCCCCATATTGAGCGCGGCGGCGGTCGCCGCGCCACCGGAGGAGCCGCCCGGCGTCAATCGGGTATCCCAGGGGTTGCGGGTGGCGCCGTGGATTCGGTTGTCGGTCACCGCCTTCCAGCCGAATTCCGGGGTGTTGGTCTTGCCGAGCAGAACCGCGCCGGCCTGGCGTAGCTTTCTGGCCGGCGGCGAGTCGTGCTGGCGGGGGGCGTCGTTGGTGGTAAGCGAGCCCTCCCGCGAAGGCATGCCGGCCACTTCGGTCAGGTCCTTCAGTGACACGGGGACACCATCGATGGGACTCAGCGGCTCGCCCTTGCCCCAGCGTCGCGCCGAGGCGCGGGCGGCTTCTTCAGCCCCCTCGCGGTCGACGTGAACATAGGCATTGACGGCGGGATTGAAGCGCTCGATGCGTGCCAGGGCGGCGCGGGTGGCGTCGAGGGGCGAGCAGTCGCGGCGTCGGTAGCGCTCGACGAGCTGGGCGGCGTCGAGAACGCCGAGGTCGGTGTCTTTCACACGTCTCTCCTTGTGCAGATGGCGACGCATCATGCGTCACGTTCAGCCTAGGAGGTTCCCGGCGTGGCAGACAAGGGGTCAGCCGCGCAGCAGCTTGCGATAACGGTCGAGCTGTCGGTCGAGCCAGTCAGCGTTGGGTGCGCCCTGGGCGTCGCGGCCAGGCACTCTGAGCTCGAGTACGAAAACGCCCTGGGACGCCTGGCCGAGCCGCTGGCCAGCGAGGCCAGCCAGCGCGCCGTCGAGGCGCTCAGGGCGGCGCCAGCTAAGCCACAGCGCCTGCTGCTCGATCAGGTAGTCGAGGCGTGCGGCGTCTATAAGCACCGTCATCGCGCCGTGCACCAGACCCTGGGAAAGACTCTCCAGGGTGCGATAGGCCGGGGCACCGGCGGCACGGCAGGCGTGGGCTCCCTCAACCCGGCAGCGCTCCCTTGCTCCGGCATCCGTCGGCCAGTTACCCCCGCGTAGTCGACCCGCCGTGGCCGGAAACAGCTGCGTGAGCACCAGGCAGGGCGTGGCGTCCGCCAGCGGCCGCGGTGACTCGGTGACATGGCAGCCGGCCATGGCCCCGCGCAGCCAGCGGTAGTCGCAGGCGCGCTGGACGCTGGCGCGGGCATCCTCCAGCGAGTGATGGGCGCCGTGCAGCGAGCGTAGCAGAGAGAGGGCGCGAAGCATCGGGACTTCCTTGGTCGCAAGCAGCAGTCATCTGGCCAAGGATATCACCAAAAAAACCGCCCGACTGTGGTTGGCCGGGCGGTTGGGTCTAACTACCGGATGATCGACCTCAGGCGGTGGCGTCGGCCTTTTGGCCGACCAGTTCCTTGAGGCAGGATTCGATGATCGACAGTCCCTCTTCCAGGATCTCGTCTTCGATGGTCACCGGCATCAGGAAGCGGATGGTGTTGCCGTACATGCCGCAGGAGAGCAGGATCAAGCCGTTCTCGCGGGCTTTCTTGCACAGCGCCGCGGCCAGGTCGGCGTCCGGCGTGTGGTTGGCCTTGTCGGATACCAGGTCGAAGGCCGCCATGGCGCCCATGTTGCGGGCGTTGTCGATGCAGTCGAAATCCTGCTGCCAGGTGGCGAAGCGCTTGGCCAGCTTGTCGCCCAGGGCGTTGCTCTTGTCGAGGATCCCTTCCTGCTCGAACACCTCGAGCACCGCCAAGGTCGCGGCGCAGGAGACCGGACTGCCGGTGTAGGTGCCGCCCAGCGAGTTGCCGCCGGAGGCGTCCATCACCTTGTCGGTACCCACTACCGCAGAGATCGGCATGCCATCGGCCATGCTCTTGGCCATGGTCATGATGTCCGGTTCGACGCCGCTATGCTCGATGGCGAACATCTTGCCGGTGCGACCGAAGCCGGACTGTACTTCGTCGATGATCATCAGGATGCCGTGCTCGTCGCAGATCTCGCGGATCGCCTTGAGGAAGCTGGTCGGCGCCGGGTAGAAACCGCCCTCGCCGAGTACCGGCTCGAGTACGATCGCCGCGGTATCCTTGGGATTGGCATCGGTCTTGAGCGCCATCTTCAGGCCGCGCAGCGCTTCATCCTCGCTGACACCGTGATAGGGCACCGGGAAGGGCGCGCGAAAGACGTTGCCCGGCATGCTGCCGAAGTCCGTCTGGTAGGGCGCGACCTTGCCGTTCATGGCCATGGTCATGAAGGTGCGGCCGTGATAGCCGCCGTCGAAGCAGATCACGTTGTTCTTGCCGGTGGCGGCGCGGGCCACCTTGACGGCGTTCTCCAGCGCCTCGGCGCCGGAGTTGGCCAGCATCACTTTGGCATGGCCGCGTACCGGGGTGATCTGGCTGAGTTTCTCCGCCACCTTCACATAGCCCTCGTAAGGCATCACGGTCTGGCAGGTGTGCATCACGCGGTCGAGCTGTGCCTTGACCGCCCCGACCACCTTGGGGTGGCGGTGGCCGATATTGAGCACGCCGATGCCGCCGGCGAAGTCGACGAAGCGATTGCCATCGGCGTCCCACACCTGGGCGTTCTCGGCGCGGTCGGCGAAGGCCGTGGCGGGACTGGCCGCACCGCTGGCCACGTAGCGCTGCTTGAGGTCGTTGAGCTCTGCGTTAGTCATCATGTCACTCCTTGGATAGTGGATAAGGGGCGCTCACAGGCCGCCAATACACACATACTTTAGCTCAGTGAAGTCATCCAGGCCGTGGTGTGATCCCTCTCGGCCCAGGCCTGATTCCTTGACGCCGCCGAAGGGCGCAAGTTCGGTAGAGAGTAGCCCCTCGTTGACGGCTACCATGCCATACTCCAGGCCCTCCATGACATGCCAGATGCGCCGATAGTCGCGGGCATAGAAGTAGGCGGCGAGACCGAACTCGGTGGCATTGGCCATGGCGATGGCCTGCTCGTCGGTGTCGAAGCGGAATACCGGGGCCAGCGGGCCGAAGGTCTCCTCGCGGGCCACGCGCATCGCGTCGGTGACGTCGGCCACTACGGTGGGCTGGAAGAAGGTGCCGCCCAGGGCGTGGGGTTCGCCGCCACATATCAGCCGGCCGCCCTTCTCGAGGGCATCGTGGATGTGAGTTTGGACCTTGTCCACCGCGGCGGCGTTGATCAGTGGGCCCTGTACCACGCCCTCATCGAGACCGTTGCCGACCTGGAGCTCGGCGACCCGGGCGGCGAGTTTTTCGAGGAAGGCGTCATAGACGCCGTCCTGAACCAGGAAGCGGTTGGTACACACGCAGGTCTGGCCGGCATTGCGAAACTTGGAGGCGATGGCGCCCTCTACCGCAGCATCCAGGTCAGCGTCATCGAAGACGATGAAGGGGGCGTTGCCACCCAGTTCCATGGAAGCCTTCTTGACCGTGCCGGCGCACTGCGCCAGCAGTTTCTTGCCCACCGGGGTCGAGCCGGTAAAGGAGACCTTACGTACCCGCGGGTCGGTGGTCAGTACCTCGCCGATGGCGGCGGGGCGGCTGGCGGTGACCACGTTGAGCAGGCCGGCGGGGAAGCCGACCTGCTCGGCGAGCCGGGCCAGGGCCAGGGCGGTCAGCGGGGTGGCCTCGGCGGGCTTGATCACTACCGGGCAGCCGGCGGCCAGCGCCGGGGCGCACTTGCGGGTAATCATCGCCAACGGGAAGTTCCACGGGGTGATGGCAGCGACCACGCCGATCGGCTCGCGCATCACCAGCAGGCGCTTGTCGGCGCCGTGACTGGGCAGGGTCTCGCCGGCCATGCGCTTGGCCTCTTCGGCGTAGAACTCGATGAAGGCAGCGCCGTAGGCGACTTCGCCACGGGATTCGGCGAGCGGCTTGCCCTGCTCGAGGGTCATCAGCCGTGCCAGGTCCTCCTGATGCGCCATGATCGCCTCGAACCAGGCGCGCAGCAGGGCGCTGCGCTGCTTGGCCGGGGTCTTGCGCCACGCCGGCCAGGCTGCCTCGGCGGCGGCCACGGCGTCGCGCGCCGCATCGGCATCCAGGTCGGGTACCTCGGCAAGCACCTCGCCGTTAGCGGGGTTGGTTACCGTGAAGCGGCGGTCGGCATGGCGCCATTCACCGCCGATGTACGCCTTGTCGATGGTCAGTTCGGGGAGTGGGTACGTGGGCATGCTGCCTCCTGAGTGTCGATGCTCCGATTGTTATCATAATTGACGTGTCGTGCAATATATAAAACACATGTCGCTCAATTAACCTAGACCCATCGGCGCCCTGAGTGCTTTCGGCTACACTGGGCGCCGATTTATGCATTGCCGTCTTTCGTCATGTCGAGGTGAGTCTTGGTCGATCCCCTTAATGCCTGGTGGGCTCAACAACTGGTGCTGTGCGGCTGGGCCTTCGAGCCCGACCCGACGGCGGTGTCGGCAGAGCTGGCCGCCGAACGGCTGGTATATCTCGGGGTCGAGGATCGCAGCGAGCTTGGCTGGCGACTGCTCGAGGCATTTCCCCCTGGCCCACCCAATGCGTTGAGTCAGCTCGATGCCCTGGAGCTGCTGGCGCTGGCGGCAGCGGCAGGGTGGCTGCCTGGCGAGCGTGCAAGAGCCTGGGTCAGGCACCTGGGCGATGACATCTGCGCTCACTATGGCGACCTCGACGACTGGCTCAAGGCGCTGCTCGCGATCCGCAGCGGTGAGGGCTGGGTGCGTGGCGACGATGGCTTCTATGAGGCCTGTGAGGCGTTGGCACGCCTCGAGCAGGATGGCGATGGCGTGACCTGGGAGATGCTCGTTGCACGCCTGGCGCAGCGCGACTCGCCGGCCCCCCTGTGGCCAAGCGCGCCGGGAGAGGCGGTGTGGCGTCTGCGCGCTGCCTTCGCCCCGACCCTGGCGTTGCCGCCTAGCCCGGGACTCGACTGGCCCGACGTCGCTGCCTGGCTCGGCGAGGTATGGCAGGTCCATGATCGTGATGAACTGATTCGCCTGATGCTGTGGCTGTCCGGGCAGGGGGATCGCTACGGCTGGGACCTTGACGCCAGTCGCCTGCTAGAGCAGGGCCCCGACCAGCGACAGGCGTGGCTGGCCGGGCTGCAGGGCGCCGAGCCCTACGGCCATGTACTGCTGACCTTCCTGACCCGCGGCGAACCGCTGGAGTGGGCGGCCTGGGACTGGCTGCGACTGGTCGAGCTGGCGCACGCCGGTTGGTGTCTGGAGTGGCTCAGTCAGGAGGAGGCCGAGGACGTTGCGGCACATGCCCTGGATCTGCTATCGCGACGCTATAGCGACTGGATGGCGCTGATCCACGCCTACCAGCGTGGACGCAGCCTGTTCGACGGGCGCGACCGCTGCGGTGAGGTACCCCGCGACTGGGGGCTGCTGCTGCAGTCGCCGGTCAGTCCCTGGCGTGAGCCGTTGGGCGACCTGCTGGAGGAGCCGCTGCGCCAGCGTAGCCGCGCGGCGATGCGTGCCTGGCGCCGTGAGCCGCATCACTGGGTGCTGGCGCTGGCCTCGATCCGTGAACCGGACCTCTTGTATCGCCAGGGGATTGCGCCGCCGGTGAGTGCGGCGCGGCGCGACGACGCCCGCAGCTACCTGCGTGAGACGTTGGGGCTGTTCCCCGACGATGGTGCCGACGGCCTGCGGCGCTACTGGTTGCCGGCCCAGGCACACCATCTCAACCAGCTGGCCGCCGATGCCAGCCATGCGGCGCTGCCCAGAAACCGCACCCCCTTTGGCGAGCCGTCGGCAGTGGCCTTGGCCCAGCGCAATGCCCTGGCCGACTGCAGCCGCCATGCGGCCACCATCCACATGGCCGAGAAGTACGCTTTCTACCTTCAGATGACCATGGACAGTGGTGAGTTCGACGCCGCGTCGCTGGCCGCCCAGGCCGAGTCGCTGCGCTGCGTGCTATGCCGCTTCTATCCCGACGCGCGGCGCTTGCTGAGCGCCTGGGCCGCCTGGGAAAGTGTGCTCCCCGACGGCGAGGGGCCACTGCTGAGTCACGAGATCTGCTGGCATCGCGATGATCCTGGCAGTCCCTTCCACTGGTTGGACTGGAAACCGGGGGCCTGGCAAGAACCCGGTGATCGCCCCAGCCTGCCGCGCTTCACCGCGCTGGCCCTGGTCGGGCCGCTCAATACCAGTGCCTGGAGCGACCCGCTGCCTGAGAGCCCGCGCGAGTGCGAAGCGATCCGCGAGTGGCTCGACGGTCACTATGGCTTGCACAGCGCCGAGGGCGTGGCCGAGTTTCTGGATTTCCTGCTCGGCTCCGGTGATCGTCAGGAGTATCAGATCAACTACGCCCCCTATACCCTCAATGCCGCGCGCCTGGCCTCCGAAATCGCCACCCTGGAGTCCGACGACTGCGGCGAGGAGGAGCGCAACCACCTGCTACGGCTGGCGCGTGTGCGCGACAATGAGGATGGCTGCAACGACATCGACATGACGGCCTGGGACATTGCCCAGGCAGTAGATCTGGCGATTGCTGCCCGCCAGTTGAACTGGCTGGATGAGGCGGCCTTCGCCGCGGTGCTGGAACGCGCCATGCGCCTGGCGACCGAGCACTATGGTGGCTGGTCGGCCTATGCGCGAGGCCTGTACGCCGGCTTTTCGTTCTTCATGGGCGAGACGGATGAGCGCCCGGCTTTTCTCGCCAGTTTCCGCGAGGCGCTGGTCGCCTGGCTCACCGGCGCACCGCCGCTGGCTGGCGCCTGGGCGAGTCTCGACTTCCCCGGTGCGCGTCCGCGCCACTGGGCGCCGATGCATATTGATACGCTGCCGGGGGATGCGCGCACCCTTCATTAACGAAACGTTACCTTCTCGGCTGTCGCCAAGTGCCATAACATAGATTATATTCATTAGGTTATTGTCAACAGGCGCTTCCTGTCAGGCGCCTGACTTCCCTTTGGCATCGGACCGCTGACAGGCCGCTATGGACGTGGTACGTCGGGCATGCGCCCTGGGCACCACTTCCACAGCGACGTCACACTGCCCCCCGACATGCGTCGATACGCGTGATGGAGGCGAAGCGCGGTTCGCGTATTCGTGAACGAGGTCGCTGGAATGTTGCGTATCGCTGGCGTATGTCTGCTTCTCAGTATCGTGGCTGGCTGTGCTGGAACACCGCAGGAAGAGCCGCCCGCTGAGTACTTCAGCTCGTCACTGCCGTCTCTCGATCATGATCCCCTGATGTCCCCGGTCGATAACCCGATCCGTGAACTACGCAGTTTCCAACGGCCGTCGCCGGCGCTGGTGCGCCAGGCCCTACTGGCGCAGCACGAGCGCTGGGTCGGCACGCCCTATCGGCTCGGCGGCGAAGGTCAGGCTGGCATCGACTGTTCGGCGCTGATGCAACATGTCTTCAACGACAGCTTCCGCATGGATCTGCCGCGAACCACCGAGTCCCAGGCGCTGCAGGGTAGCCGCATCGAGCGTAGTGAATTGCGCCCTGGCGATCTGGTGTTCTTCCGCCCGCCAGGCCCCTATAACCACGTTGGGGTATATGTCGGCGACGGCTACTTCCTGCACGCGTCCACCTCCCAGGGCGTAATCCTCTCCGAGATCGATAACACCTATTGGCAGCGCCACTACTGGCAATCGCGGCGCCCGATGGAGCAAAACCAGCTGGCACAGCGTGCCGCCTGGACTCAGCGCGGCTGATCGGGATGTTCAAGGACGAAGTCGACGAATGCCTGCTCGGCCCGCGACAGGCCGCTGCCGCGAGCCCAAGCCAGCGATAGCTCGAGCCACGCCGGAGGGGCGAACGACACTGCCGCCAGCCCCGGCTCGTCGATCACCCGGCGCAAAAAGGTGGTGATGCCGAACCCCTGGCGGACGATGGCCTTGGTCAGCGGAATCAGGTTCGACTGAAAGGCCACATCGGCCTGGTGGCCCCCCGCATCGGCCAGGGCGTCGACGAACTCGCGGTGAAAGTACCCATCCTGAAACAGCACCAGTGGCTCGCCGAAGAAGTCCTCAGGCGAGACGCTCGCACGTCCAGCGAAGGGGTGATCCTCCGGCACGCACACCACCATCTCCTCGCGCAGGAAGCGGCGTCGCTCCAGCCCCTGACTAGTCGCGTCATCGATCACCACGCCGAGATCCAGCTCGCCGGCATTGATCATGCGCTGCAGGCGTCGGGTGCCGGCCTCCACCACCGTCAGGCGGATACCGGGATGACGCGCCTTGAAGCCCATCAGCAGTGGTGGGAAGTAGTAGGAGCCGAGCATCGAGGGGATGCCGATGCGCACCTCGCCCTTGACCAGACCATGCAGCTCGCGCATTGCCAGATGGGCCGCCTCGGCGCGTTCGAGCAGTGACGTGGCGTGGACGTAGAGTGCCTCGCCTTCGGCGGTGAGACTGATACGCCGTTCATGGCGATGAAACAGGGTCAGCTCGAGGCGCTTTTCGAGATTGGCGACGGTCTGGCTGATCGCCGACTGTGCCACGTGCAGTTCGCGGGCGGCGGCGCTGAAGCCGCGATGGTCGGCGACGCTGACGAAGCACTGCAGCGCGCGCAGGTCGAAGGGCAGGCTCATAAGAAAATCCGATGGCGGTTATCAAAAGATGCTGTTTGGCTTATTGGTCCGAGGCATTGATCATGCCCCTCCCACTCGGAGACGTCCATGATCGAAGCTCATAGTCGCGCCTGGTGGCGTGCCACCCTGGCGCTCTGCCTGGGATCCTTCACGGTGTTCATTAATCTCTATGCGCCGCAGCCGCTGCTGCCCGAGCTGCGCCAGGTGTTCGGGATCTCGACCCTGGCCGCGGGGCTGGTGATGTCGGTGTCGACGCTCACGCTAGCGCTGGCGTTGCTGGTGTTCGGCACCCTCTCCGATGCAATTGGCCGGCGCGGTATCATGCTGGTGACCCTGGTGTTGACCACTCTGTGCAGCCTGGGACTGGTGCTGGCACCCAATTACCACACGCTGCTGTTGCTGCGGGCCGTGCAGGGCTTTGTGCTCGGTGGTCTGCCGGCGGTGGCGATCGCCTGGATGGGTGATGAGTTCGACAGGCGCGGGCTGATGCTGGCGGTGGGCCTATATATCAGCGCCAACACCCTGGGTGGCATCGGCGGTCGGGTGATGGGCGGTTTCGCCGCCGACTTGGGCGGCTGGCAGGCGAGTTTCGCTACCGTCGGCGTGGTCAGCGTGGTGTGTGTGGCGCTGTTCTGGAAGCTGCTGCCGGCGTCGCGCCACTTCGAGCCAAAGCCGTTTCGCCTGGCGGCGGCGCTGGGGTCCATCACTGCCCATCTGCGCAATCCGCTGCTGCTCGGGGCCTATCTGATCGGCGGGCTCAATTTTCTGATCTTCATCAACCAGTACAGCTACATCACCTTTCGCCTGAGTGAGGCGCCCTACGGCTTGGCGACTCAGTGGCTGGGGATGATCTTCGTCACCTACCTCGGTGGCACCCTGGGCGCCTCGCTGTCGGGGCGCGCCGCTCAGCAGCTCTCTCAACCGCGCTGCATGATGCTGGGCATCGCGATTTTCGCGGTGGGTACGGTGCTGACCCTGGCCGATTCGCTGGTCGCGATCATCGTCGGGCTGACCGTCAACGCCTTCGGCTTCTTCTTCACCCATTCGACGGCCTCGAGCTGGGTCGGGCGCCAGGCCAAAGCCGCACGCGGTAGCGCCTCGGCGCTCTACCTGGTGTTCTACTACGTCGGCGCCAGCCTTGGGGGCTTCTATCTGGAGCCATTCTGGCAGTTGGCCCAGTGGTGGGGGGTGGCGCTGGCCTCATGGCTGGTGCTGGCGATAACCCTGGGATTGGCTGGTTGGCTAGGGATCAAGGAGCGCGCCGCGCACGCTCCTTGATTGACGCCTTGAAGATCAGTCGACCAGTGTGACGGCGCCGCGCATGATGCCCGAGTGCCCGGGGAAACTACAGAAGAAGACATAGCTGTCGTCGCCGTCGAGTTCATCGACATCGAAGGTCACCGAGGTACTTTCGCCGCCGCCGATCATCTCGGTATAGGCGATGATGCGTTCGTCGTCGGGAACGATATAGTCGTTCTCCGGACCGGCCGCCATGCTCGCCTCGGCGACGTCGGCCATGTCTGCTTCCCGAGTCAGCACCCAGTTGTGGCCCATGGTCTCGACGCCCATGCTGCCGACATGTTCCAGCTCGAGGGTGAAGGTATCGCAGCTCTGGCTGATCTCGAGAGTATCGGTATCGAACTGCATCTGGTCGTTGGATTCCACCACGGCGCTACACTCATCGGCCAGGGCCGGTAGGCTCAGCAGACCGAGCAATGCGGCGGCTACCATTGGACGAATCATCGGCTACTCCCTTGCTTGTGAAAGACAATGAGATTCAATCACATTAGTAAGGCAGTGTTCTACCCGAGTGGCGATCCCGAGTGCGGTGAATCGTCACATGTCAGCCGCGCGAGCGGCTACAGGCCGCCGGCTTCATCGCCCCAGATCTCTTCTAGGCGTTCCTCACGCCCGCAGGCGGACTTGTAGAAGCGGTAGCGCAGCGGGTTCTCTTGATAGTAGTTCTGGTGATAGTCCTCCGCCGCGTAGAACGTCTCGAAGTCGTTGATTTCGGTGGCAATGACGCGGTCGAAGCGCTCGGCCACCGCATCTCGGCTAGCCTCGGCCAGGGCACGCTCCTCGTCGCTGGCGGTGAAGATCGCGCTGCGGTAGGCCTCGCCGGCGTCGCAGAACTGACGGTCCTCGACGAAGGGGTCGATATTGCGCCAGAACACGTGCAGCAGCGTCTCGTAGTCGACCTGGCTCGGATCATATTCGACCTTGACCACCTCGGCATGCCCGGTGCCGCCGCCGACTACCTGTTCATAGCTGGGATTCTCGACGTGGCCGCCGCTGAAGCCCGAGGTGGTGGCGACTACCCCGTCGACGGCATCGAAGAACTCCTCCACGCACCAGAAGCAGCCACCGCCAAATACCGCTTCGGCGGTTGACTGGTTGGCTTCTTCGGCGTGGGCGGCAAGCGGCAGCAGCGCGAACAGGGCGTAGCGAAGCGGACGAATCGATGGCATGGTAATTGACCGGTTGCGGAGCGATGCCTGCTTTGATGGCCTGATGGCACAGGGGTTCCCGAGATGGCTGCGGTGCCACCGTGTAAGGAAGCGCAGGCGGTGGCGACGGAAGGGCTATCGCACCGCCTGGCCCAGGCGGATATCCCGATCATGGAGAGATGAGCTTGGCACAACGACGACTGTGGATCCTGGTGAGTGTGGCGCTGCTGGTGGCAGCCTTCTTTATCAGCGGCGCCCATCAGTGGCTGACCCTCGACAACCTCAAGGCCAATCAAACCGAATTCCAGCGCTGGTTCGGTGAACGGCCGCTGCTGGTGGGCGGCGGCTTCTTTCTGCTCTATACGCTGATGGCGGGGCTATCGCTCCCCGGGGCGACGTTGCTGACGCTGTTAGGCGGCGCGCTGTTTGGCTTCGGCTGGGGGCTGTTGATCATCTCCTTTGCCAGCACCCTGGGCGCGACCCTGGCGTTTGTGATTGCCCGCACCCTGGCGCGCGGCCCGCTGGAGCGGCGCTTTGCTGCCCAGCTCGACAGCATCAACCGCGGGATCCAGCGAGAAGGGGCGCTGTACCTGTTCACCCTGCGGTTGATTCCACTGTTCCCATTCTTTGTCATCAACCTGGTGATGGGGCTGACGCGGATGAAGGTGGTGACCTTCTACTGGGTCAGCCAGCTGGGCATGCTGCCAGGCACTGCGGTGTTCGTGAACGCCGGGCGCGAGCTCGGCAGTCTCGAGTCGCTGTCGGGTATTTTATCGCCGACGCTGATCGTCTCCTTCGTGCTGATCGGGCTGTTTCCTCTTGTGGCGCGCTGGGTGGTGGATGCCATCAAACGCCACCGGCTGGCCAAGGCGTACCATCGTCCCCAGGGCTTCGATTATGACGTCGTGGTAATCGGTGCCGGCTCGGCGGGCCTGGTGGCCAGCTATATCGCCTCAGCGGTCAAGGCGCGGGTGGCGCTGGTGGAGCGTGACGCGATGGGCGGCGACTGCCTGAATACCGGCTGCGTGCCCTCCAAGGCGCTGATTCGCGCCGCCCGTGCCGCCCACGAAGCGCGTCAGGCCAAGCGTTTCGGGGTCCATCTAGGCGAGCCCGAGGTGGACGTCCGCGGCGTGATGGCCCATGTGCACGATGCCATCGCCAAGGTCGCCCCCCACGACAGCCCCGCCCGCTATCGCGGCCTGGGCGTCGATGTGGTGCACGGCGAGGCGCGCCTGCAGACGCCCTGGGAGGTGCGCGTCGGCGAACGGGTGCTGACCAGTCGCCATGTCATCATCGCCAGCGGCGCGCGGCCGCGTGTGCTGCCGCTGCCGGGTATCGACGCCGAGGAGATCCTGACCTCCGACAATCTGTGGCAGCTCGAGCGGTTGCCGGAGCGGCTGGTGGTGATTGGCGGCGGGCCGATTGGCTGCGAGCTGGGCCAGAGCTTCGCGCGCTTGGGCAGCCGGGTGCATCTGGTGGAAGAGGCGGCTCAGCTGCTGCCGCGGGAGGATCGCGACGTCGCCGAGACCCTCGAAGGCGCGCTGCGCGAGGAGGGCGTGGGGCTGCACCTGGGCTGCCGGGCGCTGGCGGTGGAGCCTGGCCCCAGCCATGGCCCGCAGGCCAAGGTACTGGTGATCGAGCGCGCCGACGGCAGCCGGTCGCGCATCGTGTTCGACCGCCTGCTGATGGCGGTGGGGCGCCAAGCCAACGTCGAGGGGCTGGGGCTGGAGGCGCTGGGCATTGCGACTCGCAGCAACGGCACCCTGGATGTCGACGACACATTGCGCAGCCTGCACCCCAATATCTGGGCCTGCGGCGACGTGGTGGGGCCGTATCAGCTGACCCACGCCAGCGCCCATCAGGCCTGGCATGCCACGGTCAACGCGCTGTTTGGCGAGCTCAAGCGCTTCTCGGTCAGCTATCGCGCGCTGCCGGCGGTGACCTTCAGCGACCCCGAGGTGGCGCGGGTCGGGCTCAGCGAGCGCGAGGCCAAGGCCCGCGGGACTGCCTATGAACTGACCCGCTACGAACTCTCCGAGCTGGACCGCGCCATCGCCGACGGCCACGACCGCGGCTTCGTCAAGGTGCTGACGGTACCCGGCAAGGACCGGATTCTCGGCGCCAGCGTGGTCGGACATGGTGCCGGTGAACTGTTGGCCACCTTCACTCTGGCGATGACGCGCAATATCGGCCTCAACAAGCTGCTGGCGACGATTCACCCCTACCCGAGCTACTCGGAGGCGGCCAAGGCCAGCGCCGGACTGTGGAAGAACGCCCACAAACCAGAGCGGCTGCTTGGCTGGTTGGCGCGCTACTTCGGCTGGAGACGGCGTAGCGGTCGCCTGCACCTGATCGACACCCACGAGGAGCGCCCCTGATGCTCGACCGCTGGACCATGCCGTTGACCCAGGCACCGCTGGCACGGATCGCCGCCGTGCTGGCGCAGTACGGCATTCGCCCGGATCAGGTCACCGTGGTGGCTTTCGCGGTGGGGATGCTGGCCTTGCCGCTGCTGGCGCTGGAGTGGTACGCCGCGGCGCTGGCGGTGATTCTGTTCAACCGTCTCGGCGATGGGCTCGACGGTGCCCTGGCGCGCCACACCGGGCGCTCAAGTGACGCTGGCGGCTTTCTGGATATCGGCCTGGATTTCGTCTTCTACGCCGCGGTGGTACTGGGCTTTGCGCTGGCTGACCCGGCGACCAATGCCCTGGCGGCGGCGCTGCTGCTGTTCGCCTTCATCGGTACCGGGACCTCCTTTCTGGCCTTCGCGATCATGGCCGCCAAGCATCAGCTCGAACGGCCGCGCTTCGCATCAAAGGCGTTCTATTATCTGCACGGACTCACTGAGGGCACCGAGACCGTGCTCGCCTTCGTGCTGTTCTGCCTGTTTCCCCAGCACTTTGCGCTGCTGGCCAGCCTGTTTGCGCTGGCCTGCCTGATCACCACCGCCACCCGGCTGTGGGGCGGCTATCGCACCCTGCGGGCACGTGAGGCTCAGGCCTCGGCGCAGAGCTGACCGTTCTCCAGCCATAGGCGCCGCTGGCAGAGCCGTTTCAGCAGCGCCCGGTCATGGCCGATGACCAGCACACCGAGGTCGCGCTGCTCGGCGACCTCGGCCAGCGTCTGCCATAGCTCGGCCTGGGTAATGGCGTCGAGCATCGAGGAGATCTCGTCGGCAATCAGGTAGCGCACCCCAGGTGCCAGGCTGCGCAGCACCGCCACCCGCTGCAGTTCGCCGCCGGACAGCTCGTGGGGATAGCGTTCCAGCCAGTCGTCGCCGATGCCGAAGCGCTGGCGCAGCGCGGCGTCGGGCGTCCAGGCCTCGGCGAGAATACGGCCGATGCGCCAGCGCGGATTGACCGCCAGCTCCGGCACCTGGGGTAGCCACTGTACAGGGTGCAGGCCATGTCGGGGCAGCGGCGCGCCGTCGAGCTGCAGCGAGCCACTGCGCAGCGTGTGATGTCCGGCGAGTGCCCGGCCGAGCGTCGACTTGCCGGACCCCGAGGCGCCGCTGAGACCCAGCCACTCTCCCGCAGCCAGCTGCAGCGACACGCCGCGCAGCACGCTGACGCCGGGGCGGTAGCCGAGGGTGATGTCGTGTGCTTCAAGCAAGCGGGGCGACCTCATGGACCGGCGGTCGAGCGAAGTCGTTGTCGGGCAGGGCGCGCCATAGCGCCCGCGCATAGCCGCTGGCCAGCGCCTTGCCGCGACCCTGAAAGGCATCGGCCGGGGCGGTTTCCAGGGTGGTGCCGGCGTGGAACACCGTGACCCGGTCGGCCACGCTCAGCGCGTGGCGCAGGTCATGGGTGATCAGCAGCACGCCCTTGCCGGCGTCGGCGAGCCGCCGCAGCTGGTCGAGCACGCCGTCGCGATGGGCCGGATCGAGGCCGACGCTGGGTTCATCGGCGATCAGCCAGTCGGCCTCGCCGGCGGTGGCCATGGCCAGCAGCACCCGGCGCGCCATGCCGCCGGAGAGCTGATGGGGGTAGCGGCGGGCACTGTCGCCGACCATGCCGACCTCGGTCAACGCTCGCTCGGCGGCAGCTCGCGGGGCACTAACCCCGGCGCGCTGCGCTGCCCAGGTAACCTGACGATGGCTGCGCACCAGCGGGTCGAGTGCTGCCAGCGACTGGGGAATCAGCGCCAGGCGCTTGCCGCGCAGCGCTGCCTGGCGCGGTGCGTCGAGGGGGGCGCCGTCTAGCCGAAGCTCTCCGCGCAGCCGGGCGTTGCCGGGCAGCAGGCCGATGATCGCCTGGGCCATCAGGCTCTTGCCGGCTCCCGAGGCGCCTACCACCGCATGCACCTCGCCGCGGACCAGGCTGAGGGAGACGTCGCGCAGGCAAGGAACTGCCTCGCGTTGCCACAGGCCGCGGTAGCGCAGGAAGTCGAGGGCGAGGTGGTCGATCTCGAGCATGGTCACACTCCACGGATGGTTGAGCGCAGGGTCATTGCTGGGCCTCGTGCGGGGTGAGCAGTCGCCGCAGGGCATTGCCCAGCCGGTCGAAGGCCAGTACCAACAGCAGCAGGCCGAGCCCGGGGAAGACCCCAAGCCACCAGTAGCCGGCGCTGAGATAGCGCATCGACTCGGCCAGCAGCACGCCGATGGCGGGCTGTCCCGGGCTGAGGCCAAAGCCGAGAAAGGTCAGCGCCGCCTCGTGCAGGATCGCATGGGGAAACAGCAGCAGCCCGCCGACTAGGCAGTGCGGCAGCAGCGCTGGCAGCAGGTGGTGCCAGATCACGAAGCCACGCGACTTGCCGAAGCGCCGCGACAGGCGGACATAGTCGGCCTGCTGCAGCTGCAGCAGCTCGGCGCGCAGTACCCGGGTCAGGCTCGGCCAGTGGGTCAGTGCCACGGCGATAATCACCGCCTGGGTACCACCGCCCAGGGCGAAGGCGATCAGCATCAGCAGAATCAGATGCGGCAGCCCCAGTACGCTGTCGACCAGCAGCCCCACTACCGCATCGGCGCGGCGGTCGAGGCAGGCCAGGGCTGCCAGGCCAAGGGCGATCAGGGTGCCCAGCAACGCCGCCGCGGCGCCTACCCACAGGCTCAGCGCCAGGCCCTGCAGGGTGCGCGCCAGGAGGTCGCGGCCGAGTACATCGGTGCCGAACCAGTAGTCGGTTGTCGGTGCCAGCAGGCGCGCCTGGAAGTCGCTGGCGCCGGCGCGTTCGGCGAGCTGGGGGGTAACGATCAGCAGCGCGACGAGGGCAACCAGCAGGGTGAGGGTACCCAATGCCAGGCCCAGGCGCGGGTTACCACGCAGGGCCAGCCGCGGCGATGGCGTGGCGCTCATGGGTGCACCTGGCGCAGGCGCGGGTCGACCAGGCGGTAGAGGCCGTCGGCGAGGGCATTGCCGACGCTGACGAATAGCGCGGTGAACAGTGCGATGGCCAGCAGCAGCGGCACGTCACTGCGCAGGCCGGCTTCCACCGTGGCACGGCCCAGACCGGGATAGGAGAACACCTGCTCGACCAGCATCGAGCCGCCGAACAGCTCGCCGAGTGAAGCGAACGCCAGCGTCAAGGCCGGTAGGCAGGCGTGACGCGCGCCATGTCGCCAGGCCACATCCCGCCGGCTGGCACCCTGGGCCAGGGCGTGCAGGGCCACCTCGGAGCGCATCAGCTCAAGCATGCGCGCGCGGGTGTGCAGGGTGATCTGGGCCACACCCAGAAGCGACAGGGTCAGCGCTGGCAGCAGCAGGTGATGCAGGCGGGTGGCGAGGCTCAGTTCATCGCGGGTCACGCCAGCGGGACCCGCGCAGCACACCGGCGTCCAGCCCAGGGTCACCGAGAACAGCAGCAGGCCGAGGATCGCCAGCCAGAAGGTCGGCGTTGAGGCCAGCGTGTAGGCGTAGCGACAAATCCAGCGATCCACCCAGCCGCCTTCACGGGTACCGGCGATCACGCCGAGGGCGAAACCGATCAGCGTGGCGCCCAGCCAGGCGCTGGCCAGCAGCGGCAACGAGGCCATGAAGCGAGTCCCGATCACCTCGCTGACCGGGGCGTTGTAGACCCGGCTCCAGCCAAGCTCGCCGCGCAGCATGTTGCCGAGCCAGTGCAGGAACTGCTGCGTCGCTGGTTGATCGGCGCCCCAGCGCTCGGCGATAAGCGCGCGCTGCTCGGGACTGACCTGGGCGACCTGAGGTCCCAGATAGGCGTCCACCGGGTCGATGGGCGAGGCCTGCATTAGGCCGAAGGCGGCCAGCGCCACTACGCCGAGCACCGCGACCAGGCGAAGCAGCCGCCGCGTCAGTGGCGCGATCAATCGCACTGCCACTGCCAGTCGAGCAGATTGGCGGTGATCGGCCAGCCGTGACCGTGGGGGGCGATACCTAGTTCGCCCAGATCGAGGCAGTCGTCGACGAAGTAGAGATGCTCGAGGTTGACCAGCCAGGCCCAAGCGGCGTCACCGCGCATGCCATAGCCGGTATCGCCGTCCCACTGAGCCGCGCGCCAGTGGGGCAGCGAGGCCTCGAAGCCCTCGGCGGCCTGGGCTGCTTCTAGGTGGGCGTCAACCGCTGGGTTGGCGTAGTAGCCGCTGTTGTAATAATCCTGGCCGGCGTACTGGCTGTGATAGAGGTAGTAGATCTCCTGAGGGCTGTGGCTGCCCCAGCCAAACAGGATGGCATCCTGATGCAGTGCCTCGCGACGGATCTCGTCCCAGTGGCGACCCCTCGGCTCGATCGCGATGCCCAGCGGACGCAGCAGTTCGGCGACGCTCTCGGCGAGCAGCTGGCGGGTGGTATCGCCGGCCGGGTAGGTGAGGCGAAAGCGCGCCGCCTGGCCGTCGCGGCGGCGCAGGCCATCGCTCTCCAATTGCCAGCCTGCAGCGTCGAGCAGCTCGGCGGCGGCTGCCAGGTCGCCGTCATCGAAGCGCTCGGTCGGGTCGGTCCAGGCCAGCCCATCGGCGGGGCCGAAGGCCGGCTGGCCAAAGCCGTGCAGGGCGACGTCGACCAGCAGCTCGCGGTCGACGGCGAGATTGACCGCGCGGCGGATCGCCGGGTCAGCGGTGACATCGTTGCCGATCGGGGCGCCGCTGTCGCTGGCCTCGCCGCGTGCCGGCTGCATCGGGAACAGGATGCCGCGGTTGTCGACGCTGTGCATGGCAACGCGCTGCATCCCGTGGGGTGCTTGGACGGCTAGCGCCGGGGGGACTGAGGCTAGGTGCAGGCGGCCGGCATTGGCCGCGGCTAGCGTGGTATCCTCGCCGGTGAATTGGAATACCAGGCGTTCGAATGCGGGCGTCTCGCCGTAGTAATGGGGGTTGCGCTCGACGATCAGCTGTTCGCCCTCCTGCCACTCCACCAGCCGATAGGGGCCGGATCCCAGCGGCGCACGTCCATAGCCGTCGTGGTAACCGTTATCACGCTCCGCGGCGGGGACGATGCCCAGGGTATAGAAAGTGTCCATGAAGGTGACCCGGGGCTCTTCGAGGGTCAGCGCTACCCGCCGCTCATCGAGGGCTTCGGCATGGGCCAATACGCTGAGGTCGGCGCGGCCTCCGCTGCGGGAAGCGGCGTTGAAGGTGAACGCCACGTCCTCGGCGGTTAGCGGCGTGCCGTCGCTGAAAGTGACATCATCACGCAGGGTGAGGGTCCAACGCAGCCGATCATCGGATAGCGTCCACTCCCTGGCCAGCTCGGGCTGGGTCGCCAGGTCGGCATCACGTCTCAGCAGCGTCGACTGGAACAGCGGGTGGCCGTAGTGGCCCCAACCCAGCAGCGGATCAAAACCGTCCGCTGGCTCTCCGCCGATGGCCATCACCAGCGACGTCTCCGCTTGAGCGGCAAGGGGGGGGAGCGCGAGGGGCGCGGCAAGCGCCGCGGCGGCCAGCCAGTGGCGGCACAATAGCGTCATCATAGGGTCCTTGGGTTTTTTCTTTACCCTAAAGTCGAAATCGTATGAAGTCTAGCCAATAACATCATACTCGTGCAGCGAGCGACACGAGGTAAGGAGGGAGTAATGCAGCGGGTAACGGTGACCCTGGATGATGGCCTGATGGCGGATCTGGATCGATTGATTGCCCAGCGCGGTTATCAGAATCGCTCCGAGGCGATTCGTGACCTGGCGCGGGCCGGGATCAAGGAGACGGCCCTCGACGGCGACGCCGAGCAGCCCTGTGTGGGGGCGTTGGTGTATGTCTACGATCACGCTGCACGAGAGCTGGCCAAGCGTCTGACCCACCACTCGCATGCGCATCATCACCTGACCGTCTCGACCCTGCACGTGCATCTCGACCACCACAGCTGCCTGGAGGTGGCGGTGCTCAAGGGGCAAGGGCGTGAGGTGCAGGCGTTCGCCAGCGAGGTGATCGCCGAGCGCAGTGTGCGTCACGGTCAACTAGTGCTGGTGCCACAGCAGGACGCAGACGAGTCTTGAAATGCGCGCGGGGCAGCCAATGGCTGCCCCGCGCGTAGGGAAGGCGACGACGTTGAGAGCGATTAGTGCTCCACGCCACCTTCGCCGTGCACGTGGCCGTGCTCTAGCTCTTCCTGGCTGGCTTCGCGTACCGTGGCGATTTCGACGTCGAAGTTAAGCGTCTGACCGGCCAGCGGGTGGTTGCCATCTACGGTCACGGTATCACCTTCGACCTGGGTCACGGTGACCATCAGCGGGCCGCCTTGGGTCTGCGCCTGGAACTGCATCCCTGGCTCGACGCTCTCGACGCCCTGGAAGGCATCGCGCGGGACTTCCTGTACCAGCGACGGCTGGTTCTCGCCGTAGCCTTCGGCCGGCTGCACGGTCACTTGCAGCTTCTCACCGCTTTCACGGCCTTCCAGCTCTTTTTCCAGGCCCGGAATGATGTTGCCAGCGCCATGGAGATACGTCAGCGGGTCGCGGCCTTCCGAGCTGTCCAGCACCTCACCTGCGTCGTTGGTCAGGGTGTAGTGAAACGCGACAACGGAGTTCTGCGCAATCTGCATTGATGAACCTTTCGGTGAGTGCATGTCTTGATAATGGTAACGTGCCGGTTGGGGGGCTGTCAGGGGCGCAGGGAATTTTTTCAGGTTTCGATTGCCCATCATGACTGACGCTCAAGGCCGCAGCGAGCCGCCCTGGGCTGGCGGCCGGCCGTGCGCGGCGTTGAGATGGCGCCACGGTGTGCGGCCAATAGCGGGTACTTTTCGCAGCCGGCATGTTTTACCCTGATGATCCATTTAACTCTGCGCCTGGACCTTCCACCGATAATCAATGATGGAGATTGCCGATGACCGTGACCATTATCTGGCTGATAGGATTTGCCGCTATCCTCTTTCTGAGCCTGCGCGGCTGGGAGGCCACCCTGAGCCCGTTATTGGCGAGCGTGCTGCCTGAGGCGCTGCGCAGCGACAGCGATGATCGCTGGGTATGGTGCCCGGCAGTGGCAGTGCTGGGTGCGACGTTCCTGGTGCGCCCGGTGGACATGCTGTTGACGCTGCTGGTCATCGCGCTGGTGGCGTGGATCGCCAAACGGCTGCTGTGCTGGGCCATGAAGAAGGCCAAGTCGCACTGAGCCGACAGGCATTTGGCTAATACGCAACGCAAAAAGGCTCGCCAGTAGGCGAGCCTTTTTGCGTAGGAGAGCGTATCAGTAGGGCGCTACGCTCATGCTGGCACCGCTGCCGATCAGGCGAACCCGCTGGCCGACCTGGAAGTTGCGGTCGGCGCGCTGAACGACGACCACGCTTTCGCCGTTGTCACGGCGTACCTCCATTTCCCAGGCACGGGTGCGATTGACCGCATCCTCGGTACGCGAGCCGGCTACGGCACCGCCGATGGCACCCGCGGCCGTTGCCAGCTGGCGCCCGGAGCCACCGCCGACCTGGCTACCGAGCAGCCCGCCGATCACCCCGCCGCCGACGGTACCGATCACGTTGCCCTGCGGGCTGTCGGCCTGGATCTGCACCTGGCGTAGTGCGGTGATGGTGCCGTAGGCAACGCTCTGGCCGGTCTGGGCCTGGCTGCCGCGGTATACATCGCCGCCATAGGGCGCGGTGTTGGCACAGCCGGCCAGTGTCAGTATGCCCAAGGCAACGACGGGAAGAAGACGTTTCATGGGAGCTCCTCCAATGATCAAACAGATTAAAAAACGGCGTTTTCAGCGAGTTTAAGCCTACTTTCCCGCTTCGACCAGCGCTATACGCTCGAGTGCCCCTAGTGTAGGCCCTCCAATCGACAAACAATAAGGAAAGGCACAAAAAAGGGGAGGCGGCTGCCTCCCCAATCACTGTCGTGCCATGCGAGCTGCTTGCCTTGGCTTTGCCTCAGCCAAACTGGTTCATGGTGTTGTCCTTGCCGCCGGCCTTGAGGGCCCCGGCGCCGGAGAAGTACTCCTTGTGGTCGTCGCCGATATTGGAGCCAGCCATGTCCTGATGCTTGACGCAGGCCAGGCCGCTGCGAATTTCCTTGCGCTGGACACCAGCGACGTAGGCCAGCATGCCCTCCTCGCCGAAGTAGCCCTTGGCCAGTTCATCGGTGGATAGCGCCGCGGTGTGGTAGGTGGGCAGGGTGATCAGATGGTGGAAGATACCCGCTTCACGCGCCGCATCGCGCTGGAAGTTGCGCGTCCATTCGTCGGCCAGCTTGGCCAGCTCAGTGGCGTCATACTCGGCGCTCATCAGCTGATCGCGGTCGTAGCCTGATACATCCTTGCCCTCGGCCTGCCAGGCGTCGAATACCTGCTGGCGGAAGTTCAAGGTCCAGTTGAACGACGGCGAGTTGTTGTAGACCAGCTTGGCATCCGGCACCACTTCACGGATGCGGTCGACCATGCTGGCAATCTGGCCGACATGGGGTTTCTCGGTCTCGATCCACAGTAGGTCAGCACCGTTCTGCAGGCTGGTGATGCAGTCCAGTACCACGCGGTCCTCGCCGGTGCCCGAACGGAATCGATAGAGGCCGTTGGCCAGGCGCAGCGGTTTGCGTAGCTCTCCGTCCAGCTTGACCACGCTGTCGCCTTCGCGCACGTCGTCGATGGAGTCGATCGGGGTGGTGTAGAGGAAGCTGTTGTACTGCGCGGCGAGGTCCCCCGGCTCCTTGCTCACCGGTAGTTTCTGGGTCAGACCGGCGCCCAGGGAGTCGGTGCGCGCCACGATCACGCCGTCGTCGACGCCGAGTTCGAGGAAGGCATAGCGCACGGCGTTGATCTTGGCCAGGAAGTCCTCATGGGGCACGGTAACCTTGCCGTCCTGGTGGCCGCACTGCTTGACGTCGGAGACCTGATTCTCGAGCTGGATGCAGCAGGCCCCGGCTTCGATCATGCGCTTGGCCAGCAGATAGGTCGCCTCTTCGTTGCCGAAGCCGGCATCGATGTCGGCGATGATCGGTACCACGTGGGTTTCGTAGTTGTCGATGCGCTTCTGCACGGCGCGCACGGTGATGTCATCGCCCTTGGCACGGGCATCATCCAGCTCATGAAACAGATGACCCAGCTCGCGAGCATCGGCCTGACGCAGGAAGGTGTAGAGCTCTTCGATCAGCGCCGGGACCGAGGTCTTTTCGTGCATTGACTGGTCGGGCAGCGGGCCGAACTCGGAGCGCAGCGCGGCAATCATCCATCCCGACAGGTACAGGTAGCGCTTCTTGGTGGTGCCGTGGTGGCGCTTGATGGCGATCATCTTCTGCTGGCCGATAAAACCGTGCCAGCAGCCCAGCGACTGGGTGTGCTGGCTGGTGTCGGCGTCGTAGTCGGCCATGTCCTGACGCATGATGCCAGCGGTATAGCGGGCGATGTCGAGGCCAGTCTTGAAGCGGTTCTGGGCTTTCATGCGCGCGGCATACTCGGGATTGATGGCATCCCACTTGCCGCCCTGGGCGTCACGTAGTCGAGTGATGGTGTTGAGGTCGTCTTGGTAAGCTGACATGGGGCCGTCCTTTCTCGTCTATTGCGCTGCAGTATCACGCTATTGGCTTGGTCGACTTCACCGGGTGCCTTGGCGTTCGTCTTCTATGCTGCACCTGCGAAGTTGTTTCAGCATTGACCAGGCCATTAACGCTGTCTGTACTGCCTTGGTCGTATCAGGCGCCGATATAAAACGAATGTTTAATGGCGACTACAAGAAGCATTGAAACAGTCGTTTTAATGTTTGCCTGTAATGGAACTATGGCCCATGAATACTGGCCTCAACAATCATTACTTAGCGGCAGAAGAGGTTGTAGTATGACTACAAGCGAGCCAGGAATAGCTCGCTTTCTGTAGTCAACTTTCCGGATTTTAGAAAGGCGCAGGTGAATCAATCACCTAGGGGGAGGGACATGTTGCGGTGCGGAATGCCGGCGTCGAGGAATTCGTCGCCATAGGCGCTGAAGCCGAGTTGCTCGTAGAAGGGGATCGCTTGCAGCTGGGCGGCCAGCTCAAGATGGGCGTGACCCTGGCTGCGTGCCGCCTCGATGGCGGCTTCGACCAGGCGTCGGCCAAGACCCAGGCCGCGCCCCTCTTCGAGGACGGCCACCCGACCCAGATGGCCGTCCGGCAACAGTCGGGCGGTGCCCAGCGCGCGCCCCTGGTGGCGGATCAGGAAGTGCAGGCAGAAGGCATCACGGCCGTCCCACTCCTCCTCCTGGGGCACCTGCTGCTCGACGATGAATACGATGCGGCGTATCTCGCCGGCCTCGCTGCCGAGCTCTTCCCAGTCACCCTGTTCAATGCTGATGGCGTCACTCATTGGTCATCCTCGTCGTCATCGTCCTCTTGGGGCCAGCTTAGGCTACCACGGTCATGCAGCAGCGCGAGCAGCTCGGCGGCGCCGTCGAATTCGAGCAGTGTAGCGTCCAGTGCAGCATCCGACGCCAGCGTCCGAGCCAGCGGTAGTGAGCAGGACAGGCCATCGCCGTCGACGAACAGCGTGGCACGCTCAGCGTCGAGCGCTCGCCAGGCGAAGCGCGACCCCAGGCTACGCACCAGCTCCTCGCCGTCGTGTAGTGCCGCAACAAGTTCTTCGATGTCGATGGGTTCGTCGGCGGGCACCAGTTGGTCGACGTACTTGGGCTGGGTCATCGCGCGTCCGAACCACTGTGCCAGTTGGGCGGGGTCGTCGAGGCTGTCGAGAATCAGCCGGCGCATACGCTCCAGCGCGGCATCGTTGAGCTCGCCGGGATCGGCGGGGAGGGGCATGCCGGCGTCGCTGAAGCGTTGCGAGGCGGGCAGCGTCTCGCCGACGTAGTCGGCATAGGAGGTCACTGCTTCGTCGGCGGAAGGGGCGCGGAAGCCTACCGAGACGGTCATGCAGTCGTCGGAATCGCTGACCCCGTGATGTGCCCAGCCGGGGGGCAAGTAGAGCATGTCGCCGGGCTCGAGGACCCAGTCATCACCGGGGGTGACGTCGAAGCGCTCGAGGATGCGTAGGTCGATGCCATCAATGATCGGGGCATCGTCGGTGACCCTGCCGCCCAGTTGCCAGCGACGCTGGCCGCTGGCCTGGAGCAGGAAGACATCATAGTGATCGACGTGGGGGCCTACGCTGCCGCCGGGCGGGGCATAGCTGATCATGATGTCGTCGAGGCGCCAGCGTGGCAGGAAGTCGAAGTGATCGAGCAGCGCGGCGACCTCGGGCACATAGTGGTCCACGGCTTGGACCAGCAGTGACCAGTCCTCGTCGGGCAGGGCGGCGAAGGTGGCATCGTCGAAGGGACCGTGCTGGACTTGCCAAGGGCCATCGCGGCCATGCTCTTCGACCAGGCGAGCCTCGATGCCTTCCTCGCAGGCCAGGCCAGCCAGTTCGTCGGGGCTCAGTGGGCATTCGAGGTCGGGCAGGGCGCCGCGGATCAGCAGCGGTTTCTGCTGCCAGACGTCGCGCAGGAACTCGCTGGCGGTGAGACCGCCGAGCAGTTGTCGCGGGGTATCGGAGGACATGCGTCGTACCTCGTTGCAAAGTGTGAAGCCGCGGGCAGGCGTCGCGGCTGTCCCCGGCGCCGCTCATCTTGTCCCACGGCTGATCCGTCGACAGGCCTGCGAGGGGGCGCTGTGAATACCTCCCTGTACGCTACCTTTTGCCATCCCTGGCAAAAACCCCTTCTATGGCCTGTCCCCGGCGCCGCTTATGCTGTCCCGCGGCTGACCCGGCGACAGGCCTGCGAGGGGGCGCTGTGAATACGTTCCTGTACGCTACCTTTTGCCATCCATGGCAAAAACCCCCTCTACGGCCTGTCTCCGGCGCCGCTTATGCTTACTAGACTATCTGGGGGCTGGGCGCTTACAGCCTGCTCGCTTGCTCACTGGCATTGCCAGTATAGGTCGCCGGGCTGAGCGCCTTGAGCTCGGTCTTGACCTCGGCGGGCAGCTCGAGGGTATCGATAAAGGCGGCGAAGCCGGCCTGGTCGATGCGCTTGCCGCGGGTCAGTTCCTTGAGCTTCTCGTAGGGCTGCTCGATGCCGTAGCGGCGCATTACCGTCTGGATCGGCTCGGCGAGCACCTCCCAGCTGGCGTCGAGGTCTTCGGCCAGGCGCGCGGGATTGGCCTCGAGCTTGGAGATGCCCTTGAGCGAGGCCTGGTAGGCGATCAGGCCGTAGGCCAGGCCGACGCCGAGGTTGCGCAGCACCGTGGAGTCGGTGAGGTCGCGCTGCCAGCGCGAGATCGGCAGCTTCTGGGCGAGGTGGCCGAGGATGGCGTTGGCCAGTCCCAGGTTGCCCTCGGAGTTCTCGAAGTCGATGGGGTTGACCTTGTGCGGCATGGTCGAGGAGCCGATCTCGCCCTCGACGGTACGCTGCTTGAAGTAGCCCAGCGAGATGTAGCCCCACACGTCGCGATCAAAGTCGATCAAGATGGTGTTGAAGCGACAGATGGCGTCGAACAGCTCGGCGATGTAGTCGTGGGGTTCGATCTGAGTGGTGTAGGGGTTGAAGGTAAGCCCCAGGCCCTTGATGAAACGCTCGGCGTTGGCTTCCCAGTCGACCTCGGGGTAGGTGGTGAGGTGGGCGTTGTAGTTGCCCACCGCGCCGTTGATCTTGCCGAGGATCTCGACGCTTTCGATCTGCTTGAGCTGGCGGCGCAGCCGATAGGCGACGTTGGCCATCTCCTTGCCCAACGTGGTAGGGCTGGCGGTCTGGCCGTGGGTACGTGACAGCATCGGCTGGGCGGCGTGCTCATGGGCCAGCGCGGCGATGGCGTCGGCGACCCCGTGCATGATTGGCAGCAGGCTGTTCAGCCCGTCGGTCAGCATGACGCCGTGTGACAGGTTGTTGATGTCCTCGCTGGTGCAGGCGAAGTGCACGAACTCGCTGATGGCGTGCAGTTCGGGCTGCTCGGCGATGCGCTCCTTGAGGAAGTACTCCACCGCCTTGACGTCGTGGTTGGTGGTGCGCTCTATCTCCTTGATACGGGCGGCATCGGCTTCGCAGAAATCCGCTACCAGGGCGTCGAGGAAGGCCTTGGCGGCGGGAGACAGCGGCGGCACCTCGGCGATGCCTGGCAGTGCGGCCAGCGCCTCTAGCCAGCGCACCTCGACGATAACCCGGGCACGGATCAGACCGAATTCACTGAAGTGCTCGCGCAGCGCCGCGGCCTTGCTGCCGTAGCGGCCGTCGACGGGGGAGAGGGCGGTCAGGGAGGAGAGCTGCATGGTCGGGTCTTCCTGGTGGTTGGGACGGGCCGTCTGGTCACGCGTCACTGGCGGTTGATCTGGTCGATGGCACGCTTCATGGCGCCGCGCTGGAAGATCAGCTTCCAGCGCCGGCCGCCCTGCTGATGCCAGAGCAGGGCAAAGCGCACTCCTGCCAGCAGCGCGGCGCGCACGCGCTCGGGCATCATGCGCTGCTGGAGCAGGCTGGGCTCGCCCTGCACCACGATGCGATATTTGAAGGTGGAGAGGGTCTCTTGATAGAGCTCGCCGAGACTGGCGACCACGTTCTCGTGGGTGTCGCCGAAGTGCTCGGCCTGGCCCTGAATGCGCGTCAGCTTGTTGCCCAGCTCGCTCATCATGTTGCTGTTGCTGCGCAGCTTGTTCATCAGCATCAGCAGCGAGAAACCGTAGCGGAGCACTACCGGGTTGGCCTGCTTGCGGCCCACCACCGCTTCGAGCACGTCGAGGCCCTGGCGCAGGTAGTTGGGATGGCCGCCGTAGATCGCTTCGAAGCTGTCGGGATCGGTGTCCACGGTGGCGCGAATCAAGGTGCTCCAGGCGCGTTCGTCGGCCTGGCCGGTGCGGGCCATTTCGTCGACCACCGCGGCGGCCTGAAACACGCCGGCCAGCGCCAGGGCCTGGCGGGCTGCCGGACTGTCCGGGGCGCTGTGGATCGGGGTGGTATTCATGCGGCGGCCTCCGTGGCGTTCCAGGTGGTGCGGATCACGCCGCCGCCGAGGCAGATGTCGCCAGCGTAGAGCACCAGCGACTGGCCTGGCGTGACCGCGCGCTGCGGCGCGTCGAAGCGCACCTCGACACCGCCATCGGGCCGAGTCTGCATATGGCAAGGCACGTCTTCCTGGCGGTAGCGGGTCTTGGCGGTGAAGCGCCCCTCGGTGACGGGCGGCTCGCCGGCCACCCAGTCCATCGCCTCGGTGGCCAGGCTGTCGGTGTAAAGCAACGGGTGGTGCTTGCCCTGCACGGCGACCAGCACGTTGCGCTCCAGGTCCTTGGCAGCCACGTACCAGGGCGCGTCGGGATGATGGGCCAGCCCGCCGATACCGAGCCCCTGGCGCTGACCGAGGGTGTAGTACATCAGGCCCATGTGTTCGCCGATCACCTCGCCTTCAGGGGTCTCGATGGTGCCCGGTTGAGCTGGCAGGTACTGCTTGAGGAAGTCGCTGAAGCGGCGCTCGCCGATAAAGCAGATCCCGGTGGAATCCTTCTTCTTGGCGGTGGCCAGGCCGTGGCGCTCGGCCAGTGCGCGCACCTCGGGTTTCTCGAGTTCGCCGACCGGGAACAGGGTGCGCGCGATGGCCGCCTCGGGTACCGCGTGCAGAAAGTAGCTCTGGTCCTTGTTGGTGTCGATGCCTTTGAGCAGGCGTGGACGACCGTCGCGCTCCCCGCCGCGCACGTAGTGGCCGGTGGCGATCTTGTCGGCGCCGAGCATCTCGGCGTACTCGAGGAACACCTTGAACTTGATCTCGCGGTTACACAGGATGTCCGGGTTCGGCGTCCGCCCGGCCTGGTATTCGGCCAGGAAGTGCTCGAACACGTTATCCCAGTATTCGGCGGCGAAATTGGCGGTATGTAGCGTGATGCCCAGCTTGTCGCACACCGCCTGGGCATCCGCCAAGTCCTCCTTGGCGGTGCAGTATTCGGTGCCGTCGTCCTCGTCCCAGTTCTTCATGAACAAGCCCTCGACCTGGTAGCCCTGGTCGAGCAGCAACTGCGCGGAAACGGAGGAGTCGACACCGCCGGACATGCCGACGATGACCTTGCCTGAGGTGGCGGTCATGGGCGCTCTCGGATTGAGTGGATCGCAAGTGGCCGAAAATTATACCCCATGTCGGTGCGCAGCTTCATCCTGTGAGGCGCGGGTCGAATACGCTGGGAGTAATTGACCGGCCGGCCAGTTAGCGCTATGTTCGCCGCATGAATCAGAAACCCCAGACCCGCGACCCCGAACTTACCCGTGCCCGCATCCTCGACGCAGCCGAAGCGTTGTTCGTCGAACAGGGCTTTTCCGCCGTCAAGCTAAGCGAGCTGGCGCGTGCTGCTGGCGTCACCAAGAGCTTGATCCATCACCACTTTGGCAGCAAGGAGCAGCTGTGGCAGGCGGTCAAGAATCGCGCCTTCGAGCGTTACTTCACGGCCCAGATGGCGATGCTAGAAGAAGCCAAGGAGCCGGATGCCGCGCTACTGCGCCGCTCGGTGGAAGCCTACTTCCATTTTCTGCGCGACAATCCCGGCGTGGTGCGCCTGTTCGCCTGGACCCATCTGGAAGGGGACAACCACTGCAGCGAGCTCGACAGCCAGCTCGTCGGGGCAGGGGCCGAGTGGGTACGGCAGACCCAGCTGCGCGGCCTGCTGCGCGACGACATCAACCCCTCACATGTCATCGCCGTCTTCGTGATGACCTGCACCCAGTGGTTCGAAGCCAAGTGCCATCATGAGAACTGGCCGGGCATGGGCTCCGATGAAGCGTTTCTGGAGGATTTCCTGAAGATCTTCATGGAAGGCGTAACGCCAAGAGAATGAGCATTTTTTTACGTAAATAACTGACCGGTCGGCCAGTTTATAGGTGGCCAGTCAATACCGTTCGAGGGAGGGAAAAGCGATGGCGAGGGGGGGACGTGCAAGCCATGCGGCTTTGCTGATGCTGACGGCGGCTCTACTGGCGGGCTGCGATGCGGCACCGGCGCAGAGAGAAGGTGTCGAAGCGCCGCTGCCCAGTGTGCGCAGTGAAGCAGTGCAGTTCGTGCCGGACGAGGTGCGATATCGCTTTCCTGGCGTGGTGCGAGCCAGCGAGCGTGCGGCCACGGCCTTTCTGCACGGCGGCGTACTGCGCGAGCGCCAGGTAGTGCTGGGGCAGCGGGTCGAGCAGGGGGAGCCGCTGGCCACGCTGCACAACCCGGCCATGGCGCCGGCGCTCGCCGTCGCCGAGGCGCGGGTGCGTGAACTGGATGCCAGCCTGAGCCGTCTAGGGCGCGACGTGGAGCGTGCCCGTACCCTGCGTGAACGCAATCTCAGCGCCGCGAGTGAACTGGATCGACTTAGCGCGGAACGTGAGGCGGTCGCTCAGGCCCGCGAGCAGGCGCTGGCACAGCGCGACGAGGCTCAGGCGCAGCTCGATGAGCTGACGCTGCGCGCACCGTTCGCCGCCGTGGTAACCGACCTGGACGCCGAGCCCGGCGATTTCGTTGCGGCCGGCCAGCCGATCATGCAGCTGGCCGGAGTGGCCGAGCGTGAGGTGGAGGTCCGGGTGCCGGCGAGCCTCGCCTCGCGTCTCGAGCCCGGGCAGGCGGTGAGCGTCATGCCGACGTTCGGTGCCCAGCGGATCGTCGCGGAAATCGTCCATGTCGGGCGGGCGGGAGAGAGCATGGCGCCGGTCATCGCTGCGATTCCCGTCCACAGTGCTCCGGCGCTGGGCGAGCCGGTGCGGGTTCAGCTCGAGATCGCCGCCCGTGCGGTTA
Source organism: Franzmannia pantelleriensis (assembly GCF_900102875.1). Classification (GTDB taxonomy): domain Bacteria; phylum Pseudomonadota; class Gammaproteobacteria; order Pseudomonadales; family Halomonadaceae; genus Franzmannia; species Franzmannia pantelleriensis. Next base: position 157,916 of record NZ_FNGH01000004.1, read on the forward strand.
CGCGGGTGCCGCTGGCGGCGGTGGTCGACCCCGCCGGCAGCGCGCCCTACGTACTGGCGTTGAACGACGACGACACGATTCGGCGTGTACACGTGATGCCGGGGCGTCTGGCCGGCGGTTGGGTATCGGTCAACGGCGAGGGATTGGCGACGGGTGACCGGGTGGTAACGGCAGGGCAGGGGCGCCTGGAAGAGGGCATGCGGGTGAGGGTGTTGCCATGAGCTGGATGCTCGCCTCGCTGCGCTACAAACGCCTGATCCTGACCGTCACGCTGCTGCTGGCGCTACTGGGCCTGGCGGCCTGGGTGGCGATGGACCGTCAGGAGGACCCCTTCTTTCCCTATCGCTTCGGCCAGGTGCTGGTGCCCTATCCCGGCGCGGAGCCGGAACAGGTCGAGCGGCTGGTGCTCAACCCCCTCGAAGAGGAGTTGGCCCAGGTCGAGGAGGTCAACGACATCATCGGTACCGCGCGTCTCGGCGTGGCCCATGTCACCATCGAGATGCACGAGCACGTCTACGACACCGATGCCGCCTGGGAGCAGGTACGTATCGCCGTAAATCGGGCCATGCGGCAGTTCCCCGACGGCGTGGGCGAGGCGGAGATCAGCGACCGTGACGCCGATACCCACGGCATCGTGCTGGCAGTGACCGGCTCGGACGATCTGCTCGAGCTGCGCGAGGCGGCCAAGCGCCTGCGCCGTGACCTGTTCCGGCTCAAGGCGGTGTCCCGTATCGACCTGCTCGCCGACCCGGGCCAGCAGGTGGTGGTGGGCTGGGACGATACGCTGGCCGAGATGACCGGACTCGACGCCCGGGCCCTCGGCGACCAGCTCGCCGCGCGCAACCTGACCTCGCCCGGAGGCACGCTGGAGATGGCAGGGCGCTCCCTGGTGCTCGACCCGCTCACCGAGTTCGGCTCGCTGGAGGAGCTCGGCGCCACCCCGATTCGTACCCGGCAGGGCGACTTGGTGCCGCTCGGCGAACTCACCGACGTCAGCCTGGCCCCCCAGGAGCCCGCCACCGCGCGCATGTGGCATGACGGACGCCCGGCGGTGGCGCTGGGGGTGGTGCTCGCCAACGACCGGGGCAACGCCGTGCGCTTCGGCAAACAGCTGCGTGCGCTGGTGGATGAGCTGCGTCCCGCCTACGCCCCGCTGGCCATCGAGGAGACTTTCTATCAGCCGCACTGGGTGGAGCGCCGCCTGGCGGAGCTGGGCGTCTCGCTGCTGCTGGGGGTTGCCATTCTCGGCGTGCTGCTGTTCCTGGTCATGGGGCTGCGGCTGGGGCTCGCGGTGATGGTGATCGTGCCGCTGGTGACCTTTTCCGCCCTGGCCTTGTACGCCATGGGCGGCGGTGTGCTGCACCAGATCGCCGTGGCCGGCATGGTGATTGCGCTGGGCATGCTGGTGGACAACGCCATCGTGATGGTCGAGAACATCCAGTACCACCGCGATCAGGGGGGCTCGGCCATGCAGGCCGTGACCCGCTCGGTGCGGGAGCTGGCCACGCCCTTGCTGGCGGCGACCGGCACCACGCTGGCCGCTTTCGTGCCGCTGCTGCTTTCCGGCGGCAACACCGCCGACTTCACCCGTGCCATACCCATCATGGTGATGCTGACCCTGGCGGTGAGCTACGTCTATGCGGTGTTCGTCACCCCGGTATTCGCCGCCGGTATCCTCAAGCCCCGGTTGGCGGCACGCCGCGAGCGGCTGCAGGCCATTGGCCAGCGTGTCGGTCGGGTCGCCGTACGCTGGCCGCTGGCGGTGCTGGCAGGGGCGGGCGTTCTGCTGGTGGCGGCCATCGCCATGCTGCCGCTGCTCGACCAGGACTTTTTCCCCGACACCGACCGCAACCAACTCGTCGTCGACCTCAATTTTCCCGAGGGCACCCACCTCGACTACACCGCCTATCAGGCCGAGGTGCTGGCCGCCGAGCTGGTTGCGCGTCCGGCGGTGCAGGCGGTGCACCGTTTCGCCGGCTTCAGCGGTCCGCGCTTCTACTACAACCTGGTCGAGCAGCCGCGCCAGTCGCACCTGGCGCGGCTGGTAGTGGAGGCCGATAGTGCCGACGATCTGCCCGCGCTGATCCGTTGGGTGAGAACCGTGGCAGCGGAGTGGCTGCCCGAGGCCGAGGTAGTAGCGCGCCGGCTGGGGCAGGGGCCGCCGCTGGAAGCGCCGGTGGAGATTCGCGTATTCGCTGAGGATCGCACCGCCCTGGCCGACGCCGCCGGTGCGATTCTCAGCGTGGTGCGGGCGGCCGAGGGCGCCCGGGATGCGCGGCATCGCCTGGGCGAGGGGTTGGCCACCCTGCGGGTCGAAACCGACGATGCCCGCGCCGCCGAGTACGGCCTCTCGCGACACGACGTGGCCCTAGCCCTGGCCGGTGCCAGTCGCGGCATCGAGGTCAGCGCCTGGCGTGCCGGACGCGACCTGGCCCCGCTGCTGGTGCGTGCGCCGGAGGGCGAGCGTTTCTCCGTCGAGGGGCTCGAAGGGCTACGTCTGACCGCGTCCGACGGGCGTTCGCTACCGCTGGGGGAGATTGCCAACCTGACGCCCGCCTGGCGGCCGGCGGTGATTCAGCATCGTGGCCTGCAGCGCATGACCGCGGTGCTCGCCGAGGTGGCGGATGGCTGGACCTACGATGGCGTGTTGGGCGAGATCCTGCCGCGCCTGGAGGCGCTGGAACTGCCGCCCGAGGTCAGCTACAGCATCGGCGGGGCGGCGGAATCTGCCGGCGATGCCAATACTGCGCTGTTCCAGACGCTGCCGTTTGGTGGCCTGCTGCTGGTGGTCTTCCTGCTCGCCCAGTTTAACTCCTTCCGCCAGCTGTTCATCGTGCTGACCACGCTGCCGCTGGCGATCATCGGCGTGGTGCCGGGGCTGTGGCTGGCCGGCCAGCCGTTCGGCTTCACCGCCATTCTCGGTGTAGTGGCATTGGTCGGCATCGTGGTCAACAACGCCATCGTGCTGATCGACCTGATGAATGCCAATCGACGCCAGGGCGAGTCGGTGAGCGAGGCCGTGGTCTCGGCGGTGGCCCGGCGCACGCGGCCGGTGCTGCTCACCACCGCGACTACCGTGGCCGGCCTGGTGCCGCTGACCCTGACGCAATCGACGCTGTGGCCGCCGATGGCCTGGGCGATCATCTCCGGGCTGGTGGCCTCGACGCTGCTGACCCTGCTGGTGATCCCGGCGCTTTACCGGTTGCTGATGCGACCTTAGCGCTCCTGGATGACCTCCATGGGAAACACCCGCCCGCTGCGCGCATCGCGGATGCGGCGCATCACCAGCGGGCTTCTCAGCCGGCCGGCGCGTTCCAGGTCTTCGATCTCGTCGAAGGTCAGCCAGTGAATGGCCAATACGTCGCGGTCTAGTTCGTTACCCAGGTGGGCCAGGGCCATGCCCACATAGCCGTGGCTGTGGAAGGTGGCGCCGTCCGGTGCGTGGTAGACGTAGAGTCCCAGGTAGTCGGTGATGCCGACCCGCCAGGCGGTCTCTTCACGGACTTCACGCTCGGCCGCCTCGAGCAGCCGTTCGTCGGGCTCGAGGTGGCCGGCGGGCTGGTTGAAGAGGGTGAAAGGGCCGCCGCGATCCTCTTCGACCAGCAGATAGCGCCCGGCGCGCTCGACCACGGTGGCGACCGTGACACGGGGGGACCAACGTTTCATCGCGATTGACTCCGTGATGCGGGGCGTGCCCGGCCCGCGGGGCGGTTCGGTGCGTGCAGGGGCTCTTGGCGCCATTCACCGGGGGGCAGACCGTCGAGTCGCCAAGGGCCGATGGCCACGCGTACCAGTCTCAGGGTCGGGTGGCCGACATGGGCGGTCATGCGTCGCACCTGGCGGTTGCGACCCTCGCTGATGGTCAGTTCCAGCCAGGTCGTCAGCGGATGCCGCCTGGGGTCCAGTGGTGGCTGACGCGCGGCCAGACCGCTGGCCTCGAGGCGTCGCACCTTGGCCGGTCGTGTCGGCCCATCCTTGAGCCGGATGCCGTGGCGCAGGGCCTGCAGCGCGGCGTCGTCCGGCTCGCCCTCGACCTGGACGCGGTAGGTCTTGGGCTGCTTGTGGCGCGGATGGCTGATGCGATGGATCAGCGCGCCATCATCGGACAGCAGCAGCAGGCCTTCGGAGTCGTAGTCGAGGCGCCCGGCGGCGTACACCCCGGAAACGCCAAGGTAGTCTGCCAGGGTCGCGCGGCCCTCGCGATCGGTAAACTGCGAGAGCACCTGGAAAGGCTTATGCAATAGATAGAGGGTGCTCATGTGACTCCGTGATTGGCGATGGAAACGGTGACCGGCAAGCGCTGGGCGGGCGTCTGGGCGCCGGGGTAGACGAATATCGCTCATGCGAAACGGGCCCTGCACTGGTATACTGCCAGCCGATCGCTGGGAGCGCCGTCGTCACAACCGGACCCGCCGAGTCCTGTCCCTGCCTGGTGTTCCGACCCGCTCGCTTTTTATTGCAATCGCTGTGACCAGAGAGACCAGAGAGACTACCGCTAACATGTCAAAAACGCCGAAGATTATCTACACGCTTACCGACGAAGCGCCCGCCCTTGCCACCCACTCGCTGCTGCCGATCATCGATGCGTTCACCGATCCCGCCGGCATCGAAGTGGAAACCCGCGACATTTCCTTGGCCGGGCGTATCCTTTCCCAGTTTCCTGATTACTTGAGTGACGCGCAGCAGATCGGCGACCACCTTGCTGAGCTTGGTGAGCTGGCCAAGACGCCGGAAGCCAACATCATCAAGCTGCCCAACATCAGCGCCTCGACGCCGCAGCTCAAGGCAGCGATCCGCGAGCTGCAGCAGCAGGGCTACAAGTTGCCCAATTATCCCGACGAGCCGGCCTCGCAGGTCGAGCACGACGTCAAGGCGCGCTACGACAAGGTCAAGGGCAGTGCGGTCAACCCGGTGCTGCGCGAGGGCAATTCCGACCGCCGTGCGCCGCAGTCGGTCAAGGGCTTTGCGCGCAAGTATCCGCACCGCATGGGTGAGTGGAGTGCCGATTCCAAATCCCACGTGGCGAGCATGAGCGACGGCGATTTCTACGCCAGCGAGAAGTCAGCGCTGATCGAGGCCGCCGGCAACGTCAAGATCGAGCTGGTGGCTGCCGACGGCACTGCCCGCGTGCTCAAGGAAAAGACCCCGGTACTCGCGGGTGAAGTGGTCGACGGTTCAGTGATGAGCCGCCGCGCGCTGAGCGCCTTCATCGCCGAGCAGATCGAAGACGCCAAGCAGCAGGATGTGCTGTTCTCGCTGCACCTCAAGGCCACCATGATGAAGGTCTCCGACCCGATCATCTTCGGCGTGGCAGTGGATGCCTTCTACCGCGACGTGCTGGCCAAGCACGCCGACGACCTTCACGAGGCCGGTTTCAGCGCCAATAACGGTATCGGCGACCTCTACGCCACCATCAAGACCCTGCCCGAGGCCAAGCAGCAGGCGATCAAGGCCGATGTCGAGGCGCTCTACGCCGAGCGTCCGCGCCTGGCGATGGTCAACTCCCACAAGGGCATCACCAACCTGCACGTTCCCAGTGACGTGATCGTCGACGCCTCGATGCCGGCGATGATCCGCGACTCCGGGAAGATGTGGGGCGCCGACGACCAGCTGCACGATGCCAAGGCGGTGATTCCGGATCGCTGCTATGCCAGCATCTATCAGACCGTGATCGACGACTGCAAGGTCAACGGTGCCTTCGATCCGACCACCATGGGCAGCGTGCCTAACGTCGGTCTGATGGCGCAGAAAGCCGAGGAGTACGGCTCCCACGACAAGACCTTCGAGATTCCCGCCGACGGCACCGTGCGGGTCAGCGACGAGAGCGGCGCGGTGTTGTTCGAGCACGCCGTCGAGCACGGTGATATCTGGCGCATGTGCCAGACCAAGGATGCGCCGATCCAGGACTGGGTCAAGCTGGCGGTGACCCGCGCCCGCGACAGCGGCGCGCCGGCGATCTTCTGGCTTGACGCCAAGCGCGCCCACGATGCCCAGCTGATCAGCAAGGTCGAGACCTATCTCAAGGACCACGACACCAGTGGCCTGGATATCCGCATCCTGCCGCCGGTGGAGGCCATGCAGGTCTCGCTAGCGCGTATCCGCAATGGCCAGGACACCATTTCGGTCACCGGCAACGTGCTGCGCGACTACCTCACCGACCTGTTCCCGATCATGGAACTGGGTACCAGCGCCAAGATGCTCTCCATCGTGCCGCTGATGAATGGCGGTGGCCTGTTCGAGACCGGCGCTGGCGGTTCGGCGCCCAAGCACGTCCAGCAATTCCTCGAGGAGAACCATTTGCGCTGGGATTCGCTGGGCGAGTTTCTGGCCTTGGCGGCGTCGCTGGAGCATCTGGGCAACGCCTTTGGCAACGTGCGCGCCACGCTGCTGGCCAAGGCGCTGGACAGCGCCAACGGCAAGTTCCTCGACAGCAACAAGTCGCCGTCGCGCAAGGTCGGTGAAATCGACAACCGCGGTAGCCACTTCTACCTGGCGATGTACTGGGCTGAGGCGCTGGCCGCCCAGGACGACGATGCCGAGCTCAAGACGCTGTTCACGCGCCTGGCCGAGTCGCTGAAGAGTAATGAAGCAGCTATCCTCAATGAACTCAATGGCGTGCAGGGCAAGCCGGTCGATATCCGTGGCTACTATCACCCGGACCACGATCTGACCCGCGAGGCGATGCGTCCCAGCCAGACCCTCAACGCTGCGCTGAACGTGGTCGCCAACGACTGACGCCAGCGTCCGCTGAGGCACAGGGCCCTCGTCCGCCTGGCGGCCGGGGGCCTTTTTGCGTGTGCCGCTGGCCTGGGCCTTGCAAGTCGCGTCCCGGGGACGCATTTATCACTGAGTAATGAACCCGCTGCCGTGAATGGCGTCGAAAGAGTGTGGCGCCAACGATGAGCAGACGTTATCGATGGACACGAATGTTTATGTACGAACACGATGAGCTCAGAGGGATCGGCGCCGCCCACCGCGCAGCCACGCTGGGCATGACGCGGCCGCCAGAATCGGATCCGCAGGAGGACGGTGACCTGGCGGTCAAGCCGGCCGATCCGGAACTGGCCAGGCCGCCGATGTATAAGGTAGTGCTGCACAACGACGACTTCACGCCGATGGAGTTTGTGGTCGAGGTGCTGCAGACCTTCTTTCACTTCGAGAGCGAGAAAGCCGTGCAGATCATGCTGGCGGTACATACACAGGGCAAGGCAACCTGCGGTGTGTTTACTCGCGACATTGCCGAAACCAAGAGTCACCAGGTCAACGAATACGCCCGCGAGTGCCAGCATCCGCTGCTGTGTGATATCGATGCGGCGGATTGAGTGACTACGCGACCGGTCGTTCGCATGCTGCGACCGGCAAGCGTTGGAACATCGAGCTTGCGAAACCCGTGAATGTGCCCGATGGTGAGAATACGGCCGAAATATTTGCCGATGTAAGCCCGAGGCGGCGAGAAGGGGACTGCCATGCTGAGCAAAGAACTTGAACTGACCCTGAACACGGCCTTTACCGTGGCCCGGTCCAAGCGCCACGAATTCATGACCGTGGAGCACCTGCTGCTGGCTCTGCTGGACAATGCCTCTGCGGCAGATGTGCTACGAGCCTGCGGGGCCAACCTCGAAAAGCTGCGCTCCGACCTGCAGGATTTCATCAACTCCACCACGCCGCTGATTCCCGAGGATCAGGTCGACCGCGAGACGCAGCCGACGCTGGGGTTCCAGCGCGTCCTGCAGCGTGCGGTCTTCCACGTGCAATCCTCCGGCAAGAGCGAAGTCACCGGTGCCAACGTATTGGTGGCGATCTTCTCCGAGCAGGAGAGTCAGGCAGTCTACTTCCTGAAGCAGCAGAATGTGGCGCGCGTGGATGCCGTCAACTACATCGCCCACGGCATCTCCAAGGTGTCGGGGCATACCCAGAGCCCCTCGTCGGCGCCGTCATCGGATGCCGAAGAGGCCGAGGAGGGCGGTAGCGAAGGTGCCGCGCACCCGCTTACCGGCTATGCCACTAACCTCAACGAGCAGGCCCGGTTGGGCAAGATCGATCCGTTGATCGGTCGTGACCATGAGCTCGAGCGGGTGGTGCAGATCCTCGCCCGGCGTCGCAAGAACAACCCGCTGTTGGTCGGCGAGGCCGGCGTGGGCAAGACCGCCATTGCCGAAGGCCTGGCCAAGCGGGTCGTCGAGGAGGAAGTGCCCGACGTGATCGCCGATGCGGTGGTCTATTCGCTGGATATGGGCGCCTTGCTGGCCGGCACCAAGTACCGTGGCGACTTCGAGAAACGTCTCAAGAGCCTGCTGGCCGAGCTCAAGAAACAGCCCAACGCGGTGTTGTTCATTGACGAGATCCATACCGTGATCGGTGCCGGCGCGGCATCGGGCGGGGTGATGGACGCCTCCAACCTGCTCAAGCCACTGCTCTCGTCGGGCGAGCTGCGCTGCATTGGCTCGACGACCTTCCAAGAGTTCCGCGGGATATTCGAGAAGGATCGCGCCTTGGCGCGGCGTTTCCAGAAGGTCGATGTGATGGCGCCTTCGGTGGAGGACACCATTCGCATCCTCAAGGGGCTGCGCGGGCGTTTCGAGGAGCATCACAAGCTCAAGTACACCGATGGGGCTCTGGAGAGTGCGGCGCGCCTGGCGGATCGCTACATCAACGACCGGCACCTGCCTGACAAGGCCATCGACGTGATCGACGAGGCCGGCGCCCATCAGCGCCTGCTGCCGCCCGAAGTGCGGGTCGATACCATCGACGTTGATCAGGTCGAGGCGGTGGTGGCGTCGATCGCGCGGATTCCGCCGAAGAGCGTCTCCAGCTCCGACCGCAAGCTGCTCTCGAACCTCGAACGCGACCTCAAGATGCTGGTATTCGGCCAGGACGAGGCGATCACTAGCCTGTCGGCGGCGATCAAGCTGTCGCGGGCAGGCCTGAAGTCGCCTGACAAGCCGGTGGGCAGCTTCCTGTTCTCAGGCCCCACCGGGGTCGGCAAGACCGAGGTGGCCAAGCAGTTGGCCTCGCTGATGGGCATCGAGCTGGTACGCTTCGACATGTCCGAGTACATGGAGCGCCACACCGTATCGCGGCTGATCGGCGCGCCTCCTGGCTATGTTGGCTACGACCAGGGCGGCCTGCTGACCGAGGCGATCACCAAGCAGCCGCACTGCGTGCTGCTGCTCGACGAGATCGAGAAGGCGCACCCCGAGGTTTTCAATCTGCTGCTGCAGGTGATGGACCACGGTCGCCTGACCGATAACAACGGCCGCGAGGCGGATTTCCGTCACGTGATCCTGATCATGACCTCCAACGCTGGCGCCGAACAGATCGCACGGCGCTCGATCGGTTTCCAGACCCAGGATCACTCCACCGATGGCATGGAGGTGATTCGCAAGACCTTCACCCCCGAGTTCCGCAATCGTCTCGACGGCATCATCCAGTTCCACGGTCTGGCTCCAGAGGTGGTGCGCAACGTGGTCGACAAGTTCCTGGTCGAACTACAGGCCCAGCTCGACGAGAAGCGGGTACAGCTCGACGTCGACGAAGCGGCGCGTACCTGGCTTGCCGAGCAGGGCTACGATCCGGAGATGGGGGCGCGGCCGATGGCACGCCTGATACAGGAGAAGCTCAAGAAACCGCTGGCCGAGCTGATCCTGTTCGGCGAACTGGCCGAGCACGGTGGCGTGGTGCATGTCACCCTGGAGGAGGACAGCAACGAACTGCGGCTGGAAACCGAGGCCGAGCTGGCCTGAACGATCGGCGACCGGCAATGCCGGTCGCACGCAGCGCGTTTCCACACAACACCGGCGCCCTGTCACATGACGGGGCGTCGCGCTTTTGGGAAGTCGCTAGCTCAGCCGTGCGCTAACGGGCGCACGCGGTTCCAAGAGGTGGCGCAGAGCCGGTGGCGGGCAGGCGCGGGGCGCACTCAGCGTGAGCGGTAGACGATGCGGCCCTTGGAAAGGTCGTAGGGCGTCAGCTCGACCTTGACTTTGTCGCCGGTCAGGATGCGGATGTAGTTCTTGCGCATCTTGCCGGAGATGTGCGCGGTGACCACGTGGCCGTTTTCCAGCTCGACGCGGAACATGGTGTTTGGAAGGGTATCGACGACGACACCTTCCATTTCGATATGGTCTTCACGTGCCATATGAGGCGGTTCCTCGTGCTTGGTGTTGGTCAACAAGATAGCGCGATATTGTGCCGCAAGCCGCCCGACAAGGCAAAAAAGCCGCTCATAATGGAATTTCGCGCCGCCAGTGGCGGCCGTGCAGGTACTCCAGCGGCTGAAAACTGCGCTTATAGTTCATTTTGCGGCATTCGCGAATCCAGTAGCCGAGATACACGTGGGGGAGATCTCGGCGACGGGCCAGCTCCACCAGGGTCAGCACCGCATAGCTGCCTAGCGAGCGTCGCTCGAAGGCCGGGGCGGGGTCGAAGAAGGTATAGATTGCCGACAGCCCGTGCCCCAGTAGATCGATGGCGGCGACTGCCACCAGTCGCCCCTCGAGGCGAAACTCGAGCAGCCGCGCATAGGGGTGATCGAGGGTCAGAAAGGTACGGTACTGCTCATGGCTGGGCGGGTACATGTCGCCGTCGGCGTGGCGTTCGCGAATGTAGCGCGAATATAGGCCATAGTGCTCGGCATCGAAGCGCGCCGGACGCTCGTGCAGGGTCAGGTCGGCATTGCGCCGCATCAGCTTGCGCTGGCTACGGCTGGGGGTGAAGTCGGCAACCGGGATACGCACCGAGACACAGGCGTTGCAGGCATCGCAGTGGGGTCGATAGAGGTGCCGTCCGCTACGCCGAAAACCCAGCAGAGCCAGCGCATCATAGACGCCCTGGCCGGGTGACTCTTGGGGGTCGAGAAACAGCGTGGTGGCTTCGCGTTTCTCGAGATAGCTGCAGGCATGCGGGACCGTCAGAAAGAAACGCAGATCCCGCGTTGGCTGCCGAGGCGTATTACTGCTCACTGTCGCCCTCTCCTAGCGGGTGAAAGGCCGTTGGGTCGGCCTGTGCATACTGCTCAAGATAGTCGAGGAACGCCGGCCGAGCGATGTCCCGAGCGCCCAGGCTGGCCAGGTGAGCGGTATGCATCTGGCAGTCGATCAATCCGCCACCGCTCGCCTCGAGGCGCCTGGCCAGGGTGACCAGTGCCACCTTCGAGGCATCGCGTTCCCGCGAGAACATCGACTCGCCGAAGAACATCCGGCCGATGGCGACGCCGTAGAGGCCACCGACCAGCGCATCGCCCTGCCATACCTCTACCGAATGGGCGTGGCCGAGGCGGTGCAGTGCCAGATAGGCGTGGCGCATCTCGTCGGTGATCCAGGTGCCTTCGTGTGCGGCGCGGCTCTCGGCGCAAGCGGCGATGACCTCGGTAAAGGCGCGGTCGACGCTGGTCGAGAAGCCGCCGTTGCGTAGCCGCTTGGCCAGGCTGCGACGCACCTTGAGCTCGCTGGGAAACAGCACCATGCGAGGATCGGGGCTCCACCATAGGATCGGCTGGTCGTCGCTGTACCAGGGGAAGATACCGCGGCGGTAGGCTGCCAGCAGCCACGCCGGCGTCAGGGCGCCGCCGGCGGCCAGCAGGCCGTCGGGATCGTCGAGCGCGGTGTCGGTCGGTGGAAACTGAATCGGCGTCGGGGGCAGCCAGGGCAGCATCGGTGAACAGGGTCTGTGTTGGAAGCGGACAACCATTATTGACCATGGCTGGGGCGGGGGTCATCCCCGCGGTGGCGCTGTCGCCGATTCCCTACTGTGATGCAGCGTATTGGCTCGGTATGATGGCGCCATTGCGTGACCATGGACGACGCCGTGACAGGCGTACAAGGGGGAAGGCCGCTTGAGTGTCAAGAAGAGAGCCAGCGGTCGCCGGACTACGGCGACCCAGGCCAGCGGGAGGGCCAGTCAGGCCAAGGACAGGGCGCGCCGCGTCGGTTTGAAATTACAGGGTGCCAGCCGTGAAGGCGTGGTGATCATATTGCTGGCCGGCTGCGTGTTTCTGCTGCTGGCCTTGTTCAGCTACCAGTCCGGCGATCCGGGGTGGTCGCACAGCGGCCCGGAAACCGCGGTTGGCAACTGGATGGGGCCGGTCGGCGCCTGGCTGTCCGACGTGTTGTATTCGCTGTTCGGCGCCAGCGCGCTGTGGTGGCCGGGCATGCTGGGCTTCGCCGCCTGGTGGCTGGTTCGCTCGCGCCAGGTACGCTTCGAGTGGGACACCACCGCGTTGGCGGTCAAGGCTGCTGGCCTGGTGCTGCTGCTGCTGGGCACCACGACGCTGGGGGCGCTGCATTTTTACAGCCCCTACAGCGGCCTGCCCTACGCCTCGGGGGGGATTCTCGGCGAGGGGTTGGTCGCTGGACTCTATCCGCTGGTCGGCGCACACGGCACGACGTTACTGGCGATGGTCGCGATCCTCTGCGGCTTTCCGCTGTTTACCGGCCTCTCCTGGCTGACGGTGATGGACGAGCTGGGCCGCCAGCTGTTTCGACTCATCGGCTGGGTCTGGAGCCAGCTGGGCGGCGCCAAGGATCACTGGCTGGTGCGCCGCGAGCAGGCCCGTGATGCCAAGCGCAGCGATGAAGAGGCCAAGTCCGATGTTGACGTCGATGAAACCGACGACGCGCCGGTGCGCCGCTGGTGGCAGCGCCTGCTGCCCGGGCGAGGTGGTGACAGCATGCCCGAGGTGACATCAGATGCGGCGCCCTCACGCGACGAGACGCGCCGTGAGCCGGGCTTTGGCGACGACGGCAAGACCGATATTCCCTGGGAAGTGCCGGCGCATACCCCCTCGGCCAAGCGCCCTGAGGCGGCTTACAGCACTCAGGTGGCGGCGGCTCCCCATCAGGCTGCCTGGACCGGCACGGCCTCTGCCGCTAGCGCTGCGGCCAGCGAGACGCCGCTGCGCCCGGACACCGATGAGCCCTCCTGGGCGGGCATGTCGCTGAGCGCTCAGCGCGATGATGCGCCCAGCCCCGCCGTGTCCGAGCCGGCGCCTCCCGAGCCGCCGCCCAGTGCTGATGACGAGCAGGACGCTGACGACGATAGGCCGGCGCAGGGTTGGGCTTCATCGGGCTCGTCACCGCACTCGCCTGCACGTAGCGACAAGCGCGAGCCCAGCCTGGTCAGTTGGCGCGACGCCGATTGGGACGACGACGCCGACGAGCCGCGTCTGTCATGGTCCGATCTTGACCAGCCTGGCGAAGCGCCGCGCGTCAGCGACGCTGTGGATGATGTGGCAGATGCCGATGAAACGTCGCCGGGCGTCGAGCCCCAGCCGGCTCCCGAGCCAGAGCGCCCCCCGGTCGAGGCGCCGCGGGTGGCCAGTGCCGAACAGGGCCGTGCGGCGGCTGACGAACCCAGTGGGCCGGCGCTGTGGACCGTGGAGCACTTGCAGAACCAGCGCCCGCAGTTCAGCGAGGTCACCGAGCCCGACGGCGAGCTGCCCAGCCTGCGGCTGCTGACGCCGCCGGAGCCGCATCAGCCCAACTACACCCAGGAGCAGCTGGCGAGCATGGCCGAGCTGCTCGAGACGCGGCTGCGTGAGTACGGGGTCAAGGCCGAGGTGGTGGAAACCTGGCCGGGGCCGGTAATCACGCGCTTCGAGATCAAGCCCGCCGCCGGGGTCAAGGTCTCCAAGATCAGCAATCTGGCCAAGGACCTGGCGCGCTCGCTGATGGTCAAGAGCGTGCGAGTGGTGGAGATCATCCCCGGCAAGCCGACCGTGGGCATCGAGATCCCCAACCCCAAGCGCGCCATGATCCGCCTGCGCGAGGTGATCGACTCCGACCGCTACCAGCATGAGGCCTCGGCGCTGACCCTGGCACTGGGTCAGGACATCGGCGGTGCACCGGTGGTGGCCAACCTCGGCAAGATGCCGCACCTGCTGGTAGCCGGCACCACCGGCTCGGGCAAGTCGGTGGGGGTCAACGCGATGTTGATCTCGATGCTGCTCAAGGGCACCCCCGACGAGGTGCGCATGATCATGGTCGATCCCAAGATGCTCGAGCTGTCGGTCTACGACGGCATTCCGCACTTGTTGGCGCCGGTGGTCACTGACATGAAGGAGGCCGCCAACGCGCTGCGCTGGTGTGTGGCCGAAATGGAGCGCCGCTACAAGCTGATGGCGGCCATGGGGGTGCGCAATATCGCCGGCTTCAACGCCAAGCTAGACGAGGCCGAGCGCGCCGGTGCCCAGGTCGCCGACCCGCTGTGGGAGCCGCAGCCGTGGCAGATGCACGAGACGCCGCCGGTGCTCGAGAAGCTGCCCTACATCGTGGTAGTGATCGACGAGTTCGCCGACATGTTCATGATCGTCGGCAAAAAGGTCGAAGAGCTTATCGCGCGGCTGGCGCAGAAGGCGCGGGCCGCCGGCATCCACTTGATTCTGGCCACCCAGCGCCCCTCGGTGGACGTGGTCACTGGCCTGATCAAGGCCAACATACCCACCCGCATGGCGTTCCAGGTGTCCTCCCGGGTCGATTCGCGCACCATCCTCGACCAGGGCGGTGCCGAGAACCTGCTGGGGCATGGTGACATGCTTTACCTGCCGGCCGGCTCAGGCCTGCCGACCCGGGTGCACGGGGCCTTCGTCGACGATGATGAGGTACACCGTATCGTCGAGGACTGGAAACGCCGCGGCGAGCCCGAATACATCGAGGAGATCCTCTCCGGTGGTGTGTCCGCCGATGCCTTGACCGGGCTCGAGGCCGAGGGCGGCGGCGACGGTGACGATGCCGAGCAGGACGCTCTCTACGACGAGGCGGTGATGTTCGTCACCGAGTCGCGCCGGGCCTCGATCTCGGCAGTGCAGCGGCGCTTCAAGATCGGCTACAACCGCGCTGCGCGGCTGGTCGAGGCGATGGAGTCGGCCGGGGTGGTGTCGTCGATGGGCAGTAACGGCAGCCGCGAGGTGCTGGCCGGCCCGCCCGCCGGTGACTGAGGAAAGCATGCAGCAATCATGGAAGCGCTGGCCGTCGTGCAACGCTCGCAACGCCGCGCTGTCCATGAGTCGGGAATACAACATCGCCGCGCTCTGAAGGTTCGGCGTAAGGGAGTGAGAATGAAACTGAAGACATCGCTGCTGGCCCTGTCGCTGACGGCTGCCATGCCCCTCACCGCACTGGCCGACGATGGCGCCGAGCGCCTCACCGACCTGCTCGATTCGTTGGAAACCTATACGGCCGACTTCGAGCAGCAGATCCTCGATGGCAGCGGTCAGCGCCTCCAGGAAGCGCGCGGTCAGATGTGGCTGTCGCGTCCCGGCAAGTTCCGCTGGGAAGTGGACGCGCCCTATCGCCAGGAAGTGGTGTCAGATGGTGATGAGGTCTTCCTGCATGATCCGGACCTCGAGCAGGTCACGGTGCAGGCGCTGGATACCCGCGTCACCCATACGCCGGCACTGCTGCTCTCGGGCAGCGCCGCCCAGCTGACCGACAGCTATGAGGTGAGCCACCAGCAGCAGGGTGATACCGAGACCTTTACGCTGGTGCCGCGCGGCGCCGATACGCTGTTCGAGGAGCTCAAGATGACCTTCTACGGCGAGCGCTTCGGTGCCCTGCAGATGAACGACAGCACCGGTCAGCGCACCGCCATCGAGTTCAGCAATATCGAGGTCAACGGCAGCATCGATGAGGCCCACTTCGTATTCGAGATCCCCGATAATGTTGATGTGATCCGCGACGATCACTGACCGCGCCAAGCTATAAGCGCCTAGCGCCCAGCAAGTCAGCAAGCCCCCGCCGGAGCGAATTCGGCGGGGGCTTGCTGGTTCTCATCAGCTGTCCTTCTGAATTTTTTGTAAGTTATTTCCTACATCGCGCTAGGAAAACGCCCACAGATACCCGCCGCTGGGATTAGTATCCTTGCCGCACCAAAATTTCTGCTTCTCTAATAAATCCATCCTAGTGGCATGTTCCAGACGCAGGGAGGCGTGATGGCCAGCGCGAGCGGATTACACTTCACCTTGAGCCTGCCCGGCGCCGAGGACGTGGCGGTGATCGACTTCACCCATCGTGAGCGGCTCTCCGCGCCCTTCGCGCTCAGCGTACGCTTTGCCAGCCGCGACAGCGGCCTCTCTGCCAGTGATATCCTCGACCGCGAGGCGACCCTGACGATCTGGCAGGACGGCGAGGCCCTGCGCCTGATCAATGGCGTGGTCAGCGAGTTCGGCCGCGGCGATCGCGGCCACCGCCGCACCTTCTACCACGTCGAGATCCGCCCCGCGCTATGGCGCCTCGGGCTGCGCCACAATTCGCGCATCTTCCAGGACGTCTCGCCGCTCACCGTGCTCAATACCCTGTGCGACGAGCACGGCATCGCCGATATCGCCTTCGCCGCCACCCGGGAACCCGAGGTGCGCGAGTACCTGACCCAATACCGCGAGACCGATCTCGCCTTCGTCCAGCGCCTGGCGGCCGAAGAGGGGCTGTTCTATTACCACGAGGTTGCTGCGGCAGGCGACGATAGCGATGACGAGGCGCCGAGTGCCGCTCACCGCCTGGTGTGCGCCGACGCGCCCCAGGTGCTGCCCCATTTGGGCGAGCGCCGCTACCACAGCCGCGCCGGCGGCACGCCGCAGCAGCGCCATGTGCGCAAGCTCAAGCAGGTTGCCCGCATCGCCCCGGCCAGCGCCACCCTCAAGGACTACTCCTTCAAGAACCCGAGCTACGCCCAGCTTCACGAGCAGGCGGCCGGTGGCCTCGAGGAACACGCCCAGCGAGACGACTACGAGCACTACGACTACCCTGGGCGCTACAAGGCCGACGCCTCCGGCGAGCCCTTTACCCAGATACGCCTCGAGGCGCTGCGCCAGGACGCCAGCACCGCCGACGCCGAGAGCGACCTGCCCGAGCTCGCCCCGGGCGTACGCTTCACCCTCAGCGACCACGATCTCGACGCACTCAACCGCGACTGGCAGGTGATCGGCGTGGTGCATCACGGCGAGCAGCCCCAGGCCCTGGAGGAGGACGGCGTCACCCAGTCGGATAGTGCCGGCATGACCCGCTACCACAATGACCTGCTCCTGATGCCCGCCGACCAGGCCTGGCGGCCCATGCCCAACCCCCGGCCCCGGGTCGACGGCCCCCAGGTCGCCTTCGTGGTCGGCCCCGAGGGCGAAGAGATCCACTGCGACGAACACGGCCGGGTCAAGGTACAGTTCCCCTGGGACCGCTACGCCGAACCCAATGAAACGGCGAGCGCCTGGATCCGCGTCGCCCAGGGCTGGGCCGGCGGCGGCTACGGTAGCATCGCCATCCCGCGCATCGGCCACGAGGTAATAATCAGCTACCTGGAGGGCGATCCGGACCAGCCGCTGATCACCGGGCGCACCTACCACGCGGTCAACACCCCGCCCTATGCGCTGCCCGAGCACAAGACGCGCACCGTGATCCGCACCCAGAGCCACCAGGGCGACGGCTTCAACGAGCTGCGCTTCGAAGACCAGGCCGACCAGGAGCAGATCTGGCTCCATGCCCAGAAGGACCTGGAACTGCTCACCAACCACGACCGCAGCGAAGAGATCGGCAACGACAGCCATCTCACGGTCCGCCACGACCGCATCAGCGAGATCGACAACGACGACCACCTCACCGTGCACGGCAGCCGCCACTCCCAGGTCGACGGCGACGACCACCTGATCGTCGACGCCACCCGCCACGAGAAATATGGCCGCGCCCAGCTCATCGAGGCAGGGCAAGAAGTGCACCACAAGGCTGGCAGCAAGACCGTCATCGACGCCGGCGCCGAAATCACCCTCAAGGCCGGCGGCAGCGTTATCAAGCTCGACCCCAGTGGCGTCACCATCGTCGGCGGCCAGGTCAAGATCAACTCCGGTGGCAGCCCGGGCGTAGGCAGCGGGCAGGCGGTGCAGAGGCCAGTATTGCCAGGGAGGGCGGTTGCGGAGGCGCATCAGCGTATTGAGGGCGTCACGCATGAGGCCCGGCTTACCACGCACCTCAAGTTGCCGGACATCTGCGAGGAGTGCTGGCGGGAAGCGTTGGCCTCGGGGCAAACGATGGTACAGGCGGGGAAATAGCATATGGCTGAGGTCGCAACGATACCCGTCGACTGGCAATGGGCCCCTCGGCCAGCGGAAGAGGCACCCAGACGCATCGTACTGATCGAATTGGGGCTTCTCGATCCGGCTACGCGCACCGCGCTGTTCGAGACGCCAGGCATCACGGCCTGGCCTTTGCTGCAGGATGACGAGCAACCCCACCTGACGGCGGAAGGCCCCTGGCTATTCGAGGTAACACCCGCGTCGATGAGCCAGCTGGCGGTAGAGGATGCGCTTGGCGGCGGCCTGCATGCCTGGCTGGAGAGCCGTGTGGATATCTCTCGTCTGGCCAGTCAGCTGGCTCCCGCTATGGTGGCGTATCCGGTTGGTGAGCCGCCGGCACTATTGAGATTCTATTTGCCCCAGGTCATCCGGCAATTGCATGCCGAGACCCACGCCGATTGGCACTACTCCCTCTTCGGTGGCATCGAGCAGTGGTGGTGGCCAGCAGATGATTCGAGCTGGCAGCCGCTAGGCGCCATGCCCGAGCAAGTGTCTCTGGAATCCCCTTGGAAGCTGACCTTATCCACTGAACTGTACCAGGCGCTGCAAGGCGATCCGGAGGTGCGCACCGCGACTCGTGTGCTCACCCAGCAGTACCCGGAGCTCTTTGCCGGCGTGTGCGCCTGCGCTCGTTCGCAGCGAGTCGAAGCCGCACTCTTGGCCGCGACCGAGGCGGGCCTGGTTCAACGCGGCGAGCGCTTGGCCTATGTATATCGCCGCTTACTGGCCGAAAACCAGGAGCGATAAATGCTGGTGAGATGGATCTGGAACTGGCTGTTCAACCAAATCTGGTACGGCCTGCCCAAGGGGGCGCACTGGGGGCTGGGTGCGCTATTTGTCGGTTATTTTGTGTGGCTGTTCTTTATGCCCAGCCTGCACCCCATGCCTACGGATACCTCGATCCGTGGACATAGCCATATCGACCGTCCTGTTCATCGTTTCTGGGTCAATGAGCGGGGTGGGGGTAATCTTGGGGCTTATGGGGGGGGGAGCACAGTATGCTGCCAGCGTATCAGCGGCGATACCGCCGAAGTGGAGTGGATATATGGGCGAACCGTCGAGGAGTTCGAACGTGGCGATGAACCCGAAAGACACCGTGTGACACTACCCATGCCGGAGCGTACGCGGGAGGATCGCTATCTGCACGTGCACTTCTTGCCCAATCACGAGGTCAAGCTGGGCTGGAGCCCGGACCTGATGTCGCCTTATGCCCATTTGCCGAAGCGCCCGGACGTGGCCCGTTATCAGGAGCGATAAATGCTGGTGAGATGGATCTGGAACTGGCTGTTCAACCAAATCTGGTACGGCCTGCCCAAGGGGGCGCGCTGGGGGCTGGGTGCGCTATTTGTCGGCTATTTCGTGTGGCTGTTCTTCTTGCCCAATCTGAACCCCAGCTCGACTAGTGCGTCTATCATAGGCCACAACCATATGGAAAGGCGAATTCATAGCTTTCGAGTTAACGAGGCCGCTGGTGGAGACTTGGGGCCTAATAGTGGAGGAGGAAGCATTGTCTGCTGCCAGAGAGTTGGTGGAAAAACTGCTGAAGTGACTTGGACATACAGTAGAACAGTAGCGGAGTTTGAACGAGGGGACAATCCAATATCTCGCACAGTAACTCTACCTATGCCTGAACGTGGTCGTCACGAACAATACCTGCATGTGCATATCTTATCGGATGACGAAGTAAAATTAGGATGGAGCCAAGACTTGGACTCACCCTATGCTGAAATCCCATATGCCTCCGCAAAAGGGGAAGCTCAATGACAGAGCAAGAAATCTTAGCTAACTGTGAAGCATTGCAAGCGATAAATGAAGACCTTGCTCAGCTAAGCAGTCTTGCCTGTCAAAGCACATTGGAAGTCGGTATTTTTTTCGATGGTATAGGGCGAAATCTTGATCATGATGAGTCAGAAGGACGCCTTAGTAATATTGCACGATTGCATCGAGCATTTTCTGGCCCCGAGTATGATGGAGCGGGTAAGCGATATCGCAAAGTCTATCTTCCCGGCTTGGGCACACCGCTGGAAACCGAAGCGTCCGAGAGCCTGGCTGCGGTGGGGCGAATGGCGCCCGGCGAGGCACGTAGCACCATCGAGGGGCACCTGAGCGGTAGCGCCCGTCAGACCGTAGGGCGTGGGCTGCTGGAAGAGAGCGGGCGTGCCTGGTGGGAGACCTCCCGGCGTACCCTGGTTCAGCAGTTCAGCTCGCCCAAGGGCTGGGTTAAGGCACCTCGCGATGCTCTCGCCCGGATTGGCGTCGAGTCCTGGCCGCGGCAGCGTGATAGGCCGCTGATGGCGCATCTGCTGACCAGCGGCGCGGCCTCGCGGCTAACCAAGGCGATGAGCGACTTCGAGCGTCTGGTGGCTCAGGCGAATTCGGCCGAAATGCCGCTGCGCACCATTCGCGTCTCGGTGTTTGGCTTCGATTTCGGTGCAGCCCTGGCCAAGGCCTTTATCCGTGAATTGCTCGACAAGAGATGCGAACGCCAGGGCGACACTTACCGTTACCAGGACGCCGAAGTGGTGGTTGCCTTTGCCGGGTTGTTCGACTGCGTGCATCGCACTCACCCCGACATGGGGCCGCTGGAAGCCCTGACACCGACCGTCACGGAAATCGATGACGGTGGTCCATTGCATCCCGCCTGCCGCCGTGCCGTGCACCTGATCGCCGCCCACGAGCGGCGGATCACCCGTCGCTGCCGCCCGCTTGGCGGGCAGCGGGCCAACTGGCGCGAGGAGCTGCTGCCGGGCATCAGCGAGGATGTTGGTGGAGGCCTCAAGCCCGGCGAGCAGAAGATCAGCGCCGAGCTGTCGCGCTATGCGTTGCACCGAATGTACCGTATGGCGCATCGAGCTGGTGTTCCGGTGCCCAGCCTGGAACAACTCTACCAACGCAACCCTGATGTGGCGGCTTATTTCATGGTTGATGACGAGATCGATGGTCATACGCTGCCTGCGCTGGCGGCGGTCTACGCCGAAGCGACCCGCAAACACCGGCAGCCCAACGCCGAGAGCTTCCTCTTTCATGCCGAGCTATACCTGTCATGGCTGGCCAAGCGCTACCTGATCTACCGAGACACCAGGGCCGCGCTGGAGGCCCGCCTCGACGCGCTGCCGGAGCGTACCCCAGGCGGTGTGCTGGGCGTACCTGCGGCCTCGTTGACCCGGCCGGCCGAGTGGGAGGATATCGTTGCCACTGCCGAGGAGATCGAGCAGGCACTGGCGGAGTTGGAGGTGCGGTGGGGTTGGCTGAAAGAGGTCGACCGGGAGGCCCGGAACATCAATGCCCAGCATCTGACAGCGAACAATGAGATTGGCGGCTATGCTCGGCGACACCTGGCAACGGAAGGCAAGCTCGCCGAGGTGTGGATGGCCTGGGTCGGCAGCGAGTCGGCGCGCAATGCGCTCGAGGAAACCTTCACGCGAAATAGTTCAGTCGCATACCTGTTCCGCTATGGCATTCATGATCGCCATGCCGACGATCAGGAGCTGCAATTCCAGGCCGGGGGTGCCAATGCCAGTGTGGGTAGCCGGCATTACCACTTCTTCGCCTGGCGTGGTGTGGACATGCCCGGCGAGGAGCCACCGGAGCGCCCCGCCCAGCACCCTAGGGAGAGGATGGAGCGCTGGACCATGCGTTGAAGGACGCTGCCCGCTGACTTCATTGTTCTTCGGTGCCGGTATGTCAGCGCTGATCGTATTTGCGGTCAGGCCGCTTTCGTCTCTACTGCCTTACTCGTTCTGGTCGGCCTCGGCGTCGAGCTCGGCGCGCCACGCCATGATCTGCTTGAAGCGCGCCTCCTGGCCGTAGTCGCTGGGTTGGTACAGGCTCGCCTGGGGCAGCCCCTCGGGCCAGCAGTCGTGACGGCGGCCGGCGGGGTAGCCGTGCGGCTCATGGTGGGCGTAGCGGTAGCCGTCGCCGTGGCCGAGCTCCTTCATCAGCTTGGTAGGGGCGTTGCGCAGGTAGACGGGAACCTCGAGGGTGGGGTGCTGGGCGGCGTGAGCCTTGGCCTGCTTCCAGGCCTGGTCGATGGCATTGCTCTTGGGCGCCACCGCGAGATGGATGGCGGCGTGGGCAATCGCGCGCTGGCCCTCGTAGTCGCCGAGGCGCAGATAGGCATCCCAGGCCGCCATCACCAGCGGCAGCGCGCGGGGGTCGGCGTTGCCGACGTCCTCAGAGGCGATCGCCGCCAGCCGGCGGACGACATCGAGGGGATCGCCCCCGCCTTGCATGAACTGCGCCATGTACAGCAGCGCGGCATCGACCCGCGACGAGCGTACCGACTTGTGGATCGCCGAGAGCAGGTCATAGTAATGGTCGCCCTGCTTGTCGAAGGCGCTGGCCTGGTGGCCGAGCACGTCGTCCAGCGCCTCGGCTTGCAGGCGTTCGCCGTTGCCTTCGGGGACACAGAAATCGCAGGCGGTCTCGAGCAGGCCCAGTGCGCGGCGAGCGTCACCGCCGGCGGCGCGCGCCAGCATGCCGAGCACGCCATCATCGACGCGAATGCGACGTTGGCCGAGGCCGCGTTCAGCGTCCTCGAGCGCCTGGCGCAGCACGGCCAGCAGCTCGTCCTCGGTGAGCGTCTTGAGCACATAGACCCGCGCCCGCGAGAGCAGAGCAGAATTGACCTCGAAGGAGGGATTCTCCGTGGTGGCGCCGATCAGCGTCAGCAGCCCGGATTCGACATGGGGTAGCAGGGCGTCCTGCTGGCTCTTGTTGAGACGGTGAATCTCATCGAGAAAGAGCAGGGTCTGCCCCTGAGATAGCCGCGCGCGCTCCACCGCGGCGCGGATGTCCTTGACCCCGGCCATCACCGCCGAGAGCTGCTCGAGCTGGGCGCCAGATTCGTTGGCAAGAATTTCTGCCAGGGTGGTCTTGCCCACGCCGGGTGGGCCCCACAGGATCATCGAACGCACGCTGGCGCTCTCCGCCATGCGTCGCAGCGGCTTGTCCGGGCCGACCAGCGCCTGCTGGCCGATGTACTCGGCCAGGTGTCGCGGGCGCATGCGGTAGGCCAGCGGGGCACCGGCGTTGGCATGTGTCTGGCTGAACAGGTCCATGGTTTCCTCAGTATCCTTCATATGCGACGTTTGGCGACAGGCAGTATGGCGCCAGAGTCACTAGGGTTAAACACTCATCGTAGCCGTGGCGTTATCCTATCCGGTTGGAACCCGGGACACCCTGACACGATCCAATGTCGTGCCGACATTTGCCCTCGACAGCAGAGCCTTCGACAGCAGAGGAGGACCCTCCATGCCCATGCTGACTCAATTGCGCCAGGATCATGCCAATATGGCGCGCCTGTTGCACGTGCTGCAGCTCAAGCAGAAGACGCTCGCCGCTGGCGAGCGGCCCGATTTTCAATTGATCCGCGAAGTCGTGGATTACATTCTCGACTACATGGAGGATTTTACCGTGCCGCTGGAGCGGCTGTGCAGCGAGCAGCTTGCCGCTCAGGTGCCGGAGGTCAGCGAACTCAGCAATCGGCTGAGCGCCGATTACCGGGCGCTGCGTGAGCGGCTGCGGCGGCTATCCCAGGATCTCGACATGATCCTGATGGATGCGGTGCTGCCCATGGATCGCTTTGCCGACGACATGCGCGCCTACCTCGAGGCGCATCGCGCCTATTTGCGCGACGAACGCGAGGCGCTCTTCCCGCTGATCGCCGAGCACTTCGACGACGACGATCTGCGCTATCTGGCCAGCTTGCTGCCCGAAGGCGCCAAAGCGCGCCTCGAATACCTGCAGGCCGCCTACCCCGAGCTGTACGCAGAGCTCAGGGCCACGCCGGAACCGGCGCTGTGATGCGCTCCCACCCTTTGGCTTGCTAGCGAGCCCGCACCGCCGGCAGCTCATCCCAGCGCGTAGTGTAGCGCGATGAGCGTCGGCGGCTGTGCATCTGCCAGTCGGCATCGGGCGCCTGAATGCCCAGCGTCAGCGCCGCACGTCCGAAACGGGCGCGGATGCTGTCCCAGGCGCCCATCAACTGCACCTGAGTGGGGGATTCAGCGGGGGCCAACAGCGAGGCCTGCTGGTGCTGGCGCGGGCTCAGGTCGGTGAGCATCACCCCTAGCTTGTGATAAGCCAGCCCCGCTTCCCAAAGCTCGTCGAGCAGCTGCTGGGCCAACTGGTTGAGGTATAGAGTGTCGGCGCTGGGGGCCGGCAGCGGCGCCCACAGGCTGGCGCGGTGCTGCACCACGTTCTGAAACGGATTGGTGCGCAGGAATACGCCGATGGCGCCGGCCTGGAGGTCGTCGCGACGCAGCTTCTCGCCGGCTCGCTGGCAGTGGTAGCGCAGTGCGGCGGCCAGCGACGCGCGCTGGCGCAGTGCCTGGCGGAACGAGCGTGAGCATAGAATGCTGCGCCGCGGCGTGGCCAGGTCGGTGCCCGCCAGACAGGGCTGCCCGGCGAGTTCCAGGGCCGTGCGCGCCACGACCACGCCGAAGCGGCGCTGCAGCCAGTTGATGGGGGCCGAGCGTAGCGCACCGGCGGTATCGATGCCGTGGTCGAGCAGCCGACACTGCAGGCGTTCGCCGATGCCCCACACCGCACTCAGCGGCAGCGCGGCAAGGGTGGCATGCAGATCACGGTCGTTGCCATGCGCCCAGACGCATACCTGAGGCCGGCCAGCCTGGCGCTTGGCGCGGTGGTTGGCGAGCTTGGCCAGGGTACGCGTCGGGGCGATACCCACCGAGACCGGCAGGCCGACCTCCCGTGCTACTGCCTCGCACAGCCCTGCGCCGAGCGAGCCGAGGTCGCCGGGCAGACCGCGCAGGTCGAGGAAACACTCGTCGATGGAGTAAGGCTCCAGCGCCGGTACCCGCGCCGCCAGCACCTGCTGGATACGCGCCGAGAGGTCGCCGTAGAGGGTGTAGTTGGACGAGCACAGGGTAGTACGGCGGCGCAGCGCTGGGGCGATCTTGTGGGTCGGAATGCCCATCGGGATGCCAAGTGCCTTGAACTCCTCGGATCGTGCGATCACGCAGCCGTCGTTGTTCGACAGTACGCCCACCGCCCGGCCCTCCAGGTGTGGCGCGAACAGCCGTTCGCAGCTGACGTAGAAATTGTTGGCATCGACCAGTGCGTACACGGCGTGCTCCCGGGTCAGGCATTCAACGGCGGTGCCTGACGGCAGCCGTGTATCACGTAGTGCACCACGCCCCACAGACGGCAGTCGCTTTCGCCGTCGAGGGGCAGGCGCGCCCGGTGGGGGGTGGGTGGGCATAGCCAGCGGCGCTGGTGCCGGCCGTCGAGCCGGCGTAGGCAGAGTTCGCCATCGATGACGGCCACCACCCAGTCGCCGCGCTGCGGCGCCAGCGCACGGTCGACCACCAGCAGGTCGCCGTGCTGGAAGCCGGCGTCAGCCTGGGCATCGCCGTCTACACGCATGAAGAAGGTCGACGCTGGTCGCGGCACCAGCTGGCGGTGCAGGTCCAGCGGCGTGTCCAGATAGTCGTCGGCGGGGGAGGGGAAGCCGCTTGCCCCGCGGCGCTGCAGGGTAGGATGCGACTTGCGTGCGGCGCACTGCGGAACGTGGGTCAAACGCATGCGTGGCTCCGGGTGAAAAGACATGCTGTAAAAATAACCAGTATTTGTGTCTTGGGCAAGGGCCGTCGCGATGGTCGAGTCGCGGCCGGCGGCAGGGTAGAATGCTCGGCATCGATCACACCGCGCGGGGCGCTATGGACCGGCTACAGGCAATGCAGATCTTTCGTGCCGTCGTCGAAGCGGGCAGCTTCGCCGGTGGGGCGCGCAAGCTGGGGCTGTCCAACGCCATGGTCAGCAAGCAGATCTCGCGCCTGGAAGCGCTGCTCGGAGTGCGGTTGCTGATGCGTACTACCCGACGCTTGCAGCTGACCACCGAGGGCGAGCGCTATCTGCAGGGGGCCGCACGACTGCTGGATGAGCTGGGTGAGCTGGAGGCGGCGCTGGGCGAGCAGCGCGGCGAGGTGCGCGGGCGACTGCGACTATCAGCGCCGCTGGATTTCGGCGTACGTGAGCTGATGCCGGCGCTGCAGGCCTTCGAGCAGGCCCACCCTGGGATAGAGCTCGAGGTGGTGCTGGAGGATCGTCGTGTCGACCCACTGGCCGAGGATTTTGACCTGACGGTGCGTATTGGCGCGCTCGAGGATTCCAGTCTGATCGCCCGGCCGCTGATGGAGATGCCGATCCATCTTTACGGGGCGCCGAGCTACTTCGAACGCCATGGCGTGCCGCAGCATCCCCGCGACCTTGCTAGCCATCGCTGCCTGCATTACAGCCTGCAGCGTGGTGGCCCGGGTTGGACCTTCTGGGTGGACGGCCACCCGGAGCGGGTGCGCTACCGGCCGGTGCTGACCTGCAACAACGGCCGCGCCCTGGTCGAAGCCGCAGCCCGTGGCATGGGCCTGGCCATGAAGCCGGCCTTTCTGGGGGAGCCGGAGGTGCGCCGCGGGCGTCTGGTGCGGGTGCTCGACGCCTTCGCCCCTCCGCCCCTGGAGGTGTACCTGCTGTACGCCGAGCGTGAGCTGATGCCGGCGCGGCTACGGGTGTTGATCGACGCCCTGCTGGCGCATTTTCAAGGGCGGCAGGCATGAGCGGGCCGATACTGGTATTCGATTCCGGGGTTGGCGGATTGTCGGTGGCGGCGGCGATACGGCAGCGCCTGCCCCAGGCCTCGCTGGCCTATGTCTGCGATAACGCCATGCTGCCCTACGGGACCAAGCGGGATGCCTGGCTGGTGGCGCGTTGCGTGACGGTGTGTGAAGCCGCGGTAGCGGCCAGCGGCGCCTGTGCGCTGGTGGTGGCCTGCAATACCGCCAGCACCCTGGCACTCGAAGCGCTACGTGCCCGGCTGCAGATCCCGGTCGTGGGCACGGTGCCGGCGATCAAGCCCGCTGCGGCGTTGTCGCGCAGCGGCCACCTGGCGCTGCTGGCCACCTCGGCCACGGTCAACCGGCCTTATACGCGGCGTTTGATCGAGACCTTTGCCGGCCACTGCCAGGTACAGCGCCTGGCTGCCGATCCGCTGGTGGCCCAGGCCGAGCACTGGCTGGCGGGGGCGGCGCTCGACCCGAGCATCATCGACGCGTGCCTGGCACCGCTGTGGCAGGATCCCGAGCTCGACACCGTGGTGCTTGGCTGCACCCACTTTCCGCTGCTGGGCGAGGCACTAGCCGCCGCGGCACCCCGCCCGGTGACCTGGGTCGACTCCGGCGACGCCATTGCCCGCCGGGTCGCCCAGGTGGTGTCGCCGTTACCGGCGATGGCGGGACCGCAGACGGCCTGGCTGACTCGTGCGGCCCCGCTGCTGGCGCCGGCACTGGCGCGCTTTGGCTTTGCCCATGCGCGTTACCTGGCGCTGGATGATTCCGCCGATATTGCCTCGCTCACCTCACCGGCGCCGTGAGGCGCCGCGGACTACTTTTTCCTATCGTCAAGGAGGCCCCGTGGCCGTACCCGTCGTCGACCCCCCGCGCTATGCCGAGCAGCTCGAGGCCAAGCGTCAGCGTATCTGCGCCCAGTTCGCACGCTTCGAGCCACCAACGCTGGAGGTGTTTGCCTCGCCGCCGAGCCACTACCGCATGCGCTGCGAATTTCGCCTGTGGCACGAGGGCGACGACCTGTTCTATGCGATGTTCGAGGTCGACCCCGACGATCCCAAGCAGAAAACGGTGGTTCGCCTCGACCAGTATCCGGTGGCCAGCCAGCGCATCAATGCGCTGATGCCAGCGCTGATCGAGGCGCTGCGCGACAACACCCTGCTGCGACGAAAGCTGTTTCAGGTCGAGTTCCTGACCACCCTGAGCGGCGAAGCGCTGGTCACGCTGATCTATCACAAGCCGTTGGACGAGGCCTGGGAGCTTGAAGCGCGGGCGCTGCAGGATGCCCTGGGTATTGCCATCATCGGCCGTTCGCGCAAGCAGCGGCGGGTACTCGAGCGCGATCATGTCTGGGAGCGGCTCGACGTCGAGGGGCGTACGTTTGCCTACCAACAGGTCGAGAATAGCTTTACCCAGCCCAATGCCGAGATCTGTCGCGCCATGCTCGGCTGGGCGCGGGACGTGACGCGTGGCAGTCAGGAAGCCGACCTGGTCGAACTCTACTGCGGCAACGGCAATTTCACTGTGGCACTGGCCGAGAACTTTCGTCGCGTGCTGGCCACCGAGATCTCGCGCACCTCGGTGGCCAGTGCCAGAGAGAACCTGACAGCCAACGGTATCGACAACGTTCAGGTGGGGCGCATGTCCGCCGAGGAGTTTGCTGCCGCACTCAAGGGCGAGAAAGGTGGCCGCCGAGTGGCCGAGATGGCGCTTGACGACTACGATTTTTCTACTGTGCTGGTAGATCCGCCCCGGGCCGGGCTGGATGACGCCAGCTGTGCGCAACTCAGCGGCTATTCGCGCATCGTCTATATTTCATGTAACCCTGATACATTGGCGGCCAATCTCGAGCGACTCTGCAAAAGCCATCGCGTCACGCGCTTTGCGCTGTTCGATCAGTTTCCCTGGACCCATCACTGCGAGTGCGGGGTGCTGTTAGAGAGACGCTAGGGAAGTCAAGCATTGATGCACAACCGACATACTGCATGACAAGGATGGCAAGTCGGTGGGGCGTGAGCCGCGTCGAGAGTAGAGTGGCGCCACGCGCGACCATGTGGGTCGTGCACTGGACGATTTTGCCGGTCGCGCTGCGGCCGGCTCAGGCCGAGGTGATGGATGCAACACGTTGCGATCGATGGCAAGCAGGAGTTCCTGGCTCAGCTTCAGGAGCAGTTGGTCAAGCGGCTGCCGGACGACAAGGTCAAGGCGATCACCGCCTTCGCCGATGCGTTCTACGCCAGCGCTTCGCTCGAGGATATGGCCGGGCGGCGCCCCGAGGATGTCTATGGTGCGACGCTGTCGACCTGGCACTTCATTCAGAGTCACGACCTGAGCAAGCCCAAGGTGCGGGTCTATAACCCCGACTTTGCCGAACATGGCTGGCAGTCGACTCACACCCAGGTCGAGGTGCTGCATGCCGACAT
Source organism: Franzmannia pantelleriensis (assembly GCF_900102875.1). Classification (GTDB taxonomy): domain Bacteria; phylum Pseudomonadota; class Gammaproteobacteria; order Pseudomonadales; family Halomonadaceae; genus Franzmannia; species Franzmannia pantelleriensis. The sequence continues at coordinate 186,973 of NZ_FNGH01000004.1, forward strand.
GCCGTTCCTGGTTGACTCGGTGCGCATCGAGCTCAATCGCCGTGGCATTACCGTGCACGCCATTCACAACGCAGTGCTGGCCATGCAGCGCGATGCACAGCATCGCTTGACCAAGGTTACCCGGCCCAAGGACAAGGACGCTCCTGCTGAGCGTGAGTCGCTGATGGTGATCGAAGTCGATCGCCACTCGGACCCCAAGCTGCTCGCGGAGATCGAAGCCAGCCTGCATGAGGTGCTGCTCGATGTGCGCACTGCGGTGGCCGATTTTGCCCCGATGCGCGAGCAGGTGACGGCCGCCCTCAAGGAGCTCAAGGCCAAGCGTCCCAAGCAGGTCGACGCCGACGACCACAAGGAGGCGATGGCCTTCCTCGAGTGGTTGCTCGACAACAACTTCACCTTCCTCGGCTACGACGAGTACGAGGTGGTGGACGTCGACGGCCACGATGAGCTCCAACTGGTCGAGGGCAGCGAGCTTGGGGTGTTCCGTCTCGACCAGCCGCGCTACCGCGAGCGTATCCGCAATGACCAGGGCGTCGACGGCGACCACTACGTGCTGATTCCCGAGCTGCTGTCGTTCGCTAAGAGCGCCCATCACGCCCGCGTACATCGCCCGGCCTATCCGGACTACATCTCCATCGACCGCTATGACGCCAAGGGCAAGGTGATCGGCGAGCGGCGCTTCCTGGGGCTGTATGCCGCCACGATCTACAACGAGTCACCGCACAACGTGCCGGTGCTGCGCAAGAAGCTCAAGGCGGTGATGGAGTCCACGGGCGTCAATCCCGAAGGACACGATGGCAAGCAGCTGATGCAGATCCTCGAGGTCTACCCGCGCGACGATCTGTTCCAGATCACCAGCGAGGAGCTGACTCGTACGGCGCTGGGTATTCTCAATATTCGCGAGCGTCGTCGGGTACGGCTGTTCGTGCGTGAAGACCGGTTCGGCAAGTTCTACTCCTGCCTGGTGTTCGTGCCACGGGACGTGTTTTCCACCGACCTGCGCGTACGCATCCAGAATCTGCTTTGCGATGAGCTCGATGCCACTTTCGGCGACTTCAACACCTATCTCTCCGAGTCGGTGCTGGCACGCATCCAGCTGATCCTGCGCTTCAACGGTGAGGCTCCGGCCGACTACGATCTCAAGCGTATCGAGAACAAGGTCATCGGGCTGGCGCGCAGCTGGCGCGACGACCTGCACGAAGCAATGGTCGAGGGCTTCGGCGAGGAGCAGGCCAATCGCCTGATGGACGTCTACCGTGACGCCTTCCCGGCGGCCTATCGGGAAGACTTCAGCGCTCGCACCGCGGTCTACGATATCCACCACGTCAACGATCTGGACGCCGGTGCGCAGCTGTCGCTGTCGCTTTACCGGCTGGTCGAGGAGGAGGGCGACGGGGTCAACCTCAAGCTGTTCCATCGCGATCGGCCGATTCCGCTGTCCGACGTCCTGCCGGTGATGGAAAACCTCGGGCTGCGGGTGATCGGCGAGCGCCCCTACGAGATCACTCGTAGCGATGGCGCCTGCTGGATTCACGACTTCGATCTCGAGCACCACACCAATGAGGTCGTCAACCTGCAGGAGATGCGCGAGCCGTTCATCGATGCCTTCAAGCGCATCTGGAACGGCGAGGCCGAGAACGATGCCTTCAACCGGCTGGTGATCGGTGCCAACCTCAGCTGGCGCGAAGTGGCCATGCTGCGCGCCTACGCACGCTACCTCAAGCAGATCCGCTTCGGACTCTCACAGCTCTACATCGCCACTACCCTGACCAAGCATCCCGAGATCACCCGCGAGCTGGTATCTCTGTTCGAGCTGCGCTTCGACCCCGAGCAGGGCGATCGCGACAGCGAAGTCGAGGCCTGCCTTATGCGCCTGCAGCAGAGTCTCGACGGGGTGGCCAGTCTCAACGATGACCTGCTGCTGCGCCGCTATATCGAGCTGATCCAGGCCACCCTGCGCACCAATTATTACCAGCCCGGCGGCGACGGTGTACTCAAGGACTACATCGCTTTCAAGCTCGATCCGACGCGTGTGCCCGACATGCCCAAGCCGCGTCCGGCGTTCGAGATCTTCGTCTACTCGCCGCGGGTCGAGGGCGTTCACCTGCGCGGCGGCAAGGTGGCTCGTGGCGGACTGCGCTGGTCGGATCGCCGCGAGGACTTCCGCACCGAGGTGCTGGGGCTGGTCAAGGCCCAGCAGGTCAAGAACGCGGTGATCGTGCCGGTAGGGGCCAAGGGTGGCTTCGTCTGCAAGCGTCTGCCCGAGGATGGCGATCGCGATGCGCTGCAGCGCGAGGGCATCGCCTGCTACCAGATATTCATTCGTGCGCTACTCGACGTCACCGACAACCTGGTGGCCGGCGAGGTAGTACCGCCCCAGGCGGTGGTGCGCCACGACGACGACGACCCCTACCTGGTGGTGGCTGCCGACAAGGGCACCGCGACCTTCTCCGACATCGCTAACGAGATCTCCCTCGAGTACGGCCACTGGCTGGGCGACGCCTTCGCCTCCGGCGGCGCCAACGGCTACGACCACAAGAAAATGGGGATTACCGCCAAGGGCGCCTGGGAGTCGGTCAAGCGCCACTTCCGCGAGTTCGGCGTCAATACCCAGGCCGACGAGTTCAGCGTGGTAGGTATCGGTGACATGGCCGGCGACGTGTTTGGCAACGGCATGTTGCTGTCGGACAAGATTCGCTTGCTGGGTGCCTTCAACCACCTGCATATCTTCGTCGACCCGACGCCGGACGCGGCCAAGTCATTCGCCGAGCGCAAGCGGCTGTTCGCCCTGCCGCGTTCGAGCTGGGAGGACTACGACACCAGCTTGATCTCCAAGGGGGGCGGAGTCTTCTCGCGCAACGCCAAGTCGATCACGATCAGCCCGGAGATGCAGACGGCCTTCGGCATCGACGCCGCTAAGCTAGCCCCCAATGACCTGATCCGCGCCATGCTCAAGTCGTCCGTGGATCTGATCTGGAACGGTGGCATCGGCACCTATGTGAAGGCGGCCAGTGAGAGCGACGCCGAGGTCGGCGACAAGGCCAACGATGCGCTGCGTATCAATGGCCGCGAGCTCAACTGCCGGGTGGTCGGCGAGGGCGGCAATCTCGGCCTCACCCAGCGTGGCCGCATGGAGGCCGCGGCCCGCGGCGTGCTGGTCAACACCGACTTCATCGACAACGCCGGCGGGGTCAACTGCTCCGACCATGAGGTCAATATCAAGATCCTGCTCGACGACATCGTCAAGCGTGGCGACATGACCGACAAGCAGCGCAATCAGCTGCTGGCCGAGATGACCGAAGACGTGTCGCGTCTGGTGCTGCTCGACAACTACCGCCAGACCCAGGCGCTGTCGCTGTCGGAGGTGCTTTCCAAGGAGGGCATGGGGCCCTATCGGCGTTTCATCAACGAGCTCGAGGCCAGCGGCCATCTCGATCGCGAGTTGGAGTTCCTGCCCGACGACGAGACGCTGATCGAGCGCGCAGGCGCCGGCGAGGGCCTGACCCTGCCCGAACTGTCGGTATTGATCTCCTACTCCAAAAGCGTGCTCAAGGGTGACCTGATCGACTCCGAGGTGCCCGATGACCCCTATATCCAGCAGCATCTGGAGCGCATCTTCCCGCAGGTGCTGGTGGAGCGCTTCAGGACCGAGATGTACGACCACAAGCTCAAGCGCGAGATCGTCGCCACCCAGATCGCCAACGATCTGGTCGATCACATGGGCATCGTGTTCGTGCGGCGGCTGATGGACACCACCGGCGCCGGGCGCGCCGACATCGCCCGCGCCTACATCGTGGCCCGCGACAGCTTCAGCCTCAACGGCGTATGGCACAAGATCGAGGCGCTCGACAACAAGATCGACAGCCGCGTTCAGTACCGCATGATGCTCGACCTGATGCGGCTGCTGCGTCGCGCCACCCGCTGGTTCCTGCGTCAGCGCAGCGGCATGACCACCAAGGACTGCATCGAGCACTTCGCCCCACGGCTGGCGCAGCTGCAGGAGAGCCTCGGCAAGCGCCTGCGCGGCGACGAGCGTGAGGCCTGGGACGCACGCCGTGACGAGCTCAAGGCGGCCGGCGTGCCGGACGCCCTGGCCAGCAGCGTGGCCTCGACCCAAAGCCTCTACGCTGGGCTCGGGATCATCGAGGCCGCCAAGCAGACCGACGAGAAGATCCAGCGTGTGGCTGAGGTCTTCTATGAGGTTGGCCACCGTCTCGAGCTGCCGTGGATGATCGACCAGATCAATGCCCTGGAAGTGCGCGACAGCTGGCAGGCCCAGGCGCGAGAAACCTTCCGCGACGATCTCGACCGCCAACAGCTGGCGCTGACGGTGGGGGTGATCAAGCTCGAAAGCGGCGCCCGGGACGTCGAGCAGCGCGTGGCCCAGTGGCTCGACCGCCATGAGTCGCTGTTCCAGCGCTGGTGCAGCCTGCTCGCCGAGGTGCGCTCCGGCAGCCAGGGCGGTTTCCCGCTGTTCGCCGTGGCGATTCGCGAACTGGTCGACCTCGCCGAGAGCAGCGGCGAGGGCTGACGCCAGCACGCGGTGACCCGCGAACCCCTGCCTCTCGGCGGGGGTTCGTCGTTTCTGGAGCGGTTGGGCTATAATCGCCGCCCGTCGCCCATTCGCCCCGAGGAATCTCATGTATTCGCTTGCCCGCTCGCTGCTGTTCCGACTCGATCCGGAAGCCGCCCATGGCGTGACCCTCAAAGGGCTCGATCTGGCCAACCGCCTGGGCCTGGCACGCTATGTCGGCGGTGCCCGGGTAGCGGATCCGGTGGAGCTGATGGGGCTGCGTTTCCCCAATCGAGTCGGCCTGGCCGCCGGGCTCGACAAGAACGCCGACCACCTCGATGCGCTGGGCGCACTCGGTTTCGGGTTCGTCGAAGTTGGCACCGTGACGCCCAAGCCCCAGGACGGTAACCCCAAACCGCGACTGTTTCGCCTGCCCGAGGCCGGCGCCATCATCAACCGCATGGGGTTCAACAATGCCGGCGTCGACCACCTGGTGGCGAAGGTCAAGGCCAGCCGCTACCCGGGGGTGATTGGCATCAACATCGGCAAGAATCTCACCACACCGGTGGAGCAAGCGGTGGACGACTATCTGACTTGCCTGCGCAAGGTACACGCCCACGCCCACTACATCGCCGTCAATATCTCGTCGCCCAATACTCCCGGGCTACGCAACCTGCAGTTCGGCGAGCACCTCGATGCCCTGTTGGGCCGGCTGCGCGAGGAGGCGACGCAACTGGACCAACGAAGCGGTAGACGCGTCCCGCTGGCGGTAAAGATCGCCCCGGACATGAGCAGCGAGGAAGTCGGACTGGTGGCCGCTTCGCTGACCCGCAGTGAAATCGACGCAGTGATTGCCACCAATACCACGGTGGCCCGCGAGGCGGTCTCGGGGCTGCCACACGGCGAGGAGCAGGGCGGGCTGTCGGGCAAGCCGGTATTCGAGGCCTCCAACCGGGTGATCGGTGAACTGCGCCGCGAGCTGCCGAGCATGCCAATTATCGGTGTCGGGGGCATCGACAGCGGCGAGGCGGCCAGCGCCAAGGTCGAGGCCGGTGCCGACCTGGTGCAGCTTTACTCGGGCTTCATCTACCGCGGGCCGGTGCTGGTCGGCGAGTGCGCACGGGCATTGCGCGATGCGGGGCACTCGGAGGGGTAGCTGGCAGGTAGGCAACAGAAAGGCCCGCTGGTGAGGCGGGCCTTGAAAGATTCATCGCATGCGTAGGGCATTAGACGATGAAAACAGTGGTGTCATATCACCATGGGGTTCTTGTGAATGCCGGAGACACCTGTCATACCGGACCATTGATCCCCACGACCTTCACGCCAACCGCTCATCCAGTATTCGCGAAGATTTACATCCTGACTGGGACAGTCATCACGGGAGCGGCCGGTAATGCCCGCTTTGTACCCGTGAACATAGGCACGCTGGAAGCGATCACGTTTCTGTCGTTTCATCGGATGGCCTCTTGTGAAGAACCAGGTTTTTTCGGGACAAATGTTGACGGTGCGGTGGGTCGAGCCGACCCGCCACACGCCATTGCCAATGGCGTCCATGGACAAGAAACGCATGCGTTTTCAGTAGCTACCCTTTTACATCTAGTTCATGATGCGGGGCTTTGTCGAGCGGCGATTTGGCATAAGGCCATTATCAAATCGACACTACAGGAATATGACCAACAGCAGGGCTGTGGCACTTTTTTATGACTGATACACAACCGACTGATAATCATCGTCTTTTCGTGACATGTCCGTGGGGTATCGAGGGACTGTTGGCGGATGAGCTCAGCGCATTGGGTGCGCAAATCGACAAGACGACGGTGGCCGGCGTGCATGTCAGCGGCTCCCTCGAGGTGGCCTATCGGCTCTGCCTGTGGTCGCGACTGGCCAATCGGGTGGTGCTGTGCCTGGCCCGAGAGGAGGGCATCGAGCAGCCCGAGCAGCTGAAGGCCTGCACCGCGGCACTGCCTTGGGCGCAGCATTGGCGGCCGGGTACGACCCTGGCGGTGGATTTTCACGGCCAGTCGGCGCATATCCGGCATACCCGCTTCGGCGCCCAGACGGTCAAGGATGGCGTGGTCGAGGCGCTGCTTGCCGCCGGGCAGGGTCGCCCGGACATCGACCCCAAGGCGCCGGATCTGCGGCTCTATGCTCACCTGCACCGCGGCCGTTTGACGCTGGGCATCGACCTGGCCGGCGATAGCCTGCACAAGCGCGGCTACCGTCGTGAGCTGGGGCATGCACCGCTCAAGGAGAACCTCGCCGCGGCGCTACTGATGCGCGTCGGTTGGCCGGCAAAGGCCAAGGCCGGCGAGGCGCTGGTCGATCCGCTGTGCGGCTCGGGCACCCTGGTCGTCGAGGCGGCGCTGATCGCCGCCGATGTGGCGCCGGGGCTGGCACGGGTGCGCTTTGGTTTTCACGGCTGGGCCGGCCACGACGCGGCGCTGTGGGCCGAACTCAAACGCGAGGCCGAGGCCCGCGCCAGCATCGGTCGCAAACGCTGCAAGAGTACGCTGTTCGGCTTCGACCAGAGCCCACAGGCCATCGCTGCGGCTAAGGCCAATGCCATGCGTGCCGGGATTCCGGCACTGATCACCTTCAGCGGTGGTTCGGTCAACCAGTTGAAGCGCCCTGCAACGTTGCCTGCCGAGACCCCGGGGTTGATCATCACCAACCCGCCCTACGGCGAGCGCATCGGCGAGCTGCCCGAGCTGGTGCCGCTGTATGCCGCCATCGGCGAGCGCAGCCGCCATGCCTTCCCGGGCTGGACCCTGGCGCTGTTCACCGGCAATCCGGACCTCGGCCACCGTACCGGGCTGCGCGCCGTCAAGCAGTACGCCTTCAAGAACGGCCCGCTGGACTGCAAGCTGCTGCTGATGCCGCTGCCGGAAGCCGATGGCCAGGCGCCACAAGCAGACGCTCAAGCACAAGAGATCGCCCACCGCGAGGCCGGCAGCGCGCCACGGCGCAGCGAGGGCGCGCAGATGTTCGCCAATCGCCTGGAGAAGAATCGCAAGCGCTTGAAGAAGTGGCTCAAGCAGCGTGGAGAGCCCTGCTACCGGCTCTACGACGCCGATATGCCGGAGTATGCCCTGGCCATCGACCTCTATGGCGAGCGGGTGCACGTGCAGGAGTATGCGCCGCCCAAGTCGGTCAATGCCGCCCAGGCCCAGCGCCTTTTGCACGACGCCCTGCAGGTGATTCCCGACGTGCTCGGAGTGCGCCCCGAGCACGTCTACGTCAAGCAGCGCGAGCGCCAGAGCGGGCGCGCCCAGTACCAGAAGCAGGCGGCCAGCGGCGAGCGCTTCGAGGTGCGCGAGGGGCGCGCGCGGCTATGGGTCAACCTGCGCGATTACCTGGATACCGGACTGTTTCTTGACCACCGCCCGGTGCGGCGGCTGCTCGCCGAGCTGGCTCCCGGCACGCGCTTTCTGAACCTGTTCTGCTATACCGCCACGGCGACCGTTCACGCTGCCCTGGGCAGCGAGCAGCAGGGCGGCGCCAGCGACAGCGTCAGCGTCGATCTGTCGAATACCTACCTGGAATGGGCGCGGGACAACTTCGCCCTCAACCGCCTCGATCCTAGCCGCCACCGGGTGGTGCGCGACGACTGCCTGCGCTGGCTGGAGACCGCCGGCAGCGAGTTCGATCTGATCTTCATGGACCCGCCGACCTTCTCCAACTCCAAGAAAATGGCCGCGACCCTGGATATCCAGCGCGACCACGGCCGCCTGGTACGCTTGGCCATGGCGCGGCTGGCGCCGGGGGGCACGCTGGTGTTCTCCAACAACCAGCGCAAGTTCGTCCTCGATGCCGACCTCGCTGCGCAATATGCGGTAGACGATATCTCCGCCAAGACCTTCGATCCGGACTTCGCGCGCCGCCCGGATATTCACCACGTCTTCTTGATCCGCCATCGGGAGGCCGCATGATCCGGCTGCGACTCTACACCACCCTGGGCTGCCACCTGTGCAGCCAGCTCGAGGCGCTACTCAACGAGCTGAGTAGCGGGTCGGTGACGTTGGAGCATATTGAAATCAGCGAGGACGATGCGCTGATGGCGCGCTACGGCGTGCGGATTCCGGTACTCGCCGATGAAGCGGGTAAGGAGCTCGATCGCGGCTTCGACCCGGCACGGCTGGCTGCCTGGCTGGACGCTCGCGGCTGGCTGGACGTTGGCGCCTGGAAGGCCCTGCAGCGGCGCCTGGACGGCGAGCCACCGGCCGCTGAAGTGAAAGGCGCCGTGATGCGCGGTGGGCGACGCTATCTGGGTTAGGCCCTCCGTGAAGCGCTGGGCATTTACAGCGCCTCCAGCAGCGACAGCTGACGCACGGCGTCGCGCCCCTCGGGGGTGTCGTCCTGTACCTCTAGCACCTTGCAAAAGCCGCGCGAGGCCTGGATATGGCCGATGTCCTCGAGCCACATCACTGCCTGCGTATAGTCATCGGCCAACTGGTGCTTGAGCCCGCCGAACTGGGTGCCGATCTGCCCCCAGGCGCGGCTGAAGATCCAGTCGCCGAACATGTCCTGATGGATATGCACCAGCACATAGTCATGCTCACTCTCCCAACGGACGATCATCGAGGCTCCTGCAGGTGGTTGACGAGCGTGGGTGGGCGCTCGGTGGTGATGAGCATGCTATTGTAACGGCGCCATCGTCATCGCCATAGCGCTGTGGCGGTACGTTAATCGGTCAAGTGAGAGGCCCGCATGCGCGTCATCGTTGATGCCAATATTCCCGCCGCCGAGCGCTGCTTCGGAGAGCTTGGCGAAGTCGTTGCGGTGCCCGGCCGCGAGATCGACGGCGCGTCGCTGGCCGGCGCCGAGGCATTGATCGTGCGCTCCATCACGCGGGTCGATGCGGCACTGCTCGAGGCCGCCGAACGGGCCGGGGCGCGGCTGCGTTTCGTCGGTACCTGTACCATCGGTACCGATCATATCGATCAAGCCGCCCTGTCCGAGCGCGGGGTCGACTTTTCCAGTGCCCCGGGCTGTAACGCCGAAGCGGTGGTCGACTACGTCGTGTCGAGTCTCGCGCTGCTTGCCGAGCGCGAGGGGACGTCCATCGACCAGCGTCGGGTCGGGATCGTCGGTGCCGGCAACGTCGGCGAACGGCTCTATCGGCGGCTGATGGCGCTGGGGCTCGACTGCCGGCGCTGTGATCCGCCGCGCGCCGAGGCCGAGCCGGGCGAGCGCTTCTACGGGCTGGACGAGCTCTGCCAGTGGGCCGACGTGCTCTGCCTGCATACTCCATTGGTGTGTGGCGGCCCGCATGCCACCCATCACCTGCTGGATGCCGAGCGCATAGATGCGCTGGCGCCGGGGACCTGGCTGCTCAATGCCGGCCGCGGCGACTGTCTGGATGGCACTGCGCTGCGGCAGCGGCTGGCCATGTCGGGCGACCTGCGTTGCGTGCTCGACGTCTGGGAAGGGGAGCCGGCCATTGATGAGGGGCTGCGGCGGCTTGTGGATATCGCCACGCCGCATATCGCAGGGTACAGCCTCGATGGCAAGCTGCGCGGCACCCAGCAGATCTATGCCGCGGCAATGCGCTGTTTTGAGCTGCCAGTGAGGCTGAGCTTGGACGACCTGGCGCCACCGCCCCCGCTGTCACGCCTGGAGCTGGGCAGGGGGTTGCCGCCCTGGGACGCGCTGCGGCTGTGCATGCGCGCCGTCTATGATGTGCGCCGCGACCATGATGGCCTTGCGCGCATGGCGATTGAGCAGGGCATGGCGCGTGGTTTCGATGCCTGGCGAGCCGACTATCCGCTGCGCCGTGAATTCTCCACTCTGGAGGTGGCAATGGGAATGGACGGTCGGTCGCTGGCGCCGCTGCTCGTGGCGGCGGGCTTTCGGGTCAACTAGGGCGCACGGTCGCCACGACGCAGACGGGCTCACCCTGAGGTGAGCCCGTCTGCGTGTCAGCAAGGCCAGATGACAGGCGACTTACTGCCTGTAGGCCGCCTCCTTGAGGGCGCGGATACGGTCATCCAACGGCGGGTGGCTGGCAAACATGCGCTCCATCAGTGACTTGGTCTGGCCCTTGGTGATGGCCATGGCGCGCAGCGTGTCCGGCATCTGGTCGGGAAGCTCGGTCTCGGCCTTGAGGCGGGCCAGGGCGTTGATCATCGCACCGGAGCCGGCCAGTTGGGCGCCGGCGGCGTCGGCGCGGTATTCGCGGAAGCGTGAGAACCAGGCGACGATCGCCGAGGCGACGATGCCGAACACGATCTCGGCCACGATCACCACCGCAAAGTAGCCCATGAAGCCCAGTCCGGCACCGTCGGTGCGGCTCTTCAGGAAGCTGTCCACCAGGTGGGCGACGACGCGCGCGAAGAACATCACGAAGGTGTTCACTACCCCCTGGATCAGCGCCAGGGTGACCATGTCGCCGTTGGCCACGTGGCCGATCTCGTGGGCCAGCACCGCGCGCACTTCCTCCGGACGCATGCGGTTGAGCAGGCCGGCGGAAACCGCCACCAGGGCGTCGTTCCTGTTCCAGCCGGTGGCGAAGGCATTGGACTGCTGGGCCGGGAAGATGCCGACTTCCGGCGTCTTGATGCCCGCCTCCCGGGACAGCTCGGCGACGGTGTCGAGTAGCCACTTCTCGGTGCTGTTCGACGGCTGCTCGATGACCACCGTGCCGGTGCTGCGCTTGGCCATCCACTTGGAGATGAACAGCGAGATCATCGAGCCGGCCATGCCGAAGATGAAGCAGAAGATCAGCAGCGAGTTCATGTTCAGGCCTTGGGCGTTGAGGTAGGGCTCAACCCCGAGCAGCCTGAGGGTGATGCTGGCGACCAGGATCACACCTAGGTTGGTGGCCAGGAAAAGCAGGATTCTCATCATGTTACGCGGTCTCCGGCAAGAAACGACAAATTAGCTGTGGATTAGATACGGTCAGCGGGCTTGGGTTTCAAGCGCCGCTGGCGTTTTATGCTTCATTGACGATAGCGCGACAGGAAGTTGCCGAAGCGCTCCAGCGCATCGTCGAGCTGCTCGGCCCAGGGCAGGGTGACGATGCGTACGTGATCCGGTTCCGGCCAGTTGAAGGCGGTACCCTGCACCAGCAGGATCTTCTCCTGCAGCAGCAGGTCGAGCACCAGCTGCTGGTCGTCGTGGATATTGAACACCTTGGGGTCGAGCCGCGGGAAGGCGTAGAGCGCGCCCTTGGGCGTGGTGCAGGAGACCCCGGGAATGGCGTTGAGCTTTTCCACGGTGATATCGCGCTGGGCGCGCAGCCGTCCGCCGGGCAGGATCAGGTCGTTGATCGACTGGTAGCCGCCCAGTGCGGTCTGGATAGCGTGCTGGGCCGGCACATTGGCGCACAGGCGCATCGAGGCGAGCATGGTCAGGCCCTGGATGTAATCGGCGGCGCGCTGCTTGGCGACGCTGCCGGAGAGGATCATCCAGCCGGAGCGGAAGCCGGCGCAGCGGTAGCTCTTGGAGAGCCCGTTCATGGTCACCACCAGCTGATCCTCGCTGGCCAGGGCGCCGGTGGAGACATGCTCGACGTCGTCGTAGAGGATCTTGTCGTAAATCTCGTCGGAGAACACCACCAGGTCGTGCTCGCGGGCGATATCGAGCAGTTCGCTGACCACCGCCGGGGGATAGACCGCGCCGGTGGGGTTGTTAGGGTTGATCAGCACGATGGCGCGGGTGTGACTGGTGACCTTGGCGCGAATGTCGGCCATATCCGGGGCCCAGTCGGCCTGTTCGTCGCATAGATAGTGCACCGGGCGACCGCCGGAGAGATTGGCGGCGGCGGTCCACAGCGGGTAGTCGGGGGCCGGGATCAGCACCTCGTCGCCGTCGTTGAGCAGCGCCTGCATGGCCATCACGATCAACTCCGAGACGCCGTTGCCGACATAGATGTCCTCGATGCCGACGCCGGGGATCTGCTTGCGCTGGCACTCCTGCATGATCGCCTTGCGCGCCGAATAGAGCCCCTTGGAATCGCAATAGCCCTGAGCGGTGGACAGGTTGCGCATCACGTCCTGAAGGATCTCCTCGGGCGCCTCGAAGCCGAAAGGCGCGGGATTGCCGATATTCAGCTTGAGGATGCGCTGACCTTCCTCTTCCAGGCGCTTGGCGTGGTCGAGCACCGGGCCGCGGATGTCGTAGCAGACGTTGTATAGCTTGTGCGATTTCCTGATCGGGGTGTCCATGTCGTGTCCGAAAGTGCGTCCAGTAGTGGAGCCCTCGAGGGGCGTCTTATGGGGTGTCGGTGATATCCGGGATGTCGCCCTCGGCCGCCGGCGCGGGAATATCCGCCGGCGTTTCTAGGGTCACCGGCCCGAGCTTGCCGTCGCGTAGCTCATGCAGCAGCACCTCGGCGCCGCGGTGTAGGTCGACCTCGCCGCCGGGGCGCAGGCCGCCACGCCTGGCGGCGATCTCGGCGACGATGGCGGTGCCATCGAAGCCGGCAAGGGCCAGGAAGTCGGGGCGCGCCGGGCCGTCGGCCTCGACCCGCGCCGCCTCGGGATTGGCGGTATAGGCGGGCAGCTCCTTGAGCTTATAGCGCGCGGTGAGGGCCTCAGGATAGCGCTTGGCCAGCTCTGCAGCGGTGATCACCGCCACATCGAGGTAGTCGATGGCGGTATCGCGGATCGCGCCGCTGGCCGCCAGGCGGTAGGCGCTGGCCTGGTCCTCGATCTTCGGCCACAGCACGCCGGGGGTGTCGATCAGCGCCACCCGGCCATCGATGCGCACCTTCTGCTGGCGTTTGGTCACCGCCGGCTCGTTGCCGGTCTTGGCGATCTTGCGGCCGGCCAGGCCGTTGATCAAGGTCGATTTACCCACGTTGGGAATGCCCATCACCATCACCCGCACATCGCGGTCGGCGCGGATGTGGCCGGCCAGCTCGTGGCACAGCTTGGGAATGCGCTTGAGCTCGCGGGCGTTGGTAGTGGTCACCGCCAGGGCGCGGGTGTCGGGCTGGGCGTCGAAGTGGGCGACCCACTCGGCGGTGCGCGCCGGATCGGCGAGGTCGGCCCGCGACAGGATCTTGAGCACCGGCTTGTGTTCGGTGAGCTCGGCGAGCATCGGGTTGGCGCTGGAGTAGGGCAGGCGGGCGTCGAGCACCTCGAGCACCACGTCGATCTCCGGCAGCGCCTCCTTGATCTGGCGGCGCGCCTTGTTCATGTGTCCCGGGAACCAGCCGAGCATGGCCACTCTCCATCCGCGTGCAAAAGGCGATCATTCTAGCAGAGCGTGACGCGGACGTGGGCCGGCAAGCGCCGGCCCAGGGCTCGCTTATTCGCCGTCGTGGAAGCTCAGTGCCACCGAGTTGATGCAGTAGCGCAGGCCGGTGGTCTCGGGTGGGCCATCGGGGAACACATGGCCGAGGTGGGCGTTGCAGTGGGCGCAGACCACCTCGGTGCGCTGCATGCCGTGGGAGTCGTCGACGTGCTCCTCGACGGCATGGACCCCCAGGGGGCGGTCGAAGCTAGGCCAGCCACAGCCGGCATCGAACTTGTGCTCGTTCTCGAACAGCGCCGCCTGACAGCAGACGCAGTGGTAGATACCATGGGCGTTGCTGACCTGATAGTCGCCGCTGAACGGCCGCTCGGTGCCTTTTTCGCGGGTGACGCGATACTGCTCGGGGGTGAGTTGGGCACGCCACTCGGCGTCGCTTTTCTCGACTTTGTTGCGCATGGCGGTCTCTCTCGCTGCGGGTGTATCCATGGTCATCAAACACCGCTCGGGGGGTGCCTGACTAGCCCCGACACGGCTATTATCAGCGTAGCTGGCTGGTCGGGAAAATCCCCTTTGGCCAGTCGCTTGACAGTCACTTGGGCGCTCAGTAACATACGCGCCACCTCGATGAGGGAACGCCGCGTCCCATTCGTCTAGTGGTCCAGGACACCGCCCTTTCACGGCGGTAACAGGGGTTCGAACCCCCTATGGGACGCCACTTCCTCTCGTCAGGTGCTGGATGATCGGTAGTGCAGAGACAGCGCGGGAATAGCTCAGTGGTAGAGCACAACCTTGCCAAGGTTGGGGTCGCGAGTTCGAATCTCGTTTCCCGCTCCATCTTCCCCCGGGTAGATGGGCCTAGCGACACCTCAGCGTCCCATTCGTCTAGTGGTCCAGGACACCGCCCTTTCACGGCGGTAACAGGGGTTCGAACCCCCTATGGGACGCCACTCGATCATCGGTAGGTTGCGATACAAGCGGGAATAGCTCAGCGGTAGAGCATCGCCTTGCCAAGGCGAGGGTCGGGAGTTCGAATCTCCTTTCCCGCTCCATCTGCCTCCGAGTAGATGGGCCTAGCGACACCTCAGCGTCCCATTCGTCTAGTGGTCCAGGACACCGCCCTTTCACGGCGGTAACAGGGGTTCGAACCCCCTATGGGACGCCACATCGCACCTCACTTCGTTATGCGGGAATAGCTCAGCGGTAGAGCATCGCCTTGCCAAGGCGAGGGTCGGGAGTTCGAATCTCCTTTCCCGCTCCAAGAACGCCCTTCTCTACGACTCTCCGAGGCCTTGAATTCTCGGCGATCGCCCATATTTTTAGCTGCCTAATGATTCACCCATCTCCCGGGAGATTCCGATGGCCACTCCGGCGCTGTCCATCCGTGGACTGACCAAGGTCTACGGCAACGGTTTTCACGCCCTCAAGGGCATCGATCTCGATGTGCAGCAAGGCGACTTCTTCGCGCTGCTGGGGCCCAATGGGGCCGGCAAGTCCACTACCCTGGGCGTGGTCTGCTCGCTGGTGCAGAAGAGCGCCGGCCAGATCTCGATCTTCGGCATCGATACCGACCGCGATTTCGCCCGCGCCAAGTATCATCTCGGCGTGGTGCCCCAGGAATTCAACTTCAACCAGTTCGAGAAGGTCATCGATATCGTGCTGGCCCAGGCCGGCTACTACGGCATGTCGCGCAGCGAGGCCTTGCCGCGCGCCAAGCGCCTGCTCGGCGACCTCGGCCTGTGGGACAAGCGCGACGGCAGCGCGCGGATGCTCTCCGGCGGCATGAAGCGCCGGCTGATGATCGCCCGCGCGCTGATGCATCGGCCCAAGCTGCTGATTCTCGACGAGCCTACCGCCGGGGTGGATATAGAGCTGCGCCGCAGCATGTGGGAGTACCTGCGCCGCATCAACCGCGAGGAGGGCACCACCATCATTCTCACCACCCACTACCTCGAGGAAGCCGAGAGCCTGTGTCGCAACGTGGCGATCATCAACCACGGCGAGATCATTCGGAACACCAGCGTCAGGGCACTGCTCACCGAGCTCGACACCGAGACCTTCCTGTTCGACCTGGCCGCCCCACTGGAGGCCGTGCCGCAGATCGAGGGCTTCGAGGTGCAGCAGATCGACGGTGCCCAGCTCGCGGTCATGGTGCACCGCGGGCAGCGACTCAACGATATCTTCGCCGCCCTCGGCGAACAGGGCATCGAGGTGGTGTCGATGCGCAACCGCGCCAATCGCTTGGAGGAGATGTTCGTGACCATGGTCGAGCAGGGCAATGCCGACCTTGCGCGAGCCGCTGCCGCGGCGGAGGCGCGCCCATGAGCCCGACACAGATCGCCATCGCGTTATGGACCCTGGTGCACAAGGAGATCAAGCGCTTCATGCGGATCTGGCCGCAGACCCTGCTGCCGCCGTCGATTACCATGACCATGTACTTCATCATCTTCGGCAACCTGATCGGCTCGCGGATCGGCGACATGGATGGCTTCAGCTACATGGACTTCATTGTCCCTGGGCTGATCATGATGGCGGTGATCACCAACAGCTACTCCAACGTCGCGTCATCCTTCTTCTCCAACAAGTTCCAGCGCTCCATCGAGGAGATGATGGTCTCGCCGATGCCCAACTGGGTGATCCTCGCCGGCTTCGTATTGGGCGGCATGGCCCGTGGGCTGGGGGTAGGATTGATCGTGACCATCGTGTCGCTGTTCTTCACGCGCATCAGCATGGTCCATCCGCTGCTGACCATCTTCGTGGTGGTGCTGACCTCGGCGCTGTTCTCCATCGGTGGTTTCATCAACGCGCTGCTGGCCGACAAGTTCGATGACATCTCGATCGTGCCGACCTTCATTCTCACGCCGCTGACCTATCTGGGCGGGGTGTTCTATTCGATCTCGATGCTGCCGGCGCTATGGCAGGGCGTGTCGATGCTCAACCCGATTCTGTATATGGTCAATGTGTTCCGCTACGGCTTCCTGGGCGTCTCGGACATCCCGGTGGTCTGGGCGCTGAGCGCTATCGTGGCGTTTATCGTGGTGCTGTTCGGCATCGCGCTGTGGATGCTGGATCGCGGCAAAGGCATCAGGAGCTGACCATGCAACGACCCGAGACCCTCGCCAACGCGCCGCTGGGACGCGAGTCCGCCTATCCGGAGCAGTATGACGCCGCGTTGCTTTATCCCATCCCCCGCGCGGCCAATCGTGCGCCGCTGGGGATCGAGGAGGGCGCCTTGCCGTTCGTCGGCGAGGATGAGTGGCACGCCTTCGAGGTTTCCTGGCTGAATGCCCGAGGCAAGCCACTGGTGGCGGTGGCGCGCTTTCGGCTGCCAGCGGACTCGCCGAACCTGATCGAGTCCAAGTCCTGGAAGCTCTACCTGAACAGCTTCAACCAGACCCGCTTCGCTAGCCGCGAGGAGGTGATGGCGACCCTCGAGTGCGATCTGAGTGCCGCGGCCGGGACGCCGGTGGGCGTGGCGCTGCTAGGCGTCGAGGATGAGGCGCTCACTCCCCGCCCGCTGCCCGGCGAATGCCTGGATGGTCTGGACATCGAGATCGACGACTACACCCCCAGTGCCGCCCATCTGAGGGTAGGGGAGGAGATCGTCGAGGAGACGCTGCACTCGCACCTGCTCAAGTCCAACTGCCCGGTCACCGGGCAACCCGACTGGGGCAGCGTGCTGATCCGCTATCGCGGGCCCAGGCTCGACCGCGAAGGGCTTCTGCGCTACCTGATCGGCTATCGCCAGCATCAGGACTTCCACGAGCACTGCGTCGAACATATCTTCATGGACCTGATGGCCCAGGCGTGTCCCGAGCGGCTGCTGGTGCTGGCGCGCTACGTGCGCCGTGGTGGACTCGATATCTCGCCTTGGCGTGCAACTCCGGGAGAGCGCCCGCCCGAGCCGCTGCGTCTGGCTCGGCAGTGAGGCGCTGCGGTAAGCTGTCGTCATTTGCTCAACCACCACAAGGAGACGCCGGATGGATGCCATGACGCTGCTTCACGAGCGCAGTTCCATGGGCAAGCTGATGGGCCCGCCCCCTGACGCCGCCCAGCGCGAGGCGCTGTATCGCGCCGCGCTGCGCGCCCCGGATCACAAGGAACTGACGCCGTGGCGTTTCATCGAGTTCTCCGGCAAGGGCCTCGACCGGCTGGGGGAGTTGTTTGCCGAGGCCGAGTACCGCGATGACCCGCACAGTGGCGATGACACCCTCAACGCCGCGCGCAAGAAGCCGCATCGGGCGCCAATGGTGATCGCGGTGATCGCCAAGGTCACCCCAGACCTGCCCAAGGTACCGCCGGTGGAGCAGGTGATCTCCGCCGGCTGTGCTGCCCACGGCATCATATTGGCCGCCCATGCGCTGGGCCTCGGCGCCATGTGGCGCAGCGGCCACTACGCCTTCAACAGCACCGTGCGCAAGGGGCTTGGCCTGGGTGAGCACGACGAGATCGTCGGCTTTCTCTACCTCGGCCAACTGGCCGGGCGCCATAAGCCGATTCCCGAGCGCGACCCGGCCGACTTCGTCGAGCGCTGGAGCTGAACCACTGGCAACGGGGGTATCAGGACGTCGCCTGAGGCGGCCTGGACCGGTGCCAGCACGGCAGGAGTGCGGGGAAAACCGCTTGCAATCACGGGTTTGGCTCGTTACAGTATGCGCCGTTCTGACGCACCGGCAGCAGGCAGTCATATGCCGCCAGGCGCAGAGCCACAATGCGGAGGGGTGTCCGAGTGGTCGAAGGAGCACGCCTGGAAAGTGTGTAAGTCGAAAGGCTTCGAGGGTTCGAATCCCTCCCCCTCCGCCACTTCTTCAAGAAACCAGCCTGTTACGGCTGGTTTTCTGTTTTAGCTTCCTAACTACCCCACGGTCAGCGTGAAAGTCTGATCTTCCTTACGGGGTGCGCGTCGACAAGCTCCCAACATCGCCAACTGCTACTCTTCATGGCTGTGCCAATGACCATGGCCGGGATACTGGCTAGCCGAGATCTCTCGCCAGGTTGTTCATCCGCCAGTAGAACAAGACGTGTCGCAACGCTGGAGTATTCACATGCAGTCAAGGATCGAACTCCCCTCGGCGGATGCCATGAGTCCGCAGCAGCGGGCCATTCACGAATCGATTCTCGCAACGCGGGGCAACGCCGACGGGCCCTTCCTGGCCTGGCTGCATAGCCCCGGCCTGGCGGGGCCTGCCCAGCAGCTGGGCGCCTTCTGCCGCTATGGCACTCGGTTGACCACCCTCGAAAGCGAGCTGCTGATCCTGATCGTTGCCGCACATTTCCGATGTGTCGGCGAGCAGCAGATCCATGAGCCTATCGCGATACAAGCAGGGCTCGCGGAACAGGCGGTGGTGACGCTTCGGGAGGGCGGCTGGGCTGACCTTGAACCACCTCGGCTGGCCATGCTGCAGACGCTGACGCGACAGCTATTGGCCGACAATCGCATCGACGATGCGACGTTCGAGGCAGCCCGGCAGGCGCTGGGCACGCAAACGCTGGTCGAGGTGGTGGGCATCATCGGCTATTACTCACTGGTGGCCATGACGCTCAATGCATTCGAGATGAGACTGCCCTAGAACACCAAGGAAAACAGAACCCCGAGTAGCGCACAGCTGCCCAATACCGTGAGCATGCCTACCTTGAAGCGGAAGATGGCAAGCATCGCCGCGGCAGACAGCAGCAGGGCAAGCGGTTCCAGCGAGGTCAGGTCCGGGATCAGCAGGCGAGCCCCCAGGGCGTGCCACTCTTCGACCTCGGCAAAGATCACGTGGAGCCCGAACCAGATCGCCAGGTTGAGGATGACGCCGACCACCGCCGCGGTGATGGCCGACAGGGCGGCGCTGAGGGCGCGGTTGTCGCGCAGGCGCTCCACGTAGGGCGCCCCCAGGAAGATCCACAGGAAGCAGGGCACGAAGGTGACCCAGGTGGTGAGCACTGCTGCCAGGGTCGCCGCCAGCATGGGGTCGAGCCCGATGGCCTCGCGGTAGGCGCCCATGAAACCGACGAACTGCACCACCTGGATCAGTGGTCCCGGGGTGGTCTCGGCCATGCCCAGGCCGTCGAGCATCTCGCCCGGCGCCAGCCAGGCGTAATTCTGGACCGCTTCCTGGGTCACATAGCCGAGCACGGCATAGGCGCCGCCGAAGGTCACCACCGCCATCTTGCTGAAGAAGGTGGCGATCTGGCTGAAGACGTTTTCGCTCCCCAGGGTGGCCAGCAAAATCACGACCGGCGTCAGCCACAGCAGCACAAAGATGGCCGAGACGCGCAGCGACCAGCCGGGGTTGGGCCGCGCGTGGGCGGGCAGCCCCTCGCCGAGCAGCGAGTCGCGGTCGCTGAGGCCCTGGGCATTGTCATCGCCATGGCCGCCGCCGACCTGAAAGGCGGCCATGCCGCGCTTGCCGCCCCAGTAACCCAGCAGCGCCGCACTCAGGATGATCAATGGGAAGGCCACGTCGAAAAAGAAGATCGCCACGAAGGCTGCCGCCGCCAGGCCCAGCATGATCCGATTCTTGAGTGCCCGCTTGCCGATCCGCACCACGGCATTGAGCACCACCGCCAGTACGGCGGCCTTGAGGCCGAAGAACAGCCCCTCCACCAAGCCCACGTTGCCCAGCGCCGCATAGAGGTAGCTGAGTGCCAGGATGGCGATGAAGCCGGGCAGCACGAACAGGCAACCGGCAACCAGGCCGCCCTTGGTGCGGTGCATCAGCCAGCCGATGTAGATCGCCAGCTGCTGGGCCTCCGGTCCTGGCAGCATCATGCAGTAGTTGAGGGCGTGCAGGAAACGCCGCTCGCCGATCCACTGCTTCTCCTCGACCAGGATACGGTGCATCACCGCGATCTGCCCAGCCGGGCCGCCGAAGCTCAGCATGGCGATGCGCAGCCAGACCATCACGGCCTCACGGAAGGGAACCTGGTGGGGCGTTTCGGTGACAGGCGGCATGGCACACTCTCGGCTGATGGCAGGAGGAAGCGAGGCTACAACGGGGCCCTATCCTCGACGTGCTCGCCGCGCTTGTCCAGTCATCGATCGCCAGTGTCCTGTTCCTTATCGCAGTGGCGATGCAGCAGCCAATGAGCCCCCAGGCACAGTGCCATGGGTAGCAGCAGCCAGGCGCCGCCACCCAGCGACTGGGCGCGCCACATCAGCAGCAGCATGACCGCCGCCATCAGTCCCACGCAGGCGGTCATCATCCAGTGGTGAAGGTGGTTCATTGGGCCTCTCCTTGCGGGGTTTCACGGGTGAACTGCCGCTTGAGCAGCAGCGAGTTGCCGATCACCGACAGCGAGCTTGCGGTCATGGCGATCACACCGATCATCGGGTGCAGCAGGCCCAGGGCCGCGATGGGGATGGCCGCGATGTTGTAGCCGCTGGCCCAGATCAGGTTCTGGACGATCTTGCCGTAGGTGGCGCGGGAGAGATGCATGGCCTCTACCACGCCGGTTAGCTCGCCGCTCACCAGGGTCACGTCGGCGGCCTCGATGGCGACGTCTGCACCGGCGCCGATGGCGATGCCGACGTTGGCCTGGGTGAGGGCAGGAGCGTCGTTGATGCCGTCGCCGACCATCGCCACGTGGTTGCCGTGTTTTTCCTGAAGTGCGCGAATGGCATCGACTTTGCCTTCCGGCAGTACGCCGGCCTGGACCTCATCGATGCCGACCTCCTTGGCCACGGCGCGTGCAGCGCGTTCGTTGTCGCCGGTGATCATCACCACGTGCAGGCCGAGGGCGTGCATGCCGCGAATGGCCTCGATCGACTCTTCCTTGAGGGTGTCGGCCACGGCCACCAGTCCCAGCGCCTGGCCGTCGGCGGCGACGATCACTACGGTGCGGCCCCTGCCCTCGAGCTCGCTCATGGCGTCATCCAGTGCCTCGAGGCCCTGCACACCTTCCTCTTCCAACAGTCGACGATTGCCGATCAGCACGGTCTCCTCGCCGACTTTGCCCGAGACGCCGCGTGCCCCGGTGGAACGGAACTCGCTGACCTCGCCGGGCGTCACGTCGCGCTGTTTGGCTCCATCCACGATGGCCCGGGCGATGGGGTGCTCCGAGGCGTTCTCCACGCTCGCCGCCAGGGTCAGCAGGCGCGTCTCGTCGACGCCCTCGGCGGTGACGATGTCGGTGAGCTCGGGCTCGCCGCGGGTAATGGTGCCGGTCTTGTCGAGGACCATTACCTTGACGTCCTTGAAGGTCTGGATCGCCTCGCCGGAGCGGATCAGGATGCCGCGCTCGGCGCCGATGCCGGAGCCCACCATCAGTGCGGTGGGCGTGGCCAGGCCCAGGGCACAGGGGCAGGCGATGACCAGCACCGCTACGGCGGCGAGTATCGCCAGCACCGGGGTGGCGGCCTCGGGGGTCACCCACGGCAGGAAGGTCGCACCCCAGTCGAGAATCGGCCGCAGGAGGTCGGGGAGCAGCAGCCACGCGATCAGGCTGGCCAGGGCGATCAGCAACACCACCGGCACGAAGCGACCGGTCATGCGATCGGCAAACTCCTGAATCGGCACCCGCGAGCCCTGGGCCTGGTCGATAAGTTTGACCACCTGTGACAAGAAGGTATCGCCGCCAACGCGGGTCGCCTTGACCCGTAAGCGCCCCTCTTTGTTGATGGTGGCACCGATCACGCTGTCGCCGCTGCTCTTGTAGACCGGGATCGACTCGCCGGTGGCGATGGATTCATCCAGATGGCTCTCGCCATCGACCACTTCGCCGTCGGTGGGGATCTTGTCGCCGGGACGCACGATCATGATGTCGCCGATGGCCAGCTCCTTCACCGGTACCTCGACCTCCTCGCCGTCGCGCTCTACCCGCGCGGTCTTGGCGCCCAGGGTCAGCAGGCGGCGAATGGCCTGGGACGCGCGCCCCTTGGCCAGGGCTTCCAGGTAACGCCCCAGCAGGTGGAAGGTCATGATGGTGGCGGCCATCTCGATGAACGAGGTCATCGGATAGACGAAGCCAATCAGGCCGATCAGGTAGGGCGGCAGGCTGCCCATGGAGATCAGCACGTCCATGTTGAAGGTGCCGTTCTTCAGCGAGCGCCAGGTCGACCTGTGGGTGGCGATGCCGCCGTAGAGGAACACCACCGGGAAGGCCAGCAGTGCCACGATCGCCAGATAGCCGGGAATCGGCTGCCAGAACATGTGCGGCATCATCAGCAGCATGATCAGGGTGGTGGGCACCGCGGCGATGATTAACCGCTTGCGGGCCTGGGAAAGATAGGCTTCCTCGATCTCGGCGTCGTTGTCGCCGTCCTCTGCCTCGTCAGTCTGCACGGCGGCGACATCGTAGCCCGCCCCTTCCACGGCGTTCTTGAGCGCGTCGCCATCGAGGTCGCCGGTAACGGTGACCGAGACACGGTGATTGGCGATATTGGTGTCGATCGACTCGACGCCCGACAGGCGTTCGAGCGTCTTGCGCACGATGCCAGCACAGTGGTCCGAGCCCATACCTGGCACCGTCAGGCGAATCTGCTGCTTGGCGCTACCGCCGCTGACAGCGGCCACGTCATAACCGGCGCCCTCGACGGCGCCTTTGAGTGCCTCACCATCGGGGCCATCCGCGGTCACGGAGGCACGGACCCGATGGTTGGCGATATTGGTTTCGATCTCGCCCACGCCATCGAGGCGCTGGAGCGTCTTACGCACGATGCCGGCGCAGTGGTCACTGCCCATGCCGGGCACCGTCAGGGTAATCGTCTTCGTGGTCGTATCGGTCATCGCATGCCTCCTGCGAGCGGGGCCGAAGGGGCGGCCACTGGTTGGCCGCCCGGACATCCTGGCGCTTCTAGCATGGCCGTTCAGTGATGGGCGTCGTGGTCGTCGCTGCTCTCGGGGGTGGCCTGCTCGAGCTGCTGGCGCTGTTCGTCGCTCATAAGGTCATGCATGGCATTTCGCATGCGCACCATCTCGGCCATCATTTCGCCGTGCAGCTCGGCCATCTGGCCGTGTAGCGCCTGGACCTCATCAGGGTCGGGGCGCTCGCCGTGCATCTCGGCCATCAGGTCGTCGCGCAGGTTCATCATCTGCCCCATGCGCTCGAACTGGGCCGGGCGATGCTCCTGCATCAGCTCACGCATTGCACTACGCTGCTCATCGTCGAGCATCGACATCATGCCCATGCCGGCGCCGCCGCCCATCATCGGGCAGGGCATCATGCCGCCACCCATCATGCCCTTCATCATGCCGGGGCTCATGCCGCCCTGGTTGCCGCCCATCATGCCGGGGCTCATGCCGCCCTGGTTGCCGCCCATCATGCCGGGGCTCATGCCGCCCTGGCTGCCGCCCATCATCCCCTGGGCGAGGGCAATGCCGGTGCCACTGGCAGCGAGTGCCACGGCGAGTGCGAGTGTCAACGTCTGCTTGCGAAGCTTCATGTTCATTCTCCCGTCGGGCGAGAGGCCCGATCGATTGCCATCGTCTACATTCTGCGAGCTGTGTGTTGCACGCAGGTCAATGTCGTTTCTTCAGCACCAACGATGAGGTGAGTCTCGAGACCCGAACCGCTGAGGGAGCAGGTAGATCGTAATGACCGGGGCAGGGCGGCAGTCCGACCCGCCTTGAGTCTGGGCATGTCGCGGGTTCGGCCAGGTCCATGGCGCGAGGCTTGACTGACAGGGTGGTGCACTCACCTTAGTTCAACGCCGCAACCTTTCCATTGATGCAGATCAAGCGAGCCGCGATGGTCAACCTGCGTGCCGGACGTCGGTTGCGGGTCCGATCGGCCCGGGTCAGAATTGGCCAGCCCCACTGGATCTATCGCCACCTGTGAGCGTTTTCCTCGCGTCTGACTCTTCTTACCTCATGGCAGGGTGGTGATCGATCCGCACTGCCACCTCATCGAGTGCTAAGAGCCGGACGTGACGGCGACACTTCACGCGAGTGGATCCTGCCATGTCGTAGCTTGGCGCCGTGCGGTGGCGTTGCGTCGCGCTATCCCCAGCTGATGAGAGATGAGGAAGAGATGTCATGACCCATTATCGCTGGCCACTTGCCGTGGCCGTGCTGTTGACCCTGATGGTGGGCTGCTCCCGTGATTCGGGTGATATCAGCCTCGAGCAGCTGCGAGGTCAGACGCATATACACGGCCTGGCCTTTGATCGATCGGATAGCGAACGGTTGTGGCTGGCCACCCACCATGGCTTCTATGCCGTGGATCGCGATGGCATGGCTCGTCGGGTGTCGGAGGAGACTCATGACTTCATGGGCTTCACGCCGCACCCCACTGATGCCGAGACCTTCTTCGCCAGCGGCCATCCGGCCCGGGGCGGCAATCTTGGCGTGGTAGTCTCCAGCGATGGCGGAAAACACTGGGAGCAGCGCTCGGCTGGCGCCGATGGTCCGGTGGATTTCCATCAGCTCACCGTCAGCGAAGCCGGCCCAGACGTGCTCTACGGGGCCTTTGCCGGCCAGCTGCAGGTCAGCCACGACGGCGGCCAGCAATGGCAGATTCAGGAGCGGGCCCCGGACGGCCTGATTGCCCTGGCGGCCTCGAGCCGCGACCCCGAGCATCTCTATGCCGCCACCCAGGACGGCCTGTTGCTGAGCCCGGATGGCGGCCTGCGCTGGCGCCCGATTCACCCCGAGCGCCGTACCGCGAGCCTGGTGGTGGCCCATGATGGGCGGCTCTATGCCTTCATGCTGGGTGGTGGTCTGTTAGTGGCTGAGGAAGCCAACCGCGAGTGGGAAGTCGTAAAACGAGGCTGGGGTGAACGCTACCTGCTGCACCTGGCGGTTGACCCGAACGACCCCGAGCGGCTAGTGGCGGCGGATGACGAGGGCCGGCTGCTGCTCAGTGACAACGGCGGGCGCGACTGGTCACATCTCGAGTGAGGCGCCTGTTATTAACGCCCCACCGGCAAGGCCGGGCGAAGTGAGGCGCTAGTCGTGTCACCGTCACAGAGCGCGCCTGCCAGGCGTCGCTGGCCCTGGCGCTGCAGCTGGTGTTTCTCGAGCATGGGCACTGGGCCACCGAGACGTTACCCGAGCTGCCCTGGGAGCCGGTGATGCCCAGCCACCATGCGTCGCCGGTGCTGATCCTGCCCACCGGTCCCCCGGACCGTTTCGATGATGGCGTCGACTAGCAAAAGACCGCAGGCGCGTTTGATATCAAGGGTGCCGTACGGCCGACCTGGGTGCAGCCCCTCGGTTGTCGGGCGCTGAATGCCATGAAATACTGCCTCCCATTATCTTCCCTACAGGCTGTTGACTCCGACCCATGCTGCGTCTCCTGCTTTCCTGGCTGCTGTTGCTACCGCTGGTGCTCACCCTGGCGCTGCCCTCGGCTGCGGCGGAAGTAAGCCATCATGGTGACGTGAGCTGCCCGATCCAGCCTGAACCGTCCGCAGAGCTGCTTTCCTTGCTCGACGTCGATATCGCAATGGATGCAGGACAAGACGATAGCAGTAGCGGCTGCGTGACCTCCTGCGTCAATCTGTCCGGCGGCGCCTCCCCCGATACCGGACTGCTCCCTCCCTCCAGCGAGGCCCTCCGTGCGCCGGTCGTCGCCTGGCTGTCTACCTCTCCTGGGCGTCTCGAGCGCCCCCCTCGCGTCTGACTCGTCGCTGATTAGCGGCTCGTTTCGCTGACGAGCCAATCTTCACGAGAGACGAGAGGTTATCCATGACCTATTGCAAAGGCTGGCACGTCACCCCGCGGGTGGCCGTGCGGACAGCGTTTACGGCTGATGACGGTAAGCCGCGGGGGGACGTCTGATGGACTATCCCAATATCGATCCAGTGGCGATTTCGCTAGGGCCCCTGCAAATCCACTGGTATGGCCTGATGTACGTGGTTGGCTTCGTCGCTGCCTGGTGGCTGGGGCGCCGACGTGCCCATCGGATCGGCCTTAGCCAGGATGCCATCGGCGACCTGGTGTTCTATGCAGCGCTCGGCGTGGTAGCGGGCGGCCGCCTCGGCTACGCCCTGTTCTACGGTATCGAGCGTCTAGTGGCCGACCCGCTGTGGCTTTTCATGGTCTGGGACGGCGGCATGAGCTTCCACGGCGGCCTGCTCGGGGTGCTGGTGGCGGCGCTGCTGTTCGCGCGTAGGCATCGGCTTGGATACTTCCAGCTCACCGACTTTATCGCGCCTCTGGTGCCGATCGGCCTGGGGGCGGGGAGGATCGGCAACTTTATCAACCATGAGCTGCCCGGTCGGGTCAGCGAGCTACCCTGGGCGATGCCGTTTCCCCACATGGGGCCCGAGCCACGCCACCCTTCGGCGCTGTATGAGTTCGCCTTGGAAGGCGTGGTGCTGTTCGTGCTGCTGTGGTGGCTATCCGCCGAGCCACGGCGGCGGGGGATGATCTCCGGCATGTTCATGCTGCTGTACGGCGTGTTCCGCTTCGCCGTGGAGTTCGTACGGCTGCCGGATGAGCATCTCGGCTTTATCGCCTTTGGCTGGGTCACCATGGGCATGTTGCTGACCGCACCGATGATCGCCGTGGGCGTGGCGTTGGTCGCCTGGTCGCGTCGGCAGCCGGTCGACGGTTCGCTTGGCCACTGGGGGGTGCCTTCACGCGACCATGGGAGGGCGTCTTAATGCTGTCACTCGCTAACCGAGTCACCACCGACACTCTCCCCGTTAGGCGCGGGCAGTGTGCACTGCTGCTTGCCCTTTCGCTGCTGGTCGCGTCGCCAGCGCTGGCCGAGGAGGCCACAGAGTGGCCGCTGGGCCACTACCGTTTGCCGGAAAACGGCGATGTGATTGGCGAGAGTTACACGATCATCGTCGAAAACGAGGAGGACACGCTGCTAGACATCGCACGCGCCCACAACCTGGGCTACGAAGAGATTCGTCGCGCCAACCCTGACGTCAGCATCTGGGTGCCCGGCGTCGGGACCGAGGTGGTGGTACCGGTGCGGCATATCCTGCCCGATGCGGAACGCACGGGCATCGTGATCAATATTCCCGAGCTACGTCTCTACTACTTCCCGGAGCCCGAGCCGGGGGAGGCGCCGCGAGTCGAGACCTACCCAATCGGTATCGGCCGCGAGGGCTACGACACGCCGCTGGGCATAACCCAAACGACCATGCGGCTGGAGGACCCGGCCTGGTATCCGCCCCGCTCCATGCGTGAGGAGGCTGCAGCGCGAGGGGAGCCGGCACCGGCGGTAGTGCCGCCCGGGCCTGAGAACCCGCTTGGCAAGTATGCCATTCTGCTGGATATCCCTGGCTATCTGATCCACGGCACCAATGATCCGGACGGCATCGGCATGCGTGCCAGCCGCGGCTGTATCCGCATGTACCCGGAGGATATCGACGCGATATTCGGTGCCGTGCCGGTGGGCACCCAGGTTAATATCGTCGACCAGCCGATCAAGGTGGGCTGGGACGATGGAACGCCTTTCGTGCAGGTGTATGAGCTGCTGGAGGATCAAGCGCACGGCATGGAGGCGCTGGTGGCGACGCTGGGGATGCTCGATCTGGAAGGCGGGGAGGTGCCGCATTTCGGCCAGCTCAGAACCCTGCTGGAGCGCCCGGATGGTCAGGTAGCGGCTGTTGAGCCACCCATCGAGCCGTGCCCGGATGAGCTAGAAGATGAGCCTGAGCAGGCGTCGGGGTTGTACGAGATGCTCGATCTGCGGCGCTGATGATAGTGCCATAACGCTTCCGGCCGGGGTATCCAGCGCTGTCACGGGATACCTCGGCCCCAAGCAGTGGGTGGATCTATGACGTTTCGAATCAATCGCCGGTGAGCAGCTCGAGGCCGCGGCGGGCCAGCTGCACCGGGCGCGATTCGCTGACCGTCCAGGCGGCCATCGAGCCATCGTACATGGCGACATCGTCGAAGCCGGCGATCTCGCTTAGCACGAACCAGTCGGTGGCGGCCCAGTGGCCGGTGTTGCAGAACGCAATGGTGCGCTCATCGCGGCTCAGTTCGGCGGCATTGATGCGTGCGTCGAGCCCCGCGGTGTCCAGGTAGAAGGCACCGTTGCGGTCATTCAGGTGGCTCCGGTGCGGCAGGCTGCGAGCGCCGGGAATGGTGCCGGCCTCACGTACCGCAGGAGAGGTGGTCTCGCCGGTGAAGTAGTCCGACGGCCGGGCATCGACCAGTTGGGCCTGGCGTTGACGCGCCTCTTCCACCTGTTCGGTAGTGGCGATCAGTGCTTCGCGCAGTTCGGCCTGGAAGGGGGCTGGCTCAACGCTAGGCGTCGGGCCGCTGGTGACCTCGAAGCCTTGCTGCTGCCAGCCGGCGAAGCCGCCGTCGAGAATCGCCACCTGGTCGTGGCCGAGGATCTTGAAGCTCCAGTAGATGCGTGCGGCGGTGCCGAAGTCGGTGGGGCCGGTGCCAGCGGGCACGATCACTACGTTGTGCTCGTTGCTAATGCCGAGCCCGCCGATCAGCTGTTCCAGTTCATCGACGGCGGGCATCAGGCCGGCAACGTCGTTACGGCTCTCGCGCCAGCCGTCTTCGCCGTAGCGGGTGTGCAGGCTGCCGGGAATCTGCGCCGCTTCGAACGCGTCACGGCCACCGCCGCCGTCGATATCCGAGCGCACGTCGAGTACCACCAGGTTGTCCTCATCGAGGTGGCGATCGAGCCAGTCGGCGTCGACCAGCGGTGTGAGCTCAACGGCGTGGGACTGTGCGGAAAACCCTAGGGTAGCCAGTGTCAGGATCAGGATACGTAACATGGGATTGCCCTCATGCAGATGATGTCATGCCAGTGCAGCGCATGATGCTGCACCGGCATGAATAGGTAGGTTAGCCCTGCCAGGCATGGCCGGCAAAGGCATCATCTAGCGCCGGGTGGTTCACATGGTTGGCGTAGTTGGAAAGCGTCTTCACCGCCATGGCCAGTATGATCTGCAGGACATGCTGCTCCTCGAACCCGGCCTCGAGAAACGCCTCGACGTCGGCCTCGGTCGGCTTGCCGCGCGTCTCGAACATCACTCGGGTAAAGGCGCTGAGCGCGGCCAGGCGCTGATCGGGGATCGGCTGGTCGGTGCGAATGGCCTCGAGCACGTCGGCCGGCACCTGGGACATCTTGTCGGCCAGCATGCTGTGGGCCGACATGCAGTAGTCGCAGCCGTTGAGACGGCTGATGGTCAGGAACACCACTTCCTGCTCGGGCGACGCGAAGCCGGATGCCTCGCGGAATAGCTCATAGCCGTGAAGGTAGGTGCTCAGCACGCCTGGGGCCTTGGCCATGCCCTCATACATATGCGGTACGAAGCCTAGCTTGGCATTGGCCTTCTCGAGCAGTGGGCGGGCCTGGTCGCCGGCGTTGTCGAGGGTTTGGGGGGCAAGCTGCATCTTGTAGTCGGCAGACATGAGTGTGGCTCCTTTGCTGTCGATGGCACGGGCGCGCCATATATGGATCGATCAGTTCAAAAATAGCGGCACTAAAGATATGTTCTTCCGCTATGTCTATCGCCGAAATAGCCGCTAGTGAAGCGGCTCCAGAAAGAGTCTGGCCGCCGCCTCTGCGGTGGCCCGATCACTCGTCGATTTGAGCAGGGTGCGTAGCCCGGCCATGCCCATTGTCAGGTAGGTGGCCAGTGCCCTGGCGTCGCGCTGGACGTCGATATCGCCCTGCTGTTGAGCGCTGATGACGCTCCGCTCGAAGAGGGCGGTAATCGCCTCGACGCTGCGCCGGGCCTCCTCGGCGGCCAGCCCTTCACGCTGGCCAAGCTCGCTTGCCGAGTTGAAGATCAAACAGCCCAGTGCGGCGCGCTCGCTGCCCGCCTCGGTGGCGGTGTCCACGAACAGTCCTTCGATGAAGGCCCGTGCAGAGGGGGCGGCGACCAGGCGGCGCTCGAGGCGGTCGAGCAAATTCCCCCGATAGCGACGTAGTGCCTCGAGGAACAGCTGCTCCTTGTTACCGTAGGCCTGGTAGAGGCTGCTGCGCGAAATCTGCATGGCGTCGAGCAGGTCTCGTGTCGAAGCACTGTCGTAGCCCTGTGACCAGAACACCTGCATGGCGGCGTTGGTGGTCTGGTCGGGGCTGAAGGCAAGGGGGCGTCCGCGTGTCATGCCGTGAATTTAGTACCAATCAGTCCATATATCAAGTGCACGTGATCCGGGGTTGGGTCAGAAACGCGTGTAAGGAACGCGGTGTAATCCACACCAAGTTGGTATGGCGCCAAGCCTCAAGGCAGCTGACAGCGGGCGGCGAGGCGAAGCGTTAGCGCCATGGCACGGCAACAGACCCAGCCGTTGTTCATCCGTGATCGAGGAGGTCAAACAATGACAATACAAGACGAGAAGCGTCGCACTCTGCTGAGTCGACTCAGTCGTCAACTTGGCTATACCGCGCCGGCACTGCTCCTGGTAGCAAGTGGTTCGGCGTTTCAGGCGGTGGCCGGCGAAACGCCTGATGGCAGTGCCTATACCAGCGGCAAGGAAGCCCCGTTGATGCTGGCGGAGGCGCATGCCGAAGCCGAGGGAGAAGCCGAAGCCGAGGGTGAGGCCGAAGCTGAGGGTGAGGCCGAAGCTGAGGGTGAGGCCGAAGCTGAGGGTGAAGCCGAAGCTGAGGGAGAAGCCGAAGCCGAGGGAGAAGCCGAGGCCGAAGCGGAAGGCGAGGCGGAAGCGGGCGATCATGACAGATCCGCGGTTGAGCGCCCCGACGGCTATACCCCGGGGTATGACGAGTCGGGTGATAACCCCGCCGAGCTGATCGCCCGAGGCGAGGCGCTGTTCAACGATACCTCGCTGAGTACCAATGGCCTCTCCTGTGCCAGCTGTCACGGCGCCGATGGGCTCTCCGGATACCAGGAGTCGTTCAACGACCCCTACCCCCACCAGGTGGCCATGGGCATGGACATGTTCGGCATGGAGAGCGTGCATGCCGATGAAATGGTCCAGCTGTGCATGGTCGCCCCGATGGAGGCCGAGCCGCTGGACTGGGAGTCTGACGAGTTGGCGGCACTCTCGGCCTATGTCGTCGATGCCCAGCAGCGCTTCGCCGGCAACAGCACAGGGCACAACTGCGATACCTGACCCATGCATGAAGGGGAAGGCGGGGCCTTCCCCTTCATCGCCGCCGCGGTCGCGAGGCCCGTCTGAGATCTGGGCCTGTAAGGACCGGCGTGTGGCGACGACACAGGGAGCAGGATTGCAGGTAGTGCATGACATAGCGACGTAGCCAAATGAGGGCAGCGCGATGACGAAGCAAAGTTCGCCGCAACGGCGGTTTTGGCTGGGCGGCAAGCGGGCCGACGAGCAGGATCGTTTCTTTCGCGAGGCGCTGGAGCCGCTGGGCTGGCAGCAGGGTGATGAAGATCACTGGGACGCGGCGTGGATCACCGGCATGCCAGAGAGCAAGCAGTTTCGCCGCGTGACACCGCAGCGCAGCATGAACCACTTCCCGGGCAACGCCGCGCTGACGGTCAAGAGCCGTCTCCACGACAGCCTGTCCAACCTGCGCGAGCGCATACATGCCAGCCATGGCGCAGAGAGCGAACTAGCCCAGCGGCTGGCATTCTTCCCGCGGGCCTATGTGATGCCACACGATTACCACGCCCTGCAGGCTGCCGCTCTGGCAGATCCGCAGCAGCGTTGGATACTCAAACCCACCAATGCCTCCAAGGGCAAGGGGGTGCAGGTGCTGCAGGACGTGGCCCAGGCGCCGCTGGCCGCCGACTGGCTGGTCCAGGAGTACCTGGCCAACCCGCACACCATTCGCGGCCACAAGTATGTGCTGCGGCTGTATGTGCTTATCTCGAGCATCGAGCCACTGCGCGTGTACTTGTATCGCCAGGGCTTTGCCAAGCTGGCCTCAGAGCCCTGGGACCCCGACGATGCCGACAACCCCTACAGCCAGCTGACCAACCCCGATATCAATGCGCTCAACACCGACGCCGAGATACCGGTGGAGTTCATCGATCTCGAGCGCTACCGGCACTGGCTGCGCGAGCAGGGCCATGACGACGAACAGCTGTTCGCCAAGATCGAGGACCTGATTGCCTTGACCGCCATCTCGGCGGTGGATGCCATGCAGCAGCGTACGGCCCAGGTCGGCGCCGACCCCAAGGGCTGCTACGAATTGCTGGGGCTCGACTGCCTGGTGGACGACACCCTCAAGCCATGGATTCTCGAGTGTAATCTCAGCCCGTCGCTGGGCATCTGCGCCGCCCCCGAGACCGGTGGCCTGGTCGAGGAGCGCGTCAAGGGGGGGCTGGTGCACGACATGGTCGCGCTGCTAGGCATTGGCTCGGCCCGCGATAGCGATGACTCGCTGCTGGCCGAGGCTCAGGCGGAGGAGGCCCGTGGCGGCAATTTTCAGCGCTTGCTGCCCGCGTCCGAGCCCGAGCGTTACCTGCCCTATTTTTCACTGCCGGGACTGGCCGACGTGCAGCTGGCCGATGCCCTGAGCGGCGTAGCCGCGCCACGCCCACGCCTTGCGCATCGGCACGTGGTAGAGCTGCTCGACGACGACCAGCTGGCGCTCTATGCCACCCACACTCAACGCTACTATCGGCCCAACGACAGCGCGGCGCTGATCTGGCTGCTGGCCACCGAGGGGGTCGATCCCGATGCCATTGCCGACGAGCTGGCCCGGGCGGCGGACGCAGAGGGTAGCGGCAGTGTGGATCGTGACGCCCTGCGTCGCGAGGTCTGGGCCACGCTTGGCGAGTGGTGTCGCGATGGCCTGTTGTGCCAGCGCGGTACGCAAGATGCCTCGCGGCATGCTAGCGAGGCTGCGCCTGCCAAGACCGACGCCACGCCACAGGCCATGCAATTGGCCGTCGATGGCAAGCGCTGGGCGCTGTATCTCCCCAGCGGTCCGGCGATGAACCGGCTGACGGCACTCTTCGCCGGGGCACTGGTGCCGCTCAGCGACCAGGCCGCGATACACCTGCCGCGCCTCGACGTCCTGCGCGAAACCGCTGGTTACAGCCTGGCGGCGGGCGGCGAGGTAGTTGCCGGGCGACTGACGCTGGCCCAGCTCGGCCCTGCGCTGCTGGGCTATCTGGTGGGCCAGGCCTGCACGCCGGATCACTCGGTGCTCGACGCCGGCCTGCTGATTACCCCACAAGGCACCGGCGTACTGTGCCTCTTCGCGGTTGGTGAGCATATCGACGTTGCGCAGCGGCTAGTGTCGGCGTCAGACGGTGTGCTGACGCGAGGCGTGCGGCTATCGCTTGACGATGCCCCGGTCATTGAACCGCTTGGCCTGCCTATCCCGGAGATCATTGCCGGCGTGATGCCTGACCTGCCGGACCGCATCACGCTGCAGGGCGTGCTGGTCGCGGGTGATGGCGATGATGTGATCGGCACGCCATCTGCGCTGGATGTGCTGGGCACGCTGCTGGCCTGCTGCAGATTTGCCGACGACGCTCCGGCCGCGCCAGAGACGGTGATGGCACTCGGCGAGTGGCTGGGAGGGCTGTCGAGACGTTCGCTGGGGCAGGAAGCGCCCAGCTTCGCGGCGCTATCGGGCTGGTTTGCCGAGCTCGAAGCAGCACGGCAAGCCACCGAGCAGAACGCGCCGTCGCCTCACGGCGGCGGTGCTATACGCGCGTTGACTCCTTAGGTTGGCGTACTGCATGACGGCATGCCGTGGCATGTCGCCTATTCATCATCACGGAGGTCATCATCATGACACTGCAAGATGAGAAACGAAGAAGCCTGCTGGGGCGTCTCAGCCGCCAGCTCGGCTATGCCGCTCCGGCGCTGGCGCTGGTCGCCAGCGGTGTGGCGTTCCAGGCCGTAGCCGATGACTCGGCCAACTCTGCGGGATTCAGCGGTAACCAGGAGGCACCGCTGATGCTGGCAGAGGCCCACGCAGAAGCCGATGCCGAAGCCGAAGGAGAGGCAGAAGGCGAAGCTGAGGGTGAAGGGGAAGCTGAGGCTGAGGGAGAAGCTGAAGCCGAAGCCGAGGGAGAGGCCGAAGGCTGATTCAACGGCGTGCCGGGCCGGACGCCATTCAGGCGCCGGCCACGGCTAACTTCCATGTCATCAATGGGGTCTCGACATGACGACAACACCTTGTACACCTGACCGGGCGCTCATCGAGGAGAACCAGATGGCCCTGGCGCAGCTGAGACACTTCGTTGCCGGCCTGACACCGGAGGCGTATCAGCAGGCGGCTGGCTGCCGTGGCCGCCATACGCTTGGCAAGCACGTCCGGCATATCATCGACCACGTCGAGGCGCTGTTGAATCTCGGCCCGGGCGAGGGCGTTGTCGACTACGAGCATCGCCGTCGCGACGCGCGTCTCGAACAGTGGCCGCAGCAGGCAGCGAACCGGCTGGATGATCTCGAAGCCCTGCTGGTTGCTTTTGACCCCCAGAAAGAGGCGGCGAGCCTGCACTACCCCGTCGGCGATGAAGCGCTGATGCTCGACACCAGCGTGTCGCGTGAATTGGCCTTTTTGACCAGCCATACCATTCATCATATGGCGATCATCGGACTACTGGCCGAGCAGCAGGGTATCCCGCTCGCCGAGGACTTTGGCGTCCATCCCTCCACGCTCAGGCACTGGCAGCGGGAGGCGACGTCGCATGTGATAGCGCGATGATGCGTCGGTCAGTCATCGTGCTGGCGGGAGGTGATATCGGCCTCCAGCCGTTTGCCGACCTCATGCAGCAGCGTGAACTGCCTATCGCATTGGCGGCAGGGGTCACACATCATCAAGTGGAACGTCAATGACATACGCTCCTGCAAGGACAGACTGCGATCCTGCTTGAGCGACATCAGGCGAGTAGCTCCCTTGCACATCATCATGGTGATTCCTCCTTCAGCCAGCCACTCTCGAGGCAGCTGCGTAAGCGCAGCCGTGCGCGGTGCAGAATGACCCAGCAGTTGTTCTCCTTGATACCGATCTCCTGGCAGATCTCGGCGGTGGAGAGGCCCATCAGCTCGCGCATCGAGAAGACCCGGGCCACGTTGTCCGGCAGGGCGATCATGCAGGCGTCGAATACTTGCCAGAAGCGCTCATTCTCGAACACGGTGTCTGGCTCGCCCCAGCTGGCGGGACGAGCATGCTGATGCCAGCGACCGTTGTGCTGGAATAGGCGATCGACCACCTCGTCATCGCCGTCTTCCTCGAGCGGTTGCCACTTGCCTTGGCGCTTCTGGGTGCGCAACGTATCGAGGATCTTGTATTTCAGGATGCCGAATACCCAGGTCTCGTAGCCGGAGCGCCCGGCAAAGCTGGCGTCCTTCTCGATGGCCGCCATCAGGGCTTCCTGAACGGCATCCTCGGCCTGGGCGCTGTCACGCAGGTGCAGGCGTGCGAAGGAGACCAGGCGCGGTCGTACCGCCGTCAGCCGTTCCATGCGTGAGGGGGATGCCTCGCCCTCGTCAGCTGCCACGTCTGTCATACCCGTCATCCTCCATCGCCAAGCGTCACGGCCTTAGTGTAAAGGCTAAGCGGGTTGCATGGGATGAATCCTTGGTCGTCGGGGCGTCTCCCCATGGTCGTGACATGCCAATTTTCTTTTGCATTGCTTAACCTGGGTTAGCTTAATGACTCACTATCCATGCGAGGGTGGTGGCCACTGAGCAAGGAGTCGCTCGGTCATGGAAGACGCGCCTGGGATGGCGCATTAGCACAGGGAGGCATGGGCAGGACGCCCATGGAGGCAGCAAGGATTGCAATGCTGAGTAAGGCCTGGCCGGCAACGGTTGGGCCTTTCTTGTATGTGGGGGATGTCGGCGGTGCCTTCGCATGGCGCTGCGCCTGGGCTAAGCTGTCGAAACACCGCGCCTTGTGCCAAGGCGTCATTCACTGTTTCGGAGATTGTTCCATGCTACTACGCGCCCTTGCATCTGCACTACTGATCGCGTTTCCCCTTGCCGCGCTGGCGGAATCCCCCAACCTCACGCCGGGGGAATGGGAGTTCACCAGTACCACCACGGTGGAGGGCGATTTCCCGATCCCCGATGAAACCGATACCCATCGCGAGTGCCTGACCCAGGACGCCATCGATGAGGCCAACGCCGCCTTTGTTCAGGAAGAGGAAGGCTGTGAATTTCTCGAGCAGGACGCCAGCAGTGAGCGCATGAGCTATCGGATGTCGTGTCAGGGCGATGGCGGTGAAGCCATGGTCGAGGGCGAGATGCGCTACTTTGAAGAGCGCATGGAGGGCGACATGCGGGTCGAGACCACCACGCCGATGGGCGACATGGTCATGAACACCAGCATGGAAGGCGAACGGCTCGGCGACTGCTGAGTCGCGCCGGCCGCGACTCAGCGGCCGGCCTCAGCCTGCCGCGGCGCCCGCCACGGCAGGCTCGGGTGCCTCTGGCAGATGCCTTGCCCACTCCAGTGCGGTGTCGTGCTGATGCGTGGGAAATACGCGCATCTCCAGTGAGCGGAACAGCCGATCCTCGAGGCGCACCAGGCGCCTCACCCAGCGCTTGTCGCTGACTACCGCGGCGCGGTAGTAGTGCGACAGCTCACTCAGCTGCGTCAGCCCGTAGCCGACGTCGCGCAGTAGCGCGGTGGCGGTCATCCAGCGCATCTGGTCGAGCTCGACATAAAAGCTGATGCGCGGATGCTGATGCTTGGCCGCCTCGATGGCGTCGATGATGGTCTGTAGATCGTTGCCATCGACGCGGCCGCTGACGCGCATCGCGACCAGGTGGGCGGCACCTGACGGGAGTAGTTCGATCATCTCATGCCCTCCGGTTGGACCCGTCGCAGGATGCCGGCGGCGGGTCTCAACAGCAGCATAGCAGCCCCGACACTCAGCGTGCCTCGGGCGCTGGTTCGGGGGTGTGATGGTCGTCCATTTCGCGCTGCAGGCGGCGCTGCACGTCACCCGGCGAACCGGTATTACGCGCCAGCAGATCGTAAGCCACGGGGACCACGAACAGCGTGAACAGGGTCGCCGCCGCCACCCCGCACATGATTACGGTGCCGATCACCAGGCGCGTCTCGGCGCCGGCACCGCTGGAAACGATCAACGGGATCGAGCCGGCCATGGTGGTCACGGCGGTCATCAGGATCGGGCGCAGGCGAGTGACAGCGGCATCCACCAGCGCCTCCTGGAAGGCCACGCCCTGGTCGCGCAACTGGTTGACGAACTCGACGATCAGGATGCCGTTCTTGGCAGCCAGGCCGATCAGCATCACCAGTCCCACCTGGCTGTAGATGTTGAGCGACTGGCCGGTGAGGAATAGCCCCAGCAGCGCGCCGCTCATCGCCAGCGGTACGGTGAGCATGATCACGAAGGGGTGCACGAAACTCTCGAACTGGGCGGCCAACACCAGGAAGACCACCAGCGCCCCAAGCAGCAGCAGGAAGGTGGTGGCGCCGCTGGCTTCCTGGAAGTCCCGCGACGGGCCGTCGACGTCGGTCTGGGCCTCGGCGGGCAGGATCTCGTCAGCGGTCTGCTGCAGGTAGTCGAGGGCCTCGCCGAGTGGGTAGTCTCCCGCCAGGTTGGCCTCGAGGGTGATCGAGCGCACTCGGTTGAAGCGGCTCAAGGTGCTGGGGCCGGCGAAGTCGGTCAGGGTGACCAGACTGGCCAGCGGGATCAGCTCGCCAGAGCGCTGCGAGCGCACCTGAATGTTGTCCAGCGAGCGGGGGCTGCGCTGGGCGCTGCGGTCGCCCTCGAGGATCACGTCGTACTCTTCGCCGTCGTCGACGTAGCGGGTCACGTTGCGTCCGCCCAGCAGGGTCTCCAAGGTGCGGCCGATCTCGGTCACGGTGACGCCCAGCGAGGCGGCGCGCTCGTAGTTGATGTCGACGCGCAGCTGCGGCTGAGTTTCCTGATAGTTGCTGTCCAGCGCGGTAAGGCGCGGATTGTGCTCGCGGATATGCTCGAACATGGTGTCTCGCCACTCGGCGAGCTGGTCGTAGGTGCCGCCGCCGAGTACGAACTGCACTGGCTTCTGGATACGCTGGCCGAAGCCCTGGCGCATCACCGGCGAGGCGGTCACTCCGGGCAGGTCGCGCAGCTTGGCACGCACCTCGTCCATGATCTCCCAGGCACTACGGCGACTGCCCCAGTCGGCCATGTTGACGATCACGAAGCCGTTATTGAAGTTCTCGATATTGCCGAAGCCGCGCGGCGCGCGAATCACTACCCGCTCCAGCTCACCCGACTCGACCATCGGCTCGAGGCGAGTCTCGATCTCGTCCATGTAGTCCATGATGTAGTCGAAGGTCGCCCCTTCGGGACCATTGACCAGGATGATGAAGTTGCCACGGTCCTCCTGGGGGGTGTACTCGTTGGGCAGGACGCTGGCCAGCCAGCCGGTGCCTGCCACCAGGGCGATGAACAGCGCCAGCACCAGCAGGCGCAGCTTGAGTACCCGGAGCAGGATGCGCCGATAGAGGCGCTGACTGAACTCGAGCAGCGCCTGCACGGCGTGGGCCAGCCGACCCTCCTGCATGTTGGGGCTGAGAATCTTCGACGCCATCATCGGCGTCAGGGTCAGCGCCAGCAGGCTCGAGATGGCCACCGCGGCGGCCAGGGTCAGCGCGAACTCCGAGAACAGCCGGCCGATGTCGCCCTGCAGCATGCTCAGTGGGACGAACACGGCGATCAGCACCAGGGTCGTGGCGATCACCGCGAAGGCGATCTGGCGGGTGCCGCGGAAGGCCGCTACCAGCGGTGTCTCGCCGTAGGCCTGCATGCGGCGGTTGATGTTCTCGAGCACCACGATGGCATCGTCGACGATCAGGCCGATGGCCAGCACCAGGGCCAGCAGCGTCAGCAGGTTGATCGAGAACCCCAGCGCGGCCAGCGCGATGAAGGCGCCGATCAGCGCAATCGGCACGGTCACCGCCGGCACCAGGGTGGTGCGCAGGTTGCCCAGGAACATGAAGATCACCACCACCACCAGGCCCATGGCGATGAACAGGGTGATCACCACCTGCTGGATGGCGCCGGAGACGAACACCGAGGAGTCGAAGTTCATGCGCAGTTCCATGCCTTCCGGCAGGGTGTCCTGGAGGCGCTCCATCTCGGCGGTGACGCCTTCCGACACTTCCAGCACGTTGGCCGTGGACTGCTTGATCATGCCCAGCCCGACCATCGGCACGCCGTTGGCGCGGAACACCGAGCGGTCCTCCACCGAGCCGATCTCGATGCGTGCCACGTCACCCAGGCGCACGATATAGTCGTCGCTGCGCGACAGCGCCAGGGCGCGGAAGTTGTCCGGCGTGGCGAAGCTGCGCGGCAGGCGCACCACGAACTGGCGGTCGTCGGACTCGATGGAGCCCGCCGGCAGCTCGACGTTCTCGGCGCGCAGCGCATCCTCCACGTCGCCGGCGGTGAGACCGCGCGCCGCCAGGGCGTTGCGGTCGAGCCACACGCGCATGGCGTAGTCGCGCCCGCCGCCGACGCGTACCCGCGCTACGCCGGGCTGCACCGAGAAGCGGTCGACCAGGTTGCGGTTGGCATAGTCGGTGAGTTCGGGAATGCTGAAGTCCTCGCCCGAGAGGCTCAGCCACAGGATCACGTCCTCGCTGCTGTCGGCCTTCTGCACCTCGGGCGGGTCGGCCTCGTCGGGCAGGTTGCGCAGGGCGCCGGAGATGCGGTCTCGGATATCGTTGGCGGCGGCATCGATGTCCATCTCCAGGCCGAATTCGATATTGATCCGCGAGCGGCCGTCCTCGCTGGAGGAGGTGATCAGCTGGATGCCCTCGACGCCGGCGATGCGATCTTCGAGCACCTGGGTGATACGGGTTTCGACCACGCTGGCTGAGGCCCCGGGATAGCGGGTATCGATGCTGACCACCGGCGGATCGATGGAGGGGTACTCCTGCAGCGGCAGCCGCTCGAGGGCCAGAAAACCGAAGGCCACGATCAGCAGGGCGAGGACCGTGGCCAGTACCGGGCGTTGAACCGAGACATCCGATAAGCGCATCAGGCGTCATCCCCGCGGTGTTGCTCGAGGATCTCGCGGATCGAGTGTTCGTCGTCGGCAATACCCAGTAGCCGCACCCGGTCGCCGTCGCGGACCCGCTGCACGCCGTGGCCGACCACTAGGTCACCGGGCTCGAGCCCCTCCAGGACTTCCACCTGGCCGGCGCGGCGCTCGCCGATCACGATCTCATGGCGGCTGATGCGGTTGGCGTCTTCCTCGTCGATGAGCATCACATACTGCCGCTCGCCGCTTGGCACCAGCACGCTCTCGGCCACCACCACGGCGTCGCGTGGGCTACGCTGCAGCACCACTTCCATCAGCATGCCGGGGCGCAGGATCAGGTCGGGGTTGTCGAACGCGGCGCGCACCTGGACGCTGCGGGTAACCGGGTCGACCCGGGCGCCAATGCTCGCCACTTCGCCCTCGAATCGCTCGTCGGGGAAGGCCACGCTGTGGGCGCTGAGGCTCAAACCGGGACGCAGGATCGCCAGGTACACTTCGGGAACGCTGAAGTCGAGCTTGACCACGTCGAGCTTGTCGAGGGTCACCAGCTCCATGCCCGGTGTCACCAGCGCGCCGCTGCTGATATTGCGAAAGCCCACCACGCCGTCGAAGGGGGCGCGAATGCGGTGACTCGACAAGCGCGCCTCGATGGCCTCGATCTCGGCCTCGACCTGGCGCAGCCGTGCCTGGCTGTCCTCGACGTCGGCCCGCGAGCCGAGATTGCGCGACTCCAGCTGCGAGGCGCGGGAGACGGCGTTGCGGCGCTCGTCACGCAGCGCCTGGGCGGCACGCAGCTGGGCCTGCTCCTCGCTGTCATCCAGCTGTACCAGCAGCTGGCCAGCCTCGACCTCCTCGCCATCCATGAAGTTCAGCGCGCTGACGATCTCGGTGACGGTGGCGGAGAGCGTCACGCTCTCGTCGGCGCGCAGGGTGCCAAGGGCCTCGAGGGGGTCGGACCAGCGCTGCTGCTCGGCGCGGGCGCCAATTACCGCGGTGCGCTCGTCGGCCAGGGCGAGAGCGCTGAACAGCGGCAGGGAGAGCGTCAGGGCAAGCGTCAGCCAGGCGCGAGGCGCCATCGATATCCGGGTCATGATGTCTCTACATGGTCGATGAGTCGGCAGGCGCACCTCCTGTGCTCCCCCTGTCATTAGGCTACTTATCACTCGGTCCGGGAATGTGACAAGAATGAGGTCTTTTAGCGACCTTATTGGGTGATGCGATAATTGTACAGAATGTTTTTGTTGGTATAAGTTCAGTTCGGCTCAACGGGGCGACGCCCAGAGGCTAGCTTGCTAGAATGCCGCGCCTTAGCCAACGTGCCTCACCAAGAGGCCATGTACGGGAGCCCGCCTGCCCATGACCTACGATGTCGTTGTGATCGGTGCCGGTGCCGCTGGTCTGATGTGTGCTCTGACCGCCGGCTATGCCGGGCGGCGGGTGCTGGTGATCGATCATGCCAACAAGGCTGGCAAGAAGATCCTGATGTCGGGGGGCGGGCGCTGCAACTTCACCAACATGGCGACGACGCCGGCGAACTTCTTCTCGGGCAACCCGCACTTCTGCATCTCGGCGCTCAAGCGCTATCGACCCGAACACTTCGTCGAGCTGGTGGAACGCCACGCCATCGACTACGTGGAGAAGGCCCCCGGCCAGCTGTTCTGTGCCGACTCGGCCAAGCAGATCGTTGCCATGCTGCTCACCGAGTGCGACTGGGCCGGCGTCGAGGTGGCGCTCAAGACCTCGGTGACGCGGGTCGAGCGCTGCGGCGAGGGTATGCGCTTGCTCACCTCGCAGGGTGTCATCGAGGCGGGCGCGGTAGTCGTGGCCTGCGGCGGCCTGTCGATCCCGACCATGGGGGCCAGCGGGTTTGGCTACGATATCGCCCGTCAGTTCGGCCTGGCGGTTACCGAAACCCGCCCGGCGCTGGTGCCGTTTACCCTGACCTCGCAGTGGAAGGCGCGCGCCAACGACCTGGCCGGGGTCGCCTGCGAGGTGAGCGTTCACTGTCGGCGCGACGGCCGGCGCCATGGCAACTACCGCGAGCCGCTGCTGTTTACCCATCGCGGCCTTTCGGGGCCGGCGATGCTGCAGATCTCCAGCTATTGGCAGCCCGGCGACGAGTTGGAGATCGATCTGATGCCGGAGGTCGACGTGCCGAGCGCGCTGGCCGCGGCGCGCCGCGACACGCCGCGGCGTCAGTTGGTGACCTGGCTGAGTGAGCACTTACCTCGGCGCCTGGCCACGGCCATCGGGGAGTGGTACGGCGAGTCGCCCACGCTCGCCCAGCTCTCCAACGCCGAGCTGGAGGCCTGGCAGCAGCGGCTGTCCGCTTGGCGTATCAAGCCCGCCGGCACCGAAGGCTGGCGCACCGCGGAGGTAACCCTGGGTGGCGTTGATACCCAGGCGATCTCCTCCAAGACGTTTGCCGTCGACGACCTGCCGCAGCTGCGCTTCATCGGTGAGGTGCTCGACGTCACCGGCGAGCTGGGCGGCTATAACTTCCAGTGGGCGTGGGCCTCGGGGGTGGCCTGCGGGCAGTCGCTATAAACGCGATGCTGGGCTCAGCGCTGGGTGAGGCGCAGCAGACGCCGCGCTCGGCGCATCAGCAAGAAGCCGGCGGCGGCGCGTTTGGCGACGCGTACCAGCGAGCGAGGGTGCTTGGCACTGCGTATCAGCAGCATGCCGCCCAGCGCATAGAGCGGGGCCTTGAAGCGCTGTAACTGTCGCCAGCCGTCGTCGATGCCGCTGCTGGCGGCGCGCCAACGGGCCGCATCGACCATGATCTCGACGCGCTGCTGTTCGATTTGCGCTTCGAGTTCGGCCTTGCGCTGGCGACGCTGCACGCGAGCGGGCGGGACCTTAGTCGTCACGTGATGTCTCCATCAGTGCGCGATCGGTGGCGAGATGCTTGAGGGTGCTCTTAAGCAGGGTGCGGCGCTTGGCCAGGTGAATCACCCAGGCGCCGAGTGCCAGGCCGCCGCCGAGTAGTACCAGGGCACTGGCAGCTATCGCCAACAGACGGTGGGTCTCCCAGAACAGTACCACGACGAACAGCGTTAGCACGGTCAGCCCCAGCATCACCATCAGCAGGCTGATGCCCGCCAGTAGCAGCAGGGTGACCAGTCGCGCACGCTCCTCTTCGAGCTCGACGACGGCGAGGCGCAGACGCGCCTCGCCGTTGCTGAGCAGGCTGGCGATCAGCCGTTTGGTCGCGCCGAACAGCCGCTCGGCCGGTCCCTGGCCTTGACTCATCAGCGCCGCCCGAGCAGCAGCCCGATCACCACCCCGGCGGCGGCGGCGATGCCGACACTGGACCAGGGATTGTCGTGGACGTACTTGTCGCAGGCGTCGACCTGGTCGCGCACCGAGTCCCGGGCTTCGCCGTAGAGGCGCTCGCCGCGGGCTTCGAGACGGTCACGGGTGTCGTGCAGACGCTTCTCGGCGCGCTCGCGGAGTTCCTTGATATTGCTGCGCGAGTCGTCGGCGGTGGCGTTGACCAGCTCTTCGATGGTCTGGG
Source organism: Franzmannia pantelleriensis (assembly GCF_900102875.1). Taxonomy (GTDB): domain Bacteria; phylum Pseudomonadota; class Gammaproteobacteria; order Pseudomonadales; family Halomonadaceae; genus Franzmannia; species Franzmannia pantelleriensis. Next base: position 230,963 of record NZ_FNGH01000004.1, read on the forward strand.
TCAGGTGGTGCAGATCGGCCTTGAGCTGTTCGGTATTGGCATCGGTATTGGGTTTGCGGCTTGCCATCTGGGTCTTCCTTTGACGGTGAATGACGCTCCCAGCATAGCAGGTCGCCATGCGACTTCAATCGGGCCTGATGTGGCGTGGCGTTAGAGTTCCGGGCGTCCGGTAAACAGCGGATTGAGGCTGAAACCGAGACTCAGGCGATGGTTGGAGTTGTCGTAGTCGATCATGCTCTCGCCGTAGCCCACATAGTACTGGACATGGCCGCGAATATTGCCGAACAGCGGCCAGGAGTAGTCGACCTGAGAGCCCATGTTGCCGGCACTGGGGTTGCCGCGCACCAGCATGCTGGCCTCGTGGTCGTTATTGAAACGATGCGCCACCTCGATATCGCCGTAGCCCATGTAGCGGTCGATATCCGGGTTGTCATCGTCGCCTTCCGACTCGGGAATCCGCCAGTGCGGGGTCACGGTCACTGCCCAGTCGCCGCGCTGAAAAGTGCTCTCGAGGTAGAGGCGGTTCCAACTGCGCGAGAGGTCGGTGGACCGCCCATTGGAGAGGTGGTTGAAGGCCAACCGGTTGCGGGTATTGGTCCATCCTAAAAACTGCGAATCGTTATCGAAGCTCAGGAAGGCCTCGGGCTCGTAGTTGGTCTCACGAAACGGGGATGAGGCGTTGGAGTTATAGGCTTGCCACCAGCTGCGCTGGGTGTAGGCGAAATACAGGTCGGCGCGGTCGCCGAACAGTCCCTCGATCAGGTTGACCTTGGCGCTGAACTGGAACTTGACTTCGACGTCGTCGACCCCGTTCTCCTCGCTGATGAAGCGAAAGTTTTCGGGATTCTGACGGGAGTTGTAGCTCACCGGCAGCAGATAGTTGCGCCGGTAGGCGGTAATGGCCAGCGGGTTGCGGTCCGACTCGCGTTCCAGTTCACGTCGCTCCTGGGCCTGCTGCAGGGTATCGGCTGCGGTCTGGTCGACGTCCGGCGCAGCGCTTGCGGTGCTGTCATCGGGGATCGTCTCGAGCTCCGACTGCAGGCTGTCCAGCTCCTGCTGAAGGGCGTCGATGCGGCTTTCGATCTCGGCACGCCGGGTGTCGGCGTGAGCCCCTGCCGTGGCGACCAGGCTGAGGATGGCCAGCGCGGTGCCGACGGCGGCAGTGGTGCGAAGCAGGGTCATGAACATGCGCTCACAAGGGGGTACGAGCCACCGTTCTACCACGCCCGGAGGGCAAGTCAACTGTCGATGCATTGGATGGCAAAGAGATTGCCTTGGCGACGTCCGGGACCGAGAATCTGTCCCAGGGCCGCTATCGGTCCCGTCCGGAGAATGCCGTGATCTATCGTGTTACACGAGCCCCGCTCTTCTTTTTCGCAGCCTGTCTGCTGCTGGTGTTGCCATGGCTGCCGTCGTCGGCACTGGCCGAGTTGCCCGGCGTCGAGCAGCTCGAGGCACAGTTGGCCGAACTCGAGTCCGACGAGGGCGAACCCCTGAGCCAGGCTCAGCAGCGCCAGCGCGATGCCCTCGAGGATGCCTTGGATGCCGTACGGCGACTGGCAGAGGTCGACGAGCGCCTTGCCGCTCTCGATCGTCGGCTGCAGGAGGCCCCCGCCGAGTTGATGCGCCTGGAGCGAGAACTGCAGGACGAAGAGCAGGCCGCGGCGCAACTCTCGGCGACGGATCTGGACGATCGTCCGCTGGCCGAGCTCGAGGATCGCCAGCAGGAGGCGCTTGGCGAACTGCAGCGGCTTCAGGACCGCCTGGCCGACGTCAATGCCCAGTTGCTGACGGCCCAGACGCTGCCGGAGCGAGCTCAGCAGGCAATCCCCGACGCCATGCAGCGTGCCGAGCAGACTCGCCGGGCCTTGGATGAGCTGGCCGGGCGAGATATCGCCAACGACGACCCGCGCATGCTGGCGCTACGCGCCGAGCGGCAGCTGGCGGAGCGCGAGCTGCACCTTCACCAGCGTGAGCTGGGCTCGAACACCCGTCTACGCGAGCTTGCCCAGCAGCGTCGCGAGCTGCTGACCGCCCAGGTCGAGCATCAGCAGAGTCTCTTGCTGATGCTGCAGAGCGTGATCGACCGACAGCGTCGACTGGCCGCCGAGCAGGCGATTGCCGATGCGGCGCGGGACGACCCGTTGATTGCCGCCGGCCATCCGGTGCTGGAGCGTGCCCAGCAGATCAATCGCGACTTGAGCCTGGAGCTGCTGCGTGCCAATGATCGCCGCAACGCCCTGCTGCGTGAGGCCATTACGGTGCGTAGCCAGCTCGATCAGGTCACCCAACTGCAGCGCAGTCTCAATGAGCAGATCAACGCGGTACGTGGCAGCTTGCTATTGTCGCGGATCCTGCGTGAACAGCGCCAGTCGCTGCCCCAGGTGGCGGCGCGTCGCGACCTGCAGGAAGAAATTGCCGATCTTCGCTTGCGACAGTTCGATCTGGGCCGTCAGCGCGACCAGTTGCGTCAGGGTGAACGCCTGGCAAACCAGCGCCTGGAGGAGGCGGGGATTGAGATCACCGAAGAGCTGGTCGACTCCCTGCAGCGGCTTTATCAATCGCGTCGTGAGCTGGTCGACCAGCTCGAGCAGACCTACGGTGAGCTGCTGAGTACCGGCATCGAACTGCAGTTGAACCAGCAGCAGTTGCTGGGGAATGTGCAGTCGCTGCGCGCCACCATCGATGAGCAGCTGTTCTGGGTCGCCAATAGCCGGCCGCTGGACTGGAGCTGGCTGCGCCAGTTACCGACCAACCTGATGCTCGAATGGCGCGAGGGGGAGTGGCGCGAGGGGCTGCCCACTCGCTGGAGTGTGCCGGGCCCACGTGCGCTGCTGGGCGTCCCTTTTCTGCTGCTGGCGGCGGGTCTGATGGTGGCTCGACGGCGCATCCGCGCGCGATTGGCGTTGCTCAACGATCAGATCGGTCGACTGCGCAGTGACAGCCAGGGTCATACGCCCCAGGCGGTGGCGCTCAACGCGCTGCTGGCGATGCCGATGTCGCTGGTGTTGGCGGGGATCGGCACCGGCTTGGTAGCCAGCGGCGAGGGGATCGTCGTGGCGCTGGGCATCGCGCTGTGGCACCTGGCGCTGGCCTGGGCGACTATCGCCTGGTCGCGGCGGCTGTTGGTCAAGGATGGTGTGGCGATGCGTCACTTCTACTGGCCGGCTGGCTATGCCGCCAGGCTGCGCTGGCTGTTGCTATGGTTGGGCGGTGCGCTGGTGCCGGTGCTGCTGATCACGCCGCTGATACGCGATACCGAGGTAACCCTGGCCTCGCGCCCCCTGGCGTTGGCGCTACTGGGAGCCGGGCTGGTCGCGATGAGCGTGCTGCTGGCGCGCTTGATCCTGGCGCATATTCCCTATTTTGGCGTCAAGCTGTTCCGCCTGCTGCTGGGGCTGGCGCTGGCGTTTGTGCCCCTGCTGCTGCTGGGGTTGATCATTGCCGGCTTCGAGTACACCGCGCTGAGTCTGGTGGGGCGCTTCGTGATCACCCTCTACCTGCTGGGGCTATGGATTCTGGTCGAAGCGGCGGTGGTGCGTGGCCTGGCCGTGGCGGCACGACGGCTGGCCTATCGCCGGGCGCTGATGCGACGCCGCGCCCAGGTGCAGGAGGGGGCCGAAGGCGGTCTGGAAGTGGTCGAGGAGCCGCCCCTCGACATGCAGCAGGTCAATCAGCAGTCGCTGCGTCTGTCCAAGCTGATCCTGTTGATCGGTTTTGCGGCGCTGTTCTATGTGGTCTGGGCCGACCTGCTGACGGTGCTCGGCTATCTCGAGCGTGTGGCGATATGGGAGGCCGCGGACGCTGACAGTCCGGAGCTGGTGGCGGGTACCGTCTCGGTGTCGGACATCGTCACTGCGCTGATCATCGTTGGGCTGACGCTGATGCTGGCCGGCAACCTGCCGGGGCTGCTGGAAGTGATGGTGCTGTCGCGGCTGACCCTCAAGCAGGGCAGTGCCTATGCGATTACCTCGCTGCTCTCCTACACCATTGTCGGTACCGGCCTGGTGATGTCGCTGGCGACCCTGGGGGTGGCCTGGAGCCAGCTGCAGTGGCTGGTGGCGGCACTGGGCGTGGGCCTCGGCTTCGGTCTGCAGGAGATATTCGCCAACTTCATCTCGGGCCTGATCATCCTCTTCGAGCGGCCGGTGCGCATCGGTGACACCATCACTATCGGCAACCTCACCGGCACGGTGAGCAAGATCCGCATCCGTGCCACCACGGTGACCGACTTCGACCGCAAGGAGATCATCATCCCCAACAAGACCTTCGTCACCGATCAGTTGATCAACTGGTCGCTGTCCGACAGCGTCACCCGGGTGGTGCTCAACTACGGGGTGGCCTATGGCTCCGACCATCGCCTGGTGCATCGCCTGCTGCGCCAGGCCGCCGACGAGAACCCGCGGGTGATGAGCGACCCGGAGCCTCAGGTGTTCTTCATGGACTACGGCGACAGCACCCTCAACTTCGAGCTGCGCATCTTCGTCAACGCGCTGGGCGACAGGCTATTCGCTACCGACGAGATCAACTGTCGGGTCGGCGAGCTATTCGAGGAGCACGGCATCGACATTGCCTTCAACCAGCTCGATGTCTGGCTGCATCGCAGTGGCGGTGGAGCGCAGAAGGTGCAGAGCGTTGCCGGCGGGGAGGTTACCAACCCCGCCTTCCCGCCGCCGGGGGCCAAGGGCGACCCGGGGGACATCGACACCGACGGCCGCTGAACGAGGCCAGCGTGGACGCCTTAACGCCGGTGCAGCCAGGACGAGACCTGGCGCACCACCCTAGGCATCACCACATAGACCACCAGGGCGACAATGGTGGCCGCCACCAGTCCATGGCGCAGGCCCCAGGTCTCGAGCACAGGTGCGATCTGGAATAGCGGCCACCATAGCAACGGCACCAGGATGGTCAGGGGCCAGATCACCGCCGTGGTGACCAGCCACTGCTTCCAGCGCACCGGCACCTTGGCGCCGGACTCCGGGGGCGTAAACCAGTAGTCGATGCCACTGAGGATCTCCAGGCGCTCGTCCTGGGCGAGTGCCGGCTGGATCACCGCCAGCAGCTCCCGGCGCTCGTTGGACTCCCGCCAGCGCTGGGCGTCTTCTTCGCTAGCGAAGCGCACCGCGATCTCGTAGTCCTGGCCCTGTGCCGGGGGGCGCAGGATATGCACCCCCTGGTGGCCGGGGAAGCGCCCGGCGGCCTCGATGATCTGGCGCAGCCAGGTCTCGTAGCGTTCATGGGCCTGGGGGTTGACCCGGTGGTGGATACGCAGGGTGACGCCGTCGCAGTGGGCGTCCTCGACGGTCTGGGTGGCGTCGCTCATGGGGCCTCCTTGGCTGGAGTCGAGAAGTGAATCAGGCCTTCCAGGGCAGCGGTGGGGCGGTCAGCCGTGGGCCGTCGAACTCGGGGATGCTGCCGAACCGGGGGCTCTCGGCCTCCCAGTCGCACTGGGCCTCGATGATCTCGGCCTTGCTGTGGCCGACGAAGTTCCACCAGATCAGGATCTCCTCGTCCAGGGGTTCGCCGCCCACCAGCAGGACCCGGCCGCCGGCGGGTAGCGTCAGCGTCACCTCGTCGCGGCCGCGGCCCAGGTAGGCCAGCTCATGGGTGGCGAAGGTATCGCCTTCGATCTCCAGGTCGCCCTCCAGAGCCACCAGGCCGTACTCGAAGTCCTCGCGGAGTGGCAGTCGCAAGAGACTGCCCCCGGGGCTGGCCAGGTCCAGGGCTATCAAGGGCGAGAAGGTCAGGGTCGGGGCGCGGTGGCCGGCAAGCTCGCCCACCAGCAGGGTCAGCTCGGTGCCCTCCTCTTGCCAGCGCGGCAGGGTGGGGTAGTGGTCAAAGCGTGGCTCGGTGGCGCGGTCCGCCTCGGGCAGAGCGATCCACAGCTGGGCGGCATGCAGGGGCGCCTCGCCGGAGCGCGACTCTTCGGTATGGCTGATGCCGCGGCCGGCGGTCATCAGGTTGACCTGACCGGGGCGGATCACCTGGGCGGTGCCGAGGCTGTCGCGGTGGAGGATCTCGCCCTCGAGCATCCAGGTGAAGGTCTGCAGGCCGATATGCGGATGGGGCCCGACCTTGAGTTCGTCCTCCGCCGCCGTGATGTCGGCCGGGCCGATATGATCCAAGAAACACCAGGCGCCGATCAGGCGGCGCTGGCGGCGGGGCAGGGCGCGGTTGACGGGGATGCCGCCCACTTCGGCGCTATGCGGCGTGACGTGCTGCACCTGGCGCTTGCCGTCGACGACAGGGCAGTCGAGGGACGTGGCGAGCTCGGGCTGGTTGACGAGATTGCTCATGGTTGAGAACTCCTGTGGAGAAGGAGAGAGGCTTGGCCTTCATAGCATAGGCGCTTGGCGTACGAACGGTGACCGGCCAGGGCGCGGGATCCGCCCTGGCCGGTTGCCTCTAGCCCAGTTGGTTCTGCTGGGAATAGCTCTGCATCAGGTTGGCGTAGGCGGGCAGGTGGCCGGCCAGCAGGCCGCCGAAGCCCTCGATATCGTTGCGCCAGTCGCGGTGCAGTTCACCACCGACGGCGAACCAGGTCATCAGCTGGGCACCGGCCTGGGACATGCGGTTCCAGGCAGCGTCTCGGGTGATGGGGTTGAAGGTGCCGGAGGCGTCGGTGACCACGAAGACCTCATAGCCCTCCTCGAGGGCCGAGAGCGTCGGGAAGGCCACGCACACCTCGGTGACTACCCCGGCGATCAGCAGCTGCTTCTTGCCGGTGGCCTTGATGGCGGCGACGAACTCCTCGTTGTCCCAGGCGTTGATCTGTCCGGGGCGGGCGAAGTAGGGCGCCTGGGGGAACATCTCCTTGAGCTCAGGCACCATGGGGCCATTGGGGCCATCCTCGAAGCTGGTGGTGAGGATGGTGGGGATGTCGAAGAACTTGGCGATATCAGCCAGGGCGAGGACATTGTTCTTGAAGTCGTCCGGGCTGAAGTCGCGCACCAGGGAGAGCAGGCCGGCCTGGTGGTCTACCATCAGCAGGGCCACGTCATCCTTGTTTAGTCGATTGTAGGTGAAGGACATGATCGTTCTCCTTTCGCGGTCGTGGGTTACCTGCCCGACGGTCATCGCCGGGCAGGAGCGGGGGCACGAGTCGACTCATGCGCCCCTTGGGTTGCCGAACTTTCCGGCGTGGAAGTCGGCAAAGGCTTGGTGGAGCTCGGCCTGGTGATTCATCACGAAGGGGCCTTGCCCCGCCACGGGTTCATCGATGGGTTCGCCGCTCAGCAGCAGCAGTTTGGCGTCGTTGTTGGCCTCCAGGTGCAGGGTGTCGCCACGGCGCTCGAAGCTGACCACGCTCTCGTCGCGCACGATGCGCTCGCCGTTGACCAGCAGCGTGCCCTCCAGCACCACCAGCAGGGTGGTATGGCCTTCGGGAACCTCGAGCTGGACATCGCCACCGGCCACCAGGCGCAGGTCCCAGACGTTGACGGGCGTGAAGGTGCGCGCCGGGCCCTCCCGATCAAGATAGCGGCCGGCCACCACCCGCACCTGGCCGGCGTCATTCGGCAGCTCGACGCGCGGGATCTCGCCATCGAGCAGGGTCTGGTAGGCCGCTGGGGCGGACTTGTCCCGGGCCGGCAGGTTGACCCACAGCTGCACCATCTCGAGGATGCCGCCGGCCTCGGCGAAGGCCGGGGCGTGGTACTCCTGGTGGACGATGCCGGCGCCGGCGGTCATCCACTGTACGTCGCCTGCGCCGATCTGGCCGCCGTGCCCCGCCGAGTCCCGGTGCTCCAGCGCTCCCTGGTAGACCAGAGTCACGGTCTCGAAGCCCCGGTGGGGATGGGCGCCGACGCCGCGAGCGTGGCGGGTTGGCCCGAAGCGATGCGGGCCGGCACGATCGAGCAGCAGGAAGGGGCTAAGGTGCTCGGCGCCCAGGCGGTCGTAGCTGAGCAGCGAGCGCACCGGGAAGCCGTCGCCGACCCAATGGCCGTGCGGGGCACCGTAGACTGCCTGGATCTTTTTCATCATGGCCTCCTGTCATCGTGGGGAGATCTATCCTCCCGATGATCAGAAGCCTATTTCATGAACAAACTTTCCACTAGATGGCTAAAATAGCACTCAGTGTTTCATTAGTAGGACAACAAGATGCAGGACCTCAACGATCTCTACTATTTCGTGCAGGTGGTGGACCACGGCGGCTTCGCCCCGGCCGGACGCGCCTTGGGCATTCCCAAGTCGAAGCTGAGTCGGCGCATCACCCAGCTCGAGGAGCGGCTCGCCACGCGCCTGATCCAGCGCTCCACGCGGCACTTCTCGGTCACCGAGTTGGGCCAGTCCTACTACCGCCACTGCGTCGCCATGCTGGTGGAGGCGGAGGCCGCCGAGGAGCTGATCCAGCGTCATCACGTCGAGCCCCAGGGCACGGTGCGGCTGAGCTGCTCGCCCAGCGTGCTGCACTACTTGATCACGCCGCTGCTGGTGCGCTTCATGGCGCAGTGCCCCAAAGTCGAAGTTCAGGTAGAGGCGACCAGCCGGCGTGTGGACGTGGTCAAGGAGGGCTTCGACCTGGCAATCCGGGTACGCTTTCCCCCCCTCGAGGACAGCGACCTGACCATGAAGGTGCTGGCGGCGAGCCCCCAGCGGCTGATGGCCGCGCCGGCGCTTTTCCGCGAGCGTCCGCCAGCGCGCACTCCGGCGGACCTCAACGGCTTACCGAGCCTCGACTTTGAGCAGCATGACCATCGTCACTGCTGGGATCTGGTGGGGCCCGATGGCGCCAGCGCGCAGATCCCCCACCACCCTCGCCTGGTCACCGACAGCGCCGAGACGCTGCATGCCGCCGCCCTGGAAGGGCTCGGGGTGGTCAAGCTGGGGTTGTTGGTGGGCGCCGAGGATATCCAGGCGGGGCGCCTGGTCGACGTGCTACCGGGCTGGGAGCCGCGGGGTGGGATATTGCATGCGGTCTTCCCCTCGCGGCGTGGGCTGCTGCCGGCAGTGCGGGCGCTGCTCGACTTTCTCGACGAGCAGATCGCCGAGGAGGACGTCGCCACGCTCCAGGCACTGGGCCATCAGCAGGGTGCCTCCTGATGCCAGTGTTTCAGCGCTGCGGTATCTCGTGAATGGCATGCAGCAGGAATTCTCGGTTGCCGTCGCCGCCGCGCAGCGGGCTCTCCTGCCAGTGGCGGATCGCGAGCCCATGCGCTGCGCAGCAGTCGCGGATACGTGCCTCGACCTCGGCGTAGCGCGCCGGCTCGCTGACGATACCGCGGGCGTTGACGCCGCCTGGGCCGACTTCGAACTGCGGCTTGACCAGGCTCAGCAGCTCGCCGCCCGGGGGGAGCAGGGCGGCGAGCTGAGGCAGAATCAGCGTTTGTGAAATAAACGACACATCCATCACCGCACAGTCGAGGCCGTTCGGCGCCTGGGCAGCGATGACGGCGGCCAGGCGCGCATCATCGGCCATGGCCCGGGCGTTGAGCCCCTCCAGGCAAGTCACCCTTGGGTCGTCGCGAAGCGTCGGGTCGAGTTGGTCGTGGCCCACCTCGACGCCGATCACATGCCGCGCGCCGAACTGCAGCGCGCAGTCGCTGAACCCCCCGGTGGATTGCCCCACGTCGAGGATCACGCGCCCTGCAAGGTCCAGCCCGAGGTGCTCGAGCAGCGCCTCCAGCTTGAGGCCGGCGCGTGAGACGTAGCGCTCCTCGGGGTCCGCCTCGACGCGCAGCCGCACGCCCTCAGGCAGCTTCTCGCCGGGTTTGGTCAGCGCGCGGCCATCGCGTTCCAGGCTGACCCGGCCGTGGCGGATCAGGCGCTGGGCGCGGGTGCGGGAGCGGGCCAGGCCCTGGCTGAGGAGTAGCTGGTCGAGACGCGGCATGGCGGTTTCCTGAGGCGATTCGGTGGTTGATTATAGTGCCACTGTCAATGTCTGGCGCCGAACGTGCGATACTGGGGATTCGTTAGCCGGTTAATAAAAGGAGCGTCGGGTGTCCCACGCCTCGCTGTTGGCCTTATTACGTGCGCTGGGGATCGGCGCCTTTGGTGGACTGCTGTTTGCGCTGCTCGGGTTGCCGCTGCCGTGGATGCTGGGCCCGCTCACCGCCAACCTGCTGGCCTCGGGGCGCGGCATCGACGTGCGCGTCCCGGAGGGCCTGCGCGAGGCCTTCCTCGGCGTGATGGGCCTGGTACTCGGCAGCCAGGTCACCCCGCAGCTGGCCGAGCGGGTGTTCGACTGGCCGCTGTCGGCGGCGCTGCTGCTGGTGGGGGTGGCAGTGTCCACCGCGGTGGCGTCGGCCTGGTATCGGCGTTGCGGCTTCGATCCGGTGAGCGCCTGGTTCGCTTCGGCACCGGGGGCGATGCCGACCATGATCCTGCTTGGCGAGAAGTGCGGCGGTGACCCGCAGCGGGTCGCCGTCGCCCAGTCGCTGCGCATCATCCTGGTGATTCTGCTGCTGCCGCCGCTGTTCTGGGCCTTCGAGGGTGGCAGTGCGCCGACCCAGGCGGCCGCCAGCGAGCCGGCTGCGCACCTGTGGATGCTGCTGACGCTGCCGCTATTGATTCCGCTGGGCAACTGGCTGCGCCTGCCGAGCGCCTCGCTGCTGGCGCCGCTGGCGTTCGCCGCACTGCTATCGGGTAGCGATATGGCCAGTCTGCAGCTGCCGGAGTGGGGCATGAATGTGATGCTATGGGGGTTGGGGAGTGCCATCGGCTGCAAGTTCCGGGGACTTTCGCGACGCCGCTTCGGAAAATACCTGTGGCAGGCCGCCCTGGCGACGCTGTTGGCACTGCTGGTACTGGCGTTGTTCGCCGAGTTGATTCACCGCTGGCTGGGGGTGCCGCGGGACGTGGCGCTGCTAGCGCTGGCGCCGGGGGGCATCGGCGAGATGGCGATACTCGCGGTGGCGCTGGACATCGACCCGATCTTCGTCGCCTTTCATCATATCCTGCGCATGGTGGCGCTGATGATCGTGGCGCCGTTCTGGGCCCGCTATCTGGCGCGGCGCTACCCTCTTGCCAACCCGGATGCTGCCCGGCCGACTGCAACGCAGCCGCCGGGCAAGCAGTGATCAGGCGCCGTCGACGCCCTGGCTGGCCTGCAGGTCGGTGGCCGGCACCCTATCGGCACCCCAGCTACGGTGGACGTGGCCGATCACCCGGTCGAGCTCCTGCTGAGTGATGGTGGCCAGTTCGCCGCGCTCGAGCGGATCGAAGTGGAAGATATACAGCCGTGAGGCGAGCTGCTCGAAGGGCAGCGAGGCCTCGCCGAAGCGTTCGCCGTTGCCGGCGGTGCTGACCTTGACCTCGTCACCCCAGTCCTGACCGCTATCGTTGTTGGGGTTGTAGAAGTAGACACGCATCACGTCCTGAGGGTCGAGATTGACCCGCAGCAGGGTAATCGCGTGCCAGCCGATGAAACGCGCCGCGCTGTCGGTCACCGCGATCCCCGCCGGCTGCGGATGGATCAGCGGCTGGTTGCCGTTGTAATAGGGGTGGTAGGCAGCATAAAAGTGGCGCAGGAAGTCTTCGAGGCCATCGAGCTGGCCGGTGGCCACGTCGACATTGATGCGAAAGCCGCGTCCCGACCACCAGCCGTGGAACTCGGGGTTGACCCAGCGGTGCGGGTCGCCCTCGCGGCCGATGCAGCGCCGGCCCATCTCGGCATAGATACGGTCGAGGTGGGGCACTACCAGCAGCGAGACGGCATCCAGGTCCATGGGCAGTTCGGTGGCAACGCCCGACAGGCTTTCACGAGACGAGATCGGCTGTCCCTCGAAGTGCATCACGATCTCGTCATCACGTGCCGCCCAGGCAACCATCTGCAGCAGATAGTCGGGGTCGTTGTAGGCCCACATCGATAGCGCCCGGGCCGACTGGCAGGTGGGGTTGTTGCCCTGGCCCACTCCCAGCGGCAGCCCCAGCATGCATAGCACACCCTCGAGTAGTCGTGCCCGCGGCGAAACCGCGTCGCCGTGTGCCATGCTGAGGCGCTGCTGCGACCACTCCGAGAGCGTCAATCCCAGCTGGCGCCACATCGCCGGCGCCACCGGTGGCTGGTAGAGAATGCCGCGTTCGAGCATCAGCGCCAGGCCATAGATGGCCTGGGGCGTGGCGGGATAGACACCGCTGCGAATCAGGGCATGGACCAGTTCTCGATAGCACAGCAGGCAGTCGCGGCCGGTGGAGGAGAGGCCTATGGCCTCGGCCAGCAGATGGTCGCTGTGCTCCAACAGATGGCGCATCAGCACTGCGTGGTAAGGCGACACCAGGCCGGTGTCATGCATGGCACGGGCGAAGCCGCTGGCTTCATACTGCAGGGCGGATTGATCCATGCTCTCGAGACGCTGCCGGTAGATATCGATGCCCGGATCTTCGCGACACGCCTGGGTCGTCCCGAATAGTGAGCTGACCAGGCGGTCTGCGCCCTGGCCACTGGCCCCCAGGTCGATGGCCGGATTGGCCTGACAGATGGCGATCTGGGTGATCATCTGCTTGACCGGCTCCACCTGCAGCGGGCGCTGGCGCAGGATGCGCCAGATCTCATCGATCAACTGGTCGATGATGTGCTCGTAGCCGATGCGCTCGGCGAGGTGCTGGAACAGCAGCCGCGGTAGCTGTGCCAGGCGCCCCTGGGTCTCGCGCTCGGCTTCGCTGGGCGCGCCGAACAGCAGCCACAGATTCAGCGCCATCGCCTGGGTCAGGTAATGATGAGCCTGCTCGGCTGAAATCATCGGGTGGCGATAGTCGCCCATGGCCACCGCCAGCAGCCGCAACTCGCTGAGCGATTCGATCACCACGCTATTGGGGTCGGCGCTCTTCAGCGCGTGGGTGGTCAACGAAGGCACCAGGTACTGCGGCGTCGCCCAGTCGGAACCGAGGAACAGCCCGGCCGTCTCGAGGGCTTCGGCACGCGCCTCCATCGCCGCACAACCGCCGGGCTGCATCATCACCCGGCGTGCGGTGTCGAGCACCCGCCCCAGCTTGCCCGGCTTGGCGAAGTCGCGGGCCGCATCGAGCAGCTGTATCGCCTCGTCCAGCTTGACCAGCAGGCCGGTGAGTTTGTCCCCGTCGGGCGGGGGCTGCGTTGCACTGTTTGTTTCTGGGTGCTCGGTCACACCGACTCCTTATCCCGGTCTCTGCCAGGGATTATACATAGAAGTCCAGATCCTCCTGGTGTTTGAGCAGGTCACGCAGTTGGTGAGGATCCTCGCCCTTGAAGTAGATCAGCCCCCAGTGGGTGCCGAAGGCGGTACGTTTGGTCACCGTTTCTTCCATCGGTGGCGTCAGCTCGTGGGACTCGAAATACGGATGGTCCTCGACCTCTTCGGGAATCTCCAGCCGGCTGACCACGCGCCGACGCGGGTAGACCCCGAAGCAGCCGGCGTAGCCGTTGGCATCCTCGACCTCCTTGGGGAAGAACGCCTTGACCTCCTCGGCGCTGGCCTTGGGGTCGAACACCAGCATCGAGGCCTGATAGGCGTTGAAGCCGTAGACCCGCTCGAGCAGCTCGAAGACCTTGAAGCCTGGTGGACGGTAGGCCACCTCGCCGAAGTACATCTCGCCGTCGCTGGTCACGAAGTACTCGGGGTGGATCAGGCCGAATTCGATGTCGAAGGTCTTGATCAGCTTCTCGATCTGGGCGGTGATCTGCGGCCGATACTGCTCGAGCTCCGGTGAGGCCGGCACGAACACCGAGTAGCCCAGGGTCACGTATTCGGAGATGTTGAGAAACACGATCTTACCGTCGTGGACCCAGGCCTCGACGGCGAACTCCCAGCCGTCGAGGTGGGACTCCATCAGCACCGGAAACTCCTCGTCGGGGATGGTATCGACCTCATCCGGGGTGCGGATCACCCGGTGGCCCAGGCAGCCAGCCTTGTCGAAGGCCTTGAGGTGAATCGGGTCATTGGGGTCGCCGTCGAGCTTGAGCAGGGTCTGGTTGACCCGCTTGAGAAAGCGCACCACGTCGTCCTTGTCGTGGGCCTCCTCGAAAATGCCGACGCGAATGCCGCCGAGCTGGGCACGACGCTTCATCAGCGCCTTGTCGCGCAGCAGCAATGACTGGCCATAGAGACGCGGGTTGTCGAGCAGCAGCGAGTTGATGGCGCCGGCCCATTCGACGGTCTCTTCATAGAGCGGGATAGCCACATCGACGCCCATCTCATTGAGGGTCTCGGCGATCTCCATGGAACGATCGTTGAGGCGCTCGAAGTTCCATGACACATAGGGAATGTCGTGCTTCTTGCAGTACTCCTCGGCCCAGTCCGGTGCCACCACCACGTAGCGGCGGTCGAAGTTCTCGGCGGCTTCGATGGCACTCAAGCTCCAGCCCAGAAGCGCGATATAGCCCTTGTTGGGGTCCTTGGTCATGGTAGTGCCTCCGTTGGAAATTGGTTGAACGAGTATTTACACGCTACACGCTGTGACACGAACTTGATAGCGCGGCGGGCCCACAAGGCGGCGTGGGCACATGGCGATACGACGCTAATGGGTCCCAGGGGTTCCGTGCGTGTCTGCGCGGTTGCGAGGCCGGAGGGGCACTGTTATAGTGCGCCTCGCTCGGCCGGTCACATGCTCTTGTAGCTTAGCTGATGTGCACAGGCTGATCGTTATGGTGGCCCTCGTCGGTCCTCCCGCAACGCTAAACTGCGAACCCCGCCAGGCCCGGAAGGGAGCAACGGTAGTGGTGGATGCGTGTGCCGGGATGTGGCTGTCGGGGGCCGCCTCCAATCTGGGTGGTCGGTTCCGGCTACCTGTCGGCGTCGCTTTCCCCTGCGTGTCCCAGCCGCTAGAATGAAGTCCCTGTCATGACAGCGCTTGCTGGCCTCGGCCAGGCGTTATTTCCGTCGTGAACCCGGCCGCAAGGATTCTGCCCGCAATGAGTTATCAGGTACTGGCCCGCAAGTGGCGCCCGCGCACCTTCCACGAGCTGGTCGGCCAGGATCACGTGCGGCGTGCGCTGGTCAATGCCCTTGACCAGGGGCGCCTGCACCACGCCTATCTGTTCACCGGTACCCGCGGGGTGGGCAAGACCACCCTGGCGCGAATTCTCGCCAAGTGCCTGAATTGCACCGCCGGCGGTTACGACGACACTGCCGTGACCTCGACGCCCTGTGGCCAGTGTGACAGTTGTCGAGCCATCGACGAGGGCCGCTTCGTTGACCTGATCGAGGTCGATGCCGCCTCGCGCACCAAGGTTGAAGATACCCGCGAGCTACTCGACAATGTGCAGTACGCCCCGACCCAGGGGCGCTTCAAGGTGTACCTCATCGATGAGGTGCACATGCTGTCGACCCACAGTTTCAACGCGCTGCTCAAGACCCTCGAAGAGCCGCCACCCCACGTCAAGTTCCTGCTTGCCACCACCGACCCGCAGAAGCTGCCGGTCACGGTGCTGTCGCGCTGCCTGCAGTTCACGCTCAAGAACATGCCGCCGGAGCGCATCGTCGAGCATCTCGGCAAGGTGCTGGGTGCCGAAGGCGTCGAGTTCGATGAATCGGCGCTGTGGCTACTGGGGCGCGCTGCCGATGGCTCGATGCGCGATGCCATGAGTCTCACCGACCAGGCCATCGCCTTCGGCCAGGGCGTCGTGCGTCAGGTCGACGTGGCGGCCATGCTCGGCACCCTCGATCATGGCCACCTGCTGGCCCTGGTCGAGGCGCTGGCCGAGGTCGATGCCGCACGCGTGTTGAGTGAGGTGGCGGCACTCGCCGAGCAGGGCCCCGACTTCGCCGGCGTGCTCGACGACCTGATGGGTACGCTGCACCGGCTGGCGGTGGCCCAGATGGTCCCGGACGCGCTGGATAACGGCCACGGCGACCGCGAGACGCTGCTGGCACTGGCCACACGCTTCACCCCCGAAGACATCCAGCTCTACTATCAGATCGGCCTGCAAGGCCGTGGCGACATGGACCATGCGCCGGATACCCGCACCGCGCTGGAAATGACGCTGCTGCGGATGCTGGCCTTTCGCCCCCAGGGGGTGCCCAAGCCGGCGACTACGCCGCTGCCCATCAGCAACACTGCGTCCACTCAAGGGCAGCCCGGTGCGCCTGCGGCAACCGCTGAGGTTCCCGAGTCCGGCTCGGCGCCGGGCGGTGCCGAGCGCGCTGCTGAGCCGCCCCCCGCTGACCCGATGCCGCCGACCAGCGAGTCGCCCCCCGCAGACCCGGTGCCGCCGACCAGCGAGTCGCCTCCCGTTGACCCGGCGCCGCCGACCAGCGAGTCGCCTCCCGTTGACCCGGCGCCGCCGACCAGCGAGCCGCCGCCGTGGGAAGCGCCGGCCGCTGAGCCCGCTGGCCAAGCCCCGTCGGTTGCAGCCCCCGAACCCGTTAGCGCTGCGCCGGCCGAGCAGGTCGCAGTCCCTGACGAGCCGGTTGCCGATGAGGTCGCGGCCGAGCCGGTGACAGAGACCCACCCGTCGCCCCCGGTGTCCGAGGAATCTGCAACGCCGGCCGGTGACTCGCCAACTGCCGCGGAGCCTCAAGGGACTGTCGACCACGCGACCTGGCTGGCACGCTTCGACGATCTGGGGTTGGGCGGTTTGACGCGCAACCTTGCCGCCCACTGCCTGGTCGAACACGACGACGGCCAGCGTCTGCAGCTCAGGCTCGACCCTAGTCAGGCGGCGATGAATGCCGAGGTCCACGTCGAGCGGGTCGAGAAGGCGCTGCTCGCGTTGGGCGTAACGCGCCGCGTCAACATCGAGCCCGGCGAATTGCCGCCCGGCATCGAGACGCCGCGGGCCATGGCCGATCGTCTCAACGCCGAGCGGCATGCCGCCGCGGTGCAGTCGCTCGAGGCCGACCCTCACGTACAGGAACTCCGCGAGGCCTTCGGTGCCCGATTGCTGGAAGCCTCGGTGTCCCCACAGCAGCGCAGCGGCGAAGCCGCGCGCTGACCACCACGATCCAGGAGCATTAGCCATGATGAAAGGCGGAATGGACAACCTGATGAAGCAGGCTCAGGAAATGCAGGAAAAGATGCAGCGCATGCAGGAAGAGGCGCAGCAGGCCGAGGTGACTGGCGAAGCCGGTGCCGGCATGGTCAAGGTGACCATGAACGGGCGTCACGATGTCAGCAAGGTGGACGTTGACCCAAGCGTGCTGGAAGAGGACAAGGAACTGCTCGAAGATCTGCTGGCTGCCGCAGTCAATGACGCGGTTCGCAAGGTCGAGGTGACCACCCGGGAGCGGATGGAAGAAGCCACCGCTGGCCTCAATCTGCCACCTGGTTTCAAGATGCCGTTCTGATGAGCTTTTCTCCACTCGTCGATCGCCTGCTCGAGTCCCTGCGGGTGTTACCCGGGGTTGGCCCCAAGAGCGCCCAGCGCATGGCGCTGTATCTGCTCGAGCGCGACCGCGAGGGCGGCCAGCGGCTTGCCGCGGTGCTGGCCCAGGCCCTTGATGAGGTCGGCTACTGTCAGCGCTGCCGCACGCTGACCGAAGAGGATATCTGTGGTATTTGCCGCAGCCCGCGCCGTGACGACGGCATCCTCTGTGTGGTCGAGTCGCCGGCTGACATGCTGGCCATCGAGGATGCCGGCGGCTACCAAGGGCAGTACTTCGTGCTCCATGGCCACCTGTCGCCGCTAGATGGTATCGGTCCCGAAGACATCGGCCTCGACCAACTCGAGGCGCGTATCGATGCCGAGGCAGTCGGTGAGGTGATTCTGGCCACCAATCCCACCGTGGAGGGCGAGGCCACCGCCCACTACATTGCCGCGCAGCTTGACGGTCGCCAGCTACGCCTATCGCGTCTCGCCTATGGCGTGCCGATGGGCGGTGAGCTGGAGTATGTCGACGGTGGCACTCTCAGCCGCGCCTTCAACGGCCGCCTGCCATTTCAAAGTGAATGAGCCGCCTCGCGGCCAGGACACCCCCTGACTATGCCCACCACTGCTACCCCCGACATCCGCTGGGTTGATACGCCGGCGGCGCTGGACGCCGCCTGTGCCGACCTGGCGGCGGCCGAGACCCTGGCGCTGGATACCGAATTCTTTCGCGAATCGACCTTTCACCCAGTGCCTGCGCTGGTCCAGCTCACCGCCGGCGAGGCGGTCTACCTGATTGACCCCCAGGCACTAGAGGCCAGTCCAGCGCTGCGCGAACTGCTGGGCTCCGGGCCGCTCAAGCTGCTACACGCCAGTAGCGAAGACCTCGAGGTGCTGCGCAACTGGGCGGATGTGCTGGTGGCCCCGCTGGTCGATACCCAGGTGGCTCAGGGGCTACTGGGGGAGGATCCGGCGATGGGGTATCAGCGCCTGGTCGAACACTGGACCGGCGAGACCCTGCCCAAGGACGAGACGCGCTCCGATTGGCTGGAGCGCCCGCTGTCGGAGGCCCAGTGTCTGTATGCGGCGCTCGACGTGGTCTATCTGCTCGAGGTGTGGAAGCAACAGCGGACGCGGCTGGTCGAGCTCGATAGATTGGACTGGCTCGAGGCCGACTGCGCCGAGCTGCTGGCCCAGGCGGGGCGCAACGGCGATACCGACGGCCAGTGGTACCTGCGCCACCGTCAGCTGTGGCGTCTCTCCCCACGTCAGATCGAAGCCTATCGGCGCCTGACGATCTGGCGCGAAGGCGAGGCGCGGCGTCGCAACCTGCCGCGCGGCTGGTTGGTCAATGACAAGCTGCTTTACGCGATCGCCGAGGCATTGCCGCAACATCGCCAGGCGCTGGCGGCCATCGAAGGCGTCAAGCCGACGCTGGTCAAGCGCGAGGGCGACACGCTGTTGGCGCTGGTTGGCGAGGCACTTCGGGTCGACGAGAGCGATTTGCCTGAAGCGCTGCCGTCGCCCCTGGCGGGGGGCTTCAAGAAGCGTTTCAAAGCGCTCAAGCGGGTGGTGGCAGCCGAGGCCGACGCACTGGGGGTGGCACCTGAAGTGCTGCTGCGGCGCCGCGATCTGGAAGCCGTGGTCGCTGCCGACCTGCAGAGCCGCCCCCTGCCGCTGCCCGCCGGCTGGCGCGGCGAGCGGCTATCGGCGGGGCTGGCTAGGGCGCTGTCGGCAGGAGATGAGGCATGAGCAGTGACAAGCTGATATGCGAGATTTTCAAGAGCTCGCGCAAGGATGAGCTGTATCTCTACGTCGACAAGCGTCAGGGCCTCGCCGAGGTGCCTGAGCCATTGCTCGAGCATTTCGGCACGCCGCTGCCGGTGACCACCATGCTGCTGACAGCCGATAAGCGACTGGCTCGCGCCGAGGCCAGCGAGGTCATGGCGCAGATCGCCGAGAAAGGGTTTTATCTGCAGATGCCCCCGGCCAAGGAGGCGTATCTGCTCGACCTCTATCGTACGCCGACGCAATCACGTTACTGAGTGCCGCTGGCGCCAGGGAGACACCGTATGCGCGAGCTATTCTGGGAGCGCTATCGCCTCGACGAACTCACCGACGAGGAGTGGGAGGCGCTGTGCGACGGCTGTGGTCAGTGCTGCCTGCTTAAATTCCAGGACGAGGACAGCGGTGACCTGGCGGTGCTTAACGTGGCGTGCGAGCTGCTCGATATCAACAGCTGCCGCTGCGGCGACTATGCCAATCGCTTCGAGCGGGTGCCTGACTGCACTCAGCTGACCCCGGCGCGTATCGATGAGTTTCGCTGGCTGCCCGGTTCCTGCGCCTACCGCCGGCTGGCCGAGGGCCGCAGCCTGGCACGCTGGCATCCGTTGATCGCCGGCGACAGCCGCCGCATGCACCGCAAGGGCATCAGCGTGGCCAGCTTCGCGGTCTCCCAGCGCGACGTGCCAGAGACCGATTACGAAGAGCATATCATCGCCATCCTGCCGATCGATGGTTAGTGCCGGTCAGCCGTTTCCATCAGTCTTTAACCCCGTGACGCCTGGCAAGGCTGAGCCAATTCGTGCGCCATAATCACCCTGCCTTCTGATTGTAGTGGCCCACTAACCCGACGATGCTGATCAATGTATGTAACAACGTGTTTCTGGCTCTCTGCAGGGCCGGCGACGGGGATCTGCACTTGGGGGTGGAACATGAAACGCTATCGGGGGATAGGCCTGCCGCTGGTGTGCCTGATGCTGGCGGCACCGGCTGCCTGGTCGCAGTCGAGCAGTTGGGACGCGTTGGCGGAGCCGGGCGAACTCGACTCGCTGTCGGATGACGAGGTACTGGAGATGATCGACGACCTGCCACCTACCGCCGCGGGCGGTGGAGGCGGCGGTGGCTGCGGGGCCGGGGGCGGCGAGGATGGTGGTGGCTGCGGAGGTGGGTTCCTGCTTAGCGTCAACACCAGCCCCGATGCTGAGCCGCCCGTGCTGGTGCCGGTCGAAGAACCGGCGGTACCGTCCAATCCGTCGACACCGGGCAATGGCGGCGGAAATGGTGGTGGCGGCAACGGCAACGGCAACGGCAACGGCGGTGGAAATGGTGGTGGCGGCAACGGTGGCGGTGCCGGTGGTGGCGGTAATGGCGGTGCTGGCGGCGGCAATGGCGGCGGTGCCGGTGGTGGCGGTAACGGCGGTGCTGGTGGCGGCAATGGTGGCGGTGCCGGTGGTGGTGGTAACGGTGGCTCGGGCGGCGGTAGCGCCGGTGGCGGGTCAGGCGGTGGTGGTAACGGTGGCTCGGGCGGTGGTAGCGCCGGCGGTGGGGCAGGCGGTGGCGGTAACGGTGGTTCGGGCGGTGGTAGTGGTGGGGGCGCAGGCGGTGGTGCCAACGGCGGCAGCGGCGGCGATAGTTGAGATATCGCTACCGCGCCACACGCTGATCGTCACGCGGCCCTAGTCGCGGGTCATGCCCAGCGCCCAGAGGATGAAGGCGTCCTGGCGAGCGCCGTCTCGCCATGCCTTGAAGCGTCCAGACGCGCCGCCATGGCCGGCAGCCATGTCGGTGCGCAGCAGCACCGGACCGCGCGCACTGCCCAGCTCACGCAGTCGTGCATAGAGCTTGGCCGGCTCCCAGTAGGGTACCCGCGAGTCGTGCCAGCTACCCTGCAGAAAGACGCTGGGGTAGGGTAGCGGCGCGAGGTTGTCGAGCGGTGAATAGGCCCGGATACGCTTGCGTACCGCGGGTTCATCGGGGTTGCCCCACTCGGTGTATTCGGCCGTGGTCAGCGGCAGGTCGGGATTTTCCATGGTGCGCAGCACATCGACGAACGGCACGTCGAGCACCGCGGCGCAGAAGGCTTCGGGAGCCAGGTTGAGACTGGCGCCGACCAGCAGGCCGCCGGCGCTGGCGCCATAGGCGGCGATGCGATCCGGGTCGCTGAGGCCGGTGGCGGCCAAGGCATCGCGTGCAGCGAGAAAATCGCGAAAGCTGTTTTCCTTATGCTCCATCTTGCCCGCCAGGTACCACGGCTCGCCGCGGTCGCCGCCGCCGCGCACGTGGGCCACAGCGAAGGCCACCCCGCGCTCGAGCAGTTCGAGTCTGGCGACCGAGAACCAGGGGTCGAGCACCTCGCCGTAGGCGCCATAGCCGTAGAGCAGCGTCGGCAGTGGCGCCTGGCCAAGGCAGTCGGCGCGGGCCACGATCGATACCGGGATCTGCTCACCGTCGTGAGCGGTAGCCCACAGCCGCCGGCATTCGAGCTGTTCGGGAAGCAGCGAGCCGTGAATCGGCTGCTCCTTGAGCAGGCGCCGCTCGCCGCTATCGAGATCGTGTTCCAGCCAACGCACCGGCAGTGTGAATGACTCCTCGCGCAGCCTCAGACAGCGGGTGGAGAAGTGCGGCATATCGCCCAGCATCAGGCTGCAGGGCGCTTCGGGTAGCGGCAGTCGCTCGTCGCGGCCGATCGCGTGGGCGGCATCCAGTTCGATAACACGCATCCGCACCTGGGCCTGCTGATGGTCGCGCTCAGTGATCACCAGCCCCCAGCTGAAGGCGTCCACTCCTTCGAGGGTGGCGTCGTCGCGATGGGCCAGCAGTGGTTGCCAATCGGGATCGCTTGCCGTCTCCTCGGCCCAGTCGAGCTGGAAATGCACGGCGTGTCGGTTATGCAGTACGTAGAAGACCCCGGGGCGATGGTCCAGCGAGTACTCCACCCCGCTCTCGCGGTGCCTGAAGCAGCGCGGCGCGGTGGTCGGTGCGTCGGCCGGGATCAGGTGGCACTCGGTGGTGTCCTTGGAGGCCGACTCGAGCACCAGCCACTGGCGAGAGCGGGTCTTGCCCAGTCCCAGCCAGAACTCCGGGTCGTCCTCACGCAGAATGAGGCTGGCCTCGCCGGCCTGGCCCGCGGCGTCGATGCTCAGTCGCCATACGCTGTCGGGGCGCTGGGTGGCATCATAGCGGGTAAACAGCAGTGTCGCGTTGTCCTCGGCCCAGCTCAGCTCCGGGCCGATCTCTTCCAGCACGCGCCGTGGCGTGCCCTCCGGTAGCCGCATGAGCCACAGTTCGAAGGTTTCGTCACCGCGCGTATCCTCGCTCCACGCCAGCCACTGCTCGTCGGGGGAAAGCGCCATGTCGCCGAGCTCGAAGAAATCGTGCTCGGCGGCGCGGGCCTCCAGGTCGAGAAAGCAGTGACGCGCTTCAGGTGAGGCGAGGGGGTAACGCCACCAGCATGGAAAATCGGCGTCTGCCGCGGTCTCGCTCCAATAGCAGTGGTGGTCGAGGGGCGTCGGCAGGCCGCTGACGGCCAGCTCGCGGCGTGCCAGGTGGCCGCGATAGAGGGCCTCGGTGAGCGCCTCGAGAGGCGCGAACCAGGCGTCGGATTCGCGGTTGGCGGCCTCAAGGAAGGCACTGACCTGTGGCGCGTCGCGCGCTTCCAGCCAATGCCACTCCGGGTCGTCGGGGCGGCGGTAGGCGGCAACCGGCGAGTTGTCTGCCTGATTGAGCGGATTATGACGCTGCGGCTGTGCTTTCATCGGGTGCGGTGTACCATAATGGAGTATGAATGTTGCAACGCTGCGTCAAGACTGACGCAGGTCTGGAGAGTTCGATGCTGATATCCGATTCCATGCCTCTACTCTGGCTGATTTACGCTGTGCTGTCGCTGGTGGTGCTGGCGACTGGCTACATGGCGATCCGCTTTTTGCCGCGCTTGCCGCGATTGGTGATTGTCGGGGCGGTAGCCGGCGCGCTATGGATGCCGACGCGTTTCCGGCTGCCATTAATCGAAGAGGGCGAATTCTATACCGGTTTTGCGCCCGCAGTGGTCGTCGCCGGCATCACGTTTCTGCAGCGTGATGGCGGCACCATGACCACTGCGTTGATTCTGCTGGTACTGGGGGTTGGCCTGGGTGCCGTGGCCGGTGTGGCGCTATGGCTGCTGGGCCGCCAGCGCGACGAGGATGGGTCGCAACAGGCGCCGGCGGAGCGCGCCGAACGGCCTCCCTCCAGTGAACGTCGGGAGCCGGTGATCGGCTAAGGAAACGTCATGCGCGGCGTGTTGAAGGTGGGGTTGTGGTGGCTGCTGGCCGTGGCAATGCCGCTGATGGCGCAGCCGGCAGTGGAACTCACCACCGATGGCGGCCAGCCGCCGCTGCTGCTGCTCGAGCGCGGTGCTGAGCGCAGCCAGGCGGCAGACGTGCGGGTCGTCGTCGATGTTTCCGGAAGCATGCGCCATAACGATCCCGATCAACTTGCCGCCAGCGCTCTGGAGTTGCTGGTGGCGTTGTTGCCCAGGGGTATCCACGGCGGAATCTGGACCTTTGGCGAGTTCGTCGACAACCCGTTGCCGGTGGCGCCGGTGGATGCCGAGTGGCGACAACAGGCGCTGGCGCTGCGTCCGGCGCTGGTCGACTACCAAATGTTCACCGATATCGAGGCAGCGGTGCGTGAGGCCTCAGGCGACGCCGACAACGGTCCGCGTCATCTGATTCTGCTCACCGATGGCATGATCGATCTTCCCGCCGACGGGCAGAATAAAGCCGCCCGTGACGAGGCATCCCAGCGCAGGTTGAGCGATGAGCTGACGCCGCGGCTGGCCGAGGAGGGGGTGGTGATTCATGCCGTGGCTTTCTCGCCGGAGGCCGACCTGCCACTGGTCGAACTGCTCGGGCAGCGTAGCGGTGGCCTGGCCGCCCTGGCCGAGTCTCCCGACGAACTGCTGCGGGCGTTCCTGGATATCTTCGACCGTATCTTCCCCGGTGACCGGGTACCGCTCGACGATGGGCACTTCACCATCGATGATCAGATCGAGTCGTTCTCGGCGCTGCTTTTCCATGACCCCGACTCGCCGCCGTTGACCCTGATTGGTCCAGACGGGCAGCGCTACAGCCGCGACGACCATCCTGATAGCGTACGCTGGCAGAGCGAACCGCGCTTCGACCTGATCACCGTGCCCGACCCCGCCGAGGGAGAGTGGCGCGTCGAGGGCCCGATCAGCGTCGACAGCCGCATCAGCGTGGCCTCGACTCTGACGCTGCGCAGCGCGGAACTGCCGGCGACTCTCTACCAGGGATTCGAGGTGCCGATCGAGGCCTGGCTCGATCTCAATGGTGAGGTGCTGGCGTCGCCAGCCTGGCCCGACGACCTGAGGCTGCGCGTCGAACTGCAGGACCTGGCGGGCAATGTCCAGGCGGCAACGCGTCTGGCGGCCGACGATCAGCGTTTCCGCGGCGTACTTCCAGCGCCGGCGCTGACCGGCAATGCGCGGCTGGTGATCGACGCCGACAGCGTGCGCTTCCAGCGTCAGCGAGTGCAGGCGGTCAACGTGCTGCCGGCGATTGCCGCCGAGGTCGACGAGACGGTATCGCAGGTCAGCCTGCGCGCCGAGCACCCGCGGTTGACCATCGACAACACCCAGATTCGCGCTGAACTGCAGGGCGAGCGGCTCGACGTCGAGCCGCTGGACGAGCGCCAGTGGCGGATCCCCCTGCCTGAGCTGCCTGACGAGACTCGCCTGCCGCTACTGCTCAGTGCCACGGTGACCCTCGACGACCAGCGACTTGAGCTCAGCCTGCCGCGGCTGGTACTCAATCCCCAGGCGCGGATTGGCGTCGATGCCGCACCGCCGGATAGTGTCGGCATGCAGGCCGAGGCGCTCGAAGAGGTGCCCGCCGAGGAGCCCGAAGCGGTGCCCGAACCCGACTTGGCCGAGCGTCTGGTGAGTGCCATCAACCAGCTGCCGCGTCAGGCCCAGGCCCTATGGCGCGATGCCGTACCGCGCCTCGAGCGTGCCGGCGAACCCCTTGGCCTGGACGCCGAGAGCAGCCTGCGCTGGGCCGGCGGACTCGCTGCGGCACTGATTGCGCTGCTGGTGCTAGGTGGCTGGTCGCGTACTCGCCGGCGGCCATCGCATCGCGAGGAACCACATGTGTGAACTGTTGGGCATGAGTGCCAATGTCCCGACCGATATCTGCTTCAGCTTCACCGGCTTTCTGCATCGCGGTGGCGGTACCGGCCCGCACCGCGATGGCTGGGGCATCGCCTTCTATGAAGCTGGCGGCTATCGCGATTTTCGCGACCCCCACCCCTCGGTGGATTCTCCCATCGCGCGCCTTATCTGCGACTATCCGATCAAGTCCCACGTGGTGATTAGCCATATTCGCCAGGCCAACGTCGGCCAGGTGCAGTTGGCCAATACCCACCCCTTCACCCGCGAGATGTGGGGACGCCAGTGGTGCTATGCCCACAACGGCCAGCTCGCCGGCTGGCAGTCGTTGCCGCTGGAGGTATATCGCCCGGTGGGCAGCACCGACAGCGAGCACGCCTTCTGCTTCCTGCTCGGCGAACTGCGGCGTCGCTTCGACGACCTGCCGGCTTCGCCCGAGGCGATCTGGCAGGCGCTACACGGGCTATGCGAGCGGCTGCGCCGCCTGGGCGTATTCAATCTAATGCTCTCCGATGGCGTCCACCTTTACGCCTATTGCTCCACCAAGCTGGCGCATATCACCCGGCGGGCGCCATTCGGCAGGGCACAGCTGTCGGATGCCGAGCTCAGCGTCGATTTCGTCGAGCACACCACTGAGCACGATGTGGTGTCGGTGCTGGCCACTGAGCCACTCACCGACAACGAGCAGTGGGTGCGCATGCTGCCCGGTGAACTGCTGGTGTGGCGCGACGGTGAGATCGTTGCGCGTTACCTGGGTGATGGCGAAACCGTCCAATAAACCATAGGCTTGGGGGTGATGCTGGCCAAAAGTGGCATGGCATTGGACGCCTCGATCTGTCATGTTCCAACGTTAGTTTCAATCGATCGTTTAACAGACAACAAGAGTCGACAGGGTGTCGATCCATCTCAATAACGGAGATTAGCTCATGAGCGAGCACGCCACTGCCCCGGTTCTCAATGGCCCGGCCCTGGAGCGCCTCGACGATTACGCGTCGGTGATGGATGTCTTCAAGATATCGGCCAGAAAATTTGCCGACAAGCCGGCCTTTACCTGCATGGGACAGACGCTCACCTATGCCGAACTGGACCGGCAGTCTCAGGCCTTTGCGGCCTGGCTACAGCATGAGACCGGCCTCGAGCCCGGCGATCGCATCGCCATCCAGCTGCCCAACGTGCTGCAGTTCCCGGTAGCGGTGTTCGGTGCCATGCGCGCCGGCCTGGTGGTCGTCAACACCAACCCGCTGTATACCGAGCGCGAAATGGCGCACCAGTTCAAGGACTCGGGCGCCAAGGCGATCCTGATTCTCGCCAACATGGCCGACAAGCTGGAGAAGGTGCTCGATCGCACCGAGATCCAGCATGTGCTGGTCACCGAACTCGGCGACATGCACGGCTTCCCCAAGCGGCTGCTGATCAATGCGGTGGTCAAGTATGTCAAGAAGATGGTGCCGGCCTACTCGCTGCCCACGGCCGTGGGGTTCCGCGAGGTACTGAGCAAGGGCGCGGGGCTCAAACTTCAGGACGTCGAGCGCACTCCCGACGACGTCGCCGCGCTTCAGTACACCGGCGGCACCACGGGGCTTGCCAAGGGCTCGATGCTCACCCACCGTAACCTTATCGCCAACATGTTGCAGGCGCGCCAGGCGATCGGTCCGGCCCTCAAGGACGGTGAAGAGACGGTGGTTGCACCGCTGCCGGTCTACCATATCTATACCTTCACCGTGAACTGCCTGTTCCTGGTCGAGACTGGCAACCATTCGATCCTGATCACCAACCCCCGCGATCTCGACAACTTCGTCAAGGAGTTGAAGAGCGTCAAGTTCAGCGGTTTCATTGGCCTCAATACGCTGTTCAATGCGTTGTGCAACCGCGACGACTTCAAGCAGCTCGACTTCTCGCGGCTCAAGCTGACGATATCGGGGGGCATGGCGCTGACCAAGGCCGCCGCCCAGCGCTGGGAGGAGGTCACCGGCTGCCCCATCGCCGAGGGCTACGGCATGACCGAGACCTCGCCGATCGTCACCTTCAACCCGGTTGACGCCATTCAGCTCGGCACCATCGGCAAGCCGGTGGCCGGCACCACGGTCAAGGTGATCGACGACGACGGCCAGGCGCTGCCCTATGGCGAAGCGGGCGAGCTGTGCGTGCAGGGCCCGCAGGTCATGAAGGGCTACTGGAACCTGCCCGAGGAGACCGCCAAGGCGATGGACGACGAAGGCTGGATCCGCACTGGTGATATCGCCGTGCTGCAGGAGGATGGCTACGTCAAGATCGTCGATCGCAAGAAGGACATGATCATCGTCTCTGGCTTCAACGTCTATCCCAATGAGGTCGAGGACGTGGTGGCCAGCCATCCCGATGTGCTCGAGGCCGCCGCGGTGGGGGTGCCCGACGAGGATACCGGCGAGGCGATCAAGCTGTTCGTGGTGTCGCGCAACCAGGACCTCGATGGCGAGACCCTGCGCCAGTGGTGCAAGAAGGAGCTCACCGGCTACAAGGTGCCCAAGTTCGTTGAGTTCCGCGATGAACTGCCCAAGACCAACGTCGGCAAGGTGCTGCGCCGCGAGCTGCGTGACCAGGAGACTAAGCAGAGCGCCTAATGCCACTGCCGTGGGCGAGGGACGCCGGGGATAGGCCGAAGAGGAGGTTTGCGCCATGGATGGCGCAAGGTAGCGCCCAGGGATGGGTTTACAGCGCCTCCTCGTAGGCCTATACCCGGATCAGTCCCGAGCATTGCTGGATTGGTTGGGCGCCCTGAATTAGGCGCGGCCAGGCGCCAAGCGTTACACTATGCTGCCCGCCTCGGGAACACCGGGGCGGGCAGTGTCATTTCAACCTGTGAGGCTGCCTTGAGCACCACCGCTTCCCGCTCCACTGCATCCCCCGACCTGACTCGTCTGCGCGACCTCGAGGCGCGGCTGGATGACTGCCTGCGCGGCGACGCCGTACGCCTGACCAAGCGCCTGGCCGGGCTCAAGCGCCGTGCGCGGGACGGCAAGCCGGTGGATCGTGGCCTAAGCGAGATCGAACGGTTGATCGAGACGTCGGCCAGCAAGGTCGCCGCGCGGCGTGCCCAGCCTGTCACCCTGCGCTACCCGCCGGAGCTGCCAGTGGCCGAGCGTCGCGACGATATTCTCGCCGCGCTGCGCGAGCATCAGGTGGTGGTGGTGGCCGGCGAGACCGGTTCGGGCAAGACCACGCAGCTGCCCAAGCTGTGCCTGGAGCTGGGCCTGGGGCGGCGCGGCCTGATCGGCCACACCCAGCCGCGCCGGCTGGCGGCACGCTCGGTAGCCACGCGCCTGGCCGAGGAGCTCGAGGTGCCGCTCGGCGAGCAGGTCGGCTACCAGGTGCGCTTCACCGACCAGAGCAACGAGCGCACCCTGGTCAAGCTGATGACCGACGGTATCCTGCTGGCCGAGACCCAGCACGATCCCGATCTGAGTCGCTATGACGCGATCATCATCGACGAGGCCCACGAGCGCAGCCTCAATATCGACTTTCTGCTCGGCTATCTAAAGCGCCTTACTGCGCGCCGGCCGGACCTCAAGATCATCATCACCTCGGCGACCATCGACGTTGAGCGCTTCGCCGCGCACTTTGGCGAGCCGGGCCGGCCGGCGCCGGTGGTGCAGGTCTCCGGCCGTACCTACCCGGTGGAGGTGCACTACCGGCCGCTGGTGCGCGAGGCCGACGACGAGGAGGATCGCACCCTGCAAGAGGGTATCCTGCAGGCAGTGGAGGAGATCGAACAGATCGAGCGCGACAAGCGCTGGTGGCACGGCCCCCGCGACGTGCTGATCTTCCTGCCCGGCGAGCGCGAGATCCGCGAGACCGCCGATACTCTGCGCCGCGCCGACCTCAAGGGTACCGAGATCCTGCCGCTCTATGCGCGGCTCTCCAACGCCGAACAGAATCGCGTCTTCCAGCCCCACGCCGGGCGCCGCATCGTGCTTTCGACCAACGTCGCCGAGACCTCGCTGACGGTGCCCGGGATTCGCTACGTGATCGACCCGGGGCTGGTGCGCATCAGCCGCTACAGCTACCGCTCCAAGGTCCAGCGGCTACCGGTAGAACCGGTTAGCCAGGCCAGCGCCGACCAGCGCAAGGGGCGCTGCGGGCGGATCGCCGAGGGCGTCTGCATCCGCCTCTACGCCGAGGAGGACTTCCTGGCGCGGCCGGCCTTTACCGAGCCTGAGATACAGCGCACCAACCTGGCCTCGGTGATCCTCTCGATGCTGTCGCTCAGGCTCGGCGACATCGAGGCCTTCCCGTTCGTCGATGCGCCGGATGCGCGCTTCATCAAGGATGGCTTCCGGCTGCTGTTCGAGCTCGGGGCCGTCGACGAGGCCCAGCGCCTCACCGCCACCGGCAAGCGCCTGGCGCGCCTGCCTATCGACCCGCGGCTGGCGCGCATGGTGCTGGCCGGCGCCGAGCAGGGCGCGCTGCGCGAGGTATTGATCGTGGTGTCGGCGCTGGCGGTCCAGGACCCCCGCGAGCGTCCGGCAGACAAGCGCCAGGCTGCCGACCAGGCCCACCGCCGCTGGCAGGACCCGGAGTCGGACTTCGTCGCCTGGCTCAACCTGTGGCACGGCTTCGAAGCCGCCCGTGACGAGCTATCCGGCAATCAGCTCAGGCGCTGGTGCCGCGATCATTATCTCAGCTACCTGCGCCTGCGCGAGTGGCACGACACCTTCCGCCAGCTGCGTCAGCTGCTGCGTGAGATGGATATCCAGGTGCCGCCGGCTGCGCCGCACAGTGCCGATGACGATGCCGAACAGCGCGACGAGGTGCGCCGCGAGAGCGCCGCCAAGCTGCATCAGGCGCTGCTCACCGGCCTGCTTTCCAACCTCGGCCAACTGCTCGAGAACCGCGAATACCTCGGGGCGCGCAATCGCAAGTTCGTCATCCACCCAGGTTCCGGGCTGGCCAAGAAGTCGCCCAAGTGGCTGATGGCCGGTGAACTGGTCGAAACCTCACAGTTGTTCGCCCGCGAGGTGGCACGTATCCAGCCGCAGTGGATAGAGCCGCTGGCCGGGCATCTGGTCAAGCGCAGCTACAGCGAGCCGCACTGGGAGATGAAGCGCGCTCAGGTGGTCGCCTTCGAGCAGGTAACGCTGTTCGGGCTGCCGATCATCAATCGGCGTAAGGTGCACTACGGGCCGATCGCCCCCGGCGAGGCGCGCGAGATCTTCATTCGCCGCGCGCTGGTGGAGGGCGAGTTTCGCACTCGCGGTGAGTTCTTCGAACACAACCGGGCGCTGATCGACGAGGTCGAGGATCTCGAGGATCGCGCCCGCAAGCGCGATATCCTGGTCGACGAAGAGGCGCTGTTCGACTTCTACGATCAGCGCCTGCCGGCCGAGATCATCAATGGCAAGGGCTTCGAGGCGTGGCGCAAGCGCGCCGAGGCCGACGACCCGGGGATCCTCAAGTTCGACCGCGAGGCGCTGATGGCCCGCGACGCCGGCGACGTCACCGTCGAGCAATACCCGGATGAGCTGGTGCTGGGCGGGGTGCGCTACCCGCTGGCCTACCATTTCCAGCCCGGCGCCGCCGACGACGGGGTGACCCTGACGGTGCCGGCGGCGATGCTGGCCCAACTGCCGGCGGCGCGTCTCGAGTGGCTGGTGCCGGGGCTGCTGCGCGAGAAGTGCATTGCGCTGATGAAATCGCTGCCCAAGGCGGTCCGCCGTCAGGTGGTGCCGATTCCCGACTGGGTGGATGCTGCCCTGGAGGCGCTGGTGCCCGACGATGTGCCGCTGAGCGCGGCGCTGGGCGAGTTCCTGCGGGTCAAGACCGGCCTGCGCCTGTCGCCAGATGACTGGCGCTACGACCAGCTCGAGCCGCACCTGATCATGAACCTGCGGGTGGTCGATCATGACGGCAAGGTGCTGGGCGAGGGGCGCGATCTCGAGGCGCTGATCGAGCGTTTCAGCGCGGCGGCCAGCCAGGGCGCCCGAGCGCTGGCCGAGGCCGCAGGCGGCAGCGAAGCGGTCGAGTCGCTGCCCGAGCAGGCGCTGCCCGAGTCGCGGGTAACCACCCAGGCGGGGATTCGCGTCGAAGCGTACCCGGCGCTGGTGGCCAACGGCGACGCGCTGGCCGTGGAGCTCTTCGACCACCCCGACAAGGCCCTGGTGGCGCATCGCCGCGGGGTGACCCAGCTGGCGATTCAGCGGCTCTCTGACCAGGCGCGGCACATCGCCCGGCTCAAGGGGCTCGAGCGCTGTGCGCTGCTGTTCGCCAAGGTCGGCAGCAAGCGCCAACTGGTCGACGACGTGGTCTTTGCCAGCGTCCAGCAGGTGGTGGCGGTGGACCCGCTGCCGCGCTCGCGCGGTGACTTCGAAGCGCGTCTCGAGGCCAGCCGTGCCGAGCTGGTGCCCCATGCCGAGGCACTGGTCGCCACTCTGGAACAGGCGCTCAAGGGGCATCTGTCAGTGACCAAGGCGTTGAAGGGCAACCTCAGCTTCGCCCTGGCGCTGGTATACAGTGACCTGAAGGCGCAGATGCAGCGGCTGGTCTATCCCGGCTTCGTCACTGACGCCGGGGGCTGGCTAGAGCACTATCCGCGCTATATGCAGGCCGCCGAAATACGGCTCGAGAAGGCGCCCCGGGAACGCAACCGCGATCAAATGATGATGCATGAGGTGCAGGACTTCGAGCGCCGCTTGGAGGAGCGCCGTGAGGCGATTCGGCGGGCCGGCGCCAGCGACCCTGAGCTCGATGACTTCGGCTGGTGGATCGAGGAGCTGCGGGTATCGCTGTTCGCCCAGCAGCTTGGCACCCTGATGCCGGTATCGCCCAAACGCCTGGAACGGCGCTGGGCCGAGATCACCGGCCGACACCAGTGAACACCTTATATATACGACGGCCAGGAGTCTCGATGCCGTCGCCAGGAGAAACGCCATGACCTCAGCCGTGATCACCGGCAGCGGCCTTTTCACCCCCAGCCAGGCGATCGACAACGATGCCCTGGTGGCGGCCTTCAATGCCTGGGTCGATGCCGAGAACGCGCGTCACGCCGAGGCCATCGCCGCCGGCGAGCGCGAACCGCTGCAGCACTCCAGCAGCGAGTTCATCGTCAAGGCCTCGGGGATTCACAGCCGCTACGTGCTCGACGCCGAGGGTATCCTCGATCCCGAACGGATGCGCCCCAAGCTGCCGCAGCGCGGCAACGACGAGCCCTCGATCCAGTGCGAGATGGGCCTGAGCGCTGCGCAGCAGGCGCTGGACAACGCCGGCGTCGAAGCCGCCGAGATCGACCTGTTGATCGTCGCCTGCTCGAACCTCGAACGACCCTATCCGGCCGTGGCGGTGGAGCTGCAGGCGGCGCTTGGCACCGGTGGCTACGCCTTCGACATGAACGTGGCGTGCAGCTCGGCAACCTTCGCCATCGACATGGCCAATAACGCCATCCGCGCCGGGAGCATTCGCCGGGCGCTGGTGGTCAACCCCGAGATATGCTCGGCGCACCTCAACTTCCGTGATCGCGATAGCCACTTCATCTTCGGCGATGCCTGCACCGCAGTGGTGGTCGAGGACGCCGAGGTGGCGCGCAGCGAGCGACGCTTCGAGATCCTCGGCACACGCCTGACCACACGCTACTCCAATGCCATTCGCAACAACGCCGGCTTCCTCAATCGGGTCACCGACAGCGACCCGCAGGCACTGGACAAGCTGTTCATCCAGGAGGGGCGTCGGGTGTTCAAGGAGGTCTGCCCGATGGTGGCGGCACTGATCGGCGAGCATCTGGCGAGCCTGGGGCTGGCCGATACGCCCCCGGCCCGGCTATGGCTGCACCAGGCCAACCGCCATATGAACGATTTGATCGCGCGGCGTGTATTGGGCCGCGAGCCCAGCGAGACCGAGGCGCCGGTGATCCTCGACCGCTATGCCAATACCAGCTCGGCCGGCTCGATCATCGCCTTCCACCTGCATCGCGACGATCTGCAGGCCGGCGAGCTGGGGGTGGTGTGTTCGTTTGGGGCCGGCTACAGTGCCGGCAGCGTGGTGGTACGCAGGGCTTAATCAACCATCTACAATATAGCGGTAACCACAGGGTGACATGATGCAAGGCAAGGGACGCGGGCAGGGGAAGGCGGTGACGGCCAGGGTACGGCTGGCGGTAATGCTGATGGTGACGCTGTTGCTGGCTGGCTGTGCCGGGGCTCAGACCATCGAAGAGCGCCATCCGGACGACCCCTGGGAGGGCTTCAACCGCCGGGTATTCGTGTTCAATGATGCGCTCGACCGCGCCGTGCTGCGCCCCGTGGCGCGCGGCTATGATACGGTGACGCCGCAGCCGGTGCAGACCGGTGTCAGCAATTTCTTCTCCAACCTGGGCGAGCCGCGTACCGTGATCAACAGCCTGCTGCAGGGCAAGCCGGGCAACGCCGGCATCGCCGCGACGCGGTTCTTGATCAATACCACCGTGGGTATCGGCGGGCTGTGGGATTTCGCCACGCATATGGAGATCACCGGTCGCGATGAGGACTTCGGCCAAACCCTGGCCGTGTGGGGCTGGGAGGAGTCACGTTACCTGGTGCTGCCTTTCCTGGGCCCGAGCACGCTGCGCGATGCCGGCGGCCTGCCGGCCGATACGGTGACCTATCCGCTCTACTACCTGGATGATACAGAACTCGAGATTGCGCTGACGGCGCTGCGGGTCGTCGACATGCGTGCCGGCCTGCTGGATCTCGAGGAGATGATTCGCGGTGACCGCTACAGTTTCATTCGTGACTCCTATCTGCAGCAGCGCCGCTTCGAAGTCAGCGACGGGGAGCTGGGTGACGACCCGTTCGCCAGCGACGAGTTTGATTTCGACTTTGACGATGACGACTTCGCCGATTGAAGGTGGTATATGGCTAGTGACAAGCGCTTGATCGGGGTCATCGACCAGCCGGGGGAGGAGCGTGATGCGCTGGCCGATATGATTGCCAAGGGCCACTTCGCCGTCGTCGCGGTGGCCGATCCGGAAGAGCTACCCGACCACACTCTGCTGGCGGTGGCGCATGTGCGCGCCGTGCCACCGACCCAATGGGCGATGCTGTCGGAGCGTCTGCCGACCCTGGTGGTCAGCGATACGCGGCTGGACGCCGAGCTGATCAAGGCAGTGGATGTCGGTCTGGTCGACTACATCGTCGAGCCGCTGCGTCATGGCGACGTGCTGCGGCGGATGATCGACAAGGTGATCGACAATCATCGCCTGGCGCGGGAGCATGAGCGCGACCGCCTGCGCCTCGCCGATCTCAACGAGCATCTCGAGACCCATCTGGCCATGCTGCGCCTCGACCAGCAGGCCGGCGGTCATATTCAGCGCAAGCTGCTGCCGCATCGGCCGCTGACACTTAACGACGTCAGCTGTGACTACTGGCTGGCGCCATCGCTGTACCTCTCCGGCGATTTTCTGGACTTCCAGCGCTTCGACGACCGCTATAGCGTGTTCTACTTCGCCGATGTCTCAGGGCATGGCGCTTCGTCGGCGTTCGTCACGGTGCTGCTCAAGTATCTGTGCAATCACTGGCTGGCGGAGTGGGACGGTCGTGATCCAGAGCAGCTGCCGCCGCGCTGGTTGAAAGCGCTCAACCGTGAGCTGCTGGATGCCGGCATCGGCAAGCATGCGACCCTGTTCGTCGGGGTCATTGACCGTCAGCGTCGCTACCTGCACTATTCGCTCGGCGCCCAGCTACCGATGCCGATGCTGGTGAGTGACGGGCGTCTGCGGCTGCTCGACGGTGAAGGCATGCCGGTGGGCTTGTTTCCTGGCGTGGAATATCCCACGCTAGGCTGTGAGCTCGCACAGAACTTCCGACTCTGGTTATGTTCGGATGGGGTATTGGAGTGCTTGCCCGGTGACGGGCTCGATAGTCGGCTCAAGGAACTCGAGCGTCTGGTGCAGACCAGCGAAGATGTGGCTGCACTGCGGGGGAAGCTGTCATTGGGTGACGTGCCGGAAAACGACGACGATGCCGTCGCCCAGCGCGCCCCAGGCCATGATGAGCTTCCGGATGACCTGACGATCATGACGTTGAGCGGATTTGACGATGATGATGCATGAAGGGCGACTGAAGGCAGCGTTCGATTCCGGTGTCTTCGTGCTCAAACTATGTGGTGACGTGCGCCTGACGCTGTGTGCCACCCTCGACGATCAGGTCCAGCGACTGGCCGAGACGCCCGGGCTCAAGGCCGTCATGATCGACCTGCGTGATACCAGCAACGTTGACTCCACCGCACTGGGATTTCTCGCCAAGGTAGCGATGGCGGTGCAGGGCAAGGTCGAGCAGCCGCCAACCATTGTGGCTGACCATCCCGACGTTCAGCGCATGCTCGACGTGATGGGATTCTCCCACTACTTCACCCTGGTCGAGGCGCCGCTCAGTGAGCCGCGTGAACTCGACGAGCTGCCGCAGATCGAGGCTGATGAAGCCGGCCTGCAGCAGCGTATCCTCGAAGCGCACCGCATCCTGATGCACATGAATGAGCATAACCGTTCAGAGTTTCAGCCGCTGGTGGAGCTCCTCGAGACCCAGCAGCGCGAGCATGAGCGCGACCCAGAACCGCTCAAGTAAGCGGCTCGGGCCGCGCTGCCCTAGCGGCGTAGCTCACCCAGTAGTGCCTCCAGCTTGCGCTGGTCATCCATGAACTTGCGGATTCCTTCGGCCAGTTTCTCAGTGGCCATGGCGTCCTCGTTCATGGCCCAGCGGAACTCCGCCTCGGCGTGCGGCTCAGGCGCCGAGGTCTCGGCATCCAGAGGCGTCAGACGGCGGCTAAGGGTGCCACGGTCGGTGGCCAGCTCCTCGAGCAGCTTGGGGGAGATGGTCAGCCGGTCACAGCCTGCCAGGGCCTCGATCTCAGCGCGGTTACGAAAGCTTGCCCCCATCACGATAGTCCGATAGCCGTGGCCCTTGTAGTGCTCGTATATCGCCTTGACCGAGCGCACCCCGGGATCGTTGTCGCCGCTGAAGTCGGCGTCCGGGGTGGCGGCCTTGTGCCAGTCGAGAATGCGGCCCACGAACGGCGAGATCAGCGTCACGCCGGCATCGGCGCAGGCCTGGGCCTGGGTGAAGCTGAACAGCAGGGTGAGGTTGGTGCGGATACCCTCGCGCTCCAGCTGCTGGGCGGCGCGGATGCCCTCCCAGGTCGACGCGACCTTGATCAGGATGCGCTCGCGACCGACGCCGCGACGCTCGTAGCGCTCGATCAGCGAGTGGGCACGGGCCAGGGTGGCATCGGTGTCGAAGGAGAGGCGTGCGCTGACCTCGGTGGAGACATAGCCGGGCACCAGCTCGCTTATCTCGCTGCCGATCTCCACCGCCACGGCGTCGAGGGCATCGTCGATATCGACGCTCTGCCGTGCCAGCTCGGCCAGCCGGGCACGACGCGTCTCCTGCTGGGCCGCCTGTAGAATCAGTGAGGGATTGGTGGTGGCATCGGTCGGGGTGAAACGTCGAATGGCGTCAATATCACCGGTATCGGCAACCACCGTGGTCATGGTCTTGAGCTGTGACAGTTTATCCTGATCCATGGGCCTGTTTCCTGTGCGTGGTGAAAGCCGTTGCCGCTACTCTACCAATCGTGCCAGCACTGCGCCTAGCCGAATAGCGTGGTAAGATTAGCCTCCTATCTTTTTTTGCGCCGGTGGCTCGACGCTGCCTGCCGGCCATGAGGAGGCGTCTTGACACTCGATCCTCGGCGGGTTGCGCTGCTGGTGGCGGCGAATACCGCGCTGGCCCCCTTTGCCATTGATGCCTATCTGCCGGCGATGTCGCGGCTGGCGGCCTCGGTGGAGGCCAGTATTCATCATACTGAACTCTCGATCAGTGTGTTCCTGTTTGGCTTCGCCCTTGGCCAGCTGGTATTCGGGCCGCTGTCGGATCGGCTGGGGCGCAAGCCAGTGCTGATCGGCGGCCTGGTGGTGTTCATGCTGGCGAGCCTGATGATCACCACGGTGGGGTCGCTCCCCGAGCTGCTGGTGTGGCGCTTCGTGCAGGCGCTGGGCGGCGGGGCCTGCGTGGTCAACTCGGCAGCCATCGTGCGCGACTGCTTCAGCGGTCGCCAGGCGGCCAGCGTGATGTCGACCATGGCGATGATCATGATGCTGGCGCCGCTGGTGGCGCCGGTGGTGGGCAGCGGGCTGCTGTACCTCGCCGACTGGTGGCTGATCTTCGTATTCCTGGCGCTCTACGCGGCGTTTCTGATCTGGCTGCTCAGCACCCAGCTGCCGGAGACCCGCGATCCCAACCTGCCGGCGGCCAGTCCGCGCCAGGTGCTGGCCAACTATGCCAGTGTGCTGAGCCATCGCCAGGGCATGGGCTATATCTGCGCGGTGGCGGCCTCGTTCGCCGGGCTATTCGCCTTCGTGACCTTCTCGCCGTTCCTGTATCTCGACTACTTCGGGCTGTCGCCGGCCATGTACCCGCTGGTGTTCGGCGTCAACGTGGTGGTGATCGCGCTCTCCAACTGGGTCAATATTCGCCTGCTGCGCGGCAAGCGCACCCCGCAGCAGAACATGTATCTGGGCCTGGGCATTCAGCTGGGTGCGGCCACCGCCCTGGTCGCGGTCACCGTATTGGGGCTCGATTCTCTGTATACCCTGGTGCCGCTGATCATGATCTACGCCGGTATGGTGGGGCTGATCACGCCCAACGCCATGTCGTCGCTGCTCGACCACTTTGGCCATATCAGTGCCACGGCCACTGCGGTGATGGGGGGCATCAAGTTTGGGTCCGCCGGTCTCGCCGGGGTAATGGTCAGCGCCTTCGAGATCGAGAACCTGTGGCCGATGGTGCTGACCATGTTGGGCGTTTCGATCTTCGGCAACGTCGCGCTGCGTTGGCTGGTAGGGCGCCGCGCGCATGCCTGAGCCGCTGTTTGCCGCGCTCGACGTGGCACCGTTGGTGTGGATTGGCTGCGGCCTGACGCTGCTGGTGGGGGCTTTCGTGCAGCGTGCCACCGGCTTTGGCCTGGCGGTGGTGGGTGCGCCGCTGCTGCTGA
This sequence comes from Franzmannia pantelleriensis, assembly GCF_900102875.1. Taxonomy (GTDB): domain Bacteria; phylum Pseudomonadota; class Gammaproteobacteria; order Pseudomonadales; family Halomonadaceae; genus Franzmannia; species Franzmannia pantelleriensis. The sequence goes on from NZ_FNGH01000004.1 coordinate 269,122, forward strand.
TGCTCGAGCCGCGGCTGGTACCGGTGATCCTGGTGCTGTTCGGTTTCACGGTGTCGCTGATGATGGTCGGCAAGTACCGCCATGAGGTGCGGGTGACCTTTATCGGCACGGCGCTGGTGGGGCGGGTGCCTGGTACCATGCTCGGGGTCTGGCTGCTGCTGGCCGCGCCGCTGGCGATGCTCGAGAACGCCATTGCCTTGATCGTGCTGACCGCGGTGGCGGTCAGCCTGTTGAAGGTCAGTCTGCCGGTCAACCGTGTGAGCCTGTTCGTGGCCGGGGTGCTGTCGGGTATCTTCGGCACCGTTTCGGCGATCGGCGGGCCCCCCATCGCCATGCTGATGCACCGCCTGCCGCCGGACAGTGCACGCGGTAACCTGGCCGCCTACTTTATCTGCAGCTCGCTGATGACGCTGCTGGCGCTGGCGCTGGCGGGGCAGATACGCCTGTGGCACCTGACGCTCGCCATTACGCTGTTTCCCTGGCTACTGGTCGGCAATGCGCTGGCCAACGCCTGTGCCCACCGCTTCGACCGCCGCGCCCTGACCTGGTCGTCGATGGCGCTCTCCACCCTGGCGGCGCTCAGCCTGCTGCTGTAGGGCGCTGTCACAAAAGCTTCATTGAAAAAGCCGCTATCACGCCGTGTTTGTCACGTGAGTGTCATGCGCGATTTCTATAGTGCGTTGGCACATCGGTCATGCAGGGCATGGCTAGATAAGGCCACCAGGCCAAATACGCTGCGCATATCTGGAGATCAACATGAAACTCAAGGTTCTGGCTGCTGCCGTCATCGGCGCCTCTTTCATCTCGACCCACGCCATGGCAGACGTCGATCCCGATCTGCCCGAGTACGAAACCGTCAGCGGTATCTCCGGCAACATGACCAGTATCGGCTCCGATACCCTCAACAACCTGATGACGCTGTGGGCCGAGGAGTTCGCCGGCTACTACCCCAACGTCAATATCCAGATCCAGGGCGCCGGCTCCGGCACTGCGCCGACCGCGCTGACCGAGGGCACCGCCCAGTTCGGCCCGATGAGCCGCGAGATGCGTACCTCCGAAATCCAGGAATTCGAAGAGCGCTTCGGCTATCCGCCGACCATGGTGCCGGTGGCCATCGATGCTCTGGCGGTCTACGTCAACCAGGATAACCCCATCGAGAGCCTGACCATCCCCCAGATCGATGCAATCTTCTCCGATACCCGCCGCTGCGGCTATGACGAGGATATCACCCGCTGGGGACAGCTGGGCCTGGACGGCAACTGGGAGAATCGCGACTTCACCCTCTACAGCCGTAACGCGGTCTCCGGCACCTACGGCTTCTTTGCCGAAAACGCCCTGTGTGGCGGCGACTTCAAGGCCTCGATCAACGAGCAGCCGGGTTCCGCCTCGGTGGTGCAGGGCGTCAGCGAGTCGGTCAACGGTATCGGCTACTCCGGCATCGGCTACATCACCTCCCAGGTGCGTGCGGTGCCGGTGGCACGTGACGAAGGCGAAGAAGCCTACGAGGTCAGCCACGAGAACTACCCGCTGGCGCGCTACTTGATGGTCTACGTCAACAAGCACCCCAACGAAGATCTGGATCCGCAGCAGGCCGAATTCCTGCGCATGATCCTCTCGCGTCAGGGCCAGGAAGTCACCAACCGTGACGGCTATATCCCACTGCCTGAGGCGGTTGCCAGCCGCGTACGCGCTGAGCTGGATCTCGACTGATCCGGGCGATTCATCGAGGTATGCAACTGGGGCGCTTCGGCGCCCCTTTTGCATGCATGGCAGGCAGGCTTGTCACGGTTCTGTCATCTATGCCCCGTACCCTTGCCCTACCTTTTCGCACTCGCCGGGACTGCCAATCCATCATGAATGACATCTCCCAGTCACCAGAACGCCGACAGATCGCCCCAGGCGGCCGGCGCTCGCTGCTGCCCTCAACCGAGCAGCGCGAGCGGCTGCGCAAGCGGCGCGCCTTCAAGGACCACTTCTCTCGCTACGGGATCGGTATTGCCGGAGTAGGCGTGGTTGCTGCCCTGGCGATGATCTTCGTCTATCTGTTCTCTGAAGTGGCACCGATGTTCCGCTCCGCCAGCGTCGATCCCCAGGCCAGCTACAGCGTGCCCGGGGTCGAGACCGACGATGCCCTGGTGCACTTGAGCCTGGAGCGCTACAACCAGCTCGGAACCAGCTTCTCGCAGCGCGGCAACGTCACCTTCTTCGAGACCGATGACGGCGCCATCCGCACCCAGTTCGAATTGCCGATTCCAGAAGATGCCACCACCTCGGCGGTGGCCACTGGGGTCGCCAATGCCAATGCAGTGGCCTACGGCTTCGACAACGGCCAGGTGTCCCTTGGCGTGCTGGAGTACGCGCTCTCCTACCCGGATAACCAGCGCCACATAGAGCCCGACCTGGCGCTGCCGCTGGGCGATGGACCCATCACCCTCGACGAGCAGGGGCGCGCCATCGAGGTGCTTGGCGTGCAGGTCAGCGATCGTGGTACCTATATCGCTGGCGCCACCGAGGATGGCGAGCTGCTGCTAGCGTCGTTCGAGCGTAACGAAAACCTGATGACCGGTGAGGTCACGCTCGAGCAGGACACGGTCACGCTGCCGGCCTTCGACGGCGAGCCGCGCCATATTCTCATCGACGGCCGTTTTCGGCATCTGTATGTGGCAGACGATGGTGGCCGCATTCACCATTACGATATCGGCAATCTCAACAGTGTCGACTACCTGGGCGCGGTACAGGTCACCGATCAGGGCCAGGTCACCAAGATGGCCTATCTCAACGGCACGGTGTCGCTGATCGCCGGCACCAGCGATGGCCAGGTACGCCAGTACTTCCCGGTGCGCCAGAGTGGTGGGCAGCACAGCCTCGAGCACGTACGGGACTTTTCCCGCTACCAGGGCGCCATCACCCATATCGAGCCCGAGTACAATCGCCGCGGCTTTCTTGTCGGGGACGATCAGGGTTACCTCGGGATTCATCACGCCACGGCGGGGCAGGACGTCTTTCACCGCCAAATGGTCGAGGGGCCGCTGAGCCGGGTTGCGGTATCGCCGGTGAATAGCATGGCGCTGATCGTCGATGAAAATGCTCAGCTGCAGCGTGCCGAGGTACGGAACCATCACCCGGATATCTCGCTGTCATCGCTGTGGGGCAAGGTCTGGTACGAAGGACGCAGCGAGCCGCGCTATATCTGGCAGTCCACCGCCTCGACCGATGAGTTCGAGCCCAAGATGAGCCTGATGCCGCTTACCATCGGCACCCTCAAGGCGGCCTTTTACGCGATGCTGTTCGCCACTCCGCTGGCGCTGATGGGGGCGGTCTATACCGCCTACTTCATGAGCCCAAGGTTGCGCGGCAAGGTCAAGCCAACTATCGAGATCATGGAGGCGCTGCCGACGGTGATCCTCGGCTTCCTCGCCGGGCTGTGGCTGGCGCCCTTCGTCGAGGGCAGCCTGCCCGCCGTGTTCAGCGTGCTGCTGCTGATGCCGCTGGCGATGCTGGCCTTTGCCTACGCTTGGAGCCGCCTGCCGGAGCGCGTTCGACGGCTGGCGCCGGACGGCTGGGAAGCGGTGTTGCTGGTCCCGGTGATTCTGCTGGTGGGCTGGTTCTGCGTGGCCATGAGCCCGCATCTGGAGATCTGGCTGTTCGACGGCAACATGCGCCAGTGGTTGACCGATATCGGCATCGTCTATGACCAGCGCAATGCCCTGGTGGTGGGTATCGCGATGGGCTTTGCGGTGATCCCGACAATCTTCTCGATCGCCGAAGATGCGGTGTTCAACGTGCCGCGCCATCTGACCCAGGGCTCTCTGGCGCTGGGCGCGACTCGCTGGCAGACCGTGCTGGGGGTAGTGCTGCCCACCGCCAGCCCGGGGATGTTCTCGGCGGTGATGATGGGCTTTGGACGCGCAGTGGGCGAGACCATGATCGTGCTGATGGCCACCGGCAATAGCCCGATCATGAACTTCAACCTCTTCGAAGGCATGCGCACCCTGTCGGCGAACATCGCCGTTGAACTCACCGAAACCGCCGTGGGCTCGAGCCACTTCAGGGTGCTGTTCCTCGCTGCCCTGGTACTGCTGGCCATGACCTTTGTGGTCAATACCCTGGCAGAAATCATTCGTCAGCGCCTGCGCAAGCGCTACAGCAGCCTCTAATCCCGGGAGTCGATGATGAAGCAATGGTATAAGAGCGGCGCCCCCTGGATCTGGCTGAACGCCGGGGCTGTCGCCATCTCCGTGATTATGGTGTTGGGTCTGATCGGGCTGATCGCCGTGCGCGGTCTGAGCCACTTCTGGCCGGCCGAAATCGTCGAGTTCCAGGTCGGTGACCCGGAGCTTGGGCTGGGCACAATGGTGGTCGGCGAGCATGTGCGCTCCCAGACCATTCCGGTGCAGGTGGCACGGGATGCCGGTATTAGCGTGCCACCTGAGCTGGGCGAGGGTGACCTGGTCACCCGCCACCTGATCAAGCAGGGCAATCGTGACGTGACCGGGCGCGACTTCGCCTGGTACCCCGAGCTGCAAATGAGCCAATGGCAGACGCCACCCGACGCCATGGTGCTGGAGCGCCGCGAGTGGGGAGACTTCTTCGGCTATCCGCTGCGTCTGCTCGAGGATGGCGAAGTGGTGGCCGAAGGTGAGGGGCTGTGGGACGAACTGCAGGCACGGATTGACCGCGGCAATGAGCTGTTCCGCGAGATACGCCGTATCGAGCGCCGCGACGTTGGGGTGATCAGCGAGCGCATGGAGGAGCTGCGCCTCCAGCAGCGCGGTCTGCAGCGCGATCCGGATATCGCACCGGAGGCGCTGGCCGATGCGCTGGATCGTATCGAGAGCGAGGGCGCCTCGCTGCAGGACGAGTTCCAGGTCTTGCGCGAGGAGCTCGATGTGCTACGTCGGGCGAGCCAGCGAGATGTGCTGGTCGCCAGCGTGGCCGGCGGTGAAGAGGTCGAGATCAACGTCGGTGAGATCGTGCGTGCGGTGCAGCCCAACAGTTTGAGCCTGGGGGGCAAGGTTGCGGCCTATGTGCAGCAGTTCTGGGCCTTCGTCAGCGACGAGCCGCGTGAAGCCAATACCGCCGGCGGCATCTTTCCGGCGATCTTCGGCACCGTGACCATGGTGCTGCTGATGTCGCTGATCGTCAGCCCTTTCGGCGTACTGGCGGCCATCTACCTGCGTGAATATGCCAAGCAGGGGCCGCTGCTGCGGCTGATCCGTATCTCGGTCTACAACCTCGCCGGGGTGCCGTCGATCGTCTACGGGGTGTTCGGCCTGGGCTTCTTCGTCTACACCCTGGGCGGCTCCATCGATGAATTGTTCTACGCCGACCGCTTGCCGTCGCCGACCTTCGGTTCGCCGGCACTGATCTGGGCCTCGCTGACCCTGGCGCTGCTGACCCTGCCGGTGGTGATCGTCTCCACCGAGGAGGGCCTGGCAAGGATTCCCTCCTCGGTGCGCCAGGGCAGCCTGGCGCTGGGTGCCACCAAGTCCGAGACACTCTGGAAGGTGGTAGTGCCGCTGGCTACGCCGGCGATGATGACCGGCATGATCCTGGCGATTGCCCGTGCGGCGGGCGAGGTGGCGCCGCTAATGCTGGTGGGGGTCGTCAAGTTGGCGCCGACGCTGCCAGTGGATGGCAGCTTCCCCTTCGTGCACCTTGACCGCCAGATCATGCACCTCGGCTTTCATATCTACGATGTCGGCTTCCAGAGCCCCAACGTCGAGGCCGCTCGGCCGCTGGTCTATGCCACGGCGCTGGTGCTGGTGATTCTGATCATCGTGCTCAACATGACCGCTATCAGCATTCGCAACCGGTTGCGCGAGCGCTATCGTGCCGCGTCCGACTGACGGCAACCCGACTGTACGGCGGCGGCTTGGGCCGCCACCACGATACTCAAGAGGCGAGAGATGACTTCCATGACGTCAGCCATGACCACCGCCAGCCATCGCGACGCCATGCGTGGCATGGGCAAGACCACCTTCAAGGTGCGCGACCTCAACCTCTACTACGGCAAGGACCAGGCGCTAAAGGGCATCGACCTGGATATTCCGGCCAACAAGGTCACCGCCTTTATCGGCCCGTCGGGCTGTGGCAAGTCGACGTTGCTGCGCTGCTTCAACCGCATGAACGATCTGGTCGATATCTGCCGCATCGAGGGGGAAATTCTGCTCGATGACGAGAACATCTACGATCGCGGCGTCGATGTTGCCGAACTGCGCCGCAAGGTAGGGATGGTGTTCCAGAAGCCCAACCCCTTTCCCAAGTCGATCTACGAGAACGTCGCCTATGGACTGCGCCTGCAGGGGGTTAACAGCAAGTCGGTGCTCGATGAGGTGGTGGAGCGTTCGTTGCGTGGCGCGGCACTCTGGGACGAGGTCAAGGACCGCCTCGGCGACAACGCCTTCGGCCTCTCCGGCGGCCAGCAGCAGCGCTTGGTGATCGCCCGGGCCATCGCCATCGAGCCGGAGGTGATCCTGCTCGACGAGCCGGCCTCGGCGCTGGACCCGATCTCGACGCTGAAGATCGAGGAGCTGATCCACGAGCTCAAGGAGCAGTACACCATTCTTATCGTCACCCACAACATGCAGCAGGCGGCCAGGGTCTCCGACTATACCGCCTTCATGTACCTGGGCGATCTGGTCGAGTTCGGCGAGACCAACACCATCTTTACCGAGCCCGAGAAAAAGCAGACCGAGGACTATATCACCGGCCGCTACGGCTAAGCCTGAATGCCAGGCGGGGCTGTTCAGCTGCAAGTTCAGCCCCGCAGGCAGGCCGCCGAGTGCGGCTTTTTCTTGGTCATTACATATATGGTATTTTGCATATATGTCAGTGGCGATATCGTAACGATTGGTGGGAGAAAAACATGAGCGTAAGCATCGGCATCAATGGCTTCGGGCGTATCGGTCGCCTGGCCCTGCGCAGCCTGTGGGCCAGCGTCGAGGCCGGCGCGGTGGAGATCGCGCGCATCAACGACCCGGGCGGTGACGCCGCTACCTTCGCCCATCTGCTCGAATTCGACTCGGTACACGGCCACTGGTCGCCGGGGCAGGGCATCGTGGCGCAGCAGGATGCCATCGTCATCGACGGCCGACGCATCGCCTTCAGCGCCAACCGCGAGCTCGGCGACAGCGACTGGTCGGCCTGCCGGGTGGCCATCGAGTGCTCCGGCAAGATGAAGACCCAGGAAAAACTCAACGCCTACCTCGACCAGGGCGTCGAGCGGGTGGTGGTCAGCGCCCCGGTCAAGGAGGCGGGCGTGCTCAACCTGGTGGTCGGCGTCAACGACGACCTCTACGACCCGGACCAGCACCGCATCGTCACTGCGGCCAGCTGCACCACCAACTGTCTGGCGCCGGTGGTCAAGGTGATCCACGAGACCTACGGCATCCGCCACGGTTCGATGACCACGGTGCACGACATCACCAACACCCAGACCATCCTCGATGCTCCGCACAAGGATTTACGTCGCGCCCGGGCCTGCGGCATGAGCCTGATTCCCACCACCACCGGTTCGGCCAAGGCGATCACCGCAATCTTCCCCGAGCTCGAGGGCAAGCTCAACGGCCACGCGGTACGCGTGCCGCTGGCCAACGCCTCGCTCACCGACATGGTCTTCGAGCTCGAGCGCGAGGTCTCGGTCGCAGAGGTCAATGCCGCGCTCGAGGCCGCGGCAGAAGGGCCGCTGGCTGGCATACTCGGCTACGAGGAGCGACCGCTGGTCTCCATCGACTACCGCAGCGACCCGCGCAGTTCGATCATCGACGCGCTCTCGACCATGGTCGTCAACGGCACCCAGCTCAAGCTCTACGCCTGGTACGACAACGAGTTCGGCTATGCCAACCGCACTGCCGAGCTGGCGCTGAAGGTTGGTGGCGTGCAGGTGGCCCGTGGCTGAGGCGATGTCGTTGCTGGCGAGGGTCAGGCAGCTGCCCTTCGAGGTGCGCCAGTACCTGCTGATCACCGGCAACTACTGGGCCTTCACCCTCACCGACGGCGCGCTGCGCATGCTGGTGGTGCTCTACTTCAGCCAGTTGGGCTACTCGCCGCTTGAAGTGGCCATGCTGTTCCTGTTCTACGAGGCGTTCGGCGTGGTCACCAACCTGGTGGGCGGCTGGCTCGGCGCGCGGCTGGGGCTCAATCGCACCATGAACGTCGGGCTCGGTCTGCAGATCGTCGCCCTGGCGATGCTCCTGGTCCCCGCCGGCATGCTCACGGTGGTATGGGTGATGGCCGCCCAGGCGCTGTCGGGGATCGCCAAGGACCTCAACAAGATGAGCGCCAAGAGCGCGGTCAAGGTGCTGGTGCCCAAGGAGAGCGCCAGCGCCGGCAGCGCGCTCTACCGCTGGGTGGCGATGCTCACCGGCTCCAAGAATGCCCTCAAGGGGCTGGGGTTCTTTCTCGGCGGGCTGCTGCTCACGCTGATCGGCTTCCAGGGCGCGGTACTGGCCATGGCGTTGATGCTCAGCGGGGTGCTGGGGCTGTCGCTGTGGCGGCTGCGCGCCGACCTGGGCCGTCAGAAGGCCAAGCCCAAGTTCTCCGAAGTGTTCTCCAAGTCGCGAGCGGTCAATGTGCTGTCGGCCGCTAGACTGTGCCTGTTCGCCTCCCGCGATGTGTGGTTCGTGGTGGCGCTGCCGGTATTTCTCTACGATCAGCACGGCTGGAGCCAGTGGACCGTGGGCGGCCTGCTGGCGGTGTGGGTGATCGGCTACGGTGGGGTGCAGACCCAGGCGCCCAGGCTGACCCGCCTGATGAGCGGCGAGGCGCGGGTGATCACCGCCGGCTGGGCCGCGGCCTTGGCGCTGCTTGGCGTGGCCCTGGCGCTGCTGCCGCTGACCGCGGTGGGCTGGCTGGTGGCGGGGCTGCTGGCCTTTGGGGTACTGTTTGCCATCAACTCCAGCTGGCATAGCTACCTGATCGTGCACTATGCGCGTGCCGACGGCGTGTCGATGGACGTCGGCTTCTACTACATGGCCAACGCCATGGGCCGGCTTATCGGCACGCTGCTCTCCGGCTGGCTATACATGGCCCACGGCCTCAGCGCCTGCCTGTGGGTAGCGGCGGCGCTGGTCGCCGCCAGCGCCTTGATGGCCCTGGCGCTGCCGCGCCAGGCCGATACCGCGGTCGCCGATTAGGGTAGGGTTACCGCAGCGAGGGACGCCGGGGACAGGTCGAAGAGGAGGTTTGCGCCATGGATGGCGCAAGGTAGCGCCCAGGGAAGGGTTTACAGCGCCTCCTCGCAGGCCTGTCGACGGATCAGTTCCGAGCGGTGCTGCCTATCTGCGATAGCCCTGCCGATCAGGACCATCAAGTTGAATGCGTCAATATCATAGAAATAATCAAGAGAGGCCCCGTGCAACCGCTACGCCTGTTCAAATGCCTGGCCGACGACACCCGCCTGATGCTGATGCTGCTGATCCGCGAGGAGGGCGAGCTATGCGTGTGCGAGATGACCCACGTGCTTGAGGAGTCGCAGCCCAAGGTGTCGCGGCACCTGGCCCAGCTGCGCGGCTGTGGCCTGGTGGTCGACCGGCGCGACGGCCAGTGGGTCTACTACCGGCTGGCGCCGACGCTGCCGTCCTGGGCGCTGGACGTCCTGAGCGCCGCCGCCGAGGGCGACCCGCAGCGCATTCAGGCGGGTTTGGCGCGGCTGGCGGCGATGGGCAATCGCCCCGAGCGACGCGCGGCGCTGTGTTGACGCTATGTTTCGCTCGGTGAAGGAATCAGCCAGCGCGGCACCCAACGTAGATAGGCGACCATGCCGAACAGCTCGACCAGCGACTGAAACACGATCACCACCACCGCGATCTGCCAGGCCTCGGGCAGGGTCAAGGCGATGGGCAGCACCACGAACGAATTGCGGGTGCCGAAGCTGAATGTGAGGGTGCGTGCCGGCCCTGGCGCGAGGCCGAACCCACGCCCCAGCAGCCTGCCCAGTAGCGCCGCCAGCAGCAGATAGGCGAGAAAGATCGCCAGCACCTGCAGCAGGATGCTGCCCAGGCCACCTAGACCTGTCACCTGAGAGGCGGCGATCGCCAGCACCACCAGCGCCAACAACGGGACCGGCAGCGCGCCGAGGCCCTCTACCAGCCGCTTGGCGCCGGCCCGGCGCTTGGCCAGGCGCTCGGTCAGCCAGGCCAGGGCCAGCGGGGTGAGGATAAGGCCTGCGAAGGCGCCGAGCAGCTGGGTGCTGAGCACCATTTGGAACCACCCCGGACCGAGAAATAGCCACAGGTAGGCGGGTAGCGCGACGATCTGCCCCAATAGCAGTAGCGGTGCTGCGGCAATGGCGCGCCCCGCATCTCCCCTGCCCAGATGCGTAAAGCTAATGAACCAATCGGTGCACGGCACCAGCAGCACCAGCAGTACACCGGCCTGCACTGCCGCGGACAGCGGCAGCAGGCTTGTGGCCACGCCCACCAGCAGCGGAATTAGCACGAAGTTACCCAGCAGCAGCGCGGCGATAAAGCGCCAATCCCTTACACCACGGCGAACCTGCAGCAGTGGGATCTGGGTAAAGGTGGCATACAGCAGGCCGCCGAGCAGCGGCCACAGCAGTGGCTCCAGCATCGCCGCCAGCGTTGGCCGCCACAGTCCCAGTGCCAGGCCGGCCAGGATGCACGCCAGGTAGATCCAGGCCTGGTGGCGCTCCATTCGCTCGCGCATCAGAACGCGGTCTCCTCGTCAGTGGGACGATGCAGCCATCGTACCTGAAGGAAGCCTCTGCGCTATCGTGCGGCAGCGACGGGAAAGTGATGGCGGGTCTTGTTGGCGATACGCACCAGGGCCAGCATCAGCGGCACCTCCACCAGCACGCCGACCACCGTGGCCAGCGCCGCCCCGGACTGCAGGCCGAACAGCGCGATGGCGGCGGCCACCGCCAACTCGAAGAAGTTGCTGGCGCCGATCATCGCCCCAGGCGCGGCGACATTGTGGGGCACTTTCCACGCCTTGGCCCAGCCGTAGGCAATAAAGAAGATCAGGAAGGTCTGGATGATCAACGGGATGGCGATCAGCACGATATGCAGCGGGTTGGCGAGGATCACCTCGCCCTGGAAGGCGAACAGTAGCACCAGGGTGATGATCAGCCCGATCGGGGTAACCGGCGCCAGGCGTTTCATGAAGACGCTGTCGAACCACTCGCTGCCGCGCCGCTTGATCAGGGCCTGGCGGGTCAGGTAGCCGGCCGTCAGCGGGATGACGATATACAGCACCACCGACAGAATGACCGTATCCCAGGGCACCTGGATATTCGATATGCCGAGCAGGAAGACCACGATGGGGGCGAAGGCGAACAGCATGATCAGGTCGTTGACCGCCACCTGCACCAGGGTATAGGCGGCGTCGCCGCGGGTCAGGTAGCTCCATACGAAGACCATGGCGGTACAGGGCGCGGCGCCCAGCAGGATAGCGCCGGCCAGGTATTCACTGGCGCGCTCCGCGGGGATCAGCGGGGCGAACACCACCATCAGGAAGAACCAGGCGATAGCGAACATGCTGAAGGGCTTGATCAGCCAGTTCACCGAGGTGGTGATCAACAGTCCCTTGGGCTGGCGGCGCACGCCGAGGACGGAGGTGAAGTCGATCTGCAGCATCATGGGAAAGATCATTGCCCAGATCAGAATCGCCACCGGAATGGAGACCTGGGCAACGTCGAAGCGCGACAGCGCCTCGGGCACCGCTGGGGCGAACTGTCCCAGCAGAATACCGGCGACGATGGCCAGTGCTACCCACAGGGACAGGAAGCGTTCGAACAGGCCCATGCCCTCGGAGACGCTGGGTGCTTGGGTGTCCTGGTGTGCGGTCATGGCCTGACTCCTGCCGGAGAAACGATGACGCCATGATATGCGCAATACCATATATGCTCAAGCATATATGAGGTGTCCATAGGATGGGTAAGGGGCGAGGCGGATGAAGCAGGCGCCCTTGGAGGAGGGCGCCGAGGGTTGTCAGAACGGGGGCTAGTCGGTCAGCTCCACGGCGATAGCGGTAGCCTCGCCGCCGCCGATGCACAGGCTGGCAACGCCGCGCTTGCCGCCGGTGACGCGCAGGGCGTTGATCAGGGTGGCAATGATCCGTGAGCCGGTAGAGCCCACCGGGTGGCCCTGGGCGCAGGCGCCGCCGAACACATTGACCTTGGCGTGGGGAATCCCGAGGTCGTCCATGGCCATCAGGGTCACCACGGCGAAGGCTTCGTTGACCTCGAACAAGTCGACATCCTCCACCGTCCAGTCGAGCCGCTCGAGCAGCGAGGCAATAGCCCCCACCGGCGCGATGGTGAACTCGCTAGGGTGACGCGAGAAGGTGCTGTGGCCGAGCACCCGGGCAATCGGCGTCAGGCCGTGGGCCTGGGCCGCGGCGCGGCTGGCCACGACCACCGCCGAGGCGCCGTCGGAGATCGAACTGGCGTTGGCAGCGGTGATGGTGCCGTCCTTGGCGAAGGCCGGGCGCATGCTGCGGATCTTGTCGAGTCTGGCCTGGAATGGCTGCTCATCGTGATCCACCAGCGTCTCGCCGCTGCGCGAGACGACCGTTACCGGGGCCATCTCGGCGGCCAGGTGGCCCGCCTCATGGGCCGCCATGGCACGCTCCAGTGAGGCGATGGCGAAGTCGTCCATTCGCTCACGACCGTAGCCACGTTCATCGGCGACCTGCTGGGCGAAGGCGCCCATCAATTTGCCGGTCTCGGCATCTTCAAGGCCGTCGTGGAACATATGGTCCTTGAGCTCGCCGTGGCCGAGGCGATAACCGCTACGCGCCTTGGTCAGGAGGTGCGGGGCGTTGGACATCGACTCCATGCCGCCGGCCAGGATCAGCTCGCCGCTGCCGGCGCGAATCAGGTCGTGGGCCAGCATCACGGCTTTCATGCCGGAACCGCACAGCTTGTTGATGGTAGTGGCACCGACCCGATCGGGAATGCCGGCCTGGCGCATCGCCTGGCGTGCCGGGCCCTGCTTGACGCCGCCGGGCAGTACGCAGCCAAGAAAGCCTTCATCGATCTCGTCGGGCTCGATGGCGGCGCGCTCGATGGCGGCACGGATCGCCACGGCGGCCAGTTCGGGGGCACTGAGACTCGCCAGGCTGCCCAGCATGCCGCCCATCGGGGTGCGGGCGGCGGAGAGAATCACGATATCGTCGGATGTGGCCATGGGGAACTCCTGGAAAGACGGCGACAATTGACCCGTTGTGGGGGCTATGCTTTGCTCCAGCATAACCAAGCAAGCGCTAGTGTAAATGCGATGAATGTAGCGACCGACTCGCCTCGCCGCCAGCAACTGACCCGAATCGCCGCGCGGCTGTTCATGCAGCAAGGCTTCGATCGCACCACGGTGCGCATGCTGGCCGATGCCATGGGCATCAAGTCGGGCAGTCTGTTTCATCATTTCGCCGACAAGCAGGAGATTCTCTGCGCGGTGATCGAGGACAGCACCCGACATGCCCTGTTCAGCGCCCGGCGAGCTCTGGCCGACGCTGCGCCGACAACGCGTGCGCGTCTGTTGGCGCTGGCCAGGGTGCATCTCGACACCCTCCACGACGACCGGCACGCTCACGGTGTGGCGCTCTACGAATGGCGGCGTCTCAGCGACGAGGATCGCGAGCACCTCACGCATCTGCGCGATGCCTACGAAACACTCTGGCTTCAGGTGATCGAGGAGGCGCGCAGGGCGGGGCAGGTCCAGGGCGATGCGGCGATCATTACCCGCTATGCGCTGGGCGCCCTCAACTGGACGGCGCGCTGGTACGACCCCGATGGGCCGATGGATACCGCCCAACTGGCCCATGAGCTGGTGGATATGATTGTGGCCCCGGCCAGCTAGGCGCTGCCTGGCAGGCGCACCACCAAGGTCGTAGTCCAAGCATCAAACGAACGCTTGACTCTGAGTGGCGCGAGGGCTAATTTCAAACACATGTTTGAAAGCGCCGCCGGCGCTTTCCTGCGCCCGACGTGAGGAGACTGCAAGATGCCCGACTACCAGGCCCCGCTGCGCGATTTGCGCTTCGTGATGGACGAGATGTTTGACTTCCCCGGCCACTACGCCTCTCTGCCGGGGGGCGACGACGCCTCGCCGGATGTGGTCGCGGCGATCCTCGAGGAGGGCGCGCGTTTCTCCCGAGAGGTGCTGCTGCCGCTCAATCAGAGCGGCGACCAAGAGGGCTGTCTGCTCGAGGGCGGCGACGTCAAGGCGCCCAAAGGCTTCAAACAGGCCTACCAGCAGTACGTCGAAGGCGGCTGGCCGAGCCTTTCCGCCGAGCCCGAATTCGGTGGCCAGGGACTACCGCATTCGCTGGGTATGGTGCTGTCCGAGATGATCTGCGCCACCAATCTGGCCTGGGGCATGTACCCGGGGCTCTCCCACGGCGCCGCCGATGCGCTGCGCCATCACGGCAGCGATGAGCAGAAGGCGACCTACTTGACCAAGCTGGTCGAGGGCGTATGGACCGGCACCATGTGCCTCACCGAGCCGCATTGCGGCACCGACCTGGGGCTGCTCAAGACCCGCGCAATACCCACCGATGACGGTGGCTACGATATCACCGGCACCAAGATCTTCATCTCCGCTGGCGAGCACGATCTGGCCGAGAACATCGTGCATCTGGTGCTGGCCAAGTTGCCGGATGCCCCAGAGGGCTCCAAGGGCATCTCGCTGTTCGTGGTGCCCAAGTTCCTGCCCGATGCCGATGGCAACCCCGGTGAGCGCAACGGTGTGACCTGCGGTTCGCTGGAGCACAAGATGGGCATCCACGGCAACGCTACTTGCGTGATGAACTTCGACGCCGCCAAGGGCTACCTGGTGGGCGCGCCCAACAAGGGCCTGGCCTGCATGTTCACGATGATGAACGTGGCGCGCATCGGCGTCGGCATCCAGGGGTTGGGTGTCACCGAGGCGAGTTTCCAGAACGCCCTGGCCTATGCCCGCGACCGCCTGCAGATGCGCGCGCTCTCCGGTCCCCAGGCGCCGGAAAAGGTCGCCGACCCGATCATCGTGCATCCTGATGTGCGGCGCATGCTGCTGACTCAGAAGGCATTCGCCGAGGGTGGTCGGATGTTGGTGCTGTACACCGCGCAGATGGTCGACGTGGTCGAGCACGGTCAGGACGCCGCCGAGCGCGAGCGCGCCGAGACCCTGCTCGGCCTGCTCACGCCGATCGTCAAGGCGTTCCTCACCGAGGTCGGCTTCGAGGCGACCAACGAGGGGGTGCAGGTGTTCGGCGGTCACGGCTTCATCCAGGAGTGGGGCATGGAGCAGCTGGTGCGCGATGCGCGCATCACGCGTCTCTACGAGGGTACCACCGGCATTCAGGCGCTCGACCTGCTGGGCCGCAAGGTGCTGATGAGCCAGGGTGAAACGCTCAAGGTCTTCACCAAGGAGATTCATAAATTCTGCCAGGCTGAGGCCGATAACCCGGCGCTCGCCGAGTTCATCAAGCCGCTGGCCAAGCTCAACGCCGAATGGGGCGAGCTGACCATGGGCGTGGGCATGAAGGCGATGCAGGACCGTGAGGAAGTCGGCGCGGCCAGCGTCGACTACCTGATGTACTCAGGCTACGTGACCCTGGCCTACCTGTGGGCACGCGCCGCCAAGCAGGCCACTGAGGCATTGGAGGGCGATGAGCGCGCCTTCTATCAGGCCAAGCTCGACACGGCACGCTTCTACTATCAGCGCCTGCTGCCGCGCACCCGCGCCCACGCCGCCATGGTGCAGGCCGGCGGTGGCTCACTGATGGCGATTTCCGCCGAGGACTTCGGCCTGGGCTTCGAGATCTAACCCGTTACGCGATTGTCTCTCTCGGTCAGGTGCTCTGACTGAACCGCTTGAGGCGGCCCGCTTGGGCCGCCTTTTTTTCTCCATGACGAGTCCCTGTTCGTGAGGTGCCAGCGTTTCCGACGCTCGGCTCGACGACCCAGTTTCCGCGCAGCCTGACGCAGATCAAGTAGTGGGTAAGGGGGACTTGAAAACTCCTCGTTCGCCATCAACTTTTAAAGTGCCTAGGGGTGACCCGATGGCATTAATCCTCCCCTATTGCGTCACATGTTGCGAGAAACGAACAGGAGGTGGCGTATGAATCTGCAAAAACTCTCTCCCTGGAACTGGTTCAAGAGCGAGGGGGCCGATGCGCCGGCTGCTCCCTCCGCAGTGGAGCCGCGGCGGAGTGACATCACTCCCTTGCTGGGTATGCATCAGGAGCTGGACCGCTGGATGGATAACGTGATGCGGCAGTTTGGCATGCCTTCCCTACAGGGGCGTGTTGGCGATATGCCGGGCCTGCTGCAGCCGCGGCTCGATATCGCCGAGCGCGACAGCGAGTATGTCATCAGCGTCGAGGTACCGGGAGTAGAGGAGAAGGATATCTCCCTGTCCCTGGACGAGCAGCGCTTGGTCATTGAAGGTGAGAAGCGCCAGGAGAGTCGTAGCGAAGACAACCAGCTGCATCGCATCGAACGCTCCTATGGTCGGTTTCGCCGCGTGCTGGACCTACCGGCGGATGCCAAGCACGAGGACATCAAGGCCTCTTTCAGCAATGGCGTGCTGACGGTGCAGGTGCCACGCAGCGAGCATGCCAAGTCGGCTCGCCGCGAAATTCCCATCCATTGATAACGCCCCTTGCCATCATGCAGCTCGCCACCCGGCGAGCTTTTTTTAGCGGCGCCGGACGTGGCGTCAATCGATCTGGTTCGTTCAGGCAGCCGCCTGCCACTGTGCCGCCAGTGCCTGGCTGGCCAGGGTCAGCATGCTGAGATTGCCGAAGCTGAAACTCTGGTGCAGGGCGTGCAGCGGCTCGCCCTGCATGGCCCCGACCACCATCAGCAGCGGCAGGAAGTGCTCCGGGGTGGGGTGGGCGTGGCGGGCATGGGGCGCCTGGCGCTGCCAGTCGGCGAGGACCGCTAGGTCGCCGCGCTCGGCCACCTCACTGGCCCAGTCGTGGAAGGTCTGGGCCCAGGCGTCCGGCGGCGTGCCTTCCGGCCGGCGGTCGCCGAGATTGTGGGTGGCCGCGCCGGAGCCGATCAGCCACAGGTCGTGGTCGCGAGCGAAGTCGCCAAGCTGGCGCGCAGTCTCCAGTTGTTCCCGTGAGGTAAGCGCCATCGGCACGCTGACCGGCAACAGCGGCACCTCGGCCTTGGGCCATACCAGCGACAGCGGCGACCAGATGCCGTGGTCGAGCGGGCGCTCGTCATCGAGGCTGACGTCGATGCCGGCCGCTTGCAGGCTGGTGCTCAGATCCCGGGCGGTATCCGGCATGCCTGGCGCCGGATAGCGCATCTGGTAAAGCGCTTCGGGAAACCCGTAGAAGTCATGCAAGGTAGCCGGCGCCGCGGCGCTGCCCAGGGTCACTCCCGGGGTCTCGAAGTGCGCCGAGACCACCAGCGCACCGCGCGGACGTGGCAGCCGCTGGCCGAGCTCGATGAGAAAGTCCCGCGCCGGGTGGTCGCTGATGACCAGCGCGGGAGAGCCGTGGGAAATGAACAGTGCCTGATGCATGGCAGCCTCCGAAGCATTGGGGGAACCTGACCTCAGGCTACTCGGGTAGCGTCGCCATGACAGCGAGCGAACGGCGAATGCACTGTTCGCAGTATGGCAAGGATGGATGCGAGCTGAGGCGCGCTCTCATCCAGTGCCGCACGCGTGGGTATTTTCCAACTTACGCTACACTTTTCCAATGCGATGCTAATTGAACCCGCCTAGGCGCTCGATAGGGGCTAGGCATTTCACTTTGTTTCGTGTTCACGCTTCAATGGTGGCATTAGTATGATTGCGGCCGATCACTGGCTGGGAGGAGAGCGAGTGGCACAGCCTACACCCATGGACGCCTCTGCCGGAGGGTTGCGCACGATCCGCAACGCGCTGTATCTGGTGCTTGCCTGGTGCAGCTTTGCGCTGGGCGTGATCGGCGTGTTCGTGCCGCTTATGCCGACCACCTGCTTCATGCTGCTGGCGGTATGGGCCGCCTCGCGCGGTTCGCCGCGTTTTGCCCAATGGATTCGTGAGCACCCACGCTTTGGTGCCTCGGTGGTCGCCTGGGAGCGTGAGCGAGCGATTCCACGGCGTGCGAAATGTGTGGCTATCCTGATGCTTGGTTTTTCGGTGTTGGTGCTGCTGCTGACGGTGCCAAGCCTGATCGTCAAGCTGGCACTGGTCACCGGTCTCAGCCTGCTGGCGCTATGGATAGTGACCCGCCCGGCGCCGGGGCACCCCTCGCTATAGTCGGTGCGGTTGAAGCCTCTCGCAGTGAGGGGCGCAAGAATTAAGCTGAATAGCAACTGCAAATGGCTGCGGTGCTCGGGACTGATCCGGCGGCAGGCCTGCGAGGGGGCGCTGTAAACCATCCCTGGGCGCTACCGATGCCATCCATGGCATCGAAACCCCCTCTTCGGCCTGCCCCCGGCGTCCCTCGCGCATCGTCATCGGGAAGTCTGACGATGCTTTGAGTCTGGTGACCGCTGGGCCGTACAATGGGAACAATTTCCGACCAGGAGCGTTCCTCGATGTCAGCCCCCCAGCCGACTTACCTGCATGATTACCAGCCGCCTGCTCACCGTGTCACCCACACCGAACTGACGTTTGATCTCTCACCCGGCGCCACACGCGTCAAGGCGCGGTTGCACCTCGAACGTCATCCCGACCGCGAGGATGCCGCCGAGTCGCCGCTGGTACTCGACGGCGAGCAGCTGTCGCTCAAGGGCATCGCCATCGACGGTCAGCCCCTCGATGCCGACGAGTATCGGGTCAGCGATACGCAACTGACCGTGCATCGGGTACCCGAACGCTTCCTGCTCGATACCGAGGTCGAGATCGCCCCCGAGGCCAACACCGCGCTGGAGGGGCTCTACCAGTCCAACGGCATGTACTGCACCCAGTGCGAAGCCGAGGGTTTTCGGCGCATCACCTTCTATCCTGATCGTCCCGACGTGATGGCGACCTTCTCTACCACCGTGGTCGGCGACGCCCAGCGTGAGCCGGTGCTGCTCTCCAACGGCAATCTGGTGGAGCGTGGCGAGCTTCCCAATGGTCGTCACTTCGTGACCTGGGAGGACCCGCACCCCAAGCCGTGCTACCTGTTTGCGCTGGTGGCGGGGAATCTGCAGAAGGTCGAGGACAGCTTCACGACCATGAGCGGGCGCGAGGTGGCGCTGCAGATCTGGGTCGAGGAGGAGAACCTCGACAAGACCGACCACGCCATGGCCTCGCTCAAGCGTGCCATGGCCTGGGACGAGCAGACCTACGGCCGCGAGTACGACCTCGACCTGTTCATGATCGTCGCAGTCAACGACTTCAACATGGGCGCGATGGAGAACAAGGGCCTCAACATCTTCAACTCGGCGGCGGTGCTGACCCACCCGCAAACCGCCACCGATGCGGCTTTCCAGCGCGTCGAGGGTATCGTCGCCCACGAGTACTTCCATAACTGGTCGGGCAACCGGGTGACCTGCCGCGACTGGTTTCAGCTCTCCCTCAAGGAGGGCTTCACGGTGTTCCGCGATCAATGCTTTTCGGCGGACACTAACTCGGCGCCGGTCAAACGCATCGAGGACGTGGCCTTCTTCCGCACCGCCCAGTTCGCCGAAGATGCCGGGCCCACCGCCCATCCGATCCGCCCCGACCACTACATCGAGATTACCAACTTCTACACCCTGACCATCTACGAGAAGGGTGCCGAGGTGGTGCGCATGCTGCGCAACCTGGTGGGCTGGGAGGCGTTCCGCCAGGGCAGCGACCGCTACTTCGAGCGCTTCGATGGCCAGGCGGTGACCATCGAGGACTTCGTCGACTGCATGGCCGAGGCCTCGGGGCTTGATCTCAGCCAGTTCATGCGCTGGTACTCTCAGGCCGGCACGCCGGAGATCGACGCCCACGGCGAGTATGACTACGCAAAGGCCGAGTATCACCTGACCCTGCGCCAGCGCACCCCGGCCACACCTGGCCAGCCCGACAAGCTGCCGCTGCACATTCCGGTCCGCCTGGGCCTGGTCGGCACCAAGTCAGGCGAGGACCTGCGCATGACCCTGGACGGCGAGGAGCTCGGCCGCGATGCGGTGATCCACCTGCGCGAAGAGGAGCAGCACTTCGTCTTCACCGACATCGCCGAGGCCCCGGTGCCATCGCTGCTGCGCGGCTTCTCGGCGCCGGTCAAGCTGCGTTTCCCCTATGCTCGCGAAGACCTGGCCTTCCTGCTGACCCACGACAGTGACGGCTTCAACCGCTGGGATGCCGGCCAACGCCTGGCGCTGCTGGCATTGGATGACCTGATTGCCGCTCACCGTAACGGCGTCGAGAAGGTCATGGACGTGCGCGTGATCGAGGCGTTCCGCGGCCTGCTCAATGCCGAGACCGACGACAAGGCGGTGCTTGCCGAGATGCTGACGCTGCCCTCCGAGGCGTATATCGCCGAGCAGCAGCCAGTGGTCGATGTCGATGCCATCCACGCAGCGCGCACCTTCGTCAAGCAGTCGCTGGCGGTTGCGCTGCGCGATGACTTCCTGCGCGTCTATCACGATAATGCCAGCGACGCGGCCTACGCCCCAGAGCCCGAGCAGATCGCCGCGCGCAGCCTCAAGAACGTGGCACTGTCGTACCTGATGAGCGTTGAGGACGAGGAGGGCATCGAACTGGCCCAGCGCCAGTTCAGCGCCGGCCACAACATGACCGACGTGCGCTGCGCCTTGACCTTGCTGACGCACAGCTCGCGGGGCGACCTGGCCGACCCGGCGCTGAGGCTGTTCGGCGAGAAGTGGGCCCACGATCCGCTGGTGATGGATCAGTGGTTCAGCATCCAGGTAACACGCCCCCAGGCGGACGTGCTCGATCGGCTGACCTACCTCATGGAGCACCCGGCTTTCTCACTCAAGAACCCCAACCGCGTGCGCGCCCTGATCGGCGCCTTCGCCGGGCAGAATCGCGTCAACTTCCACCGTATCGACGGCGCCGGTTACCGGCTGCTGGCCGATGTGGTGATCGAGCTGAATCGCCTCAATCCGGAGATCGCCGCGCGCATCATCACGCCACTGACCCGCTGGCAGCGCTTCGACGAGCAGCGCCAGGCACTGATGAAGGCCGAACTCGAGCGTATTCGCGCCGAGGAGCTGTCGCCCAATGTCTTCGAAGTGGTAGAGAAGGCGCTGGCCGAGTAGTCCCAGCGGCTGCCCGGGCTTTGCCTAGCGGCCGATGAGCCAGCTCAGGACCACCAGGCCAAGGAAGGCCCAGATGAGGGTGGCAATCAAGCGCCGGGCGAGCAGCGCGCGCAGGGCGCAGTAGAGCATCCACACGCCGACGATCAGCAGCAGCAGGCTGAACAGGGTGGGGTTGATGCCCATGGCATCGCTGAGCCCGCCGATGAAGCCCTCGAGCGAACCTCGCAGGCTGGAGAAGAAGATCACCAGCAGATCGATGATCCAGCGCAGTGTCTCGCCGATCAGGGTGCCTAGCCAGTTGAAGAAGCCTTCCATGGGTGTCCTGCCGCCGCGGATCGAGATGACGAATCTGCGGGCTCATGGCGGCCAGGTCAAGTATTGTGGGGGCTATGCTGATGTAGGGAGCGATCATGGAGAGGATGCGATGAGCGCAGACCAGCTGTTGATGGTGTTCTACCTGGGGGCGGCCTGGCTGGCGGGTAGCTTGATCGGGCTGGAGCGCAGCTATCACGGGCGCCCGGCGGGCTTTCGCACCCATGCGTTGGTATGCCTGGCCTCAGCGCTGCTGATGATGGTCACGACGCATCAGGGCCAGTGGTTCGGTGCCTCGGTGCCGGCCAGCGCGGTCACCACCGACCCTACGCGCATGGCTCAGGGCATCATGACCGGAATCGGCTTTCTCGGCGCCGGCGTGATCTTCAAGGAAGGGCTGACGGTGCGCGGCCTGACCACCGCTGCGTCGATCTGGATGACGGCCGCGCTGGGCATTCTCTACGGCATTGGTTTTCTGTTCCCGGCGATCCTGGTCACTATCGTGACGCTGGTCACGCTGTCGCTGTTTCGCTGGATGGAGTCGCGTATGCCGAGCCAGCACTTCGCCGATCACATGCTCTCGTTCGCGGTCGACAGCGCCCTGGACGAAGCCAGCATGCGTGAACTGATCCACGCCCAGGGCTTTCGCATCAAGTCATTGAGCTATCGCCTGGTGCAGCGCGGCACGGTGTATGAGTATCACATGACCCTGCAGACCCTCGATCGGCTCAATTTCGGCCGCCTGGCCGAGGCGCTACGCGGTCGCGATGGGGTACTGGAGTTTCGTCTCGCCCCGCTGGCAGAGTAAGCTCGATGGCTGCCCCTGATGACTTTCACGGCGCATTGCGCCCCTGACCAGAGACCGGCTATGTCGATGACCAGCATTGTTCTACTCGTGATTGCCGTGGCGCTGATTTTCTACGGCGTCAGCATCTACAACCGCCTGGTGGCGCTGCGTAATCGCTACCAGAATGCCTTCGCCCAGATCGAAGTGCAGCTCAAGCGCCGCTACGACCTGATCCCTAATCTGGTTGAGACTGCCAAGGCGTATATGTCGCATGAGCGTGACACCCTGGAAGCGGTGGTCCAGGCGCGCCAGGGTGCCATGGCCGGCCTGGCGTCGGCCGCCGAGAAGCCCGGTGACCCCAAGGCGATGGCCGAGCTGGCCGGCGCCGAAGGCGCGCTTAGCTCGGCCATGGGTCGGCTCAACGTGGTGATGGAGGCGTACCCCGACCTCAAGGCCTCGGCCAACATGCAGCAGCTCAGCGAGACCCTGACCAGCACAGAGAATCGGGTCGCCTTCGCTCGCCAGGCCTTCAACGACGCGGTGATGCAGTACAACACCTATCGCCAGCGCTTCCCCACGGTGCTGCTGGCCGGCACCTTCGGCCACGGTCAAGATGCCGCGCTGCTCGAGTTCGAGGACAGCGAGGCGATTCAGGAAGCACCCAAGGTTTCGTTTTAAATGGCGGCGCCAAGCTCAATGGACTTCTTTGCCGCCCAGGACCGTGCCAGGCGCAACACCGGGCGTCTGGTACTGCTGCTGATCATCGCCGTGGTCTCGCTGGTGGCCATGGCAACCTTGGCGGTGGCATTGGTGCTGGTGATCAGCGAGGGCAGCCAGCAGCAGACCGCCGGCGATCCGCTGGCGCGCGCGCTGGACCCCTATCTGCTGGGCAGCGTAGCGCTTGGCGTGCTGGCGCTGGTGGTAATGGGCAGCCTGTTCAAGCACCTGCAGCTGCGCGCCGGCGGGCGGGCGGTGGCCGAGGCGATGGGCGGACGGCTACTCAACGGTAATGCCCGTGATGCCGACGAGCAGCGCATGCTCAACGTGGTCGAGGAGATGGCGATCGCCTCCGGGACACCGGTGCCGGCGGTGTATGTGCTCGAAGAGCCGGGGATCAACGCGTTCGCTGCCGGTCATTCGCCCCAAGATGCGGTGGTCGGCATCACCCGCGGCGCCATCGAGCGACTCGACCGCGATGAGCTGCAGGGCGTGGTGGCCCACGAGTTCAGCCATATCTTCAACGGCGACATGCGCCTCAATCTGCGGCTGGTGGCGCTGCTCCACGGACTGTTGCTGATTGGCTTGATCGGTCATATGGTGCTGCGTGGCAGCGCCGTTCGGCGCCTGTCTGGCGGTGGTAATCGCAACAACAATGGCCAGGCCGCGATGCTGGCGCTGGGGGCGGCGCTGATGGTGGTGGGCTATGTCGGTACCCTGTGCGGTAACCTGATCAAGGCCGCGGTGAGTCGCCAGCGCGAATTTTTGGCCGATGCTTCGGCGGTGCAGTTTACCCGCGACCCGAACGGGATCGGCGGGGCGTTGAAGAAGATTGGTGCCCATCAGCACGGCTCGCAGCTTGAGGCGAGCAATGCCGCCGAGTTCAGCCACCTCTACTTCAGTCGTGGCATACGCGCCGCCAGTGGCATGCTGGCGACCCATCCGCCCCTCGACGAGCGCATCCGCCGCGTCGACCCGCAGTGGGACGGCGAATTGCCCAGCACCGCGGAGCGACGCGATAGCGTCGACGAGACGCCGGCCGACCCGACGCCCGCCGGTGAGTCTCGGGGACGCGATGCCCGGCAGCTGATGGCCATGGCGCTGGCCACCATCGGCCAGCTGGACCAGGCGCACCTCGACGATGCGCGTCAGCGTCTGGACGCCCTCGACCCGAGACTGACGGAGGCCGCCCATGACCCCGGCGCGGCGCGGGCGGTGGCCTATGGCGTGCTGATTCATCTCGACCCCGAGACCGCGGCGGCTCAGCGAGCGTTGCTCGACGGCGTGGCCGATCCCGGCGTGCTGCGCGAGCTGGATGCCCTCGAGTCGCCGCTGGCGGCGCTCCCCTCTGATCAGCGGCTGGTGCTGCTGGAACTGGCCATCCCGCTGCTCAAGCAGCTCTCCACCGGCCAGTACGCCACCTTCAAGCTGTGTCTCGAGCGCCTGATTTCCGCCGAGGCGGCACCCGGTGCCCTGCAGTGGGCGCTCTACCGGGTACTGGTGCAGGGCGTTGAAGGGCGCCATACGCGCCGCCGCGACCGTGGGCTTTCGGCGCTGGCCGAGCCGGCGGCGCTGCTGCTGTCGAGCATGGCCCGCGCCGGCACCGACGATGCGGAGGAGGCCCGGCGTGCCTTCGCCGCCGGGTTGGCAACGCTGGCCCCGCTGGCACTCGACTATGTGCCCGGGCCGACCGCTTTCAGTGAGCTGGACCTGAGTCTGGATCGTCTTCAGCGGCTCAACGGCGAGGGACGCCGGCAACTGCTCGCGGCCCTCGCCGAGTGCGTCGAACACGACGGGCGGGTCAGTCCGCGTGAAGCCGAGCTGTTCCGGGCGCTAGCCGAGGCGCTGGACTGTCCGCTGCCACCGCTTCTGGATGATGACAACGCTGAGTGAGTGGCCAGCTCTGTGCTGCTCGGCTAGCTGGCCGGTTGGTGACATGCTATCGACGAATCAGGCTTGTGGCATGAGCACGCCTCTGGTCAAATACTGTCCAACTGTAACGCCGTGATATCAAAGGAGAGGTAAACATGAGGCTAAAACCCTGGATACCGGCAGCCATGGCGCTGACGCTGAGCCTGGGACTGACCGCCTGCGGTAACGGCGATGAAGACCCGGTGGTGGAGGATGAGCCGGTCGAGGAAACCACCGACGCGGCACCTGCCGGTGACGATGACGTGGCGATGCCGGACACACAAGACGATGACGTAGCAATGCCGGATACTCAGGACGATGACGTCTTGAGCGAACCCGATGCCGCGGCACCGGACGATCCTGCCGCTGGTGCTGACGAGGACCCCTTGGCGGCCGACGAGGATCCGTTCGAGGCCGAGCCGGCTGATGAACTCGATGCCGGTGAAACCCTGGGTGAAGGTCCGGATACACTGGATGAGGGCGCGGCCCTGCCGGGCGAGACCAGCGACTCCGATATCGATGCCTTCATGGAAGAGACCGAGCGTCGCTTCGAGGAAGCCCAGCGCCAGATCGAGGAGCAGTTTGAAGAGGTCGAGAGTCAGCAGCCGGGCATGGAAGGTGACGACTTCGAGTTCGATGACGAGATCAGCGAGCCCGATACCCAGAACTGATCTTGCGGCGCACGTCATTGATGGCGTCGGCGTCACAAAAAAGGGCCACCCTTCGGGGTGGCCCTTTTTCATCCTACCACTTGCTTACAGCATGTATGCGAGATGCATAGGCTTGGGCAACTGGCGGTGATCAAGACCTCAACGTTTAGTTGGCGACCTTGATGTTGGCGGCCTGAAGGCCTTTTTTGCCCTGAGTGACCTCGAAGGTCACCTTCTGGCCGTCCTGCAGGGTCTTGAAGCCTTCAGCCTGGATCTCGGAGAAGTGCGCGAACAGGTCATCGCCGCCGTCGTCCGGAGAGATGAAGCCGTAGCCCTTGGTGTCGTTGAACCACTTGACAGTGCCAGTTGCCATTGTCGATTTCCTTAACTAACTAAATGATGGTGCTGGGCTGTCATGCCTAGCATGAGCGAACCCGTAGTGCGTAGGTCGAGCGAAGGTGAAAGCGCACTGGGAGTCTCGAAGGAATCGATCAACAACTGACGTCATTCAACTTGCAAACCAACGCAGCGGTTGGTGCATCGGCGTACGGAGCAGCGTCAATCTGTCGCTGGTGATCCGCTTGCGATGCCCGCCAACCCAACTGTAGATGGAAAAAACCAGAGCGTCCAGAGAATCTCGGTCCCCTCGGCGGGCTCTCGCCGAGGGCCGAGATGGCGTAGTATGGCGCTCGCCGATGACGCTGCGAGGATCGCCCACATGCTGCTGGATGCCCAGTTCTGGCCCTTTCTGATTGCCATTACCCTGCTCACCATGAGCCCCGGGGTGGACACGTTACTGGTGATTCGCAACACCGCTCGGGGCGGGGTGCGTGATGGGGTGCTGACCAGCCTGGCGATCTGCTGTGGGCTGTTCGTGCACGCTGCGGTGTCGGCCCTGGGGATTTCGCTGATCCTGCTGCAATCGGCCTGGGCGTTCCACCTGCTCAAGCTGGTAGGGGCTGCCTATCTGATCTGGCTCGGGGTGCAGAGTCTGCTCAATGCGCGTCGCGGCGTGGCGCTGCCGGTCGCCGCCATGGGCATCGAGCGCTCGCCGGTAACGGCCTGGGTGCCGCTGCGTGAGGGGCTGCTGTCCAATGTGCTCAATCCCAAGACGGTGGTCTTCTACATGGCGTTTCTGCCGCAGTTCATCGCGCCAAGCGACCCGGCGCTGCTCAAGTCGCTGTGGCTGGCCGGCGTGCACTTCCTGATCGCCAACCTGTGGCAGATCGCCATCGTGTTGACGGTAGGGCGCGCCGGCCAGTGGCTGGCCAAGCGCTGGGTGTCGCGCTGCCTGGAGGGCGCCACCGGCACGGTGCTGATTGGCTTTGGCGCCAAGCTGGCGCTGGAGCAGCGGCCGGTCTGATACTGCTATGGGCGACGGGCTGCGGCATATCAGCGAGGGGCGCCGGGGATAGGCCGTAGAGAGGGTTTCGATGCCATGGATGGCATCGGGAGCGCCTAGGGATAGCTTGTAGCGCCCTCTCGTAGGCCTATCACCGGATCAGCGCCGAGCATGCGGGCTACGCGCTGATGTTTACATCATGTTGCTCGCAGCTCGGGGCTCGCAGCTTTAAGTTCAGTTCCTGGCCAGCAACGAGGCGTCATAGCGCACGTTGCGCTCCGACGGGGTCAGCATCGCCACGCCGCGGCTATCACCGCCGTTGGCCAGGCTCTCGAAGATTACCCGGTAGGCGAGAACGGCTTGCACATAGTCGCGGGTCTCGCGGAACGGAATGCTCTCGACGAACAGGTCGAACTCCTCCGGCGCGTCGCGCAGCCAGCGGTCGACCCGACCGGGCCCGGCATTGTAGGCCGCGGCCGCGGCCAGGCGGTTGCCGCTGTAGCGATTGGTCATATCGCGAATATAGGTGCTGCCGAGGCGGATATTGAGCGCCGGGTCGAGCACGCCATAGGGCCCCGGGTCGCTGATGCCTAGCTGGCGGCTGAGTTGGGTGGCGGTGCCCGGCATGATCTGCATTAGGCCGCGAGCACCGGCCGGTGACAGTGCCTCGGTGTTATAGGCGCTTTCGCGGCGGGCGATGCCCATCAGCAAGTAGGGGTCGACCCCGGTCATGCGCCCCCAGTGCAGAAACTCCTCGTGGAAGGCCTGAGGGAAGCGCCACTCCAGCGCATCCCACATCTGCCCAGTGATGGTGGTTTGAACCAGCTTGGCGTACCAGCCCTTGCGGTGGGCGTAGTCGGCCAGGGCATGGGCCTCCTGATTGCTGGCGCGAGCCACGGCGGCATACCACTCGCTGTTGGCCAGGCCCTGCTCGCCGATACGCATCAGCGCTTCGGTGCGCTGTACCACCGGCCAGTCCGCGACTTCCTGGCGGTAGTCGTCGTTGAACGCAGCGCGCTCCATGTTGAGCTCATAGGGCTGGTCGAGGCGGTCAGCGGCGGCGAAGGCGAAGAAGCTGCGCCCCTGAGCAGAGCGCTCATAGGCGGCACGGGCCGCCTCGCTGTTGCCGAGCATCTCGTTGCTCCGCGCCAGCCAGTACTGCCAGCGGCTGTCGCTGAGGGTATCCTCGGGCATCCGTTCCAGCCAGCGGCGGGCGTCCTGCCAGTCGCGGTTTGCCAGGGCGTTGCGCACGCGTAGTTCATACAGGCTGCCGCTGACCAGGCGTGGTAGTGCGTCGTCGACCCAAGCGAGGTTCTGGCGCACGTCGCGGACCATCGAATAGAACGCCAGATCATGCTCGATGTCGTGACGGGCGTCGCTGTCGATGCTGAGGTGTGGCGCGATCTTGCGCCACGCCTCGAGCGCCGCCTCGGTATCGGCGCGGGTGAAACCATGCATGGCGGCGGCGAACATCGCACTGCTGCCGCGCCCCTGGGGGCCGACCTGCGCCGGCACCCGGGTTACCGCGGCGTAGTCGCCGCGCAGGCGATCCACGGCAGTGCGTGCCTCGTCCCAGTCGCTGCCGAGCAGGCGTCCGAGGTAGCTCATTAGGCCGCTCTCGCCGCTCTGCCAGGCCAGCATCTTGCGTGCCCAGATATCCTCGGCGCTGATCTCGCCGGTGGCGCGCAGGCGATCGAACAGGGTGTCGCAGGCCGACGGCTGTGAGTGCCCGACCATCCACAGCTCGCGGCCGCCCTCGGCGGCAGCGGCGGGGTCGCTGCCCAGCAGGGCGGTGTAGTAGTAGCACTGGCGCTCGCTGCCGCTGGGCACGCCGTCGCTGACGGCCAGCAGGCTGCCGAAGCGTCCGGCCTGGCCGTAGCGGCTCTGGGCTTGGCCGCGCATCCACTCGGCCAGCGGCGAGTCGGCGTGGCGCTCCATGTAGTCGAGAATCTGACCCGGTTCGGCCTGGGGCAGGCGCGCGCGCAGGCGGTGATACTCGACGTAGCCGGCCAGCAGGTGATCGTCGATACCGGCGGCATCGACACGGCTCCACTCCTGATTGCGGGCCGCCTCGAGGGCGTCACGCATGGCTTGATCGCGGCTCTGGTCGGCATGAAGTGGCAGACTCAGGGCCAGGGCGGTGAACAGGGTGACGACACCCCTGGCAAGACGGATATGCGGCATGACGGCGGTGCCTCTCGGTGCGTACGAACTCGACCCGTCTATCCTCGCCGATGCGACGCCCGCTGAGTAGTGTCGCGCAGCTGCGACAGGGGCATTCGAGTAGCCTGTAGGAGAAAGGCGGCTAAGGTCGACGTTGCCGACGCGCGCATTATGGCGCTAAATAACCTATACATACGTTTGAATAGCAGTCGAGGCAGCGATGACCACCCACGGTGAGCGCACACCCGAGGCCTGGCAGATGGCGCTGACGCGCTTCGTCCAGGTGATCCCACATACCCGTGACCTGGGGCTCGAAGTGGTCGAGGCCGCGCCGCCTAGGGTGACCATGCGCCTGCCGTGGCACGATGATCTGCTCGGTGACAGCCAGCGTGGGCTGGTCCATGGCGGCGTGCTGAGTATGCTGCTGGATACCCTGTGCGGCTCGGCGGTGCTGTGTGGTCTGCCCGAGCCGGAGGTGTGTCCGACGCTGGATCTGCGGGTCGACCACTACCGCCCGGCGCTGGCCGGCCACGACCTGCATGGTGAGGCCTGGGTGGTACGCATCTCCGAGTCGGTGGTGTTTACCGAGGGGCGGGTCTGGCAGCAGGCGGAACGCATCGTGGCGCGCGGTATCGGCAACTTCGTGCGGCTGGGACCGCGCAATACGCCGCCGGGCTTTGCTGCGGCGCTGTTCGGGGAGGTGCCTGCGGATGTTTGAATCGTCCATTGCCAGCCAGTGGCTGGCTCACACCCGTGAAAGCGGCGACCTCGAGGCCTGGCTGGCGCTGATCCCGTATGCCCGACGCATCGGCGTCAGCGCCGAGATCGACGAGGATGGCGTGCTATTCCACCTTGCACCGCAGCAGGGCAACGTTGGCAATGTGCTGCTGCCGGCCCTGCACGGCGGGGTCGTGGCAGCCTTCATGGAAACTGCCGCCTCCCTGGACCTGATGCTGGCGACACGCGAGCCGCGGCTGCCCAAGATCATCGACTTCTCCATCGACTTCCTGCAGGCGACGCGGCTGGCGCCGACCCAGGCGCGTTGTCGGCTGCTGCGTGAAGGCAAGCGCATGGCCAATGTCCAGGTCACGGCCTGGCAGCAGAGCGCAAGCCAGCCGGTGGCCACGGCGCGGCTACACTTCGCACTGGCTGATCCGGATCAATCTCACGACGCTTGAAAAGCGCAGGCTGAGCCCCATATCACGATCACGTTATGACCCGGCGCCGAGAGGCTGCCAATTTTCACTGTGATCCTATGAGGGCTCGTTCCATGGCCACTGCCACTCAAGAAGAAACCCTGGGTTTTCAGACCGAGGTCAAGCAGCTGCTGCATCTGATGATCCACTCCCTGTATTCCAACCGGGAGATCTTCCTGCGTGAGCTGATTTCCAATGCTGCCGACGCCTGCGACAAGCTGCGCTATGAGGCGCTGGACAACGATGCGCTGTACGAGGACGACAGCGAGCTGCGCGTCGAGATCGAGGTCGATGCTGACGCCAACACCGTGACCCTGCGCGACAGCGGCATCGGCATGAGCCGCGACGAGGTGATCAAGAACCTCGGCACCATTGCCCGCAGCGGCACCGCTGAGTTCCTCCAGCAGCTCTCCGGCGAACAGCAGAAGGATGCCAAGCTGATCGGTCAGTTTGGGGTCGGCTTCTATTCCGCGTTCATCGTCTCCGATGAGGTCACCGTGCGCACCCGTCGTGCCGGGGAGCCGAGCGAGGCCGGCATCGAGTGGCGCTCCAAGGGCGAGGGCGAATTCACCATCGCCGAGATCGACCGTCCCGTCCGCGGCACCGAGATCGTGCTGCAATTGAAGGAGGACGCCAAGGAGTTCGCCGACGACTTCCGGCTCAAGAGCCTGGTACGCAAGTACTCCGACCATATCGACGTGCCGGTGCGCATGCCCAAGGTCGAGTCCGCCAAGGACGACGACGGCAACCCCATCGAGGGCAGCGACGTCACCACCTGGGAGACCGTCAACGAGGCCACCGCGCTGTGGGTGCGACCCAAGAGCGACCTCAGCGACGACGACTACAAGGCCTTCTACAAGCACGTCGCCCACGACTTCAGCGATCCGCTGACCTGGAGCCACAACAAGGTCGAGGGCAAGCTCGAGTACACCAGCCTGCTGTATGTGCCGGGACGTGCGCCTTTCGATCTGTATGAGCGTGACGGCGCCCGCGGCGTCAAGCTCTACGTGCAGCGCGTGTTCATCATGGACGACGCCGAGCAGTTCCTGCCGCTCTACCTGCGCTTCATCAAGGGCGTGGTGGACACCAAGGACCTGTCGCTCAACGTCTCCCGTGAGCTGCTGCAGCAGGACCCGCAGGTCGAGAAGATGAAGAGCGCGCTGACCAAGCGCTCGCTGGACATGCTCAAGAAGCTGGCCAAGGACGACGAGGCCTACCAGACCTTCTGGAACACCTTCGGCAGCGTGCTCAAGGAGGGCCCCGCCGAGGACTACGCCAACCGCGACAAGATCGCCGGGCTGCTGCGCTTTGCCACCACCCATACCGACAGCACCACCCAGGATCAGTCGCTGGCGGCCTATGTCGAGCGCATGCAGGAAGGTCAGCAGAAGATCTACTACATCGTTGCCGACAGCTTCAATGCGGCCAAGAACAGCCCGCATCTCGAGATCTTCCGCAAGAAGGGCATCGAGGTACTGCTGCTCTCCGACCGCATCGACGAGTGGCTGATGAGCCACCTCACCGAGTTCGATGGCAAGTCCTTCGTCGATGTGGCCAAGGGCGAGCTGGATCTCGGCGAGATCGAGGGTGAAGAGGAGAAGAAGGCTCAGGAGGAGACCGCCAAGGCCAAGGAGGACCTGCTCAAGCGCGTCAAGGACGCACTGGGTGAGGAAATCCAGGAGGTCAAGGTCACCCATCGCCTGACCGATTCACCGGCCTGCGTGGTACTGCCGGAGAACGAAATGGGCTTCCAGATGCGCCGTATCATGGAAGCCGCCGGCCAGCCGCTGCCGGAGGTCAAGCCGATCCTCGAACTCAACCCCGAGCACCCGCTGGTGAGCCGTCTGGAGAGTGCCGAGGGCGACGCCTTCGGCGATCTGGCGCGGATCCTGCTCGACCAGGCGATCATCGCCGAGGGAGGGCATCTCGACGATCCGGCGGCCTACGTCAAGCGCCTCAACGCACTGCTCACCGCCTGATCGCGTCTCGCTAGCAGCGAAAACCTCGCCGGCCCCGTGCCGGCGAGGTTTTTTTGCGTCTGGGCCCAGGCTGGCGCGTAGCCAACGCGGCGTTGGCGGGGCGGCCGGCAGAGTCGCCGTTCAACGCCTATGCTGCAGTGAACCCCAGCCAGAGGCAGCGCTATGAATCGTCAGGTCGGCCAGACCAAGCTACGCATCTGCGATGCCCGCGACGAAGGCGCGGCGTTGATGATCATCGATGTTCAACAGGCCATCGACGACACCCGCTACTGGGGCGAGCGCAACAACCCTGATATGGAGGAGCGGCTGGCCGATCTGCTGGCCTGCTGGCGCGGCGGCAATGGCCATGTCGTGCACGTGCGGCACTTTTCGCGAACGCCACGCTCCCCATATCGTTCCGGCCAGCCCGGCGCCGACTTCAAGGCGTGCGTGATGCCGCGACAGGGCGAGCGCGTGGTTACCAAGCACGTCAGCAGCGCTTTCGTCGGTACCGACCTCGAAAGCTGGCTGCGCCGTCACGGCGTGGCGCGTCTGGTCGTGGCCGGTGTCGCCACGGCGCATTCGGTGAGTACTACGGTGCGGCATGCTGCCTGTCTCGATTTTGGTGTCAGCGTGGTCGCCGACGCCTGCGCCACCTTCGCGGTGGAGGATCGCCACGGTCAGCGTTGGCAGGCCGATGAGGTTCACCGCTTGAATCTGGCACTGCTCGACGGCGAGTATGCACATATCGCCTCGACGTTCGAGGTCGTCAGACACTATTGACGGACGAGTGTCGCTTCATTACTCAGAACAAAACGCCATCACACCTAGGCTTGTACGCAACGTCGGCGAGCACGGGACGTTTTCGTACCAAACCTAGCCTCGATAACAAGGAGGGGAATGCACGTGAAGATTGGAGCACCCAAGGAGACGTTTGCCGGGGAGGCCCGAGTGGCCCTAACCCCGGAGAGCGCGTCACATATTCAAAAACTCGGCCATGAATGCCTGATCGAGAGCGGCGCTGGCCTGGCCGCCGGCTTCAATGACGACGCCTATCGCGACGCCGGCGTGACCGTGGTCGACAACGCCGAGGCGCTATGGCGCGACGCCGAGGTGGTGATCAAGGTGCGCGAGCCCTCCGAAACCGAGGCCGACCTGCTGCACGAGGGGCAGACCCTGATCAGCTTCTTCTGGCCGGCCCAGCAGGAAGCGCTGCTCGAGCGCTGCCGGGCCACCGGTGCCAGCGTGATCGCCATGGACATGGTGCCGCGCATTTCGCGGGCCCAGAAGATGGACGCGCTCTCCTCGATGGCCAACATCGCCGGCTACCGAGCGGTGATCGAGGCCGGCAATAACTTTGGGCGCTTCTTCACCGGCCAGGTGACCGCTGCCGGCAAGGTGCCGCCAGCCAAGGTGCTGGTGATCGGTGCCGGGGTGGCAGGGCTTGCCGCTATCGGCACGGCGACCAGTCTTGGTGCCGTGGTGCGTGCCTTCGATGTGCGCCCCGAGGTGGCCGAGCAGATCGAATCCATGGGTGCCGAGTTCCTGTTCCTCGATTTCGAGGACAGCGCCGATGGCTCGGAGAGTGGCGGCTATGCCAAGCCGTCGAGCCCCGAATTTCGCGAGAAGCAGTTGGCACTGTTCCGTGAGCAGGCGCCGGAGGTGGACATCGTCATTACCACCGCGCTGATTCCCGGCCAGCCGGCCCCCAAGCTGTGGCTCGAGGACATGGTCGCGGCCATGAAACCCGGCTCGGTGATCGTCGACCTGGCCGCCGAGAAGGGCGGCAACTGCGATCTGACCCAGCCCGATGAGCGCGTGGTGAGCGACAACGGTGTGGTCGTGGTCGGCTACACCGACTTCCCGTCGCGCATGGCCACCCAGGCTTCGCTGCTCTACGCCACTAACGTGCGCCACATGCTCACCGACCTGACGCCGGAGAAGGATGGTGCCATCGTCCACGACATGGAGGATGACGTGATCCGCGGCGCCACGGTGACCCACCAGGGTGAGGTGACCTTTCCGCCGCCGCCGCCCAAGGTCAAGGCGATTGCCGCGGCCAAGCCCAAGCCCAAGGAGAAAGCCCCCACCCCGGAGGAGAAGAAGGCCGCCGAACTGGCGACCTTCAAGGCCCAGACCAAGCGTCAGCTGACTTTGCTCGGCGCCGGCGGGGCGCTGATGCTGCTGCTCGGACAGATCGCTCCGGCCTCGTTCATGCAGCACCTGATCGTCTTTGTGCTGGCCTGCTTCGTCGGCTTCCAGGTGATCTGGAACGTCAGCCACTCCCTGCATACGCCGCTGATGGCAGTCACTAACGCCATTTCGGGGATCATCATCCTCGGCGCAGTGCTGCAGATCGGCTCGGGTAACTGGGTCGTGGTGGTGCTGGCGGCGATCTCGGTGCTGATCGCCACCATCAATATCGTGGGCGGCTTCCTGGTGACACGCCGGATGCTGGCCATGTTCCAGAAATCCTGAGCGGCGGAGACAGACTATGTTGGGTCAAGGATTCGTATCTGCCGCGGCGATTGCGGCGAGTGTGCTGTTCGTCCTGTCACTGGGCGGGCTGAGTAATCAAGAAAAGGCCAAGCGGGCGGTGTGGTATGGCATCGTCGGCATGGCACTGGCGGTGGTGTTCACCGCCCTGGGGCCCGGCATCGGCGCCTACTGGCTGATGCTTCCGATGATCATCGCTGGCTCGGTGATCGGCTGGCGGGTCGCCAAACGGGTAGCGATGACCGAGATGCCGCAGCTGGTGGCGGCGCTTCACAGCTTCGTCGGCCTGGCCGCGGTATTCGTGGCCTGGAGTGCCGACCTGGAGCGGCGCCGGGTGCTGGCGGTGCGCGCTACCGAGGGCGTGACTGAAGAGTTCTCGGCCTTTGCCGCGCTGGTCGCCACCAAGGCGCCGGACGAGCTGACCTTCCTGCAGCTCGAAGTGGTGTTCGCCATCTTCATCGGCGCGGTGACCTTCACCGGCTCGGTGATCGCCTTTGGCAAGCTGGCCGGCAAGGTCGACGGCAAGCCCAAGCAGCTGCCGGGTGGGCACCTGCTCAACGCGGTGGCAGCCGGGCTATGTTTGCTGCTGGCCATCGCCTATGTGGCCGGGGCAGGCTTCTGGACGCTGCTTATTCTGGCTGCGCTGTCGTTCTTCATCGGCTACCACCTGATCATGGGCATCGGCGGCGCCGACATGCCGGTGGTGGTCTCGATGCTCAACAGCTACTCCGGCTGGGCGGCGGCGGCGATCGGCTTCACCCTCTCCAATGACCTGCTGATCGTCACCGGGGCGCTGGTTGGCTCCAGCGGGGCGATTCTCTCCTACATCATGTGCAAGGCGATGAACCGCGATTTCCTCAGCGTGATCCTGGGTGGCTTTGGCGGCACCAGCGGACCCGCGGCGGAGATCGAAGGCGAGCAGGTGGCCATCGACGCCGGTGGGGTGGCCGCGGCACTCAACAACGCCGACAGCGTGGTCATCGTGCCGGGCTACGGCATGGCAGTGGCCCAGGCGCAGAACGCGGTGAGCGAGTTGACCCGCAAGCTGCGTGCCGCGGGAAAGGAGGTGCGCTTCGCTATCCATCCGGTGGCCGGGCGTCTCCCAGGGCATATGAATGTGCTGCTGGCCGAGGCCAAGGTGCCTTACGATATCGTGCTGGAGATGGACGAGATCAATGACGATTTCCCCAATACCGACGTGGCGATCGTCATCGGCTCCAACGACATCGTCAATCCCGCTGCCCAGGAGGATCCCAACAGTCCCATCGCCGGCATGCCGGTGCTAGAGGTGTGGCGCTCACGGGTCGTGTTCGTGTGCAAGCGCGGCCAGGGCACCGGCTACTCGGGGATCGAGAACCCGCTGTTCTTCAAGGAAAACACGCGGATGCTCTACGGCGACGCCCGGGACAGCATCGATACCCTGATCCCATTGATCGAATAAGGCGCCGTGCCGCGACCTTTTGCCTACCAACGCCCCTTTCGAGGGGCGTTTTTGGTTACCATGCGGCATAACGTCAACCTCAATAGGCTCAGAGGCGATCATGTCACAACAACCCACGCGGGTGGCGGTGCTCGGCGGCGGCAGCTTTGGTACTGCGCTAGCCAGCATCGCCGCCGACAACGGCTGTACGGTACGCCAGTGGCTGCGCGATGCGGCACTGGTTGAGGAGATCAACCGTGATCAGCGCAACTCACGCTATCTGCCTGACTACGCCATCAACCCGGCGGTGCACGCCAGCACCGACATGGCCGAGGTGCTCGATGGGGCCGAGCTGGTGCTGGTGGCGATCCCCTCCAAGGCGTTTCGCGAGGTGGTGCGCCAGGCGCGCCCCTATCTGAACGCCGAGCAGATCCTGGTCAGCACCACCAAGGGCATCCAGCAGGAGGGCTTCAAGCTGATGAGCCAGATCCTCGAGGAGGAGACCGGCTTCGTGCATATCGGCGTGCTCTCGGGGCCCAACCTGGCCTCCGAAGTCGCTCAAAAGCAGCTCACCGCCACGGTGATCGCCAGCGATGACGACCTGACCCGGGCGCGGGTACAGAGCGTGCTGGGCTGCGACTATTTTCGGGTCTATGCCAGTAACGACCGCTATGGGGTCGAACTGGGCGGTGCGCTCAAGAATATCTATGCCATTGCCGCCGGCATGGCCGCAGCGCTTGGCATGGGCGAGAACACCCGCAGCATGCTGATGACCCGGGCGCTGGCCGAGATGAGCCGCTTCGCCGTGGAGCAGGGCGCCAACCCCATGACCTTCCTGGGGCTGGCCGGGGTCGGCGACCTGATCGTCACCTGTTCTTCCAGCCTGTCGCGCAACTACCGGGTCGGGTATGCGCTGGGCGAAGGGCGGACCCTGGATGAGGCCGTCGAGGCGCTCGGGCAGGTCGCCGAAGGCGTCAACACCGTGCGACTGGTGCGCGACAAGGCGCACGCCGAGGGCATCTACATGCCGCTGGCCGAAGGTCTCTACCAGGTACTGTTCAACGACGTGCCGGCGCGTCAGATGGCCAAGATGCTGATGCAGGGCGAGCAGAGCAGCGACGTCGAGTTCATCCTCTCCCGCGAGGACGTCAAGCAGGCGCGTCGCCGGGAGGCCCAGGATGGCGACTGAACGGCTGTGGATCATGCGCCATGGCGAAGCCGGCCACGGCGTGCCGGATGCCGCACGGCGGCTCACATCGCGTGGCGAAGCCGAGGTACAGCGCATGGCTGCCTGGCTGGCCGAGGAGCTGAGCGACGCCGAGCGTCTTGCGCTACGCATCGTCGCCAGCCCCTTCACCCGCGCCCAGCAGAGTGCCGCGCTGGTGGCCGAGACGCTGGGCGGTGAGCTCGACACCCTGGACGGCATTACGCCGGATGACGCACCGATGCCCGTCATCGACTGGCTGCAGGCCAACGCCGGCCGACCGCTGCTGCTGGTCAGCCATATGCCGCTGGTTGGCGATCTCACCACCTGCCTGGTCGAAGGACCGCGCGGCCGCGGGCTAGGCTTTGCTACGGCGGCGGTTGCCAGCCTAGAAGCCGACGTATGGGCTGCCGGCTGTGCCACGCTTCGCGGCCTGACGACGCCTGGCGAGCTTGGCTGAGCGCAGGCCAGATCCGCTGCCCGCCGGCGCTACCATGCCGCTGGTGGGCTTTGTCGACCTGCAGTGTTCGGTTAAACTTTAGTCGGAAATTACCTCCCTCCCGCTTGTTCGCTACCGCCAAAGTCTCTAGCTTGTATGTTGTATGATGTATGACACCGACAGGAATCGGCAGTCGATGACAACACGGAGGCGTGGCCTCCAGAGCAAGAGGGTAGACGGGTGACGTTTTCCAACCAAGCAGTGAAGCGTGCAGTAGGCGATGGGCTGTTGTCCTTTCCCATCACCGATTTCGATGAGCAGGGTCGCTTCGATGAGGCGAGCTATCGTGAGCGTCTGGCGTGGTTCATCGGTCACGATATCTCTGCGGTATTCGTTGCCGGTGGGACCGGGGAGTTCTTCAACCTGTCGCTCGACGAATTCCGTCGGGTGGTCGAGGTAGCGGTCGATGTGGTCGATGGCAAGCTGCCGGTGATCGCCAGCGCTGGCCTGAGCGTGGAGACCGGCAAGGCCTTTGCCAAGGCCGCGGAAGAGGCGGGCGCCGACGGTATTCTGCTGATGCCGCCCTATTTGACCGAGTGCCCGCAGGATGGCCTGGTCGAATACGCCAAGCAGATTTGCGACTCGACCTCGCTGGCGATGATCTACTACAACCGTGGTAATGGCATTCTCGACGCCGCCTCGGCTCAGAAGCTGGCTGACCAGTGTCCGAATCTCATCGGCCTCAAGGATGGCAAGGGCGACATCCAGGCGCTCAACAAGATCGTCAAGACGGTAGGTGATCGGCTGGTCTATGTCGGC
>NZ_FNGH01000012.1 GCF_900102875.1 Franzmannia pantelleriensis
CGAGTTCGTCAATCCCAAGGACTACGCGGACCCGATCCAGCAGGTGATCGTCGACCTCACCGACGGCGGCGTCGACTACTCCTTCGAGTGCATCGGCAACGTCAACGTGATGCGCTCGGCGCTGGAGTGCTGCCACAAGGGCTGGGGCGAGTCGATCATCATCGGCGTGGCCGGGGCCGGCGAGGAGATCTCGACGCGGCCGTTCCAGCTGGTCACCGGGCGGGTCTGGAAGGGCTCGGCGTTCGGCGGGGTCAAGGGTCGCACGGAGCTGCCGGGCTACGTGGAGCGCTACATGAACGGCGAGCTGAAGATCGATGAGTTCGTCACCCACGACATGCCGTTCGAGCAGATTAACGAGGCCTTCGAGCTACTGCATGCCGGCAAGAGCATCCGTACTGTTTTGCACTATTGAACGCGCCTGAATAGGGGCTACGAGGTACCAACAACAAGACCAAGAGAGGTGAACCGCCATGCTGACACGAATGAGCCTGAACCCGGAGCGCAAGCCCATGAGCCTGATGGATACGCTGAAACGCTGGTTTGGCGGCAACAGCGCCGCGCCCACGGCCAGCAGCCATCGCCAAGAGGCCAAGGCTGCGCCCAGCGCTGCGGCGGCGACCCAGGCGCCACCCGCCAGCAATACCAAGATCCACCCCGCGGTGGACGGCGGCGTGAAGGCCGGCAGCGACGCCTTCAGCGGCGGCACCCTGCACTGCCACTGCGACAGCAACAAGGTCGAGGTGACGGTCAAGGCGCAGTGTGCCCATAACCACGTGTGCGGCTGCACCAAGTGCTGGAAGCCCAACGGCGCGACCTTCTCGATGGTCGCGGTGGTGCCCCGCGACAGCCTCAGCGTCGCCGCCAACGAAGACAAGCTCGAGGTTGTCGATGCCACGGCGGCGATCCAGCGCCACGCCTGCAAGGGCTGCGGCGTGCACATGTATGGCCGCATCGAGAACACCGACCACCCCTTCCACGGCCTGGACTTCATCCACACCGAGCTCTCCAACGACAGCGGCTGGGCCGGGCCGGAATTCGCTGCCTTCGTCTCCTCGATCATCGAAGGCGGTACCCACCCGGACACCATGGGTGACGTGCGCAGCCGCCTCAAGCAGTTGGGCCTCGAGCCCTACGACTGCCTGTCACCGCCGCTGATGGACGCCATCGCCACCCACACCGCCAAGGCCAAGGGCGTGCTCTGACACTCCCCTGCCGCAACGTCAACGGGCCACCTCTAGGGTGGCCCGTTGGCGTTTCTAACTGTGTGGCGCTCAGCCCAGATAGGCCAGCGCCCCCACCGCCATTGCCTCGATACCGGTGCGCAGGGTCACCGCATTGCCGGGGAAATAGTAAGGCGAATGCGGCATTTCCAGGTGGCGCATCTTCTCCGCTACGCCCTTGCCCGGCGCCTCGTCCCAGCGCTCGCCCGGGGTGGCGCCGATAAACCAATAGACGTAGGGGATATCCTCACCACCGAAGCCACCCGCCTCGGCGTTGCCGAAGAAGGGAAAGTCCTCGCTGCCGTTGAGCCGCGGCATGTCATAGAGGTTCACCTCGCCGAAGTGCTCGGCGTGTGCGCGGCGCACGTGCTCCACCGCCGTCGGGTCGTTGTGCAGGGCGATGGTCTGGTTGAGCACCCGGCACTCGGGGGGCTTGGGCGAGCGGCCCGCCTCGCACTCGGCGCGCACGATGCGCTCGATGCTCTCCACCACCTGGCGGTGCAGGGTATCGTCGAAGCTGCGCACGTTGATCTCGAGCTCCGCCGAGTGGGGGATGATGTTGGCCTGGGTGCCGGCGGCAAGCTTGCCGACCGTGACCACCACGGTCTCCTCCGGCGGCACCTCACGGGCGACGATGGTCTGCAGGCGGGTCACCACGTGGGCGG
Source organism: Franzmannia pantelleriensis (assembly GCF_900102875.1). Taxonomy (GTDB): domain Bacteria; phylum Pseudomonadota; class Gammaproteobacteria; order Pseudomonadales; family Halomonadaceae; genus Franzmannia; species Franzmannia pantelleriensis. Next base: position 1,886 of record NZ_FNGH01000012.1, read on the forward strand.
CGATCACCACCGGGTCCACCGCCTGGGCGGGCATGGAGCCGTGGCCCCCGGCGCCGTGGATCGTCACCGCCAGGTTGGTGCAGGCGGCCATGCTGCCGCCGGGGCGGTGCCCCACGCTGCCGGCCAGGGCCGGCATATTGTGCTGCCCGAGGATCACGTCGGGACGGGCGAAGCGCTCATAGAGGCTGTCGTCGAGCATCGCCTTGGCACCGCCGAAGATCTCCTCGGCGGGCTGGCAGACCAGCATCAGGGTGCCGCGCCAATGCTCCCTCAGCGCCGCCATCACGCCGGCGGCGCCGACCACGCAGCTGCTGTGCAGGTCGTGGCCGCAGGCGTGCATCAGCGGCACCTCGTGGCCATCCTCGGCGACGGCGGTCTCGCGACTGGCGAAATCGAGCCCGGTCTGCTCCTCGATCGGCAGCGCATCCATGTCACCGCGCAGCATGATCGTGGGGCCCTCGCCGTTGCGCAGCAGGGCCACCACGCCGGTGCCGCCCACACCGCGGGTCACCTCATAGCCAAGGCCCTCCAGGGCCTCGGCGAGTCGCGTGCTGGTCCTGTACTCCTTAAAGGGCAGCTCGGGGGTCTGGTGCAGCTGGCGATAGAGCGCCTGAACCTGCTCGAAGGCCGCCTCCACCTGGGCGCCAACGGCGCCCTTGAGGTCCAGGGTCGGGGATTGGGTTGTCATCATGGCCTCCATGGCGGCTTAGTGACTGGGAACCGGGTGGCCATCGCGGCTGGCGCGACCCAAGTACTGCCAGGCCGCCACCACGCCGACGTTAAGCAGCATCGCCCAGACACCGGCGTGCCAGCCCAGCGGCGAGCTGAAGGCAAACTCCATCAGCAGGTAGGCCAGGCTGCCGACCAGGGCGCCGGCCATCACGCTGGTGCGACGCAGCCGCGGCATGAACAGCGCGCCGAGCACCATCGGGAAGAGCTGGACGATCAGCCCATAGGCGCCGAGCAGCAACAGCACCAGCGAGGCGGGGTTGGCCAGGGCGAACAGGTAGGCGATCAGTGACAGGCCGAGCACGCTCCAGCGGGTAGCGCTGACCACCGCCTTCTCGCTGGCGCCCTTCATCAGGGTGGGGCCGGCCACGTCGCGGACCAGCACGATGGCGGCGGTATGCGCTAGGTTGGCACCGGTGGACATGGCCGCCGCCAGCGCCCCAGAGAGCATCAGGCCGATCACCCAAGGCGAGAAGTTGGCCACGTCCATCACCATGCGCAGCAGCACGGTATCGGCACGTGCCAATGGATCGTCTGCAAACACCAGGATGCCGGCGAAGCCGATGAACAGCAGCGGCACCAGCAGGTAGGCGTAGAGGGGGTAGAAGACGCTGACCTTGCGCAGCGTCTTGCCGCTGTCGGCGGAGTAGAACTTCATGAACAGGTGCGGCCACATGGCGCCGCCGAAGGCGCTGACAAGTACCGCGGTGCTGAAGTAGCCCCAGTTCATGCCGGTGGCGCCGGGCATGGTCAGGTACTCGGGCATGGTCAGCTGGATCTGGCTGAACATCTCGCCGACCCCGCCATAGAGGCGCTCGGAGATCGACAGGCCGAGGAACCAGGCGATCACGATCATCATGATGCCCTGCACCAGGTTGGTCCAACCGATGCCGTTGAGGCCGCTGCAGAACACGTAGGCGGCCACCACCACGAAGGCCAGCAGCGCGCCCAGCCAGAAGGGAATCAGGCCATCGGTGGCGGCCTGGAACAGCAGCCCGGCGCCGGCGATCTGGATGGTCAGGTAGGGCACCAGGGCCAGCACCCCGATCACCCCGGCCAGTATCCCCAGCGGCCTGCTCTGGTAGTGGTCGGCGATCATGTCGCCCTGGGTCAGGTAGCCCTTGGCGCGCCCCAGCTCGGCGACCCGCGGGCCCATGGCCCAGATGGTGATCGGCACCAGCGACAGGTAGGCGAGGATATAGAAGGCCGGCGCACCGTGCTGGTAGCTCCAGCCCGGCGCTCCCAGGAAAGCGAAGGCGGAGAAGATCTCGGCGCCGAGGATGAAGAACAGGATCACCACGCCAACGTGGCGACCGCCCGCCACATAGCCCTCCAGGCTCGAGCTCTGCTGCCCCCGGGCGCGCAGCCCCACCCACAGCACCAGGGCGAGATAGGTCAGGGTGATGCCGACGACGATCAGCGAATCAGTCATGACGGCTACCTCCGTGACGGATCACGTAGGCCACCCACATGCCGACGAACAGCGCCAGCATCCACAGGATGTACCAGAAGAACAGGAAGGGCAGGCCCAGCACGGTGGGTTCGATACGGTTGGCGATCAGCGCGCCAGGCCAGATCATGGCCAGGGTGCACAGCGCGAAGTGCAGCCCCGTCAGCAGGTGGTAGGTCTTGGTCATGGGTCGCATCCAGCTCGCGCAAGGCGAGACTTGTTATGGGTTGTGCCTTGACTATGGCGCAGGCCTTTCGATAGAAAAAATATGGCTTTTAGATATCATCCATATTTTTTAGGCATGGGCATTGGCCATAACAATGGCTCCCGACGCGTGCGCCGGGAGCCGATGGGTGCCTAGAGGGAGAAAGTAAGAAGTGCCACTAGCGAGCCAGGCTAGGCCTTACGCTGTGGGTGGCCGCCAGCGTGACCGAATCGGCCAGCATTTCGGCGGTGATCGCCGACAGCGTCCAGCCCAGGTGGCCATGACCGGTGTTATAGAAGACGCTGGGCAGCCGCCCTCGCCCAACCCGCGGCATCATGTTGGGCAGCATCGGACGCAGTCCCGCCCAGGGCACCACCCGCCGGGTGCTGACGCCGGGGAAGCACTGCTCGACCCAGTCGATCAGCGGGCGGATGCGATCGTCGCGGATATCGCGATTGAGGCCGTTGAACTCGGCGGTCCCGGCGACGCGGAAGCGGTCCTTGCCTAGTCGGCTGGTGACCAGCTTGGCCTCGTCGTCGAGCAGGCTGATCATCGGCGCCGCCTGCTGGGAGGCGGCCTCGTCGAGGTGCACGGTGATCGAATAGCCCTTGACCGGGTAGACGTTGATACGGTCGCCGAGCTTGGCGGCCATGCCGCGGCTCCCGACCCCGGCGCAGACCACCACGCCATCGTAGGCCTCACGCCCTTCTGCGGTGGTCACCCAGGCGCCGCTGGCATCGGCTTCCAGGTTGCATACGTCGTACCCGTAGCGGGTGGTGACACCGCGCCGCTCGATGGCCGCCGCCAGGCCCTGGGTGAACTTGTGGATGTCGCCGGTGGCATCGCTCTCGGTGTAGTAGCCGCCGTAGTAGTCGCCGGCCAGGCTCGGTTCGAGGGTGTGCATCTCCTCAGGAGTCACCGCACGCCGCTCAAGGCCGCCCCTGGCGAGTAGCTCGGAGACGCGGCCGGCGTGCTCGAAGTCCTGCTTCTGGCGATAGATATGCAGGATGCCGCGCCGCTCGAGGTCGAAGTCGATGCCCTCCTCCCGCGCCCACCGATAGAGGTGGTCGCGGGCGGCGATCGCCAGGCGCGCGGTCTCGGTGGTGTTATCGGCGTAGCGAGGAATGGCGGCCATGAACTCGGCGAACCAGCTCAACTTGTGCCAGGAGGGCTTGGGGTTGACCAGCAGCGGGGCGTCGGCGCGCAGCATCCAGCGCAACCCCTTGAGCAGCGTGGGCCAGTGGTTCCAGACCTCGGCATTGGAGGCCGACAGCTGGCCGCCGTTGGCGAACGAGGTCTCCATGGCGGCATAGCGGTGGCGTTCGTAGAGCGTGACGTCCAGGCCACGCTTGAGCAGGGCATAGGCGGTGGTGACACCGGTGATACCACCGCCAATAACGGCAATACGTTGCATCGTCGTTCTCCAGACGCGTCGGGCTGACCCCGCTGCCGTCGGCAGGCGAGGACCCCTTCCGTCATGGAACCTGAGAGATTCGCAACGCATCGTCGCCGATGCCCGCTTGCTCCTTCGGTGTGCCGACGGACGCTGTCGCCGGCCGCTCTTCGGAATCAGTGACGCGACGGCGGTCCGGTGGCCTGAGAGTTTCCGGGGCAGTTGCTCCTTCGGCGCCGGCACCGTGAATGACGGACCGGTCTCTCCCGCTGTCGCGATGTCAGTCATTACACTATCCGCCCCTGGACGCCATAGCAAAAATACCAATAATAGATAACACCTATGCCATCCAGGTATTGCTCTAGCGTGGAATTCCGTCAGCTCAGCTATTTCGTCGCCGTGGTCGAGACCGGCTCCATCTCTGCCGCCAGCCGCCGCGTGCATATTGCCCAACCGGCGCTGACCCGCCAGATCCGGCTGCTCGAGGAGGATCTCGACACCCGCCTGTTCGACCGCCACGCCCGCGGCATGCGGCTGACGGTGGCGGGTCAGGCACTCTTCGATGAAGCCCGGCAACTGCTCGACGCACGCACGCAGATCCGCGCGCGGCTGACAGCGCTGGGTAGCGGCCTGACCGGCAAGGTCAGCCTGGGGGTGACGGTGACCCATCTGTGGGTGCCGGAGGTGGCAGGCCTGCTGAGCCGCTATCGCGACCGCTATCCGCAGGTCGCCTTCGAGGTCTTCCCGCTGCTCTCGGGGCCACAGTTGGAGCGACTGCGCGAAGGCAGCCTGGATGCCGGGGTGCTCTACCTCGACGAGACCGGCTACCCGGGGCTGGAGGCGCGCCGGCTGCAGAACGACCATCTGCTGCTCGCTGTCCCCGAGCGCTCCGCCTGGGCCCAGACGCCGCCGCAACGCCTCGCCGAGCTTGCCGACGCCGACTTCGTATGGGGCTTTCGCAGCGCCTCGCCGGTCTACTTCGACCGCATGCAGGCCCACTTCCAGCGCCTCGACTTCCACCCCCGGGTGGTGCAGTACGGCGCCGACAATATCGCCATCCTGAGCATGGTGGCGGCGGGCCTGGGGGTTGCCATCCTGCCCGCCGCCAGCAGCTGCCATCCCATGCCGGGCATCCGCTTCCTGCGTCTTCCGGAGCTCGACGCCTGCAGCATGCCGCTGTGGTTCGCCTGGCGCCCCGACAACGACTCACCGGCGCTGCATAACCTGATCGCGCTGGTCGACGGCGCGGCGCCAGGGTCGGTGTAGCACCAGATAGGCCGCACTACCGATCAGCACCCCCCAGAAGGCCGAGCCCAGCCCCCATAGGCTCATGCCAGAGGCAGTCGCCAGAAAGGTGATGATCGAGGCTTCGAGATGATCGCGCTGAGCCGCCGCCTGGCTGATATTGGTGGCAATCGCGCCGATCAGCGCCAGGCCCGCCAACAGCGCCACGAAGGTGCCCGGCAGCGAGGTGAACAGCAGCACGATGCTGCCCGAGAACAGCGCGCCGATCAGGTAGAAGACGCCATTGGCGACCCCCGCCACGTAGCGCTTTTCGGGGTCGGGATGCGCCTCCTTGCCGGTGCATAGCGCCGCGGTGATCGCCGCCACCACCGTGGTAATGCCGCCGAACAGCGCCATCGGCAGCGACACCAGGCTGGCTACCGTGAGGATCGGCCGCGCCGGGGTGCGATAGCCCGCGCCACGCAGGATCGCCATGCCCGGCAGGAACTGGCCGGTAAGGCTGACCAGCGCCAGCGGTATCGCCAGGCTCAGGGTCGCGCCGAGCGTCCACTCGGGGCGGATCAGCTGCGGCGCCGCCAGCTGCCAGGAGACGCCCTGCAGGCTGGCGCCCTCGAACAGCACCGCCAGCGTGATCCCGGCGATCAGCAGCAGCACCAGGAAGTAGCGCGGTGACAGCCGCTTGAAGCCCAGGTAGGCCGCCAACATGCCCACCGCCAGCGCCGGAGCCTGCTCCAGCGAGGTGAACACGCCGACCCCGAACTGGAACAGAATCCCCGCCATCATCGCCGCGGCGATGCCCGGCGGAATCAGCCGGATGATGCGATCGAAGGTGCCGGTCACGCCAATCATCAGGATGATTAGCGCCGCCGTGATATAGGCACCCACCGCCTCGTTCAGCGACAGCCCCGGGAACAGGCTGACCAGCAGCGCCGTGCCCGGCGCCGACCAGGCGGTCACCACCGGCACCTTGAGCCACAGGCTCAGGCCGATACCCGATACCGCTGCGCCGATGGAGATCGCCCACACCCAGGAGCTCATCATCGCCGCCGAGATCTCGGCGCTTTGTGCCGCCTGGAAGAAGATCGCCAGCGGCCCGGCATAGGAGATCAGCACCGCCACGAAGCCGGCGGTCAGGGTCGAGAGAGAAAGGTCCTTGTATAGCGACATACCGCTCCTTGTTCGGCGCCCTGCGCCGCAACGGAAAAAAGACCCGCCGTAGCACGTTCGGCAGGTCAAGGAGGATAGTGAGTCAACCGGACATCGCTAGGCCGCCGCGGGCTTGCCCTTGGCGAACTCGAAGTCCTTGGTTTCGAAGATCATCGACACGATCACGCCCAGCACCAGCGCCCAGAAGGTGGCGCCGATCTCGAGGATCTGGATGCCCGAAGCGGCGATCAGGAAGGCGAACAACGCCCCCATCTCATGCTTCTTGCCGGAGAAGGCAATCGCCATCGACGAGGTGATCACCCGCATCAGCGCCAGGCCGGCGATGATGGTGATGAAGTAGTTCGGTGTCGCCTCGAGCAGGCTCACCACATAGCCGTAGAAGGGAGCAAAGACCACGAAGATCGCCCCGGCGATCACCGCCGCTACCCAGCGCTTGTCGTGCTCGCCGGCCTCCGGCGAGGAGCAGATACCGGTCATCGGCGCGGCGATGCAGGTGCTGTGCAGGTTGAAGAAGGACGAGACCATGGTCCCCAGGCCGCCTATTGCGGTGATGCCGTTGGCCGGTACCTGCTGGTAGCCCATGCCCTTGAGCAGGCCGACACCGGCCGGGGTTTCCATGCCGACCAGAATGATCGCCAGCGGCAGGCCGTAGGCCAGGAAAGCACCCAGGGTGAACTCGGGCGCGATAAATTCGGGGAATCGGATGGTCGCCTCGATACCGGAGAGATCCACCCCGGTGGCGATCAGGTAGACGATGCCGGCAAGCATGGCCGTCACCAGCGGCGGTATCTTGCGAAACAGCCGCGCCGAGATGAAGAACGCCAGGATCATGATCGTCGCCGGCACGATGGCATTCTCCAGCGGCTTGACCATGTTGAGGCCGAAGCTCAACAGCATGCCGGCCACCATCCCCATCACGATGGGCATCGGGATCAGCCGCATCACCATCCCCATCACCCCGGTCAGACCGGCTACCAGCGAGATGGCCCCGGCGATCAGGGTCGCCCCCAGTGCCGCTTCTAGGCCCACCACCGGAATCACCGCGGCGAACATCAGCGCGCCGGGAATCGAGTTGGCCATCGGCAGCGGCAGCCGGTAGTAGGCCGGCACGAGCAGCCCGAACAGGCCGTTGATCATCAGGTAGCTGATCACCCAGATCATGATGAACGAGGAGTCGAGGCCGGCGGCGCTGCCGGCGCTGATATGCACCACCCCGACGCTAAGCCCCAGGATACCGGCCACCAGGCCGGTACTGGCGTTGTCGACGTTGAGGTCTCTGACAAAGGCCCCAGGCGCATGCCTGAGGCTGATGCCTTTTTCGATGTGTTTCATGGCGGTCTCCAGGGAATTTTTATACTTGAAATGTGCGTCAGCAGGGGTCGGGAGGGCTTAGGCTTTATCTGAAAAGTCGGCGAGCGCAGCCAGTTTTCGGACAGAGCCTAGCCGCTGTCGCCGCCAGCCACCGGTAATACGCTGCCGGTGATGTAGCTGGCATCGTCGGAGGCCAGGAACAGGATCGGCGCGGCCATCTCGTCCAGGGTGCCGTAGCGCCCCATCAGGCAGCTCTGCTTGGTCTGGTCGATATGCGCCTGGAACCAGGCCTGCTCGGTCTCGTTGCGCGGCTCGGGGGTGCCCCGCGAGATGCGCCGCGGCGGCGCCTCGGTGCCTCCTGGTGCGGTGGCCACCACGCGGACGCCGTGCTCAGCGTACTCGAAGGCCAGCGAGGCGGTCATGGCGTTGACCCCGCCCTTGGCCGCCGAGTAGGGAATTCGGTGGATGCCGCGGGTCGCCGCCGAGGAGACGTTGACGATGACCCCGCCGCCCTGGGCCACCATGCCCGGCAGTGCGGCACGGCAGCACCACAGCGTGGGCATCAGCGAGCGGCTGATCTCGGCCTGAATCTCGGCCTCGCTGAAGGCGGTGAACGGCTTGAAGTTGATCGCGCCGCCGACGTTGTTGATCAGGATGTCGAGGCGACCAAAGTGGTCGTGGGCCTGGCGGATTGCGCCTTCGGCGCCTTCCCAGGTCTCCAGGTCGGCCTGCAGGGCGATGGCGTCCGTCCCCTGGTTGCGCAGCTCCGCGGCCACCCGCTGGACGTCCTCGGCGCGGTCGACCAGCGCCAGCTGCGCGCCTTCGGCAGCGGCCCGCTCGGCGACCCGCTGGCCGATGCCTTGGGCGGCGCCGGTGACCAGCATCACACGGTTCTCGAAGCGCAGGCTCATGCCGCCTCCTCCGCTGCATTGGGGGTGAACTTCTCGTAGTAGAAGTTGGCCGGAATGATGTCCTGCTCGCGGAAGTGGCCGAGCACCGCATCGACCATCGGCGGCGGCCCGCACAGGTAGACGTCGACATCACCGTTGTGCAGCACCTCGGCCGGCATATGGTGGGTCACGTAGCCGCGCTGCGGATGCTGGCTCTGCTCGTCGACCACCACCGTGGTGTAGCTGAACTCCGGCAGGCGCTCGACGAAGGCCTCCAGCGCCTCGCACTTGACCAGATGATCGTCGCGATTGACGCCATAGATCAGGTGGATCGGCTGGTCGCAGCCGTTGCCCTCCTCGCCCTGCTGGGCCAGCTTCTCGAGCATGGCGAGAAACGGCGCCAGGCCGGTGCCGCCGGCCAGCATCAGCACCGGACGCGTGACCTGGCGCAGGTAGAAACTGCCCAGCGGGCCGGTCAGGGTCAGGCGATCCCCCGGCGCGGCCCGCTCGCTCAGGTAGCCGCTCATCAGGCCCTGCGGCAGATGGCGGATCAGGAAACTGGCCCGACGGATGCCGGGCAGCGAGCTGAACGAGTAGGAGCGAGTGTGATCGCTGCCCGGCACCCGGATATTGACGTACTGGCCGGGCAGGAACGCAAGGCCGGCCTCGTCGTCTAGGTCGACCGCCAGCTCCAGGCTATCCTCGGAGAGGCGCTCGACCGAGGCCAGGGTGGCGTCTACCGATCCCACCGCCGTCTTGCACAGGCTCGATGCCACCGGCACCTGGATCACGCAGTCCGACGCCGGCACCATCTGGCAGGTCAGCACCTGGCCCTCGGCCTCCTCCTCCTCGGAGAGCGCCTCCTCCAGGTAGTCGTCGCCCATCTCGAAGGCGCCCTGCTCGCAGTGGCCCTTGCAGGTACCGCAGACCCCATCGGAGCAGTCCATCGGCAGGTTGACCTTCTGCCGGTAGGCGGCGTCGAGTACCGTTTCACCGGCATTACAGCCGATGAAGCGGGTTACGCCGTCCTCGAAGTTGAGAGCAATGGTGTAACTCATGCGGGTTCTCCTGCCACCGGTCAGATGTGATAGACGTCGATGACCTGGTGGATATAGTCGTTGTTGAGCTGCACGACCTTGTTGGTGATCAGCGGTGCTTCGCCGGACACGTCCAGGGTGTAGAAGGAGGTGCCGAAGAAGCTGGTGGTCTGCTGGTAGCGGTGGCTCAGGGTATGCCAGTTGAAACGCAGCTCGACCTCGCCGTCGGCCTCGCTCAGCACCTCGAGGTTGCTGATCTGGTGCGTGGTGCGCGGCTCCGGGGTACTGGCCCCCGAGCGCTCGGTCTTGATGCGATAAACCCGGTCCTCTAGCCCCTCGCGGTTGGGGTAGTAAATCAGCGAGATCTCGCTGTGTGGGTCGCGGGTCAGCTGGTCGTCGTCGTCCCAGGCCGGCATCCAGAACACTGCGTCGCTGCGATAGCACGCCACCCAGTCGTCCCACTGACGGTCGTCGAGCAGCCGCGCCTCGCGGTACAGAAAGGCCTGAATATCGTGGTAACTGATGCTCATCTAGGTATCCTCCCGCCCTGCTATCAGGCGCTCTCGGTGGCGATGTATTGGCTGCGTTCCTTGTCGACGGCGCGCAGCATCTCGTCGACCCAGTGCTTGTGGTGCAGCACGTAGAGGCCTTCGTCCTCGGGGGAGGCGCCGCTGAGCAGCGGCTTCATGTCGATCGCGCGGGCGTTGTCGTCGGCGCCCTCGATCCACTGCTTGGCGCCGCGGGAGAGATCGTTCCACTCGGCGTCGAGCCCGGCGTAACCGGCCTGGCAGGCGCGGAACTCCTCGAGGTCGTCCGGCGTGCCCATGCCGCTGACGTTGAAGAAATCCTCGTACTGGCGGATGCGCACGCGGCGGTTCTCGGCCGACTCGTCCTTGGGCGCGAAGCAGTAGATGGTGACTTCGCTCTTGTCGACGTCGATGGGACGAATCACCCGGATCTGGGTCGAGAACTGATCCATCAGGTAGACGTTGGGGTAGAGGCAGAGGTTACGGGTCTGGTTGACGATGGAGTCGGCCCGCGCCTCGCCCAGCTCCCGCTCGATCCAGTCTTTCTGGGTGTAGACCGGGCGCACTTCGGGGTTGAGTAGGCGGGTCCACAGCATCATGTGGCCGTTCTCGTAGGAGTAGAAGCCGCCCTGGCTCTTCGACCAGCCGTCGGCGTCCACCGCCTTGGTGCCGCCGGCGTCGTAGTTGCGGCGATCCATGGTCGAGGCGTAGTTCCAGTGCACGGTGCTCACGTGGTAGCCGTCGGCGCCGTTCTCCGCGCCCAGCTTCCAGTTGCCCTGGAAGGTGTAGGAGGAGGTGCCGCGCAGCACTTCCAGGCCTTCCGGCGCCTGATCGACGATGTTGTCGATGATCTTGCGGGTCTCGCCGAGGTAGTCGTCGAGGGGCATCACGTCGTCGCTGAGGCTGCCGAACAGGAAGCCGCGATAGTTCTCGAAGCGCGGCAAACGCTTGAGGTCGTGGGAGCCGTCCTGCTTGAAGCCGTCGGGATAGGCGCCGGTCTTCTCGTTCTTGGCCTTGAGCAGCTTGCCGTCGTTCTTGAAGGTCCAGCCGTGGAACGGGCAGGTGAAGGTGCCTTTGTTGCCCTGCTTGCGACGGCACAGGGTGGCGCCGCGGTGGGCGCAGGCGTTGATCAAGCCATGCAGCTCGCCCTGCTTGTCGCGGGTGATCACCACCGGCTGGCGCCCCATGGTGACGGTAAAGTAGTCACCCGGTTCGCTGATCTGGCTCTCGTGGGCCAGGAACAGCCAGTTGCCCTCGAAGATATGCTTCATCTCGAGTTCGAAGAAATCGCGGTCGGTGAACATGCTACGGTGGCAGCGGAAGATGCCGTTGGCGGGGTCATCGACCACCGCGCCGCGGATGCGCGTTTCGAGTTGATCAAGCTTGCTGGTCATGATCCAGGTCCTCGGTGTCTTGTCGTGTCGTGCCGGCGAGCCCAGAGGGCCCAGGCGTCAAGAGAACGATCGTAGGGTTATCGCTGAGGCTTCCTTCGCACTCGGGGCTGCTCCGTCGGCAGGTCGACGGGGAGGCGCTGTAAACCCATCCCTGGGCGCTAACTTGCGCCCTGCTGCGCTTGCAGGACCGGAGCTGGTCATCCTTGGCCATCTCGTTCGGAGCAGTGCTCCGAACCCATGGCGCAAACCTCCCCTTTGACCTGCCCACGGCGCCCCTTGCGTGTCACTGCGGCGAAAGCTCTGGTACTGCTCAAACCTTGGCGGTGCTGGCCAACTGGCTGTGCTGGTCCTGCTCGTCTTCCTTGGCCCGCGGGCGGGCGTGACGCGCCTGCAGCTCCGGCTTGTCGGTCTTGGCCAGCTCGACGTCGAACACCACCTCGGAGAACGGGCCGTCCAGCTCGCGCTTGTCGATCTCGGCCGGGTCTTCGATGCGGGTCGCCGGCACCACCAGTTCCTCGCGGGTGGCGAAGGCGAAATCGTCCCAGGTGTACTTGTCACCGGCCAGGTTGATCTGGGTGGTCAAGTGCTGGTGGCCCGGCGCGGAGATGAAGTAGTGGATGTGCGCCGGACGCTCGCCATGCCGGCCCAGCGCCTTGAGCACCTGGTCGGTGGGTGCGCCTTCCGGCACGCCGTAGCCGGAGGGGATGATGCTGCGCGCGGTATAGCGGCCCTCGCTGTCGGCATAGATGGTGCGGCGCATGTTGTACTCGCTCTGGGTCGGGTCGAAGAACGAGTAGTTGCCCTTGGAGTTGCAGTGCCAGATCTCGACCTTGGCGCCGGGGATCGGCTGGCCGTTCACGTCGCGTACCTGGCCAGTCAGCCACATCACCTCGCCGTCGGGGTCGCTGCCGTCGTCCAGGCGGGCGAAGCCCTCGGCTTCCGGAGCGCCGGCCACGTACAGCGGGCCCTCGATGGTGCGCGGTGTGCCGCCGGTGCGCTTGGCCTCGGCGTCGGCGGCGTCCTGGCGCATGTCCAGGTAGTGGTCGAAGCCCAGGCCAGGCGAGAGCAGGCCGAACTGGGTATCGTGGCCGAGGGCGTTGAGCAGGCTGACGGCGGACCAGTACTCCTCCTCGCTGACGTCGAAGTCATCGATCAGACGATAGAGGTCGGAGAGCAGGCGGTGCATGATCTGCTTGGCGCGATCGTTGCCGCCCTGCTGGTCGAAGCCGGCAACGGTCTTCAGGAAGTCCTGGACTTCGGGGGTGTCGAAAATCTTGACGCTCATGGGGATATCCTCATCGTTATCGTTATGGCCGCAGCGGTGCGGCCTGTCTGGCGTGGCTCGTCGGTGCCTCAGCTATCGTCTTCGCGAACCGACGATGGATGGCGACACAGCGGCTTGACGCTGATCTCCATGTAGGGGAAGAGCGGCAGGTTGGAGACGATCTCCTGCAGCTCGGCGTTGTCCTCGACGTCGAAAACGCTGACGTTGGCGTAGCTGCCGGCGACCCGCCACAGATGGCGCCACTTGCCGGCGCGCTGCAGCTCCTGGGCGTAGGCTTTTTCGGTCGCCTTGATCTTGGCGGCCTGCTCGGCGGGCATCTCCGGCGGCAGCTTTACGGTCATTTCCACTTGAAACAGCATGTCGTTCTCCTCCTCAGCGCTGGCGCGGCTCAGTCCTTGCGCGAATAGTGGGCAAGCTTGTCTTCATCCAGGGTGATGCCGAGGCCCGGCCCGCGCGGCAGCGCGACGCCGAACTCGCGGTAGTCGAGCGGCTGGCTGACGATGTCGTCCTTGAGCAGCAGCGGACCGAACATCTCGCTGCCCCAGGCCAGCTCGGGCAGCGTGGCCCAGGCGTGCAGCGAGGCCGCGGTGCCGATGCTGCCCTCGAGCAGGGTGCCGCCGTAGAGGCCGATGCCCGCGGCCTGGGCCACATGGGCCAGCTCCAGCACGCCGTACAGCCCGCCCGACTTGGCGATCTTCAGCGCATAGGCGCCGCTGAAGCCGGCGGCGGCGAGCTCGAAGCCGTCGCGGGCATCCTGCACCGCCTCGTCGGCGAGCATCGGCACGCGAAAGCGGTTGGCCAGCCGGATCAGGCCGGCGTGCTCGCGGGCCGGTATGGGCTGTTCGATCAGGTCGATGCCGGCCTCCTGCAGGGCGGCGATGCCGCGCACCGCGGTGGCTTCGTCCCAGGCCTGGTTGACGTCGACGCGCACGCTGGCCCGGTCGCCCAGCGCGGCCTTGATCGCCGCCACATGGGCGACGTCCTGGGCCACCGGGTTGGCGCCGATCTTGAGCTTGAAGTCGCAGTGGCGGCGGTCATCCAGGCGCTGGAAGGCCTCGTCGATATCGCGCTGGGTATCGCCGCTGGCCAGAGTCCACAGCACCGGCAGGTGGGTCTGCCGGGCACCGCCCAACAGCTCGGCAACCGGTAACCCCTGGCGCTTGCCCTGGGCATCCAGCAGCGCGGTTTCCAGCGCCGACTTGGCGATCATGTTGCCGCGGGCGTGGCGGTTGAGGCGTGCCCGCAGGGCATTGAGATTGCTGGCCGGCTGGCCGATCAGCAGCGGTGCAAGGTAGGTATCGATATTGCGCTTGATGCTCTCGGGGCTCTCCGGCCCGTAGGCCAGGCCGCCGATGGTGGTGCCTTCGCCGAGGCCCTCGACGCCGTCGCTGTCGCGCAGCCGCACGATGACCATCGACTGGCAGGCCATGGTGGTCATGGAGAGCTTGTGCGGACGGATGGTCGGCAGGTCGACCAGCAGCGTGTCGATGGTGGTGATGACGGCGGACATGTGCGTTGGCGCTCCAGCAATCGATTTCGTTGATTGGGGAGCAGTCTGATTGCGTCAGGCCAGCGCAACCAATATCGTTTGAGTGCCCAGCCATACCCAGGAGGTATCATGGAGCTTCGCCACCTGCGCTACTTCTGCGTCGTCGCCGAGGAGCTCAACCTCACCCGCGCCGCCGCCAGGCTGCATATGGCCCAGCCGCCTTTATCAAGGCAGATCAAGCAGTTGGAATCAGAAGTGGGAGCCGACCTGTTTCAACGAGGATCGCGTGGCCTGCGCCTCACCGCGGCCGGCCAGTTCTTTTATGAGCATACCCTGCAGATACTGGAGAAGGTCGAGGTCACCACCGCCGCGACCCGCCGCATGGCGCGTAGCAAACGCCGCCTGTTCGGCATCGGCTTCGTGCCGTCGGTGTTCTACGGCCAGCTGCCGCTGCTGGTGCGCGATTTACGACAAAAGGATGATGTCGAGCTGACCCTCGCCGAGCTGACCACCGTGCAGCAGATCCAGGCGCTCAAGGCCGGCCGCATCGACATCGGCTTCGGCCGCCTGCGCATCGACGACCCCGATGTGGAGCAGGAGGTACTGTTCGACGAGCCGCTGATGGCGGCACTGCCCAGCGACCACCCGCTGGCCAACACTCGCCCGACCCTGGCCCAGCTAGCCGATTACCCGCTGGTGCTGTTTCCGGCCAAGCCGCGCCCCAGCCTTGCCGACATCACCCTGGGCCTATTCCGCCGCCAGGGCCTCAAGGTCAGCGTGGCCCAGGAAGCCAACGAGCTGCAGACCGCGCTGAGCCTGGTCGCCTCGGAGATCGGCATCACCCTGGTGCCGGAGCAGGTCAAGCGCGTGCAACGCGACGGCATCGTGTTCGTCTACCTGGACGACCGCAACATCACCTCGCCGGTGATCTGCAGCCGCCGCAAGGGTGAGCCACCCTCCGACATCATGCGCCAGGCCAACGCCATCCTCGAGGTGCTGGTGGAGAATCGCCTGACCGGGCGCTATCCGTGAGGCCTGCTGAAGAAGCCATCGATCGCCGCCTGCGCCTCGGGCGAGCGGCAGCGCTCCAGCAGCTGCTGCTCTTCGCGGTCGAAGGCGCGCCCGATCGCCTCGGCGTCGCCCTCGCGCAGCAGGGCCTTGGTGGCCAGCAGCGCAGCGAAGGGCTTGGCGATCAGGCGCGTGGCACAGGTGTAAGCTTGCTCCAGCGCCATGCCATCCGGGGTGGTATCGGTCAGCAGACCCAGCTCACAGGCACTGGTTGCGGAAAAAGAGGAACCCAGCATGAGCATCTCACTGGCCGCCTTGCTGCCGGCCAGCTTGGGCAGCATGTAGGTGGTGGCACCCAGGGGCGTCAGGGCAAAGTTGACGAAGGGCAGGTAGAAGGTGGTCGAGTTCCCCGCGTAGGCGAAGTCGCAGTGCATCAGGATCGATGAGCCGAGCCCCAGGGCGAGGCCCTCCGCGGCGGCGATGACCGGCTTGGGAAAGGCATGCAGACGGCGCAGGAAGGTGATCGCCGGCACCTCCGTCGCCTCTGCCAGCGCCCTGTAGTTGGCCAGATCGTTGCCTGCGGTGAAGCAGTTCTCGCTGCCGGTGATGATCAGGACCTTGACCGCGTCGTCTGCCTCGACCGCGGTGAGCGCCTCGATCAGTTGGGCGTAACTCGCCTCATCCAGGATATTGCGTCGCTCGGGACAGCTGATCTTCAGCAGCGTGATGCCATCCGCCCGGCGGGACGTCGTGATTCGAGTCGCCATGCGCCACCTCTATTGCAGACAGGGAACCTGCTCCTAGCATAAGCATTTTTCGATGCAAGTGCTAAATTTGCTTTGGCGATGTGCTGGCGATAAAAAAGCCCGGGAAGAGCCCGGGCCAAGAAGGACGAGATGATCGGTTGGTGCGTTATTCAAGTGTCTCGTAAGGCAGGCCCACATAGTTTTCGGCGATGGTGGTGAGGCCGGCGCGGGAGCCGGTGACGTAGTCCAGCTCGGCCTGCTGCATGCGCGCCCCGAAGTCCTCCTCCTCGGAGAACTTGTGCAGCATCGAAGTCATCCACCAAGAGAAGCGCTCGGCCTTCCAGACCCGCTTGAGGCAGGTCGCCGAGTAACGCTCGATCAGATCGCTGCGCCCCTCATGGTAGACCTTGCACATCAGCGAGTAGAGCGTGTTGACGTCGCTGGCGGCCAGGTTGAGCCCCTTGGCGCCGGTAGGCGGCACGATATGCGCCGCATCGCCGACCAGGAACAGTCGGCCGTACTGCATCGGCTCGGCGACGAAGCTGCGCAGCGGCGCAATGCTCTTCTCGATGGACGGGCCGGTGACCAGCTCGGCGGCGACCTCATCAGGCAGGCGGCGCTTGAGCTCCTCCCAGAAGCGCTCATCGGACCAGTCCTCTACCCGCTCGTCCAGCGGCACCTGGATGTAGTAGCGGCTGCGGCTTGCTGAGCGCATGCTGCATAGCGCGAAGCCGCGTTCATGCCGGGCGTAGATCAGTTCATCGGAGACCGGCGGCGTATCCGAAAGAATCCCCAGCCAGCCGAACGGATAGACCTTCTCGAAGGTCTTGATACGATCCTCGGGGATCGTCTGCCGCGATACACCGTGGTAGCCGTCACAGCCGGCCACGTAGTCGCAGTCCAGGCGCAAGGTCTCGCCGTTCTTCTCGAAGGTCACCCAGGGGGCGTCGCTCTCGAGGTCGTGGAGCTGCACGTTATCGGCTTCGTAGACGGTCTGACCGCCGCTGGCCTCACGGGCCTCCATGAGATCGCGGGTGACCTCGGTCTGGCCGTAGACCATTACCCGCTTGCCGCCGGTGAGATCGGCCAGATCGACCCGCACGTGGCGGTTGTCGAAGGCCAGGGCAAAGCCGTCATGGGGCAGGCCCTCCTCGTTCATGCGCCGGTCGACGCCGGCCTCGCGCAGCAGGTCGACCATGCCCTGCTCGAGCACCCCGGCGCGGATGCGGCTGAGCACGTATTCGCCGCTCTTACGCTCGAGGATCACGTTGTCGATACCCTGGCGCTGCAGCAATTGGCCGAGCAGCAGGCCGGACGGGCCGGCGCCGATGATGGCGACCTGTGTCTTCATGGTGAGCACCCTATCGTTGTCGTCTTGGCGTGTTTTTAGTAGTTGTATTTTTCAGTGATAGGGCGCGCTTTTTAAGGCACAATCGCGCCATGAAATAGGACAAATGGCGTATAATGGCTAGACGTTAGTCGATGCCGTGAGAGGAGTCTTGCATGCCTGCCCTCAGTCCCGACGCCGTGCCGGTGTTCAAGCTATACGGCGAGACGCGACACTGGCCAACCCCGGATCTGTTGCACTGCGAATCCATCGCCGAGCGCAGCCGACTGCACGATTGGCATATCATGACCCACCGCCACGCCGACCTGCTGCACCTGCTGCATATCGCCGCCGGCGAGGTGGTGCTCGACCTGGAGGGGAGCCAGACACGCTTCTGCGGCCCAGCGCTGATCGTGGTACCGGCCATGGCGATTCACGGATTTCACTTCGAACAGCAGATTCGCGGCCATATCATCACCCTGGCCCAACCGCTGGCCGAGCACCTGATCGATGCCCTCGGCCATCAGGGGGGCGCGCTGCAGCGCGGCGGTCACTACCGGCTGGTGGATAGCGGCGAGGCCCAGGCCATCGCCCTGCTGGTGGCGCAGATCGCCGATGAATACCGCCGCCCGGCGATCAATCGCGACCTGGTGCTGCATGCCCTCATCCAGGCCCTGGCCGCCCAGGTTGCCCGCCGCGCCGAGCGCCAGCGAAGCCACTCCACCGTGCTACGCGCGACGCCGAGTGCCAATGACCGCGCGCGCACCCACCTGCAGCGATTCCAGGCACTGATCGAGGCCCACTACCGCGAGCAGCCCACCGTCGGCGCCCTGGCCAAGCAGCTCGGTATCACCGCCGCCCACCTCAATAGCCTGTGCCGCCAGTTGGCCGACCGCAGCGCCCTGCAGTTGCTGCATGAGCGCATCCTGCTCGAGGCCAAGCGCCAGCTCACCTACACCAACATGACCATCAGCGAGGTCGCCGATAGCCTCGGCTTCTCCGAGCCGGCCTACTTCACGCGCTTCTTCAAGCGGCTCACCGGGCTAACACCCAAGGGATTTCGGCTGCGCCAACACAGCGCACCTCCCGATTGATCGTCGTGGCAGGTTTGTTGAAACGCTCATCACACTCGACCAAAGGCTTAGCCACAGGTGGTGACCTAATGGCGTGACTGTTGTAACCTGCAATAATGTTTAATACAACAACAGTATCTACGAACAACATACTCTTCCGCACAACGCCGGAGCGGATATGACAGCCTCCACGCTCGACCCAACACAAGCTACTGCTTTCACCACCCCTCAGCTGCGTCAGGAGCGTCGCGCCGGGCTGGTTGAGGCCCACGACATAGTCACTGCAACCGAGACGCCGTCCACGGCTGTCATCGCGCTATAACTCCATACCATTTACCGCCGAGGCCCTCATGAGCGAGACACTCGTCAAGACGTCACTGGACGACAGCATCTACACCGTCACCCTGGCACGCCCCGAGAAGCGCAACGCGGTCAGCGACCGTCTGCTGGGCGCCCTGGAGGAATCCTTGCTGGACATACCGCAGGACGCCAAGGTGATCATCCTCGCCGCCGAGGGCAAGCACTTCTGCGCCGGTCTCGACCTTGCCGAGCACCAGCACCGCGACCCCTTCGGCGTGGTGCAGCACTCCCGCGGCTGGCACCGCATTTTCGACCGCCTGCAGAACGGCGGCCTGCCGGTGGTGACCGCCATGCAGGGCGCGGTGATCGGCGGTGGCCTGGAGCTGGCCACCGCCACCCATGTACGGGTCGCCGAAACCAGCACCCTCTACCAACTGCCCGAGGGGCGCCACGGCATCTTCGTCGGTGGCGGCGCCTCGGTGCGGGTATCCAATATCATCGGCCCCGGCCGCATGTGCGAGATGATGCTCACCGGTCGCGTCATGGAGGCCGACGAGGGTCAGCGGCTGGGACTGTCACACTATGTGGTCGGCGAAGGCGAGAGCCTCGACAAGGCTCGCCAGCTCGCCGCACGTATCGCCGAGAACGCCCCGATGGCCAACTGGGCCATGGTCTCGGCGATCTCGCGCATCGACAACATGGCCAGCGACGACGGGCTATTCGTGGAATCACTGACCGCTGCGTTGACCCAGACCAGTCCCGAAGTCGCCGAACGCATCGGTAGCTTCTTCAAGCACAAGGGCCAAGGGCCTCGCACTTGATTCGCCAGGAGAGAAGCGCATGAAATTCCAGGACAACACCTTTATCGTCAGCGGCGGCGCCTCGGGCCTCGGCGAGGCCACCGTGCGAGCCCTACACGTCGCCGGTAGCAAGGTGGTGATTGCAGACCTCAACGCCGAACGCGGCGAGGCGCTGGCCGCCGAGCTGAATGCCAAGGGAGCCGATGAGCGCGCTCGCTTCCTGCGCACCGACGTGACCCGCGAGGCCGATGCCCAGGCCGCGGTGGACCTGGCCCTCGAGGCCTTCGGCAGCCTGCAGGGGCTGATCAACTGCGCAGGGGTCGGCGACCCCGCCAAGGTGGTCAATCGCGAGGGCGAGCCGCTGCCGCTGGAGACCTTCTCGCGCATCGTCAATATCAATTTGCTGGGCAGCTTCAATATGCTGCGCCTGGCCGCCGCCGCCATGGCCAAGGGCGAGCCCCAGGCCGACGGCGAACGCGGAGTGATCATCAACACCGCCTCGGTGGCGGCCTTCGACGGCCAGATCGGGCAGCCGGCCTACGCGGCCTCCAAGGGCGGCATCGTCGCCATGACCCTGCCCATTGCCCGGGAGATGGCCCGCCACGGCATCCGCGTGATGACCATCGCCCCGGGGCTGTTCAGGACACCGCTGATGGAGTCGCTGCCGGAAGAGGCCCAGCAGTCACTGGCGGCCTCGATCCCCTTCCCCAGCCGCCTCGGCGAGCCTGACGAGTTCGCGCGACTGGCCTGCCATATCGTCGATAACCCCATGCTCAACGGCGAGACCATTCGCCTGGATGGTGCTATCCGCATGGCCCCGCGCTAAGACCATATTTCAAAGCATTGTCCGATGGAGGGCGCCGGGGGCAAGCTGGCGCGAGGGTTCTATTCCAGGGATGGAATAGGTAGCGCCCAGGGATGGGTTCACAGCGCCCTCGCAAAAGCTTGCCGCCGGGATAGCCCTCCCCCCACCAGGTCCTATCTACGTCCGGCCAGCAACGAGGAACGACCATCATCATGCTCGATTACCAAGCCCCGCTGCGCGATATGCAGTTTATCCTCGACGAACTGGCCGGTCTCGAGCGGATCGGCGAGCTGCCCGGCTGCGAGGACGCCTCGCCGGATCTGGTCAGCGCCGTGCTGGAGGAAGCTGGCAAGTTCGCCAGCGGCGTACTCGCCCCGCTCAATCAGGCCGGCGACCGTCAGGGCTGCCGCCTGGACGACGGGCAGGTATTCGTTCCCGACGGCTGGCAGGACGCCTACGACCAGTTCCGTGAGGCCGGCTGGATCGGCCTCGCCCTGCCGCCAGAGCATGGCGGCCAGGGTCTGCCCAAGCTGGTCGCCACCCCGGTGTGGGAGATGTGGTTCTCGGCCAACATGGCCTTCGCCATGCTGCCCCAGCTCAATGTCGGCCAGACCGAGGCGCTGACCATCGCCGCCAGCGAGGAGCAGAAAGCCACCTGGCTCGACAGGATCGTCAGCGGCGAGTGGGCCGCCACCATGAACCTCACCGAGCCCCAGGCCGGTTCCGACCTGGCCGCCACCCGCATGCGTGCCGAGCCGGCTGGCGATGGGCGCTACCGCCTGTTCGGGCAGAAGATCTATATCTCCTACGGCGAGCACGAGCTGACCCCCAATATCGTTCACCTGGTGCTGGCCCGGTTGCCCGATGCCCCGCCCGGGGTCAAGGGGCTATCGCTGTTCCTGGTGCCCAAGTACCTGCTCGACGCCCAAGGCGAGCCGGGGCAACGCAACGACATTCGCTGCATCGCCATCGAGCACAAGATGGGGATCCACGGCAGCCCCACCTGTACCCTCAGCTACGGCAACGACGGCGGCGCCCTGGGCAAACTGGTCGGCGAGCCGCACCAGGGGCTCAAGACCATGTTCGTGATGATGAACGACGCCCGCTTCAACGTGGGGGTGCAGGGGGTGGCGCTGGGCGAGCGCGCCTACCAGGCGGCGCTGGACTACGCCTGCGAGCGTGTCCAGGGGCGCGATGTGGTCAGCGGCGAGAGCGGCCAGCCCATCCTCGTCCACCCCGACGTCAAGCGCATGCTGGTGTCGATGCGCGCCCGCCTGATGGCCATGCGCGGCCTGCTCTACACCGCCGCCGGCTGGTTCGATACCGCCCGCCAGCACCCGGATAGCGAGGTCGCCGACAAGCATCGCCGCTACGTCGACCTGCTGATGCCGGTGGCCAAGGGCTGGTGCACCGAGGTGGGTAACGACCTCTGCGACGAGGCGATCCAGGTATTCGGCGGCATGGGCTTCGTCGAGGAGACCGGGGTCGCCCAGCTGTTCCGCGACGCCCGCGTCATCACCATCTACGAGGGCACCACCGGCATCCAGGCCAACGACCTGCTGGGCCGCAAGATCCTGCGTGAGGACGCCGCCACCCTGCGCGAGCTGATCGGTGATATCCGCGCGACCGCCACCCAGCTCGGCGACCACGACCGGCTCGCGGACCTGGCGAAACCGCTTGGCGACCAGGTAGCGCTTCTCGACGAGACCTGCGCCTGGCTGCTCGAGCAGCGTGCCGAGACCGCCGACCTCTACGCCGGTGCCGTGCCGCTGCTGCACCTGCTCGGCACCGCCTGCGGCGCCTGGCAGATGGCGCGCCTGGCGCTGGCCGCCGAGGCCCGCCTCCAGGCCGATGACGGCGACACCGACTACCTGCGGGGCCTGGTGGAACTTGCGCGCTTCTATATGGCCACCCAGGCACCCCAGTCGCACGCCCACGCCCATGCCGTTCGCCGTGCCGGCCGGGTGCTGACTGGCTTTCCCGTGGCTGCGCTTTGACACCGGTGTCATGAGGCATGGGGCAACGGGCGCATGATTATCGTCACAGGCGCTTCGCAAAGATGCTCGATATGATGCATAGTATCATCAATCCAGATGCGAGCCCTTGCCATGCGTACGACCATCACCATCGATGACGCCCTGTACGAGCAGGCGTTGAACCTTGCCGAACCCGGGATGGATAAACCCGCCGATATCGTCCGCGAAGCCATCCAGACCTATGTGCGAGTGCAAGCGGGGCGGCGCCTTGCCGCCTTGGGGGCTACGGCACCCGACATGCAGGATGTGCCTCGACGTCGGGACGCGCCCACCGGGCCATGAGCATACTCGTCGACACCTCGGTATGGGTAAATCACTTCAGGCACCGCAACGCAGCCCTGGTCGAACTGCTCGAGGGCGATCAAGTGATGTGCCATCCGATGGTGGTGGCCGAGTTGGCCTGCGGAACACCTCCGGCACCGCGTGCTCAAACCCTGAATGCCATTGAGCTGCTACGCCCTTGTCAGCAGGCAAGCTTGCTCGAAGTGAGAGAGTTCATCGAGCACAACCGGCTCTATGGGCTGGGATGCGGCCTGGTGGATATGGCCTTGCTAGCCTCGACACTGATTACCCCTGAGGGGTAGTTATGGACATTGGATAAGCGCCTCGCCGATATGGCGGGGCGCTTCGGTGTGGCATATCAACCCACCCACTACATCTGATTCGGCAGGAAGAGCACCAGCGCCGGGAACAGGATCAGCAGAGCCAGGCGCACCAGATCCGCCGCCACGAACGGCATCACGCCCTTGAAGATTCGCCCCAGCGGCACATCGGGCGCCACCGAGCGGATCACGAAGACGTTGATGCCGATCGGCGGCGTGATCATGCCGAGTTCAACCGCCACCACCACGATGATGCCGAACCAGATGGGATCGAAGCCGAGGCTGGTGACCACCGGGTAGAGGATCGGCACCATCAGGATGATCATTGCCATCGGGTCGAGCACGCAGCCAAGCACCAGAAACAGCGCCAGGATCAGCAGCAACACGCCGTATTCCCCCACCGGCAAGGCGGTGAGCCAGGCGGTCAGCAGCTGCGGGGTCTGGGTCACGGTCAGGAAGTAGCCGAACAGCAGCGCACCGATCAGGATGGTGAAGATCGCCACCGAGGTGCGCAGCGCATCGAGCAGGCAGGCCAGGGTCGTACGCAGGGTCAGCCGCCGGCGCAGCACGCCGATTAGGAAGGTACAGAAAGCCCCCAGCGCCGCGGCCTCCACCGGCGTTACCACGCCCAGATAGATGCCGCCGACAATGGCGATGAACAGCAGCATCACCGCCCAGATGCCGCGCAGCGCGGCGAATTTCTCGCCCCAGCTGGAACGCTCCCCCGCCGGCATGGAATCCGGCCGCAGCATGCCCAGCACGCGGATAGTGACGAAGGCGAGCAGGATCGACAGCAGGCCGGGGATCACGCCGGCCACGAACAGCTGGCCAATATCCTGGTCGGTGAGGAAGCCGTAGAGCACCAGCACCACCGACGGCGGAATCAGGATACCCAGGGTGCCGCCGGAGGCGATCAGCCCGGTGGAGAGGCTATCGGCATAGCCAGCGCGGCGCATCTCCGGCAGCGCCACCCGTGTCATGGTGGCGGCGGTGGCCACCGAGGAGCCGCAGATCGCCGCGAAACCGCCGCAGGCGGTCATGGTCGACATCGCCGCGCCGCCGCGGAAGCCGCCCAGCCAGGCCTGGCCGGCACGAAACAGTTCGCGACTCATGCCGGTGGCCGAGGCGAATACCCCCATCAGAATGAACATCGGGATCAGGCTGAGGTTGTAGTTGGTGACGGTGCGCAGTGGCGACGTGGTCAGCACACCCAGCGCCGCATCCAGGCTGGTGACCGCCGCGAAGCCGATCACGCCAACGATGCCCATGGCGATCCCCACCGGCACGCGCAGCGCGATCATGCCAAACAAGCCGACGAAGCCCAGCAGGGCAATCAGGTTGTTATCCATCTCGGGGCTCCTTGGCGGCATCGTCGACGATCGAGGCCGACACCGGCAGCGACGCCGGGCGCCAGATCAGCAGCACCAACCGCGCCAGCGCCAGCAGGGTGGCGGCCAATACGCCCAGCCAGGCCATGGCGTAGAAGGGCCACAGCGGCAGCTGCAGGTCGGAGGTGGTCTGGCCGGCATGCATGATGGTCATCACGCGGCTGAACAGCGCCCAGGCCAGTGCCACGATGAAGGCGGTCACCAGCAGATGGGCGAAGATATCCATCAGCCGCCGCAGCGGTGCTGGGCACAGCTGCCAGACCAGGTCTACGGCAATATGGTCGTTGCGCCAGGTGGTGGAGCCGAGCCCCCACAGAATGGCGATGCCCAGCAGCAGGCTGGCGATGGCATGGGCATCGGGGATCGAGGTCGCAAACAGATAGCGCGACAGCGACGCCACGAAAATCAGCAGGGTGATCACCGCCAGGCTGAGGCTGGCGATGCGCTCGATCAGCGTCGCGGCAGCCGTGATCATGGAAGGCGTTGCCATACGAAGACTCCCTCGGCGCTAGCCGACACGAAAGACCTGGATCAATACGCGCTCGGGTTCACGAACCCCCCGCGCCACGAACAGGTCGCGGGTCAGCCAGGCGAGTGCGGGATCGGCGGTCTGGAAGGTCGGTACGGTGCGGAAGTAGTACTGATCGGGCGGCACGTGCTCGCCCTTGATCAGCTGCTGCATGATCGGCTCGGGGGCGTGGCGCACCCCGCGGTTCTCGACCTCGATCAAGCTGCCTTGCGCGGTTCTCAAGGTATAGCGGGCCAGCACCTCGGCGCAGCCGTCGGCACGAATCGACTGCCAGTCTGCGCCGCCGGGCAATACCTCACCGGCCAGGCGAGGGCCGTCGAAGCTGCCGCCGAGGATGGGTATGATGCGCCGACGGCCATTGACCAGCTCGCCGATCTCGAGGGGCGTGTCGACATGTACGGCCAGGGTGGTAACGGGCTCGAGCCGCGGCGGTGCATCGAGGTGGAGGGAAGAATCAGTGGCCATGCGGGTCTCCACAGGCTAGTGGGTCACACCGGCCCCGCGGGGCCGGTCGCTCCTATCGATTACTCGAACAGCGCATCCACTGCTGCCAGGCGCTCTTCCAGATCGGCCCGCAGCTGCTCTGGATCATGCCCAGCATCGCGCACGCGCTCGGCCCAGGCCTCGCGCAGCGGTTCGGCAGCCTCACGCCAGGCCGTCATCTCCTCGTCGCTCAGCTCGATCATGGTGTGGTCGGGCGAGTCGCGGAACTGCTCGTGGCCCTCGCGCTCCATCTCTTCCCAGCCGCGGGTGATCCGTGTCGCCCACTCCCCGGTGCAGTGGTCATCGATCACGCCCTGTTGCTCGGCGCTCATCTGCTGGTAGGCATTCTGATTGATGAGCAGCGCCTGCCATGAGGAGTACATCGGAAATTCAATGTGGTAGGTGGTAATCTCATCGATGCCGAACAGGATCGTCGAGCCGGACGGGAAGGTGATGGCGTCCGCCACGCCTCGTGACAGCGCTTCACGGGTCTCCGGTGCGGATACCTGCACGCTGGCTCCGCCCAGCTCGCTGACGAAGCTGGCGATCGAGGAGTTGGCCGGCCTGATCGTCATGCCACTGATCTGGTCGGGATGACGGATCTCCTCCTTGGTATGCAGAGTCCCGGGATAGTGACCATGGATCAGGCACATCACCACGCCGTCCATCTCCTGGTCGGCGTGCTGCTGGTACCACTCGGTCGCCGCCGCAGCGCCGTTCAGGGTATCGCTTGTGACGAAGGGCAACTGCAGCAGATCGGAGATCGGGAAGCGTCCCGCGCTATAGCCGGGATTGACCCAGGCAATATCGGCGATGCCGTTGGCCACCATATCGAAGTGGTCTTCGGCGCTGCCGAGCTGCTGGGCGGGGAACATCTGGAAGTCGATGGTACCGTCAGAGGCCTCGTTGATTGACTCGGTCCACTCCTTGAAGCCGGTGGACGGGAGGGCGTGCTGCTCCGGCAGCCAGTGAGCGAACCTCAGCGTCTGCGCCTCGGCGATGGCCGGGGCAGACCAGAGTCCCACGCACAGCGTGCCGATCAGGAGTTTGCGGTGTGTCATTGTTATCTCCTCGGGGTCGTTGAGGCATCGAAGCCTCACTCAAGCAGAGGGCCTGGCGTGGCCCTTCACGGTCTTACCTGTTTCACCCCACCTTGACGATCAGCGCTGCGGCGGAGTCGCCGGCCGCACAGCCGGTCACCAGGGCGTAGCCACCGCCCTTCAGGGCGGTCTCCTCGATGGCCTCGATCAGCAGGCGCGCCAGGGTCGGGGCCTGGGGGTGGCCGTAGACCAACGAGGTGCCGTAGTTGTTGAAGGTGTGCGCATCCAGCCCCAGCGCCTTGGCCAGATGCAGGTCGTTGGCGATGAACGGCGAGTGATTCTTGACCGTCTTGATCTGGTCCAGCGTCAGGCCAGCCTGGTTGAGCGCACGCTTGAACGACTCCGCCGGCGCCATGGGCATGTGCGCCGGCTTGGTGCGGGCATGGCCGTAGGCCACCACCTGCACGACCATCCGCGGGTCGCGGCTCATCGCCTCGGCCCGCTCGCGAGTGGTGACGATGATGCCGGCGTTGGCATCCGCGGGATGGGTCTGGGCACCGAAGGTGTGGATGCCGTCGGGCTGTACCGTGCGCAGCCTGGCCAGCGCCTCGCCGCTGGTGGCGGTCACCCCCTCGTCGGCCTCGACGAGTTTGGTCTCCTTGCGCGAGACGGCGACCTCCACCGGAAACATGTAGCGCTTCTGGAAGGCGCGATCGTCGGCCAGCGCCTCGGCGTACTGCTCGTAGCGGCGCAGGGTCAGCTCATCGGCCTGCTCACGGCTGAAGCCGTGCTCGCGGGCAACGTTCTCGGCGGTGGTCAGCATGTCCTTGCCGGTGGCCGGGTCGGCGGCGATGTTGTCCATGTTCCAGTTTTCGGCAATCACCTCGCCCCCCGGCCCGTTGGGGTTGGGCCAGATGGTGTGCGGGCCGTTGGAGGGGCGATCGGCGAGCAGGCAGTAGGTGGTCTCGAAGTTGCCGGCACTCACCGCCAGCGCGGCGTTGAACACCGCGGTGGTGGCGGTGGCACAGGCCTGGGTGATGTTCTGGCCCGGCGCCTGGGGAGCACCCATCATCGCCGCCGCCCAGGGCGCGCCGTAGAAGATCGACTTCTGCCCCACCGAAACGCCGAGGTAGAGGTAGTCGATCAGGGTGGGATCGACATCCCGCGCGGCGAACCAGCGCTTGCTGGTGGCGGCGCCGAGTTCGATGGAATTGACATTGGCCAGGCTGCCCATCCATTTGCAGAACGGGCTGGAGTAGTAGCCACCGTAGGGGATGTAGGCGTTGTTGAGCATGTCGGCTTCTCGTTGGGGAAGAAAAAGGGGGCTCGCCGACCTCACCGGGTGCGAAGAGCCCCAACCTGATGATCGTTATGCCACTAGATGTGCACGCAGCTCACCCCACTGGGGCTGGAAGATGCCCGCGGGCATCTCGCGCAGCTCCTCGGCAATGCGCGGCACGAAGTCCATGGCGGCCAGGATGTCGCGCTCGACGTCGATGCCCGGCGCCACTTCGGTCAGGGTGATCTCGCCGTCGATCAGTTCGAAGACGCAGCGCTCGGTGACGAACAGCACCGGCTTGCCGGTTTCCTGGGCATAGCGGCCGCTGAAGGTGATCTGGTCGACGCGCTGCACGAACTTGCGCCGCGGCCCCTCCTTGTCGATCCTGATGCTCCCGTCGCTGACCGCCACCTCGCCGCCGTTGGTGAAGGTCCCGCAGAACACCACCTTGCGGGCGTTCTGGCTGATATTGATGAAGCCGCCTGGGCCAACCACCTTGTCGCCGAACTTGCTGACGTTGAGGTTGCCTTCGTGGTCGGTCTGGGCCAGGCCCAGAAAGCAGACATCCAGGCCGCCGCCGTCGTAGAAGTCGAACTGGTAGCCGTGGTCGATGATCGCCTCGGCGTTGTAGGCGGTGGCGAAGTCGCCGCCGCTGGCGGGCACGCCGCCGTAGGTGCCGAGCTCGGTGGTCAGGGTCATCAGGTCACTGACGCCCTCCTCCGCCGCCACGCTGGAGACCCCTTCGGGCATGCCGATGCCGAGGTTGACCATGCCGCCCGCCGGCAGCTCCATGGCGGCACGCCGGGCGATCACCTTGCGCGGGTCCAGCGACAGCGGCTTGATGCCGTCCAGCGGCACCTTGAGATCGCCAGCCAGCGCCGGGTTATAGGTTGTGGTGATGGTCTGCATGTGGTGTTCAGGCTCGGCCACCACCACGTGGTCGACCAGGTCCCCCGGCACCTTGACCTGCTTGGGGTGCAGGCTGCCCTGTGAGGCCAGGTACTCGACCTGGGCGATGACGATACCGCCGCTGTTCTTGGCTGCCTGGGCCATCGAGAGCTGCTCGAGGAACAGCGCCTCGCGCTCCATGCTAAGGTTGCCGCGCTCGTCGGCGGTGGTGGCACGGATCACTGCCACGTCCACCGGGAAGGTGCGATACAGCAGCCACTCCTCGCCCTCGAGCTCGACCAGCTTGACCAGGTCCTCCTCGGCCGCCGTATTGGCCTTACCACCTTCGAGACGCGGATCGACGAAGGTGCCGAGCCCCACCTTGCTCAGCACACCGGGCTTTTTGCCGGCGATATGCCGCCATAGATGCGCCAGCACGCCCTGGGGCAGCAGGTAGCCCTCGGCATGGTTCTCGCGGAGCAGGTCACCCATGCGCGGCGCCTGGCCCGTATGGCCGCTGATCAGCCGCTTGACCAGACCGACATGACCGAGGTGATTCATGCCGCGGGCCTTGCCATCGCCGCAGCCACAGCTGTGCGCCACGGTCAGGTCGCGCGGCGCGCCGGTCTCCACAAAGCGTGCCTCCAGCGCCGTGGCCACGGCCTCGGCAAAGCCGCATAGGCCGGCGGTGGTCCAGATGACGGTATCGCCGTCCCGGATCAGTCTCGCTGCGGTGGTGCTGTCGATGATCTTGCTCACTGTATTGGTCCCCTTGATGGGAGGCGCTATACGCTACAACCCCATACAAATTGTTTAATCAACAAACCTTAATGCTGACACCCATGACCATCCCCGCGGGTGCACCGGTCAGCCAGTCAGCACCAGTACGATCTGCGGATAGAAGATCACCAGGGCCACCACCACGATATCGGCGATCAGGAAGGTCGAGACGCCCTTGAAGATATCCATCAGCGAGGCGTACTTGCCCGCCACGCCCTTGATCACGAAGATGTTCATGCCCACCGGTGGCGTGATCATGCCGATCTCCAGCAGCTTGACCAGCAGCACGCCGAACCAGATCAGGCTGACGTCATAGAGTTCGAATATCGGCAGCAGTACCGGCAGGGTCACCAGCATGGCACCGAAGGGCTCCATGAACAGGCCCAGGAAGAGATAGATCAGCACCACGATCAGCATCAGCTGCAGGTAGGAGGGATCCCAGCCGCCAACCGCACTGGTGATATAACCGGCCACGCCGCTGAGGCTCAGGAACAGCGTGAACATGCTGGCACCGACGCCGATGATCAGCAGCGCCGAGGTGGTCGAGAGCGTCTCGAGCAGGGCATCTTTCATCTCCCGCTTGCCAAGGCGGCGCAAGACCAAGCCAATCAGGATGGCCCCGGCAGCACCGACGGCACCGGCCTCGGTGGCGGTAAAGAAGCCCGAGAAGAGCCCACCAAACACCAGCACGCCCAGCGCCAGTACCGGCCAGATATCGATCAGCGCCTGGCGCGGCGACACATCGCGGGCACCGGTCGCCTCGCGGGGCACGATGTCCGGGCGCAGCCAGCTGACCATCAGGATCACGATGCAGTAGCTCACCGCGGTCAGTAGGCCGATGGTGATGCCACCCAAGAACACCTGGGTGATGGAGACCTGGGCGAACACGCCGTAGACGATCATCAGGATGCTGGGGGGTATCAACGCGCCGATGGTGCCCCCCGCGGCGATGGTGCCGCAGGCGAAGCTTGGCTTGTAGCCACCCTTGACCATCTCGGGAATGGCGATGCGCCCCATCGCCGCCGAGCAGGCCACGCTGGAACCACTCACCGCGGCAAAGCCGGAACTGGCGAAGATGCTGGAAATCGCCACGCCCCCCGGCAGCCAGCGAAACACCACCTTGGCGGCGTTGAACAGGCCGTTGGTGAGGCCGGTGTGATAGCAGACGAAGCCCATCAGCAGGAACATCGGTACCGCGCTGAGCGTCCACTTGGCGATAAACTCATAGGGCGTCGAGGAGAGCATGCCGATGGCGGTATCCCAGCCGAACATGGTCGTCATGCCCCCCAGCGACACCGCCACCAGCGCCAGTGCCACCGGCACTCGCAGCGCCAGCAGCAACAGCAGGATCGCCAGGCCTGTAAAACCGATCGCAACGGACATGAAATTACCTTTCGTCTTGCTCAGGAGTGTCGTAGTTAGTGCCCGTTGCCAGCAGCGGCAGCCTCACCAAGCAGACCAGCGCCGCCAGTGAAAACGCCGCGGGAAGCACAAAGTAGGTCGGCCAGACCGGCATGGGCACATTGAGCGACATGACATAGGCGCCGATCTGGTACTGCTCCATCGCCTTATCCCAAGTGGCCACGGCAAGCACCAGATAGATGGCGGCGGACAACACCGAGACCAGTACGTCGGAGACACGAATGAGCCATGGCCCCATCATGCCCTCCAGCGCCTCGACACGGATCATCCCGCGCCGCCACTCGACCCAGCCCAGCGGTAGCAGCGCCAAGGTGATCAGGTAGTAGCGGGTGACCAACTCAAGGGTGGCGGGAATCGACACCGACAGCGTCGAGCGCAGCACCACGTCGAGCGTGATATGCAGCACCATCAGCAGGATGCCCAGGGTCCCGAGCAGCGCCAGGCCGACGGCGGCCTGGTTGGTCAGGCGGTAGAGAAAAGCCATGATGGAGTCTCCAGCGTCACATGCCGGCCCGCAGGCCGGCATTCAACGGATCAGCATCAGCTGCCGTAGGAGGCGAAATCGACGTCACTCCAGATTTCGCGCTTCATGGCCTCGGCAACCGCCTCGGGATCGTCACCGGTCTCCTCGACGATCTCTGTCCATTTGTCGACCAGCGCCTGGAAACGCTCGATCTTGCTCTCGGCATCCTCGACGCCATAGCGGCTCTCGGCCTGCTCGGCGGCGTAGACGAGATCCTCTTCGAGGAAGGCGGGAATGGCGTCGAGCAGGTCCTGCTCGGGTTCGAGAATTTCGATGCCGCTGTCGTGGGCGATTTCACGCGCCTCATCGGCCATCTCGTAACCCCAGCGCTGGGTAATCGCCGCACTGGCTTCGACGGACGCGTGGATCATCGCCTCACGCTCCTCGGCGGAGAGCGTCTCCCAGGTACGCTGGCCAATGGCATGGGAAATGGTGCTGTGGAAGGTCCCCAGTTCGATGTCCGTCACATAGTTGAGCACGTCGTCGAGGCGGAAGGAGATGATATCGGCGATGGAGGCAACCGTGCCCTCGATCACGCCCTGAGAGAGCGACTCGTAGGTCTCGCCCACCGACATGGTCGCCGGGGTCAGGCCGACCGACTCGGCCCAGCGCGAGTACTGCGGGCCGCCGACCCGCATGCGCAGGCCGCGCAGATCATCCAGCGAGCGCACCGGCTCGGTGCTCAGGATGCGATAAAGATCCGAGGCGTGGGAGCTGGTAAAGACGATGCCCAGCTCGCGCAGCTCGTCCTGGCACTCGGCGCAGGTGACGATGTATTCGGTGACCGCGGCGCCCATGGCATGCGGCGTAGTGCCGAGGAAGGCCATATCACCGACCAGATTGATCTCCGGCAGGTCGGCCGGGAAGTAGGCCGGCAGGAACAGCCCCGCCTCCACCAGGCCACTGCGGATGGCGTTGCGCATATTGCCGATGTTGGCTACCTCGGTGCCCAGCAGGGTGCCCGTCAGCACGCCGTCTGTCTTCTCCTCGAGGCGCTCGGCGAATTCGGTGAACATCGGGTCGTAGGCCGGGTGCGCTGGCGGCACCCCGGGGGCCATGCGCAGCTCACGCGCCTGTGCATGGCTGGCGATTGCCAGGCTGCTAACGGTCACAGCGATGGCCAGGGTCTTGAGCAGCGGGCGTGTCATCATGGGTCACCTCAGCGGTTGGGTTATATTTGTTTATTTACACAACAATAGATATCTACATCTATCTTTCGCTCGATTATAGTCCACAGCACCACCATCTCCGATACCAGACTTTGGTATGAACTTTGCCCACACGCAGAAGGGCCAGCGCAATGCGCTGGCCCTTCTGTTGACCGCTTACCCTTGACCGCGGCCGGCGCCGCGGATTCTCGAGCGGTTAGATGGCGTATCGGGTCAGGAGATGAGCCCGATGGGTACGATAGGCACGCTCGCTCATACGCTCGAGCAGACGATAGCCCATCTGGCCAGCACGCTTGATCAGAGGAAAGTGGGAGTTGAACGTCTTCATGGTAGTGGGACCTGATAGTTTCATGAGGATGCTAACAGAATACCCGATAATTAGACCTTAGTCTAACCCGCTCCTCTTCCGCGCCAGCGGGCACGTGACCCTGCACGGCGGAATAATCCGCCGCACATGGCCGTGTACGCCTTCGAGGCGACCCATTTACTCACACACGAAGCTGTCGGCGCTGCTCTTATCACCATCGTGGTAGCGTGCCACCCGTGGGTAGGGGCAAAGCGGACGGCTGATGTCACCAAGGGCGTCGAGCGCCTCCTGGTTATCGGGCTGCACCCCAGCCAGGATCGCGTCAGGGCGTTCGCCCTCCTCCACCCAAGCCGTCAGCGCGGAGAGGAAGTCGATGTCCGCCGTGACCACACCATCTACGCCATGGGGCATGCCGGGCACCCGATAGAAGCGCACGAACTCATCCGCCCGCCCGTCGTGATTGTGGTCTAGCTGACGATACCAGCGGGTGGTGTCATTCACCGAAAAGACCGGATCACTGTTACCGTGAAATACCAGCATGCGCCCGCCTGCCGCCTTGAACTCGACCATCTCGGGATCATCGACGCCCGGTGGCGTCATGAACGCCATGGCCGATTCGGAGAAGGTGTCGTTGCTGGCATAGATGCGCGGCGCATCACTGTCGAAATCGAACGTCAGCAGGTACTCCTCGAGCGACGCCGGATCTCCGGCCACCTCGGTGGGTGGCGTGGTAAACACCTGCGCCAGGGCCGAGGCCCCCATCACGCCAATGATGGGCCGGTTGTCCCAATCGTCGATAGGCGATTCCAGCTTCCACATACGCCAATTCTGCGAGGCGATGCCGGTATCCCATGGCCAGTCACTATAGAGGGGCACGCCCTGGGAGTTGTGGGGCCCACCATGCACAGCCTTTAGCGCCGCGACCTGGGCACTGCTGAGGCACGCCTGGGTGTGGCCCGCCTCGCAGCGCAACTGCTCGATATCGAAGTACTCCTGGCAGGCATCGATATCGGCGACGATACCATCCTCCACGCCGTCAAGATGGTCACAGGATTGCCGCACGGCATTCGCCACGAGGGCGAGGTCGTCACGACTGAAGGCGCGCCTGACATCCCCCTCGATCGCAGTGAAGGCCTGAATGTCCCAGGCGTGCTGCAGCGCCGCCTTGGGCAGGTTGAGGCCTGGGTAGCCGACCAGCAAGCCATCGAAGGCGTCGGGCATCCGTGCGGCCGCCACCATGGCGTGCCGCCCGCCGTTGGACCGCCCGACACCATAGGTATAGCGCACCTCGGTGGCGTAGAAATCCTCCACTAATGACACCGCAAGCGGATGGAGCTTGGCCACGGCGGCGTAGCCATAGTCCTGCCGCGCTTGGGGATCCAGCCCGAAACGTGCCCCGCTGGCAAGTCCGGCATCCTGAGCATAGCTGTCATGCCCGGCATCACTGGAGACCACGGCAAAACCACGGGCAAGCGCACTGCCGGTTCCTGGCAGCACCTCGCCAGTGGCGGGCACCACCTCACCATCGGTGCCACCATTGAACTGATGAATGAAGCCGTGATTCCACTCCTCCGGCAGCCTCAACTCGAAGCGGATCCCATACTCCTGACCATCGATGCCAGTGTGCTCATGTGTTACCCCCTGCACATGGCAGTGGGCAATACCCCACTCACTCTCCCTGGGCAGCGCCTCGCTAGCCGTGATGCGCATATCCGCTGACGTTGAGTAGGCTTCGCTTAACGCCTCGCACTGGCTCTCCGCCGCGACGGGAGCCGACAACAGCACAGCACCTGATACCAGTAAGATATTAATAGATAAGAGCTTCATCGCCTCGTACCTCTTTCATGACGCCAATGGCCTTGAATAACCTGGCCATCTTCTCGTCAAAAATGCCCGGCGAGCAGAGGCGCGCCGGGCAAGGAGCTAGTTAAAGGTACATCCAACGGATCAGAAGCTGACGCTGATCCCCCCCGCCAGATTGTTGTCGGTATTGTCGTAGCGCGCCGCCTCGACGAAGGCATAGACATCGTCGTTGAAGTGGTAACGCACCGTGCCTACCACCGCGTCGTTCTCGAGGCCGAGGTTCTTGTCATTCTCGGCGTAGCCCACCGACACCGACCAGTCGTCGGTCAGGTTGGCCGAGACATTGACACCCCAGGCGTCGAAGTCGGCGGCGCCGCTGCTGTCCTCGCGGTCGTCGTTATGCTCGTATACCCCGCCCAATTGCACCATGCCGAAGTCGTAGCCGATACCGAAGGCGGTGCGGTGCAGGTTGTCGATACCCGGGCGGCGTACCTGGGTATGGCCGATACCAACATTCAGCGGTCCTTGGTTATAGATCAAGCGGCCGGTATAGATATCGGCATCCTGGCCACTCTGCGCGTTGGTGGTCAGCACGGCGCCGATGAACTGGAAGCCACCGCCAAACACCGGCGTACCGTAGGAGAGCACATCGCTACCCTGCTCGTTCTGCCCGAAGATGGCATTCTGGCCGGTCTGGCCGTGGAAGCGGTTGTACTCGAACACATCGATATTGTTGTAGATCTGGTTCCAGAACCCGGAAGGCACCCGCGGCTGAAAGCCGAAGCTACCGTAGTCGGTAAGCAGCAGGACCCGGGCGGTGCGGATATAGATCTCGCCGTCGTCCTGGCGATGGGCGCCGGGGGTCCAGGTCTGCTCGTCCACGGAGTTGATGGCATTGGCGAAATCCCCGACCAGGTCGTAGCGAATGCGCAGCCCATCGTTGACGTGGTAGATCCCGCCAACACCGGCTTCGGCACGGAATGCCCAGAGGTCTCTATCGCGATCTTGCACATCGAGCACACCACCGACGATCTGCCCCCCAAATGTCGGACCGGAATGGCCATCGTCGGCTACCGCTTGGGCGGCAGCGGTGATGCATAGGGTGAGCGCCAGGGGCGCAAGTGCCAGTCGTGCATAGGTTGTCATTGTGGTTCCCCTTTGGAGTTATTGCTTTGCGTACTCACATCGGGTCACCCCGATGTATGGCAAGGTTTGATTATTGGAAAATTGTTGTCAAACACAATATTTGAAAACAATATTGTACGTAATACGAACAATATTGCCTCGTCATCATTCGCCTAACAAGCCACTGATATAAATGGATAAAAAAATCAGGGAAACCAAAGCGAGCTTGCATGCTTGCTGCACTCCCCCC
Source organism: Franzmannia pantelleriensis (assembly GCF_900102875.1). Lineage (GTDB taxonomy): Bacteria > Pseudomonadota > Gammaproteobacteria > Pseudomonadales > Halomonadaceae > Franzmannia > Franzmannia pantelleriensis. The sequence goes on from NZ_FNGH01000012.1 coordinate 37,691, forward strand.
TCCTAAAGTTGATACCACTACCCCGCTATGAACGAACATGGGATGGCAAACCAGACAGCCGCCAGTACTTACAACGGCACCGTCGTCAGTCTTGTTCCAGCGCATGGCAAACATCACAGCAAGGATCGATCAGTGCCGGGAAAAGGAAGAAAAGAGAGGAAGAGGGGCAGTCGCTCTGGCAGGCGTTGCTTAGGCGATGCTTAACGCTCGCCTGATGGCCTCGGGCACCGGCCGCCCCTGCATGCGCCGCGGGTCTGCCGGGTCCTGCACCGTCCATACGCGGGTCACCGTGGCCTCTACGGCCAGGGTGTCATCACGCCAGAGTCGATGCTGCACATCGAAGCTGCTGTTGCGTAACTCGGCCACCCAGGACTCGATGCGCACTTCATCGCCCTGGCGGCAGGGGGCGAGAAAGCGACTGTGCAGATCCACCACCGGATAGCCGATCACCGCGAAGCGCGCCTGCAAGGTCGCCAAGTCGAAGCCCGCCTTGGCAAACAGCAGGTTGGTGCAGTGATCGAAGTACCCTAGGTAGCGGGGATGAAAGACGATCCCCGCCGGGTCGCAGTCGCCCCACTCGATCTGCCGGGTATGCGTGTGGATCAACATGTGTGTCCGGATGATGCTCAGCTGAGGCGTATCACGCTGGGCGAGTCATCGCGGTATAGCTCGTCCACCGCCGCGGCGCGGTTGTCGAGCACGGCACGCTGGTTGATCGAGCCCTTGTCGGTGATCTCGTTGGCATCCAGCCGTGGCGATTTGTCCAGCAGCAGCACCCGCCGCACACGGGTCGAACTGCCGGTGCTACTGGCATCCAGGTCGCGCAGCATCTGCTCGAAGCGCTCGCGCACCTCACCACTGGCGAGCACCGCTGCAGCGTCGGCAGAGTCTGCCAGCCCCGCCAGCTCCCGGCACTTTTCCAAATCGGGAAAGATCAACGCCGAGACGAAGGGCTTGTCGATGCCTGCGATCACTGCGTCCTTCACATGCGGCGCCCCGGCCTCGATGATGCGCGCGCGTAGCGGCCCAACGCTGACCCAGGTGCCGGTATCCAGCTTGAAATCCTCGGTGATACGACCGTCGAAGCGCATGCCGCGCTGCGGCTCGGCAGGATCGATGAACTTGACCGCATCGCCCAGGCAGTAGAAGCCCTCCTCGTCGAAGCTCTTGGCGGTGACTTCGGGCTGGCGCCAGTAGCCCGGCATCACACTGGGGCCCTTCACTCGGCACTCCAGCTTGCCTGCGTTGGGCACTAGTTTGACCGTCACCCCGCGGGCCGGCAGCCCCACCACCCCGGACTGCGACTCCTCCAACGAGGCAAACATCGCCGAGGGCGCGGTCTCGGTGGCACCGAGGCCGGTCAGCATCCCCACCTTGCAGCCCAGGGTCTGAATCGCCAGGCGGTCGAGCTCGTCCCAGATATGCTGGGAGAGTCCCGCCGCCGCGAAGAACATCAGGTTGAGCCGCGAGAAGAAAATCTCGCGCAGGCTATCGTCACGCTTAAGGTAGTCGACCAGGATTTCGAAGCCCTTGGGCACGTTGAAGTAGACCGTCGGCGCGATCTCACGCAGATTGGCGATGGTGGTCTCGAACTCACCAGGTACCGGGCGACCGTCGTCGATGTACAGGCTGCCGCCGTTGTAGAGCACGATGCCGATGTTATGGTTACCACCGAAGGTGTGGTTCCAGGGCAGCCAGTCCACCAGTACCGGTGGTTCGTCGCGCAGAAAGGGCATCTGAGACGCCAGCATCTCCTGGTTGGAGCAGAGCATGCGCTGGGTGTTGATCACGCCCTTGGGCATGCCGGTAGAGCCGGAGGTAAACAGGATCTTGGCGATGGTGTCGGGGCCGACGGCGGCGTGGGCGGCATCGACAGCGTCGCTCACCGGCGTGTCCAGCAGCTCGGCGAAGGGAGCGACGCCCGACATATCGCCGGGCGACAGCGCCAGGCAGGCACAGTCATCGGGGCGCACCGCGGCCAGAGCAGACGCATAATCTTCGGCTTTGTCGACCATCAGCATGCCCGGGGTCAGCAGCTCGACGATATGCCGCAGCTTGCCGTAATCCTTGCTGACCAGGGAGTACGCAGGCGACACCGGGGCAAAGGGGATGCCCACGTACATCGCCGCCAGCGAGAGTAGCAGATGCTCGATGGAGTTGCCGCTAAGGATCGCCAGCGGCCGCTCGCTGCTGAGGCCGCGATCCAGCAGACCTTGCGCCAGCCGCCGCACCTGGGTCAGGGTCTCGGCATAGCTCAACCGCTGCCACTCGCCGTGGCCATCGCGGCGCGCCACGAAGGTGCGCTCCGGGGCCTCATTGGCCCAGCGCGTCAGGCACGCCAGCAGCGTATCGGGATAGTCGCCGAGGGGCTCGGCCACGCGAAGCAGTTGAGTACCATCGGCGCGCGCCGTCAGCTCGGCGGTGGCAGTGCCCACCTGGACATCGCGAAAAGGATAAGACATGGCCGCTCCTACATATTGTGATCACTATCAAGGTCGGGAAGCCCGCTTGCGCTACCCTCGGCATGGGAGCCTTGCTAACATGGCATCCAGTATTTTTTTAAATTGTTTAACTGTCAAACAGTTTATGCAATAAACACACTACGCACCAATCACGATGAAAAACGAAAGAATCATTTAATATCAGGCACATAAAACGATACCGCAGTGCCAGAAAAGCGCTCAGGCGGGACCATGACCCGACTAAAGTTCAACCACAATTTCCGTCTTCGAGGCACCGTCCTATCAGGATCCATACCGACATGAATACAGATGCACAGAATGGAATCGACTACGCCATGCTCCAGTCACGTCTCGGCTATAAATTGCGGCGTGCGCAAATGGTCTACTTCGACGTTTTCTTCGAAGCGTGCGCCCAGGAGGGCATTACACCGGGGCTGTTCAGCATCCTGGCGATTGTCTATCACAACCCCGGACTGACCCAGTCGGCGGTGTCTGCCGCCCTCGACGTGGACCGCTCGGCGATGGTGGCGGCCATCGACAAGCTGGAGGGCATGGAGGTCATCGAGCGGCGCAAGTCGAAGAACGACCGCCGCTCCTATGCCCTCTATCTGACCAAAAAAGGCAAGGCCTTTACCGAGCACCTCAACCAAAAGGTCGAGGCAGGTGAGCAGCGTTTCGATGCCTTCATGCAAGAAGGCGAAAGGGAGTGGCTCCTCGATATCCTCGACCGCATCATCGAGGCGAGGAAGGGGAGCTGATCTCCCCCACCTCGGTCGACTCAGTTACTCATCAGATCGGATAGTGGCGCGGTCCCAACTGCAGGGTCATCCAGCGTAGCTCGGTGAACTCCTCGATGCCGGCCTTGCCGCCAAAGCGTCCGTAGCCGCTGTCCTTGACCCCGCCGAAGGGCATCTGCGGCTCGTCGTGGACGGTCGGCGCGTTGATATGGCAGATGCCCGACTGGATGCGCCCGGCTACCTTGATCGCCCGCGCGGTGTCGCGGCTGAAGACTGCCGCCGAGAGGCCGTACTCACTGTCGTTGGCGACGCGAATCGCCTCCTCCTCACCGTCGACGCGGATCACCGCCACCACCGGGCCGAACGACTCCTCCGAGTAGAGGCGCATCTGCTCGGTCACGCCGTCGACCACCGTGGCCTGCATCACCACTCCGTCGGCCTTGCCGCCGGCGGCCAGCCGCGCACCCTGGCTCTCGGCATCGTCGAGCAGCGCATTGAGCTTGGTGCCCGACTCGGCATTGATCAGGGTGCCAAGGGCGTTGCCCTCGGCGCGGGGGTCGCCGGCCTTGAGCGCCTTGGCCCGGGCGGCGAATTTCTCGACGAAGGCGTCGGCGACGCTGCTATCGACGATCAGCCGCTCGGTGGACATGCAGATCTGGCCCTGGTTGAAGAAGGCACCGAAGATCGCCGCATCCACCGCGGCGTCGAGATCGGCGTCGTCGAGCACCAGCAGCGGTGCCTTGCCGCCCAGCTCCAGCAGCGCCGGCTTGAGATGCTTGGCGGCCTGCTCGGCAATGATGCGCCCCACCTGGGTCGAGCCGGTGAAGTTGACACGACGCACGGCAGGGTGCTCGACCAGCGCCGCCACCACCTCCGGAGCGTCGTCAGGGGCGTTGGTGATCACGTTGACCACGCCGTCGCCGAGCCCCGCTTCGACCAGCACCTCACCGATCAGATGATGGGTCGCCGGGCACTGCTCCGAGGCCTTGAGGATCACGCTGTTGCCGCACGCCAGCGGCGTGGCCACGGCGCGGGTGCCGAGGATGATCGGCGCGTTCCATGGCGCGATGCCCAGCACCACGCCACACGGTACGCGCACGCCCATGGCCATGTTGTCGGGCACGTTGGAGGGGATCACATCGCCCTGGATCTGGGTGGTCAGAGCAGCGGCTTCGCGCAGCATGCCGGCGGCCACCATCACGTTGAAGCCGGCCCAAGCGGGGGTGGCGCCGGTCTCGTCGACCATGCGGTCGATGAACTCCGCCTGGCGCGCCTCCATCAGGTCGGCGGCCTTGAGCAGCTTGGCGCGGCGCTCGCCGGGGCCGCTCTGCGACCAGCTGGCGAAGGCCGTCTGCGCGGCCTCGGCGGCACGCTTGGCATCCGCTACCGTGGCCGCCGCCGCAGTGGTCACCGCCTCGGTACTAAGCGGGTTGTGTCGGGCAAAGGTCGCCCCGCCCTGGGCGGCGCTGGTGGCGCCGCCGATCAGCAGGTCTAGCTTGGTCATCTCATCGCTCCTTGTCGTCGCTTAGATAAGCCATAGGGTCAGTACCGGGAAGGCAATCAACAGCACCAGGCGCAGCAGGTCGGCAACGATGAACGGCGCCACGCCACGGTAGATCTCTCCCAGCTTGACGTGAGGCGCCATGGCCTTGATCACGAACACGTTCATGCCCACCGGTGGCGTCACCAGGCCCAGCTCCACCGTCAATACGGTGAGAATGCCGAACCAGATCGGGTCGATCCCTAGCATGGTGATGATCGGGAACACCACCGGCACGGTGATCACCAGCATGGCGATGGAGTCCATGAACATGCCGAGCACGAAGTACATCAGCAGGATCAGCAGCAGGATGAAGATCGTCGGCACGTCCAGCCCGCCCAGGAACTGGCTGATACTGAACGAGATCCGCGACACCGAGATGAAGTAGCCCAGCGTCTCGGCGCCCATCAGCATGAAGAACACCACCGCCGACAGCGCCAGGGTCTCCTGCACGCTGCGCCACAGCCCGGCCAGGCGCATGCCCTTGTAGAGCGCATACAGCATAGTGGCGAAGGCGCCTACCGCGGCCCCTTCGGTGGGCGTGAACATGCCCTGGTAGATGCCGAAGATAATGATCACGAAGACCGTGAAGAACGGCACCAGACCGGCGATCGACTTGAGCTTCTCCAACGCGCTGGAGGGCTCGCCGGGTACCGCCAGCTCGGGCTTGAGGCGCATCACCACGGTCACCGTGAGGGCGTAGAACAGCAGCCCCATCAGGCCAGGGATCAGCCCCGCGGCGAACATGTCGCCCACCGACTGCTCGGTGATCACCGCATAGATCAGCAGCGCGATGCTCGGCGGAATCATGATGCCCAGGGTACCGCCGGCGGCCAGCGTACCGGTGGCCAGCGAGCGCGCGTAGCCGTGCTTCTCCATCTCCGGCAGCGCGACCCGGGTCATGGTGCTGGCGGTGGCCAGCGACGACCCGGAGATCGCCGAGAACACCCCGCAGGAGCCCACCGTGGCGATCGCCATGCCACCTTTCCAGCCGCCGCACATCACCCGGGTGGAGTTGAACAGCATCCCGGCCATGCCGGAGTGGGCCGCCAGCACTCCCATCAGGATGAACATCGGAATGGCGCTGAAGCTGTAGCTGGAGAGCACATCCACCGGCACCGACTTGACCATCGACACCGCCGCCCCCCAGGAGATAACCTGGGCGAAGCCGACCACGCCGACGATCAGCATCGCCAACGCCACCGGCACGCGCAGTACCAGCAGTACCAGCAGCCCGATCAGGCCGAGGCCGCCAATCATTTCACTGCTCATTGGCGCCTCCCCCTTCGGTGGCGAACAGACTGCCGAGCAGCACATGGATCAGGCTGCGCGCGGCGAGCAGCGCGCACAGCACGGCGCCGAACTGATAGATCGGCCCCATCGGGATGCGCAGGTCCTGGGTGACCTGGCCACGCCGCGCGGCGCTGGCCGCCTCCTGCCATAGCCCCAGGGTCATCAGCACGCCGAGCACGCAGAAGCCGATCAGGTAGATGCCGCCGAGGCGCTGCTTGAAGGCCTCGGGCAGGCGGTGGCTGAAGGCCTCCACCACCACCTGGCTCTTCTCGATATTGGCCGCCATGGCCGCCAGCAGTGCGAACATCATCAGGTAGCTGACCAGCTCCACGCTGCCGCTGACGCTCCAGTTGACGCTGCCGGCGGTGAGCCGGAACAGTAGTCGCGTCAGCACGTCGGCCATGGTCACGCTCATCAGCGCCAGCAGGGCAATGCCCGCCACCAGCTGCCCCAGCCGGGCCAGCCAGTGACTCGTCGTCGTCAGGAGTTGCATTCACAGGCTCCGATCAGCGCTGCGCCGGGCAGTTGTCACGCGCGTCCATGGCGGCCTGATAGACCTCCCGGGCGTTGTCGATGCCGCGCTCCTCGAGCTCGTCGAGATAGGTTTCGATGCCGGCCTTGAGCGGCTCGGCCCAGTCGTCGTGCTCCAGCGGGTTGTCGATCACGCGGATGGTATGACCGGCCTCCTCGGCTTCGGCCTTGCCGGCTTCATCGAGGCCGTCGAACACGCCACCGGCGATCTCGCTCCAGGCCATGCCCATGTTGTCCTCGATCACCGCCTGCTGCGCTTCGCTCAGACCGTCGAAGCTGCGCTGGCTCATGGTGGCGACGAAGATCAGCGAGTAGAACGGTACCTGGGTGTGGTAGCTGGCCAACTCGTTGAGGCGGAACACCTTCATGCCCTCCCACGGGAAGCTCAGGCCATCCACTACGCCACGCTGCAGCGAGGTGTAGATATCCGGCGCCGGCATACCCACCGGCTGGGCGCCGAGGTTCTCGAGCATCTGCCCGGCTACCGCGGTGGGCCGACGGATGCGCAGGCCGGCCAGGTCATCCGGCGACTGGATATCGGTGTCGGTGGTGTGCAGGTAGCCCGGCCCGGTGGTGAACATGAACAGCACCTTGGTGTCGTCGTACTCGCTCTCCAAGTAGCCGTCGTCATACAAGCCCTGCAGGATGCAGGCGCCCTGGCTGGCGGTATCCGAGACACCTGGCAGCTCGACGATCTGCGACAGCGGAAAGCGACCGGCAGTATAGCCCTGGGCGGTGATGGCGATGTCCGAGATGCCGTTGACCACGCCCTGATAGGCGGCATCAGCCTGGGTCAGGGTCTGGGAGGGATAGTTCTCGACGCTCAACTCGCCCCCGGACTGCTCCTCGATGGTATCGGCCCAGGCCTGGAAGATTTCCTGGTTGATGCCCGAGCCATCCGGCCAGAAATGCGACATGCGCAGCGTGGTGGCGTGAGCGGTGGTGGCGAGGCCGGCGACGGAGAGCGCCAGCAGGCAAGGGAGAAGCTTGCGGTTCATCAGGAACCTCCGGGGTTATCGTTATCGATGATACAGTTCGCGATACGAACTAACGTTCGCAATACTGAGTAAAAGCTAACCCACCCGATGGATTTTCGATAACCCACTTTGGTCTTAATTGAATGGCTGAATGGCCCTTAGCGCCCGAATTTGGCGCATTACATGGCGCTGGCCGCACGTCGACACAGGGCAAAAGCGCAGACCCTTCTTGGACATTTGGCATATCGGCAATACGACATCGGGCCGCGGTGATCTCAGCCGCCGTCTCGGGCCACGTCCGCTTCTGGATCCAAATCGAACAGCGCGCCGTAGCGCAGGCCGATATAGGCGTGCTCGCGCATCAGCATCTCGGCGCGCGCCCCCTCCCCGCGCTGCAGCGCCTGAAAGACCAGCTGATGCTGCTGATGGGCCAGGTAGAGCTTCTGGTACTCGCGGTTTAGCGCGGCGCTGTCGATGACGATGGAGTCCGCAGAGGCGAACGGCAGGTGGTTGTTGCGCTGGATCGCATCGCCGATCACCCGGCTACCGGTGGCCTCGACGATGGCGCGATGGAAGGTTTCGTTGAGCGTGCTCCAGCGCGCGATATCGGCCTCCTCAAGATACCCCTTGCCCAGCAGGTCAGCCCCGCGGGCGATACAGCCTTCGAGCTGCTCACGCACCACAGGCGGCAAGCCGCGTTCGGCGAGGCGCCGCGCCGCCAGCCCCTCCAGCGCACCGCGCACCTCCACCGCGCACAACACGTCCTCCTGGGAGAACTCGCGCACCACGAAGCCGCGCTTGTTGGCCCGCTGCAGCAGCCCCTCCTGCTCTAGGGTGCGGAAGGCTAGGCGCACCGGCGTACGCGACACCCCCAGTTGCTCGGCCACCCGCACCTCGCCGATACGTTCACCGGGCTGGTAGCCGCCTTCGCTGATCAGCTTGCGCAGCCGTGTCACCACGCTCTTGTCGTCACTACTCACCTGTTTTCCTTAGTGTTGTGTAAGGGGACCTTCAGATCGGCAGACTGGATCCAACTAAAGCATATATTGACCACGGCAAGCCACATAGCCTGTACTTTGGATCCAATAATAGCTAACCCATCAAATGGTTTAGCCATATAACAGCTTAACCGTGAACGAGGAGATAGCGTAATGTTCCCCAAGAATACCTGGTACGTGGCCTGCACCCCTGACGAGATCGACGAGAAGCCCCTCGGCCGCACCATCTGCAACGAAACGATCGTGTTCTTTCGCGGCGAAGGCGGCAAGGTCGCTGCAGTGGAGGACTTCTGCCCCCACCGCGGCGCCCCCCTCTCGCTGGGCTTCGTCCGAGACGGTCAGCTGGTGTGTGGCTACCACGGCCTGGAGATGGGCGGCGACGGCAAGTGCTCCAGCATGCCTGGGCAGCGGGTGCGCGGCTTTCCCTCGCTGCGCGCCTACCCGGTCGAGGAGCGCCACGGTTTCATCTGGGTCTGGCCCGGCGACGCCGAGCAGGCCGACCCCGCCGAGATCCCCGAGCTGCACTGGGCCCACGACCCCGAGTGGGCCTATGGCGGTGGGCTCTACCACGTCAACTGCGGCTACCGGCTGATGATCGACAACCTCATGGACCTGACCCATGAGACCTACGTCCACGCCTCCAGCATCGGCCAGCCGGAGATCGAGGAAGCCGCCCCCGACACCCAGGTCAACGGCAACGAGGTGACCACCAGCCGGCATATGGAGAACATCCCCGCGCCGCCCTTCTGGCAGGCCGCCCTGCGCGGCAACGACCTGGCCGATGACGTTCCCGTGGACCGCTGGCAGATCTGTCGCTTCACGCCGCCCAGCCACGTGATGATCGAGGTCGGCGTGGCCCACGCCGGCAAGGGCGGCTACGACGCCCCGGATGCCTACAAGGCGGCCAGCATCGTGGTCGACTTCATCACCCCCGAGACCGAGACCTCGATCTGGTACTTCTGGGGCATGGCGCGCCACTTCAAGCCCCAGGACCAGGCTCTGACCGACAAGATCCGCGAGGGCCAGGGCAAGATCTTCGCCGAGGACCTGGAGATGCTCGAAGCGCAGCAGCGCAACCTGCTCGCCTACCCCGAACGCCAGCTGCTCAAGCTCAATATCGACGGCGGCGGTGTGCAGGCGCGGCGCATCATCGAGCGGCTGATCGCCGAGGAGCAAGACGCCACGGCGGTGGAGAAGGCGTCATGAGTGCACTGCCGCTGTCGATGTTCGTCGAGGTCACCGCAAAGCACCAGACCGCCGAGGACATCGTGGTCATCGAGCTGGCCGACCCCCACGGTCGGCCGCTGCCCGCCTTCAGCGCCGGGGCACATATCGACGTGCGTGTCCCGGCACCGGGCCAGGACGGGCTGGTCCGCCAGTACTCGCTGTGCAATCACCCCGAGGAGCGCGACCGCTATCGACTCGGCATCCTGCGTGAGCCCAACTCGCGGGGCGGCTCGACGGCCATGCACGACACGGTCGAGATCGGCGACCTGATCGCCATCAGTGCGCCCAAGAACCACTTCCCCCTCGAGCCCGCCGGCCGCAGCCTGCTGTTCGCCGGCGGCATCGGTATTACCCCGCTGCTGTGCATGGCCGAGCGCCTGGCGCATACCCAAGCCGACTTCGAACTGCACTACTGCACCCGCTCGGCGGCGCGCACCGCTTTTCTCGACGAGATCCGCGCGGCCGACTTCGCCGACCGCGTGCAGCTGCACTTCGACGACGGCGACGCCGCCCAGAAGCTCGACCTCGCCAGCCTGGCGGCGACGCCGGATCCCGACACCCAGGTCTACGTCTGCGGCCCGGCGGGCTTCATCGATCACGTGCTGAGCACCTTTCGCGACCACGGCTGGCCGGAGGCGCAGCTGCACACCGAGTACTTCAGCGGCGCCGAGACCGCCCGCGACGATGACGGCAGCTTCGAGGTCAAGATCGCCAGCAGCGGCGCCAGCTTCCAGATACCCGCCGACAAGACCGTGCACCAGGTGCTCAGCGAGAACGGCATCGAGATCATGGTCTCCTGCGAACAGGGCGTCTGCGGCACCTGCCTGACACGGGTGCTCGAGGGCGAGCCCGACCACCGCGACCTCTACCTCGATGACCACGAGCACGCCGCCAACGACCAATTCACCCCCTGCTGCTCAAGAGCCAAGAGCAAGACCCTGGTGCTCGACCTCTGACCCGACACCCATAACCATAATCAGAGAGGTTCCCATGACCCTGACTGCACGCCCCACCCGACTCGCCGCCGGCATGGCACTGGCCGCTGGCCTGGCCGCCCTGCCGGCCCTGGCAGAAGCCACCACCCTGCGCATCGCCCACGTCTGGCCCGGCGGTTCGATGGTCGACCGTGAGCTGTTCGGCGCCTGGGCCGAGAGCGTCGAGGAGGCCTCCGAGGGCCGCCTCAGCGTCGAGATCTACCCCGGCCAGACCCTCGCCAGCGCCGACAACACCTACCAGGGCGCCGTCAGCGGCATCGCCGATATCGGCGCCACCGCCCAGGGCTACAGCGCCGGCCGCTTCCCGCTGACCCAGGTCATCGAGCTGCCCGGGGTATCGCTGAGCAGCCGCCAGGGCTCATGCATCCTGCAGTCGCTCTACGACGACGGCCACCTGGATGACGAATACGACGACTCCCACGTCCTGTTCATGTTCACCACCGGCCCCGGCTACCTGCATACCAGCGACCGCCTGATCGAGACGCCGAGCGACCTCGAAGGGCTGCGCATGCGGCGCCCCACCGCCGTGGTCGGCGACATGTTCTCGCGGCTCGGCGCCCAGGCCATCGGCATGCCGGCGCCGGACGTCTTCACCTCGATGCAGCGCGGCGCCATCGACGGGCTCAGCTTCAACTGGGAGGGCATGAAGACCTTCCGCCTCAACGAGCAGGCCCACTATCACACCGAAGTGCCGCTCTACGACCTGGCGCTCACCGCCACCATGAACCGCGACACCTATGAGAGCCTGCCCGACGACCTGCGCCAGGTCATCGACGACCACAGCGGCCTCGAGTGGTCGCTGCGCGCCGCCGCCGTCTACGACGAGCTGATTCGCCAGGGCCGCGAGGAAGCACAAGAGGCCGGCCACGAGTTCCTGGTCATCGATGACGCCATGAACGACGATGCCTGGGGTCCGGTACTGCAAGAGACCATCGACCGCTACCTGGCTGATACCGGTGGTGAAGCCGAGACCCTCTACGCAGAGAGCCTGCGTCTCCAACAGGAGAGCTGTGACGTGTGATGCCAAGGCGTCGGCGTCCTCCGTTGCCCCGCTATGGCGGGGCTTTTTTGTGGCGGAAAATCGACGCGCAGCTATTCTTCAGATTGAAAGTGGGCCTAATCAAAGAGCCGTTAAGACTAGCGACTCCATTTTTCACCTGATGCCTATTTTAATTAGCCAGGAGGGTAGCTTGTTACCGTAATGATTATAGATGCATGGAAAAACAAGCTGATGACCAAAGCAAACGTAACCATGTAAGGATGAAGTCCCTCATCACGCCCAAATACAACAACACCTACTAAAGCCATGCTTGTCCACGTCAATCCCTGTAGTTCTTTATTTTACTAACAGACTTCCAAACGTACACAACACATGTACCCACCATAAAATAAATCAATATGATGGAAAGAGCTGTTTTTTCAAAGAAAAGTTCTTTGTCCACTATCTCACCAGCTGCAAAGATGAAGAAAATAATTACAGCGTAGGACAAAAGAGTTGCGCTTCCCCCGATTCTTTTGACGTTATCCTTTAGCAACCTAGACACAAAAACAACCACAGAGAGCATAAACAATAACATAATATCCAACATTGCTAGCGCCCTCTACTTCCGTTTGCATAATTACCAACACCATTATAGACACCTATGCCTGAAGCACCCGCCTCAACAGTTAAACCCGTTGCAGTTGCACTTTGATAGGCCGGTATAAAGTCGTCAGGCAAGCTACGAAATAGCTGAAAGGTATCGGGGTTCCGCACCGGTCTCAACAGCCCGCCTACAGAAGTGCCTAGATTTGCACCATCTACTGTCAGATTACCCAACTGTTCCCCTAGCTGATCAACAGCTGCCTCACGAGCGAAGCCCCTTCCACTCTCAGAAAATCCTTCTTGTATATTGCTGGCCCCTAAGCCTGCAATAGGAGCACCAGCTACGCAGCCAGCCACCGTTTTACAGAGGGCACCACCTAATAGCACTTGGCCACCCCCACCTATGACAGTAGCAGTGCGTGTGAGCACTTCCATACCTTCATCACGAATAAAACGAGGAATCATTCGTGAATGGAATTTGATCGTCTCCCAAGCACTCAACCCCAGCGGATCCACCATCCCGGTCGGGTTGCTGACATACCCATACAGGTTGGTGCCGCCGTTCAGGCCAATCGGGTCCTGGCTGATGTAGCGCCCCTGCTGTGGATCGTAGTAGCGGTGGCGGTTGTAGTAGAGGCCCGATTCTTCATCGTACCACTGGCCCTGGAAGCGGATCGGCTGGGGCGTGTTGCCGCGCTCATTCCTGACAGCGGCCCAGTCATCAGGCTGGGCCTGCCATAGGGTCTCGCCCTTTGGCGTAACGAGCTGCATGGGGGTGCCCAGGGCATCGGTGACATAAGCACTGATCTGCTTGGGCGCGTCGTGGCCGGCTTGGTCGATTCTGAGCATGGGCACGAAGCTACCCGGTTCGTAGACCACGGTGGTTTGGTGGCGCTCTTTCGCTTCGTGCACGAGCCGGTCGCCGTCCCAGCCGTAGTGGGTGGTGGCGGTGGTGCCGTTGGCGTGTTGGACGGTCTTGCTGATGCGCCGCCCCAGGGCGTCGTAGCGGTAGTGGGCTTCCTGGGTGGTGCCCTGGGGGCTGGTGCGAGCCAAGCGTACCAGGCGGTTGGCACCGTCGTAGCCGAGGCTGAGGCGCTCGCCGTTGCGCTGTTCACGCTCGATCAGGTTACCGGCGCCATCATAGCGGTAGCGGGTGCCATCGAGCTGGGTCTGACGGTTGTCGGGCTGGGCGCTGGCTTGGCCTTCGAGGCGGTTGCCGGCGGCGTCCACCGGGTAGCGCTGGGCGCGGTCGCCGTGCTGGCTGGCGATCAACCGCCCGGCGGGGTCGTAGGTGTAGGCGATGACCGGGCTGCTACCGCCCTGACCGGCGCTGCGGAAGCTGAGCCGGCCAAGGGTATCGTAGCGGTAGTGCTGCTCATCCTTGGCGCTGCCGGGGCCGCGCAGGCTGAGATGATCGAGCTGGCCGAGCGCGGTATAGCCGCGCTCGAGGATCAGCGGCTGGGGCTGGTCGGCGGCGCTCAGGCGGCGCTGGGTCTCGCGGTGCAGGGCGTCGGGCTCCAGGGCGATCTCGAACCTGAGGCCTGGGGCGCTCATGCCGTGCAGGTGGCCGCTGCCGTAGGTGTGCCAATTCAGCGCGGGTAGGTCACCGAACTGGCTGGCCTGGGGCGCGCCGTTGGCGGTCAGGCGTTGCTCGTGCTGCCAGCGCCAGCCCATGGTTTCGCTGGTGGTATCGCCCTGGGCGAGATGCTGCTGGCGTTCGCCCACTGGGCGCCCCGCTGCGTCATAGGCCAGGCGAACCTCTCCATCGGCATTGCTGGCGCCGCTGAGCTGGCCGTCGGCGCGCCACTGGTAGCGCTCGGTGCTGGCCGGGGCCGAATCGGTTGCGGGCAGATGGCGGGCGATCAGCCGACCGTTGGCATCGAACTCATAATGAACGGCGAGCGGCTGCCCGTCGGGACCGAGCCGGTGGGCTTCGGTGCGCGTACTCAGTTGACCTGCGGCGTCGTAGGCGTAGCGCTGCTCACGGCCGTCCGGACCGGTTTCGCTGACGAGGCGATCCATGTCGTCATAGGTAAAGCGGTAGACGGCGCCGTTGGCCAGGGTCAGTTTGCTGAGTCGGCCGGCGGCGTCGTAGGCATAGTGCTCCTGGCCGGTATCAGCGTCGATGCGACGCTCGGGGCGACCTTGGGCATCGAAGAAGAACTGTTGGCGATACCCTAGTGGCCCCTCGACCTCCACCAGCCGCCCCTGCGGGTCATGGTGGTGCTGCCAGCGGCTGCCGTCGGGGAGCTGGGTGGCGATGCGCCGGCCCATCTCGTCATGGCTGGTGCGGGTGGTCTCGCCCAGGGCGTTGGTCACGGCGAGCAGATGACCGCGACTGTCGTAGTCGTAGCGAGTGCACTGCTCGGAGCAGTCGGTCTCGACGGCGAGCTGGCCCAGGGCGTTCCACTCGAGCTGGCGAGTGTTGCCGCCGGCATCGGTGACGGCGGTGGGGCGATCAGGCAGGCTGTCGGTGCCGTAGCGGAAGATGGTGGTGCCTTCGGGGCCGACGACCTGGGTGAGGTTGCCACGGGCATCGCGCTCGAGCTGCCAGTGGAGGTTTTCCGGGCCGGCCAGCGCGGTGGGCTCGCCCAGAGCATCGCGGGTGATGGTCCAACGGCTGCCGTCGGGGCCTCTCTGGGCGATCACCTGCCCGCTTTCATCGCGTTCGAGCGCGGTCTCGCGACCCAGCGGGTCGACGCTGGCGATGCGCTGTCCGGCGTGATCGTAGCGGTATTGGATAACCGAGCCGTCGGCACGGGTGTGGGCCGTCCAGCGCTGGCCGGGGCCAGTGCCGCTGAAGTGATAGCGCTCCTCGCGACCGAGGCTGTCGGTCACCAGGGTGTGATCCGGGTGGTAGGCGTAGGTGCGTGCCAGGCCGCCGCTCTCCTCCTGGGCGATGACCCGGCCTTCCGGCGTATACCGATCCCAGGTGTAGCGAGCTTCCATGCCCCCGGGCACACGGTGGGCGGTGAGCATATGCGCTTGCCACTCGAACTCGCGGACCACCTCGCCATGGCGATGGCGCACGGCGATCAGATCGCCTTCAGGGCTGTAGGCGTAGCGCACCAGCCAGTCGTCCTGGCGGCTGCCATCGGCCTCACCTACCAGGCGTACGCCGCTGAGGCGCTGGCCGCTGTCCTGCGCGCTGGCGGGCAGCAACGCCTCGTACTCGAAAGCATAGTGGCGCCCGGCGCTGTCCTCGACCTGGACGAGCAGCTCGGCTTCCCAGCGGTAGGTGGTGGCGTAGCCGTTGCGGTCCAGTTCCTGGGCGAGGCGCCAGGTGGACGATGCCGCCTGCGTCGGTGCGAAGACGTAGTAGAGGCCACCGGCATCGCTCAGCACGATGGTCTGCGGGTCGTGGCGCAGGGTGTCGGGCAGTGCCGCCCAGCGAACGCTTTCACCATCTTTGCCCGCTTCCTGCGCGGTCGGCTCGCCACCGCGCCGCAGCCACAGCTGCTCGGTGGGCGAATAGCGCGACTGCCCCGGCGCCAGGGCGCCGAAGGTGATGTCGCGGCCTTGGGCGTCGTGGATCACGCAGGCATCGTCCCGCAGGGTGAGCGAGAGGCTGTCGCCGGGCACCGACCACCCCTGCCCCAGCACACCGATACGGGCGTTGGCGGAGAGGTAGCCGCGCGAGAATACGAAGGGTCGCGGTGCCGGCAGGGCGAAGTCCGTCTCGGCGGGCAGCAGCTTGGCGCCCAGCAGCGGGTTGACCGGGCTGCCCACGGCGGGCTCGCAGGCACTGCAGCGGTTGGCCAGGCCATCGAGCATGGCGGGATCGTTGAGATCCAGCAGGTTGCCGAGCTGGGAAAGCAAGCCTGAGCCGGTCGACTTGAGCGTGACGTACTCGCTCGCTTCCGGCGTGGCGGCGCCCGGCAGTCGTGCGGCGGCTACCGCCTGCCCGCTGCCCACCCCAGGGCTGCCGCCGGAGTTGATCTTGACCTGGGCGCCGATGATGGTGACACCGCTAGGGTCGAGCTTGATAACGCTGCCGCCGGCGTTGAGGGTGATCTCGGCGCCGGCGTCGATCACGGTCTTGCTGCCGGCCTTGTAGTGGATCTCCTGCCCCGCCTCGATGAGCTGGGCGCGGCCCGTCTTTTCGTGGCGAGTGGCGTCGACGCTCAGGTGGTCGTCGCCGTCGACCTGGACGTGGCGGCTGCCGTGCACGGTGAGGTGGTCGTCGTTGTCGATCTCGCTGATGCGGTCGTGGCGGACCGTGAGATGGCTGTCGTTGCCGATCTCTTCAGTGCGATCGTGGTGGGTGAGCAGTTCCAGGTCCTTCTGGGCGTGCAGCCAGATCTGCTCCTGGTCGGCCTGGTCTTCGAAGCGCAGCTCGTTGAAGCCGTCGCCCTGGTGGCTCTGGGTGCGGATCACGGTGCGCGTCTTGTGCTCGGGCAGCGCGTAGGGCGGGGTGTTGACCGCGTGGTAGGTGCGCCCGGTGATCAGCGGCTGGTCCGGATCGCCCTCCAGGTAGCTGACGATCACCTCGTGGCCGATGCGCGGGATGGCGATGCTGCCGTAGCCGCCACCGGCCCAGTCCTGACTCACTCTCAGCCAGGCGCTCGCCGTTTCATTAGGCTCGGCGTAGCGGTCCCAGGGGAACTGTACCTTGACCCGGCCGTGTTCGTCGCAGTGGATCTCTTCGCCCTCGGGGCCGACCACGAAGGCGACCTGGGGGCCGTCGACCCGGGGCCGGGGGTTGGGCATGGGCCGCCAGGCCTGGTCGGCGGGCATCAGCAGCAGGTCATTGTGGTAGCGGGTCATGCCGACACTATCCGACTGGGTAACGCCGTCCTCCTCCAGGGCCTGGGGCTGCTCGCCGTGATGCACCACGCCGATCACCTGCCAGTCGCGGTTGAGTGCGTCGAGATCGTGGTCGCTGAGGGTGAAGCGTAACCCCGGGGCGAGCTCGGGCAGGTCGCTCTCGGCCTCGGCGGTGCTGGCGTCCTGGCGCAGCGCCTCGAGGCGTATCTGGGTAAAGGGCTCGCCGGAGGCGTCGGCCTTGTAGCGCCCAGGGTAGTCGTAGTGCTCGTAGTCGTCTCGCTGGGCGTGTTCCTTGAGGCCACCGGCCGCCTGCTCGTGAAGCTGAGCGTAGCTCGGGTTCTTGAAGGAGTAGTCCTTGAGGGTGGCGCTGGCCGGGGCGATGCGGGCAACCTGCTTGAGCTTGCGCACATGGCGCAGCTGCGGCGTGCCCCCAGCGCGGCTATGGTAGCGGCGCTCGCCCAAATGGGGCAGCACCTGGGGCGCGTCGGCGAACACCAGACGGTGAGCGGCACTCGGCGCCTCGTCATCGCTATCGTCGCCTGCCGCAGCAACCTCGTGATAATAGAACAGCCCCTCTTCGGCCGCCAGGCGCTGGACGAAGGCGAGATCGGTCTCGCGGTATTGGGTCAGGTACTCGCGCACCTCGGGTTCCCGGGTGGCGGCGAAGGCGATATCGGCGATACCGTGCTCGTCGCACAGGGTATTGAGCACGGTGAGCGGCGAGACGTCCTGGAAGATGCGCGAATTGTGGCGCAGCCCGAGGCGCCATAGCGCGGGGCGGATCTCGACGTGGTAGAAGGTGCGGCGGTGGCCGCGATCGCCGCGGCCGAACTCGCTGACCACGCCATTGATCAGGCGCAGCGCCTCGCCGTCCTGCCAGATCGTCAGGGTCGCCTCACGGTCGAGGATATCGCTGGCAGAGAGGCCGCTGTCGCGGCTGGCAAAGCGTACGCTGAGCGCGAAGGGCGCGGAGAGCCGCTCACGATGGGTGAAGTCGATCACCGCCACGTCCTCGACGCCAGGCAGGCTCAAGGTGAAGTGTAATCCGCTCGCGCTGGCCATCACGCCTCCCTGCGTCTGGAACATGCCACTAGGATGGATTTATTAGAGAAGCAGAAATTTTGGTGCGGCAAGAATACCAATCCCAGCGGCGGGTATCTGTGGGCGTTCGCTTAGCGCGGTGTAGGAAATAACTTACAAAGCAAAAAACCCCCACACGGCTAGACGCGATGTGGGGGAGAAGAGACGTCAGGTTATCGGCGCCGAGGCGCGCCGATCAGATATCGAAGTGACTAGAAGTCGAAGAACACCGTCTCGCCTTCGCCCTGCAGGCGTATATCGAGGCGGTAGCGCACCTTGCCGTCGACCTCCTCGCGCTTGGCGATCAGCGTCTGGCGACGCGCCGGCGACTCGATGGCGTTGAGCACCGGGCAGGCGGCGTTGGCGTCCGCTTCGTCCTCAAAGTAGAGGCGCGTCTGCAGCTGGATGTTCACGCCGCGGGCGAAGATCGCCAGGTTGATGTGCGGTGCCATGGTCTTGCCGTCGCCGCGGGTGACCGCGCCGGGCTTGATGGTGGTCAGGGTCCACTCGCTGTCGCCCACCGCGGTGGTGGCGGTGCGGCCGAAACTGTTAAACGGCTTCTGTAGATCGAAGGCCGGCTGATACTGGCCCTGGCCATCGGCCTGCCAGGCCTCGATCAACGCATCGCGCACCAGGTCGCCGTTGCCGTCGATCACCCGGCCGACCACCTCGATATGCTCGCCATCGGCTTCGGGCTTGGCCAGCTGGTTCCAGATCTCTTCATCGCGCTCGGGCAGGCCGGCGACATCCAGTGCCAGGCCGATGTGCACGTAGGGGCCGGCGGTCTGGGAGGCGGTCTCGCGCAGCATCAGGTCGTGGGTACCGACGCTATTGGACTGTTGCATGGCGGTCTCTCCCGTCACTGGTTTTCGAAGTAGGTCTGCAGCTCGCCGCGCACCACCAGGTCGAAGCGGTAGGCCAGGCAGTCCATGGGGCGGCTGCGCGCCATATCGAGGCGGCCGATCATGGTCTCGACGGCGTCCGGGTCGTTGATCGTCTGCACGATGGGGCAGATCGGGATCAGCGGGTCGCCCTCGAAGTACATCTGGGTGATCAGGCGGGTCGAGATCGACGGGCCCATCACCGAGACGTGGATATGTGCCGGGCGCCAGGTGTTGATGCCGTTGGGCCAGGGATAGGGGCCGGGCTTGATGGTGCGGAAGCGGTACCAGCCGTCGTCGTCGGTGAGGCAGCGGCCGACGCCGCCGAAACTGGGGTCGAGGGGCGCCAGGTAGGCGTCCTTCTTGTGTCGATAGCGGCCGCCGGCGTTGGCCTGCCACATCTCCACCAGGGTGTGCGGCACCGGCTTGCCGAACTGGTCGACCACGCGCCCGAACATGATGATGCGCTCGCCGATGGGCAGGACGTCCTGGCCCTCGCGGTAGTTGAGCAGCAGGTCGTTGTCGTGGGGGCCCATGCGCAGGGCGCGGAAGTCCGGGCCGCCGAGCTCGGAGACGCTGGGCCGCTGCAGGCTGACCAGCGCCTGGTTCGGCGAGCGCGCCACGGTGGTCTTGTAGCCCGGCGCATAGGCCGGCGGATGCCAGTTACGGTCGCGCTCGACGTAGCGCTTGTTGTCGTCTTGCATGGCGAAAAGCCCTCTGCTGGCGTGGATCGCGGGCCATGCCGCGGGTTGGCCGGTAGTGTGGCGCGTCGCCGCAGGGCTGCCAATTGACGACTCGGGACACCCACATAACCTATGGGTTATGGGTATCGATGCGATCTAATGAACTGAGGGCGAGCTGCCAAGGAAGGCGTCTGCCATTTTCCCGCATCCGTGCATAGGCAGTCTTTGCCTCCTCCCTGGTGATGATCTGATGGCAAACGAGCTGATTAACGATCCATAGGGTCCCCATCACTTCGACACCTTCCCTATCGGCAGCAGCCCGAAGTCTCTGGTCCCCCGTCAGAAGTGGGCACTGCTCTTGCCTGGCCAGCGCCAGAGCGAAACAGTCGTTTCTGCTCACTCCGGAACAGCGCTGTATGAGTGCCACCGCATAATGGAGCGTCGCCGAGGTAAGCTCCCCCTGCGACAGCCCCATATCCAGAAGGTGGCTATGCTGGGCTTCCAATTCTTCTGCAAACAGAATATCGGGAACGGCGAACTCATAGGGAAGCCGAAATAGCTCGTCCATGAGCTTGCCTTCTTCAAGGTCAATCAGAATATTGGTATCGCTAATGAGCAACTGCATCCAGCTGCTCCAGCTTTCGTTCCTGGTGGAACTGCATTAGGGGAATCCCCAGCAGCTCTGCGGCCTTGGATTCGCTAACAATCCCCTCACCGAGTGCTCGATACACCAGTTGCTGGAATGTCAGGGTGACTTCCGCAGGGTAAGCGTGCCCTGGCTCCACTTTGTGCCAGCGGTTTTTCGAGAACTTGATCATCATCCCACGATGCTCAGCCGACGTGATGATACCGAGATCCTTGGCACGATAGAGACAAGCCTTCATGCTCAGCCCGTACTCCATCTTCATCAGGTAGAGCTCTTTCGGCTCAAGATGCTGGCGTGATGGGCCGAGCTGTTGACGCATCGGTCCGGCCGGCAACAAAAAAGCGCCAGCAAAGCGGTTACAGGCTTGCTCTTCATCCAATGTGGCAGCCAGTCGTCCCTGCAACAATAGGTGCCCAAGCTCATGAGCCAGTGTGAATCGCTGGCGGTCCCCAGGCCAATTGGACGATACGACGATGACGGGCAATCCTGCTATCTGTGCTTGCAGGCCATCAAACTTGGACTGCTCATCGACGTCCGTCATGATCACGAGGATACCGCGGGCTTCGAGCTCATCGACCAAGTCTGGGATAGGATTCTGTCCCAGCTGCCAGCTCGACCGTAGGCCATCGGCAACAGCGTCCACCTCGTCCAGTGTCTCGACCCGCTCTGGCAAGTCGTCTGGTTCCTTGAAGTCGGCGAGCGGGAAGTTCGGCCAAAGGTTGGTTAGTTCGTGCCAACGCTCTGCCTGATCGAGCACATCTGCATGGATACGCTTGAGGATGCCTGCCGGCAACGTCGATCGCTTGCGATACTCCACCTCACCGAGTTCGACCTGTACAGGGCGGAAGAAGTATTCGCTACGTACGCCCAGTGACTTGGACAGCTTGATCAGTACGCCTGAGCTGGGCATGCACTGGTCATGCTCGTACTTCTTGATCATGTTGGCACTCACGCCAACCTGCTGCCCCAAGGCCTGCATGGATAAGCCAGCGGCCGCGCGTGCACGCTTGATTCGCTCTCCAATCATGCTGGCCTCTCAAGGTTTATGAATCATATAAACTCATGGTAGACGTAAACCACACAGCCTAGCAAACCACCACTGAAAGAGCACATAAAATGTTCTAATTAGAAAGCAACCAACATCATCGCCAGCGTTGCCTATCCCGTGGGTATCGAGTGAGTCATCGCACAAGCGCTAATACGCAGCCGCCGCCTCGCGCAGCGCCTCGCAGAACGCCTCCAGCCCCAGCGAGGGCTGCAGGCTGGCGTTACGGCAGAAGCCCACCGAGCCGCCCTGCTCCTCCAGCGGCAAAGCCAGCTCGGCCAGTAGGCCGGCGGCGAGGTCGTCGGCCACCGCCTCGCGCGGGGCGACCCACAGCGCGTCGCTGTCGAGGGTGTAGCGGCGGCTGACCGGCAGCGACAGGGTCTCCAGGCGCCGGCCGGGCAGGCCCAGGCCATGGCGCACGCAGAAGCTGTCGACCCGCTGGCGCAGGGTGGTCTGCGGCGGCGGCAGCACCCACGCCAGCTCGCTCAAGCGCTCGGCGGGCAAGGGGGCGATGCCGGCCAGCGGATGGCCGCCACGCACCACCAGCAGCAGCGGCTCGTAGTAGAGGTGTTCGAAGGTCAGGTCGCGGATCTCGCGGGCCTCGGTCATGCGCCCCACCACCAGGTCGAGCTCGCCGGCGCGCAGCTGCGAGAGCAGGTAGGCGCTGGCCCCGGTGACCACCTTGACGCCGCTGTCAGGAGCGTCGAGGCTCACCTGCCAGCGCAGGATCGCCCGCGGCAGCAGCTGGCTCTCCACCGTGGAGAGCGCCCCGACCCGCAGCCACTCGCCGCTGCCCTGGGCGGCACTCACCGCGCCGACGCCCTCCTCCAGCGCGCGCAGCGCCGGCCCGGCGTGGCGCAGCAGGGTGAGGCCGGCCTGGGTCAGCGCCACGCCCTGGGGCGTACGCTCGAACAGCGGCGCCGCGACGCTCTCCTCGAGTTCGCGAATGGCCTTGGAGATGCCCGGCTGGGTGATCGCCAGACTGTCGGCGGCACGCGCGAAGCTGCGCCGCTTGGCGACCTCGAGGAAGGCCTGCAAGTGACGCAGCTTGATACGCGGATTGAGCATGGCAAACGACCGGCGATGGCATAAAAGCGTTACCTTCGCCGATCAGGCGCCAAAACGGAACCGCTACGCGCCGTTCAGGACCGACACGCCTCGCCCAGCTCCAGGGCACGAGCGTGGACCTCGCGGGCGTTGTCGATGCCGCGCGCCTCGAGGCGGGTCAAGTAACCCTCGGTGCCTTCCTGCAGCGGCTCGGCCCACTCCGGGTCGTTGAGCGGATCCTCCACGCTGTGGATGGTGCCGCCCTGGGCCACGGCTTCCTCGCGCCCTTCTCGGTCGAGGCGGTCATAGACCTCGCCGGCCCGCGCCGCCCACTCCATCCCGGTGTGGGCGTCGATGGCGTCCTGTACCTCGGGGGCCAACCGCTCATAGCTGTCGAGGTTCATCACCGCCATGGCCACCCCGGTGTAGTAGGGCACCTCGAGGTGGTACTCGGCCAGCTCGTTGATGCCGAAGGTCTTCATCGCCTGCCACGGGAAGCTCAGGCCATCCATCACGCCGCGCTGCATCGAGGTGTAGATATCCGGCGCCGGCATGCCCATGGGCTGGGCGCCGAGCCGCTCGAGCATCTCGCCGGCGACGTCGCTGGGGCGGCGAATGCGCAGGCCGCGCAGGTCGTCGGGGGACTGTAGTTCGTCGCCGCGGGTATGCAGGTAGGCCGGCCCAGTGGCGAACATGTAGAGCACCTTGACGTCGTCGTACTCGTCGCTGATCAGGCCTTCGTCATACAACGACTGCAGCACGCAGGAACCCTGGGAGGAACTAGACGAGACGCCCGGCAGTTGGACGATCTCCGAGAGCGGGAAGCGCCCTGACGTATAGCCCTGCATGGTGATGGCGATATCCGAGATGCCGTTGACCGCGCCCTGGTAGGCCTGGTCCGAGGGCCCCAGGGTCTGGGAGGGGTAGTTCTCGACCGTGACGGCGCCGTTGGTGACCTCCTCGAGGCTCGCCGCCCAGGCCTCGAAGATCTCCTGATTGACCTCCGAGCCGGAGGGCCAGAAGTGCGCCATGCGCAGGGTATCGGCGTGGGCGGTGGTGGCTGCGGCAGCGGCGGCCACGCAAGTGGCCAGCAGGCAGCGAGAGATGGCGTGTTTCATGGTGATGACCTCTGTTGTGCTTATGGTGAGTGTCGTGGTGCGAGTGGCGTGGTGCTGCCCCTGACCGGCGTCAGGTGGGCAGGGTCGGTACCTCGATCAGCAGTGGGCGATCCATGGCCAGGCCCTCTTGCAGCGCCCTGGCCAGGGCCTCGCGGGAGTCGGCCAGGCGTGCCTCCACCCCATAGCCCTGGGCCAAGGCGCAGAAGTCGATGCCCGGCACGTCGAGCCCCGGGGCGTCGTCCACCGCCATATGGCGGGCAAAGCCGCGCAGCGCGCCGTAGGTGCCGTTGTTGAGGATGATCAGCACCGCCGGGATGCGATACTGGGCGGCGCTCCACAGCGCGGTGATGGCGTAGCTGGCCGAGCCGTCGCCGACCACCCCGATGACCTGGCGCTGCGGCTGGGCCAACTGCACGCCGAGCGCCGCCGGCAGGCCGAAGCCGAGCCCACCCGCGGCGGGAAAGTAGTAGCTGCCGGGATGGCGCATGGCGACACGCTCCCAGAAGATCTCCACCGTCGAGGTCGACTCCTTGACGTAGATGGCGTCTTCCGGCGCCAGGGCATCCAGGGTGTCGAAGACGTTGGCCGGGGCTAGCCGGCCCTCGCCATCCTCGGCGGCCGCCGGCGCCGGCAGCGCGGCGGGCAGCTCGCGCTCGCTCTGCTCGAGGTGCGGCAGCAGCGCCTCGAGGGTGGCGTGCACGTCGCCCACCAGGGCATCGCCCATCGGCGCCCGGGCCGCCTCACCGGCATCGCCGGTGACATGCACCAACTGCGCCCCGGCCGGCAAATAGCGGCCCGGCGCGTACTTGTGGTAGCGGAACACCGGCGCTCCCACCACCACGACCAGGTCGTGGCCCTCGAGATGCGCGGTAATACCGGAAATCGCCGCCGGCAGCACGCCGCGAAAGCAGGGGTGCCGCGTGGGAAACGGGCAGCGCGACGCCGAAGGCGCCACCCACACCGGCAGCCGCAGGCGCTCGGCCAGCTCGACCGCCAGCCCATTGGCCTGGCGGGCATCGACCTCGGGCCCCAGCACCAGCAGCGGGTTCTCGGCGCCGTTCAGGCGCTCGGCCAGACGCTCGAGCTGCGTGGGGGACGGCACCCCGGCATGTTCGATCTCGCGCGCCACCACCAGCTCGGCGTCGTCGCCGGCCTCGCGGTCCCAGTCGTCATGCGGGATCGACACGTAGACCGGCCCGCGCGGCGGCAGCGAGGCGCTGTGGATCGCCTGGCTCAGCGCCCGCGGCACGTCCTCGGGGCAGGCCGGCTCATAGCTCCACTTGACCAGCGGCTTGGGCAGCTGCGGTGCCTCCACGTTGGCCAGCATCGACTCCACGCCGATCATCGAGCGCGCCTGCTGCCCGGCGGTGATCACCAGCGGCGAATGCGAGTACCAGGCGTTGGTCAGCGCACCCATGGCGTTGCCGGTGCCCGCCGCGGCGTGCAGGTTGACGAATGCCGGCCGCCCGCTAGCCAGGGCATAGCCGTCCGCCATCCCCGCCACCACGCCCTCATGCAGCCCCAGCACGTAGCGGAAATCCTCGGGAAAGCCCTTGAGGAACGGCAGCTCGTTGGAGCCGGGGTTACCAAAGACAGTGGTGATGCCCTGGCGGCGCAGCAGTGAATAGGTGACGGCGTGAACGCTCGGCATGAAGGCTCCTGAGGCGGATGACGAAAGGTTGCGTTTACGCTAGGCGCCAGCACTTCATCGAGCAAATCGATAGTTTTTCTAGTTAGAATAAAATGTATCTATTCCATGTCTTATCGGGGAGCGCCCATGGCCCACGCCGATCTCAACCTGGTGCGCACCTTCGTGCTGCTCTACGAGACCCGCAGCGTGACCCTCACCGCCCAGCGGCTGTTCGTCACCCAGCCGTCCGTCAGCTACGCCCTGAGCCGGCTGCGCGAACAGTTCGACGACCGCCTGTTCGTGCGCGGCCGCAATGGCATGGAGCCCACTGTGACCGCCCGCCAGCTCTACCCTGCCCTACGCGACGGCCTGCAGCAGCTCGAGGCGACCCTGGCCAGCGGGCGCGACTTCAACCCGGCCAGCTGCACGCGGCGTTTTCGCCTGGCGCTCACCGACCTGGGGGAGATGTCGCTGCTGCCCAGGATCCTGCCGCGGCTACACGCAGAGGCACCCGGTATTGAGCTCGAGGTGGTGGCGCTGGAGATCGACCGCGCCAGCGACTGGCTGGCCAGCGGCAAGGTCAATGCGGTGATCTGCAGCCGCCCGCTGAACGCCGCCGACGTCGACCGACGCGCACTCTTCGAGGATCGCTACGTGTGCCTCAGCGATCCACAGGCGCTGGGTGGCGAGCCCCTCGACCTGGCACGCTTCAGCGCCGGACGGCATGTGGTCGTGGCTTCGGCCTCCGGTCATGACCTGGCCGACGAGGTGATGCGGCGCGACGGCATCGAGCGCAAGGTCAGCCTGGAGATTCCGCACTTCTCGGTGCTACCGCAGATCCTCCAGGGCAGCGACCTGCTGGCGATCCTGCCGGCACAGATCGCCAGCGACTTCGCCGCACGCTCATCGCTAGTGGTCAGCGAACTCCCCTTCCCGGTACCTCCCTTCGAGGTAGCGCTCTACTACCAGACCGGTGCCGAGCGCGCCCCCGCCCAGCGCTGGTTCTACGAGGGCATCGTCGCGGCGATTGGCGATCAGCACGCGTGAGGCCTGGAGCCGCCTTCCAAATTCGGTTTTATCGAATGTGGTCGGCGGTTTTTTGCGCTTTTTATCGCAAAAAATTCACCTAACATGGCCTTCATCGTTCCTCCCTACTGACCAGGAGAACCCCATGACCACGCGTACCCTTGTGCTTACCTCATCCATTCTCGGCGGCCACTCACAGGCGCTGGCCGAACACTTTTCCACCCTGGCGGAGGCCCGCGATGGCCTGGCGGTGACCCACCGCGACCTGATCGCCGAGGAATTGCCCCATCTGGGCCTGGCCGAGCTGGGCAGCTGGCAGGTAGCCCCCGAGGAGCGCTCCGCCGAGCAGCGCGAACTGGCGGCCCGCTCCGACGAGCAGATCGCAGAGCTGCGCGAGCATGACGTACTGGTACTGGCGGTGCCCATGTACAACCTTGGCATTCCGTCGCAGCTCAAGGCCTGGTTCGATCGCATCCTGCGCGCAGGAGAGACCTTCCGCTATACCGAGCAGGGGCCCCAGGGCCTGGTGGAAGGCAAGCGGGCAGTGCTGCTGCTGGCCCGCGGCGGGCAGTACGCCGGCACCCCGCTGGATAGCCAACTGCCACACCTCAAGACGATGCTCGGCCTGATCGGCATCACCGAGGTGGAGACCATCTTCGCCGAGGGCCTCAGCACGAGACAGCAAGAATCGGCCCTCGAAGAGGCCAAGCACGCTATTGAAGGCTTGGTGGAGCGCCTGTAAACCCACAAGACGGGCAAGCACACTAGGTTATGGAGGCCGAAGAGCTGACGCTCTCGGCCGCCTTTATCGCAGTCCAAAGCGGCTATTTCAGCTCGACTTCGACAAAGGAGAAGGGGGTCTCGCTGTTATTGATCACATTATGTTCGGTGCCCTCTAGCCGGTTGTAGCACACACCGGCCTGAAGCGTGACTTCACGATGCCCGTCGGACGTTTCCAGCAGCATCACGCCATCATGGATCGGCACAATCACATAGTCGTGAGCGTGCCGGTGCCACCCCGTTTCCGCGCCTGGTGGAAAGTCCCAACGGGTAACGATGACCTGGTCGTTATTGATCTGCTCCTGGCTGCTTGCCTGTGGTCTAGTCATCATATTTCCTTGCATCTGTTCAACCGCATGGACGAGGAAGGCACCACTGGCAATCTCCTCTTCGAGGGTTTGACGCAAGGGTGTCTCGTTATGAGCATCAGAGTATGAGCTCCTGGCCCGCGCTAGCGTGCCGCTTAAGCTTTCGGGCCAACTCGCGCCCCCCTGCTCATCAAGCGACGTCACAGTGTCCAACATCGGCTCACCCAGACCTCGCAGTCATGCATGCATCCATGCCTGGCGCCCCCTATTGAGCGTTGCGCTTCAACCAGTTCGCCTGGCGTGCCATTACCGAGGCCCCACTCTCGCCTACCAGCTCGCGGTATACCTCTGGTGCAGTGTCCCCTTCCGTATTGATCAACAGGACACGCGATTCAGCGTTCAGCGCGACCTGCATGGGGTCGCGGGCTAACCGAACAAGTCCTGCCAGCCCTGCTGCCCCGGACTCGCCCGCGACGACCGGCACATCCTCCTCGCTGCTGTCTGCCAGCGAACGCATGGCAGCAACGGCTTCGTCATCTGGAATCGTCATGAAAAAATCCACGCACGGCTGCAGGAACTTCCAGGCCAGCCACGAAGTGTCACCGCAGGCGAGCCCTGCCATGACCGAATCCACAGAGCCGGTGGCCTTAGCGGCCTTGCCGGCCCTGGCACTCTGATACAGGCAGTCGGCCTGCTCCGGCTCGACCACAACGAAGGTCGGGCGCTGCTCACCATAGAGCTCCCAGAGATAGCTGGCGACGCCAGCCGCAAATCCACCAACCCCTCCCTGCAGAAAAACGTGGGTGCATACCGGGCCGGCGCTATGTTGCAGCGTCTCTGCTTCCATGATCTCGGCAGCGATAGTGCCATACCCCTGCATCACATCCCGTGGGATCTCCTCATAGCCCTCATAGGACGTATCGGACACCACCAGCCAGCCGTTTTTTTCTGCAAGCTCGGCGGCTGTCTCCACCGACTCATCATAATTGCCACTAATCCGAACGATCTCTGCGCCATAAGCTGCGATGGGCTCTTCTCGCTCGGTGCTGACATTGGCATGCAGCACAATCACGCAGCGGCAGCCGACGCTCTGGGCCGCCGCCGCCAAGGCGCGGCCATGGTTGCCGTCAGTTGCGCTAATCACGGTAAAGCTCGCCAATGCCGAGCGGTACTTGCCTGCCAGTAGCTCTTCGGCAGCGAAGCAGTTCTCTGGAAATTGACGAAGGATCAGACGGACTAGGGCAATCGGTGCCCCAAGGGCCTTGAAACTACCTAGCGCAGAGCGCTGGGATTCATCCTTCAAAAGGACCTCCGCCACACCCAACTTGGCCGCCAGTCCTGGCAGAGAATAGAGGGGCGTTCCATTTCTGTTCAACTGCGACCAGCCAGCAAGCGCGGCCCGACTCTCACGAGCCTTTTGGATGCTCATGATGCGTTTCAGGTCATCAGGATACGGCTCGTATTTTACGTTGGGGTTCGCAATCAGCATCAGTCGCTCCGTCAGAGGGCAAAAAGGCACAGCAAATCAGCACATACGTTCATGGGTTGCTGGCGGCATGGGTAAATATTACGCCCCCTTCTGCGCATAATTTCCTGTATATTCGACAATCTGATGCAATTTCATTTCGCTTTCATGCCAATCTACAACGCTTTATTCAGGCCCCCACTATGCGTCTCGACCAATTCGATCTCGCCTTGCTGGAAGCCGTCCAGCAAGACGCCACCATCTCCCAGCAGGACCTTGGCGCTCGGGTGAACCTGTCGTCCGCGGCAGTGAACCGCCGCCTGAAGAAGATGAATATGCATGGCGTCATCCGCAAGACAGTGGCGCTGGTGGACCCTGCGCACTTGGGCTATGCACTGACGGTCATCACCGAGGTGGAGGTGGAGAGCGAACGCCTGGACCTGTTGGATGCCATGAAGCGTAGCTTCCTCGCCTGCCCCCAGGTACAACAGTGCTACTACGTAGCCGGCGCGTGCGACTTCGTACTGGTCATGTTGGTCAGGAACATGGAGGAGTACACACAGCTGACACGTGAGTTGTTCTTCGAGAGCAACAACGTCAAGGGCTTCAAGACACTGGTGTCGATGAGCAACGTAAAGGTCGGGACGGCTGTACCAGTCGGATCAGAAGGCCACTAGGTGGGTGCTATAGATGGCCGCTTCGGGTCGGTGTCCGGCTATCTATATCCGCACAGACTAGACGTCTCATTTCGGCCAGAGCATGCTTTCAATGACGTTGAATCCAGCCTCGAAAGACAAAATGAGAGCCGGCTTACAAAGTGTCTCCGCCTGACTAAATTAAGCGAATGCCACATAATGAGGAAATGCCATGCACAGCGACGAGTTATCTGCCATTTATCGCGATTATATCGCATGCCTGAACCAACAGGACTGGGGCAACCTGGGGCGTTATGTCAGCCATGACGTCAGCCACAATGGCAACGTCATAGGGCTGAGTGGCTATCGCGCCATGCTGGAGGGCGATTTTGAAGCAATTCCGGATCTCTACTTTAACGTTGCCCTTCTGATCTCACAGCCCCCGCATATCGCCAGCCGCCTGCAGTTCAACTGCACTCCCGTTGGCATCCTGTTCGGGCTACCGGTCAACGGCAAACCCGTGAAATTCGACGAGAATGTCTTCTATGAATTTAATGGTGATGGGAAGATTCAGACCGTCTGGTCGATTATCGACAAGAGTGCAATCGCCGAGCAGATATGACGATTCGTGGACACAGTGGAATGCTGGGTGATTTTAAAGCCTAACGTCTCCTTACGGCCAGAAACGGACGTTCAGGTGATTCTGATATAACGCCTGCTTTAGGGCGGACTTATAGCCATGCAGCGGCGGAAAGAAGCTCCCAGTCCCCGAAGGGGCGATAACAGCTGACTATTAAGTAGCCTCACTTTGTTTTCTTCCATGGCCTCGACGTAGTTACGCCTCGTAACCCGCTCATAACACTTCCGCTATCATAAAGAGTAGGGCGCGGCCCCCTTTTTTTCTTTTTCTTGGGCTTATTTCCGGAGCCTAACCCCAATTTCTCTTTAAGAAGGCGTCTTGCATTTGACGCCGTGAAGGCAACAAGACTATCGACTTTTTCACCCGATTCATCAAAGGCTGTGGCCTCATAAACAGCGCCCTTTTTCTTAACAACTATATCCAAATTCATATCGGCCTCTTAACGCTAAGCTTTGCGGCACAAACGACTCTTTGTATTGTTTCCGCAAGAGCGCCTTGTTATGTGTAACTTGTTCAGCTAGAATCTTGGATTACATTCAGCATGTAGCTATCTGATTGAAATGTAATGCCCCATAAGATGCGGAATTTTTTGTGTCCGTAATATCGGACCAGCCATTTTAATCCGTCTTAATAGCATTGAGATTTATACCGATGTACTTCTTGTATGGCTTAAGCGATTCTTCACTATTCCCAATGATATGAACATTTGCTCGTTTAGCTATTTTGATATTCATTTCTTCCACGACATCAACTGATACTCTAACTTTTCCGCGTGGAAAGCGATTTGACTTATTGACCATGAAAGCAACGCTTGGTGATATCGGATAGTACACATCACACTCATGGTCTAATGGTGGCTTAATCTCGTCAGTCAATGCTTGATGAACATTCACAATCGGCTGGTCAGAAGTAATGAACGGAATATCTGTATCGTTGATTAGCAAGCAATGATTATCATCATGTCGATCTAGAAACATCGAACGCCCCATGCTCATACCGAACATGTAACTGATGAACCACCAGCATTCTTTCATCATTTTGGCTAGGTGCTTTTCTTCGTCGGTGGTTGCTTTATTCGATACGCCAGTTAAGACGGTATCTCTAAACGTCTTAGTTCTAGTGATTTGCTGAGCAAAAAACTGCATGAAGTAGCACATATTTTGACTGTCATCTAACACAGACAAGTCATGATCCGCCAGTCCAGCAAGAACGATTTGCACTTCTTTTTCATGCGAAGAATGAAGCCTTTCAATGCCGTTGCTTTTCCATGCTTCTAGCATTTTATCTGCTGTGTCGTCTTTTACTTTGCTTTTTCGATACATAGCCTCAAGCTGCTGCATCAAAATAAAGTCACTTAGATACGACATGTGCTGTTCATGAAGCTCTTTCGGGCTTTTCTTCGAGAAGTTTTTAATCGCATCTATGTGTTCAGGCGTGAGGTATTGAACGCGATAGAAATCACGCTCGACAGCAACGTTTTTAACGCTATCGAATGCGGTTTTCTTGTTTTTCTTGGTTGTGTAGAAAACCTGCTTGTTATCAGGTGACCACCGTTTCATGTAGTTAGCCCAAACGTGATGATTATTCTTAGTAGCTTCTAAGCTTTTCTTGGTGATTTCTACCATACGCCCTCCGTTGCACTAGTGTATTCGATTAGCAGCGTTATTTATGCAGAGCACAGGCGAAAATTCAAAACTTGAAACTGAAGTTGAATTGAAGGAGTAGGGCACATTCTGATTTTCCAGACTAGACAAAAACTCAAAGTAAATACGCTTGCCAACAGAAACGATATTGTAGATTGAACGAAAACCTCGATTGCTTTGCCAGTTACACATAACGCCAACAGCACGCGCGGCTGCGGAATAGAGGCGAAGCCGCAATGGAGTAGACGTCGCCGTGAATGTGATTGTTAGGAGTAGATACCACCAAAAAACTCCACGAACTTTTGCTTCGGATAAGCTCTGACCAAACCATTTTTGGTCTTCGGGTCATATTCAATGAGATGCCATACTAGATCCGTACCAAAATCCATATATACGTGTTTTGTTGCAGCCTCCCATTTGGCAAGGAGCTTACTACGACCAACCCACCTAATCTTGCGAAGGGAAGGATCGTCTGTATGGGCACCACAAACACTCTGATGGAAATATATTCGGTCAAAGTCCCTTTTAGCGCCGTTTACTACCCAAATCATCTGTTGGTAGAAGCGCTCTCGGGCACTCATCTCTTCGGCAGAGATTGAATAGCTTTGAAACTCGATGACCACATTCTTCTCAACGTAGACATCTGCAATGTGTCTTTCTCCCGTTTTCTCATCGGTAAACACACGTTCCTGACTCTTGCTCGGGAAGTAAGACTTCCACGTTCTGTGCCACTCAGATTCGTTTTCCCACCAAGGATCGCATAATTCTCGGGTTTTATGCGCCCAGTGATGGACTTTGAAGTTTCCACATTTCGCAATGACATCACTATTACAACAAGGGCACTTTCCATGCAGCCCCTTTTCCGCCTCAACCCTATAGCCATTTACGAACGCGTACCGCACTCGAATCTCTCCTAACTGTTCAGCATTTATTCGCCGTGCGCAGCATGGCGAATAAATGCCTGTTGGACTAAGCCGCACATCAGGCTGCCATGCAACTTCTATAGGGTATTGTATTGGCCGGAGTGCGGCCTGAGGCATCCGGTCGCGCGGGTACAACATGGATGAACGAGCATGCTGCCTTTGCCGGCATGGCCGCTGTGGGTCGATTGCAGCCATGATCTCTCCCATGCTTCCTGACCCCAAGCTTAAGCTTGCCGCTCGGAAATACCAACGGCATAAGGTGCATCCACCACTTTAGGCTTATAAACAAGCGTATATTTTCAGCCTATACACCTCTGCTGACCCGTGCCAGAAAATCAGTCAACGCAAGCCAAAAGGATGAGATTTAGGGAAGGATGGACCACGGGCTAGCGTAGCTCCGCGGTCTCACGAGAGGATGTGTGTCGAAGAAAAAGCGGCGTTAGCGCTGATCAGCAACAAAAGTGTGTGGGAACCTTGGCATCTCGTTCGGCTGCTGCTGGATGCTTGGGTTGTTGGAACTCACGCAGTCGCTTCAAGTCATGGACTGCTGCCGGGGTAAAGATCACTTGTGGCATATTGGGGCCGGTGTCTCGTCATCCTTTCCCCAGCTAGCCAGCCACTGCTCGACTTCGTCAGTGGTCGCATGCACGCCAGTCGCCTGGTAATTCTCCCAAGCGTTGAGCGTGCCCTGCCGGAAGGCCTCTCGTCTTTCCTCGCGTTCCACATACTGCTCGATGGCCTCACGCATGAGCCAGTGTGCGGAACGCTGGCGGGCGTCGGCCAGATGCCGCACCCGCCCTTTTCAGCTCGTCATCGAGTTTGATGAAGGTTAGTTTTGCCATCCCGACCTCTGCCGCCAAGGGTAATACCTATAACCTTTAGGCCGTGGCGGCCGAGCTGTCGAGAAGTTGCCTTCGCAGCTAGCCTTCGCCATCCCCCCAGCCCAGCTGCTTGGCCAGGCTGAAGGCGTGGTTGGCGGCCGGCACGCCACCGTAGATCGCCACGTGCATCAGCACCTGGCGCAGTTCGGCTTCGCTGAGGCCGATGCGCTTGGCGGTCTTGAGGTGCAGGGTGAGTTCCTCGCGGCCCAGGGCGGCGAGGATGCCGGTGGTGATCATGCTGCGCTCGCGCCGGGTGAGGTCGTCGTTGCTCCACAGCTCGCCCCAGGCCAGGCGGGTAATCATCTGCTGGAAGGGCGCATCGAGGCTGGTGGCGTTGGCGGTGGAGCGCGCCACGTGCTCCTCGCCGAGCACCTGCTTGCGGGTCTCCAGGCCGGTGGCGTAGCCCACGCCGTGGTTGGCCACGTCGCCGAGGTCGACGGCCATCGCCTTCAGCAGCGCCTCGGCAAACTGCGCCGGCACTTCGACGGAGGGCACATGGCCCACGCCCTCAAAGATCTCCAGCGCCGCGCCGTCGAGCTCGGCGGCCAGGGCCTCGAGGGTCGACGGTGGCGTGGCCAGGTCTTCGCTGCCACCTAGCAGCTGTACTTTTACGCCAGGATGTTGTGAAAGAGGGCCAGAGAGCTTGCCGGTAAAGACGTGGCTGCCGAGCATCTCGCACAGCTTGGCGTAGCCTTCGGCGTCGTTGCGGCCCATCTGGGTCATCCAGCCGGCCTGCAACGCCGGGTTGGCCTCGATGCGGGCAGGCGCGAACCAGCGCGGCACGATCTCACCGCTCATCGCCGCCAGGCCTTCGCTGCGCACGCGGCCGGCGCGGGTGTTCCACATCTCGGCGTTGCCGATCACCGCGCCGGTGTTGGTCAGGGTGGCGGAGTAGAGCCGTTCGGCATGCTCACTGATCAGCTGCTGGCCGACGACCCCACCGATGGAGGTGCCGACAAAGTGGAAGCGCGAGGCCTGGGCGTGCTCGGCCAGCGCCAGCGTCTCGGCGGCCAGGTCGGCCGGGGTGATGGCGGCCTCGCCCCAGGCCTGGCTGGCGCCGTGGCCGGGCAGGTCCCAGGTCAGCACCCGGTAACGCGGCAGCAGCATGGGCAGGATGTCGTCCCATACTACCTGGGTCATGCCCAGCGGATGGGCCAGCACCACCAGCGGGTGGGCCTCGGCGCCGAGCAGGCGGTAGGCCACGCTGCGGCCGTTGATCTCCAGAAATGCCATAAAACACTCTCCCATCCCCAGGCATCGAATTATCGCTCGGCGCCTGATTGGAAATAGCTGTAAGACGGAAGATCGGTGCTTCGCACCTGGAAGAGGGAAGAAACCCTGATTCATCCTTCTTCTCTCTTCCTTCTTCTCTCTTACTTTCTTATTTCTTATGCCTTCTCTATCAGGGTCGCGATGCCCTGCCCCACGCCGACGCACATGGTACACAGCGCGTAGCGCTTGCCACTCTTTTGCAGCTCATGGGCGGCGGTCAGCAGCAGCCGTGCGCCGGACATGCCCAGCGGGTGGCCGAGGGCGATGGCGCCGCCGTTGGGATTGACCCGCGGGTCGTCATCGGCAATGCCCAGGTCGCGCATGCAGGCCAGCGCCTGGGCGGCGAAGGCTTCGTTGAGCTCGATGATGTCGATCTCGTCGATCGACACGCCGCTGCGCTCGAGCAGCTTGTTGACAGCGGGCACCGGGCCGTAGCCCATGATACGCGGCTCGACGCCGGCGGTGGCCATGCCGAGGATCTTGGCCATCGGTTTGAGGCCGTGCTTGTCTACCGCGGCCTGGCTGGCGACCAGCATGGCGGCGGCGCCGTCGTTGACCCCGGAGGCGTTGCCGGCGGTAACGCTGCCGCCGTCGCGGAACGGCGTCGGCAGGCCGGCGAGCTTCTCCAGGGTGGTGGCGCGCAGGTGCTCGTCCTGATCGAAGACCAGCGGCTCCTGCTTGCGCCGCGGGATCTCGATGGCGGTGATCTCTTCGGCAAAGCGGCCGGCCTGCTGGGCGGCGGCGGCCTTCTGCTGGGAGCGCAGGGCGAAGGCGTCCTGGTCCTCGCGGGAGATGTTGAACTGCTCGGCGACGTTCTCGGCGGTCTCGGGCATCGAGTCGACGCCGTAGGCCTTCTTCATCAGCGGGTTGATGAAGCGCCAGCCGATGGTGGTGTCCTCGATCTTCTGGCCGCGGGAGAAGGCGCTGTCGGCCTTGCCCATCACGTAGGGCGCGCGGGACATCGACTCCACGCCGCCGGCCAGGGCCAGGTCCATCTCGCCGGCCTTGATGGCGCGGAAGGCGGTGCCCACCGCGTCCATGCCGGAGCCACACAGGCGGTTGAGGGTGGTGCCGGGAATCGAGGTCGGCATGCCCGCCAGCAGCAGCGACATGCGCGCCACGCTGCGGTTGTCTTCGCCGGCCTGGTTGGCGCAGCCCATGAACACATCTTCGATGGCCGCCGGGTCGAGCTGCGGGGCCTCGGCGAGTACCGCCTTGAAGATGCTGGCGGCCAGGTCGTCGGGGCGCACGCTGGCAAGCGTGCCGCCGAAGCGGCCTACGGCGCTACGCCGCGGATGACACAGATAGACGTCGCTCATTGGTACGGTTCTCCTGTTCGGCTCACTGCCCGGCGTGCTTGCGGTCGGTGCGGTCCTTGAGATCGCGCAGGATCTCGAGTTCCTTGGCACTCGGCTGCGGCGTGCTCTCGAGGCTCTCGGCGAAGCGGATCTCCCAGCCGGTGGCCTCGATCACGTCCTCGCGGCTCACCCCCGGGTGCAGCGAGACGACCACCAGCTCCTTGGTCTCGGGGTCGGGCTTCATCACGCACAGGTCGGTGATCACCCGGGTCGGGCCCTTGCCGATATTGGGCACGCCGTCGCGGCCCTTGCCGTCGCGGCCGAAGCCCAGGGTAGTAACGAAGTCGACGCGGTCGACGAAGGCGCGCTTGGAGTGCTTGAGGGTGATGAACACCTCTCCAGCATTGGTGGCGATCTCCGGCGCCCCGCCGCCGCCCGGCAGGCGCACCTTGGGCTCGCGGTAGTCGCCGATCAGGGTGGTGTTGAGGTTGCAGTAGCGGTCGATCTGGGCGGTGCCGAGGAAGCCGACGTCGACCTTGCCGCCCTGCAGCCAGTAGCGAAACATCTCGGGCACCGCGACGGTGGTCAGCGCGGTCTCGGCCAGCTCGCCGTCGCCGATGGAGAGCGGCAGCACCTCGGGCTTGGTCTGCAGGGTGCCGGATTCGTAGATCAGCACCACGTCCGGGGCGTGGGTCAGGCGCGCCAGGTTGGCCGCCTCCGAGGGCAAGCCGATGCCGACGAAGCAGGTCATGCCGTTTTCCAGGGCGCGCGCCGCGGTGACGGTCATCATTTCCGAGGAAGTGTAGTCGTTGCTCATCAGGCGGCGCCTCCGGCGTTGTAGACGTTGTCGTCGAGCCACTGGGTGAAGACTTCGCGGTCGCGGGCGATGGCGTCCCACTCCTTGTAGAAGCGGTTGTCGCGGTCGTAGTAGCCGTGGGTGTAGGAGGGGTAGGCGCCCTTCTCGGCCACCGCCACGGCGCTGATCGCCCAGCCCGGAATCACGCAGGCGTTGGGGGTGGCGCCGAGGTCGTCGACGATCTCCTCGACGGTGACGATGCTGTGCTTGGCGGCCAGCACCGCCTCTTTCTGCACCCCGACGATGCCTTCCACCAGCACGTTGCCGGCGCGGTCGGCGCGCTGGGCGTGGATGATGGAGACATCCGGGCGCACCGAGGGCACCGCGGCCAGTCGTTCACCGGTGAACGGGCACTCGATGAACTTGATCTGGTCGTTGACGCTGGGCAGCTCGCTGCCCACATAGCCGCGCAGCACCGCCAGCGGCAGGCCCGCCGCGCCGGCCTCGAAGGCGCAGGCCATGGCGGCATGGCTGTGCTCGAGGATCTCGATCTGGTGCGGCCAGCCCTTCTCGACGGCGTCGCGCAGGCGGTGCAGCGAGCCCACCCCGGGGTTGCCGCCCCACGAGAAGATCACCTTCTTGGCGCAGCCGGCGCCGATCAGCTGGTCGTAGACCAGGTCCGGGGTCAGGCGGATCAGGGTCAGGTCGCGCTTGCCCTGGCGGATCACTTCGTGGCCCGCGGCGAAGGGAATCAGATGGGTAAAGCCTTCCATGGCCACGGTGGCGCCGTCTTCGACGTAGCGGGCCACCGCGTCATGCAAGCTGAGGAACTCGGCCATGATGTCTGCCTCTCGGTGCTCGACTCGGGTTCGCCCTGCACTGTGCGCATTGCGAACTTAGGTTTGTGATACGAACAAAATAATCCCTTGGCCGCGGAGGGTCAAACCACGCAAAAGGGGGAGGCCTAGGCCTCCCCCTTTTCGAATACCGAAAAGCACTTGCGTTACAATGAATTAGTCTTGTTCAAGCCAGCGTACGGCGCGCTTGACCTGCTGCCGACTACTACCAATGTATAATCCCGGGTCGCAGGCGCGGGCCAATTCCTCCGCCGCGACCTGCCCCTGGATCTCATCGTGTTCGGCCAAGACCTCGGCATAGCCGCGCCCCTCGCGGCGAGCCGTCTCGGCGGCCTCGGCAGCAATGCGCTTGGCGGCGTCCTGGCCAACGACTGGCGCCAGCAGCCGCGAGACCGGCTCGGCCATGATCGCGCCGCCGGTTACCGCCAGGTTGCGGCGCATCGCCTCGGCGTTCACCTCCAGGCCTTCCAGCAGTACCGCCGCCTGCTCCAGGGCGCCCTCCAGCAGCAGGGCACCGTCGATCAACGGCGTCCACTCGGCGTGCCACTCGCCGAGGCCGCGCTCCAGCGGCTGGGCAGCGGCGTTGAGCAGCACCGTGGTGTGGCCGTGGACCTGGCGCGCCGCACCGCGGATCAACGCGCAGCGCACCGGGTTGCGCTTGTGCGGCATCGACGACGACTCACCCATGCCCTCGCCGGCGGGTTCGGCGACCTCGCCGAGCTCGGTCTGGGTCAGCAGCGAGACATCCAGGGCCAGCTTCTCCGCCGCTCCGGCGGCGGCATCCAGCGCCGTGCCCAGGGCGTGGATCGGCTGGCGGTCGGTGTGCCAGGGCAGCACCGGCGCGGCCAGGCCGAGGCGCTCGGCGATGCCGTCCATGAACGCCAGGCCCAGCTCGTCCCAGCCGGAGTGTACGCCCACCGCGCCGCCGAACTGCACCGGCAGCGCAATCCCGGCCAGGCGACGCCGCGCCTGCTCGAGGCCCAGCGTCCACTGCGCCACCCGCACCCCGAAGGTGGTCGGCAGCGCCTGCTGCATCAGGGTGCGCCCCACCATCACGCTCTGGTCGTGCGCCTGCATCAGTGCGATGCCCGCCGCCCGGCAGCGCAGCAGTAGCGCATCGAGGCACGCCAGGCGCGGCTTGAGCAGCAGCATCAGCGCGCTGTCGACCACGTCCTGGCTGGTCGCCCCCTGGTGAAAGTAGCGCTTGAGGTCAGCGGGCAGCGCCGCGCGGGCCTGCTTGACGAAGGGAATGGCGACGTTGCCGCCGCTGGCCACACCGGCAGCCAGGGCGTCGAGATCGAAGGCATGCGCCGCGAGGCACTCGCGCAGCCGCTGGCTGGTGCCGGCGGGCAATGCGCCCTCGGCCTCCTGAACCTCGGCCAGGGCGAGCTCGAAGGCCAGCATAGCCTCGACCAGGGCCTGGCCATGGCAGGCGCTCAGGCCCTCGGCGCTCATGAAGGGGTGCTGGATCAGGGCAGCGGGCATGGCGGTCTCCGTTGGTAAAGGCGGCGATACTAACGCATCATTCGAACAACTGTTCGCACTTCGAACAATATGCTAGATTGAAGCATGGCCTATCAGCAACATCGACAAGGATAACGACGGCATGAACGCACCCATTCAAGAGGATACGCTACAGCCCGACGACCGCGACTTCGTCACCGCGCTGGCCAGCGGCCTGGAGGTCATTCTCGCCTTCGACGGCGCCAACCCGCGCATGACGCTCAGCGAGGTGGCCACGCGTACCGGCATGAACCGCGCCCGCGCGCGGCGCTTCCTGCTAACGCTGCACGCCTTGGGCTATGTGCGCAAGCAGCAGCGCTACTTCGAGCTGGCGCCCAAGGTGCTGCAGCTCGGCTACTCGTTCCTGTCGGCCAACAACTACCGCAGCGTGATCCAGCAGTATCTCGAGGATATCACCGCCGAGATCGGCGAGTCCTCCTCGCTGGGCGTGCTAGACGGCGAGGACGTGATCTACGTGGCGCGCTCGGCGGCCAAGCACCGGCTGATGGCGATCACCCTCTCGGTGGGCACCCGCCTGCCCGCCGCGCATACCTCCATGGGCCGGGTGCTGCTGGCGCAGCTGCCGGACGCCGAGCTCGACGCCTACCTCGAGCGGGTGGTGCTGGAGCGCTATACCGACAAGACCGTCACCGACAAGGACGAGCTGCGCGCCTGCGTGCTCAAGGTACGCCAGCAGGGCTATGCGGTCTCCGACCAGGAGCTGGACTCCGGCCTGCGCTCGCTGGCGGTGCCGGCCTTCGATGGCAACGGCCGCCTCTTGGGCGCTATCAACATCAGTACCAACGCCGCACGCATCGACCTCGCCACGCTGACCGAACGCTTCCTGCCGCTGCTGCAGCAGAAGGCGCAGCTGATTCGCAGCCACGTCAGTTGAGCCACTCACCCGTCGTCATCGAAGGATCCAGAGCATGGCCCGCAGCCTGATCGAGCGCACCCTGGGAGTACTGGAAACGCTGTCCCGCGATGCCCGCGGCCTGCCGCTGCAGAGCATCGCCGAACAGCTCGATATCCCCAAGAGCGCCGTCCACCGCATCTGCGCCGAACTGATTCGCCTCGGCTACGTCCGCCAGGACCCGGCCAGCCAGTACTACCTGCTGTCGACCCGGCTAATGGCGATGGGCTTTCACTACATGGCGATCAGCGGCACCAGCGATATCGTGCAGCCGATTCTCGACCACCTCGCCGCCGAGTCCGGCGAGATGGTGCGCCTGGGGGTGATCGAGGGCCAGCGCCAGATCTGGATCGCCAAGGCCCAGGGCGCACGCAGCGGGCTGCGCTACGACCCCGACATGGGACGCGAGGCGCCGCTCTACTACACCGCCTCGGGCCATGCCTGGCTGGCCAGCCTCACCGATGACGAGGCCATCGCCCTGGTCGAGGCCCAGGGCATCGGCAACCGCGACGACTACGGCCCCAATGCGCCCCGCAGCCACGCCGAACTGCTCGAGCGGCTCGAGCGCGCCCGCGCCAGCGGCTACAGCTGGCAGGTCGACAACGCCGGCGCCGGCACCTCGGCGCTGGCGGCGGTGGTCCGCCACCCCCGCGACGCCCATGTGATCGGCGTGCTGAGCATCGCCGGCCCCAGCGTGCGCCTCACCGAGGCACAGATGCACGCCCTGGCGCCCAAGCTGCTCGCCGCCGCCGAGGAGCTGTCGCAGACCAGCCTGGCATCCAACGTCTTCTCTTAACGCTCACCGGCAAGGAGGCCGAGTGCTCGCCATCCTGGGTATCACCACACCGATCTTCCTGCTGATCGGCCTCGGCTATCTGGCCATGCGCCTGCGCGTCACCAGTCGCGAGCAGATGCAGGGGGTGAGCACCTTCGTGCTCTACTTCGCACTGCCGGCGCTGGTGATCCGCGCGCTGACCGAGCACCCGCTGGAGGAGGTCGTGCACCTCGGCTATCTGCTCGCTTATGGCCTGGGCTCGACGCTGGTGTTCGCCTTCGCGCTGCTGCTGACGTGGCGCTGGCAGCGCCAGCCGCTGACCACCAGCGCCCTGCATGCGCTGGGCATGACCGCCTCCAATAGCGGCTTTATCGGCTTCCCGGTGGCGCTGATGGTGCTCGGCTCTCCGGCGGCGGTGTTCCTGGCGCTGAATATGCTGATCGAGAACCTGCTGGTGATTCCCGCCGCGCTGATCCTCGCCGAACTGGGCAGCCAGCGCGGCGCCAGCGTCGGCGCCGCGCTGCGCCAGACCGCTCAGCGCCTGGCACGCAACCCGATCCTGCTCGGCCTGGCGCTGGGCGTGACGCTCTCGGCCAGCGGGCTGTCGCTGCCTGGCCCGCTGTATCGTGTGGTCGACATGCTGGCCACCGCAGCGGCGCCGGCGGCGCTGTTCGTGATCGGCGGC
Organism: Franzmannia pantelleriensis; assembly: GCF_900102875.1. Taxonomy (GTDB): domain Bacteria; phylum Pseudomonadota; class Gammaproteobacteria; order Pseudomonadales; family Halomonadaceae; genus Franzmannia; species Franzmannia pantelleriensis. The sequence continues at coordinate 79,333 of NZ_FNGH01000012.1, forward strand.
GCCCTCTTCGGCCTCAAGCCCAAGGGCATGGGCCGCGACATCGGCCAGATCGTGCTCGGCAAGCTGATCCTGCACCCGCTGGCGGTGCTGGCGATGATCCTGCTGCTGCCGCCTATGGACCCCATGCTGATGGCCGGCGCCCTGCTGTTCGCCTGCGCGCCGATGATCAGCGTCTACCCGCTATTCGGCCAGCGCTTCGGGGTCGGCGACATCACCGCCGCGGCGATGATGGTCACCACCCTGGCCTCCTTCATTACCCTCAGCCTGGCGATCTGGCTGCTTAGCCTGGCGGGCCTGCTGCCGGGCTGACCCTCCCGACCACTCCATCACCGCAATGCGAACCTTTGTGCGCCTTGCAAACATTGCACAACTGCCATAACGTAATAGAACCTCGTTCTAAAAACTCGATTGGCTGTCACTTGACGCTAGCGCGCTCAGGCTACGATTAGCGCCGCTAAAGATAGCCTGCTAATCTAAATAGCCACCTCGACTCAGGAGCCCCATGGCGACGCCCCCCACGCTCACCGCTGCCCTGCCCGGCGACCGCCCCCTGCGCGGCATCGGTTTCATGCTCGCCGCTGGGCTGCTGTTCGTGCTGCTCGACACCGGCGTCAAGCTGCTCGGCCAGGACTACTCGCCTATCCAGGTGGTGTGGGCGCGCTACGCCGGCCATATGCTGGTGCTGGGCGGCTATCTGGCCTGGCTAGGGTGGCCGCGCTGCCGCAAGCTGATGCACACCGAGTCGCTACTCGGGCAGGTGCTGCGCGGCCTGCTGCTGTTCGGCGCCAGCACCTTCGCCTACCTGGCGCTGCGCGACCTGCCGCTGCTGCAGGTCTACGTGGTCAATTTCAGTGCGCCGCTGCTGGTCACCCTGCTGGCGATTCCGCTGCTCAAGGAGCGCGTGACGCTCGCTCGGGGTGCGGCGGTGGTGGTGGGTTTCATCGGTGTGATCATCGCCGTGGGGCCGGTCGACTGGCGCGCCCAGCCGGCGGCGCTGCTGCCGTTCGGCATGACGCTGTGCTTCGCGCTCTACCAGCTGACCACACGGCGCTTCGGCCGCCACGACCACCCGCTGACCTCGCTGTTCTACGCCGGCCTGGCCGGCGCCCTGGTCAGCAGCGCCGTGGTGCCGCTGTTCTGGACGCCCATCGCGCTGGGCGACCTGCCGCTGTTCCTGATGGTCGGGCTGCTAGGCGCAGTCAGCCAGCTGGCGCTGATCCTGGCCATGCGCTGCGCGCCGGCCTCGCTGGTCTCGCCGTTCCTCTACACCCAGATCGTATGGGCCTCGCTGTTCGGCTACCTGGTATTCGGCGACGTGCCGCTGCTGCAGGTCTACCTCGGCGCCGTGCTGATCATCGGCGCCGGGATATTTCTCGCTACGCGGCGGACTTGAGCGAAGCCTAAGGCGCTGTCAGTTGACTGGGCTTGGCCGCCTCGGCGCGGCCCAGGTGCGTCACCCAGGAGACGACATCGGGAATGCCCACCTCCAGGGCGGCCGCCTCGTAGCCGCCATGATGCCCGGCGGGCAGGTCGTGGGCGATGCCCTTGTGACAGTCGATGCAGGTCGCCTCGCCGCTGGCCAGGGAGGTGGAGTGGGCGCGGGCCGCGCGGCTGCTCTGGGCGGTGAAGTCCATGTGTTCGAACTCATGACAGTTGCGGCACTCCAGCGAGTCGTTGGCCTCGAGCCGCGCCCACTCGCGCTGGGCCAGCTCCAGGCGTTTCTCTTCGAACTGCTCCTCGGTGCGGATGGTGCCGAATACCCAGCCCCACACCTCCTTGGAGGCCTCCATCTTGCGCGCGATCTTGTGGGTCCAGCCGTGGGGCACATGGCAGTCGGCACACTGCGCGCGGACCCCGGAGCGGTTGGTGTAGTGGATGGTGTCCTGCATTTCACGCAGCGGGTTGCGCTCCATCTCGTGGCAGGCGACACAGAACTGCTGGGTATTGGTGGCCTCCATGGCGGTATTGAAGCCGCCCCAGAAGATGATCCCGGCGATGAAGCCGCCCAGGGTCAGAAAGCCCAGGCTGAAGTGTACGCTGGGGCGAGTGAGCAGCCGCCAGTAGCGGCCCAGCCAACGCTTCATGGCTCACCTCCCTGGCTTTCGCGGAGCATCTCGCCAAGCACCTGGTCGACGGTCTGGAAGCGGTTCTCGACCAGCGGCGTAGCGTCGGTCTGGGGCACGTGGCACTGGGTGCAGAAGTAGCGGTCGGGGGAGACCGCCGCCAGCACCTGCTTGTGGCGGTCCATGAAGTGGGTGACGCTGACCATCGGCGCTCCGGCGCGCACCGCGTTCTCGCGGCTGTGGCAGGTCAGGCACTGGTTGTGGCGCAGGTCGACCTGATAGTCGCGGATCGAGTGCGGCACCACCGGCGGCTGCTCGGGGTAGTTGAGCACCTCGCGCCCCGACTCGCGGGACTCGCCGGCCATCGGCGGTGCCGGCAGCGTGTCGGCGACGGTGCCGCCCTGGCGCAGGCCGTCCGGCGCCGGGGCCCGGTAGTGCTCCTCGGCGAGCGTGATGCCAGCCCAGGCCAGCGCAGTGGAAAGGCATAGAGCGGTAAGCCATTTCATCGCATGTCTCCTTGCTGGCGGCCTCAGGCCAGGTTGAGCAGTTCCAGGCGCACCGCACACTTCTTGAAGTCGGTCTGCTTGGAGATCGGGTCGGTGGCATCCAGCACCAGCTTGTTGATCAGGCGGTTGGCGTCGAAGAACGGCACATAGACCAGCCCCTGGGGCGGCCGCACCCGGCCGCGGGTCTCGACCCGCAGGCGGATCTCGCCGCGGCGGCTGGTGACCTTGACCTCGCTGCCGCGCCGCACGCCCTCGGCGCGGGCGTCCTCGGGGTGCATGTAGAGCAGCGCCTCGGGCACCGCGCGGTGCAGCTCGGGGACCCGGCGGGTCATCGAGCCGGTGTGCCAGTGCTCCAGCACCCGACCGGTGCACAGCCAGTAGGGGAAGTCGTCGTCGGGGCGCTCCGGGGCCGGCTCGTCGGGCACCGCGAAGATCAGCGCGCGGTCGTCGGGCTTGGCGTAGAACTGCACGCCGCGGCCCTCCTCGACGTAGGGGTCGTAGCCCTCGCGGTAGCGCCACAGGGTCTCCTGGCCGCCGACCACCGGCCAGCGCTTGCCGCGGGTCTGGTGATAGACGTCGAAGTCGTCGAGGTCCTTGCCCTTGCCGCGGCCGAAGCGGGCGTACTCCTCGAACAGCCCCTTCTGTACGTAGAAGCCCAGCTCCTCGGCCTCCTGGTTGGCGTAGCCCTCCTCCATGTCGGAGAGCGGGTAGCGGTCGACCTGGCCGTTGGCGTAGAGCAGCTCGAACAGCGTCTTGTCGCGCAGCTCCGGGGCCGCCTCGAGCAGCGCCTCCGGCCACACCTCGTCGACGCGGATGCGCTTGGCCAGCGCCAGGGTCTGCCACAGGTCGGAGCGCGCCTCCCCGGGAGCGTTGACCAGCTGGTGGAAGAACTGGGTGCGCCGCTCGGAGTTGCCGAAGGCGCCCTCCTTCTCGACCCAACTGGCGGCCGGCAGGATCAGGTCGGCGGACTGCGCCGAGGCGGTGGGATAGATGTCCGAGACGATCACGAAGGCCTCGGGGTTGCGCCAGCCGGGCAGGATCTCCTCCATGGTGTTGGGCCCGGCATGCATGTTGTTGCACACCTGGGTCCAGTAGACCTTGATCTCGCCGTCCTTGAGCTTGCGGCTCTGCTCAACGGCGTGGAAGCCGACCCGCTCGGGAACGGTGCCCTCGGGCAGCCGCCAGATCTCCTCGGCGTCGCGGCGGTGCTCGGGGTTGGTGACCACGCGGTCGGCGGGCAGGCGGTGGGCGAAGGTGCCCACCTCGCGGGCGGTGCCGCAGGCCGAGGGCTGGCCGGTGAGCGAGAAGGGGCTGTTGCCGGGCTCGGAGATCTTGCCGGTGAGCAGGTGCAGGTTGTAGATCAGGTTGTTCACCCACACCCCACGGGTGTGCTGGTTGACGCCCATGGTCCAGAAGGTCATGACCTTGGTGTCGGGCTCGGCGTAGAGCTCGGCAAGCTGCTCCAGGCGACGCTCCGGCACGCCGGACTCCCGCGCGGCGCGCGCGAGGGTGTAGTCGGCGACGTAGTCGGCGAACTCGTCGAAGTTCATCTCCGACCAGGCGTTGGCGTCGTCGGCGTTGGCCGCGGCCTGCTGCAGCGGATGCTCGTCGCGCAGGCCGTAGCCGATGTCGTCCACCCCCCGGGCGAAGCCGACGTGGCTATCGACGAAGTCGCGATCGACGTTGCCGCTCTGGATGATGTGGTTGGCAATGTAGTTGAGGATCACGATGTCGGCGTTGGGCGTCATCACCATGGGGATGTCGGCCAGGTCGAAGCTGCGATGCTCGTAGGTCGATAGCACCGCCACCTGGGTGTCCGGGTAGGAGAGCCGGCGGTCGGTGACCCGGGTCCACAGCACCGGGTGCATCTCGGCCATGTTCGAGCCCCACAGCACGAAGGCATCGGCGTGCTCGATGTCGTCGTAGACGCCCATCGGCTCGTCGGAGCCGAAGCTGCGCATGAAGCCGAACACCGCCGAAGCCATGCAGTGGCGGGCATTGGGGTCGATGTTGTTGGAGCGGAAACCGGCCTTGAACAGCTTGCTGGCGGCGTAGCCCTCCCAGATCGTCCACTGCCCGGAGCCGAACATCGCCACGCTCTCGGGGCCGTGCTCGCGGATCGCCTGCTTGAACTTGTCGGCCATCACGTCCAGCGCCTCGTCCCAGGACACCGGCTCGAAGTCGCCGTCCTTGGCATAGGCACCGTTGCGCTTGCGCAGCAGCGGCTGGGTCAGGCGATCCTCGCCGTAGAGGATCTTCGACAGGAAGTAGCCCTTGACGCAGTTGAGGCCGCGGTTGACCTCTGAGTGGATATCGCCGTGAGTGGCGACGATGCGGTCGTTCTGGGTGGCGACCATCACGCTGCAGCCGACTCCGCAAAAGCGGCACGGCGCCTTGTTCCAGTTGAGTCGGGTCAGCTCGGCATTGGTGATCAGGTTGGTGGCCCCGGCGGGGATCGCGATCCCCGCGCTGGCGGCGGCCACGGCGGCCGCATTGGCCTTGACGAATTCGCGGCGTGTCAGCTTCATTGTGCCCCCTCATGTGGTTCATCGGCAGTGGCCGGGTCGAGCAGTTGGTGGTAGACCAGCGCCGCACCCAGCACGCCGGGCCGTGTCTGTACGGCATCGATCAGGTCGAGCGCACGGCTCTCCTGAAAGCTCTCCACCACCGCCACCAGCTTGCCCGTGGCGTCCTCGCCACGGACCTCGCAGCCACCGGCGGCATTCAGCCAGGCGGCCACCTCCGCCAGCCGCGACGGCCGGACATGGACGATAAAGCTGGCGATATGCAGCGTCTCTTGGCTCATCGGCGCGCTCCGGGTTGCCCAGGGCCGTTGTCGGCCAGGGTGATGGCATCATTGGGGCATACCGCCAGGCAGGCCCCGCAGCCGCGGCAGGCGTCGGCGGCGATCTGCGGCTGCGGCGGGCGACCGAAGGCCGGTGGAAAGCGGATGGCGCGCCACTCGCAGGCGTCCTGGCAGGCCTGGCAGTGGATCTGCGCCAGCGCCAGGCAGTTGGCCTCGAGCTGCGCGTGCCAGGGGAATGCCTCGCGGCGGGTATCGAAGACGCCCGCCTCGCACACCTCGGCGCAGTCGCCGCACAGCGAGCAGCCGTCGGTATCGAAGCGAATCTCGGGGAAACCGCCAGCGCCGCGCACCAGCACGCCCTCCGGGCAGGCCTCGATGCAGGCATCGCAGCCGGTGCAGCGCTGGGTCAGGTCAGCAGCGGTCCATGGCGGGCGGCGCACAGAGGGGCGGCCGCTCAAGGTACGGAAGAACTGGCGGCGATCCGATTGGCGGTGAGCCTTGTTGTTATGGGTCATGGCGTCACCGACTCAACCCGGGGGGCCGGGCGGGCCGGCAATCATCTGGTAGATCCATACCGCGAAGCCGTAGCTGCCCACCACCGCTACGGCGAGGATCGGAAACAGCAGCACGCAGATGAACAGAAACAGCTTGAGTTCCTGCCGCTTACGCACCGACGGCGCAACGCTGTCGGGGTCGCTCATGGCACTCTCCTTGCTGGGTATGGGCCTCGCTGGGTGTGACAAACCACCGCATACCCTTGTCAGCCTAGCCAAGCGTGCCGGTATGGCATTTGATCGAGATCAAGGTTTCTTCAGACAGCCTGAAACGCCGCGAGCCCGCCATAGGGCGGGCTCGCAGTCGAGCATCATGGCAATGGTCAACTCAGGCGTCGGCGGCCTTGATCAGGGCGTCCAGCGCGGCCAGGTAGCCCTGGCTGCCGAGGCCGGCAATCACTCCGTCGGCGCGCAGCGAGACGTAGGAGTGGTGGCGGAAGCTCTCGCGCTTGTGGACGTTGGAGAGATGCACCTCGATGACCTTGCCGTCGAAGGCGTTGAGGGCATCGAGGATCGCCACCGAGGTGTGGGTGAATGCGGCGGGGTTGATGATGATCGCCGCAGTGCCGTCGAGCCTGGCGGCGTGGATGGCATCGATCAGCGCGCCCTCGTGGTTGCTCTGCAGCGCCTTGACCTCCCAGCCGTTGAAGGCGGCCTTCTCGTACAGCAGGTTATTGATATCGTCGAGGGTCTCGTGGCCGTAGATCTCCGGCTCGCGGGTGCCCAGCAGGTTGAGGTTGGGGCCGTGCAGCACCAGCACCTTGGCTTGGCTCATCAGTTCTTCTCCTTGAGCAGTTCACGCCGGTAGTGGGCGAAAAGGGTCGCGGCCTGCTCCTCGGCGGCGCCGCGCTTGGCGTCATCCTCGCAGAACAGCTTGAAGGCGTCGACGCCCTGGAACACGAATAGGCTGACGCCGCTCATCACGCTGGCACCGGCGGCCTGGGCCGCGGCCACGAACTCGGTCACCGCCGGCACATAGACGGCATCGAAGATCCAGTGGTGCGCCGCCACCAGTTCCTTGGGCAGCGGGCAGCCGGGGCTCTTCTCATGGCCGATGGGCGTGCAGTTAACCAGCCCATCGCAGCGCGGCACGGTGGCGGCGAGCTCGTCACGGCCGATGGTCGAGGCGGTGAAGCCCTGGGCAGCGAGTTCGTCAGCGAGCTGGCGCGACTTGGCCGCATCGAGGTCCATCAGGATCACCTCGCTGGCGCCGAGCTTGCCCAGCGCGAAGGCCGCCGCCTTGCCCACCCCGCCGGTGCCCAGCAGCAGCACCCGCCCGGGGGCCCGCTCGCCGAGGGTAGCGCGGTAGCCGCTGATGAAACCGGTGAAGTCGGTATTTTCGGCGACGATCTCGCCGGCCTCGAAGACCAGCGTATTGGCCGCGCCGACCATACGCGCACCCTCAGTCGGCCGAGTGGCCAGGCGCACCGCCTCCTCTTTCCAGGGAAAGGTCACGTTGACCCCGCGGTAGCCAGCGGCACGCACCTCGTCGACCTGGCTGGCCAGGGAATCGATGGGCTGCTCGTTGGCATCGAACAGGTCGTAGCTGGCCGGAATCCCGGTCAACTGGCCGAGCCGTACGTGCAGGTCGGGCGAGCTGGAGTTCATGATGGCCTTGCCGATCAAACCCAGTTTCATAGCTGATCTCCTGGTGGCAGCGCTAGCGCTGGGCGGATTGGGCGGCGAGCCGGATGCCGGCATTGGCGGCACCGAACTGGTGATAACCGCCGCGGCGCTCGACGATCTCGAAGAAGAAGCGTCCCGAGAAGGTCTCGGTATAGGCGTGGAAGAATTCGCCCTCGTCGCTGCGGTCGTAGAGGATATTGCGCGACTGCATGGCCTCGAGCAGCGCCGCATCGAGGCCATAGCGCGCCTCGAGGTCGTCGTAGTAGTTCTGCGGGATGCGCAATAGCGGCAGGCCGCGCGCCTTGAGCGCATCGACGCTGGCGAAGATGTCGCGACTGGCAAAGGCGATCTGCTGCACGCCACCCTGGAACTGACTCAGGAAGCGTCCCGGCAACGTCTCGCTGGCCTGGGAGACGGTCAGCGGCAGGCGGATCGAGCCCTCGGGGCTGGTCACCGCCTGGCTGAGCATCAACCCATGGGGGTCGACGATCTCGTGCTCGGTCTCGGCGTCGAAGCCGAATACGGTGCGGTAGAACAGCTGCCAGCCGAGCAGTTGGGTCGCCGGTAGCACATAGGAGAGGTGGTCGACCCGGGTCAGGCCTACCTCGTCACGGCTGTCCTGGTCGAACAGCTCGAAGTCGGTGCGCCACTGCAGGTCGCTGGCGGCCTCGTCGTCGACCAGATACACCAGGCTACCCTCGATGCCACGCAGTGCGGGAATCTCCATCTCGCCTTCGCCGACCTGACTACGGAAGGTCTGGGCCTGAAAGGCCTTGGCCCGCGCCAGCGCCTTTTCCACGTCGTCGACCCGGAAGCCCACCGCACACACCGCGGTGCCGTGCAGCAGGCGAAAGGTGTGGGCAAAACTGTCGGTCTCGAAGTTGAGCACCAGATGCAAGTCGCCCTGCTTCCACAGTTCGACGTTCTTCGAGCGGTGGCGTCCCACGTGGCGAAAGCCCAGCGCATCGATAAACTCGCCGAGCGGCGCGGCGCTCTCCTCGTCGAGGGTGAACTCGATGAAATGAATGCCGTTATACTGCGGCGCCGGCGGGATGCGGCTGGCCCAGGGGCCCTCCTCGACCAGGTTCTCGAGCAGGATTAGCGAGCGCAAGCCGTCGCGGGCGGTGGCCTCGGTGGGTCCGGCGCGGAAGGCGTCGTTGAAGATCTCCAGCGATAGCGGGCCGGCGTAGCCGGTCTTGGCCAGCACGGCCATGAAGTCGCGCAGCGGCAGGCGGCCCTGGCCGGGGAAGCAGCGGAAGTGACGGCTCCACTGCAGCACGTCCATGTCCAGCTGGGGCGCATCGGCGACCTGCACGAAGAAGATCTTGTCGCTGGGAATACGCGCGATGGCCGCGAGATCGTGGCCACGGGAGAGAATATGAAAGCTGTCGAGCACGATACCCAGCGCCGGATGATCGGCGCGGCGTACCACCTCCCAGGCGTCGCGGTAGTCGGAAATGTGGCGCCCCCAGGCGAGTGCCTCGAAACCGATGCGGATGCCGCGCTTGGCGGCACGCTCGGCCAGCTCGCGCAGGTCGGCCGCGGCCTGGCCGAGGTCGTCCTGGCTCTGCGGCGAGACGTTGCTGCAGACCAGTAGGAAGTCGGTGCCGAGTTCTTCCATCAGGTCGAACTTGCGCTCGGCTCGCTGCATGTTGCGGCTGCGCTGCGGCTCGGGCATGGCTTCGAAGTCGCGAAACGGCTGGAAGGCAATGATCGCCAGCCCCAGCGAGACACACAGCTCGCGAAGCTCGGTGGGAGAGCCGTCGAAGGAGAGCAGGTCGTTCTCGAAGATCTCCACGCCTTCGAAGCCGGCGCGGGCGATCGCTTCCAGCTTGGTTCTCAGGTCGCCGCTAAGGCAGACGGTGGCAATGGCGCGCATGCTGTCCTCCGGGCCGCGGGTGGTGAAGGCGGGCTCATCCCCTGCGGCAATTGTTTATATGGCACTCTTGATATGGCGATATAAGGCCGTCGCCTGAGAGTCAGGACTCTTATAAGACCTTGGTCGTATCGCCATGATCATGCATTGACAGTTCTGGAAAGGGATTCTAGTTTGTTCGCTATTAGCACGCAAGTTCGACAACCGAACAACCCAACAACGCACTAGCAAAATAATCAGACACACCCGGAGGACATCATGCTCAAGCCCACACTCTCCAGCCTGGCCATCGCGATCACCTCTCTGAGCGTGGCCGGCAGTGCCCTGGCCGACTACCCGACGCGCAATATCCAGGGCACTATCCAGTGGGGCGCCGGCGGCGCCACCGACAACGTGATTCGTAGCCTCACGCCCCACGTCGAGGAGGAGCTCGGCACCACCATCGTGCTCACCAACCGCGCCGGCGGCACCGGTGTGATCGGCATGAACCATGTCATGAACCAGCGCCCCGACGGCTATAACCTGCTGTTCGGCGCCGAGAACCCGCAGCTCTATCCGCTGATGGGCCTGGCCGACTTCACTTACGACGACATGCACACCGTCAATATCATCGGCCAGGGTCTGGTGGTCATCGCCACCCATCCCGACAGCCCCTTCGAGGACTTCGGCGAGCTGCTCGAGTACGCCAAGGAGAACCCCGGTGAGCTGCGCATGGGCGGCACCGGTGCCGGCGGCCTGCCGAGCACCGTGCTGGCCATGATCAATGCGGTAGATGAACTCGATATCCGCGACGTGACCTTCGGCGGCGATGGCCCCGGCGTCACCGCGCTGCTCGGCGAGCATATCGACTTCATGCCGCTGAGCCTGTCGGCAGTGGCCGAACAGATCCGTGGCGGACGTCTCAAGGGCCTGGCGGTGCTGTCCGACCAGGAGCTCGAAGACCTGCCCGGCGTTCCACCGATCACCGAGGCACTGCCGGACATCGACGCGTTTCTGCCGTGGGGTCCGTTCTGGGGCGTATTCGTCCACCAGGACACACCGGACGACGTCAAGGCAGTGCTCGAGGATGCCTACTACAACGCCGTGGCCTCGGATGAGTTCCAGCAGTTCCTCGACGACTTCGGCGGCGCGCCGCTCAACCTCTCCGGCGATGAGGCCCAAGAGTATCTCGACAACTGGCAGTCGGTGACCGCCTGGTCAATGTACGACGCGGAAGCAGAAACCATCGAAGTCTCCCCCGAGGAGCTCGGTATCCCGCGCCCGTAACCGCTCAATACGCCGTAACCCGGGCCGACGCAGCATGGCTGCGCCGGCCCGTCGGAGTCTCGCATGGATAATAAGCCCGACAAGCTGCAGGTCGGCGAACGCGTCTTCGACTGGCTGCTGCTGCTGTTCAGCGGTGCCGTCTTCTACCACGCCTACCAGATCACCGGCTTCTCCTCGATCAACTCGGCCGGGGCCTTTCCTATCGGCCTGTCGCTGATCCTGATCGCCTCATCGATCACCATACTGGCCGGTCACCGCCGCAAGCAGAAACCCGATACCCAGGGCGCGCTGGACGAGCTAAAGGCTTTTCTGCACCAGCACTTTCCGCTCAACGTGCTGGTATTTTCGGCGCTGGCGGTGGCCTATCTGATTGCCATCGAGCCGGCCAGTTTCTTCCTCAGCACCTTCGTGTTTCTGGTGCTGGCGATGCTCTTCCTGCGCCGCGGCAAGGCGATCGGTTCGCTACTGACTGCGGCGGGCGCGATTGCCGTGATCTATGTGCTATTCACCGTGGTGTTCCGCGTCTACCTGCCCTGAGCGGCGGCGCAGCCCCCTGACCAAAGAGGCATCGCATGAGTGATACCTTCTCCTATCTGCTGATGGCCTGGCTCGACCCCCAGTTGCTGGCCCTCACCGCTCTCGGCACCCTGGCCGGCATCTACGTCGGCGCCATTCCCGGTCTGTCGGTGACCATGGCGGTGTCGATCCTGATCTCTTTCACCTTCTCCTGGGACATCAACAACGCCCTGGCACTGATGGTGGGGATCTACGTAGGCGGGGTCTACGGCGGCTCGCGTACCGCCATCCTGCTCAATATCCCCGGCTCGCCGGCGGCGCTGACCACGGCGTTCGACGGCTACCCGCTGGCCCAGCGCGGCGAAGCCGGTCGCGCCATCGGCCTGAGCACCGTGATGTCGGTGATTGGCGGCTTCGTGGGGGTGGCGATCCTGGCCGCCACCGCGCCGATGCTCTCTGACCTGGCACTGCGCTTCGCGCCCCGTGACTATTTCCTGATCGCCGTGCTCGGCCTGCTGCTGGTCAGCACGCTGTCTGGCAAGTCGCTGGCACGGGGCATCTTCGCGGTGGCCCTGGGTGGCGTCATCGGCCTGGTCGGCATGGACCCGGTGACCGCTCAGGGCCGCTTCACCATGGGCAGCATGAACCTGCTGGGCGGCATCCACTACGTGGTGGTGATGATCGGCTTGTTCGGTGTCGCCGAGGCCTTCTACCAGCTGCACCACCTCAACACGATCCCGGTGAAGCAGAAGGTCGACAAGATCGTGCCCTCCTTCAACATGGTCACCAAGTACCTGCCGCTATCGCTTCGCACCTCGGTGATCGGGGTAATCGTCGGTGCCCTGCCCGGCACCGGCGGCGACATCGCCTCGCTGTTCGCCTACGACCACGCCAAACGCACCGTCAAGAACCCCTCGCGGCCGTTCGGCGAAGGTGCCTACGAAGGCCTGGTGGCGCCGGAAACCGCCAACAACGCCGCGGTGGGCGGTGCCTATGTGCCGATGCTGACGCTGGGCATGCCCGGCGATGCGGTGACCGCCGTGATCATCGGCGCGCTGGTAATCCATGGCCTCAACCCCGGCCCGATGCTGATGGTCGAGACGCCGCATATCTTCTGGTTCACGGTGGGCAACCTGGCCCTGGCCAATATCTTCCTGCTGGTGTTCGGCCTCACCGGCATCAAGCTGTTCTCGAAGATCGTCGAGCTGCCCAAGGCGGTGCTGATCCCGCTGATCCTGGTGCTGTGCGTGGTGGGTACCTATTCGATCAACAGCAATATGACCGAGGTCTACTGGATGCTCGGCTTTGGCATACTCGGCTACTTCCTCAAGGTGTTCGGCTTCCAGATGGGCCCGATCATCCTCGGAGTAATCCTCGGCCCATTGCTCGATGAGACCTACCGCCAGGCGATGTCGTCGGTGGGCGACAACCTAGGCGAATTCCTGCTGGCGCTGGTGGCCAACCCGCTGTCGCTGGTGCTGACAAGCGTGATCACGCTGGTGCTACTGGGCAACACACCGGCCAAACGGCTTCTGATGGAGCGCCTGTCGCGGCGCTGAGTGGCACGGCGCCGTCTGTTACCAATGCGCGCCCCGGCTCAGGGCGCGCATTGGCGTTAATGGCCAGGCCATGTCGAGGAGGACAATGACACACCCATGGTTGCACTCTTGAACCATCCGCGTGCCGCGCTGGTATTCGACTTCGACGGGGTGATCCTCGACTCGGCGAGCCTCAAGCGCGAGGCCTTCGCCGCCCTCTACGACGACTACCCCGACGTCCAGCGGGAGGCGATCAGGGCCTACCTGGGACGCCGTGGTGGCCAGCCGCGGGAGGTCAAGTTCCGCCATATCGAGTCGCACATCCTCGGCCGCGACGTGCGGGCAGCGGATATCGATGCGCTCTGCGCGCGCTTCAAAGCGGTGGTCGCAGAGCGCATCCGCGTCGCCCCGGCGATCCCCGGGGCGATCGAGTTCCTCAGCCGCTGGCACGGCCGGCTGCCGCTCTACCTGCTATCGGCAACACCCGGCCATGAACTGCGCGAGATCGTCGAGCAGCGCGACCTGGCGCGCTACTTCGAAGCAGTGATCGGCGCGCCGCCGGACAAGGTCACCGGCATGCGCAACCTGCTCGAGCGCTACCGCCACCCGGCAGCGCACACAGTGATGATCGGCGACTCCTACAACGACTACCGCACCGCCCGCGGTAACGGCACCCGTTTCGTGGGAGTCTGCGCCGACCCGAGCGCCTCGCCCTTCCCCGACGACGTGGCTACCATTCGCAATCTGCGACGTTTGGAGGCGGCTCTGGCGCGGCTGTCGCCTTAACTCGAGGCGTCGTCGTCCGACGTCTCCCCCATCCAGCGCTGCCAGACCCGACGCACCAGTTCGCGGTGTGTCGCCACCTCGTCGGCCTCGACCACCCGCTCGGCCTTGGTCAGCGCGGCGCGGTGGGTGGCGTGGCGGTAGGCCAGGTAGGCATCTCGCAGCCCCTGGGCCTCTTCGGCAGGCAGCCGCTGGCAGGCTTCGAGGGTCTCGAGCAGGCGCATGTTGTCGCTCCAGCGCAGCAGCTCGGGGGCATCGACGCTCATCGCCAGCACCGCGTATTGGCACAGGAACTCGATATCGACCATGCCCCCGACGTCCTGCTTGAGGTCGAAGCGCCCCGCCTCGCGTGCGCTGGCCTTGCTGCCCAGGTGCTCGCGCATCTTGTAGCGCATCTTGACCACCTCTTCGCGCAGCGAGGCGAGGTCGCGCCTTGCGCCGAGGATCTCGCTGCGCACGGCGTCGAAGCGTTCAGCGAGGTGGGCGTCGCCGGCCACCACCCGGGCGCGCACCAGCGCCTGGTGCTCCCAGGTCCAGGCCTGGTGGCGCTGGTAGTCGGCGAAGGCCTCCAGCGGCGTGACCAGCAGCCCGGCGTTGCCCGACGGCCGCAGCCGCATGTCGACCTCATACAGCGCGCCGGCCGGCGTCACCGCGGTGAGCAGGTGGATGATGCGCTGGCCGAGGCGGGTGAAGAACACCGGGTTGTCGATCGGCCGCGGGCCATCGGTGGTGCCCTGGGAGGCGGCGTCGTGGATGAACACCAGGTCGAGGTCCGAGCCGTAGCCGAGCTCGATGCCGCCTAGCTTGCCGTAGCCGACGATGATGAAGTCGGTGTCGCCGGGCACGCCGTCGCGCCGTGCCGGGCGGCCGTGCTTGCGGGTCAGGTGCTTCCAGGCCATCGCCAGCACCTGCTCGAGGACCACCTCGGCGATATAGGTGAGGAAATCGCTGACCTTCATCAGTGCGCGGGCACCAGCGATATCCGAGGCCGCCACGTGCAGTACCTGAGCGTGCTTGAACACCCGCAGCGCCTCGAGCTGTGCCTCCTCGTCGTCTTCCGGAATCCGCCCCAGCGCCTGGCGCAGCTCGTCGGCCAGGTGCTGCTTGTCGGCCGGGGTATACAGCGTGGCCGGGGTCAGCAGCTCGTCGAGCAGGATCGGGTGGCGCGCCAGCTGCTCGGCGATCCACGGGCTGGCGGCGCAGAGGTGCATCAGGTGACTCAAGGCCTGGGGATTCTCGCGCAGCAGTGCCAGGTAGGCGGTACGCCGCAGCACTGCCTCGATCAGCGGCAGCACCCGCTCGAGCACCAGATCCGGGGCGTCGCTGTCGGCCATGGCCGCAAGCAGCATCGGCATCAACGCGTCGAGGCGTTCGTAGCCGATGCGCTGCATGCTCTTCACCGCCCGCGACTCGCGCAGTGCCGTCAGGCGCCTGGCGGCGGCCGGCGCATCGGCAAAGCCCGCCCCGCCGAGCAGCGCCTGAATGTCGTCGTCATCCATGACGCCGCGCCACAGGCCGCGCCATTCGTCCAGGTCGGGTTCGTCGTCGCCTTCGACGGCGTCTTCCACTTCCTCTTCGGGGTCGGCGATTACCGCGTCGAAGTGGCCGCGGATACGCCCGCGGACCTCGTCGAGACGTGCGATCAGCGCCGGCCAGCCCTCCATGTCCAGCGCCAGGGCGACCCGCTCACGCTCCTCGTCATGCTCCGGCAGCGCCTGGGTCTGGCGATCCTCCAGTGCCTGGATAGCGTGCTCCAGGTCGCGCAGAAAGGCGTAGTCGGGCTCCAGCTCATCGACCACCGCCTGGGGCAGCAGATCCAGTGCCGGCAGGGTGTGCAACGCCTGGCGCAGCGAGGTGACCTGCAGCTCAGTGTCACGGCCGCCGCGGATCAGCTGGAAGGCCTGGACCACGAACTCGACCTCACGGATGCCGCCGCGGCCGAGCTTGATGTTGTCGTCCATGCCCTTGCGGCGCACCTGGCGGTTGATCATGCCCTTCATTTCGCGCAGCGACTCGATGGCACCGAAGTCGAGATAGCGGCGATAAACGAAGGGGCGCAGGCTGGCCAGCAGCTCATCGCCGGCCTGGCGGTCGCCGGCCACGGGGCGCGCCTTGAGCATGGCGTAGCGCTCCCACTCGCGGCCCTGATCCTGGTAGTAGCTGGCCAACGAGCTGAAGCTGCCGACCAGCGGGCCGCCGTCGCCCAGCGGGCGCAGCCGCATGTCGACGCGAAAGGCGAAGCCGTCGGCGGTCACCGCATCCAGCGCGCCAATCAGCTTCTGGCCGAGCTTGGTGAAGTACTCCTGGTGGTCGAGTTCGCGCTTTCCGCCCTGGGTGGTGCCCTTGTCGGGAAAGGCGAAGATCAGGTCGATATCCGACGACAGGTTGAGCTCGCCGGCACCCAGTTTGCCCATGCCCAGCACCACCATGCGCTGCGGCTCGCCGTCGCGTTCGGCCGGCAGCCCCCAGCGCTCGGCATGGTGCGCCTCGAGCCAGCCCAGTGCGCCCTCGAGGCACACCTCGGCGAGCCGCGAGACGCTAGACGCGGTGGCCCACATGTCGATGCCCGGCGGACGGGTCAGGTCGCGCCACACGATGCCGAGCATGCGCGCCCGGCGAAAGCGCCGGATCACCCGCTGCATGGCCGCCTCGTCGTTGGCCTCCTGGAGCAGTTCGTCGAGCCAGGCAGCCTGGTCCTCGGCGCTGGGCGCCGCGTCGAGCTCGTCGGCGGTGTCCAGCTGCATCAGCCAGTCGGGGTAGCGGGCCAGGGTGTCGGCGGCGAAGTCGGAGATGCACAGGACCCGTGCCAGCTGGGCGCGGCGCGACTCGGACAGCGCCACCCAGCTGGCCCCGGGCCCCTCCTGCTGCTGCATCTCGGCCAGGTTGTCGGCCTGGCTCAAGGCCTCGTCGAGGCGCTGGCTCAGCTGGTCAAGGCGCGCATGCAGCACCCTGGGCAGGTCATCGCGGGGCAGGAAGTCGTCGGGCAGCGCCATGGGCATCTCTTCGTCAGCGGCAAGTTGCCCTCAGCATAGCGAAGGCCAGCGGCGGGGGTCACCCAATAACATCGCTAGAGACTAATCCGCGGGCTTACCCCATCAACCGCTGGCCGATCAGCAGCAGCCAGGTGATTCCGGCAAACAACAGCGCCAGCATTACCGCCGCCGAACTGATGTCCTTGGCACGGCCGGAGAGTTCGTGGTGCTCGGTGCCGATACGGTCGACCACGTTCTCGATGGCGCTGTTGAGCAACTCGACGATCAGCACCAGCAGGCAGCTGCCGATCAGCAGGATCCACTCCAGCGGGGTACGGCCTATCCAGATCGCCAGCGGCAGCAGCACCAGACACAGTGCAACCTCCTGACGAAAGGCCGTCTCGTTGCGGAATGCGGCCTTGAGGCCCTTGAGTGAATAGCGGGTCGAGTGCACCAAGTGGCGCCAACCAGTATGACCAGGTTTCATGGTATCGCTCTTGCTATTGGATCAGAGCCGCCGCAGCGGGAGAATGACGATAGTAGCAACGCCGCGCGCCGGCGGCAGATTAGCTCAATGGTCACGGATCATGGCATCGAGATCCTCGGCCAGCGGCTCGAGTACCTGGGTCCAGTTCAGCCAGGGCGTGCTCGAGGTGCCATTGACCAACGCCGTGAAAACACCCCAGCGGCCGCTGTCGGTGCGAAAATAGCCGCCCACCGAGCGTACCGCGAAGGGCTGGTTGAGGGTCCCGGTCTTGAGCATCACATTGTTCTGGAAACGCTCGCTCCCGCGGCGAATGAAACGCGACGGACCGTTGGTCGGCGTCTGCATGCTGGCCAGCAAGTGCGGAAACAGCGACGGCCGATGATAGGCATGCTCGAGCAGCGCATTGACCCCCGCCGCCGAGGTGCGGTTGGTGGTGGTCAAGCCGCTACCGCTGTGCAGGGTGACCGGGCCGTGACCGGGAATCGCCGCGGCGTAGGCCTCGAGCGCCTGGGCTGCCTCCTCCAGCGAGGTCTGCGGCGTGGGTACCAGCCCCAGGTTGAGCACATCGGCCATGAAGTTGTTGGAGTAGTTCATGGTACGTAGTACCAGCTCCTGCAGTGGCTTGCCGTCTACCGCCGCCAGCCGGCGAGCGGAACCGTTGGGCTCAACCGTGGAGGTGACATAGGGCACACCGGCGGCATCGCCGGCGACCTCGATGCCGGCCTGGGCAAGCAGCGCCAGCAGTGTCTGAGCGGTCTGGCCCGCCGGGTTGGAGCTGGCCCGGTAGACCTCACGGGGATGGGCGTTGGCGGCGATCTGGCCACGCAGGATCATGGTATCGCCGCCGGCATCGGTGACACGCTCGGCGTTGAGCTCTGTGGCGTTACCTGTGGCCACGGTGGTGACTTGGTTGTTGATGCCGATCACCGGCTCGACGGTATCGCAGCTCACCACCCTGGCCGCGTCACCGACGCTGGCGCCGGGATGTACGTTCATGCACCAGCTGCCGTAATTGACCCCCGCCGAGCTGAGCAGCGCGCTGTAGGTATTGGCCGAACGTTCGACGGTATCGCAGCGGTCGCGGGTGACGCATGCGACCGGGCCGAAGCGCCACTGGCTAACCACCAGTTGGCCGTTGATGCCGCGAACCCCGCGCTGACGCAGCAGTTGCACCAGTTTCCACAGCTCCTCGGAGACCAGCGCCGGGTCACCGCCGCCCTCGAAGATCAGATCGCCCTGCAGCACGCCGTCGGCATCGATCTCCGCGCTGCTCTTGAGCTCGCTGGTAAAACGGTGCTGCGGCCCCCAGCGCTCCAGCGCCGCCGCCGCCAGGTAGATCTTCGACACCGAGGCAGGCGATAGCTGGCGCTGCGGCTCGATCGCGCCCAACAGTTCACCGCCGCCATCCAGCAGCCGCGCCTCGGCGCTGATCAAGAACCCCTGATCGGTCATGCGTTCGAGATTGGCAAAGCCCGCGGCCAATCCCGGCAGCGCCAGCAGTAACAGCAACAGCCCCGCCAATGGGGCAATAACCAGCGGGGCAATAACGCGACGCAGCATGCGCGACTCCTGACATTCAGTGGGCCGAAACCTTGGAAAACACCTGGATCACTACCACTCCGCCGATGATCATGGCCAGCCCCAGCAGTGCCGGCAGGTCGGGCACTTCGCCATACAGCATGATCCCGATCAGCGTGACCAATACGATGCCGAGCCCGGCCCAAAAGGCATAGGCAACGCCCACCGGCAGGGTACGCAGTACCAGCGTCAGCATGTAGAACGCCGTAGCATAACCGACCACCACCAGCACACTGGGCCAGAGCCGGGTAAATTCGTTGGACGCCTTGAGGGCGCTGGTAGCAATCACTTCGGCGATGATCGCCAGCGCCAGATACAGATAGGTCATGGCCTGCTCCTGCAAATGAACCCGCTAGTCTAGCGCTCGACGCCCGGCGTGTCCCGCGGTACCAGGTCAGGCCGCCAGGCAAGCGACGCCTGCAGACGCCATAGCGTCTGGCCACTGGCGTGGTACTTGCGCTCGAACGGAGTGAGGTAGGCGTGTCCGGGATCGAAAGCCTCGATCGATGCCGCCACGCCGGTGACCTGACGCAGCGCCAGGCCGAACTCCTCGACATAGATCGCCCAGTTGGAGCGCAGTTCCAACTGTCCTCCCAGCGCCAGCAGATGCGGCAGCACCGGGTGGCCCTGCCAGCGCAGCTTGAGATGCACCGACTTGGGGTAGGGGTTGGGATACAGCAGGTAGTGGTACGCGGGCTGCCAGCCGGCGGCCAGCGCCAGCCGCCAGAAGTCGACCAGATCGGCACGTACCAGGTAGGCATTCTCCGGCAGCGGGCCGTGGTCCCGCGATAGGCGATCGGCGCTGCGGTCGATACCCAACACCGCATGGCCAGGGTGTTGTACGGCGAGATGCCGGGTCGAGAGCCCCACCCCACAGCCGGCATCCAGCACCAGTGGCCTACCCTGATCGTCCAACCAGGCCTTAGCGGCCTCGAAGGCAATGCGGGTATGCTCGGCGATCGGCTTGCGCCAGGGGTGATCCAGGGCACGCTGCACGCGGCGCGACAGGTCATCATGAGGGCCGGTCTGGCGGGACAGAATGCGACGGGACTGTAACGGATGGGACATGACGGCAGCAGGGGTGGCGGAATCAGCGGCCATGGTAGCAGCCCGCCGCGCAAAAAAACGGCGCATCCCGGAGGACACGCCAACTACCAACTCGTATGACTCAAACAGCCATCCCATCTTAGCGCCGCAGCGCACCATTTTCAAACATTTGTTTTAACATCGCGCTGGCGCCCGCTCATGGCGGCGGCATGACGCCACGCCGACCCCGGTGCTATCATCGCGCCATTCGATAAAAAACGACTCGTAGACACCCACAGCACAACGAGGAACGCGGCTTGTCACAGTTACCGGTGATTGTCGGCATGGGCGGGGTCAACGCCGCCGGCAGAACCTCGGGTCATCAGGCCTATCGTCGCACGGTGCTTGCTGCCCTGCACAAGGACGACCAGGAACAGACGCTGCTCGGCCTGGCCGCGATGATGCGCCTGGCGCAGCCGAGCGAGGACGATACCTGGCAGGACGCCAGCGGCGAGCCGCTGGACGCCGCGGCGCTGGTGGACCGCTACCGCCAACAGGTGCTGGATCACACCCTGATTCGGCGCATCGAGGATCCGTGCTTCAACGAGGATGGCATTCCGGCCAACCGCCAGGCGCAACTGGCCATTGATGCACCGCTGACCTTTCGCGTGCGCCGCCGCCAACTGCCTGACGCCCTGCCCGACACCTGGCAGGTACGCGAGCTCGATCGTCATCAGCTCGAGGTCAGCGTCCCCGCCGGCACCCTCGACGTGATGCTGCCCGAGCGGCGTTCGGCCCAGGTACGTGCCGCCGGTCAGCTGCCCAGCGGCTTCGAGCCGAGTCGCTTCTACCGCAGCGTGCATCACCCGCGCGGGCTATCGATGAGCATCTTTGGCGCCTCCGACTGCCTCGGCCAGAGCGGCCTCGACTGGCAGTCACTGCATGACCGCCTCGACCCCGACGACATCGCGGTGTACGCCGGCAACTCCATCGGCCAGCTCGACGATCAGGGCTGGGGCGGGCTGCTCAAGAGCTACGTATCTGGCAATCGCGCCACCTCCAAGCAGATGCCGCTGGGCTATGGCCAGATGCCGGCCGACTTTCTCAACGCCTACGTGCTGGGCAGCGTCGGCGCCACCGGCGCGGTGCAGGGGGCCTGTGCGAGCTTTCTCTACAATCTGCGCCTGGGCGTCGATGACATTGCCAACGGCCGTCGCCGAGTGGTGATGGTGGGCACCGCCGACGCCCCGATCACCGCCGAGATCATCGAGGGCTTTCGCACCATGGGCGCGCTGGCTGACGACGACAGCCTCAAGGCACTGGATGCTCTGGCGCTGCTCACCGACGCCGACTATCAGCGCGCCTGCCGGCCATTTGCCCGCAACTGCGGTTTCACTATCGCCGAGGCTAGCCAGTTCGTACTGTTGATGGATGACGCCCTGGCGCTGGAGACCGGCGCCCAGATCCTCGGCGCGGTACCCGGCGTGTTCGTCAACGCCGACGGCTGGAAGCGTTCGATCTCGGCGCCGGGCATCGGCAACTATGTGACCCTGGGCAAGGCGGTGGCACTGGCCAACGCCATGCTGGGCAAGCAGGCGGTGCGTGAGCGCAGCTTCCTGCACGCCCACGGCACCAGCACGCCCAAGAACCGGGTCACCGAGTCCCACGTGTTCGACCGCATCGCCGCAGCCAATGGCATCGAGGACTGGCCAGTGGTGGCGGTCAAGGCCTTCGTCGGCCACTCGCAGGGCAGCGCGGCCGGTGACCAACTGGCCAGCGCGCTGGGCAGCTTTGCCTACGGCTGGCTGCCGGGCATCCCCACCCTGGATGCGGTGGCCGACGACGTTCATGCCGAACGGCTGCGTTTCTCGCGTGAACCCCAGGCCTTCGAGGCCGACGCCTGCTTCGTCAATGCCAAGGGCTTCGGCGGCAACAACGCCACCGGCCTGGTGCTGTCGCCGGCCGCCACCGAGCGGCTGCTGATCAAGCGCCACGGCGCCAGTGCCGTGGATGCATGGCGCACCCGCCGCGAAGCCACCCTGGCGATCAGCGCCACCTACGAGCGGCTCGCTGATCGCGGTCATTTCCGGGCGCTGTACCGTTTCGGTGAGGGCGTGCTGGAGGGGCCGGAGCTGACCATCAGCGCGGCGCAGATCGAGATCCCCGGCTATGCGCAGCCGGTGTCGCTGGACGTCGACAACCCCTACGGCTCGCTCGACGACTGAGCGCCATCCATTCACTCGTTTAGGGAAGCAGCGCTGGCATGAATATCGTGGTCTACCCCGGCACCTTCGACCCCATCACCAACGGCCACTATGATCTTATCGAGCGTGCCGCCAAGATGTTCGACAAGGTGGTGATCGCGGTGGCGGCAAGCCCAGGCAAGCGCCCCACCCTGGACCTCCACACCCGAGTGGCGCTGGCCCGCGAAGTGGTCAAGCCGCTGCCCAACGTCGAGGTCACTGGCTTCGCCTGCCTGCTTACCGAGCTGCTCGAGCAGCAGGGGGCGCGGATCATCCTGCGCGGCCTGCGCGCGGTCTCGGACTTCGAGTATGAGCTGCAGCTGGCCAACATGAATCGTGCCCAGTCGCCCGGCGTGGAGAGCGTGTTCCTGACTCCGGCAGTCGAGAACTCCTATATCTCCTCGACCATCGTGCGCGAGATCGCCCGCCTTGGCGGCGATATTTCCCAGCATGTGCACCCCATGGTCGTCGAGGCGCTCGACAGGCATTACAATACCTGAGTAACGTACTAAGATTTACGCTCAGGCAATTCCGAGGTAGCCCCATGGCTCTGATGATCACCGACGAGTGCATCAACTGCGACGTCTGCGAACCCGAATGCCCCAACGGCGCCATTTCGCAGGGGGAGGAGATCTACATCATCGATCCCGGCCTGTGCACCGAGTGCGTCGGTCACTTCGATGAACCGCAGTGCCAGCAGGTGTGTCCGGTTGACTGCATCCCCCTCGACCCCGAGCGCGAAGAGAGCCGCGACCAGCTGATGGAGAAGTACCAGCGTATTACCGCCGCCTGAGTCGTCAGGCAGCTCGCCCTCCGCCGCAAGGACGCCGATGAGCTCCTCCTCAACGACCAGCCCCGACCGCCGCATCTGGCTGCTGGCCTGGCCGATCATTCTCTCCAATATCACCGTGCCGCTGCTGGGCCTGGTGGATACCGCCGTTGTCGGCCACCTTCCCGACTCGCGCTACCTGGCCGCGGTGACCCTCGGTGCGACCCTGTTCAGCTTTCTCTACTGGGGCTTCGGCTTCCTGCGCATGGGCACCACCGGCCTGACCTCCCAGGCGGTGGGCCGCGAGAACGACAGCGAGGTGCGCAACCTGCTGGGCCAATCGCTGCTGATGGCCGGCGGCATCGGCGTGGCGCTGATCGTGCTGTCGACGCCGCTGATCGAACTCGGCCTGTGGCTGCTCGACGGCAGCGAGGTGGCTACCGAGCTGGCCCGGGAGTACGCCCAGATCCGCATTCTTTCGGCGCCGGCGGTGCTCGCCAACTACGCCATCCTAGGCTGGTTCCTGGGCCAGCAGAATGCCCGGGTAACGCTGGCTATCCTGGTGTTGACCAACAGTGTCAATATCGTGCTCGACCTGCTGTTCGTGGTCGGCCTGGGCATGACCAGCGACGGCGTGGCCTGGGCCACGGTGATCGCCGACTACACTGCGCTGGCCTTCGGCGGCTGGCTAGTGCTGCGCCAGCTGCGCCTGCTGGATGGGCGTTTCCTGCGCCAGCGGCTGCTGGTGCTCTCCGCCTACGCCGAGCTGTTCCAGGTCAATAGCCACCTGTTCGTGCGCACCCTGGGGCTGCTGTTCGCGATGGCCTTCTTTACCGCCCAGGGTGCCAGTCAAGGCGATACCGTGCTCGCCGCCAACGCCGTGCTGCTACAGTTCATCATGCTCACCTCCTACGCTCTGGACGGCTTCGCCCACGCCGCCGAGGCGCTGGTCGGCCGCTCGGTGGGGCGCCGCCGCTGGGACGAGTTCGGCGCGGCAGTGCGCGCCGCGGCACGCTTCTCGCTGATCGCCGCCGGTACTGCGTCACTGGCGTTCCTGTTAGGCGGGCAAGCACTGATCGCGCTGCTCACCGACCTCCCCGAGGTACGTGCCACGGCGGCCCAATACCTGCCGTGGATGATCTTCATGCCGCTGCTGGCGGTGTGGAGCTATCTGCTCGACGGCGTGTTCATCGGCGCTACCGCAACGCGTGAAATGCGCAACAGCATCTTCATTGCCCTGGCCGCCTACCTGCCGCTCTGGTGGCTGACCCAGGGGCTCGGCAACCACGGCCTGTGGCTGGCTTTCACCGCCTTCACCCTGGTGCGCTCGGCGATGCTTGGCGGCTACTACCTGCACTACCGTCGTCAGCGTTGGAGACCCAGCGTTGACCCGGCCTGAGCGGTCAAGTCAGGCTGAATACGCTAATTTGGATCCACCTAAACCAATAAAAGCGAACCTGCCATGCTCAAGTTCCTGTCACGCCCTGCCGTCAGGCTAGTGGAGCGCTACCTTCCCGACCCCTACATCTTCGTGCTGCTACTGACCCTGATCGCCGCCACCGCCGCGGTCGCCGTGGAGCGCCAGACGCCGCTGGCGGTGATGCGCTTCTGGGGCGACGGCTTCTGGGGGTTGCTGGAATTCTCGATGCAGATGCTGCTGGTGCTGGTCACCGGCTTTATGCTGGCCAGCTCGCCGCCGGTCAAGCGGCTGCTCGAGCGGCTGGCCGGCAAGGCCAAGAATGCCGGCGGTGCGATCCTGCTAGTCACCGTGGTGTCGCTGGCCGCCAGCTGGATCAACTGGGGCTTCGGGCTGGTTGTCGGGGCACTGTTCGCCAAGGAGCTGGCACGCCAGATTCGCGTCGACTACCGGTTGCTGATCGCCAGCGCCTACTCGGGCTTCGTCGTCTGGCATGGCGGCCTGGCCGGCTCGATCCCTCTGACCATCGCCACCGACGGGCACTTCAGCGTCGAGCAGATCGGCGTAGTCGGCACCGGCAGTACCATCTTCTCGCTCTTCAACCTGGCGATCGTGGCGTGCCTGTTCGTGGCCGTGCCGCTGGTCAACCGCATGATGCTGCCCGACGACAAGGACAGCGTCTACGTCGACGCCGCCCAGCTCGACGATACGCCACCGGCACGCAGCCGCATCACGCGACCCGCCGAGCGCCTCGAGAACAGCCAGGCACTGGCCTGGCTGGTGGGTATCCCCGGGCTGATCTTCCTCGCCGACCACTTCCTGCTGCGTGGCGGTAGCCTCAACCTGAATATCGTCAACTTCCTGTTTCTGTTCCTGGCCATCGTTCTGCACCGCACACCGCGGCGCCTGCTCGACTGCCTGCACGAGGCGATCAAGGGCGGCGCCGGCATCGTCATCCAGTTCCCCTTCTACGCCGGGATCATGGCGATCATGGTCGAATCGGGCCTGGCCCAGAGCATGTCTGAGGGGCTGGTGTCGTTCGCCACCGAGACCTCGCTGCCGTTCTGGTCGTTCATCAGCGCCGGCATCGTCAACCTGTTCGTGCCCTCCGGCGGTGGCCAGTGGGCGGTCCAGGCGCCGGTAATGCTGCCTGCCGCCGAGGCGCTGGGCGCCGATGTCTCACGTATCGCCATGGCGGTGGCCTGGGGCGATGCCTGGACCAACCTGCTGCAGCCGTTCTGGGCGCTGCCGGTGCTGGCCATCGCCGGCCTCAAGGCCAAGGACATCATGGGCTTCTGCCTGATCCAGCTGTTCGTCACCGGGGCGATCATCTCGGTGGGGCTTACCTGGTTCTAATACTGTCGCGCGCATATTTGCGCTTACTAAGCAGCGCCTTGAAACGTCTCATGTTTCTTAGGCACTCCCATCACCTCACTCAGCGCGAGGTGATGGGTTAATGCCAAAGCATCCAACCGCTACTTGGCGGCGGTGACCACCAGCTCCAGCAGTACGTTATCGCCTAGGTCGGCGACCCCCAAAGTCGCCCTGGCAGGCAGGTGTTCTGGATCAAACCACTGAGTCCAGACGTCATTCATCCCTTTCTTCAAAGACAGGTCAGCTACGTAAGCCGTGGCCGACACGATGCATTCCTTGTTGGTTCCGGCTTCAGCGAGATAGCTCTCCAGTTTGTCCAACACCTGCTGGGTCTGGCCTGCCATGTCCATGCTGAGATCATCAGCGATGATGCCACCGAAGAACACAAAGCCATTGGCCGCAACGGCACGGTGCATGATGGGGGTACGGATACTGCGTTCGATCATGTGATCAACTCCTGTGATTGCCTGTCTACAGGCGTGGTGTCGCTCTTTTCGGCATGCCGAAAGGAGAGCAAGATGGGGCATGTGGCAAATCAACGCATCAGTCTGCGGAGCGATAGCCCTGAAAGCGCGTGATGGAAAATGGCTGGATCGGGTAGGCCGGCTGCCGCCCCATAGCCAGGTCGGCGACGATCTCCCCGGAGATGGGACTTAATTGAAAACCGTGAGCCGAGAAGCCGAAGGCATGAATTACGTTCTCGAATGTACTGCTCGGACTCAATACTGGGATCTGGTCCGGCATGACAGCTTCTATCCCTGCCCAGGTGCGGACAATGCGCGCCTCATGCATGAAGGGGAACAGGCTCAATACGGTGTCGGCATTGTCCGCCAGTCCTCCCAGACAGGTCTCGGCAACCTGGCGTCGCGAATCGACTTCTCCCCGGACGCCTCCGCCGATCAGCACGGTGCCGTTTTCAAACTGCTTGAAGGAGAGAGGCCTGGATGTTGCTCCAATAACCGGGCCGAGAAATGGCTTCAGTCGCTCAGTAATCATCAGCATCGGCGCCTCGGCGGCGAGAGGTACCGGCTCGTCCAGCCACTCGCAAAGCGTACCGGCCCAAGCACCCGCGCAGTTGATGAGGATGTCGGCAGAGAAACGCTGGCGTCCCGCCTGAACCCTCCAGCCGCTGCCATGGGCTTCCAGGCCGGTGACAGCCACGCCTTCGACGAAACTCACACCCTGCCGTTGCGCCTGGCGTCGCCATGCTGTCACCGTACGATAGGGATTGGCATAACCATCACCATCGCAGGCAAGTCCGCCTGGGCAATGGGGAGACAGAGCCGGCACGCGCTGACGTAGCTCGTCGCGAGTAATGAGATACTCGTGGTCGAATCCCAGAGCACGAACCTGCCGCTCACGCTCGGCCAGCGTCTCCAGATCGGCGCCATTCTCGGCAACCTTGATCTGCCCCACCGGGCGAAAATCACAGTCGTCACCGACCACCTCGGCCATGCGCTGCCAGCGTTCCCAAGCCGCCATGGCCAAGGGGATCTCCGCAGGATCCCTGCCTAACCGTCGCACACCACCGGCATTAACGCCCGAGGCGTGCCGACCGGCATACTCCTTGTCGATCACCGTGACTCGATGGCCCTGGGCACTGAGGTGGACAGCGGCACTACAACCATGGAGACCTGCCCCGACGATGACGATCCGGGCACTCATCCCGAAGTATCCTCAGCGGCTGTTGCCAGTTGCCCCAGGGTAATGGGTTTGAAGGGGGGGCGAAGGCGGTAGTAACCCGTCTCGGCAACGCTCTGCCCGTTGGCATCGGCCAACAGCTCGCTGACCGTCAGGCCACACATGCGCCCCTGGCAGGGCCCCATACCACACCGGGTGAAGGACTTGGTCTGGTTGGGGCCACGACACCCCTGCTCGGCCATGCGGCGAACTTCACCGGCGGTAACCTCTTCGCAACGACACACCAGCGTCTCGTCCTCAGGTAGCCGCCAATGCACTGCCGGTCGGTAGAGGACGTCGAGGAAAGGACGAATAGCCGTTTCTCGCGCCAAGTCACGACGCAGCCGTTTCACTTCCCCGTGGATCTTGTCTTCACTCACACGGCCGAGCGCAATGGCGGCTCCCAACCCTGCCAGCTGTCCCTGCATCGCCGAGGCCTTGGCACCCACGATGCCGCCGGCATCTCCAGCGACTGCGACCCCCTCAACATCTGTCGCCAGCCAGGGGTCTCTGCGCGGCTGCCAGGCCAGTTGCCGCTCGTCCCAGTCATGGGCACAGTCGAGGGCCCGCGTGACCTGCGTATTCGGCACTACCCCCTGATGCAACAGCAGCAGCGGAGTTGTCAGGCAGTGCCACTCAGGATCGTTGCCGCATTGCCAGCGGACTCGCTCCAATCGGTCTTCGCCTTCGGCTTCCAGCGCCGTCACATGCCGAACATGCCTGACGCCAGCACGCCTCAGTTCGGCCAATAGTCCCAAACCCTTGAGCAGGGTCCGTGAATTACGTAGCGCACCGGGCAGTAGCGGGAGCGCATCCCAGTATTGCCCCGCCGGCGTGGTATCGAGCAAAGCTGCAATGGGAATCCCGGCGCGCAGATATTGCACGGCCAGCAGCAACAAAAGTGGCCCACAGCCAGCGAGCACTACCGGTGCCGAGGGCGCCAAGCCAGCACTCTTGAGCAGTATCTGACCGCTTCCGGCCGTCATGACTCCGGGCAACGTCCAGCCCGGGATCGGGAAGGGCCGTTCCATGGCACCATGGGCGAGAATGACGTGGCGGGCTTGCACCATCGAAGCATGCCCCCCCTGGAGGAGCCCGACCTCGAGTCGCCGGGTGAGCTGCCAAAGGGTAGTACCAGGACGATAGTCGATGCGCGGATCATCCAGCCCATCTACCAGCGCCTTACCATGCCAATAGTCATCACCCAGAATCCGCCGCTCCTTGAGCGGTGTCGACTCAATCGAACGATAGATCTGTCCGCCAGGTGCCGGCTGCTCATCGACCACCAGCGCGGTAATGCCATAGGCCACGGCAGTGGCGGCAGCGGCCATACCGGCTGGCCCGCTGCCGAGTATCACCAGGTCATGAGTCGTCATCAGCCGAGTCTCCTTGCGCCGTGTTGCGAACGGATCTGCATGCCGTCCTTTACAAGGACCTGGCAACCCTGGACATTGGGAATGTCGTCCACCTCGACCAGACACTCGAAACAGACCCCCATCATGCAGTAGGGCCCCCTCGGGGATCCGCTCACCGGCGTGGTACGACATGCCTCGACGCCGGCCGAGAGCAGCGCCGCTGCAATGGTATCGCCATCCTGGGCAGTGACCTGTCGGCCATCGAAGTACACGATCACTGTCTTCTGTGCAGGTGCATCAGGCAGGGATAACCGTTTGAACATCGAATCTCTCCGCGGTGAAAGGGGCTATTTCGCTGGGCAAGGAATCACCAGCGATCCAGGGGGCAAGGCGTTTGGCATGGGCTGCAGCCAAGGTCACACCACTATGGCAGCAGGCCACGAATGCGCCTGGGTGGGAGAGCGAAGCCTGATAGAGTGGATAGCCATCAGGCGTCATCACGCGCAGCGCACCCCAGGTACGCACTATCCGCGTATTGGCCAGCGCTGGCAGGGCACGCACGGCCCGTTGGGCGATATGCGATAGCACAGGGGTCTCGGTACCTTCGTCAAAGCCGACATCTTCGTGGGAATCCCCCATCAAGATGGAACCTTCCCCTGTCTGGCGAAGATACGTGGTCGGAAGATTCAGCAGGGGGCGCATGCGCTCAGTGACCAGGATCTCGCCTCGATTGGGTACCAGTGGAGCATGCAGCCCAACCTGAGGCGCCAGGAGGCGGTTACCGAGACCGGCGGCGAGCACCACGCGCTCTGCCTGGACTCGCTCCCCTTCACGCTCGATCACGAAGCTGTCCCCGCGCTGATGCACTCGATGAACCTTACTGCCAGGAAGGAAAGTACCGCCGCAGCGAAGAAAACCGGCATGCAACCCGCGTAGCAGATAAAGCGGATTGGCATGTCCGTCCCAGCGCGACCAAGAGGCTCCCGCGACACTCTCCCCGATTTCCGGAATCATCTCGCGTAGCTGTTGGTGATCGAGCATGGCGAAATCGAACTGCCCGCCAGTCGCCTTGGCCAGCGAGGTGAGATCAGCCTGCCGCAGGTCCATTTCCCTCTGGCTATAGCAGAGATGCACACCTCCTGGCGCCTGGTGCTGAGTTGCCACGTCAGTGAGATCCCAGAGTTCTTCCGAGAGACTGGGCCACAGGGATGCAGAGCTCATGCTCCACTGTGAGTAACTCGGCATTTCGAGCCCCTTCCCCTGAACCCAGACCAGCCCGAAGTTGCCTCGAGAGGCCCGGTAGGCAACATCGCCCTCATCGAGTACAGCGACTCGGTGACCGGCCTTGGCCAGGCCATAGGCAATAGCGCTGCCTACTAGGCCGCCCCCGACAACTGCAAAATCATAGGTCTTCATATGATCTCTTCATCCCTTGCCAATCAGGACTTTGTCGAGCCCATAGATGCGATCCAGTATTAGAACCAAGAGGGCCGTCAGAACGATCAACACGGTCGAGACAGAGGTAATCAGCGGGTCAATAGTATGTGCGATATGGTTGTACATCTGGACAGGCAGCGTCGCCGTGCTGGGAGACGCAACGAAAATCGTCATCGACAGTTCATCGAAGCTGGTAGTGAAAGCGAGAATCCAGCCGCCAGCAACGCCAGGCAAGATAATCGGCATGGTGACACGCCTAAACACCGTCCATTGACTGGCTCCCAGTGACAGCGCAGCCTGTTCGACACGTCGGTCCATGCCGAATACCGACGCCATCACCAGGCGCATGGTGTACGGCATGATGATGATCACGTGGGCCGCTACCAAGGCGTAAAAGCTGCCATAGACACCGATCCGCGAGAAAAAGCTGAGAAAGGCAACACCCAACACCACATGCGGAATCATAAGCGGTGAAAGAAACAGGCTAACTAGCGCCTCGCGACCCCTGAATTGGTAGCGAGCGATGGCCAAGGCAGCAGGCACAGCTAGTACAGCAGAAACACTGGCGGCGCCAATACCAAGATAGAGGCTATTCCAGAATGCCTGAACAAAGCTGCGGTTCTCGAGAATGGCCCGAAACCACCTGAGCGAGAAGCCATCAGTGGGATACGAAATGTAACCATTAGGGGTGAAAGCGACCAGCATGACGACGACAAGCGGTGCCATCAGGAAGATCACGAACAGTGTGTGAAAGCACAGGGCCAGTTTTCCATTGTTTTGCATATAAATATTTCCTTCTAACCCAATGTCCGGCGGAAGCGCCGTTCCATCATGCGGTTGTAACTCATCACCACGACCACATTCGCAATCAGGAGAATCACTGCAATGGAAGCACCGAGGGGCCAGTTCATGGTATTGAGATATTCGTCATAAGCTGCGGTAGCTGCGACTTTAATACGCCGTCCACCAAGTATCGCCGGAGTGGCAAAGGCGCTGGCGGCCAGAGCGAATACAATCAAACTTCCGGAGAGTATGCCGGGCATGATCTGCGGCACTACGACTCGACGAAAGACCGTGGTATGACTGGCGCCGAGCGACAATGCCGCATGTTCCACGGAAGGGTCGAGCTTCTGCAGGGCAGCCCATACCGAGATCACCATAAAGGGTACTAACACGTGAACCAGCGCCAGAATGATGCCGGTATGGGTATACATAAGGTTACCCGCGCTAGCATCGGCAATGCCCAGTCCTTCCAGTGTTTTTCCCAGCAAGCCATTACCACCGATGAGAAGTACCCAGCCCAAGGTGCGCACTACCACTGAGATAAGCAGTGGTGTCAAGGTGACAACAAGGAACAGTGACCGCCAGGGGCTACGCATTCTTGAGAGTATATATGCTTCTGGCACACCAATGGCGATGCACAACACCACTACCGCTATGCTAATGACGTAGGTTCGAAAGAATATTTCGTGGAAGTAGTCGTCCTGAACGACTTCCATGTAATTAGCAAGGCTAAAGGTAGCAATGATTCCTTCAGCATAATCAAAATTATTGAAACTAAGCACCAGGGTCATCAACAACGGCATGCCCAGCAGCATCAGGAAGAATATCGCCCCTGGAGCGCTCAATAGCCATGGAGTCAGCGACTTTGGAAAAAACCGTGGTGGTGTCGCCGGAAGCGTCGAAGCAAGTTCAGCCATGGACCTTCTCCTCGAGTAGCCGAATGGCACCGGGAGACCAACTGACACCCACATCATCACCTACCGCGACGCCTCGCTTCCCCAGGTTGGGCTGGGTGATGAATAATTCACCGGCACTGCTGTCAACCTGGTAGAGCCAGTGGTTACCAAGAAACAAACGGGTCTTCACTCGGCCCTTGAGCTTGCCACTTGCACAATCCGTCAACTCGAGCTTCTCAGGGCGAATCGAGATCTGCACCTGGTTGCTGGTACGCGGCCCATCCAGCATGAGCTCGAGAGTCGCATCACCCAAGCGTACGGCTGTCTGGTCGCCTTGCTTTTTCCCGATCAGACCAGTCAGAAGGTTAGTCTTGCCGACGAATGAGCTGACGAAGGCATCACTAGGCCGTTCATAGGCATTGAAAGGCTCATCGACTTGCACCACGCGCCCTTGGTTCATGACAACGACACGGTCACTGAGGGAAAGGGCTTCGGACTGGTCATGGGTGACCATAAGCGTGGTCGTACCGACCTGCTGCTGAATATTTCGGAGTTCTATTTGCATGTCCTCACGAAGCTTGGCATCGAGGTTGGACAGCGGCTCATCGAGCAGCAATAGCGGTGGTTGAATCACGAGGGCACGCGCAAGTGCCACGCGTTGACGCTGTCCACCGGAAAGCTCTCTAGGGTAACGATCCTTGAGTTGGTTGAGATGGACTAGCTCCAGCACCTCCCCCACCCGCTGACGGCTTTCCGCCGTAGGGACACCCCGCATTTCCAGCCCGAAGCGCACGTTCTCAACCACCGTCATATGCGGGAAAAGGGCATAGGACTGGAAAACGATCCCAATGCCTCTCTCATTCGGCTTGCGGTGAGTGATGTCTTCACCGTCCATGAGGATACGACCCCGGGTCGGCTCTACGAATCCGGCGATCATCTGGAGGGTGGTAGTCTTGCCGCAGCCGGAGGGTCCAAGAAGTGAGACGAACTCCCCCTTCTCGATCTCCAGAGTAATATCTTCAGCGGCAGTGGTGGGCCCATAGCATTTGGTTAATGACGTCAGGCTCAGATAGCTCATGGTAGGACTCTCCCAACCCCCTGCCTGGCAGCTATTGGCAGGCAGGGGTCACCAGTCATGGAGTTGGTGGGTTGACTTGAATCAACGTTCGACGCGACGATTCCAGCGGTTTGTCCATTCCATGCGCTGTGGATTAATAGTGTCCCAATCCACTGAGGTCAGGTGATCGATGCGGTCACCGTAGGGCAAGCTCGCCGCCAGTTCTTCATCGAGCTCGGTGTATCGATTTGCTGGCCCCCAGCCCTGAGTGTCCGCGAGGATAGCCTGGATCTCAGGAGAGAGAAGGTGTGCCATGAAAGCTCTGGAGAGTTCGTCTTCACCACTGCCATCGACAATGCATCCTGCAACCATCAAGGCAACTGCTCCCTCTTCAGGATAAGCAAACTTCACTGGGAATCCGGTATCTGCTAGTGCCTGAACACGCCCGCTTCCCCAAACCGAGAGTGCAATCTCCTCATTCTGGAAAAGCTGCGACATTCCTCCTGCAGAGGTCTCGAAGCTGAGGATATTTGGAACGACGGAATCTTGAATGTATTCGAATCCAGGATCGATATCGTCCTCTCCCCCTCCGTTTAATCTGGCAGCCATAACCAAGGTATGCAGGCCATAGGTATTGCTAACCGAAGGCACGACAACCTTTCCTTGGAACTTTTCGTCAGCCAGGTCACGCCACGAAGACGGTGACTCCCACCCGTTTCGCTCAAACATTTCTGCGTTGTAGGCAAAACCAGATGCCACCACGCCCACGCCTACGGCATTGTCATTAGGAAAGCGGGCAATGTCATAAACATCATCTAACGCCTCAAAGCCGTTCATTGGTGCGCAAAATCCTAGATTCACGGCTTGGTACATCGGCCCATCATCAAGCAGAACAACATTCAGCTCTTGCTGGCCAGCCTGGGCTTGGAGTCGCGCAAGTGTATCAGTGGAATTACCGGCAACGTATACGATATCGACATCATGCTTTTCTTGAAAGGCAGGAATGATGGACTCCTTCATCGCATATTCCGATGAGCCACCATATGCACCTATATATAGAGTATCTGCCTGTATTGATGCTGCTGCAAGTCCGATCACGCCAGTCATGGATGCAGTTAAGAGTACCCGTCTACTCATTCTGGAGATCCTTTAGTTTGTTGTTGTAAAGGTCAGTCAATATCGACAGAGTCAGAACCGTTTGTAATTGCTGCACCGCCATATCGACACCACGACTTAGAAACTAGCATTGGCAGATCATGCAGACCAATGCCTTTTCGTACCGCCCCTATTCGTCAATGTTATGGCAAGGTCCGCCTTCAGCATCGATCAGCTGCTGGAGCTGGCTCTGCGCATCCTCCAGAAATTCCATTGCCAGGCGTGCCGGAGGGCGATAGGCGGGAAGGACTGCGCTGTAATGAAACTCGATCGCGGGAAGAAAGGGTTTTGATACCAACCCCTGCTTGGAGTAGAAGTTTGCCGTCACGGGATCGATCAATGATACACCTGCCCCCGCTTTCACCAGCTCGCACGCAACGCTGGACAGTTGTGTCTCTATGCGCCTGCGTCGTTTGACACCCGCCGAATGGAAGGCTTGATCGATGATGGGCCTAACATCCTGTAGCTGGCCCAAGGAAACGAATGGCTGATCTTCCAAGTCCTGAATATCAACCACCTGCTTCATAGCCAAGGGATGAGAGGGCAGCATCATCAGTCGAAGGTAGCCGGTTGCCAGAGGCAAGATGGTCACTGCCGGATCCTCAAGGCGCATACCGATGAATCCCAGGTCGCACTGCTGAGTTCCGACCCACTCCAGGACCCGTTGAGAGCTATGCGACTGAAGTGAGATGGTTATGCCCGGATGCCGTGCAGAAAAATCATGCACCATGCTCGGGAGTGCGCTCAATGCCAATGCAGGCATGCAGCTGACAAGCAACCGGCCAGTACGGAATTCGCGGATTTCTTTTGCAGTTTCAGTGATTTTGTCAAGCCCGACGAAGGCCCGCTCGACATCTTCATAGAGCGCCTGCGCTTCTGGCGTCGGGACTAGTCGCCCCTTGTCTCGCTTGAACAAGGAAAAGCCCACATGGTATTCAAGGTCGGCGATAAGCCGGCTCACGGCAGGCTGTGAGACAT
Organism: Franzmannia pantelleriensis; assembly: GCF_900102875.1. GTDB lineage: Bacteria > Pseudomonadota > Gammaproteobacteria > Pseudomonadales > Halomonadaceae > Franzmannia > Franzmannia pantelleriensis. The sequence continues at coordinate 114,074 of NZ_FNGH01000012.1, forward strand.
GAAGCGTCTGGGCAGCACGGGTCACGGTCTTATGCACCATGACTGCCCGGAATGCTTCGATCTGGCGAAGGTTGACCATCTTCTTCCTCTATAAATTCAAAGGGGTGTGCCTACTCAATATACGTTTTAAAAATACAACTTCACTCCAGCGACCCCCTGGCCGCCCCCTCATCCCTGGTCGCAACGCAATCGACTTCTCAAGGCTGTTGATTCATGGATGATCAACCTACAGTGGGACCATAATTAGGCGTTATGCTGTAAACGACCCTCACAAGGATACGCCCGATGGACGAACACACCCTTCCCGGCCAGCACGAGCTCTCGATGACCGTGCTGATGACCCCGGACATGGCCAACTTCAGCGGCAAGGTGCACGGCGGGGCGATCCTCAAGAAGCTCGACGAGGTCGCCTACGCCTGCGCCAGCCGCTACTCGGGCAGCTATGTGGTGACGCTGTCGGTGGACCAGGTGCTGTTCAAGCAGCCGATCCACGTCGGCGAGCTGGTCACCTTCCTGGCCATGGTCAACCACGTCGGGCGCTCGTCGATGGAAATCGGCATCAAGGTGGTGGCCGAGAACATCCGCGACAAGGTGATCCGCCACACCAACAGCTGCTACCTGACCATGGTCGCGGTGGACGAGGATGGCACACCTGCCCTGGTGCCGCCGCTCAAGCTCGAGACGCCGCTGCAGAAGCTGCGCTTCGACAAGGCCGCGCTGCGCAAGAAGCTACGCAAGCAGGCCGAAGAGGAGGCCCGGCGCACCCATGCGCACCACTATGCGACTCAGCCCCAGCCAGACGATACGCAGGACTGAGCCACGCCTCGTCCCGGCGAAGGAGACGCCATGACCACCCGACAAGCCCTGAGCCCCAGCCTGGAGCGACTGCACCTGGTGTGGGATCTGCTAATCATGGTGCTGGTGGTGGCCAACCTGAGCCTGCTGCTGGTCGATGCGCTGTTCCTGCTCGATCCGCTAAATGCTGGCTTCGAGCGCCTGGCACCGGGTCTCCATCAGGCCTACGACCAGCATATCCACGCCAACTTCGTGGCCATCGACCTGCTGTTCGTGGCGGTGTTCGTCGCCGACGTACTGCTCGGCTGGGCAGTGGCGATCATCGAGCGCCGCTACCACCGCTGGTTCTTCTACCCCTTCGTGCACTGGTACGACGTGCTGGGCTGCATCCCGGTAGGCGGCTTCCGGCTGCTGCGGGTGCTGCGGGTGATCTCGCTGGTTCAGCGCCTGCACCGCCTGGGACTGATCGATGTGCGCCAGTGGTGGCTCTACGCCTTCGTCGCCAAGTACTACGACATCCTGCTCGAGGAGCTCTCCGATCGCATCGCGCTGCGCCTGCTGGGCAATATCCAGCAGCAGGTGCAGGCCAGTGACTCGCTGTCGGGGCGGGTGATCGAGGAGGTGGTGATGCCGCGCAAGCAGGCGCTGGTCCATGAGATCACCCGCCGCCTGGAAGATATGGCCGGCAGCGCCTACCAACGCAACCGCGGCGACCTGATGCGCTATGTCAGCGCCCTGGTCGGCCGCACGCTCGAGAACAGCCCAGAGATCCAGCGCCTGCGACGACTGCCAATGGGCCGCCAGCTGAGCGCGGCGCTGGACGATACCCTGAGCGATATCGCCTGCCGGCTGGTGGAAGAGGCCGCCAACGGTCTGCGCTCGCCGGAGTTCGAACAGCTGCTGGAACGCGTCGCTGACAGCGGCCTGGATGCCTGGCTGAAGGTCGATAGTCACAGCGATGCGGTGACCGAGCAGGTGCTGGTGGATATGCTCGAGGTGCTCAAGGAGCAGGTGCGGAGGCAGCGCTGGAAGGACCGCTACGACTGAGCCGTCAGAGAGTGGCCGGCGCCAACGGGGGCGACTCGAGGGCGTCGAGCAGCACCTGTAGCGCCTGGTCGAGGGCCTCGCGGGAGGCCGCCGCGCTCAAGCACAGGCGAATCGCCTGGGGCGCGGGCTCGCTGCCCACGCAGAACGGCTCGGCGCTGGTGACGCGCACGTCGCGGCTCGCCAAGGCCTCGACCAGTGCCGCGCTGCGCATACCATGGGGCAGCGTCAGCCACAGGTTGGCGCCCAGCGGCTGGCCACTGACCTCGAATCCGGCCAGGCGCTTGCGCGCCAGCGCCTGGCGTGCTGCCAGCTCTTCACACTGCCAGGCCAGCAGCGTCTCGGCGTCACCGCTGGCCAGCCACTGGCAGACCGCTGCAATCATCAGCGGCGGCACCATCCAGCTCTGGGCGCGCAGTCCCGCGGCAAGCCGCTCGCGTAGGCGTTCAGGCGCGCGCAGGATACCGATCCGCAGGCCGCCGGCCAGCACCTTGGCGGTGCTGAACACGAACAGCGTGCGCTCAGGGGCCAGCTGATAGAGCGGCGTGCCCCGCGCTGGCGCTGGTAGATACTGCACGCCATCCTCGAGCAGCCAGAAATCGTACTCGCGGGCCAGCGCCGCCAGCCGCTGACGGCGCGCCTCGCTGAGACTGGCCCCGGTCGGGTTGTTCTGATCCGGGGTGACGTAGACCAGCCGCGGTGCCTGGCGCGCGCACAGCCGCGCCAGCGCCTCGACGTCCATGCCGTCCGCATCCATGGCGATGCCATCTACCTTGAGATGCGCCTGCTGGGCGGCACCGATCAGCCCCGGGTAGGTCAGCGCATCGGTAGCAATTCGCTCGCCGGGGCGCAGCAGCGAGGTCAGCGCCAGGCTGATGCCATGTTGCCCCCCCTGGGTGATCAGCAGCTCCTCCGCAGGCAGGGGCATGTCCAGGCTAGCCAACCATTCGGCCAGCTGGCGACGCTGGTCGAGCAAACCGTCGGCAGCCTGATACTCCACCGACGCCTGCAGCAGCCGTGGCTGCCGCGCGATGGCGTTCAACGCCCGCCCCAGCGCCTCGGCGCGCAGCGGATGCGGCGGCGGCAGGCTGAGGCTGAGATCGATCAGCCCCTCACCCCTTTCGCCACCGGGGAGGGGAAATGCCGCTGCGGCATCGACACCGCCCCTCACATAGGTCCCGCTGCCGATCCGCGCCTGCAGCCAGCCCTGGCGCTCGGCCTCGGCATAGCCGCGGGTCACGGTACCCACGGTGACGCCAAGCGCATCGGCCAGGCGACGCTGCGGCGGCAAGCGGTCACCGGGAACGAGTTCGCCGCGCTCGATAGCCACGGCAATGGCATCGCTCAAGGCACGATAGCGCGGTCCCTGCGAGGAAAGCTCTGGCACCCAAATTGTCATGGTGACAATAAATCCATTGACGCTGAATTCAGTCCGATTATGCTGAAAAAACCGAGACAATCAAGAAAATCACTTTAAATTGAATGGATACAATAATGCTGGAAGGATTGGCCTTTCTCGGCCCGGCGGCGCTCTACATGATGTCGATGACCATCACCCCTGGCCCCAACAACGTGATGCTAACCGCTTCGGGCGCCAACTACGGGTTCTGGCGTACCATGCCGCATATGCTCGGCATTCTCGGCGGCTGTTTCGCGCTGTTTGCCGGCATCGCCCTGGGCCTGGGGCTGCTGTTCGAGCGCTACCCCATGGTGCAGACCACGCTGCGGCTTGTAGGCAGCGCTTACCTACTCTACCTGGCCTGGAAGATCGCCAGCGCCCCGCCGCCGGACCTGCGCCTGCGCGGCGAAGGCCGACCGCTGACCTTCTGGCAGGCCGCTGCCTTCCAGTTCGCCAACCCCAAGGCGTGGGTGATGGGCCTGGCGCTGATGGCGGGTTTCCTGCCCCAGGGCGGCGATACCCTCCTCAATGCGCTGCTGCTGGCCGCCTTCGCCGAGCTGGTGGCACTGCCGTGCATTGCGCTGTGGGCCGGCTTCGGCACCGCCATCGGGCGCCTTCTCAAGACGCCCCGCGCCTGGCGGCTGTTCAACCTGGCCATGGGGGCGATGACCGCCGCCTGCGTGATCCTGATCCTGCGCTAGCCGCAGGTGATCTGCTCGATCCGATCGTCGTCGTCGAGGCGGATGTTGAGGCGGTCGGGGCGATGGTCCATGGTTGCCGCATCGCCGGGGCGCAGCACGCGCACCGCCGCGGCACCGCTCTCCTCCTCGATGGCAGTGCGCAACGCCTCATTGTAGTCGCGGCCAACGCGGTCCTGCACCGAGCGAGCACCGCAGGTATCGCCGCGCTGGGTCACGCTGGGCGGCTCCGGTGCCGGCTCACGCGGCACGCTGGAAGGCCCCGCAGTGGTACATGCCGCCAGAGCAAGGCTCGCCGCCAGCGCCGGCAGAAAACGGGAAAATATGAACATGGTGACTCCTTGTCGTGGTCATTGATGGAACCAGACGCAAAACGGGCGAGCCAATCGGCCCGCCCGCATCGGCGCATCTGCCACATGCAGAACGCTTAGTTGGCTGCATCCTGAACGGCTTCACCGCCGCGCTCGACATCTTGGCCGGCGCCTTCCATGGTGTTACAGCCGGCCAGGGCGCCAGCGGTCATGAGCAGGGCAAAACTGAGGGCTATCGCTTTTTTCATCTGTGTTCTCCTTAACACGTGCTAAGAAACAACCGGATCGGGGTCCGTGTCGTCCATACCTTCCATGAGGCGATGGTCTCAATCAGACTAACAGTCATGGCCCCACTTTGCACAACCGGCCCGACTTAGCTGGCCGAGCGCTGAATGGCCTCTCCCCCTTCCTCGATATCCTGACCGGCACCGTGAATGGTGTTGCAGCCGCTCAGCAGCGACAGGGTGAACAGCGACAGCAAGATTACAGCTGATAGGCGTTTCATGGTCATATCCTCGTTCCTTGATGGCTCCGGCGGAAAAGCCCGCACTACCCTCAATTTAGCAGTTGTTCACGCATCCGTGAGGCCGATTCGCGTCCGCCTAGCCTAATAGCAGAACGCGATTGGTGACGTTGGCCACCTGCGGCGCAAGCCCGAGAAACATCAGCGGTAGGGTCAGCATCGAGCCGCCCGTCGACAACACGTTGATCAAGCCCGCCACGCCGCCGATCGCGACCAGCGCCAGCGCTTCCTGTAGAGTCATGAAATATTCCGATGTCGCCGCGGCCCAGGGGCCCATCATGGCACAACCGGCGGCGAGCATGACGGCGACTTAACCTCGCTCCCTTGGCATGAGGACGCACCATGCAAGACCTGACCCTCGACCCGCGGCTCGAGGCCGATACCTATCCCATCACCGAGCTGCCGCTGTCGCGGGTCCTGCTGATGGACGATACGCGCTTCGCGTGGCTGATTCTGGTGCCGCGGCGTAGCGGCGCCTGCGAGGTCAGCGACCTCAGCGAGGCGGACCAGGCGCAGCTGTGGCGGGAAGCCACCCGCTTGGGCAGCGAGCTCAAGAGTGCGCTGGGCGGCGACAAGCTGAATATCGCCGCTCTCGGCAACGTCGTCTCCCAGCTGCACGTCCACGTGATCGTGCGCCACCGCGACGATGCGGTATGGCCGGCCCCGGTGTGGGGCCACGGCGAGGCCGAGCCCTACGACCTCGATGCCCTGGCCGAGCTCCGCGACCTGGTGCTGGCGCTGGTCGAGGGCATGCGCTTCGAAGACTAGCCGAACGGAGAGGTGCGCGGTGCCGGCTCCTCGGCGTCCTGGGTCTGGCCGCTGCGCTCGACGCCGGGAGTCAGCAGCGGGTCGCTTCTCGGCGAGCTGACCCCGGTCACCGATAGCGATACGCCGAGCACTACGATGGTCAGCCCCCCTGCCAGCGCGGCCCAGCCCACCATCCGCTGCACGCGGCTACCGCTGGCTTGCCGCGCCAGGCGTCGCTCGGCCCAGCCGCGGGCCATTACGCTGGCCAATGCCAGCGCCGAGACCGCCAACGCGGTACCCACCGCCATCACCAGCACCGCGCTGACGCCGACCCAGAACTGGCCCAGCAAGGATGCCGCGCCCAGCAGCAGCACGCCGCCGCTGCACGGGCGCATGCCGATCGCCACCACCGTGGCCAGCGCCGTGCGCCAATCAGCGACCTGGCGAGGATCGACGTGATGGGCGCTGCCGCAGCCGCAGTGTGCATGATGCTCGTGGTGGTGAGCAAAATGATGGTCGGTACCTGCCGAGGGCTGGCGGGTCGCCGCAGCGCCGGCGCTGGCCGGCGCCGGGGTACGACGCAACTGGCGAATGGCGCGCCAGCACAGCCACAGGCCGAGCAGGGTGACCATCGCGAAACTGGCCTGCTCGACCCATGCCACCGAGCCCATCGCCTGGCGGGTCAGCCAACCCAAGCCGTAAACCAGCACCGCCACCAGCGAGATCGCCACCAGCGCCTGCAGCAGCGAGGCCGCACACGACAGCGCCAGGGCGCGGCGTAGGGCGCCTCCCTGGGAAAGCAGGTAGGTGGTCAACACCGCCTTGCCGTGTCCAGGCCCTGCGGCATGGAAGACCCCGTAGCCAAAGCTGATACCCAGCAGCGTTACCCAGGCCGCCGGCGACGGCGTGCCGGAGAGTTCGGTGATCGCCAGCGTCAATGCCCGATGCAGGTCGCGCTGCCAGACCACTACCTGCAGGCTGATCGCCTGGGCCCCGCCTTGAAACAGCCAGATCAGTCCCGCCACGACCAGGATGCCGAGCAGCCCCCCCAGCCACACCGCGCCCGTCATGCGTCGCATTGGATCTCTCCGGTTTCGGCGAAGTAGCGGCCCAGACCGTCCGGGGCCTCATCGGTAATATCCAGCCGCGCCGCCTGGGCGACACGTGCCGGATCGGGATCGGCCGGAATGATACGGGTGCGACAGCGCTGATCGGCACCGGCCATCACCAGTGCTGCCTCGCTGGGCCCGTCACCGTCCTCCTCGTGGAGCACCTCGATATAGTAGGTCGGGTCGTAGACGCGATAGGCCAGCGACTCGCCGTTCAGGTCCAGCGGCGCCGCCAGCGGCAGCAGAAAAACGAACTCGACGCGCCCGTCTCGCTCCATCACCGTATACTCCTCCACGTCGCCCAGCGCCACGCCGTCGTCGGCGTGCCGCAGCTCGGTGAAATAGCCCTGTGGCGCTAAGGTGTCGCGGATCTCCATGCCCAGCATGTCGAGACGCTGCTCGAGGCTCTCCTCCCCTTGGGCGCGACTGAGTTCCTCGAGCAGTACCAGACTGTAGAAGGGATCCATTCGCCAGCGCTGGTGCAGCGCCTCGACGCGGCCATCGTCATCGAGGATCACGCGCATGCTCATGTCGATCCAGCCGTGGGGATGCGCCCAGGCCAGACACGGTAGCAACGCCAGCGCGGCGCCGAACGCCAGTCGCCGCCACCAGCAATATCCTGTGCTTGCTGTCATGCGTTTCACTTTTTGCTCATGTATTTACGATAGTGGGTAATGTCATCGGGCTCATGGTGCCAATCCCAATGCGGCCTGCAACTCCACCAGCAGCCGATCGAGGCTTTCGGGGGCCAGCGGCCGATTGCCACGCTGTCCGCTGAATGAGATCAGGGCGCCGTGAGGGCTCTCTTCAACGTCGAGGCGCAGTCGATAACCCGGCCACACCGCCGAAACGGCGTCGGCGCGGCCCAGCTCAACGTCGGCGTGGCGAATCACGTAACCGCGCTCGGCCAGCACTTCTATCCCCGCCGCCAGCGCCGCCTGGCGCTCCACCGGCAGCACGAAGGCGCGCGGCTCCGGGGCCATCGGCGCGGCGGCACAGGCGCCGAGCAGTACCAGCAGTGAGACGAACATCAAGCGTCTGGCGAGATAGTGGGTCATGACGCCCCCCGTTCAGCGGCCACGGCTTGTTCGATCGCCCGGCACAGGCTGGCATCGCCGCTGCGCGATTCACGCACCGCGCCTTCGGCATCGACCACCCGGCTATCCTGGGACACCACGACCTGCTCGCGGGGCACGACCACTGAAACGCGCTCGATCCGCGTGGCGTCGGCCGGAAAGCCGCCACCATAGCCGGCACGGCCGCCGCCGATCCCGATGCCGATACCTACACCGGAGCCCACCGAGACACGGCCACCGCTGCCGACGCCACCACCGATGCTGCCGAACACGCCGCTGCCGCGGGACCAGCGGTCATCATAGCGCGCTCCGTAGCCGGGCAGTACCCGACTGCGCTCGGCGCTGACGATCCCAAGCGATGCCTCGGTGTGGGTGATCCGGTAGCCCTCGCGCTCCAGCACATCTACTGCGGCACGCGTCACCGCTACCCGCTCGACCTCGCCAAGCGCCCAGCGGCACTCCGCTGGCGCCTCGGCGCGCTGGTCCGGTAGCGTCGCCGGCCCAGTGGCGCAACCCGCCAGTGCCACTAGCGGCAGCCACCACCAATAGCGCCATTCCCCTTGTCGCATCGGCTCTCCTCCACATCACTGCGGGCAGTCTACGTCGAAAACACCGCCCTTGCAGTGTCGCCCTCACCGCTGCTATGACCACGAGAAGATAGGATAAGCTCAGTACTCTTTCCTTTGATCAGCCGATGAGTCGCCCATGCATATTCTGATTGCCCCCGATAGCTTCAAGGATGCGCTGTCCGCCAGCGATGCCGCCCACGCCATTGCCTGCGGCATCCGACGCGCCGCCCCTGATGCCACGCTGACGCACTGCCCAATGGGTGACGGCGGTGAGGGCACCCTGGACGCCCTGCTCGACGCTACCGGTGCCGAACGTCGCGAGCAGACCGTTCAGGACGCCCTCGGCGCTCCCTGCCAGGCCACCTGGGGCTGGCACGCCGAGACCCGCAGCGCCTTTATCGAGCTGGCCGAAGCCAGCGGCCTGCAGCAGATCCCTCGCGACCAGCGCAGCGCCCTGCACAGCACCACTCATGGCGTCGGCGAACTGATCCTGGCGGCGCTGGATGCCGGTGCCGAAACGCTGCTGCTGACCCTCGGCGGCAGCGCCACCAACGACGCCGGCGCCGGCATGCTGGAGGCGCTGGGCGCGCGTCTGCTGGATGCCGAGGGCGCACCGCTGGCGCCCGGCGGCGCGGCATTGGCCAACCTGCAATCGCTCGACCTGAGCGGCCTCGATCCGCGCCTCGCCCAGCTCCGGGTGGAGGCCGCCGTGGACGTCGACAACCCGCTGCTCGGCGAGCGTGGCGCCAGCGCCGTCTTCGGCCCGCAGAAAGGTGCCAGCGACGCCGACGTGGCAACCCTGGACGCGGCGCTGGCGCACTTCGCCGACTGCGCCGCGGCGGTACTCGGTGACGACCATCGCGACCTGCCCGGTGCCGGTGCCGCTGGCGGTATGGGCTTCGCCGCCCGCGCCTTCTTCGGTGCCAGCCTGCGTCCCGGTATCGACATGGTCATGGAACAGGTCGACTTCGACGCGCGGCTGGCGGATGCCGATCTGGTGATAACCGGCGAAGGCCAGCTGGACGACCAGAGCCTCTCGGGCAAGACGCCGGTGGGCATTGCCCGGCGCGCCGCGGCCAGCGGCGTGCCCTGCGTGGCGCTGGTGGGGCGCCTCGGTGAGGGCTGGCAGGCCTGCCATGCCGAAGGCATCAACGCCGCCTTCGCGCTGGCCGATGGCCCCATGCCCCTCGACGAGGCGCTGGCGCGCTGCGCCGAGTTGCTCGGCGACCGCGCCGAGAGCATCGTGCGGCTGTATAGCGCCGCAAGCAGTTGAAAAACACGCGCAGCGGCAGCATGTCTCGGGTAGGCACATGCCGGGCGAGCCATTGCCTGGCGCTATAGCAGCCATGGCGACAATTCGCTAACGGTTGCCCGCCCCGCACACTAGACTCGTGGGCATTCACCATCAGGGACAGAGGAGATCATCGCATGTCCGATACCAACGCCATTGGCCTGCACGAGGCCAGCGCCAGCCAGCTGGCTGACAAACTCAACGCACTGCTGGCCAACTATCAGGTCTTCTACATGAACGTGCGCGGCTACCACTGGAACGTCAAGGGGCGCGAATTCTTCGAGCTGCATGCCAAGTTCGAGGAGCTTTATACCGATCTGCTGACCAAGATCGATGAGGTCGCCGAGCGCATTCTGACCCTCGGCCATCAGCCGATCCACGCCTACAGCGATTACGTGGCCACCGCTAGCATCCCGGAGGAGAAGAACGTCCACGACGGAACGACCTGCGTGCGCGGCGTGCTCACCGGCTACCAGACGCTGATCGAGCTGCAGCGAGAGATTCTTTCGCTGGCCTCGGACGCCGATGACGAAGGCACCGCCGCCCAGGTCGGCGACTATATTCGCGAGCAGGAAAAGACCGTGTGGATGCTGGGCGCCTATCTCGGCTGAGCCCCGCCCCATTCGACCACAGCCAGCGGCCGCCCATGGGCGGCCGCTGGCGTTTGAGGGTGTCGCCACTTGCCGTCAACGCGCGGCAATCATGCAGGCAGCGAGGAAATCGCCTGCGCCGGCGTCCAGCGTATCGTCGGCGGCATATACTGAGGCGGGAACTGCGGGGTAAGGCATCCAACCGCAACTGGAGGACACCCTCATGCGACGCATCACACCGATCGGCCTGCTACTCGGCATCAGTCTGGCATTGGCCATGGCCGGCACGCCGGCACTGGCCGACCACGACCGCCGCGGCTATCACGGCGGCGTGCATCACCACTACTACGGCACCCAGGCACACGGCGGCAAGCATCATCGCGCACCGCGCCATGTAAAACGCTCCAAGCACTACCGTCGCCCAGTGGTGATCCACCACCATGCCCCGCGCTACCGCCCAGCACCGCCTCGCCACGTGGAGCACCACTATCATCGGCGCAGCTCTAGCAGTGTGCCGCTGGTACGTTTTGGCAACGTCCCCATTGTCAGCGTTCGCGTCGACTGACTCAGCGTCCGCCGCCTGCCGCGGGCGGCGGTTTCCTGTCGGCCGCGGCCAGGTCTTCGACCAGCCCGCGCAGCAGCTGCCAGAACTCGTCTACCGAGTCGATCTCGACGCGCTCATCCGGCGAGTGAGCACCGAGTATCTGCGGCCCGAAGGAGATCATCTCCAGCTGCGGGTACTTGCCGCCGAGGATCCCGCACTCGAGACCGGCATGGATCACCTTGACCGCCGGTTCGGCGCCGAGCTGAGCACGATGCAGGTGCTTGAAACGCTCCAACAGGGGACTATCGGGGGCCGGCGCCCAGCCGGGATAGGCATTCTCGACCCGGGTACGCGCACCGATCAGGCCAAACAGTGCGCTGAAACGGTCGGCCATGTCGCGGGTCGCGCTATCACGCAGCGAGCGCACCAGCGCGCACAGCCGGAAACGCCCGCTGGTCAACGACACCACGCCGAGGTTATTGGATGTCTCGACCACACCGGGCACCTCGGTACTCATCCGCTCGACGCCACAGGGAGCGGCGTGCAGCGCATCCACCAGCAGATGACTCGCGGTGGGGGTCAGTGCCTCGCCGGCCGCGTCACCGGTTGCCGAAAGACTGAGCGTCAGCCCCTCATCGACCCCGGCCAGTTCGGCCCGTAGCTCCTCTTCCAGCGTGGCCAGGCACACCTGGGCCGCCGCCAGTTCCTCTGCGGCCATCGCCAGGGTCGCGAAGGCTTCCCGGGGCAGCGCATTGCGCAGGGTGCCGCCCTGGTAGTCGATCAAGCGTGCCCCGCTTGGCGCAAGCGCCCGTAGCACGCGCATCATCAGTCGATTGGCGTTGCCGCGCCCCCGGGCGATATCGATCCCCGAGTGACCACCGCGCAGCCCGGTCAACGCCAGACGGTAGTGGCGTTCATCGGCGCTCAAAGCGCTGGTCGGCAGCTGCGCCTCGACCACCACGTCGGCGCCGCCGGCGCAGCCGATATACACCTCGCCGCGGTCCTCGGAGTCGAGGTTGAGCAGCAGCTGCCCTTCCAACCAGCCCTCGGCAAGCTGCAACGCGCCGCCCATCGAGGTCTCTTCCTCAAGGGTGAACAGCGCCTCCAGGGGGCCATGCACCAGCGAGTCGTCGCCGAGAATCGCCAGCGCCGCCGCCACGCCCAGACCGTTGTCGGCGCCCAGCGTGGTGCCGCGAGCACGCAGCCAGCCATCCTCGACGTAGGTGTCGATGGGGTCGCGGGTGAAATCGTGGGGATGGTCGGCATTGGCCTGGGCGACCATGTCGAGGTGGCCCTGCAGAATAATGCCGGGGGCCGACTCACGGCCCGGCGACGCCGGCTTCTTGAGACGCAGGTTGCCGTAGGCGTCGCGATCGTGGGCGATGCCGCGGGCGGCGGCCCAGGCTTCGAGGGTCGCCACCAGCGCGGCCTCATGGCCCGATGGCCGCGGGGTATTGCACAGCGTGCGGAAATGCTGCCACACCGCCTGCGGTGCCAGCTGATCGAGATGTGCGTTCATGATGGGTCTACATGAGGGATAACCGCATTACCTTACCGGCCACTCGCCGCCAGGAAAAGCCTAGGCTGCTCCATGGCAAGCGTGTCACGGATATGAGTACCGCTTGGGACTGTCCCCAGCGTCCCTCGCTCCAATAACGGCCGTCACCGTGCCCAATCGCGCCAGCGGGTCAGCGCCTCGCGCAGGCGCGCCTGCACCTCGCGCCGCCCGGCAAGCCCCAGCCGCTCGGCCAGCCAGGCACTGCTGCGGGCCTGGAACAGCCAGGCCACCAGCAGCCAGGCGTCGCTATCGTGAGGCGCACCACCGGCCAGACCGCGACGTACCAGTTGCTGCAGCGCCGGGCGCACCAGCGCCAGCTCACGCCGTCCCAGGGTCACATCGTCGAGATCGCGGCACTGCTCTGCACTGAGCGGCGGTGCCTGACCCTCGGCAAGCAGCGCCACGGCCACCGCCGGCGCAAGGCCGTTCAACTCAAAAGCCAGCAGGGTCGGAAGCAGGCGCTGAAAGCGCTCTGCGAGGCTGGCACACAGCGCTCGCCCCGACTCGCTGGCCGGCAGCGCCACCATCAGCGCATGCTCACCCGTAGAGGTTTCGTGACTCAGGCCGAGGCGCACGGCGCGAAAGCCGGCGGCATGCCAGAACGCCATCAGTTCGGGGTCGGCCCCGAAACTGGCACCCAACAAGTCGATGCCGTCGCGATGCGCGCGCTCGACCTCGGCGGCCAGCAGCCGCTGCCCATGCCCCTGGCGACGCGCGTCGGCGTGTACCGCAATGCGCATGATGCGGCGTACCCGTGAGGTCAAGGCATGCCGGCTGCCGGCGTGGGCGGCCAGCGACTGGGCCAGCAGATGGCCGCGCGGGCGGCGTTCGCCGCGGGCCACACGCTCGGCCAACTCGCTGGAAAAGCTGCCCTCTTCGCAGCACAGCGACACCGCCAGGGTACTGCTGTGCCGCTCGAGGGTGGTGATCGACACGCCGGGACCGTCCAGCAGGCGGCGCAAGTCGCTGGGCTGGGTGCGGTAGTGGGCCTGCACCAGCAGCCCGAACATCTCGCTGAGCCGCGCCTCGTCCACCGCCAGCAGCGACCGCTTCCAGCGCCGCAGCACAGGCGGCTCACCGCCGGGCGCCGGCAGGGCAGCCCGGGGCTCGGCGTCGAGCAGTAGCAGCCGACGGGTCAGCGCCTCGAGCGGATCACCATCGGCCCAGCGCACCGGTGCGGCCAAGGTGCAGGATCGCCAGTCCGGGGTCCGGCGTTGCAGATGCGGTAGAAAGCGCAGCGCGAAGCCCCGCCCCGACCCCTCATAGCCGTGCACGGTGGTGGCAAAAGCGATACGCGGAAAGCGCGCCAGCCAGTCGGCCAGTAGCGCCGAGGGAATAGCGGCGGCCTCATCCACCAGCAGCAGACTCCCCGCGCCTCCGCCTTGTTCGGCCAGCGCATCCGGGGCTACGAAGCGCACTCGCTGGGTGTGGTCGCTCCCCTGCAGGATGACCTCGAGCCCGTGGCGCCGGCCGTCAGGGCAGTTGCGTTGCAGATGCTCGAACAGCGTCTCCACCGCCGCCGGGCGCGGCGCGGTGACCAGGATCTCGCGTTCACCACTGGCCAGCCAGCGTGCACAGGCGATGCCCAGCGCGGCGCTCTTGCCGCGTCCGCGATCGGCGCTGATCACCAACGGCCGCCGGCGACGCAGCCGCAGCAGCCGCGCCACCGCCCGGGCCTGATCCAGGGTCGCGCAGGCAGGGTCCTTGCAACTGCCGGCAGCATGCTCATTAGGTGCCGTCAGGGTGGGCAGCACCAGTTCGCCGCTGGCCCGCCAGCCGGCCACATCGGGGGCGTCTTCCAGCAGGCGCGCCAGGCGCTGCAGATAGCGCGACGACAGGTGCGCCGGGCGATGCGGGTGATCGGCCAGGCGTCGATAGTCGGCATCCGGATGGGCGCCCCAGCCCGGCGGGGTGAGCAGCACCAGTAGCCCTCCGGCGATCAGGGTACCGCTCAGGGCACCGAAGGCGTCGGGGTCGAAGCCGGCCTCCGCCGAGACAGCATCGAACACGATCAGCGCCTGCTCACCGCCAAGCCGGGTGCGCGCCTTGCCGGTTGGCAGCCAGGCCGATTCGTCGACTTCCGCGGGCCGCTGCGGTGCGACCCACAGTGCACGCTCAGGCATCTGGTGCCATATCGCCAGCGCCCGGGCCAGACCCGCCTCAGGACCAGCAGTGACCCACAGCAGCCCCCGCCAGCGCTGCTTGGCCAGCCGCTCGCGCCATCCCTGCAGCGTCTGCACGGCGGAGGCATCGCTCATGCTCGACTCCCATCTTCTTGAAGACTCAAGTGTAATGAACCTTACCCTCACTACACCAGGCAACATACGTGCGGCGCACACGCATAAAAATTTTGCGTATCATTATCATTTGCAATCAGATTGTTTCTTGCTATCGTGTACAGCGACTCTTCTCATCCCCCAAGCAACATAACGGGAAATCGCCATGCAAAAGACTGTCATCGCTTCCGCGACCCTGCTCTCCACGCTGCTGGCCGCTCCCCTGGCCGCCGCTGACCTGACGCTCTACTCAGGCCGCGGCGAGTCGATGGTCGACCCGATCATCGCCCAGTTCGAGCGCAACACAGGGATCAACGTCAACGTACGCTACGGTGATACTGCACAGTTGGCAGTACTGCTCCAGGAGGAGGGCGAGCGCTCGCCCGCCGACCTCTACTGGGGCCAGGACGCCGGTGCCATGGGCGCGATCAGCCAGGCTGGCCTGCTCGCCGAGTTGCCGGATGACATCTACGAGGGACTGCCCAGCATTTACACCAGTGAGACCGGCAACTGGGTCGCCGCCAGCGGCCGTGCCCGAGTGTTCGCCTACTCGCCGGAGCGGGTCAGCGAGGACGAATATCCCGATAGCGTGTTCGACCTGACCGATGAGCGTTATGAAGGCCGCGTCGGCTGGGCGCCCACCAACGGCTCCTTCCAGTCGTTCATCACCGCGATGCGCGTCGAGCACGGCGACGAGCGTACCCTGGAGTGGCTCGAGGACATGCGCGACAACGGCGCCGTGACCTTCCGCAACAACACCACTCAGGTGCAAGGCATCGCCGACGGGGAAATCGACTTTGGCCTGGTAAACAATTATTATTTGCCGCGGTTCCTGGCTACCGACGAAGACTTCCCGGTAGAGCAAGCCTTCTTCGCCGAAGGCGATATCGGCAACCTGGTCAATGTCGCCGGCATTGCGGTGCTGGAGAGCAGCGACAACAAGGAAGAGGCCATGGAATTCGTGCGCTTCCTGCTGTCGCCGGCCGCCCAGCAGTACTTCACTGGCAATGTCTACGAGTACCCGGTGACCCGCGACGTGATCCAGAACCCGGAACTCGAGGATTTCGACCGCCTGCTGGAGGTCAGCCCGCAGATCGACTTGGATGAACTGGAAGATCTCGAAGGCACGCTGAACCTGCTGCGCGACGCCGAGCTGCTGTAAAGGCCAAGCGTCGCCAATCAGGCGAGTCGGGACCAGGGTGGCACTGCCACCCTGGTTTCGTGCGTTTTAACGGTGGCCAAATATCGGTCGTGACTTGAACAGCGAGAGACAATGAGCCACAGCGCCGAGCTAGCAAGCCCTGCCGCCCGACGTGCTCTGCCGAGAGGCAGGGCGCGGCGCGTACCGCTGCATATTCTCCTGCCATCTCTGCTAGTGGCAGGGGCAATGCTAGTGCCGCTGTTCTACCTCGGGCTACGCGCCTTCGAGGCCGACCCGCAGACACTCAACAACCTGTTACTTCGCCAGCGTAATCTCGACCTGCTGCTCAATACGCTATCGCTGGCCGCAGGCGTGGTGGTCATGACCACGTTGATGGCGCTGCCGCTGGCCTGGCTAGTGGTGCGCACCGATATCCGCTTCAAACGCTTGTTGACCATTCTCGGCGTGATCCCGCTGGCAGTGCCCGGCTATGTGATGGCCTATGCGCTGATCGGGCTGGGCGGCAACTATGGGGTGCTGGCACAACTGACCGGCGTGCAGTTGCCTCGTATAGAGGGCTATTTCGGCGCCACCCTGGCGCTATCGCTGTATACCTTCCCCTATCTGTTTCTCAACCTGCGAGCCACCCTGGCCGGCCTGGATGGAAACCTCGAGGAGAGCGCCAGGAGCCTCGGCTACGGCAGTCGAGAGATATTTCTCAAGATCACTCTGCCCCATCTGGCCCCCTCGCTGATGGCCGGCTGGCTGGTGATTACCCTGTATGTACTGGGTGACTTTGGCGCCGTGGCCTTGATGCGCTACGAGGCCTTCAGCTACGCCATCTACACTCAGTACTCCGGCGCCTTCGACCGTATCTATGCCGCCTGGCTGTCGATCATGCTGCTGGCGGTGGCGGCGAGTTTCGTGATGCTCGATAGCCTGGTGGTCAAGCGCAGGCTGGCAAGGGTCGGCACTGGGGTGGCACGCCCCGTCAAGCCCATGCGGCTGGGCCGCCTGCGCTGGCTGGCTTACCCCTATCTGCTGCTGATATTCGGCGCATCGGTGGGCCTGCCGACGCTGATCCTCGGCTACTGGTTGGTGCTCGCGCCGCCCGATCTGAGCTTCTTCGCCCGGGTGCCGGGCACCTTCCTGCGCTCGGCGGGGGCGGCGCTGCCCGCCGCCCTGCTGGCGGCGGCCTTCGCCCTGCCGGTCGCCTATCTCACGGTGCGCTACCGCTCCACCGCAGCGACCCTGATCGAGCGCTCGGCGTATATCGGCTACGCGATCCCGCCGCTGACCCTGGCGCTGGCGATGGTGTTCTTCTCGCTTCACACGGCGCCCTTCCTGTATCAGACGCTGACGCTGCTGGTCGTGACCTGGGCGATGGCCTCGCTGGCCCTGGCGCTGGGGCCGATTCGTAATGCCCTGCTGCAGACCCGTCCCAACATGGAAGAGGCCGCCCACTCGCTGGGCCACGGTCCGTTTAGCACCTTCCTGTGGGTGATCTTCCCGCGTCTGCGCCGTGGCATCCTGGCCGGTATCGCACTGGTCTTCGTGCTATGCATGAAAGAGCTACCAATCACCTTCTTGCTGGCACCGACCGGCTATACCACCCTGGCGGTGACCGTGTTCACCCGAACCTCCGAGGGCATGCTGGCCGAAGCGGCCCCCTTCGCCGCCGCCATCGTGGTCTTCTCGAGCTTGTCGGTGGGCTTCCTGTTAACCAAAGAGGGCAAGCGATGACCACCCTAAATCTCAACGCTACGCCCCAGCCCCAACAGGCCTCGGCGACCCAACGTCCGGCGCCACTGCTCAGCATCAGCGGGCTGAGCAAACGCTACCGGCGGCAGGACCCTCTGGCGGTAGAGAACGTGGGCTTCGATCTCGGCAACGGTGAGATTCTTGCTCTGCTCGGCCCCAGCGGCTGCGGCAAAAGCACCACCCTGCGCATGATTGCCGGGTTCGAGCACCCCGAGAGTGGTGACATCCTGCTGCGTGGAAAAAGCATCCTCGACCAGCCGCCGCAGCAGCGCCGCATCGGCATCGTGTTCCAGGACTATGCGCTGTTTCCGCACATGAGCCTGGGCCAGAACGTGGCCTTCGCCATGCGCCATCTGCCCAAGGCCAAGCGCCCCGCCCGTGCCCGCGAGTGGCTCGATATGGTCGGCCTGGCCGATCTCGCCGAACGCATGCCCGATGAGCTCTCAGGCGGCCAGCAGCAGCGCGTGGCACTGGCCCGGACCTTGGCTGCCGAGCCGCAGCTGGTGCTGCTCGACGAGCCCTTCTCCAACCTCGACGCGGCGCTGCGCGAGTCGACCCGCAAAGAGGTCCGCCAGCTGTTCAAGGCCGCCGGCACCTCGGTGATTCTGGTCACCCACGACCAGGCCGAAGCGCTCTCCTTCGCCGATCAGGTCGGCGTGATGCACGCCGGCAAGCTGATTCAGGTCGATCGCCCCGAGCGGGTCTACCAGCATCCGGCCACCGCCTTCGTCGCCGAATTCCTCGGCCATACCAATCTGCTCGATGCCAATGCCGACGGTGAGATCGCCCAGACCGCGCTGGGGCCAGTGGCCATCACTCCCGCGACCAGCGGCCAGGTACGGGTCTCGCTGCGCCCCGAGCACCTGGCACTGGCCACCGCGCCGGACGGCCAGGGTGCTACCGTAGTCGAGCGCGAGTTCCGCGGCCACGACTGCTTCTACCTGCTCGAGCAGCACGGCCAGCGCTTCTGCGCCATCACCCCCAGCCACACCCTATGGCAGATCGGTGAACAGGTCAGCCTCGAGCCCCAGCGTACCGCCACGGTGCTGCAGTACTAGCGCCGGGCGCTTTGCGCCCGGCGCCATCAATGCGCTTCGTCCCAGTTACTCCCACTCTCGGCCTCGACGATTAGCTGCACGCGCAGTTCGGCGGCATCGCGCATGTGCGTCTTGACCGCGTCGATAAAGCCGTCGACGTCGGCCTCCTTGACCTCGAAGACCAGCTCATCGTGGACCTGCATCACCATCCAGGCATCGAATTCGCAGGGCGTCTTGGCGCTGCCCTGTAGCCAGGCGTCGACCTCGATCATCGCGCGCTTGATGATGTCCGCCGCGGTGCCCTGCATCGGTGCGTTGATGGCGGTGCGCTCGGCGGCCTGGCGGCGGGCGTGGTTCTGGGCCTTGATCTCGGGCAGGTAGAGGCGCCGGCCGAATACCGTCTCGACGTAGCCGTCGTCGGCGGCCTGAGCGCGGATGCGGTCCATGTAGCGTGCCACGCCAGGATAGCGGTCGAAGTAACGGTCGATGTAGGTCTGAGCCTGGTTGCGCTCGATGTGCAGCTGCCGCGACAGCCCCCAGGCGCTCATGCCGTAGATCAGCCCGAAGTTGATCGCCTTGGCGCTGCGCCGCTGGTCGGCGGAGACCTTGTCGAGGGGCACCCCGAATACCTCGGCGGCAGTGGCAGCGTGGATATCGCGGCCCTCGGCGAAGGCCTCGAGCAGGCCCTTGTCCTCGGAGAGGTGAGCCATGATGCGCAGCTCGATCTGCGAGTAGTCGGCGGCGACGATACGGTAGCCGGGACGCGCCACGAACGCCTGGCGAATCTTGCGCCCCTCCTCGGTGCGAATCGGAATGTTCTGCAGATTGGGGTCCGACGACGACAGCCGCCCGGTGGCGGTGACCGCCTGGTGATAGCTGGTATGCAGGCGCTTGGTAGTGGCATTGACCAGACGCGGCAGCTTGTCGGTGTAGGTCGACTTGAGCTTGGCCAGGCCGCGGTGCTGCATGATCACCTTGGGCAGCGGGTAGTCCAGCGCCAGCTCCTCGAGGACCGCCTCGGCGGTGGACGGCGCCCCCTTGGGGGTCTTCTTGAGCACCGGGATCTTCTGCTCCTCGAACAGAATCTCGCCGAGCTGCTTGGGCGAGCTGAGGTTGAACTCGCGTCCGGCCAGCTCGAAGGCCTCGGCCTCGAGCTCGCGGATGCGCTCGGCCAGGGCCTGGCTCTGGGTGTGCAGCCGTTCGGCGTCGAGCGCCACCCCGGTGCGCTCCATGCGCGACAGCACCGGCACCAGCGGCAGCTCCAGCTCATCGAGCACCGCGGCGAGCCGGCCTTCGGCCTCGAGGCGCGGGCGTAGCTCATGCTGCAGGCGCAGGGTGATGTCGACGTCCTCGCAGGCGTAGGGCGCGGCCTGCTCGAGGGCAATCTGGTTGAAGGTCAGCTGCTTGGCGCCCTTGCCGGCGATCTCCTCGAAGCTGATGGTCTTCTCGCCGAGGTACTTGAGTGCCAGCGAGTCCATGTCGTGGCGGGTGGCGGTGGAGTTGAGCACATAGGAGGCGAGCATGGTGTCGGCCAGCGGCCCGACCACGCCGATCTGATAGTTGGCCAGCACTGAGATGTCGTACTTGAGATTCTGGCCGATCTTGCCCTTGGACGGGTCTTCCAGCAGCGGCTTGAGCGCCGCCAGCACCGCGTCGCGGTCGAGCTGGGCCGGGGCATCGAGGTAGTCGTGGCCGAGTGGAATATAGGCCGCCTCGCCGGGCTCCAATGCCAGCCCCACCCCGACGATTTCCGCCTCCATGTAGTTGAGACTGGTGGTCTCGAGATCGAAGCAGAAGCGCTCGGCCTGGCGCAGGCGCTCGAGCCAGGTATCCAGGGTGGCCTGGTCGACGATCACCTGATCCTCGCGCGGGGTGCCGCTGGCCGCGGGCTCATCGTCCTCGGCCTGAGGCGTAGCAGTGCCGCCTACCACGTCGTCGACGCCTTCATCCTTGCCCTCGAGCAGCTCCGATAGCCAGGCCTTGAACTCCATCTCGCGATACAGCTCGAGCAGCGCCTCGCGGTCGGGATGGGCGATATCCAGGTCGTCGAGCCCCACCGGCAGCTCGCAGTCGGTCTTGATGGTGGCCAGCTGGTAGGAGAGAAACGCCTGGTCGCGGTGCTGCTCGAGCTTCTTGGGCAGGGTCTTGGCGCCACGAAAATCCAGCTCCTTGACCTTGTCGAGGTCGGCATAGATGGCATCGAGCCCGCCACCGACGCCCTGCAGCAGGCCGAGGGCGGTCTTCTCACCGACCCCCGGCACCCCGGGAATGTTGTCGACCTTGTCGCCCATCAGCGCCAGGAAGTCGATGATCAGCGATGGCGGCAGGCCGAACTTCTCCTCCACGCCGGCCACATCCAGCGTCTCGTCCTTCATGGTATTGACCAGGGTGATATGGCCATTCACCAGCTGCGCCATATCCTTGTCGCCGGTGGAGATCACCGCGTCGCGACCGGCCTCGGTGGCGCGTCGCGCCAGGGTGCCGATGACATCGTCGGCCTCGACCCCTTCGATGCACAGCAGCGGCAGGCCCAGGGCACGCACACAGGCATGCAGCGGCTCGACCTGGCTGCGCAGGTCGTCGGGCATCGGCGGCCGCTGGGCCTTGTACTCGGCGTAGAGCTCGTCACGGAAGGTCTTGCCCTTGGCGTCGAAGACCACCGCCATGGGGCTGTCCGGGTAGTCCTTGATCAGCCGCTTGAGCATGTTGAGCACGCCCTTGACCGCACCGGTGGGCTGGCCCTGGGAGGTGGTCAGCGGCGGCAGGGCATGAAAGGCGCGATACAGATAGGAGGAGCCGTCGACGAGAACGATGGGGCTGGCAGCCATGGCGAAGCGATCCTTGAGCGTGAGCAATGTCTCCATGATACGCAGCTCGCCGCGCTGCGTCAGGCGTCCCCTATCAGGGACGGGATCAGCCTGTGTCTCTCGCCAAGGGAGCCACCGAGATTTATGCTATCTTGCCGCCGAGGGCAGGAGGCCCTATCTCTCGTCGCATCGCCTGCAGCAGTGAATTCCCGCGCGCCGCCGGAGTCCAAGCAGGCAGCATACCGTGCCGCTCACGGCAGGAGGTTACATGTCACTATCAGGTCTGTCCCGCGCTACGCTGCTGGCCGCCGTACTGCTCTCGAGCCTGCTGCTCGGCAGCCTCGCCGGTCATGCGCAGTCGTCGCCCGAACCGCAGGTCACCGAGCGCCAGGAGGCGGACCGCACCCTGCGCGAGTTCCGCGTCAACGGACAGCTCTACGCCATCGAGATCCGCACCCGCGACGGTGACCGCTACCACCTGCTCGATCGCCGTGGTGACGGCAATTTCAGCCGCGTAAGCGGCGATGCGGTAGAGATCCCCGACTGGGTCAACACGGCGCGCTGAGCCTGTTCCGGCCGACGACACTTTTCGTGCATCGCACTGGCAAGACGGTACAATGTGCCGCTTGGCAACCCCGGGCGAGAGACACATGGCCGTATTTACCCCGCTGAGCCAGGCTCAGGTCGCAGAGTTCCTGCAACGTTTCGACGTTGGCACGCTGACACAGATCGAGGGCGTGCCCAGCGGCACCGAAAACACCACCTATTTCGTCACCACCGACCGCCAGGCACTGGTGCTGACGCTGTTCGAGCAGGGCGAGCATGACGAGCTGCCGTTCTTCGTTGACTTGCTCGACTATCTGGCTGATCACCGCCTGCCGGTACCCGGTCCGGTGCACGACTGCCAGGGTGTTGCCCTGCAGAGCCTGGCCGGCAAACCGGCGCTGCTGTTCCCGCGCCTGCCCGGCAAGCACCCCTCCTCGCCGAACCTCGCCCAGTGCGAGGCGCTGGGAGAGACGTTGGGCCATATGCATGCGGTATCGAGACACTTCGACGGTCATCGGCCCAACCCCCGCGACCTGCACTGGCTGGTGGCCATGCACCATCGAGTGCTGGTCTATCTCTCCGCCGACGACCAGGCGCTGATGAGCGACGAAGTCGATGCTTACCAGGCCTTCTTCGGTGATGCCCCGGACCTGCCTCAGGGTGCATTACACGGCGACCTGTTCCGCGACAATACGCTGTTCGACGGCGAGCGACTGGGCGGCATCATCGACTTCTACAACGGCTGCACCGGCGACCTACTGTTCGACCTGGCGATCGTCATCAACGACTGGGCGGTGCACGCCGACGGCAGCCTCGATGCGGCGCGTCACGACGCCATTCTGCGCGCCTATCAGGCACGCCGACCGCTGACCGACGCCGAGCGCGCGGCTTGGCCGATGATGCTGCGCATGACCGCGCTGCGCTACTGGTTGTCGCGGCTGCTGGTGGTCTACGTCGACCCGCCCGCCCACGACCTGACGCCCCATGACCCGGAGCAGTTCCGGACCATTCTGCTCAGCCGCCTGCAAAACGGCGCGCTGGCCCTGCCGGAGATTCACCCCGCATGAGCCTGCTCGATGCCGGCGCCCCGTCGCCTTCACGCCTGGCGCGCCACACCTACAACATCGACCAGTGGGGCAGCGGCTACTTCGATGTCGACGACGGCGGCCACACCGTGGTGCGCCCACTCGGCAGCGAAACCGATGGCCCGGCGCTGCCGCTGGATGCGCTGGTCGACCAACTGCGCGAGGCCGGCCTGCGCCTGCCGGTGCTGGTGCGCTTTACCGATATCCTGCATGACCGCGTCGAACAGCTATGCGCGGCCTTCGACGCCGCCATTCGCGAAGAGGGCTACGGCAGCGGCTATACCGCGGTCTACCCGATCAAGGTCAATCAACAGCGCCGGGTGGTGGAGGAGATTCTCGCCACCCAGGAGCGCGGTCACGGTCGCGTCGGCCTCGAGGCCGGCAGCAAGCCCGAGCTACTGGCGGTGCTGGCGCTGTCCGGCGACGGCTCGTCGCTGATCGTCTGCAACGGCTACAAGGACCGCGAGTACATCCGCCTGGCGCTGATGGGCGAGAAACTTGGCCACCGCGTTTATCTGGTGGTGGAGAAGTATTCCGAGCTCGATATCATTCTCGAGGAGGCTGCCGATCTCGGCGTCACGCCGCGTATCGGTCTGCGCGCCCGACTCGCCTCGGTGGGTCGCGGCAAGTGGCAGGACACCGGCGGCGAGAAGTCCAAGTTCGGCCTCACCGCCGGCCAGATCCTCGGGGTCGTCGAGCGCCTCGAGCGCAGCGACGCGCTGGGCAGCCTGCAGCTGGTGCACTTCCACCTCGGCTCGCAGATCGCCAATATCCGCGATATCCAGCGCGGCCTGCGTGAGTGCGCGCGCTTCTACCAGAGCCTGCGCGAACTCGGTGCGCCGGTGGATACCGTCGACGTCGGCGGTGGCCTGGGCATCGACTATGAAGGCACCCGCTCGCGCAGCGAGTTCTCGATCAACTATTCGATGCGCGAATACGCCAGCAACGTGGTGTGGGCCTTCCGCCAGGCCTGCGAGGCCGAAGGACTGCCGCACCCTCACCTGATCAGCGAATCGGGCCGCGCACTGACCGCCCACCACGCTGTGCTGATCACCAACGTGATCGGCGAAGAGCGCATCGACGACCAGGCGCCGCCGCGCCAGGTCGAGGACGACCCGCAGATCGACGAGCTGTGGCGCGTGCATGGCCGACTGGCCGACATGCACGAACCGCGCGGGCTGGTCGAGGCCTACCACGATCTGGTACAGGCCATGGGCGAGCTGCAGGATCGCTTCGTGCTGGGCCTGGCCGACATCCTCGCCCGAGCCGAGGGTGAGGCGGTCTACTTCGCCGCCTGCGCACGACTCAAGGCACGTCTCGACGGGCGCAATCGCGCCCACCGCGAGATCCTCGACGAACTTGCCGAGAAGCTCGCCGACAAGTTGTTCGTCAACTTTTCGCTGTTCCAGTCGCTGCCCGACGTATGGGGCATCAAACAGATATTTCCGGTCATACCCCTGAGCGGCCTGGAGCGAGCACCGACTCGCCGCGGGGTGATTCAGGACATCACCTGCGACAGCGACGGCCGCATCGACAACTACGTCGACGGCCAGGGCGTGGAGAGCACCTTACCGCTACCGGAGTGGCGCGACGGTGATGAAAAGCTGCTCGGCTTCTTCCTGGTCGGCGCCTATCAGGAGATCCTAGGCGACCTGCACAACCTGTTCGGCGATACTGACTCGGTGGACGCCGCCCTCGATGCTAACGGCGACTGGGTGCTGTCCCATGCCATTCAGGGCGACACCGTGGCCCAGGTCCTCGACCACGTCAATTTCGACGCCGAGGTGCTGCGCCGTCATCTGGCCAGTCAGCTGGAGGCCAGCGAGCTCAGCGCTGAAGAGCGTGAAGCCTTCCTCGCCGACCTCTCCGCCGGCCTGCAGGGCTACACCTACCTCGAGTGATCGGGCCAACGCGCTAACCCAATGCGCCCCCGCAGCCTGGCTGCGGGGGCGCATTGGGTTTGACCAGTCGCGGCTGCGCCTAGTCGATGACCCGAGTGGCCACTTCCAGCCCGCCGGTCAGGGTGAAGTGCAGCTCGGCGCCGCGCGGTAGCTCGCCAACGCCCGGCGGCGTACCGGTCAGTACCACGTCGCCAGGCAGCAGCGTGAAGTGGCGGCTCATCTCGGCCAGCAGGGTCGCTACCGGGAACAGCATGTCGGAGCCTTCACCGCTCTGCACTCGCTCGCCGTCGATATCCAGGCTGAAGGTCAGCGCACTCCAGTTGGGTACGCGGCTAAGGGCCAGAAACGGCGACAGCGGGCAGGCACCGTCGAAACTCTTGGCAATTTCCCACGGGTAGCCCTTCTCCTTGAGCTGCGACTGCACGTCGCGCAGCGTCAGATCCAACGCCAGGCCGATACCTACCACCGCGCGCTCGGCTTCCGAGGACGTGGCATGGGTCAGCGGCTCGCCGATCAGCAGCGCCAGCTCGGTCTCGAAATGCACGTCACCGCGGGAAAACGGCGCGTCAATCGGCTCATCGAGCGGCACCGCACAGGTCGACGGCTTGATGAACAGCAGCGGTTCGGTGGGAATCGGATTGTCCAGCTCTTTGGCGTGGTCGGCATAATTGCGACCGACGCAGACGATCTTGCCCAGCGCGTGAGGAAATTCCTGGCCATCGGTGAAACGGGGAACAAAGCGCATGGCGGGATATTCTCCTGGATGAAAGGGAGGCGACGTCTCGGGCGCCGCTTGCACTATAAGCATTACAGTCTACCGCAGCGGGCGCGCCAGTCCAGCGCCCCCGCTTCATGCGCTGTGGGTCACCATGAGCGGCGTCACGGCGACCAGGCCTCATCCGGCTGGTGAGCCAGAAACGACGGCCGCGGTCGCCTCGCCGCATAGGGCTCAACGCAGCGGTTATCACATCGATTGTAAACAAAAAATGCGTTACTGCGCGGGTCGGGCGACATATTGGCGTTCGAGCCGTGCAGCGTATTGCAGTCGAACAGTAGCAGTCCTCCCGCCGCACCAGTAGGCGCCTCGATGCCGTGGCGCTCGATCAGCTCGCTGAGCGCCTGGCGGTCGGGAACGCCGAGCTCCTGCATTTTCAGTGACTGCTTGTGGTGATCATCCGGTGTCTCGCCGAGGCACGGCACGAAGACCTTGTGCGAGCCCGGCACCAGCATCAGCGGGCCGTTGAAGTGGTGATTGTCGGTGAGCACGATCGACGCACTCAACGCATGCATCGCCGGCATGCCATCCTCGGCGTGCCAGGTTTCGAAATCGGAGTGCCAATTGAAGCCCTTGCCCTCAAAGCCGGGCTTATAGTTGATCCGCGACTGATGAACATACGCCTCACCACCAAGGATCTGTTCGGCGCGCCCCATCAGACGTGAATCCTGCGCCAGGCGCCGAAAACGCTCGGAGAGGAAGTGCACGGCAAACAGCGAGCGGATCTCCTCGCCGCCTGGCTCGGTGATGCTGAAATCACGGCCGACGAAGTCCTGGTTGGACATCAGTGCTTTGAGCTCTTCGCGCAGGGCTTCCAGCTCATCGCCGCTGAGAAAGTTGGGCTCGAACAGGAACCCCTGGCGCTCGAAGTCATCGAGCTGGGCCTGGCTCAAGGGGCCGTCTTCCGCGCTGCCCTTGACCACCGCTTCGCGGCGCCTGAGCCAGGGCATATCGAGCGGCTGCGACAGCCGCGTGGGATAGGGATCGCGCTGCTGCGCGGCGGGAGAATGGTAGTGAGCGTTACGGGTAGCGGTCTGTACCGACATCCAAATCACCTCCTAAGGCTTGTGATCGGGTTGTAGATGCAGAAATATCGAGCCGACAGGGAACATCGCACCACGGGGTGTGGCACGGTGGTCGCTGGCGGTCCACGTAGAGACATCGGGGCGAACCGGCTCAATTCAAGCCCCCGATTGCGCCGCTGATCCTGTCCGTCACGCACAAAAAAGCCGCCTCTGGTGGGCGACTTATTCGAGAAGTAGATGCTTGATATGGCTGAGCTTTTGCTTGGTGCCGGCACCAGGAGTCGAACCCGGGACCTACTGATTGCAAGACCCTTTCTCGCCGGCTTTCAGCGGCTCACGCCGCCATAAATCAATCATTTACGAAAATCTTTCCGTTCGCTGGAGCCCCTTCTGGCATGTCGCTGTCGACACCCCTTCGATACTTGTAGCTATTACCATATAGGTATAGACTCGTACTATGAATTCGACGCCCCTCCAGCCCGTGCACTGGGTTGCCAGCAGCAAGAAAGATCTACTGGCCATGCCCGATGACGTCCAAGACGTCTTTGGCTTCGCCCTCCACCTCGCCCAGGCTGGCACCAAGCACCCGCAGGCAAAGCCGCTCAAGGGGTTCGGATCTGCTGGCGTCCTCGAGGTCGTCGAAGACCACCACCGTGACACCTATCGCGCTGTCTATACGGTCAAGCTGGGCGATGCGGTCTACGTCCTTCACTGCTTCCAAAAGAAGTCCTCCAGGGGCATCGCCACACCCAAGCCAGACCTGGACAAGATCCGCGACCGACTCAAGCTGGCCGAACAGCACGCCAAGGGAGAAACATCATGACCATCCAAACCGGCTCCACCAACGTCTATGCCGACCTGGGCATGCCAGATGCCGAGGAAATGCTGATCAAGGCCCAGTTGGCCGCCAAGATCGCCGAGATCATCAAGCACCGCCGCCTCACGCAGACCAAAGCGGCAGAGCTAATGGGCATTCCCCAGCCCAAGGTTTCTGCCCTCCTACGCGGGCAGTTCCGCGGCATCAGCGAAGCCAAGATGCTCGAGGCCATCGCTCGACTGGGTAGAGACGTCAAAATCGTCATCGGCCCCTCACGGCGACGTTCCTCCCCAGGACACGTCGAACTGGAAATGGCTTGAGGTGCGAGATTCATGAACACACATCCAGATGAACCTGATCCCGACGACGCGCCCGAACTCGACCAGAAATGGTTCGAGCATGCCCACCAGTACCACGGTGATACCCTGGTCAAGCGTGGTCGTGGTTGCCCACCTCTTGAGCCCAAAGAATGCAAAGGCTCGTCAAGATCTGCTACTACCAGGACGTGATCGAAGCTTTTTGCAGTACTGGCCCCGGCTGGCAGACCAGAATCAACCATGCGCTATCCTCACCTTACCCCGAATCATCTGGAGGAAGCCGTCAAGCTGAACCCCGTTGCGAAGCTCGGTTGACACTTTGTAGACACATACGAAAAAACCGCCTCAAATTAGGGCGGTTTAATATATAGTAGATGCTTGATATGGCTGAGCTTTTGCTTGGTGCCGGCACCAGGAGTCGAACCCGGGACCTACTGATTACAAGTCAGTTGCTCTACCAACTGAGCTATGCCGGCGCGGGCAACCTCTGCAACCTTCGGCATCTACTTGATGCTCTGGAAACTGGGTTGGCGATGGCTGGGGTACCAGGATTCGAACCTGGGAATGCCGATACCAAAAACCGGTGCCTTACCACTTGGCTATACCCCAGCAGCGTGGT
Source organism: Franzmannia pantelleriensis (assembly GCF_900102875.1). Lineage (GTDB taxonomy): Bacteria > Pseudomonadota > Gammaproteobacteria > Pseudomonadales > Halomonadaceae > Franzmannia > Franzmannia pantelleriensis. The sequence continues at coordinate 142,435 of NZ_FNGH01000012.1, forward strand.
GGCCAGAGACGGAATCGAACCGCCGACACGGGGATTTTCAATCCCCTGCTCTACCAACTGAGCTATCTGGCCCCTGCCAACGGGGACGTATTTAACTAGAATCCTTTATCCCCGTCAAGACTTTTTAGATCAACCGGATGGCGAACCTGTCCGTCTCACTGGCTGGGGGGGATGTAGCCCTCGGCCTGGTCGGTTTCGCGGTTGTCGAGGAAGCGCTCGAGCTGCTCCATCAGATACTCGCGCGCCTCGGGGTCGAGCAGGTTGAGGTGCTTCTCGTTGATCAGCCGGGTCTGCAGCGCCTGCCACTCTTCCCAGGCCTGCTTGGAGACACTGGCCTGGATCTCCTGGCCCTTCTTGCCAGGCAGAGGCGGCATCGGCAGCGCTTCGAGCTCCTGCTGATACTTGCGGCAGAACACGGTCTGACTCATGGGTCACTCCTTGCGATAAACGATCAGGCTTCGTCGAGATGCTGGGCGAGGCTGCCAATCAATGCCTTGACTGGTGCCGCCAAGCCAATGGTGACAGGCTCGGCGAGGTGATACCACAGCCGCCCCGGGGCATTGACCACCCGCGCCGGTCGGCAGGCGACAGGCTGAGGGATAATCCACAGGTGAAAATGGCTGAAGGTGTGACGAAACCCCCGCCAGGCCGGCTCCTGGTCGGCGTCGGGGGCATGTACGTCGAGCCACGCCTGCAGGGCGTCGGGGTCGTCGAACTGTGGAAAACACCATAGCCCGCCCCAGAGGCCGGCACCAGGGCGCTGCTCAAGGAGCACCCGGCCTTCGCTGTCGTGAAGCAGCAGCATGATGGTACTGCGCTCGGGCAACGTTTTCTTGGGCTTGGACTCGGGGTAGCGCTTCTCTTCGCCGCGAGCATGCGCCTCGCAGACATCTTCGAAGGGGCACAGCAGGCAACTGGGAGTACCGCGACGACACAGGGTGGCTCCGAGATCCATCATCGCCTGGCTGTAGTCGGGCAGTCGTGACGTGGGCGTATAGTACTCTGCCAGCGACCACAGCCGGCGCTCCACCGCTGGCCGGCCAGGCCAGCCGGGTTCGGCATGTAGCCGGGTCAGCACGCGCTTGACGTTGCCGTCGAGGATCACTGCCCGCTGGCCGGTACTGATGCTGATGATGGCCCCTGCCGTAGAGCGGCCGATACCCGGCAGCGCGGCCATGGCCTCGAGACTGTGCACCGGAAACTCGCCAGCGTGCTCTTCGATCACCTGCTGCGCCGCCTTGTGCAGGTTGCGGCCCCGCGCATAGTAGCCAAGCCCGGTCCACAGGTGCAGCACGTCGTCCTGCTCTGCCGCGGCCAGGTGCTCGACGGTGGGAAAACGCGCCATGAAGCGCTCATAGTAGGGGATCACCGTGGCGACCTGGGTCTGCTGCAGCATGATTTCGGAGACCCACACGCGATATGGGGTCTTGTCGTGCTGCCAGGGCAAACTCGTGCGGCCGTGCTCGTCGAACCACGCCAACAGGCGCCGTTGAAACTCATCCGGGGCGAGCACAGGGCGAGGCATATCAGGCATTGGAGACTCATCGCACTACTGGTGACATAAAAAAGCGCCGACGGTGACGTCGGCGCAGGTGACTGGCTTGCTAGCCTTCAGTTGAACAGACCCCGCAATCCTTCACGAAGTTCCCTCCCTGCTCCCTCACCGAGGCGCTCGTCGAGTCCTTCTAGGGCGCCGCCGAGACGCTCCTCGATCTCTTGCGCGGCCCGCGAAGATGCTTCGTCGCGCAGGATCTCGCCCAGCGCGCTCTGGAACGCAGCGCGGTCGAAGCGGCACCACTCACTGCTATCCTCGTCCAGCTGCCCCTCGCAGCGTACCGGTAGCGGCACGCGCTCGAGGCGCGGATTGACGCGGCAGGCGGCATCCGCCGAATCCACCAGGCGCGCCGCCGCGCTATAATCGAAACGCTGGGTGGCCAGATTGAACTCACCGCCACCACCGAGTCGAATCCCGGGGATGCTGATCTCCAAATCGTCGTTGTGGGCCATACCGTCGCGCAGGGTGAAGCTCGCCTCGGCGCGCTCAAAGCGGGTGTCGCTGCTCCAGTCACGGCTCATCTCCTCGCCATCCAGCGCCGCTACCACGCCGCACAGCTCCTGGGAGACATTGACGTCGAAGACCGCGCCATCATCGATGCGCAGCGCCACGTTTCCGTTCAAGTTCCGTGTCATCAACCCGCGGGTCTCGCCTCGAGTGGTAAGGTCGCCATCGAGACTGAGACGCCCACGCAGCGGCGACTCTTGATCGGCCAGCGCAGCGTAGAGGGGCACCACCTGCACCCGCTCGAGGCGCGGCGCGAAGGCCCAGCGCGGTGTCTCCTCGCGCTGGTCGAGCTCACCGCTGGCCGTCAGACTGCCGTCGAACAGCTGCCCCTCGAAGCGCGACAGCTGATGCACGCCCTCACGGCCTTCGACAGCCAGCTCGGCATTGCGGATCACCAGCCCCAGTGCCGTGAGCCGCTCCAGGCGCAACTCGCCAGCCAGGTCCAGCGGCGCCAGCCAGGCGATCGGCAGCGCCGCCTCTTGATCCTCGTCGGCATACGCCATGCGGCCCAGCAGCTGGCGCAGCATGGCGCTTTCGGCGGCGGGCTCGGCGGGCGGCAGGTATGCGTCGAGGTCCAGGTGGTCGCCCTGCAGGTCGAAACTCAGCGACTGACCAAAGAGCCCGGCGCCGAGGCGCCCGGTAAAGGTGCTGTCATCGACCACCATGGTCAGATTGGTGAGATTGAGTCGCTCCAGATCCCCCTGCACCGGGCTGGTCAGCGCCACGTCGCCGAGTGCCGCGTCGCTGGCGGTCTCGGGAAGGGCATCGAAGCGCGCCAGCCAAGGGCGCAGCGATAGTGGTGCCAGACTGACCAGGCCGGTATAGCGCGGCGCCTCGAACAGCTCCGTCAGCGTCACGCTTCCGCTGAGGTCGAGGTCATCGGGGCCGCTCAACTCCAGGCTGCGCAGGTGCAAGCGCTGCTCGTCAATATCAAGGTCGGCAATGAAACCAAGGCTGAGTGCCAAGGCGCGGTCACCAGCCGCCGGATGCACCAGGCTGGTGTCGAGGCGACCGCCGTCGATCTCCAGCCGCCTGGTTTCGGTGCTGGCCACCAGCTGGCGCAGCTGCAGGTTGGCCTGCTGCTTGCGGTCTTCCAGCGCTGCCAGGGTAGTGCTGGTCTCGAGATTGAGGTTCTCGAGCTCATAGCGGCCATCGCGCAGTCCCAGCCGTACCCGGCTCTCGCCGCGCACGCTGCTGACCCACTCGGGTTCGACATCGTCGCTCTCCTGCCAGGCGGCATCGGGGTAGGCCGAGAGCCGGAAACTGCTCTTGAGCGGGAAGGCGCGCTGCGGATTGACGTTGCTGCCGGTGATATCGAGGCCAGTGACGCGCAGCTGCAGGTCGCGCTGCCAGTCACGATAGCGCACCTCGCTGTCGCGCAGCGTGACGCTGGCGACATTCAACGCCACACGCATGCCGGCGTCGTCGTTTACCGCCGGACCGGCGGAGGCCGGCGCCAGCGCTTCGGCGGCCTCTTCGCTGCGCTCGTCGAGGCGCTCCAGCAGCACCTCCCAGTTACCCTGGCCCTCGACGTCGCGCTCGAGGTTGAGACGCATGCCATTAAGGGTCAGGCCCTCAATGGCAATCTCGCCGGTAAGCAGCGGGGCGAATGCCAAGCTGACCTCGGCCTTGTCGAGGGCGGCGAAGACCTCTTCGTCGGCGGACTGCTCGGGCAGCCAAGCCTCGGCGTCGGCCACGCTTACCCCCAAGCGCGGATAGAACGACCACGCCAATGGCCCGTCGAGGGTCAGTTCGAGGCCGGTCTGTTCGCGAACCACATCGATCAGCCGCGGCTTGAGGTCGTTGGGATCGAAGAAGGTGGTGACATAGACCACCGCCCCGACCACCACCAGCCCCAGTACCCCGATGACTGCCAGCAGGGTTCGCAGTAGCGCTCTCATTGATGTCCTCCCCGGGAGCCACTCGGATTGAATTCGAAATAATCGCCCTCGGGCGAGGCGCGATAGCCTAGCCGCGACAGCAGTAGCTGGTCACCCATCTGCAACGTGGCGCTGGCCACCCGCAATACCCGTTGCTCAGCGGCCGCAGCGTCGCCAATGAGTGCCAGCAGGTGCGAACCGACCCCGCGCCGGCGGGTCGTCTTGCGCACGCAGGTGTAGGCCAGCCACCAGGCTTCGGCGTCGATATTCACCGCTACCGCCCCCAGCAGGCGGCCATTGAAACAGGCGCAGCAGAACAGGCCGCCACCTTCGAGGTGATCGCGAATGAAATCGTCGGCGGGCGCCGGCAAACGCTCGGCAGGCGCATCAGCATAGATACGAGAAAGGTCGAGGGCGGTCTGGTCATCCGTTGACCAGTCGCGGTGGTCGACCCTGTGAAGCGTTACCGGCATATCTGATCTCCCCTGGCCGGGACGGCACATCGGATCGTCCGTCAATGCCCCGCATTGTAGCGGATGGGGCGGCCGATTCTCTATAATGGATGGCTCGACCGCCGTGACGTCACCCGGCGACGCTTTCGTTTACCATATCCAATGCGCCCAGCGCAGGAGACTCAGCCCCATGACCGAGCGTACCGCCACGGTTTCTCGCGATACCAAGGAAACGCAGATCACGGTGAGCGTGAATCTCGACGGCCAGGGCCGGCTGAACGGCGAGAGCGGCGTGCCCTTTCTCGACCACATGCTCGATCAGGTGGCTCGTCACGGTCTGATCGATCTCGACATCCAGGCCCAGGGTGACCTGCACATCGACGATCACCACACCGTCGAGGATCTCGGTATCACCCTCGGCCAGGCCTTTGCCCAGGCGATCGGCGACAAGCGTGGCATCTATCGTTATGGCCACGCCTACGTGCCCCTCGACGAAGCGCTGTCGCGGGTGGTGGTAGACTTCTCGGGACGCGCCGGGCTGTTCATGGACGTCGAGTTCACCCGCGCCGCGATCGGCCGTCTGGATACCCAACTGTTCTGGGAGTTCTTCCAGGGCTTCGTCAACCATGCCCAGGTGACCCTGCATATCGACAACCTCAAGGGTTTCAATGCCCACCACCAGGCCGAAACCATCTTCAAGGCCTTCGGTCGTGCCCTGCGCATGGCGGTCGCTGCAGACCCGCGCATGGCCGGTCAGATGCCGTCGACCAAGGGCTGCCTGTGAGCCTAGATGCACACGGCCCCCGCCACCGTCACCCCGTAAGGAGCGCCTCATGACCATCGCCGTGATCGACTACGGAATGGGCAACCTGCACTCTGTCGCCAAGGCGCTGGAGCATGTCACCCACGAGAACGTCGTCGTCACCCGCGACCCACGCCGTATCCACGGGGCCACGCGGCTGGTGCTACCCGGCCAGGGGGCGATTCGCGACTGCATGGGGGAACTCGAGCGCAGCGAGGTCAAAGGGCTGGTACTCGAGCTGCTGGCCAAGGCCGAGAAGCCACTGCTGGGTATCTGTGTTGGCCAGCAGATGCTGCTCGACGACAGTGAGGAGAACGGCGGTGTGGCCTGTCTGGGCTTCCTGCCGGGACGCGTGAGGCGTTTCCCGGTGGATATGCTCGACGCCCACGGCAATCGCCTCAAGGTGCCGCACATGGGCTGGAATCAGGTGTCCCAGCACCAGTCGCACCCGCTGTGGGAGGGCATCGACGACGGCGAACGGTTCTATTTCGTTCACAGCTACTATGTCGACGTCAGCGACGACGCCACGCTATTCGGCACCACCGACTACGGTACCACCCAGGCCCACGTGGCAACCGGTCGTGGCCCGGTATTCGCCACCCAGTTCCATCCCGAGAAGAGCTCGGCAGCGGGCCTGCGCCTGCTGGAGAACTTCGTCAACTGGGCGCCGTGAGCGGGATACCGCCGCAGACGCCACGACGACTCATCCAAGATACGGCCGCCTGCGACGGCGCCGAAGAGGACACGACATGCTGGTAATTCCCGCCATCGATCTCAAGGACGGCCAATGCGTCCGCCTCAAACAGGGCCGCATGGACGACGCCACCAGCTACGGTGACGACCCGGTCGCCATGGCCGCGCGCTGGGTCGAGGCCGGCGCGCGGCGCCTGCACCTGGTCGACCTCAACGGCGCCTTCGCGGGCCAGCCGGTCAACGGCGAAGCCGTCACCGCCATTGCCCGCGCCTATCCCGACCTGCCGATCCAGATCGGTGGCGGCATCCGCACCGCGGCGACTATCGAGCACTACCTGGCGGCCGGCGTCAGCTATGTGATCATCGGCACCCAGGCGGTCAAGGAGCCTGCCTTCGTCAACGAGATGTGCCGCGCCTTTCCCGGGCATGTGATCGTCGGCCTGGACGCCCGCGATGGCTACGTGGCAACCGACGGCTGGGCGGAGGTCTCGTCGCTCAAGGCCACTGAGCTTGCCAGGCGCTTTGCCGACGACGGCGTCTCCAGCATCGTCTACACCGACATCGCCCGCGACGGCATGATGGGGGGCGTCAACGTCGAGGCCACCGCCGAGCTGGCGAGGGTCGGCGGCCTGCCGGTGATCGCCTCCGGCGGGGTCACCAATCTCGACGATATCCGCGCGCTGAGCGCGGTGGCCGGCGATGGCATCCTCGGCGCCATCACCGGGCGCGCCATTTACGAGGGCAGCCTCGATGTCGCCGAAGCCCAGCGTCTGTGTGACGAGCTGGGCGACCAACTCACCCAGGCCGGGAGCTGATTCATGGGACTCGCCAAGCGCATCATTCCGTGTCTCGACGTCGACGCCGGCCGCGTGGTCAAGGGCGTCAATTTCGTCGGCATCCGCGATGCCGGTGATCCGGTGGAGATCGCCAAGCGCTACAACCAGCAGGGCGCCGACGAAATCACCTTCCTCGACATTACCGCCAGCCACGAGAATCGCGGTACCACCGTGGAGATGGTCGAACGCATCGCCGGTGAGGTCTTCATTCCTCTGACGGTGGGCGGTGGCATCCGCAGCTGCGACGACATCCGCACCATGCTCAACGCCGGCGCCGACAAGGTCTCGATCAATACCGCGGCGGTCACGAATCCAGGGTTCGTACGCGAGGCCACCGAGCGCTTCGGCAGCCAGTGCATCGTGGTCGCCATCGACGCCAAGCGGGTCTCCGCCGAGGGCGAGACGCCGCGCTGGGAGATTTTCACCCACGGCGGGCGTCGCCCCACCGGCCTGGATGCCGTGGAGTGGGCGAAACGCATGGTGGAATACGGCGCCGGTGAGCTGCTGTTGACCAGCATGGACCGCGACGGTACCAAGGCCGGCTTCGATCTCGGCGTAACTCGCGCCATCAGCGATGCGGTCAGCGTACCGGTAATTGCCTCGGGCGGTGTCGGCAATCTCGACCATCTGGTCGCCGGCGTGATCGACGGAGGTGCCGATGCGGTGCTCGCCGCTAGTATCTTCCACTTCGGCGAGTACAGTATCCCCGACGCCAAGCGCTACATGGCCGATCGCGGCATCGAGATGCGTCTGTAACCCGAGGAAAGGCATGCACATGACACCACGGAAGGGCTTCCTAGCAGTAGTGTTGGGCATAGCAGTGTCGATCAGCGCCACGGCATCCGCCGAGGAGCCGCGGCTGGACTGGCCACCGACCCTTGAGCTCGATCACGTGCTGGTGCAGACCAGCCTCTATACACGCCACTTCAACCCCCAGCCGGATCATACCAACCAGCAGGATCTGATCAGCATCGAGCTGCATAACCCACACCGCTGGTTGGCCGGCACCGCCTGGTTCAAGAACTCCTTCGATCAGCCGACCTGGTACTTCTATGCCGGTCGCGAATTTCCCCTGTGGCGTCCCAGCGAGGACGTTACCGTGCGCGCCAAACTGACCGCAGGACTACTTCGCGGCTACAAGGACGAACGTCAGGACAACATCCCCTTCAACCACTACGGCATTGCCCCAGCCGCCCTGCCCAGCATCGGCGTGCAGTGGGGGCGCTTCGAGAGTGACCTGATCGTGTTCGGCACCGCCGGCATGATGGTCACCGGCGGCGTCCGCTTCTAGGCCATATCGTCGAGGGAGAGTCCAAGATTGCTGATACCGTCGTTGCGCCCCAGCCGGCGCAGCGCCTTGAGCGTGTCGCGATCTAGCGGGTGGCGCTCGACGCTATCCAGCACTTCGCCTTGAAAGGCCTGCTCGTCCTCCATCAGCGGATGCCCGCGTACCAGCTCGGCCAGCCGCGCATCGTCCTCTTCGCCCTCGCTCAGCTCGATGAAGGCGCGCACCCCGCCGCGGGAGCTGAGACTGACCTCGAACACCGCCTCCTCGGCATCGCCGCGCAGGGTGTCTAGCAGCGCCGACAGCGCCACCACGGCCTCTAGCGCGCGGCGTGCGCCGAAGCTGTCATCGTCAGCCGGCGGTTCGAGTTCGGCCAGCTTGTCAGCTTGGCGCTCGAAGTCGATCTTCGCTTCGCGCACCGCCAGCGATTCCCACACCAGATCGAGAATCACCCGCAGGCCACGCACGTCGCCATGTCCGCTGTTCTCGGCGTACAGGGCATAGTTGGGCAGCAATCGTTCGCAGAGCGTCGCCATAAAAGCCTGACGCTGACGCGGGCCGAGCTGACGCAGACGCTGATTGAAGCCGGGGGCAGAGGCGCTCATGATATCTCCTTGAGGTGGCGGCTCGGCCACACTGAACAAATGGGGTGACCTCAGGGCCAGAGTAGTGCAGCGGGCACCCGCTCACTGGAGTCGAATACCACGCCTTCGGCGCGCAGCTTGTCACGCTGGCGCTGGGCGCCGCCGTGATCGGTCACTCGACGCGTAGCATTGATCACCCGGTGCCAGGGCAGGCCATGCCCGTCGGGCAGGTGGCGCATCGCCGAACCTACCATGCGCGGCGTGGCACCCTCGGTCATCTTGGCAACACGTCCATAGGTGGTCACGCGACCGGCAGGAATCTGCGCGACGATGGTATAGATCTGTTCGAGCAACGCAGCATTGGCCACTAGCCACCTCCATCATCTCGCCACCGCTGGACACCTGCATGGCGGCTTGTTCATCATGGATCGATATGCATATCTACTTTCTTCACCACGCCGACCATCTTGGCCCAGCGCGGCTCACCGACTGGCTGAGCGGCATGGGCCATAGCTACAACGGCTGCCTGCTGCACCGTGGCGAGGCGCCGCCGCGTCTCGAGGACTGCGACGCTCTAATCGTGCTCGATGCCCCGCTGAGCCTGGCACCGAGCCACGCCGACTGGCTGAGCCGCGAGCGCAAGCTCATCCAGCGCGCGCTGAAGAGCGGCAAGCCGCTGCTGGGCATCGGCTTTGGCGCCGAACTCATCGCCGAGGGCCTGGGGGCTATCGTCTCGCCCGGCACCTATCCCGAGCTTGGCTTTCACCGCATCACCCTCGCCGCCGACAGCCCCTTCGACCTGCCCGAGCAGTTCGAGGCCTTCATGTGCCACCGCGATATCTTCGGCCTCCCCGAAGGTGCGCTGCCGCTCGGCGCCAGCGCCGCCAGCCCGGTGCAGGGCTTCAGCTGGGACGGCGGTCGGGTAGTGGCCCTGCAGTGCCACCTCGAGGCCACCGAGACCAGCACTCGCCGATATCTCGCGGCAACCCCCGAGGCGCTAACCGACGCGGATCAGCGCTTCGTCCAGCCCCACGACGAGATCCTCGCCGACCCGCGGCGCTTCGACCAACTTGCCTCGCTACTCGACCGCGTGCTGCTCGACTGGCTGCGCAGCGTGCCGGGCTGACCAGTCACGCGCCACGGCCAGGCAGCTGTCCCAGTCGCCAACGTGGAGGAACCGCTGCTCTCCCTTCTCCAGCTGATGGCGGTACATGGGGTCATAGTACTCGGTGAGCAGCGGTGCCAGCCACGCCTCATGGGCCTGGCGGTCGCCGCGGGCATGTTCGCGGAAGGCCAGCTGCTGCAACCGCTGCAGGCGCGCCAGCCGGGCGCTACCTAGCCGCTTGGCAAGCCGCGCCAGCGCCGAGGCCAGCTGCTTGCGCATCAGCGCCCAGCCCAGCCATTCGCCGAACTGTGAGCGATAGATCTCCCACAGGTCGTCGATGTAGTCCTTGCGAATCTGCGCCAGCCTCCAGTCGAGCGGCATCTCGACGCGGATACGCGGTGCTTGCTGCATGGTCTGCCAGAGGCTCAACGGCATATTGACCACCCCGATATGACGCGACTCGTCCTCAACCACCAGCGGACCGGATAACGCCAGCAGTCGGCGCCCCAGGTCGTGCTCGAAATCGATCTGAGACGGCGACTGCAGCGGGTGCCGACCGAACGCCGACCCCTTGTGTCGCGCACAAGCTTCCAGGTCGAGACCGTTGGACAGCCGCTGGATCAGCGAGGTCTTGGCGCAGCCGGTCAAGCCGCCGACCACCAGCAGCGGCTGCTCGGCTGCAGCGTCGATGCGCGCACATAGCGCCTGGCGCATGGCCTTCCAGCCACCGCGGATGCGCGGCCGCAGGATGCCGGCCTCGGCCAGCCACTGCTGAGCCACCTGGGAACGCAGTCCGCCGCGGAAGCAGTAGACGATGGCGTCCGGATGCCTGGCCAGCAGCCGCTGCCAGGCCTCGACGCGACGCGTCTTGAGGCTACCGCTGACCAGCTGCTCCCCCAGCGCAATGGCAGCCTGCTGACCGTGCTGCTTGTAGGCGATACCTACCCGATGGCGCTCCTCATCGTCCATCAGCGGCAAATTGACCGCGCCGGGCAAGGCCCCCTGGGCAAACTCCACCGGGGCGCGCACGTCTATCAGCGGGCGTCCCTCGCGCAGCAGCGTCAGGTCTGGCTCGACCAGCGGCAGCTGGCTCATCCACTCACCCGGATCAGCGCCGGCCCGTCGGCCTTGAGGACCTCGCCGAACGGCTGCAGCTCGATGCCGTAGGCACGCCCGATGCGCTCGACGTCGTCCTCCCAGGATGGATGCACCGAGAGCAGCAGGCCACCGGACGTCTGGGGGTCACACAGCCACTGCCAGTGCGCTTCGTCCATCGCCGGCAGGCTCTCGCCCAGCGCCTGACGGTTGCGATCGGTGCCTCCCGGCACCGCACCCTGGCGACGATAGGCTTCGGCCTCGGCCAGACGCGGCAGCTGCTTGAAGTTGATCCGCGCGGCGACGCCGCTGGCAGCACACACCTCGGCCAGATGACCGGCCAGGCCAAAGCCGGTGACATCGGTCATCGCATGCACGCCCTCGACCTTGGCCAGCGCCACGCCGATGTCGTTGGCCTTAAGCATGGTCTCGCGGGCCAGGCCCTGATGGCCGGCCTCGAGCAGCCCGCGCTTCTCGGCGGTCGTCAGCATGCCCACGCCCAGCGGCTTGGTCAGGTAGAGCAGGTCGCCGGGCTTGGCGGCATTGTTGAGCTTGAGGTGCTCGAGCTCGACCAGGCCATTGACGGCCAGGCCGAAGATCGGCTCAGGGGCGTCGATGGAGTGCCCGCCGGCCAGCGCCAGGCCAAGCTCGCGGCATACCGCCTGGGCGCCAGCGACCACATCACCGGCGACATCGGCGCCCAGCTTGTCGAGCGGCCAGCCGAGAATTCCCAGCGCCATCACCGGTGTGCCGCCCATGGCGTATACATCGCTAATGGCATTGGTGGCGGCGATGCGGCCGAAGTCGAAGGGATCGTCGACGATCGGCATGAAGAAATCAGTGGTAGCGATCATCCCGCGGCCGTCGCCCAGATCGTAGACGGCGGCATCCTCGCGGCCCTGGTTGCCCACGATCAACCGCTTGTGACCGGCGCCGGGGCCGGCCTTGGCGAGAATACCGTCGAGTACATCGGGAGCGATCTTGCACCCACAGCCGGCACCGTGGCTGTACTGGGTCAGGCGAATGGCACTCATCGGGCTCTCCTTGCTGCAGTGATTGGTTAAGTCTAGCTGACGGCGCTACAGCGCCTCCAGGGCGTCGGCAAGCTTGTCCACGGCGATCACCTGCATACCCGGCGGAGAACTCTTGGGAGCATTACCGCGCGGCACGATGGCGCGGGTGAAGCCGTGCTTGGCCGCCTCGACGATGCGCTCCTGGCCACTGGGTACCGGGCGAATCTCGCCGGATAAGCCGACTTCCCCGAACACCACCAGCTCGCGGGGCAGCGGGCGGCTCTGCAGGCTCGACACCACCGCCAGCAACACCGCCAGGTCGGCGCTGGTTTCAAGCACCTTGACCCCGCCGACCACGTTGAGGAAGACATCCTGGTCACCGGTAAACAAGCCGCCGTGACGGTGTAGCACCGCCAACAGCATGGCCAGGCGATTGTGATCGAGACCTACCGCTACCCGGCGCGGGTTGCCCAGCGCCGAGTCGTCGAGCAGTGCCTGCACTTCGACCAGGATCGGCCGCGTGCCTTCCCACACCACCATCACCAGACTGCCTGAACTCTGCTCTTCGCTGCGCGACAGGAAGATCGCACTGGGATTCTTGACCTCCTTGAGCCCGTGCTCGAGCATCGCGAACACGCCCAGCTCATTGACTGCCCCAAAGCGATTCTTCTGGCCTCGCAAGGTGCGAAAGCGCGAGTCGGCGCCGCCCTCTAGCAGCAGCGAGGCGTCGATCATGTGTTCGAGCACCTTGGGACCGGCCAACGAGCCATCCTTGGTGACATGACCGACCAGCAGCAGCACGGTGTTGGACTGCTTGGCAAAGCGGGTCAGCGCCGCGGCGGACTCACGCACCTGGGCCACACCGCCTGGCGCCGAGGCAATGTCATCAAGGTGCATGGTCTGGATCGAGTCGATGATCAGCACTTCAGGACGTTCACGTTCGGCGACGGCGAGGATCGTCTCGACGCTGGTCTCGGCCAGCATCTTAAGCCCCTGGGTGGGCAGCTGCAGACGGTGGGCGCGCATCGCCACCTGGGACAGCGACTCCTCGCCGGTAACATACAGCGCCGACTTCTGCTGGGCCAGCTTACAGGCGGTCTGCAGCAGCAGCGTCGACTTGCCAGCCCCGGGGTGGCCGCCGAGCAGCACTGCCGAGCCCGGCACCAGGCCGCCCCCCAGCACGCGATCGAACTCGCCGAAAGTCGACGAGAAGCGCGGCACTTCGCTGAGATCCACCGCTGCCAGGTCGACCACTTCGCGGGACACGATACCGGCGTAACCGCTGCGACCGGTGCTCGACGGGGCAGCACCGGCGCCCGGCCGCGCCGAGGCCAGTCGCACCTCACTCAGGGTGTTCCACTCCCGGCAGCTTGAACACTGGCCCTGCCACTTGCTGTACTCGGCACCGCATTCGGTGCATACGAACGCACTCTTCGCTTTGGCCATGGCCGCCTCTTACGCAAACGAAGCGCCATTCTAGCAGCCAGCGACCATACCGCCGACTCCCGAAACGCAGCGGGGCGACCCTAAGGCCGCCCCGCAGTGCTACCGCATACGTCGTTTACTGACGCTGCAGCTGTAGCATGTCGTTATTCTCGAAACGCCGGCGCTCGGGATCGATCAACTCCAGGGTGGCATCATCCACGCGCAGGAAGTAGTAGATCTGGCCTTCGTTTTCCGGCGTCAGCTCGTAGACGGTGGCGTTGGGGTCATCGGCGCTGCCGCTGAGGACTTCCCAGTTCCCGGTGTAGTTCTCGCTAGGCGGATCCTGGGGATGCTCGCGATAACTGGCCTCGAGGGCAAAGGTACGATCCTCTATGGCGCTCTGCTCATCGCCCATCATCCGCACATCGATATCAATGCCGGCACAGTTGCGGCAGGGTAGCGTGCCCTGATAGACCGCTTCCCCATCTGCGGCCATGTCCGGCGCGGGGCCTTCCGTCGGGCCGGCGGCACAGCCCGCCATCACGGCAAGCACGGCAGAACCGGCCAGCAACGTCCTGATTCGCATGAGAGTCCTCCTAACCATTGGGCCTAAGTGTCGCGAACCGCGACCACTACCTCACAGCATAACCGACAAGCATGGCACGCGGACAGTTCCGCGCGCCTGTCGCGTTCAGGCGGTAGCGTCGGCGAGCTGAGGATAATCGGTATAGCCTTCGCTACCGCCACCGTAGAAGGTCGCCGGATCCGGCTCGTTGAGCTCGGCACCCTCGGCAAAGCGTTCGACCAGATCGGGATTGGCAATGTATGGCCGCCCGAAGGCCGCGGCATCCCCCAGCCCATCGTCGATCAACGCCTCTGCGCGCGGCGCCGTATAGTGACCACAATAGATCAGTGTGCCGCTGAAACGCTCGCGCAGCCCGCGACGGAAGTCGTCGGTCAGCTGCGGCCCCTCGCCGGTCCAGTCCGGTTCGTTGATATGCACGTAGGCGATGTCGCGGCGCGACAGCTGCTCGGCCAGATAGTCGATCATCGCCTGGGGCTCGTCGTCCTGGAGGCCGAATATCTCGATGAACGGAGACAGACGAATCCCTACACGGCCGGCACCCATCACTTCGCAGACCGCATCGACCACTTCCAGCACCAACCGTGCGCGGTTGACGACACTACCACCATAGCGGTCGTTGCGGCGGTTGCTGCCGGTCGCCATGAATTGCTGCAATAGGTAGGCGTTGGCGGCATGCACCTCGACCATATCGAAACCGGCCCGCTTGGCATTCTGTGCCGCGTGGCGATAGTCGGCGACGATGCTCGGCAGCTCGTCGGTCTCCAGCGCACGCGGTGTGCTGGTCGGATGCTGTCCGGCGCTGCCATCCTCGAACTCGATGAAGCAGTTAGCGCCTTCGGCACGCAGCGCGCTGGGTGCCACCGGTGCCTGACCGTCGGGTTGCACCGACTCGTGGGAAATCCGGCCAACATGCCACAGCTGCAGCGCAATACGCCCCCCCTCGTTGTGCACCGCATCTACCACGCCTTTCCAGCCTTCCACTTGGGCATCGCACCAGATGCCCGGGGTATACACATAGCCGCGTGCGGTGGGGGAGATATTGGTCGCCTCGCTGATGATCAACCCGGCGCTGGCGCGTTGAGCATAGTAGCGCTGCTGAAGCTTGCCGGGCACGCCATCCGGGGTACGTGCCCGGGTCAGCGGCGCCATGATCACGCGATTGGGCAGCGCGACGCTGCCCACTGTCAGTGGCGATAACAACTTGGGGTAGGTCATCATGATTCCCTGTAATGTGTGTCGTACCTCGGTAGATGGAGATCGTTAGAGGGCTAATCAAGGCCCCGGTTCACTCAACCACCATAGGCAAACACCAACCCCAGCACGATCGGCATCACCACCAGGCTACCCAGGTTACCGATCAGCACCAGGGATGCGACCTTCTGCGGCTCCTGGCGATACTGTTCGGCGACCAGATAGTTGAGAACCGCTGGCGGCAGGGCGGCAAACACCCACAGCGTCGCTGCCTGCAGGCCGGTCAGGTCGAACAGCCAGACCAGCGGTGCGGCAATGATCAGACCCGACAGCGGACACAGCACCGCCCCCAGGGCACCGGTCTTCCAGTCACCGAAGTCGATATCGAGCATGCGTACGCCGAGGGCAAACAGCATCAGCGGGATGCAGACATTGCCTAGCATGTGCAGTGCCTCCAGCAGCCAGCCGGGTAGCATCACTCCACTCAGGTTAACCGCCAGGCCGGCGATACTGGCCAGCACGATCGGCATCCGCAGCAGCCGCCACATCGGCGTACGCGGGCTGAGCATGTACAACCCCACCGAGAAGTGCAGTAACATCTCGACAATGAACACCACCACCGCCGCCGGCAGCGCTGCTTCGCCGAAGGCCAGCACCAGCAGCGGGATCCCCATGTTGCCGGAGTTGTTGAACATCATCGGCGGCAGGAATGTCTTGGGCTCGAGGCGCAACCATTTGACCAACGGCCACAGCAGCAGCCCCGAGCCCAGCACCACGATGGCCGCCGCCGCGGCAAGACCGGCATACTCCTCGAGCGGCGCCTGACCATCGGCCAGCACGGCAAACACCAGCATCGGAACGAACAGCTCCATGTTGAGCGTGTTCAGCCCGCGAATATCCGGCGTTCGGAAGCGCCCATACAGGGTGCCGCAGCCGGCAATCAGGAACACCGGCAGTAAGGTGGCGAGAATTTGAGCAATCATCGAGCTATCCCTAGGCTAAGCGGCACAGCCTAGCATGGTCGACGCTTGCGCTGCGCGAGAGGCCACGTCACCATGACCAAAGTGCTATCCACAAGCGCCCACGCGCGCCCTATCTAGTGAGTGACCATGAGCAAGTTCTGGAGCCCGATCGTACGGGAACTGACCCCCTATGTGCCCGGCGAGCAGCCACGTGAGCAGCTGATCAAGCTGAACACCAACGAAAACCCCTACCCACCGGCGCCCGGTGTCGAGCAGGCGCTACGCGACTACCCTGCCGACCACCTGCGCCTTTACCCGGACCCCGAGGCTAGCGCCTTGCGTCAGGCCCTCGCCGAGGCTCACGGTGTCGAGCGCGATCAGGTGTTCGTCGGCAATGGCTCCGACGAGGTACTGGCACTGGCCTTCCAGGCGTTCTTCTGCCAGGACAAGCCGCTGATGATGCCTGCCATCACCTATAGCTTCTACCCGGTCTATTGTCGTCTGTACGGTATCGATTACCGCACCCTGGCACTCGATGACGAATGGCAGGTCCCGTTGGAGTCTTTCAGCAGCGACAGTGGTGGGGTGATTTTCGCCAACCCCAACGCCCCCACCGGCCATGGTCACGCCCGCGCAGCGATCGCCGCCCTGCTCGAACGCATCCAGGAGTGCGTGGTGCTGGTCGATGAAGCCTATGTCGATTTCGGGGGCGAGAGCGTCGTGCCGCTGGTAGCACGCTATCCTAACCTGCTGGTGACCGGAACCTTCTCCAAGTCGCGGAGCCTCGCCGGCCTACGGCTCGGCTATGCAATCGGTTCCCACGAGTTGATCGAGGGGCTGGAGCGCATCAAGAACTCGTTCAACTCCTATCCTATCGACAGCCTGGCCACTGCCGCCGGCGTTGCCGCGCTGGAGGACGTCGAACACTTCGAGGCGTGCCGCGAGAAGGTCATCACCACCCGCGAGCGCACCCGTCAGCGTCTGAACGAATTAGGCTTCGAGGTATTGCCCTCTCAAGCCAACTTCTTGCTCGTACACCATCCTCAAGTCGATGCGGCCCAGCTGTTTGCCGGTTTGCGTGAACGCGCCATTCTGGTCCGCCACTTCAATACCGAGGCACTGCGCGATTTCATGCGCATCTCCATCGGCACCGACGATGAAATGGACAGCCTGGTCGAGGCACTCGAAGGTCTTTGTCGCCTACCAAGCTGACGCCTCAAACGCCCCCCCAGCCTCTAGAAGGCTGGGGGGTTGAATGAGGATGGGAGCCCCGCAAACGACGAAGCCCCGACCATCTCATGATGATCGGGGCTTCTGAATAAGTGCCTGACGATGTACCCGGTCGGCGTCCCGATACTCGACTCGTCTCATCCTGAGACTCGCCCTTCGGGCCCGCTGAAGCGGTTCCCGTTTGTTCCCGACAAACGGGTCGCATGGGGGTGAGACCGCCCGGCCCTTCGCGGCACCGCCGCGAGGGCGGTCGAACGCCCCGAGCCGGCGAGGGGCCGGCCCGCGAAGCGGCCCCACGTATAAAGAGCGGGTTTCCCCATGCCCATGAAAAAACCCCAAGCACTGGATGCTCGGGGTTTTTTCGGGATAAGTGCCTGACGACCCGGGCGGCGCTCCGCTACTCTCCATGGGAGACCCTCAAACGGCAAAGCCCCGACCAATGGCCGGGGCTTCTAAATAAGTGCCTGACGATGACCTACTCTCGCATGGGGAGACCCCACACTACCATCGGCGCTGAGCGGTTTCACTGCTGAGTTCGGCATGGGATCAGGTGGTTCCCGCACGCTATGGTCGTCAGGCGAAAAACAAAGGAATCATGCCAACGATACGTCTCAACGCATCCGCAACTGCGTCGTAATCCACAGACCCCTTGGGGTTATATGGTCAAGCCTCACGGGCCATTAGTACACGTTAGCTCAACACATTGCTGTGCTTCCACACCGTGCCTATCAACCAGCTAGTCTCGCTGGGCCCTTCAGGAGGCGCAA
>NZ_FNGH01000013.1 GCF_900102875.1 Franzmannia pantelleriensis
ACCACGAAACGTTTGAACCGATTCGGGCTTCGTGGCAAGAAGAAGGTACAGGGTCAGTGGCAGTTATACTGCTTAATACACAACATTGAGAAGCTCGCCAATTATGGTCGGTTAGGCACGTGATAAAGGGGCTACAAGGCCTAAATGTGGCCGCCAAATGCTTGTGATGAGTGACTTTGACATCATCCAGGTACCGAGATGGTCAGCTAGGCCCCTTGACCCAAAAAATTTGTCTATTTGGTGGGCGGTACACAAAATCAGAAAACAGGCGGTGGGGAGGACTCAGAATCGAGTTTTTCTACAGCCTCGTTAGATGGCGCCATGTTATTTCTGATCATTGTATTTGGCCTGATTGGCCTCGCCGTTGGCGGCCCCGTTGGCCTGCTTGTAGGTGGTGGCTTGGGCTGGTGGCTGGGGCGGCAGCTCAAACGCCGCTTGAATGTCGCGCGAATGCGTATCCAGGAACGCTTTCTGGAATCGATTTTTTCGGTGATGGGCTGCCTGTGCCAGGCGGATGGCAAGGTGACCGACGGCGAGCTGGGCGTTGCCGAAAAGCTCTTCGACCAGATGCACCTGAAGGGCGAACAGCGAACCAGGGCGCGTGCTGCGTTTGAGCGCGGCCGAGCCGACGACTTCGATTTAGACGCTGAGCTTGCCAGTGTGAATCGTCTCACCCGCCATCAGTCCGTGATGCGCCAGGTATTCTTGCAGGTCCAGCTGTCGGCGATCGCCGCTGATGGCGTGCTACATCCCGCCGAACACGAGATGATTTTGCGCGTGGCGCGAAGCGTGGGCTGTAGCGAGGCCGAAGTACAGCAAATCGAAGCCATGCTGCACGGGGCTGCCGCCAACTCGCAAGGCGCCAGCGAAGAAGCCCTTAAAGATGCTTACCGGGTGCTTGGCGTATCGGAGGATGCCAGCGATGCCGAGATTAAAAAGGCCTACCGGCGTTTGATGAGCCAGAATCACCCGGACAAGCTGGCGGGCAAAGGGCTGCCTGAGAGCATGCGAGAAGTGGCGCAGGCGCGAACTAGCGAAATCAGCAACGCTCATGAGCGGATTCGTGCGGCCCGCGGCTGATTGCGTCTAGGCATTCGCCGCCAACATGCGCCTCGGCGGTATTCATCTGCCAATGGCAGCGCCAACAAGGAGCAATGATGATCACGCTATACGGTTTCCCCTCATCCCGATCACTGCGGGCTGCCTGGACCCTGGAGGAGCTGGGGCTCGAGTATGAGTACCGCTCCATCGATATGATGGCCGGCGAGGGGCAGGGCGAGGCGCACCTGGCACGTCACCCCGATGGCAAGGTGCCGGTACTGGAAGATGGCGAACTGGTGCTGTTCGAGTCGCTGGCGATCTGCCGCTATCTGGCCGAGCGCTACGGCGAGGCGAGCGGTCTGCTGCCCGACTCGCTGGTGGAACGAGCCAAGGTCGATCAGTGGACAAGCTTTGTTATCAGTGAGCTGGAACAGCCGCTATGGACCCAGGGCAAACACAAGTTTGCGCTGCCCGGCGAGCGACGCGTGCCGGCCGTGTTGCCGACGGCAGCCTGGGAGTTTCAGCGGGCGCTGGCGGCGCTGCAGAGGCGGTTCAACGGCGATGACTGGCTGGTGGGTGGGCGCTTCACCCTGGCCGACGTGTTCATGGGCCATACCCTGAGCTGGGCCGTGCGCTTCAAGAATCGCCTGCCGCTGGAGCTCGAGGCGTATCGTGAGCGCTGCATGTCGCGCCCGGCGCTGGCACGGGCAGCAGAGCGTGAAAAGGTTGCCAACGACTAGCCGTCACTGCTTGCGTTCGATATCCACATCGCTGGCGTTAGTGAAATCGCCCAGCGCCATCATATGGCCGAGCTTGCCGGCCTTGGTGGCCAGGTACTGTTCGTTATGGGGGTTGAGGCCGGTGGTCAGCGGCAGGCGTTCGCTGATGGTGACGCCGTCGCGGGTCAGCGCCTCGACCTTGCGTGGGTTGTTGGTCATCAGCTTGAGCGATGCCACGCCGAGGTGCTCGAGCATTGGCACACAGAGGTCGTAGCGGCGCATGTCGGCGCCGAAACCGAGGCGCTCGTTGGCTTCGACGGTGTCGGCGCCCTGATCCTGCAGGTGGTAAGCGCGGATCTTGTTGAGCAGCCCAATGCCGCGGCCCTCCTGACGCAGATAGAGCAGCACGCCGCGGCCCTCGGTGGCGATGCGCTTTAGCGCCTCCTGGAGCTGATAGCCGCAGTCGCAGCGCATCGAGAACAGCGCGTCGCCGGTCAGGCATTCCGAGTGTACGCGGCCCAGCACCGGCGCGCCGTCGTCGATCTCACCCAGCGTCAAGGCGATATGATCCTTGCCCGTGGCATCGTCTTCGAAGCCATGCATGGTGAAGGTGGCCCAGGGGGTGGGCAGCTGAGAGGCGGCGATGAAGCGAATCGACACGGAGAACCTCGATGCAGTGACGGCGGCCTGGCCGGCGAGTGGGCGAATATTCTAGCAGCTTCGGCCAAATCGCTCACGGCGTGATGAATAATGCCTATAGGTGGGGGAGGAGCGGCCAGGAATCAAGCCGCGAGCGGTGGCATTGGGTACAATGCGGGCAAATTCGTCAGCATAGAGCCCCACATGGAACTGCAAAACGATCGCTTTCTGCGTGCCCTGGCCCGACAGCCGGTGGATCGCACCCCGGTATGGATGATGCGTCAGGCTGGCCGCTATCTCCCCGAGTACCGCGCGTCGCGCGCCGATGCCGGCAGCTTCATGGACCTGTGCCGCAACCAGGAGTTGGCGTGTGAGGTCACCATGCAGCCACTGGAGCGTTATCCGCTGGATGCTGCCATCCTGTTCTCGGATATCCTCACCATCCCGGATGCCATGGGCCTGGGGCTCTATTTCGAGACCGGCGAGGGGCCGAAGTTTCGCAGTCCGGTGCGCACCCCCGAGGCGGTGGCTGGGCTCAAGGCACCGGATGCCGAGCGCGATCTCGACTACGTGATGAATGCCGTACGCACCATTCGCCGCGAGCTCAACGGCCGAGTGCCGCTGATTGGCTTTTCCGGCAGCCCCTGGACCCTGGCCACCTATATGGTAGAGGGCGCCTCGAGCAAGGATTTCCGTCATGTGAAGTCGATGCTCTACGGCAACCCGGATACCATGCACCAGCTGCTCGACACCTTGGCCACGGCAGTCACCGACTACCTCAATGCGCAGATTCGCGCCGGCGCCCAGGCGGTGCAGATCTTCGATACCTGGGGTGGCGTGCTGTCGACGCCGGCCTATCTCGAGTTCTCGCTGCGCTACATGGAGCAGATCGTCGCCGGGCTGATCCGCGAACATGACGGGCGTCGAGTGCCGGTGATCCTGTTCACCAAGAACGGCGGCCAGTGGCTGGAGCAGATCGCCAGCGCCGGCAGCGATGCGGTGGGCCTGGACTGGACCACCGAGCTCTCCGATGCGCGGGCCCGGGTCGGCCATCGCGTCGCCCTGCAGGGCAACCTCGACCCCAATGTGCTGTTTGCCAAGCCGCCGGCGATCCGTGCCGAGGTGGCGCGGGTGCTGGACAGCTTTGGCCCAGGCGAGGGCCATATCTTCAATCTTGGCCATGGCATCAGCCAGTTTACCGACCCGGATCATGTCACCGCCTTCATGGATGCCTTGCATGAACTGAGCCCGGCGTACCACCAGGACAGCTGAGATGAGCGTGAAAGCTGCGCTGCGACGCTGGCATGAGCGCCGCTGGCTGTGGTTGTGCTTGGCGCTGCTGGCGGCGCTTGTGATTGCCGTGGGTAGCCTGACGCCGGGCAGCGCGATGCCCCAGCGGCTGCCGTGGGACAAGTTCAACCACTTCGTTGGCTACGCTGGCCTGGCCGCGCTGGTGTCGCTGGCTGGGGTGCGTGAACTGCGGGCCTTTGCGCTGGTGGTGGCCTATGGCATCGCCGTCGAATATGGTCAGATCCCGGTGCCTGGCCGTAGCGGCGGCGACGGCTGGGATATCCTGGCCAATACCCTGGGGGCTGGCAGCGCTTTGCTGGTGCTGGCCTGGCTACGCCGATGGCTGCTTGAGCCGTCGTGATCCTGGTCTGATGCTCTCGTTCAAAATCGCCCCCGGTAGCGCTGCTGTCGGGGGCGATTGCGTTTTGGTGCGGCAGGGCGGATAAGCGTTGAGTAATGCACTACGCAGGTGCATGAAAAAAGAGGCGATTATCCGTGTGAGAGGGCACTTGTGCGGATGAACCGGCGTTTTGCCTGGTTTTTCTGCGTTGAATAAATGTTATTTCCGGTTACTGCGTGTGTTGGAACACTCTTTGCTATGGTCTTGGCACATGCTTGCGGCACGCATGTCCCAATATATTTACCATTACGTGAGGGGATCCTCCATGATGTACAAGAACAACAAGCTGGTACTGCTGACCTCGGCCACGGTACTGGCGGTCGGTGCAAGCGCGATGGCGTCGGCCACGACGCTGGAAGATACCGTCAACCGCGGCGCCGTGCAGTGCGGCGTGAGCGATGGCCTGCCGGGCTTCTCGTCTCCGGATGACGCCGGTGAGTGGCAGGGCCTGGACGTCGATGTCTGCCGCGCGGTCGCCGCTGCGGTATTCGGCGACGCCGAAGCGGTTCGCTACGTGCCGCTCAACGCCGTCGAGCGTTTCACTGCCCTGCAGTCGGGTGAGGTGGACGTGCTGTCGCGCAATACCACCTGGACCACTACCCGCGACACCACCCTGGGTATCAACTTCACGGGAACCAACTTCTATGACGGCCAGGGCTTCCTGGTGTCGTCGGATCTGGGGATCTCGAGTGCCATGGAGCTCGACGGCGCGGCGGTCTGCGTGCAGTCCGGCACTACCACCGAACTCAACCTGGCCGACTACTTCCGCGCCAATGATATGGAGTTCGACCCGATCGTTTTCGATACCTCTGAGCAGACCGTGGGCGGCTTCGAGGCTGGGCGCTGCGACGTACTGACCTCGGATACCTCACAGCTGGCGGCCCTGCGCATCCAGCTCAACGACCCGGATGGTGCCATGGTGCTGCCGGAGATCATCTCCAAGGAGCCGCTCGGTCCGGCCGTGCGCCAGGGTGACGACCAGTGGTTCAACATCGTCAAATGGTCGCTGTTCGCCATGCTCAACGCCGAGGAGTTTGGGGTCACCAGCGACAATGTCGATGAAATGTTGGGCTCGGAAGATCCGGACATCGCCCGTCTGCTGGGTGAAGACGGCAACTATGGCGAAGGTATGGGTCTCGATGCCGATTGGGCCTATCACATCATCAGCCAGGTCGGTAACTACGCCGAGAGCTTCGAGCGCAACGTCGGGATGGACTCGCCGCTGCAGATCGAGCGTGGCATCAACGCCCTGTGGACCGACGGCGGCATCCAGTACGCGCCGCCGATCCGCTAAGCGATCCGCCTGATGCGCCGGCAGGGCCGGCGCGTTGACGCCACGTCTGGCGGGCGGTGTCACTGCCCGCCAGACGCTGGCTCGTATCATCCAGCCCCTCCAGGCGGAGACGATTCTCATGTCTGCTCGACCCAAGGCCTCTCAAGTAGGCCCGAAGCCCCCGTTCTGGCGCGACCCCGCCAAGCGGTCGCTGATTTTTCAGGCGTTGCTGGTGGCGGCGGTCATCGCCTCGCTGCTGTACATCATCGGCAACACCCAGGACAACCTGGCCGCACGCGGTATCACCACCGGCTTCGGCTTCCTCAATAACACCGCCGGTTTTGGCATTGTCCAGAGTCTGGTTGACTACTCCTCCCAGAGTACCTACGGCCGCACCTTCCTGGTGGGGCTGCTCAACACCCTGCTAGTGGGTGGTCTGGGGGTGTTGGCGGCGACCATCATCGGCTTCATCGTTGGCATTGCGCGGCTGTCGCCCAACTGGCTGATCGCGCGGCTGGCCAACGCCTATATCGAAATCTTCCGCAATATCCCGCTGCTGCTGCAGATCTTCTTCTGGTATTTCGCGGTACTACGCGCCATGCCCGGCGCGCGCGATAGTCTGGCGTTCGGTGAGGTGATCTTCCTCAACGTGCGCGGGCTCTACCTGCCGGAGCCCCTATTCGAGTCGGGTTTCGGGCTGATTCCGCTGGCGTTCATCGTGGCCATCGCCGCCAGTATCGCGCTGCTGGTCTGGAACAAGCGCCGCCACGAGGCCACCGGCAAGCGGATTCCGGCCGGCTGGATCTCGCTGGCGCTGATCCTCGGCGTGCCACTGCTGGTACTGGTGGCGACCGGAGTGCCGGTCACCTGGGACGTGCCCGAGCTGCGCGGCTTCAACTTCCGCGGCGGTATCACGGTGATCCCCGAGTTTTTGGCGCTGTGGCTGGCGCTGTCGATCTATACGGCGTCCTATATCGCCGAGATCGTACGCTCCGGTATCCAGGCCATCTCCCACGGCCAGACCGAGGCGGCCCAGGCACTGAGCCTGCCCCAGGGGCTGGTGCTGCGCCTGGTGATCATTCCCCAGGCGATGCGGGTCATCATTCCGCCGCTCACCAGCCAGTACCTCAACCTGGTCAAGAACTCCTCGCTGGCCACTGCCATCGGCTACCCGGACCTGGTCTCGGTATTTGCCGGTACCACGCTGAACCAGACCGGCCAGGCCATTGAGGTCATTGCCATGACCATGGCGGTGTACCTGACCATCAGCCTGTCGGTATCGCTGTTCATGAACTGGTACAACGCCCGCATGGCGTTGGTCGAACGATAGGGGCGGGCCATGATTCACAACCATAAGATGATTGAGGCGCGACCGGCGCCCTCCAACACCATCGGCCCCCTGGCCTGGCTGCGCGCCAACTTGTTCAGCGGGCCGATCAACAGCCTCTTCTCGCTGCTCGGGTTGTACCTGCTCTATCTGCTGCTGGTGCCTACCATCCAGTGGGGCCTGATCAATGCCGACTGGGTAGGCACCAGCCGCGACGACTGCTCACGCGAGGGCGCCTGCTGGGTATTTATCAATGCCCGTTTCACACAGTTCATCTACGGCCTCTATCCGCGTAGCGAGCTGTGGCGGGTCGACCTGACCTTTGCCACCTTTGCCGGGCTGATCGGCTGGCTGATGATCCCGCGGCTGCCGTTCAAGCGCTGGGTAGCGCTGGTCACCTTGGTCGGTTTTCCGGTGTTCGCCTACTTCCTGCTTTACGGCGGCCACTTCGGCCTGCCGGTGGTACAGACCCATCGCTGGGGCGGCCTGATGCTGACCCTGGTCCTGGCGGTGGTGGGTATGGTCGGTGCCTTGCCGATCGGTATTCTGCTGGCGCTGGGACGGCGTTCGCAGATGCCCATCGTCAAGAGCTTCTGCGTGGTGTTCATCGAGTTCTGGCGCGGCGTGCCGCTGATCACGGTGCTGTTCATGGCGTCGGTGATGCTGCCGCTATTCATGCCCACCGGGGTCAGCGTCGACCGACTGATCCGTGCCTTTATCGGTATCACCCTGTTCCAGAGTGCCTACATGGCCGAGGTAGTGCGCGGAGGCCTGCAGGCCATTCCGCGTGGGCAGGAGGAGGCGGCCGCGGCGCTGGGCATGGGCTACTGGAAACGCATGGGGCTGATCGTGCTGCCCCAGGCCTTGAAGATGATGATTCCCGGCATCGTCAACACCTTCATCTCGCTGTTCAAGGATACCACCCTGGTGATGATCATCGGCCTGTTCGACCTGCTGGGGATTGTCCAGGCGGCGCTGTCGGACTCACGCTGGCTCGGCTTCGCCCTGGAAGGCTATATCTTCGCGGCGTTCATGTTCTGGATCTTCTGTTTCAGCATGTCGCGCTACAGCCAGTATCTCGAACGCAAGCTGCATACCGGCCATAAACGCTGACCGGCGCCCACCACAACAGCAAGAACCGCATACAGGATAGGCATCATGAGTGAACAAGCTATGCAATCCCCGTCCGGCGCCGGCGACCTGATGGTCGAGATGCGCGGCGTCAACAAGTGGTACGGCGACTTCCACGTACTACGCGATATCGACCTGGAGGTGCGGCGCGGTGAGCGGATCGTTATCTGCGGACCGTCGGGTTCAGGCAAGTCGACGCTGATTCGCTGTATCAACCATCTCGAAGAGCATCAGCAGGGCGAGATCGTGGTCGGCGGCATGCCGCTGACCCAGGACATCAAGCGCATCGAGCAGATTCGCCGCAGCGTCGGCATGGTGTTCCAGCACTTCAATCTCTTCCCGCACCTGACGGTGCTGGAGAATTGCTGCCTGGCCCCGATGTGGGTGCAGAAGAAACCGCGGCGTGAAGCCGAGGCACGGGCCATGCAGTACCTCGAGCGGGTGCAGATCGCCGAGCAGGCGCGCAAGTACCCCGGTCAACTATCCGGCGGTCAGCAGCAGCGCGTGGCGATCGCCCGCTCGCTGTGCATGCATCCGGAGGTGATGCTGTTCGACGAGCCGACCTCGGCGCTCGATCCGGAGATGATCAAGGAGGTGCTCGACGTCATGGTCGAGTTGGCCAACGAAGGCATGACCATGCTCTGCGTCACCCACGAGATGGGCTTCGCCAAGACCGTGGCCGATCGGGTGATCTTCATGGATCAGGGCCAGATCATCGAGGAGAACGCCCCGGAGCCGTTCTTCAACGACCCGCAGTCCGAGCGCACCCAGCTATTCCTCAGTCAGATTCTGGGGCACTGAGTCCGGCATCAACCAGTAGCACGCCACGCGATTGCGGCCGGCATGCTTGGCGGCATAAAGCGCCTGGTCTGCCTGGGCGGTCGCCAACGCCTGGGAATGGTGTGGGGTCGAGTGGCGAGTGAGCCTGGCAATGCCCAGGCTCACCGTCATCGACACCTGACCATGCTGGCCGACCGCGCTCTCGAGCTCAAAGGGGGAGGCGTCGATACGCTGGCGTAGGCGCTCGGCCAGTCGGCACACATCGTCGTCACTCATGCCGCTTACCACCAGCGCAAACTCCTCGCCGCCCAGTCGTGCCAGCCCATCTTCGGGGCGTAGTTCGCGGGCCATGCGATGCGTCAACAGGCGCAGCAGGGCGTCGCCGGCAGGGTGACCGCAGCGATCATTGACCCGCTTGAAGTGGTCGATGTCGACCAGCAGCAGATGATGGCTCGTCTGACGAGCCAGCGCCGCTTCGAGATGGCGCCCCAACCCGCGGCGATTCAGCACGCCGGTCAGATCGTCATACTCGGCGGCACTCAGCGCCTGCTGCTCTCCCCACTTGCGCTGGCTGATATCGATGGCCAGTCCGGCCAACCCACGCCAGCCGCCGCTGTCGTCGGGGATCGCTTCGATTACCATCTCATGCCAGCAAAGCACGCTGTTGGCGGTATTCAAGCGCACATCCAGCCGCCAGTTGTGCTGTCTGTCACGCTTGCCCGTGCGCAAGATGTGCCAAAGTCGCTGCCGGTCCTCGGCGGCAATGGCGCGCAGCAGTCGGCGCAGAGGCAGTCGCGCATAGCGCGCTGGGTAGCAGAGGGTGCGCAGCAGGCTGCGTGAGCACCAGGTCGAGCCGCGCTGTAGGTCGATTTCCCAGATGCCGCAGTCGGTGACGCGTTGGAGCAGCTCGATCTGGCGCTGCCGACTGGTCAACTGGTGGCGGTAGATGGCCGAGGCGATCAGCTCGGCGGCGACGCGCAGGGCATTCAGTCCAGCCCCTTCCCAGCGCAGTGCGCGCTCGCAGTCGTCGATCCCCAGCGTGCCCCACCACCGCCCGTCGACCATGATCGGCACGGTCACCATCGAGTCGATGCCTTGGCTCTCCAGGTTGTCACGCAGGGAGCCGTTGGGCATCTCGGCAATCACAAATCGTTGGGCCTCGCCCTGCTGACGCTCACTGACCAGCTGGCAATAGACGGGATCGTCGAAGGTCGACGTAAAGAAGCGGAAACACTTGTGGGTTAGCTGACGGTAGCGCGGGGCCGCGGCCCATTCGAAGACGTAGTCCTGGACAACGCCCTGGTCGTTGATCTCCAGAAGCTGGAAGATCCACACCCGGCTGGCGCCGGAGGCCTGGCCCAGTGCCTCGAGGAGTTGGTCGACGCCGTCGGACCAGAAATGGGCATCGATCAGTGCCCGGCTGCCGCGCGCCAGCGCATCGAGGAGAAGCTTGTCATCCGGGGCAGCGGGTACCGTCATGGCTGGCGGCTCGTGAGTCGGGTGATAGCGCGATCATAGCAGAGCCAGGACTCAGCCGAGCGGCGTGATGCTGGCGGGTGTCAACGCTTGGCGATCGCGGTGTGCGCTGAGCGGCCGTTTGGCCAAGGCGGTGAGCAGGATCTGCAGCGGGTCGCCGTGGCTGACCAGCAGGATGGTCTCGTCGCGGTGTGCTACCTCGAGCTCCGCGACCACCGTTTGCAGCCGTTGGGCGACGCTGATGACGCTCTCGACACCATGCTCGCTATGTGTCGGATCCTTGGCGTCCAGCGCCCAGACCGTGGGATAGCGCTGGTCGGACTGGCGCTCCAGGATGCCGAAATGGCGCTCGCGCAGGCGCACATCCGGCATCATGGCGAGGCCGAAGTGACGGGCGACCCGGGCGGCGGTCTCGGTGGTGCGCAGGAAATCGGAGTGTAGGATGCGGGTCGGCGTCGGCCAGTGCCACTCGCTGACCACCTGCTCGAGCTGAGCTTGGCCGAGCGGCGACAGTCCGTAGGCCTCCAGGCCGTTGTCGGGGTGGCTGATGATCAGCCCCTGCTGGTTGGCCTGACTGTGGCCGTGGCGCATCAGCAGGTATCGGTTTCGCCAGCTCGGCGCGGAGGGGGGTAAAGTGTTTGACATGCGATTGTCATAAAACCTAGATTGAAGGTTGTGTTTTCGAAAACAATCATTTTATACGGCTAATGTCGAATTTCGAAAAGATGCACGCGGTTATACCCAGACATACCTATAAAAAAACAACACCATGAGGCACGCCATGAAAAATACCACAGTTGTGACGGATGTATCCGCCGCCCAGGCGGCACCTTTCAAGACACGTCCTCTGGCCTCGTTGGCGCTGGTATCGCTACTGCCGTTGGCCATGCTGGCCTCGGCCAGCGCTCAGGCAGACTGCCCCCGCGGCGATTTGGACAGCATCTACTGCGATGAAGATGGTGATATGGTCGCCGACCGCCCCGCAGACGAGTCCGAATGGGCCGATCCCGATACCCTGATCTTCGCCTATACCCCGGTGGAAGATCCAGCCATCTACTCCGATATCTGGCAGCCATTCATCGACCACCTCGAAGAGGTCACCGAGCGCGACGTACGCTTCTTCGCCGTGCAATCCAACTCGGCGCAGGTCGAGGCGATGCGCAGCGGGCGCTTGCATATTGCCGGCTTCTCCACCGGGCCGACGCCGTTTGCGGTCAATCTTGCCGGTGCCGTGCCCTTCGCGTTGATGGGCTCCGACGATGGCCAGTTCGGCTATACCCTGCAGGTATACACTCACGTCGACTCCGGCATCAATGAAATGGAGGACCTCAAGGGCAAACGCGTTGCGCATACGTCGCCGACCTCCAACTCCGGCAACCAGGCGCCGCGAGCGCTATTCCCGGACCTCGGCGTGGTGCCTGACGAGGACTACGAGGTGATCTATTCCGGCAGCCACGACCAGTCGATGCTGGGCGTGGTGGCGCGGGACTATGACGCTGCTCCAGTGGCCTCCGAAGTCGTCGAGCGCATGGCGGCCCGCGGCCTCTACGATGAGGATGACGTCAAGATCATCTTCGAAACCGACTCCTTCCCCACCACCTCCTACAACTATGCTCACAACCTGCATCCCGACCTGGTCGAGAAGATCGAAGAAGCGTTCTTCAGCTTCGACTTCGCCGGCACCGCACTGGGTGAGGAGTTCGAGGGCGTCGACAAGTTCGTGCCCATCAACTACCAGGACAACTGGGAGATGATCCGCACCATCCAGGCTGCCAACGACGTACGCTATACCCGCGAAGACCTGGAGTAGCGCAAGGCGCGTGCCCCGACCTGCTGGCCGGGGCACGGCGATCGTCTAGACGAGGTGACGGATGCTGGAAATCTCCAATCTGGTCAAGCGCTATGGCCACGATGAAGCGGTACTCAAGGGCCTCGACCTCACGGTCGAGGGCAACAGCGTGGTGGCCATCGTGGGCGCCTCCGGGGCCGGCAAGAGCACCATGCTGCGCTGTATCAATCGCCTGGTAGAGCCCACCTCGGGCTCGATCAAGCTCAACGGCAATGAACTGGTCAAGCTGCGCGGTGCTGCCCTGCGGCGCGCGCGGCGCAAGATCGGCATGGTCTTCCAAGGCTTCAACCTGATCGATCGGCTAACGGTGATGGAGAACGTGCTGGCCGGCCGACTGGGTTACGTCAGTCTCTATCAGGCCATCTCACGGCGCTACCCGCAGGCCGATATCGAGCGCGCTTTCCATCTGATGGAGCGCGTCGGCATCGCCCACTATGCCAACAAGCGTGCCGATGAGCTCTCCGGCGGCGAGCGTCAGCGGGTCGGGGTGGTCCGGGCGCTGATGCAGGAGCCGGAAGTGCTGCTTGCCGATGAACCTACCGCCTCGCTGGACCCGCGCACCTCTGAGCAGATCATGATCCTGCTGCAGAGCCTGGCCAGCGAGCTCGAACTGCCGGTGCTGATCAACATTCACAACGTCGCCCAGGCCAAGACCTACACTGAGCGTATCGTCGGGCTGCGTCACGGCAAGATGATCTTCGATGGCGCGCCCGCCGACTTCAACAAGGAGGCGTTGGATGCCATCTATGGCGGTATTGAAGCACCCGACGATGAGATTACCGAGGCACCGACCCGGGTGGGCGAGGGGGTGAGCCATGACCAGGCCTGATGCCGGCGCCGTAACGCCGTCCAGGACCTGGCGTAAGCCGCCGTTCATTGCCAACCCCTGGTTGCGCTACGGTCTCTGGCTGGTAGTGGTGGTGTACCTGATCTGGGCGCTGGGTACCTTGCCATTCAACTGGGAGCGGATCAGCGAGGGCCTGCCACGGGCCGCGCGGATCTTCGGTGGCGGCTTTCCGCCGAGCTTCGAGCGCGGCGGGCTGTTGCTGACCGGGTTCAAGGAGAGCTTCCAGATCGCCATCCTGGCAACCCTGCTAGGGGTTGCGCTGTCGATTCCCTTCGCGGTGATGGCAGCGCGCAACGTCGCGCCGCTGCCGGTCTATCTGTTCGGTCGCGCGGTGATCATCGTGTCGCGCAGCTTCCATCCGGTGATCGTGGCGATTCTGTTCGTCGCCGCGGTGGGCTTCGGCCCGTTGGCCGGGATTCTGACACTGACGCTCTACTCCATCGGCTTCGTCGGCAAGCTGCTCGCCGAAGAGATCGAGGAGATCGACTGGGGGCAGGTGGAGGCGATGCGTGCCACCGGCGCGGGCTACATGGCAACGCTGTTCTATGCCGTCTTTCCGCAGATCCTGCCGCGCCAGGTGGGGCTCTCGATGTATCAACTTGACAGCAACCTGCGCGCCTCGGCGGTGGTTGGCATCGTCGGTGCGGGGGGGATCGGTGGCACCCTGATGAATGCCTTTGGGCGCTACGACTACGACTTCGCGTTCGCCATCCTGCTGACCATCATCGCGGTGATCCTGGTCAGCGAGGGCATCAGCGGCTGGGTAAGGAAGAAGATATGGTAGATCACGCCGGTGAGCTGGCCGATCGGGTCTGGCAGCGCTACGACCGCCGCGAGCGTCTGATTCGCTACGCCGTGCTACTCGTCACCCTGATGGTGGTGTACTGGGCGGTGCGCGATATTGATATCTTCTGGCCCTGGGTATGGGATGCGCCCAATCAGATATCGAGTCTCGGGGCGCGCATGTGGCCACCGGATCCCAGTGGCCTGGCGGCGATCCTCAACGCGATGGTCGAGACGGTGCATATCGCGACGCTGGCGACCCTGCTGACCATCTTCGTGGCGCTGCCGGTGTCCTATATCGCCGCGCAGAACACCACCCCCAACCGCTTCTGCCTGTGGCTGGGTCGCTTCATCCTGGTCTCCAGCCGCTCGGTCAATACCATCATCTGGGCGCTGCTGTTCGTGGCCATCTTCGGCCCCGGAGTGCTAGCGGGCATTCTGGCGATCATGTTTCGCTCGATCGGCTTCATCGGCAAGCTGATGGGCGAGGCGATCGAGGAGATCGACCGCCGGCCGGTGGAGGCGATGGAGGCAACCGGTGCCTCCAAGGCCAAGGTGATCGCCTACGCCATCGTGCCTCAGGTGATGCCGGCGTTCTTCGCCATTGTGATCCTGCGCTGGGACATCAATATTCGCGAGTCGACGGTGCTGGGACTGGTGGGGGCTGGCGGTATCGGGGTGATCCTGCAGGGCTCCATCGACACCTTCGCCTGGCCCACGGTGGCGACCATCCTGATCGCCATCGTGGTGTTGGTACTGATCGGCGAGGCCATTACCAGCCTGCTGCGCGGCAAGGTGCTGTAGCGCTATAGCCGCGGCTCCTGCCGCGTCGTCGCTTCCGGTGCTGCGCCGGAGGTGGCAAGATCGAGGGTTGGCTCGTCGACGCCACGGCGGCGTGCCCGGGTGACCCGGGCCGTACCGACAACCCCCTCCTCGACCTGCACCTCGCGGGCCTGGCTGGTCCAGGCCTCCTGGGTGTCGTGGACGGCCGGGCGGCGCTCGAAGGAGCGAGTCATCACCGCACTGGGGGCAAATCCGCCGCGTGACTGGCCGAGGTGGTGGGGTAGTAGCCACAGTTCGGCCAGCAGGCGCAGTGCGACCATCGCCAACAGCAGTGCGCCGCCGCCTAGCGCCAGGGTAGGCCACGCCTCGGCCCAGGCGGCCCCACTCAGCCACGGTGTTTGTGGAGCCAACCACAGGGCGGTGCAGGCCACCAGGCCAATTTGCAGCAGCAGATGACATGACAGCAGCGTAGCGCGCGCCAGCGGCGCACGGGGAAACAGGAACTGACGCATGAAGGCAAACCTCCTGGTAAGCGAGCGCAGAGATGCGCGCGGGTTGCGCCGACTTCCGTGCCGGCGCTCAGATGCTACCCCAGTTAGCCGCCGGCGTCAGTTCTTAGACGGGCGGTTGACCGCATCCGGTGGCCTTGCCACGCTCAATACGAGGTCGGCGGATGGCCGCCGATCGCCATACCCAGGGCAATCGCCAAGGAGACACGATGACCACCTATATCGTAGTGGCAGACGCAGCCAGGGCGCGCCTATTTACACGCGATGCGCTGACGCTGCAGGAGCAGGAGAGTCTAGTACACGCCGAAGGTCGCCTTCATGAGGGGGATCTGGTCACTGACAACGGCGCCGATGTGCATGAATCGATGTCGACGACCTCGCGCTCATCCGGGGGCGAAAATACCGCCTCTCAGCACCAGGCGGAGCTGTTTGCCAAACAGGTGGCCGAGCGGCTCTATCAGGCGCGGGTCGACAACACCCTGGAGAAACTCATTCTGGTTGCGCCGCCCAAGTTTCTCGGACTGCTGCGTGACAAGCTCGATGGCCCGACCGCCAAGCGGGTAATTCATTCGCTTTCCAAGGATCTGTCCAAGGCTACGCTGGGCGATATTCAGGAGGCCGTCAGCGACCTGCGCTGATGACGCTGCGACGTTAGTATAAAGTTCGGGGCGCGATTGCCGATAGTGTGAGCTCCACGTCGGCGCATGGTGACCATGCGCCGTCGAGTCTTGACTCACGGTCAGCGAGAACGCCCCATGCTATCTTCCCTGCGAGCCCGCATTCTGATCACCACCCTGGCAGTGATCGTCCTGGCACTGATCGTCAACGGTGTGGCCAGCTATCTTACTCTCAAGTCGCATAACGACGAGCAGATTGCCCGTAATTTGAACGCCGTGGCTAGCGGTAATGCCAGTGCCATCGATGAGTGGCTGGCGGCGCGTATTGCCATGCTTCAGGCCGTCGAGTCCGGGGCCCAAAGCGATGCGCCGATGGATGCCTTGCTGCAGCTAGAGGCCTCGGGTGGCTTTCTCGCCACCTACGTCGCTGATGAGCGTAGTGGCCATATGGTCTCGTCGGATGGCTGGGAGCCGCCCGCTGACTACGATCCGCGTGAGCGCCCCTGGTATCAGCAGGCCAAGTCATCCGGCGAAACGGTCATTACCGAGCCTTACATGGATGCCGGCACCGACCAACTGGTGGTAACCATTGCACAACCCTTCTACCGCGACGGCTCGCTGGCGTCCGTGGTGGGCGGTAACATCGCCATTGACGAGGTGGTGGAGAGCGTCGCCGCCATTGCTCCCACTCCCTCCAGCTTCGCCTTCCTGAGCTCTACCGATGGCACGCTGGTCGCGCATTCCGATGCGGACAAGATTCTAGCGCCAAGTACTGACCTGGCCGCTGAGTTGAATACCGGTTACCTGCAGGCGCTGCTCGAGCGCAATGCGCCGCGCCCTTTGACGATAGATGCGCGCCCACGTCTGCTACAGGCACAGCCCGTCGCGTCCTGGAGTGACTGGCTGCTGGTTATCGCCCTGGACGAGCGCGAGGCCACCGCCGGGCTACGCGGCGTGTTGACCAGCTCGCTGATCACGCTGGCACTGGTGGCACTGATGGCCAGCGTGTTGCTGGGCGTTCTGCTAAAGGTCATGTTTCGACGCTTGCAGGTGGCCCGCGACGCGATGAACAACATCGCCTCTGGGGATGGCGACCTGACCCAGCGACTGCCCGAGGAGGGCCGCGACGAGGTGGCGCAGATCGCTGCCGCCTTCAACCGCTTCGTGGCCAAGATGGAGGCGGTGCTGATCGACGTGCGCGGCAGCAGCGAGGCGGTCAACAGCGCCGCCAGTGAGATCGCCCACGGCGGTCAGGACCTGTCGCGGCGCACCGAGAATGCCGCCTCGAGCCTGCAGCAGACCTCCGCCTCGATGGAGGAGATCACCAGTACCGTGGAGCACACTGCGGCGTCGGCCCGCGAGGCCAATCAGCTGTCGC
The DNA here is from genome assembly GCF_900102875.1 of Franzmannia pantelleriensis. Classification (GTDB taxonomy): domain Bacteria; phylum Pseudomonadota; class Gammaproteobacteria; order Pseudomonadales; family Halomonadaceae; genus Franzmannia; species Franzmannia pantelleriensis. The sequence continues at coordinate 16,843 of NZ_FNGH01000013.1, forward strand.
AGTCGGCCTCCGACGTGGCCGGTCGCGGCGGCGAGGTGGTAACCCAGGTGGTCTCCACCATGGACGAGATCACCGAGTCGTCGCGCCAGATCGGCGAGATCGTCACTGTCATGGATGGTATCGCCTTTCAGACCAACCTGTTGGCGCTGAACGCCTCGGTGGAGGCGGCACGGGCCGGCGAGCAGGGCCGCGGCTTCGCGGTGGTGGCCGGCGAGGTGCGCCAGTTGGCCAGCCGCAGCGCCGACGCTGCACGGGAGATCAAGACGCTGATCGAGCGCTCGCGGGACAAGGTCGACAGCGGTACCCAGCTGGTGCGAACCGCCGGCGAGACCATGGACGAGATCGTGGCCAGCATTGCCCGGGTGACCGACGTGCTGGGCGAGATCACCTCGGCGGCGGGGGAGCAGAGCGAAGGGATCGGTCAGGTCAATATCGCGGTGGCCGAACTCGACCGCATGATTCAGGAGAACGCCGCCATGGTCGAGGAGTCGACCAGTGCCGCCGAGCAGCTCAAGGATCAGGCCGGGCGACTCAACGACACCGTCGGCGCCTTCACCCTCGCCGAGCAGGGCGACGCAACGCCGCTGCTCGAGAGGCAGCGCTAGGCGCGGCCGGATGCGGGCCGATGGAATGCTGCCCTAGGGAATATAGGGCAGTTCGATCTCGTCGCTGCGGGCGATGCCGGCGGTCATATGCCGGCATAGCTTGAGAAATTCGCGCATGCCGGTGGTCAGGTACTTGTGGCGGTGCCAGATGAAGGTGAACTGGCGCTTGAGGTCGAGCTCCGGCGTGGCGAGCGGCACCAGGCTGCCGCGGCGGAAGGCGTCGCGCAGCGCCAGCCGCGACACGCAGCCGATCCCCAGCCCCGACTCCACGGCGCGCTTGATGCCTTCGGTATGCTCGAGCTCGAGCAGCGTGTTGAAGCGTCCGCGGCGATGCCGCGCGGCATGTTCCAGGGTCAGCCGGGTGCCCGAGCCCGGCTCACGCATGATCCAGTTTTCACGCAGTAGCCGATCCATATCCAGGCTGCCGGCGTCGGCCAAGTGATGGCGCGGCGAGCAGAACACTACCAGCTCATCCTCCACCCAAGGCTGCATCACAACGTCCTCGTGCTGGCAGTCGCCCTCGATCAGGCCAATGTCCAGCTCGTGCTGGACGATGCGCTCGATGATCGCACTGGTATTGCGGACCTGCAGGCGTACGCGGCTGTCCGGATGGCGCTGCATGAAGTCGCTGATCAACAGCGTGGCCAGATAGTTGCCGATGGTCAGGGTGGCGCCGACGTCCAGCGAGCCGATGCCACGCTGACCGCGCAGCAGCTCCTCGATCTCCTCGGCGCGGTCGAGCAGGGCGACCGCCTTGGGCAGGATCTGAAAGCCCAGCGCATTGAGCTTGAGGCGTTTGCCGATCCGGTCGAGCAACTGGCAGTCGAACTGGCGTTCCAGCTCGGCAAGGGCGGTGCTGGCCGCCGACTGCGACAGCGCCAGCGCGCTGGCCGCGCGCGACACGCTCTCATGCTGAGCGACGGCAACGAAGACTTCCAACTGACGTAGGGTATAGCGCATCTCAGGGCTCCCGGGCGGCGCGACGCTGCATATCTACATTATAGATAAGCTTTATTCATACAACCCATTTAACAGATATGTGCCCGGCGATTAAACTACATGGCATAAATTCACCGGCGCCTTATGCGCCAATGGAATATTCGAATCATCGTCCCCCGGGAGCCCATCATGAGCAAGTTTGCGCTGGAAGAAGTGCTTAGCGTTCACCACTGGAACGATACCCTGTTCAGTTTTCGCACCACTCGCGAGCGCAGCCTGCGCTTCAAGAACGGCCAGTTCGTGATGATCGGCCTCGAGGTGGGCGGCAAGCCGCTGATGCGTGCCTACTCCATCGCCAGCCCCAACTACGAGGACCACCTCGAATTCTTCAGCATCAAGGTGCCGGATGGCCCGCTGACCTCGCGCCTGCAGCACCTCAAGGTTGGCGACCAGATCATGGTCAGCCGCAAACCCACCGGTACTCTGGTCACCGACGACCTGCTGCCGGGTCGCAACCTCTATCTGCTCTCTACCGGTACCGGGCTGGCGCCGTTCATGAGCCTGATCCAAGATCCTGAGGCTTATGAGCGCTTCGAAAAGATCGTGTTGATCCACGGCGTTCGTACCGTCAGCGAGCTGGCCTACGCCGATTTCATCACCAAGGAGCTGCCAGCCCACGAGTACCTTGGTGAGGAAATTGCCGAGAAACTGGTCTACTACCCGACCGTGACCCGTGAGGACTTCCATACCACCGGACGTCTCACCGACCATATCCGCCATGGCAAGCTGTTCGAGGATACCGGCCTGCCGGTCCTCGATCCCAAGCAGGATCGCGCCATGATCTGCGGCAGCCCGGCGATGCTCGATGAGACCAGTGCGCTGCTCGACGATCTGGGCTTCAATATCTCGCCGCGTATGGGCGAGCCCGGGGACTATGTGATCGAGCGCGCGTTCGTCGAGAAATGACCCGGCTTCGCCGGGAGCTGTAAGAGCGCCGCTGCGCGGCTGGAAGCCAGAAGAGAAAACCCCCGTGGCCTGGGCTACGGGGGTTTTCCATTACACCAGCGGTAGTGATGCTATTTGGCTTCGAGCTGTCAGACCGCGTCCTTGCCGGTCTCGCCGGTACGAATGCGGATGACCTGCTCCAGCGGCGAGACGAAGATCTTGCCGTCGCCGATCTTGCCGGTGTTGGCCACGCTGGTGATTGCATCGATGACCTTGTCGGCCATGGCATCGTCGACGGCGACCTCGAGCTTCACCTTGGGCAGGAAGTCGACCACGTACTCGGCGCCACGATACAGCTCGGTGTGGCCCTTCTGACGGCCGAAGCCCTTGACCTCGGTCACGGTGATGCCCTGCACGCCGATCTCGGAGAGTGATTCGCGAACGTCGTCGAGCTTGAACGGCTTGATGATGGCAGTCACCAGTTTCATGGTCTTTCTCCTCGCATCCTGTGGGTGGGGCGGGCCCCCTGGTTCAAGCGCTATATGCTACAAGCATACACCGCCCGGCCAGATATGAAAAAAGGCCCCCCGTAGGGGGCCAGGGGAGCACGCCAGCTCACTCGGTGTATCGCCGTTACTTCTTGGCGATGTTGAATTCGGGATAGGCTTCGAGGCCGCATTCGGCGATATCGACGCCTTCGTACTCTTCTTCTTCGCTGACACGGATGCCCATGATGGCCTTGAGCACCAGCCATACTGCCAGGCTAGCCGCGAAGACCCAGGCGAAGATGCCAATGATGCCGATGATCTGGGCGCCGAAGGACGCGTCGGCATTGGATAGCGGTACCGCCAGCACACCCCAGATACCCACGACACCGTGTACCGAGATGGCACCCACCGGGTCGTCGAGCTTGAGCTTGTCGAGGCTGACGATGGAGGCCACCACGATAGCACCACCCACGGCACCGATCAGCGTGGCGCCAAACGCGGAGGGGGCCAGCGGCTCGGCGGTGATCGCCACCAGGCCGGCGAGGGCACCGTTCAGTGCCATGGTGAGATCGGCCTTGCGGAACCACAGCTTGGCCAGGACCAGGGCGGCGAGTACGCCACCGGCGGCCGCGGCGTTGGTGTTGACGAACACCTGGGCTACGTTGTTGGCCGAGATACCATCGGACATCTTCAGCTCGGAGCCGCCGTTGAAGCCGAACCAGCCCATCCACAGGATGAAGGTACCCAGGGTCGCCAGCGGCATATTGGCGCCGGGGATGGCGTAGATCGCGCCGTCCTTGCCGTACTTGCCCTTACGCGGGCCAAGTACCAGCACGCCGGCCAGGGCGGCGGCAGCGCCTGCCATGTGCACGATGCCGGAACCGGCATAGTCGGAGTAGCCCAGCGCGTCGAGCCAGCCTTCGCCCCAGGTCCAGTAACCCGAGATCGGGTAGATGACACCGGTCATGACCACGGCAAATGCCAGGAAGGCCCACAGCTTCATGCGCTCGGCCACGGCGCCCGAGACGATCGACATCGCGGTCGCCACGAACACGACCTGGAAGAAGAAGTCGGAACGCATCGAGTAGTAGGGCGCATCCGCATCACCGGAAGTGATGGCATCGAGAGTGTTCTCGCTACCGATCAGAAAGCCCAGGCTTGGCAGGAAGCCGCCGCCGGCGCTGGAGTACATGATGTAGTAGCCGACCAGCAAGTACATGGTGCAGGCGATGGCGAACAGTGCGATGTTCTTGGTCAGAATCTCGGCAGTGTTCTTGGAGCGTACCATCCCGGCCTCGAGCATCGAGAAGCCGGCGGCCATCCACATGACCAGTACGCCACAGATAAGGAAATAGAAGGTGTCGAGCGCGTATGTCAGCTCTGCTAATTCTGTCATTGGGTGTTCTCCTGAGCCCTTGTCGTGCTGCGGGCCTCGTAAGTGTCCGCGGTGAGCGTCATTTTTTTGATACCTGCGTACTTGTGCTAAGCGCTAGGCCTCGTTTACACCGCGTCGGCGCCTCGCTCACCGGTACGAATGCGGATAACGTCTTCCAGAGGCGTAACGAACAATTTGCCGTCGCCGATCTTGCCGCTGTTGGCTGCTGTTCGGATGGCATCGAGAACGCCTTCGACGCGCGAGTCGTCGACGGCGATCTCGACCTTGACCTTGGGCAGGAAGTCGACGACGTATTCAGCGCCGCGATACAGCTCGGTGTGACCCTTCTGGCGGCCAAAGCCCTTGACCTCTGTCACGGTGATGCCTTGAACGCCGTTGTCTGCCAGCGCTTCGCGGACATCATCCAGCTTGAATGGCTTGATAATGGCGGTAATGAGTTTCATCCCGAATCTCCCGAATGAAAGGGGTTGAGGCGTGCAAATCGGCTTGCGCCTGATTAGGACATAGCGTGAAGCGTGCCAGGGTTTGTATTTTTCTTTTTAATCAGTCGAGTAAGTGTTGGTATGCACCACATTGCAAAGTCGCGATGGGGGCGTTGAGGGGGCTTTGCACCAAAATGGCGCCGCAAGAAAAGTCGCGCGCCACATAATGGGGCGTCAGCTGGGCATGCGTGCCGCTGACAGCTTGCGTATGCTTAGGCGAAGGCATATCCGCTGAACGACGAGGAGAATCACGTGAGCCATCAAGACCGATTTGGCCGCCTGGCCCGCGAGCTGGGGGAGCGGTTGCAGGGCGCCTCCCAGGCGCCGGAGGAGATCCACAAGGGCGTGCAACAGGTGGTGCGTGGCGCCTGCGAGCGCCTCGAACTGGTATCCCGCGAGGATTTCGATATTCTCATGGATGTGCTGCAGCGCACCCGCAGCCGCGTCGAAGCACTGGAAGCACGGGTCGCTACCCTGGAAGCAGCGCTCGACCAGGACGCGGCGACCAGCGACGAAAGCGCTCGCGAGGTAACCGTCGACACCCCGCCCGCCGAGGATGCCGGCGGTGGTGAGCCCACGCGCTGAGACGACGCCACTCTATCGGCGAGGGACCGCCATGACGCTTGCCATCATCAATACCCGGGCCAGCCTGGGGCTCGACGCGCCGGAGGTGCTGGTCGAGGTGCACCTGGCCAACGGCCTGCCGGGCCTGACCCTGGTGGGGCTGGCCGAAGCGGCAGTGAAAGAGAGTCGTGAGCGGGTGCGCAGTGCGCTGCTCAACGCCGGCCTCGAGTTTCCTACTACCCGCCGTATCACCCTCAACCTGGCGCCCGCCGACCTGCCCAAGGAAGGCGGGCGCTTCGATCTGCCGATTGCGCTGGGCATCCTGGTGGCCTCGGGGCAGGTGCCGGGCGAGGCGCTGGAGACGGTCGAGTGCCTCGGCGAGCTGGCGTTGGACGGCAAGCTGCGTCCGGTCACCGGGGTGCTACCGGTGGCGCTGGCCGCGCGCCGTGCCGGGCGTACGCTGATCGTACCCCGTGCCAATGCCGACGAAGCGGCCCTGGCCACTGGGCTCGAGGTACTGCCGGCGGAGCATCTGCTGGAAGTAGTGGCGCATCTGCTGGGCCAGCAGCGCCTGGAGGCGCATCATGCCGAACCGCGACCGCTGGATAGCGTGGCCAGCGGCATGGATCTGGCTGAGGTTCGCGGCCAGCAGCAGGCGCGGCGGGCGTTGGAGATCGCTGCGGCCGGTGCACACAACCTGCTGCTGGCCGGCCCACCAGGAACCGGCAAGACCATGCTGGCCAGCCGTCTACCGGGGATTCTTCCGCCGCTGCAGGAGGACGAAGCGCTGGAGGTAGCGGCGATTCGCTCGGTGATCGGGCTACCGCTCACCGACGACTGGGGGCGGCGGCCGTTTCGTACCCCGCACCACACTGCCAGCGCCGTGGCCCTGGTCGGCGGCGGCTCCAAGCCGCGGCCCGGCGAAATCTCGCTGGCCCATCACGGCGTGCTGTTCCTCGACGAATTGCCGGAATTCGCGCGCAGCGTGTTGGAGGTGATGCGTGAACCCATGGAGTCGGGGACGATCTCGCTGTCGCGGGCGAATCATCAGCGCCGCTACCCGGCGCGGTTTCAACTGGTGGCGGCCATGAATCCTTGCCCCTGCGGCCACCTGGGGGACCCCCGCCAGGCTTGCCACTGCACGGCGGCGCAGATCCAGCGTTACCAGCAGCGGCTTTCCGGGCCGCTGCTCGACCGCATCGACCTGCAGGTCGAGGTGCCGGCGCTGCCGCCGGAACAGCTGACCTCCCAGCAGCCCGGCGAGGACTCTGCCGCAGTGCGCGAGCGGGTGCTGGCGGCCCGCGCGCGGCAGGCCAAGCGCGGAGCGCTCAACGCCCATCTGCCCGGGCGCGAGTTGGAGGCCGCCTGCGCGCTGGATACGGCCACCCGCGCTTGGCTGGCCGGGGTACTGGAACGCCTCAATCTCTCGGCCCGGGCGTATCACCGGGTGCTGCGGGTAGCCCTTACCCTCGCCGACCTCGCCGGCGATGCCCCACCGGAGCGCCGTCAGTTGATGGAAGCGATCGGCTATCGTCAGCTAGACCGGCTGCTCAAGGGCGGCTGAGAGGGTGTTTACAAACTACTGCGCTAGGCCATGCGGCGTTGAAATCAGCCTCAAAATGCTCATTTAACACCCAGTAAACTCCGCTTTTTCGGCTGATTTCGCCTTGCCTGGCCGTCGCTCGTGACATTTGTAAACACCCTCTGAGCCAGGTTCTCTTTAGAGTGCGGTGGCGTCGAAGGCCCCATATAGCGTCTCTTCCCACTGCGGCTCGCTGTCACCCAGGCGGCGCAGGCGCATGTGCAGGGCATAGGGCAGCAGCTCGCGGTCGGAGAGTGTCAGCCGCGGGCCGTCGGCGCTGAGCCGCGTCTCCAGCAGCCACTGATTGTCCCGCGAGTCGCTGTCCTGCATCTCGGGCGTCCAATCGATGACCTGGGGACCGTCGCTGGGGGCCAGCAGTGCCCGGCTTAGGCTTTCGGTGAAGCGCGGCTGGCTGATGCCCAGGCTCTCGTCGACGTCGGGAGCGGCCAGCAGCAGCACCACATCGGGCGTATTACGGGTCCAGACTGGCTCGCTGAGTAGCGACGCGGTCGCTGTCTCGCCCAGGCCGAACAGCGCCTGGCGCAGCAGGGTGGGCGCGTCCGGCGCGCTGGCGCAGCCGCCAAGCAGTAGTGCGAGCAGCACTGCTGGAAGGGTAGGACGTCGTTTCATGTGCCGGGCCGCTCAATGTCGTTGGGTACCAGTTGGTCGAGAAAGCGACTCAGCTCGTTGAACAGTATCTGGCGAATCGGTTCGGCCTCGTTGACCAGGTGGTGGCGCGCCTCGGGGTGACGGTGCACCTGCGCGCAGGGAAACTTGCGGGTCATTACCTCGAGGTTCCAGGCCCAGTCCACGGTCAGGTCCTGCTCGCCTTGTAGAATCAGCACCGGCAGCTCGCTCTCTGGCAACGCGATCAGCTGTGGCATCCAGCGCCGCATGGCGCTGACCCAGGTCAGCGTCAGGTAGTCGGCCTGCAGCGGGTCGGCCTCACGCAGAAAGGCGGTGAAGTCGCTGTCCGAGGAGTTGGGGCGGTACTTGCGTGGCAGGGTGGTAATAAAGGGGCTGGCCAGCCGGTGCAGCCAGCTCGACTGCGGCCAGCCCAGGGGCCGCACCAGTGGCGCCAGCAGCGCCAGTCCGTGCCACTCACTGGTCTGCCCGTTGCGCAGCGCATCGGTGGCGAGGATTGCCGCGCCGGTGCTCTGACCGATGCCCACCCACGGCTTGGGAATCAGTCCTTGATCATCGAGCTGGGACTGCAGTGCAACGAGACACTCGCCGTAGTCGTCGAAGTCATCGATGGTGGCCCGCTCGCCGCTCGACAGGCCGTGCCCCGGCAGGTCCCAGAGTACCACTCGCCAACCTTCGCTAAGCAGCCGGTCGAGCAGGTGACGATAGAGGCCCAGGTGATCGAAGTAGCCATGCACCACGAAGGCGGTGCCGCGCGGTGTCGTGGGTGACCAGACCTGGGTCCAGAGGCGAAAACCGCGCGCATCCAGGTAGCCGACATGCAGTCCGACGTGGTCGGTCAGCAGCGGGGCGAGCTGGTAGTGAGCGAGATAGTGATCGAGATGTGGCGTCCATGGCGTATTGCCGGGCACGCGGGCCGGCGCGATGGGCCCAAGGGCCTGCAGCGGTGCAAAGTCGGTCATCGAACCCTCCCTAGTACGCTCATGCTAGCGCCGGCTGGCTCGGCAAGCCATATTGCGACAGCGGCATTTCATCATTTGGTCGAGCCCTGGCAGACCGCAGTGACATTTTCAGGTAGCATATGGAAGTCATTTCCACAAAAAAATGTTACTTTTAGGAACACCTATAACGACCCACGGCCGGTCAGTGGTACCGGTCACAGCGCATCAGGAGACTCTCATGACTGACCGCGTCACCCGCCATCGTCTTCAGGTGGCCTCCGAGCTAGACCGTTTCATCAACGATCAGGCCCTGCCTGGCACCGGCGTCGATGCAGAGACCTTCTGGTCCGGTGTCGATGCGCTGTTTCACGATTTGACCCCGAAGAACCGTGAATTGCTCGCCGAGCGCGAGCGCCTGCAGGGCGAACTCGACGCCTGGCACCGCGAGAACCCCGGTCCGGTTAGCGACATGCCCGCTTATCGTGACTTTCTCAAGCGCATCGGCTACCTCGCGGATACTCCGGCCAAGGTAACCGCGACCACCGCAAACGTCGATGCCGAGGTCGCCACCCAGGCCGGCCCGCAGCTGGTGGTGCCGGTGAACAACGCCCGCTATGCGCTCAACGCCGCCAATGCCCGCTGGGGCAGCCTCTACGATGCCCTCTACGGCACCGATGCCATCAGCGAAGACGACGGCGCCGAGAAAGGCGCGAGCTACAACCCCAAGCGCGGCGACAAGGTCATTGCCTACGCCCGCGGCGTGCTCGACCGCGCCGCGCCGCTGGCCACCGGCTCGCACCGTGACGCCGTCAACTATGCACTGCGCGACGGCCACCTGGTGGTGACCCTCGACGGTGGCCGCGAGACCGGCCTCAAGGATCCCGGCAAGCTGGTCGGCTTCCAGGGTGATGCCGCCAAGCCCGAGGGTATCCTGCTCGCCAATCACGGCCTGCATCTGGAAATCCAGTTCGATACCAGCCACCCGATCGGCAAGACCGACCCGGCCGGCGTCAAGGACCTGCTGGTCGAGGCCGCACTGACCAGCATCATGGACTGTGAAGACTCGGTGGCGGCGGTCGACGCCGAAGACAAGGTGGTGGTCTATCGCAACTGGCTGGGCTTGATGAAGGGCGACCTGGAAGAGCAGCTGGAGAAGGGTGGCAAGACCATCACCCGGCGCCTCAATCCTGACCGCCAGTACCAGACCCCCGACGGCGGTAGCCTGACCCTGCCCGGTCGCGCGCTGATGTTCGTGCGTAACGTCGGCCATCTGATGACCAATCCGGCGGTGCTCGACGCCGACGGCAATGAGCTGCCGGAGGGTATCCTCGATGCCGCAGTGACCGGTCTGCTGGCGCTCCACGATCTCAACAAGGGCGACGATCAGCCGCGCAACTCCCGCGCCGGCTCGGTGTATATCGTCAAGCCCAAGATGCACGGCCCCAAGGAAGTCGCCTTTGCCAACGAACTGTTCGGCCGGGTGGAAGACATCCTGGGCATGGCTCGCGACACCCTCAAGATGGGCATCATGGACGAGGAGCGGCGTACCACCGTCAACCTCAAGGCCTGCATCAACGCGGCCGCCTCGCGGGTGGTGTTCATCAATACCGGTTTCCTCGACCGTACCGGCGACGAGATGCACACCGCCATGGAAGCCGGTCCCATGATTCGCAAGGGCGACATGAAGGGCGCCAAGTGGATCGGCGCCTATGAGCGCAACAACGTGTTGGTTGGCCTGGCCTGCGGGCTGCGTGGTCGCGCCCAGATCGGCAAGGGCATGTGGGCCATGCCCGACCTGATGGCGGCCATGCTCGAGCAGAAGATTGGTCATCCCAAGGCCGGTGCCAACACCGCCTGGGTACCGTCGCCCACTGCCGCCGCGCTGCACGCCCTGCACTATCATCAGGTCGATGTTGGCGCGGTGCAGCGCGAGCTGGAAGGCCAGGGCGACATCGATCTGCTCGACGACCTGCTGACGGTACCGGTCGCCGAGAGCGCCAACTGGTCCGACGAGGAAATCCAGCAGGAGCTCGACAATAACTGTCAGGGCATTCTCGGCTACGTAGTGCGCTGGGTCGAGCACGGCGTGGGCTGCTCCAAGGTCCCGGACATCCACAACGTCGGCCTGATGGAAGACCGCGCCACGCTGCGCATCTCCAGCCAGCACCTGGCCAACTGGCTGCACCACGGGGTCGTCGACGCCGAGCGCGTGCAGAAGACCCTGGAGCGCATGGCCAAGGTGGTCGATGAGCAGAACGCCGGTGACCCCAGCTACACTGCGATGAGCGCCGACTTCTCAGCCTCTACTGCGTTCAAGGCTGCCAGCGACTTGGTGTTCAAGGGTCGCGTGCAGCCGGCGGGTTACACCGAACCGCTGCTCCACGAGTGGCGTCAGGTTCACAAGGCCAAGTAACCCTGGCTGCGTGAGATGACGGGCCCCGGCGTATCCGCGTCGGGGCCCGTCGCGTTTGGGCTGTGGGGGGGAGCGAAGATATCGCCGCGACGCGTGCCTTGCGCTATCTTGGGCGCAGCAGACTCGCCGCCAAGCCGCCAGGAGGGCGCCATGACCGTTATGACCGCAGCCGCCATCGAGGAATTTCTCGACGAGGTGTTCCCGCATCGAGAGGGCACCATCGAGGGCGTCGACGAGATGCGCGCGACCATGAGTCTGGCCATCGAGGATGAACACCTGCGTCCCGGCGCCTGCGTCTCGGGCCCGAGCATGATGGGGTTGGCCGACGTATGTCTCTACGTGGCGATCCTGGCGCAGATCGGTCCCGAGCCGATGGCCGTGACCAGCGACATGAACTGCCACTTCCTGCGTCGCGCCCGCGGTGACCGCGACCTTATCGCCAACGCGCGCATCGTCAAGCTCGGCCGCCGCCTGGCGGTGGGCGAGGTACAGCTGTTCTCTGCCGGTGACGAGGAGCCGGTGGCAATCGTCACTGCCACCTATGTCCTGCCTGACGCCGATTGAGCTCGCACTGCGCTGACCGCCAGCGCGATCCAGCCAGCGATAAAGGCGACGCCGCCCAGCGGGGTGATCATGCCCAAGCGGCCGATGCCGCTCAGCGCCAGGGCGTAGAGCGACCCCGAGAATAGCAGGATACCCAGCGCCCAGAGGCCCAGCGTCAGCCGCTGACCGCGCAGCGGTTGGCCGGCCCGCCAGGCCAGCACCCCGAGCATCGCCAGGGTATGCCACATCTGGTAGCGCACGCCGGTCTCGAAGGCCGCCAGCAGCCGCGCCGGCAGCTGGCCCTGCAGGCCGTGGGCGGCGAAGGCGCCGAGTGCCACGGCTAGGCCGCCGCTAAGCGCTATCGCCAGCCACCAGGGGGTGTCTCGCATGGGGAAATCTCCTTGTCTAAGGCGCTCATACCGTACCCCGCGGGGTAAGGTATGAGCTACAATAGTGCCCCCCGAACCGCTGCGATTCGCTGGAGGACCAACATGCAGATCCTGCTCAACGGCGAAGCCAGAACCCTAGAGGCCGAGGCCACGGTCAGCGACCTGATCGCCGCCCTCGACCTGACCGGCCGGCGCATCGCCGTCGAGGTCAACGAAGAGATCGTACCGCGTAGCCAGCATGCCCAGCAGGGGCTGGCCGACGGCGACCGCGTCGAAATCGTCCACGCCATTGGCGGGGGCTAGAGGAGCCATCATGACAGACCCTATCCAGGACCAGCCACTGCAGGTGGCCGGGCATCGCTTTGCTTCACGCCTGCTGGTCGGCACTGGCAAGTACCGCGATTTCGACGAGGCCAGCGCCGCGATCCAGGCCTCTGGCGCCGAGGTGGTGACCTTCGCCGTGCGTCGCACCAACCTGGGGCAGGAGGCCGGCGCGCCCAACCTGCTCGACGTGGTGCCGCCGGAGCGCTTCACCCTACTGCCTAATACCGCGGGCTGCTATACCGCCAAGGATGCGGTGCGCACCTGCAAGCTGGCCCGCGAGCTTCTCGACGGCCACACGCTGGTCAAGCTCGAGGTGCTCGGCGACGATGCCACCCTCTATCCCAATGTGGTAGAGACCCTCAAGGCCGCCGAGGAGCTGATCAAGGACGGCTTTGACGTCATGGTCTACACCAGCGACGACCCCATCGTGGCCAAGGAGCTCGAGCGACTGGGTTGCTGCGCGGTGATGCCGCTGGGGTCGCTGATCGGCTCCGGCCACGGCATTCAGAACCCGCACAACCTGCGCCTGATCATCGAGCAGGCCGAGGTGCCGGTGCTGGTGGATGCCGGCATCGGCACGGCCTCGGATGCTGCCATGGCCATGGAGCTGGGCTGCGACGGGGTGCTGATGAATTCAGCCATCGCGCATGCGCGCCAGCCGGTGTTGATGGCGGCTGCCATGAAGCAGGCCGTCGAGGCCGGGCGCGCTGCCTTCCTGGCCGGGCGCATGCCGCGCCGCCAGAGCGCCGAGCCCTCCTCGCCCTTCGCCGGCCGTATCAACGGCTGAACGCCGCCACCGACGAGAATCGCACCGCGCATGAGTGATACCCCCGACCAGCGTTCCGACGCCACCACCAGCGGGCCTGAGAGCCCCGAGGCGCCGCTGCATCGCCGCGGCATCAAGAGCTATGTGCTGCGCGCCGGTCGCATGACCGTCGCCCAGACCCGCGGCCTCGAGGAGGTCTGGCCGCGGCTGGGGCTGACCCTTGCCGAGGGCCGCCAGGACCTCGATGCGCTGTTCGGACGCGATGCCCCACGGGTGGTGGAGATCGGCTTTGGCATGGGCACTTCGCTGATCGAGCAGGCTGCTAGCCATCCGGATACCGACTTCATCGGCATCGAGGTGCATGCGCCCGGGGTTGGCAAGCTGCTTGACGAAGCCGACAAACGTGGCCTGACCAACCTGCGGGTCTACCGCGAGGACGCCCTGCGGGTGCTCGAGGAGTGCCTGCCGCCGGCCAGCCTCGATACCCTGCAGCTGTTTTTCCCCGACCCCTGGCCGAAGAAGAAGCACCATAAGCGGCGCATCGTACAGCCGGCCTTCGTCGAGCTGGTGCGAACCCGCCTCAAGCCGGGCGGCACCTTCCACCTGGCCACCGACTGGGCGGCCTACGCTGAGTGGATGGCCGAGGTCATGGAAGCCGCGCCGGGCTACCGCAATACTGCAGCGGCGGACATGGCGCCCTATGTGCCACGCCCGGCGTTCCGCCCGTTGACCAAGTTCGAGGCCCGCGGCGAGCGCCTCGGCCACGGTGTATGGGATCTGATCTACGCCCGCGATGCATAGGCGGGAACGCCGCTCGTATCATCTTGCTCTGGCCTATGCATGTAGCAGTATCGCTCGGGACTGATCCGGCGGCAGGCCTATGAGGAGGCGCTGTAAACCCGTCGCTGGGCGCTACCAACGCCCTGCTACGCTCTCGCATCCTGCTCCGCTTGCAGGACCGGTGCTGGCTGGCCATCCATGGCCAGTCCGTTCGGAGCAGTGCTCCTCACCCATGGCGTTGAACCTCCTCTTCGACCTGCCGTCGGCGTCCCTCGCCGCAAAGCCTTGGCCGAACTCGTTGTCTGGATAGAAAAGAAAAAGCCGCTCCGGGAGGAGCGGCGAAAGACCGTGACTAGCTTGATGAGGAGAAACCATGGCAGAAAACCTGACATTCTCTGCTATGGCGTGTGGCGCCTGGCAAGCGCCACGGTTGTTAAGATAATCGTTCGCATTTACTTCGTCAAGCGTAACGAGAATATTTTTTATTTAATTTGCGTTTAGCCGCCTACCAGCCTCAGCCACAGCGGCAGCGTCAGCATCGCCAGCAGCGTCTGGCCGGTGATCAGCGCGGCCATCAGCTCGGCGTCGCCGCCCAGTTGGCGGGCCAGGATATAGGCCGAGGTGGCGGTGGGCAGGGCGGCAAACAGCAGCGCCACATCCCGGCTCACCGGGTCGAGGCCCAGCAGCAGGGCCAACACCAGTACCAGCGCTGGCATGATCACCAGCTTGAGCAGATTGGCGGCCCAGACGCCGCGATCGAGGCGCACCAGTGCCCGCGGACGCAGTGCCACGCCGACTGCCACCAGGCCTAGCGGCAGCGCCGCGCTGCCCAGCAGGCCGACGGTCTGGGCGCTCCAGCCCGGCAGGCCGATGCCGCTCAGGTTGAGGGCAATCCCCACCAGGCAGGCAAGGATCAGCGGGTTGCGTACCAGCGCCAGCAGGCTCTTGCCGAGGCTGGCTGGCCCGAGGGTGCCGGCGGCGATGAAGCTCGCCACGCACAGCACATTCACCACCGGGACCATCAGCGCCACGGCCACCGCAGCGACGGTGGCCCCGGCGCTGCCGTGCAGCGCGCTGGCGCCGGCCACGCCGACATAGGTATTGAAACGCAGCGCGCCCTGGAAGACCGAGGTAAAAGCCGCCGGATCCAGGCCCAGCTGCTGGCGCAGCCGCCACAGCAGGGCGCCTAGCGCGGTCATCACCCCAAGCAGTACCAGTGCGACCCGCGCCACTGGTACCTGGCTGACATCCGCGGTGGCGAGCGTGGCCACCAGCATCGCGGGGAATAGCAGGAAGTAGATCAGCTTCTCCAATTGGGGCCAGAAATCCCCCGCCGGTAAGCGTTTCCAGCCCAACCCGGCCCCCAGCAGGATCAACAGAAACAGCGGGCCCAGCGCACCGGCCACATCACCCATGGGGCGCTCCTTGTCATCGACCTTGGGATGCGACAACCTTTCACAGGTCGCCATGAGACAAACGCTGATAAGCTTACCGGCAATTGCCACTGCATTGGAGGGTCCTGGTGATACCATGACCACGCTGCCCCCATCCCCGGACGAGACAACCCCGCGTTCACCGCTGCTCAACCTGCTGATCCTGGTCACCCTGGTGACGGTAGTCGTGGCGCTGTGGTATCTCGGCAACTACTATTTTCGCGGCAGCAGTGACGATGTCACCTGGTACCCGCCAAGCCCGCCCTGCGACCTGCACCAGGGGGCCTGTCACGCGAGTCTGGGCATGGCGTCGCGGCTGTCGTTGGATGTCGATGGCGAACTGCGCGAGCTCGAGATCCTGCCCATCGAAGTGCGCCTGGAGGGCGTCGAGGCGCGGGCGGTGACGGTCGAGCTGGTGGGGCGCAATATGCATATGGGGGTCAATCGCTTTATCCTCGAGGCGCAGGGCAACGGCGTGTTTCGCGGCGACGGCCAGATCGGCGTCTGTACGGAGGCGGTGATGCCGTGGCGCGCCCAGGTAGTCGTTGAAACGCCACAGGGACGCAAGGGCAGCTGGTTCGACTTCGATATCAAGAGGAGTGCGGTATGACGCGCAAGATGCGGTGGGCGGGCCTCGCCTCGCTGGTGCTGGTAGTGGCGCTGGGCACGATCTGGTGGGTGCAGCAGCAGGGCGATGACGGCGAGCCGCGCGGTGGCGAGGTGGCGCTACCCTCGACCCAGGGCGAGTTCTCGCTGGCAGGCATGGACGATGACGAGCTGGCGGTGCTGTTTTTCGGTTATACCTACTGCCCGGACATCTGTCCGATGACCCTGGCGGTGATTCGCCAGGCCCTGCAGCAGCTCGATGAACAGCACGCGCAGCGTCTCGTGCCGGTACTCATTACCGTTGACCCTGCCCGTGACACCCTCGAGCGGCTCGAGGAGTATGTCGGCTACTTCGGCGAGCAGTTCATCGGTGCCCGCGGCAGCGAAGAGCAGCTCGACGATATCGCCGAACGCTACAACCTGTTCTGGCGCAAGCAGGACATGGAGGACTCGGCGATGGAGTACACCGTCGACCATAGCTCTTCGATGTACCTGGTCGACCGCCACGGCGAGATCCGCCAGCGAGTGCTTTACGCGCCGACGCCGCACTCGCTGATCTCGGCCGTACGGCACGAGTTCAGCGGCGGCTGAGCGCACCGCCCTTAGCGGGCGGGCGCGTCCTCCTGTGCGTCGTCGTCACCGCTGAGCCGCTTGACCATGGCGTGCAGTGCCTGCACCTGATGGCCGTCGCGTGTCTCGTGCCCGGCAGAAGGCTCCCAACTGCTTTCATCGAAGCCCCACCAGTCCCAGCAGCCCTGGGGGTTGGCCATGCTGGTATCGGCCTGCGGGTAGAGCACGGCCAGCTGATTGGCTGCGGCCCAGTCGTTGAGCCCGGTATGCCGGACAAAGGCGTCCTCGATCTGCGTCTGGCTCATGTTGCAGCCGTGCAGTGCCACCACCAGGCCGCAGGGCGCCCCCTCTTCACAGGCCTTGGGCAGGTAGAGTTGACCCTGATCGGCGAGCCCTGAGCCGCGATAGAACTCGCGCTGGTCGAACGGCAGCAGCGTACCGCGGTCCCCGTTGTCGGGAGCGGTCAGCTCACCGTACAGCCAGTTCAGGAGCTCACCCGCCGCATCGCGGTCGCAGGCCAGCAGGTGTGGGCTGCCGCCGAGGCGGCAGTCGGCCAGCTCGGTAATGTGCGCGAGGCCGGTACCGCCCACCGGCCAGCCGTGGCCGACGTTATCGGCGCTGATGAACTTGAGCTGCTCGGCGTGTTCCAGCCACTGGCGGTACTGGGCCGCCAGCAGCTCACCAAGTGCTGGGTCGACCACCTCGTCCTCTTCGCCGTGCCACACGAAGACCCGCTGTCGGGCCAGCGCCTCGGCGGCGCCGAGGCGTCCGTCGGCGCGGTAGGCGGTCAGGCGGCCCTCCAGCTCGGCCAGGCTGGGTGAGCCGTGTCGCTGGGTCATGCACTGCCCCAACGCCAGACGCAGGCTGCCTTGAGCGCACCCCCAGGGACCGGCAGCGAAGACGCCCAGGCCGCGATAGGTCTCGGGAAAGGCCACGGCCAGCTGGGTGGCCATGTAGCCGCCGGACGAGACGCCCACCACGCTGACGCGGTCGGGGGCGATGTCGAGTACGGGCAGGGAGGGAAGAGCATCGCTGTCGGCCAGCGCCGGGCCCGTCAGGCCCAGCGCCAGACCGCACACTATCAGAGCGGGTCTCATGGCGATCAATCGTCGATGCCGAGCAGCTCGACCTTGAAGATCAGCGTTTCGTTAGGACCGATCGGGCCGCCAGTGCCGGCTTCGCCGTAGGCCAGCTCGGAGGGCAGATAGATCATCCAGGTATCGCCGACGCTCATCAGCTGCAGGGCTTCCTGCCAGCCTTCGATGACTTGATCGACGCGAAAGCTGACCGGCTCGCCGCGCTGGTAGGAGCTATCGAACACGGTCCCGTCGATCAGGGTGCCTTCATAGTGCACCTCGACGCTGTCTGACGCGCCCGGCGACGGGCCATCACCAGACTCTACTACCTGATACTGCAGGCCGGAGTCGGTGACTTCGACACCTTCTTCTTCGGCGTTTTCGGCCAGGAAGGCCTCGCCGGCTTCGCGATTGGCCTCAGCGGCTTGAGACGCCTGGGCCTCGCGGCTGGCCATGGCGCTCTCCTGGAAGCGCGTCAGGGCCTCGGCCATCTGCTCCTCGCTCATGGCCAGCTCGCCGCCGGCATAGACATCCTCGATAGCCTGGGTGAAGGCGTCGAGGTCCAGCTCCTCGACGTCCTGAACCAGGCTCTGGCCAAGGGTCACGCCGAGGCTGTAGCTGAGCTGTTCTTGCTCCGTTTCGGGGGCGGCCAGGGCCAGCGGTGCGGCAGCCAGCAGGGTGCCGAATGCCGCAGCGGAAACCAGTGTCTTCATGCAGAGTCCTCGATTCAGTAAGGCGTCGTGTCTCGGACTCTATCAGGCGCCATGAGTTTCCGCACCCGCGCCATTGCGGTGCAATCGTCGTGTCAGACAACCAGCACCGGGCACTTGGCCATACTGGCGACCCGCTGTGAGACACTGCCGAGAATGCTCGATTCGCCGTTGGTGCCCTTGGAGCCGAGCACGATCAGGTCGCACTCGCGCTTGCGGGCGAAGCGTACGATGGTGCTCGACGGCCGGCCGCCCTTGACGAAGGCCCGCACCCCTTCGACCCCGAGTTCGATGGCGCGGTGCTTGGCATTGAGGGCGATTTCGGTGGCGTACTCCTTGAGGGCATCGTCGGGAATGTCTAGCTTTTCCGGACGCACCATCGACAGCGACGCTTCCAGCAGGCTGTGGTGCTTGAACACGCACAGCACGTAGAGCTCGGCGTCGGTCAGCCGCTGCAGCTCGATGGCCTTGTCCAGTGCCCGCAGGGCGCGCTTGGAGCCGTCGACCGGGACCAGGATTCGCTTGAACATCGTCACCTTCTCCTTATAGAGCGAGTGGCTCACCGGAACGCCAGATCACGCAGGAACAGCGCGATCTGCGGGAACATGATTACCAGCGCGGCCGCCAGTACCAGCATGAAGATGAACGGTGGCGTGCCGCGGATCACCTCCCAGTAGGGGCGCTTGAAGATGGCGATGGCGGTAAAGATATCGCAGCCGAACGGCGGTGTGGCCGAGCCGATCGCTACCTGCAGGGTGATCAGTACGCCGACGTGTACCGGATCGAGTCCCGAGGCGGCGATGGCCGGGGCGAAGATCGGCGTCAGCACCAGGATCACCACGATCGGGTCGACGAACATGCATGCCACGAAGAAGGCCACCGAGATGGCGATCAGCACGCCCACTGGCCCGGCCTCGTTGATGCCTACGGCGGCGAGGATCTCCTGGGGAATCTGGGCAAACGAGATCACCCACGAGAAGCCGTTGCCCACCGCCACCAGGATAAACACCACGGCGGTGATCAGCCCGGTGGACTTGGCGATGGTGTAGATATGCTGCAGCTTGAGCGAGCGGAATACCACGAACTCCAGCAGCACCGCATACAGCACGCAGGCGGCCGCGGCCTCGGTGGGGCTGAAGATGCCACCGTAGATGCCGCCGACGATCAGTACCGGAAAGCCCAGCGGCCACAGCGCGCGTTGCACCGCGGTGAGGCGTTCGCGCCAGCTGGACTTGGGCTCGGTGGGCACGTCCCTGACCACTGCATAGATGACGCAGTAGATCGAGAACATGAACAGGATCAGCAGCCCTGGGCCGATACCGGCGATGAACAGTTCGCCGATCGAGGTGCCGGAGATGACCCCGTAGATGATCATGCCGATGCTCGGCGGGATCAGGAAGGCGATGTCACTGGAATTGATGATCAGCGCCAGGGTGAACGGGTCTTTGTAGCCGGCCTTGAGCATGCGCGGACGCAGCGGCGAGCCTACCGCCACTACGGTGGCCTGGGTCGAGCCCGAAACGGCGCCGAATAGCGTACAGGAGGCGGCGGTGCTTACTGCCAGGCCGCCTTTCACGTGACCGACGAAGCTCATCACCATGTTGATCAGACGGCTCGCGGACTGACCGCGGGTCATGATATCGGCAGCCAGAATGAACATCGGCACGGCGATCAACGCGGTGGGGCGTATGCCACCCATCAACTGTTGGATCAGGGTTTCCATCTGGCCGGTACCGCCGAAGGTCATGTAGAAACCCACGAAGGCGGCGGTGACCAGCGGTATCATCATCGGGAAGCCGAGCAGCAGCAGCACGATCATGATGGAGATAATGATTGTCGTCATTGTGCGTTCCCCGCGTCAGACTTCGGTTTCCGTGTCCTTGTACCCGTCGACTACATGGGTCGAGAGATAGACGTCACGAGAGGTCATATTCTTGATGGCGGTCAGCAGGTACTGGATCCCGGTGATGGTGAAGCCCACCGGTACCCAGAGGTACATCAGCCATACCGGAATGCTCAGCGAGGGCAGCACCCGGCCGCGGCTGTAGGTGGTCTGGATATAGCCGATCGAGTAGTAGCAGAGCGTGAACATGACCAGCGCGGTGAATAGGCAAATGAAGATCATCAACCAGCGGCGCCCGCCGGTGGGCAGGGCATCGTAGATCGCTGACATGCGGATATGCCGGCCGTGGCGAGCGGCATAGCCGATACCGGCAAAGGTGATCATCACGATCAGGATGCGGTTGACCTCTTCAGAAAAGTGCAGGCTCTCGCCGAACACGAAGCGGCCGATGACGTTGGCCACGGTGTTGATCGCCATCAGGATCACCCCCATGGCCAGGATCACGGCTTCGGCCTTGCTGATCCAGGTATCGATCACGCCCAGCGGGCCGGGCAGGGTGGAGCGGTACTGTTGTTCGGCGACGTCTTCTTCGTTCATGTCCATGTCGAACGACTCCTCGCGGTCTGAATAGCGATGCATGGGTGCGTGCATACAAACGGTGACGTTCCCAGCCTATGCCGTCGCGCCGGCGCTTGCAGGCGGAGTATCAACGCTGATTGGCCGGGCGCCAACGACAAGGGGGCAGCCTTGCGGCTGCCCCCTATGCGGTTAGCTGCGACGCACGCCAGACGTGCGTGGCGCGGCATCACTCGTTGGTGACGGCCTCGAGGTCGGCCTTGAACTGCTCGAGCAGCTCGGCGCCGCGGTCGCCGGTCATCTCGACGAAGCGCTCCTCGACCTGCGGGGCACGCTCGCGGAACGCTTGGATCTGGTCCTCGTCGAGGCGTGTCACGGTGACATCGTCGGATGCTTCCTGGATGGCTGCCAGCGACTCATCCGCAAGCCCGGAGATGTGCTCGATGATGTGCTCGTAGGCGGCCTCGGTGGCATCGCGCACCAGCTGCTGGTCCTCTTCCGAGAGACCGTCATAGAAGTCCTGGTTGGCCATCATCGCCGTGGTGAACCAGCCGTGGCCGGTGAATACCAGATTGGGAGAGACCTCATACAGGCCGCCGGACTCGATCCAGAAGATCGGGTTTTCCTGGCCCTGGATGATGTTGGTCTGCAGGCCACCATAGACCTCGCCCCATGGCAGCGGGGTCGGCGTTGCGCCGAAGGCGCGGTAGGTTTCCGAGAGCAGCGGGTTGGTCATGGTGCGGATGTTCTTGCCGCGCAGATCCTCCGGGCTGGTGAACGGTTCGTCCAGGGTGACGACCATCTCGCCTTCCGGGTACATCTTGAGAAGCTCGAGGCCCTGTTCGGCATAGAGCTCGGGGAAGGTCTCATTGATCGCCGTGGAGGTGTTGAAGAACTCGATCACTGTCTCTTCATCGGTGGGCAGCAGGTAGGGGATGAAGAAGATCTGCGCTTCGGGAATCAGCGAACCGGTAAAGCCCGGTGACTGGTTGACGAATTGCAGGATGCCGGCCTGTGTCTGCTCCATGATGTCGTCGGACTCGCCGAGCTCACCGAAGCGATAGATTTGCACGGTGTGGTCGGAATTTTCCTCGACATACTCCTTGAAGGCGACTGCGAAGACATCCTGGACGTCGCCTTCGAATTCCTCGTGGGCGTAGCGCCAATTATCGGCACTGGCAGCGGTGGAAAGGCCAAACAGCAAAGCGCCGACACTGGCGGCGGTGAGTAGGTTGCGAACCATCATTTTTGTCTTCCCTCACAAGGTTGAGCCAGTATTGATGCATCCCGACTGGCTGAAGTGCAGGTTTAAAAACATGCAGTTGTGATTTCAGGCTAGCGCGCCCCCCGAAAGGGGTCAAGGCGGCTTTCCAGGGTTTGCAGGGCGTAGAGATGGTGTTTTTTCTGTTCGGGTAGCCGGGCGTAGAGGCGTTGGCCAAGTGCTGCATCGGCCTCGGTAAGGGGGCGTATCCAGTCCGCCGAGCCTAGCGCCTCCTCGCTAATGCGTTGCAGCATTCGCAGCGCTTCGCGCTCGGCCAGCAGCTCGGCCTGTTTGATGGTGTTACGCAGCTCGGTGATCTCGGGGTTGGTGAGCGCTTGCTTTTTAAGCGCGCGACGCTGCTGCCGCAGCGGCTGAGTTATCTCTGCCTGCCAGCGGCGCAGTGGGCCGAGTTCGTCGTCGAGACTGCCTTGTGCAACCAGGCCGAGGCTATCCAGCCAGCAGTGCCACAGCAATTCGCAGACATCGGCGCCGGCCTCGTCCTGCAGCTGCAGGCAGGTGGCCGCAATCTCCTCGCGGCCGTAAAAGGCAAGTGCGAAGTCCCATAGCGGTGCGTCACCGAGACAGGCCCGCAAGCGCGCCAACAATTGGGTAGAATCCATGCCATTCGTTCCTACGGGGTGGTGAGCCACCCTGCCGATCTACCGGAGCCAGCATGATCGCACTGCGCCAACTCTCGCTGCAACGTGGTACCCAGACGCTGATCGAAGGCGCCGAGCTGACCCTGCACGGCGGCCACAAGGCGGGCATCGTCGGCCCCAACGGGGCCGGCAAGTCGAGCCTGTTCAAGCTGCTGCTGGGGGAACTGGCGCCCGACAAGGGGCAGGTCGAGATGTCCGGCGGCCAGCGAATCGCCCACATGGATCAGGAGATCGCGGCACTGGATCGCGCCATCGTCGACTATGTGCTCGACGGTGACCGCGAGCTGCGTGACACCGAGGCTGCGCTGGCTGCAGCCCAAGCCAGCGGTGACGCCCACCGCGAGGCCGAACTGCACGGCAAGATCGAGGCCCTGGATGGCTACAGCGCCCCGGCGCGTGCCGCCCAACTGCTGGTGGGCTTGGGCTTTGCGCAGCGTGACCTGACGCGGCCGCTTTCCGACTTCTCCGGCGGCTGGCGGATGCGCGTCAATCTGGCGCGTACGCTGTTCATGCCCTCCGACCTGCTGCTGCTCGACGAGCCCACCAACCACCTCGACCTCGACGCCCTGCTGTGGCTCGAGCAGTGGCTGACGCGCTATCCGGGCACCCTGCTGCTGATCTCCCACGACCGTGACTTTCTCGACGCGGTGTGCGACCACATCGTGCACTTCGACCGTGGCCGGTTGG
Organism: Franzmannia pantelleriensis; assembly: GCF_900102875.1. Taxonomy (GTDB): domain Bacteria; phylum Pseudomonadota; class Gammaproteobacteria; order Pseudomonadales; family Halomonadaceae; genus Franzmannia; species Franzmannia pantelleriensis. The sequence continues at coordinate 40,066 of NZ_FNGH01000013.1, forward strand.
TGCTCTATCGCGGCAACTACTCGACCTTCGAGCGTACCCGCGCCGAGAAACTGGCGCTGCAGCAGGCCGAAGCCGCCAAGCAGCAAGCACGCAAGGAGGAGATCGAGCGCTTCGTGGCGCGCTTTCGCGCCAAGGCCACCAAGGCGCGTCAGGCCCAGAGTCGCCTCAAGATGCTCGAGCGCATGGGTGACATCGCCCTGGCTCACGCCGATTCGCCGTTCCACTTCTCGATTCCTGCGGCGGACAAGACCTCGCACCCACTGCTGGTACTGGACGAGGCACGGCTCGGCTATCGCGATGATACCGGCCACGAGAGCGTGCAGCTCGACGACGTCAAGGTCACCTTGCTGCCCGGCAGCCGCATCGGCCTGCTGGGCCCCAACGGCGCCGGCAAATCGACGCTGATCAAGTCGCTGACCGGTGAACTGGCGCCGCTGGCCGGCAAGCGGGTGCCTGGCGAGCACCTGGCGATCGGCTATTTCGCCCAGCATCAGCTCGAGGGGCTCGATCTCGCGGCTACCCCGTTCATGCACGTACAGAGGCTCTCGCCGACTGCCAGCGACCAGGAGATCCGCAACTTCCTGGGCGGCTTCGGCTTCAAGGGCGACGACGCCTTCGAGGTGGCCGGCAGCTTCTCCGGGGGTGAGAAGGCGCGCCTGGCGCTGGCCCTGGTGGCGTGGCAGAAACCCAACCTGCTGCTGCTCGACGAGCCCACTAACCACCTCGACCTGGAGATGCGTGAGGCGCTTACCGAGGCACTGGCCAGCTTCGAGGGAACGGTGATCATCGTCTCCCACGACCGCCACCTGCTGCGGGCCACCGTCGATGAGTTCTGGCGCGTGGCCGACCACCGGGTCGAGCCGTTTGACGGCGACCTCGAGGACTACCGCGCCTGGCTCAAGGCGCGCCTCGAGGGCGAGCGCCGCGAAGCGCGCGCCGACAAGGCCGAAGAGGCGCCCCGCGAGGATCGCAAGGCGGCTCGCCGCGCCGCGGCCGAGCTGCGCGAGAAATTGCGTCCGCTCAAGAAGCAGCGCGACCGCGCCGAACAGGCGATGGAGAAGGTCCAGGCGAAACTGACAGAGGTGGAAGCGACGCTGGGCGACGCCGAGCTTTACACCGACCCCGCGCGCAAGGAGGAGCTGACCACGGCGCTGGCCCGCCAGGGCGAGCTCAAATCGCAGCTCGACGACCTCGAAGCCGACTGGCTGGCCGCCGAAGAGGCGCTGGAGGCCATGGAGGCCGAGCTAAGCTCGGAGACATAAGACGCGGCTACGCCGCTCGAAGAGGGAAGACCGGCGCTTCGCGCCTTGAAGATGAAAAGCTAGAGCTAAGAATTGGCTTCCCTCTCAACTCTCCAGCAGAAAGGTCACCGGCCCGTCGTTGATCAGTGATACCTGCATATCGGCGCCGAACTCGCCGCAGGCGACCCGTGGCCAGCTCGCCTGGGCGCGGGTCAGCAGGTAAGTGAACAGTCGCTCACCCTCGGCGGGCGGCGCGGCGCTGGAGAAGCTCGGGCGCAGCCCCTTGTGTGTGTCGGCGGCCAGGGTGAACTGCGAGACCAGCAGCAGTCCGCCTTCGGCCTGCTGCAGATTGAGATTCATCTTGCCCTCGGCGTCGCCGAACACCCGATAGTGCAGTAGCTTGTGCAGCAGCTTGTCGGCGCGCGCCTCGTCGTCACCCTTCTCGACGCCGATCAGGGCCAGCAGGCCACTGTCGATGGCGCCGACCGTGTGGCCGTCGACCTCGACGCTGGCGCGGCGTACGCGCTGAATCAGTGCTCGCATGCGGGCTCCTCTGGCTATGGTCGGCCCGCCAGTATAGCGTCTCAGCGCCCCAGCAGGGCGTCGCGGAAGTCTCGACGCAGCGGGTTACTGCCCAACCAGATGCCGAACAGCGCGTTGGCCAGCGCCAGGTCATCGCTGCGATAAAGCGTCTCGGCGTTGAGCGCCAGGCGCAACTCGCCACCGTCCCAGCTCAGCGCGTAGCGATCGCCGGGGACGACGTCGCGATAGGCCCGATTGAAGGCCTCCAGCTCGTCACTGAGCCGGGCAAACGCCTCGGCATCCAGGGTGTCGCGAAGCGTCTCGCGGGTTGCCTGGGCGAAGTCATCGGCCTCGATGGCGTGGAAGTACTCCAGCTCAAGGCGCTTGGGAACATTGGATTGCGGTGCCGGTGCGCTGGCGGTTTCATCCTGATAGTAGGCGCCAGCGTAGGCGTTCCAGATCATATAGCGAAACACGCCGCTGCCCAACAGCGCGTAACGGATGCCGTTGTCGTCGAAGCGGGTCTCGAACTCGACGCCGCGCACCTCGACCCGCGCGTCGTTGGCCTGGACCAAGCTTGCCAGACCGACGAGCAGGCACAGCGTTGCCGCATGAGTGAGACGGCGAAACGGGTGGACGGGTCGCATGGGGGGCCTCCGTAGGTGAGCGATCACCCCTTACGGACCTCGTTTCTTTGTATAGGTTCTGTATTGGATCTATCGGCCTGGTGTGTTACCAGGCCCGGCACACCATCACATCGCAGTGCGGCTCTGCCAGCAGCTGCTCGGTGAGGTGACCCTGGCGGCCCAGCGGACCGCGACTCCCCAGGGCCAGCAGGTCCGGCGGCTGGCGGCGCAGGCGGTTCATCAGCACCTCCAGCGGATCGCCCTGTTCGAGTTCCAGGTGGACTTCGGGAACGGCGTCGAACTCCCCCATCATCTGGTCGATTTCGCGCTCCAGCTGCTGGCGCAGTCGTGCCACCTCGTTATCTCGCCACTGGGCATAGTGGCTATCCGAACCGAGTTCACGCTCGCCGGGAATATTCCAGGCGTGGAGCAGCGTGACGTTGGCCTCGGGAAAACGCTTGAGGGTTTCGCGGAGGGTGTGGCGACAGGTCAGCGAAAAGTTGACCGGCACCAGGATGTCCTGCCAGGCCTGGGTGGCCAAGTGGCTCACCGAGAGCACCGGACAGGGCGCGCCGCGCAGTACCCGGGCCAGAGTGGTGCCGCCGACCAGATCAAGCTGGCCGCGCTTGCGGTGGGCACCCAGCACGATCATGTCGACCTCGCGCTCGTGGGCCTCGCGGATGATTTCGGCATAGGGTGCGCCGGCCACGGTCTGCAGCAGCGTGGCCGGCTCGTCGAGGGCGTAGTCCTCGCGCAGGTCGGTCAGGATGCGCTGCATCTCTTCGATCACCAGTGGTTCGAGATCGCGCAGTGCTTGGTGCGGCAGGTGCGGATCGAGCACGTGAATGACATCGAGGCGCGCGCCGCTCTCGTTGGCCATGCGCAAGGCGCGGGCGAAGGCGGCACGGTTCTCGGCAGACAGGTCGCAGGCAAACAGCAGAGTGTGGGCCATGAGCTTCCCTCCCTCGATGCAGGGCTTGCGGCGCCGCGCGTGGCCGCGGCGCCGTCACGCCTTAGCATGGTGCCAGTTGGCGAAGCCTGCAAGGCGGCGCATTACCACCAAGCGTGGAAGTGGTGCACCGGGCCGTGGCCACGGCCGACCCGTAGCCTCACGCTGGCAGTGAGCGCCTCGCTCAGCCACTGCTTGGCGGCACTGACCGCGTCGGGCAGGGCGTCGCCGCGGGCCAGGCAGGCGGTCACCGCCGACGACAGCGAGCAGCCGGTGCCGTGCAGGTTGTCGGTGGCGATGCGCGGTCCATCGAGCCAGCGCGCACCATCGGCGTCGGCAAGCAGGTCCGGGCAGCGCTCACCGCGCAGGTGGCCGCCTTTGAGCAGCACGTAGGGCGAGCCCAATGCGCTCAGCGCCGGCAGCAACGCCTCCATCTCGTCGGGCGTGCTGGGTGTGCTGCGCTCCAGGAGCACGGCGGCCTCTGGCAGATTGGGCGTGATCAGGTCAGCCAGTGGCACCAGGATGTCGCGCACCGCGGCGATACCGGCGTCGTCGACCAGCACGTCGCCGCTCTTGGCCACCATCACGGGATCGAGCACCACCCAGCGCGGGCGCTGGCGCGTCAGCGCCTCACGGATCACCTCGGCGACCTCCTTGCTTGCCACCATGCCGATCTTCACCGCATCGATCTCGACATCGTCGAACAGGGTGCTGAGCTGGGTGGCGATAAAGTCAGCGGGCACCGGGTGAACGCCACGCACGCCCTGAGTGTTCTGAGCGGTTAGCGCGGTGACCACGCTGGTACCATAGGCGCCCAGCGCCGAGAAGGTCTTGAGGTCGGCCTGGATGCCGGCGCCGCCGCTGGGGTCGGAGCCGGCAATCGTCAAGGCATTAGGAATCGCAATGGGAGCTGTCATGGCAAGGGCATCAGAGTGGTGTCGATGAGCGTTAGGCTACTTCAGCAGGCGGGGTATGCGCCATGCTGAGCCTGTTCGTGGTGGCGCTGGTCAGCGCGACTCTGCTGCCCGGCGGCTCCGAGGTATGGCTGGCGCGCCAGTGGTGCCTCGGCCAGCCAGCGCTGGCGCTGTGGCTGGTAGCCACCAGCGGCAACACCCTGGGCAGCCTGATCAATGTGTGGATGGGCCGCTATGCGCGGCGCTTCCAAGATCGCCGTTGGTTTCCGGCCAGCCCCGCCGGGCTGGCCCGCGCCGAGCGCTGGTACCACCGCTTCGGCGAGTGGAGCCTGCTGCTCTCCTGGGCTCCGCTGATCGGCGACCCGCTCACCGTGCTGGCCGGGGTATTCCGGCTGCCGTGGTGGCGGGCGGTCCTGCTGATCACGATCGCCAAGGGCACCCGCTACGCGGTGGTGCTCTACCTGGCCCACGCCTGGCTGGCGCCGCTGTGCCAGTGACGCCCGCTACAGCACCGACGGTAGCCAGGTGGCCAGTGCCGGGAACAGCGCCAGTGCCCCCAGCATCGTCAGCTGCAGCAGGATAAACGGGATTACGCCGCGGTAGATGGCGGTGGTCGGCACCGAGTCCGGGGTTACGCCGCGCAGATAGAACAGTGCAAAGCCGAACGGCGGCGTCAAGAACGAGGTCTGCAGGTTGATGGCAATCATGATCCCCAGCCAGATCGGATCGACCCCCATGGCCAGCAGCACCGGCCCGACGATGGGCACCACCACGAAGGTGATCTCGATGAAGTCGAGGATGAAGCCGAGCAGGAAGATCACCAGCATCACCACCAGGGTGGCGCCGATGACCCCGCCGGGCAGCGCCTCGAACAGTTCGGTGACCAGGTGCTCCCCGCCGTAGGCGCGGAACACAAGTGAGAATAGCGCTGCACCGATCAGGATCAGGAATACCATGCTGGTGACATGGGTGGTGGTGCGTGCCACGTCCTTGAGCACGGGCAGCGACAGGCGACGTTTGGCCAGCGCCAGCACCAAGGCACCGAAGGCCCCCACCGCCGAGGCCTCGGTGGGTGTGGCGAAACCGCCGAGGATCGAGCCCAGCACCGCGACGATCAGCAGCACCGGCGGCACCAGTCCCTTGAGCAGCAGCGGCCAGATACTGCCGCGGTGGTCGAGCTCGTTCATCAATGCCTCGCGGTCGGCGGGCGGCGCGGTTTCGGGCTTGAGCCAGGCCACTGCACTGATGTAGAGAATGTAGGCCACCACCAGGATCAAGCCGGGAATCAGCGCGCCAATGAACAGGTCGCCCACCGAGAGAGTGCGGGGGCTCCACACGCCCATCGCCAGCTGGGCCTGCTGATAGGCGTTGGAGAGCACGTCGCCGAGTAGCACTAGGGCGATCGACGGCGGGATGATCTGGCCCAGGGTGCCGGTAGCGCAGATGGTGCCGGTGGCCAGTGCCGGCGAGTAGCCGCGCTTGAGCATGGTCGGCAGTGACAGCAGCCCCATGGTGACCACGGTGGCCCCGACGATGCCGGTGGAGGCGGCCAGCAGCATGCCGACCAGTACCACCGAGATGCCCAGCCCGCCGCGAAGCGCGCCGAACAGCAGCGCCATGGCGTCGAGCAGCGTCTCGGCCACCCGTGACTTCTCCAGCAGTACCCCCATCAGCACGAACAGCGGCACTGCCAGCAAGGTCTGGTTGGTCATGATGCCATAGAGGCGGTTGGGCATGGCCGACATGAAGCGGCCCTCGAAGGGCACCGCCACGCCCAGGCTCTGTAATGCGAAGCCGAGGCCGGCGAAGGCCAGCGCGGTGCCGGCCAGCGACAGCGCCACCGGGTAGCCCAGCATCAGCACGCCACACACGGCGAAGAACAGCAGGAACGGCATATACACGAGCACGGCTTCCACTTACAGCACCTCCTCGTGCTCGTGGGTTTCTTCGCTGGGCAGGCGCCCGCGCAGGATCAGGATCTGGCGCCAGGCCTGGGCGATGCCCTGCAGCAGCAGCAGCAGGCACATCAGCGGGATCAGCGTCTTGAGCAGGAACACCGCCGGCAGGCCGCCGTCGGAGGAGCGCTCGAGGATCGCCCAGCTGCTGGCCACGTAGCGCAGGCTGCCGAGGCCCAGGAACAGCACCACCGGAATCAGCAGTAGCAGGGTGCCGAACAATTCGATCCAGGCACGGCCACGGGGCGACATGCGGCGATTGAAGACGTCGACGCGCACATGGCCGTCGTGCTTGAGGGTGTAGGCGGCGGCGAGCATGAACACCATGGCGTGCATGTACATCACCGACTCCTGCATGACGATGCTGTGCACGTTGAACAGGTAGCGCATCACCACGATGGCGAATTGCACCAGCATCATGACCAGTACCAGCCAGGCAATGCTGCGGCCAATCACCTCGGTGAAGGCATCGAGTCGGGACAGCAGCACCGGCTCGCGAGTCGCGCGGCTCATGGGACCTCTCAACGGTAAACGGTTGTTCTAGCGTGGCGCGCATGATCGCCGATTATGGCGACAAAATCACCTACCATCGCCGCGGACGCCGTCCTCCTCGACGACCTGCCCCGGCGTCCCTCGCTTGGGGCGGCTCACCCCGTTGACTTGATACGCCCCAGGGCCTGCTGGCAGGCCAGCGGCAGGGTCAGATCGACGGCGATCGGCAGGTGGTCGGAGAACAGCTGGTCGAGGACGCGAACCTCGGTGGTGGCCAGCGACGACGAGAGCAGGATGTGGTCCAGCGCTCGGCGCGGCTGCCACGAGGGATAGCTGGGCAGCGGTAGCACCGGATGCAGCGGCAGCGAGCGGCAGAAGCGGTCGTGAGTGTGCAACTGCTCGGGGGTGCAGTTGAGATCGCCCATCACCACCACATGGCGCAGCGGTGAGATGATCTCGCTGAGGTAGTCGAGCTGGCGCACCCGAGCGCGGTGGCTCAGCGCCAGGTGAGCGACGAACAGGTGCAGGGCGTCGGGGCCTTCACCATAGCTGGCGTGGATAGCGCCGCGGCCGGGCAGAGGACCGGGCAGGCGATGCTCCTCGATACGCGCCGGCGGCAGCCGTGACAGCAGCCCGTTGCTGTGCTGGGCGAAGCGCCCCAGGTTGCGGTTGAGCTGCTGAAAGTGATGCGGGAAGCCGGCGCGCCCGGCCAGATACTCGACCTGATTGACGTTGCCGGAGCGGAAGCTGCCGCCGTCGACTTCCTGCAGGCCAACGATATCGAACTTGCCGAGCACCTCGCTCATCAGGTCGAGGCGCCCGGCGCGCTTGGGGTGAGGCAGGAAGTGCTGCCAGCTGCGGGTCAGGTAGTGGTGATAGGCCGAGGTGTGGATGCCGACCTGAAGATTGAAGGTCAGCAACCGCAGGTGGCTGGCATCGTGGGGACGATGCAGGACATCGGCCTGGCTCACGGTTACTGGCTCCGCTCTTCGCGCACCATCGCGACCAATGCATCGGCGACCTGGGGCATGTTTTCCAGACTGCCGGCGCTCGAGGGGCTCACCACGTAGCGGCCATCGATGACCAGCGCGGGGACGCCCATCAGCTCCATGGCGCGCATCCGTGAGTGGGCCTGGTTGACCTGACTGCGCACGCCGAAGGAGGTCAGCGCCTGGCGCGCCTCGTCTTCGCTGACGCCGTAGTCGCTGAAGAAGGCGGCAATGTCGTCATCCTCGGTAAGCGCGCGGCCCTGCTCGTGGATGGCATCGAAGATGTCGGCATGGATCTCGTCGATGATGCTCAGCTCCTCGGCAGCGTAGTAGACGGCCGCATGTTTGTTCCAGTCGCCGCCCATGGTGGCCGGCATGTGGATCACTGCGACGTCGTCTTCGAGTTCATCGAGCCAGGCATTGAGGCTGGCCTGCAGGCGGTTGCAGTGTGGGCAGCCGTACCAGAATACTTCGGTGACCTCGATCATGTCCTCGTCAACGCGGGTGTCCACCGCTTCGTCGAGCACCTCGTAATGCTGGCCTTCGACCAGTTCCTGGGCCGCGACCAGGCCAGACAGACCGAGACCGGCGACGGCTACCATCAACGTCTTGAACATGCGTAGTTTCTCCTTGGCATACAGCGCGTAGGGCCCGTCAGGTTGGGCGCCACCCTTTGAGCGACTCGCCCGGGCAGGGTTCCCGAGCCATGATGCAGCAAATCGTCATGCGGTAAAACGCTGAAGGCGGCCGCAGGCCGCCTTCAAGGGTCTCGCCAGGGCGAGACGTGACACCGTGCCGCAGGTGGCTCAGTCGTGCAGGCCGTAAAGGTAGTTGGCGACCGCTTCCATGTCGGCATCGCTCATCTTGGCGGCGATGTCACGCATCATGTTGTTGGGGTCGTTGGCACGCTCGCCGGCAGCGAAGTCCTGTAGTGTCGACACGGTGTAGTCGGGGAACTGGCCCGCGAGACCCGGGTAGACGGCGCTGCCGATGCCCTCGCCGGTAGGCGTGTGGCAGGCGGCACAGCTGGGAATGCCCTTGGCCATGTCGCCGCCGCGGTAGAGCTCTTCACCGCGGGCCAGCAGCTCGGCGTCGTCATCGGCTTGGCCGATATTGGCGTCCTGCTCGGCGTAGAACGCCGCTACGTCCCAGGCGTCCTGGTCGGAGTAGTCGTCGACCTGGCCGACCATCTGAGCGACCTCACGATTGCCGTCACGGATATCCATGATCTGCTTGGCGAGGTAGGAGGCCTGCTGGCCGGCCAGATGCGGGAAGGAGGCCGACGGGCTGATGCCCTCCTGGCCATGACAGGCGGCACAGGTGCCGGCCAGCTCCTGGCCTGCGGCCGGATCGCCTTCGATTTCTTCTGCGTGGGCCACGCCAACGGCGCCCATGGTAATTGCCAGGCTTGCCAGTAACTTTCTCATCGCTAATCCACTATGCCGTTTCGTTGTTTACCGGTACGCACCCTGGGTGCCGCCCGGGCCCGCGGTGACCGCAGCCGAGCCCGCCAGTCGCACGACAGCCATGCCGAAAGTGGGCAGGTCGCTGTCGACGAGAGCACGGTGGTACACTAGCGTGCCCCAGGTCGCAGACAAAAGACACCGCATTATAACGAATCCGCCCGATAACGTGAATGCGGCTGCACTGCGGCGTGCGCCATCAATCGTCGTATACCGGCCCCAGACAGGATCTCGCTGCCCCATGTCGCGCCTCAATTACCAGACTGCCCGCTTCCTTACCAGTGCCCCGACCCTGGCGCAGTGCCCCCTCGACGCCGGTGCGGAGGTCGCCTTCGCCGGCCGTTCCAACGCCGGCAAGTCGAGTGCCATCAATGCCATGACCCAGCAGAAAGCGCTGGCGCGGACCTCCAAGACCCCCGGTCGCACCCAACTGATCAACTTCTTTTCGCTGGCCGGCGGCGAATCCCAGCGGTTGGTCGACCTGCCCGGCTACGGCTACGCCAAGGTGCCGGAGAAGGTCAAGCTCGAGTGGCAGCGTCACCTCGCCGACTACCTGCGTAATCGCCAGTCGCTGCGCGGCCTGGTGCTGGTGATGGACGTGCGCCATCCGCTCAGTGAGTTCGACGAGATGATGCTCGGCTGGGCCGACGAGCAGGACATGGCGGTGCACATCCTGTTGACCAAGGCCGACAAGCTCAAGAGCGGCGCGGCCAAGAACGAGCTGCAAAAGGTGCGCGGGCGACTGCGCGAATGGGAAGACCTGGTCAGCGTACAGCTGTTCTCGTCGCTCAAGCGCGAAGGCGTCGCCGAGGCCCAGGCGCGGCTCGATGAGTGGCTGCTGGGTGACTAATCCAGCCGAGCCAGCAGCGCTGGCAGCTCGCTGACGTGGCCTAGGCGATGGACCCCCGGCGGTAACCGGGTGGCGCCCTCGTCGCGGGCATCGATCCACGCCACCCGCATGCCCAGCCGCTGAGCCGGCAGAACATCCTCGCGCCAGGAGTCGCCGACGTGTAGCGCCCGCGACGGGCGACTGCCGAGACGTGCCAGCGCCGCCAGGAAGGGGCGTGCATCGGGCTTGGGCGCGAGCATTTCGCCGGCGAGAATGGCTACCGGGAAGTGGTGCCCCAGCGGCAGGCGGGCGATGTCCACGTTACCGTTAGTGATACTGGCCAGCCGGTAGCGCTGGCTCAGGGCCGTAAGCAGGGCGTCGACCTCCGCATAGGGCTCCACCTGGTGGCGCAGCGCCATGAAGCGCTCCATGGCGCGTGCCGCCCAGTGGCCGGCGTCCTCCTGCCCCAGCCCGTACTCCATTAATAGCTCGGTAAGCGCGCGCTGGCGAATCCAGGTGAAGTCGCCACGCCGCAGCGGGTGCGCGCGAGCCAGCTGCTGACGTCGGGCGACGAAGCTCTCCAGCGGGAAGCGCTGGGTGAAACCGGCGCGGGGCGTTTCGCTACGCTGGGTCAGCCATGCGGCCAGGGCTTCGTCGAGCCAGGCGTAGTGCCCGCTCTCGGTGCGCTGCATCACGCTGCGGTTGTCCCACAGGGTATCGTCGAGGTCGAAGGTCAGCGCATCGATGGTCGGCATGGCAGGTGTCTCAGGAGCTGGCGTCAGGCGTGTCATGGCGGCGCTTGGCGCGGGGGTGGGCGGCGTCATAGCTGGCAGCCAGGTGCTGCCAGTCGAGCCGCGTATAGACCTGGGTGGTGGAGAGGTTGGCGTGGCCCAGCAGTTCCTGTACCGCGCGCAGGTCCTGGCTCGACTCCAGCAGGTGGCTGGCGAAGGAGTGACGCAGGCGGTGGGGGTGCAGGTGCTCCGGCAGGCCGCGCTGGCGGGCCAGGGCAGCAAGGCGCAGTTGGATCGCCCGATGCCCGAGTCGCGCCCCACGCTGGCCGACGAACAGCGCGGCTTCAGCGTCGCCGGCCAACTGGCTGCGCACCGCCAGCCAAGCGTCGAGTGCCTGGCGCGCGCGCTGGCCGACCGGCACCTGGCGTGGTTTGCCGCCCTTGCCGACGACCCGCACCCGCTGGGCCTGTAGCTGGTCGATATCCAGCGCCGCGAGTTCGGCCAGGCGCAGGCCGCTGGAGTAGAGCAGCTCGAGCATGGCCTGGTCGCGGTGTGCCAGCGGCGAGCCATCGTGGGGCGTGTCGAGGAAGCGGCTGAGCAGGTCGACGTCGACCGGGCGCGGCAGGTGACGGGGTTGGCGCGGCGCCTGGGTCAGGCTCACCGGATTGTGGGCCAGCACGCTGCGATGCACCAGGTGATCGGCAAAGCGCGACAGCGCTGCCCGGCGCCGGGCCAGACTGCGGGCGGCCAGGCCACGGCTGCGCTCGGCGCCGAGGAAGCGGCGTACCAGGGCTAGCTCGAGGGCCCCCCAGCCGGCCAGGCCTTCTGCCTCGGCAAACTCCGTCAGCGCGGCCAGATCGCGACGATAGGCGTCGACGGTGGCCGGGCTGGCGTGGGTGGCCAGTTCAGCCAGGAAGGCCGCGACGTCATCCTGCAGGTCGCTATTGCTCACGCTGCCGGTCCATGACGTACCAGCAACCGTGCGACTACGTCACCGAGGTACTCGGTGAACAGGGTGTCGAGGCTGGCGCGGAAGTGCTCCGGGTCGCTGCTGGCGAGCACCAGATAGCCGAGCGGTTCGCCCAGTGAGAGTCGCGAGATGGCGCAGGAGCCGGGCTGTTCCGGGGGCGGCAGGTGCGGCAGAAGCCGCTTCCAGTCGGTCACCGTGAGTCGCGTGCAGCGGCTGGTGCGGCCATCGAGCAGTGCCGCCAGACGAGTGCCAGCGGCGTCGTCGAGAACGTGACGCGGTGGCTGCGGCGGATGCGGCTCACGATCGGTGAGGCTAGCTGGGCACCACAGCGCCACCGCTGGGGTACGAAAGCGCTCGGCCAACTGGGTAGCCAGCGCCTGGCCCATGGCGTCGTTGTCCTCGGCCTCGAGCAGCGCCAGCACCATTTCGCGGATGCGTCGGTACTGGGCCTCGTTGTGCCGCGCCGACTCGAGCAGCTGCTCCAGCCGCCATTCGGCGCTTTCGGCGCGCTCGCGTAGGTCGTGCACCAGCCGTTCGAGCAGCGAGGTGGCCCCCCGTGCCTCGGGGTGCGGTACCTTGAGCTGCTGTAGCAGGCCTTCACGACCCACGAAGAAGTCGGGGTGCCGCGCCAACCACTCGGCGACGCGCTCGGGGGCCAGCGTCTGGCGCGGTTCGGGGGCCGGGGCTCGAGCCATACGGGACTCCTTCTATCGCTGCAGGATGGACGCGGCGCTCAGGTCAGCGCTACCCGGCCGTCGAAGACCCGGGTCGCGGGGCCGGTCATGATCAGGCTGGCCTCGTTGCCGGGCCATTCGATGCTAAGGGTGCCCCCCGGCAGGTGCACGGTCACTGGGCTTTCGAGGATGCCCTGGCGGATGCCGCAGGCTACCGCCGCGCAGGCGCCGGTACCGCAGGCCAGGGTCTCGCCGCTGCCGCGCTCGAAGACCCGTAGGCGGATTTCATGCGGCGATACGACCTGCATGAAGCCGGCGTTGACCCGCTGTGGGAAGCGCGGGTGGCGCTCGATGGCTGGGCCAAGGCGTGCCACCGGGGCGGCATCGACGCTGTCGACGCGCACGACTGCATGGGGGTTGCCCATCGACACCGCGCCGATCTGCAGCTGCTCGCCCTCGACCTCCAGCGGGTAGTGAAGGCGCTCCTCGGCGGCATCGAAGGGAATCGCTGCCGGCGCGAAGCGGGGGGCGCCCATGTCGACGCTGACCCGACCGTCGTTTTCCACGACCAGGGTCAGCGGGCCGCCCTGAGTCTCGACGTGGATCTCGTGCTTGTGGGTCAGACGCTGGTCGCGTACGAAGCGCGCAAAACAGCGTGCGCCATTGCCGCAGTTTTCCACTTCGCTGCCGTCGGCGTTGAAGATCCGATAGCGGAAGTCCATGTCCGGGTCGTTGGGCGGCTCGACGATCAGCAGCTGGTCGAAACCGATGCCGAGGTGGCGGTCGCCGAGCTGACGAATCTGCTCGTCGCGCAACCGCGCACGTTGGGTGACCAGGTCGACGACCATGAAGTCGTTGCCCAGTCCGTGCATCTTGGTGAAGTGCAGCAGCATCAGCGCCCCTCCTCGGTCTCGGGCAGCAGTGATTCACCTGCCCACAGATCACTCAGGCGCTCGCGGCGGCGCACCAGATGAAGCTTGTCACCGTCGACCATCACTTCGGCGGGGCGCGGACGGCTATTGTAGTTGGAGGCCATCACGAAGCCGTAGGCCCCCGCCGAGCGTACCGCCAGGAGGTCGCCGTCGGCGATCGCCAGTTCGCGCTCCTTGCCGAGGAAATCGCCGGTTTCACAGACTGGACCCACCACGTCATAAGTGCCGGTGTCGCGGGGCTGGCGGGTATCGACCGGCAGGATCGCCTGCCATGCCTGGTAAAGGGAGGGACGAATCAGATCGTTCATGCCGGCGTCGACGATGGCGAAGCTCTTCTCTTCGCCGGGCTTGAGAAACTCGACCCGCGTCAGCAGCACGCCGGCGTTGGCGGCGATGGAGCGACCCGGCTCGAACAGCAGCGTCAGCTGCTCGCCGCCCTGCCACTGGGATAGCCGTTCGAGCAGCGAGGCGGCATAGTCGAACGGTGCCGGGGGGCGCTCATCGCGATAGGGCACGCCGAGGCCGCCCCCCAGGTCGAGGTGCTCGACCTCGATGCCACGCGTCTTGAGCGTGTCGAGCAGCAGCAGCAGCCGGTCGAGAGCGTCGAGGAAGGGGGACAGCTCGGTGAGCTGCGAGCCGATATGGCAGTCGAGGCCGACCACCTTGACGTTGGGCAGTGCCGCGGCGCGCTCGTAGACCGTCAGCGCTTCGTCCACCGGAATGCCGAACTTGTTGGCCTTGAGGCCGGTGGAAATATAGGGGTGCGTCTTGGCGTCGACATCGGGATTGACCCGCAGCGACACCGGCGCGATCTTGCCCAGGCCGCCGGCCACGGCGTCGAGGCGCTCCAGCTCCGGCAGCGACTCGACGTTGAAGCACTTGATGTCGACTTCCAGCGCGCGGGCCAGCTCGTTCTCCTGCTTGGCGACGCCGGAGAACACCACCTTGGCGGGGTCGCCACCGGCCGCCAGTACGCGCTCCAGCTCGCCTACCGACACGATGTCGAAGCCGGCGCCGAGGCGCGCCAGCAGGCCCAGCACCGCCAGGTTGGAGTTGGCCTTGACCGCATAGCAGATCAGGTGTGGATGACTGCCCAGCGCCTCGCTGTAGGCGCGGAAGTGGCGCTCCAGGGTAGCCCGGGAGTAGACGTAGCAGGGGGTGCCGATACGCTCGGCGACCTGCATCAGCGGCACGTCCTCGGCGTACATCACCCCGTCGCGGTATTCGAAATGGTCCATGCTCAGCTCTCGTCGTCGGGCGTGGCGTCGGCCGGGTCGCCGTAGCGCTCGGCGGCCTGTTCATCGTCGGGCATATACAGCGGGCCTTTCTGGCCGCAGCCGGCCAGCAGCAGCACCAGGGCGCACATGGCGAGGCGCGCGATCATGCCTGCCCCCGAGCCAGGTCATCGCGGGCGCGCTGGGCGGCGGCGCGCACCTGATCCGGCGCGGTGCCGCCGATATGGTTGCGTGCTGCTACGGAGCCCTCCAGGGTCAGGACCTCGAAGACATCATCGCCGATATCGTGAGAAAACTGGCGTAACTCGTCGAGGCGCATGTCGGACAGATCCTTGCCTTGTTCGATGCCGTAGGCCACCGACTGGCCGACGATCTCGTGGGCGTCGCGGAAGGCCACGCCCTTGCGGACCAGATAGTCGGCCAGGTCGGTGGCGGTGGAGAAGCCGCGGCGCGCGGCCTCGCGCATGTTGTCGGGCTTGGCCTCGATGGCCGGGATCATGTCGGCGAAGGCGCGCAGGCAGCCCTTGACGGTATCGACGCTGTCGAACAGCGGCTCCTTGTCCTCCTGATTGTCCTTGTTGTAGGCCAGCGGCTGCGACTTCATCAGCGTCAGCAGGCTCATCAGGTGGCCGTAGACACGGCCGCTCTTGCCGCGTACCAGCTCCGGTACGTCGGGGTTCTTCTTCTGCGGCATGATCGACGAGCCGGTGCAGAAGCGGTCGGGCAGGTCGATGAAGTCGAACTGGGCACTGGTCCACAGTACCAGCTCCTCGCTCATCCGCGACAGGTGCATCAGCAGCAGGCTGGCGAAGGCGGTGAATTCGATGGCGAAGTCACGATCGCTGACCGCGTCGAGGCTGTTCTCCGCCGGGCGTTCGAAGCCCAGCAGCTCGGCAGTGACGTGACGGTCGATGGGGTAGGTGGTGCCGGCCAGCGCTGCGGCGCCCAGCGGCATCACATTGACGCGGCGGCGGCAATCGGCGAGGCGCTGCTGGTCGCGGGCGACCATCTCCTGCCAGGCCAGCAGGTGGTGGCCGAAGGTCACCGGCTGGGCGGTCTGCAGGTGGGTGAAGCCAGGCATGATGGTGTCGGCCTCGCGGCTGGCGAGTTCGACGAGCCCTTCGCGCAGGCGGCTGAGTTCGGCGTCGATGACGTCGATCTCATCGCGCAGGAACAGGCGGATGTCGGTGGCCACCTGGTCGTTGCGCGAGCGGCCGGTATGCAGCTTCTTGCCGGTGATGCCGATCTTGTCGGTGAGCCGCGCCTCGATGTTCATGTGCACGTCTTCCAGCGGTACCGACCAGGCGAACTCACCGCGCTCGATCTCCCCGGCGATCTCGCCGAGCCCGTCGATGATGGCATCGCGCTCGGCGTCGCTGAGCACGCCGACCCGGGCCAGCATGGTGGCATGGGCAATGGAACCCTGGATATCGTGCTGGGCGAGGCGCTGGTCGAAGTCCACCGAGGCGGTGAAGCGGGCCACGAAGGCGTCGGTGGGCTCGCTGAAGCGGCCGCCCCAGGACTGGTTGGTTGGCTTGGTCATCGGGCTGGACATCCTGCTGTGATCGTGTCGGCGGTTACGGTAGAAGACTCGCGCTCATGGCCGCAAAGTGTACCAGAGTCGCGCAGGCTGGCCACGCTGCAGGCCGGCCGACTCACGGCACATTTTTCCTGCCTGCAGCGGTGCATTATGATGGGGGCATCATGCGAGGGCGTCGTCCCTTGCCGTGCTCATTGCCCGGCCAGCGTTGGTCGGGCCTATCCAGGGAGCCCTCCGTGCCCGCTTATAGCACCCTACGTATTGCCACCCGCAAGAGCCTGCTCGCCATGTGGCAGGCCGAACACGTGCGTGACCGTCTGATGGCGGCGCACCCCGGTCTCGAGGTGGAACTGGTGGCGATGTCCACCCGTGGCGACAAGATCCTCGACACCCCGCTGGCCAAGGTTGGCGGCAAGGGCCTGTTCGTCAAGGAGCTCGAGGAAGCGATGCTCGATGGCCGCGCCGATATCGCGGTGCACTCGATGAAGGACGTGCCGATGCATTTTCCCGAAGGGCTGGGGCTGTCGGTGATCCTCGAAGGCGCCGAGCCCACCGACGCCTTCGTCTCCAACCATTACGATTCGCTCGATGCGCTGCCCGAAGGCGCGCGTATCGGCACCTCGAGTCTGCGCCGTGGCCTGCAGATGCGCGAGGCGCGCCCCGATTTCGAGGTGTTGAGCCTGCGCGGCAATGTTCAGACCCGCCTCGGCAAGCTCGACGCCGGTGAGTTCGACGCCATCATCCTGGCCACCTCAGGCCTGCGCCGCTTGGGGCTGGCCGATCGCATCACCGCCGATCTGCCGCCTGAGGTGTGCCTGCCGGCGTGTGGGCAGGGGGCGCTGGGCATCGAGTGCCGCAGCGACGACCACTCGCTGATCGAACTGCTGGCGCCGCTCGATGATCCAGGCACTGCGACCCGGGTGCGCGCCGAGCGGGCCATGAACACCCGCCTCGAGGGCGGCTGCCAGGTGCCGATCGGTGGCCATGCGGTGTTCGAAAACGACGGCCAGACGCTGTGGCTGCGGGCGTTGGTGGGTAACCCCGAGGGCACCCAGGTACTGCGCGCCGAGGGCCGCGGCTCGGCCAGCGAACCCGAGACACTGGGCATTCGCGTGGCCGAGGAGCTGCTCGACCAGGGCGCAGGCGAGATCCTGGCCCAGGTCTACGGCGACGTCTGATGGCGTTGCCGATCCTGCTGACGCGCCCCGGTGAACGCGGCGCGCGTCTGGCCGCGGCGCTGGCCGCCCAGGGGCAGATGCCGCAGCACCTGGAGGTGATGGGGCTCGAAGCGCTCGATGAGGACGCCCAGCAGCGCAGCATATGGCTGGATATCGACCAGTTCTCGCGCATCGTGGTGGTCAGCCCTTACGCCGCCGAACGGCTGGCTGAGGCGCTGGACCGCTACTGGCCGCAGTTGCCGCTGGGGCCGGCCTTCTACGCGGTGGGCCAGGCCACCGCCGAAACCCTGCACCGCTACCTAGGGGTGCGGGTACATGTTCCACCGCCGGGCAGCGGTGACACCAGCGAAGACCTGCTGACACTGCCGTCGCTGGCGCGCCTCGACGAACAGAAGGTGCTGCTGGTGGCCGGGGAAGGTGGCCGACCGTTGCTCGCCGAGACCCTGGCCGCGCGTGGCGCACGGGTCACGCGTCTGGCACTCTATCGACGAGTGATGCATCCGCCGCGGGGGGCCGCCGCGGAGCGGTTGGCGAGCGGCGACTATGCGGCGTTGGTGATCTCCAGCGGAGAACTGCTCGAATATCTGGCAGGATGGTGTCAATCACGCGCCTTGAACCAACCGCTAATCGTTTCCAGTCGACGTTTGGCTACACTGGCAGACAGCTTGGGCTTCACCAAAGTGCGGATTGCCGGTGGCGCCTCGGTGGCGGCCCTGAGTGCAGCAGTCGAGGATATCGACGGGCGGGACGATGGTGCAGTAATCGATCATGACGATCTTGAAAAGGGCTAGCGACAGATGAGCAAGCAACCACACGATCAGGACGATAATCAGACGCCATCCGGTGATACCCCGCCTGGGACGTCTTCCCGCGGCACCGACAGTGCATCCGCGACCTCATCTGACACGGCCTCATCGGCCAAGGGCGGTGGTCGTTCGCGCAGCCGCCGACGCGGCACCAAGGCGCCCGCCGAACGTGCAGCTGCGGCCGCCTCCAGCGAGACGGGCGCCGCCAAGAGCGGCGACACCAAGGGGAGCGACAGCGCTGATGCCAAAGCGGCTGATGTGCCGAGCGCCGCCGCGTCTGATGAAAGCGGTGGTGATAGCAAGGCCGACAAGTCCTCGCGAGCCACCCCCAAAGCCGGTGGCGGGGCCCCCGCCAAGTCTAGCGAGCCCAAGGCCGCTGCCGAGAGCGCCTCCAAGCCGACCGATGGCAAGGGCGAGGCAGGCGCTGATAAGCAGCCGCCCCCGCCGCGCACCACCACGCCGCCTCCCGAGGACGGCGGTGGCAGCAAGACCGGGCTGATCGCGCTGGTGTTGGCGGTACTGCTCGGCCTGGCGCTGCTGCTGGCCGCCTGGCAGGGCTGGGAACGGCTCGAGGCGCAGCAGCAGCGCATTGCCGACCTCGAAGCACGCAGCGGCGATGCCGCCAGCCGTGACGAGCTGGCAGCGCTGGAGAGCCGTCTCGACGAGGGGGAGAGCGAGCGCGACGCGGCGCTGGATGACGCCTTGGCCAGCCTGCGCGGCGAGTTCGACGATTATCGTAGTGAGGTCGACGAGACCCTCGACCGCGTGCTCGACGAGCTCTCCAGCGAGCAGGACGCCGACGAGCGTGAATGGCTGCACGCCGAGGCCGCCTATCTGCTGCGCCTGGCCAATCAGCGCCTGCAGCTGGAACGCGACGCCGACGGCGCTGCGGCGCTGCTGCGCACCGCCGATGGCCGTCTGCGCGACGCCGATAACCCGGCGCTGACCCCGGTGCGTCGGGCGATCTCCTCTGAACTGGCGGCATTGGATGCGGTACCGCGGGTCGACCGTACCGGGCTTTACCTGGCCCTCGACGCCCAGCAGGAACAGCTCGCCGGGCTGCCGCTGGATCAGGATATCGAGCAGATCGCCGCCGAGTCGGGGATCGAGCAGCCGCCCTCGGGTAACTGGCAGCAGCAGCTATCGCGCTTTGGCGCCGAGCTGCGCGACCTGGTCACGGTGCGCCGCCACGACGAGGCGCTGGAGGCACTGATCGCCCCCGAGCAGGAGGCCTACCTGCGCCAGAACGTCCGACTGCTGATCGAGCAGGCTCAGCTGGCGCTGCTCAAGGAAGAGGAAGCGCTGTTCGAAGCCAGCCTCGACAAGGCGATCACCCTGGTCGAGGCCTACTATGACGCCGACAGTGAGGGTGTACAGCGGGTCCTCGAGCGGCTCGGCGAACTTCGCGAGGCGGCGATTCGCCCCGAGCTGCCGGATATCAGCGGCTCCCAGCAGGCGCTGGCCGAGTTCATCGAGCGGCGCTTCAACGGCGGCGCGGACAACGGCGACGATGAGGGAGACGAGGCATGAGAAAATTGATCCTCATCGTCGTTCTCGGCCTGGCACTGGGGGCGCTGTTCGGCCAGCTGATGGTCAGTGTGCCTGGCTACTGGCTGGTGCGGGTCGGCGACACCTCACTACAGACGTCGTTTTGGTTCGGGTTGATCCTGCTGCTGGGCGGTTTCCTGGTGCTGCACTTCGTGCTGCGGGTGCTCAGCCGTATGCGTCACCCGGTCAGCCGGCTCAAGCTGTGGAACAGCCGTACCCGTAACCGCAACGCCATGAAAAGCACCGTGCGCGGCCTGGTGGCACTGGCCGAAGGACGCTGGAAGCGTGCCGAGAAGGCCCTGGTCAAGTCGGCGGACGACTCCAGCACCCCGCTGGTCAACTACCTCTCCGCGGCGCTGGCGGCCCACTACCAGGGCCGCTACGACCAGGCCGATACCCTGCTCAAACGCGCCCACCTGAGCACTGAGGGCGCCGATACCGCGGTGGGCATGGTCCAGGCTCAGCTGATGCTCGACCGGCATCAGTTCGAGGAGGCGTTGGCGACCCTGACCCGCCTCGACAAGCAGCTGCCCAACCACCCCCAGGTGCTCAAGCAGCTCAAGCAGGCCTATCTCAGCGTCAACGACTGGGACGGCCTGCGGCGACTGATTCCACGCCTCGCTGCCCAGCAGTTGATTGCTCCCGACGAGCGCCAGACCCTCGAGCAGCGCGCCTATCGCGAGCTGATCGTGCAGGCGGCGCGTCAGCCCGGCGACATCGAGCGGGTGCGTAACCTGTGGGCCGATATGCCCGACTACCTGCGCAGCGACATCGAGCTGGTGGTGATCTACGCCGAGGCGCTGGTGCGCGGTGGCGAAGAGGGTATCGCCGAGCGCCTGCTGCGCCACTCGCTCAAGGAGCACTGGGATCATCGTCTGGTGCTGCGCTACGGTCTGCTCAACGTCGACGCGGCGCGCCAGCTGGTGTATGCCGAGAAGTGGTTGCAGGAGCGTCCCAACGATCCCGACCTGCTGCTGACCCTAGGCCGACTGTCATTGCGCAACGCCTACTGGGGCAAGGCGCAGGAGTACTTCGAGGCCAGCCAGCGCCAGCGCCCCAGTGGCGTGGTGTGCGCCGAGCTAGCGCGGCTCTACGCCAATCTCGGCGAGCACAACAAGAGCCAGCTCTACTACCGCCAGAGCGTCGAGCTGCTCGACAAGTCGCTGCCGTCGCTCCCTCAGCCCAGCGACGACAATCGCTGAGCCCACCAATTTGCTCTCCTGGGCGCCGTGAGGCGCCCTTTTTTATGTCGGAAGGAAACGTATCCAGTAGTTTTATCTTTTGTATACGTCATTGGTCTATCAGAGCTTGTCCAAACGGTCAGAAATTGCCTACCCTGTGATTGTTTGACCGAAAGGTCAGGGGCCTCGCGATGCCTCTGGTCTATGACAGCCAACAACAACAGGATCATGACGATGCAACACTCCTCCACTACCGCCGACACGGCCTCAGAGTCGTCTGGCCAGGCTCCGGGAGAGAGCAACTGGCTGGAGCGCTATTTCCGTATACGTGATCGTGGCTCGACACTGCGTACCGAGGTGCTGGCCGGTGTTGCCACCTTCCTGGCATCGATGTACATCATCGTGGTCAATCCGGCGATTCTCTCGGATGCCGGCATTCCGTTCTCGGCAGCGCTCTCGGCAACGGTACTGATCAGTTTCATGAGCAGCCTGGCGATGGGGCTGTACGCGCGCAACCCGATTCTGGTAGCCCCCGGTATGGGCATGAATGCGCTGTTTACCTATACCCTGGTGCAGGGTGCCGGGCTGTCGTGGGAGGTAGCGCTGGGCTGCGTTTTCTGGTCGGGGGTGCTGTTCGCGACCCTGGCGATGTTCAATGTGCGCAAGGCGATCATCGAGGCGATCCCGGCCTCGCTGCGCTATGCGATCACCTGCGGGATTGGCCTTTTCATCACCTTCATCGGGCTCAAGAACGCCGGCTTCATCGTCGGCAGCGATGCCACCCTGGTGTCGCTGGGCAGCATGGACCCGACCCTGATCACCTTCTTCGTCGGCATGATGGCGACGGCGATCATGGTCATCCTGCGCTTCAACGGCGCGCTGATCCTGGGTATCGCGCTGACCACCCTGCTGGCTACGCCGATGGGGCGGATGTGGGGCGGTGACGTGATGGTCGAGTGGAGCGGCCTGGCCGCCTGGCCCGACTTCAGTGCGGTGATGCAGGTGGATATCTGGGGCGCGCTGAAGGTTGCATACCTGCCGTTCATCTTCGTGATGCTGTTCACCAACTTCTTCGATGCGCTGTCGTGCTTCATGGCACTCTCCGAGTCCGCCGATCTCAAGGACGAGGATGGCAACCCGCGCAACCTCAAGCGCTCGATGACCGTGGATGCCTTCGCCTCGATGATCGCCGCACCGCTCGGCACCAGTGCCGCCCAGACCTTCATCGAGTCCGGTGCGGGGGTCGCCCAGGGTGGACGCACCGGTCTGGTGGCAGTGGTCATCGCGGTGCTGTTCCTGCCGTTCCTGTTCCTCTCGCCGCTGCTGTCGCTGGTGCCGTCGATCGCCACCGCGCCGGCGCTGGTGCTGGTCGGACTGTTCATGCTGGCACCGATCAGCAAGATCGACTGGACCCGCTACGACGAGGCGTTTCCGGCCTTTCTGGCGATCATCCTGATGCCGCTGACCTACTCGATCACTCTGGGGATCGCCTTCGGCTTCCTCAGCTTCGTGATGATCAAGCTGTTCACCGGCCGCATTGAGGCGATCAAGCCGGCAATGTGGGTGTCGGCGGCGCTCAGCGTAGTGATGCTGGTGACCACCCACTGAGTTATCGCTTTGCCGCAACGACAAAGGGGCTGCCAATGGCAGCCCCTTTTGCGTGGGTGGGGAGGTGGTAACGAGTTCAGTCGTCGTCGAAATCGCCCTTGAACTCGGGGTTGGGCTGCGAGCGCGGATCGTCCTGGCCGATGCGACTCTGCTCCCCGGAGCTTGGCTGGCCGCCTGGGCGGCCGTTGATGTCGAACGGCTGACGCATGGTGCGCAGGTTGGCCGGCGGCGCTTCGCCCTCCTTGCCGACACCGAAGTAGAGGGTGGTGTGCGGGAAGGGGATCTCGATGCCCTTGGCGTCGAAGTGCAGCTTGACCAGACGGTTGAAGGCGCGGCCAGTGGCCCACTGGGTGCCCGGCGTAGTCTTGATGCGCACACGGATGTTGACCGAACTGTCGGCCAGCGCCACGACCCCGGCGACTTCCAGCGGTGCCAGGATATTGGCCTTGTGGGCATCGTCGTTGGCCAGCTCGTCGAAGGCCTCACGCAGCACCACGATCGCCTCGTCGATGCTCTCGCGGTAGGCGATGCCGTATTCGCCGACGTGATAGCCGAACTCGCGCATGTAGTTGGAGACGGTGTCTACGCTGGAGAAGGGCACGATGTGGTAGGTGCCGTTGAGATCGCGAATGCCTACCGAGCGGATGCTGAGGCGCTCGGCAGTTCCGGTGATGCCGCCTACGGTGACCACGTCGCCGTTGTTCATGGCGTTCTCGATCTGGATGAACACCCCGGTGATGATGTCCTGCACCAGCTTCTGGGCACCGAAGCCGATGGCCAGGCCGAGCACACCGGCACCGGCGATCAGCGGACCGATATTGATGCCGATCTCGGCCAGCACGATCATCAGCGTGATGGTCACCAGGGCAATTGCCAGGGCATTGCGGAACAGCGTCAGCAGCGTCTTGGCGCGGGCATCGGGCTCGCCGGTACCGGTATCGGGATTGAGCTTGTGCTCGATCAGGCTGGCCAGCGCCAGCCAGGCGCCAATGGCCAGTACCAGGATCACCGCCACGCTGACCGCCTTGCCAATCATTCCGCGGCCGGCCTCGGAGGCGTACCAGGCAGCGGCGTCGAAGGCGCCCCAGGCATTCAGCACCAGCATGAGCACAGCGATCAGAATCACCGCTCGGATGGCCCGCAGGGCGTTGGGCACATAGCTGTTGAGGCGCGGTTCGAGCATCGGCAGCTTGCGCCGGAGGTCATCGGATAGGCGGATATGGCGGCCGATGGTCTGGGTCAGCAGTGCCGAGATCAGCGCCCCCGCGCCGACCACCAGCAGCGTCTGCAGGGTGGCGACCATGACGAACGGCAGCGCGTCCTCGGGGCGGATAAGCGTGACCACCAGCACCATCAGGAAGTACAGGATGGCCAACCAGTGCCACAGCCGCGCAAAAAGCTGCAGCGACATGCGGGTGGCGCTCAGTGAGCTGCGCTCGGCCATGCCCTCGATGGCTTGGCGCAGCTTGAGACGGTTCTTGAGCACCTTGCCGACGGCGTAGACAAAGGCACCGAGCATGATCAGCGTGCCGATGCTTTCGCCAAGCGCTGGCGACACATAGAAGTTGAGCAGCGGTACCACCGCTAGGAGGCCGTAACCGACCAAGCCGATCAGTCGTGCAATCCAAGTGTTCCAGTAGGAGGCTTCCTCGGCGGCGATCGGTAGCAGACGTAGCCCTTCATAGCGAGAAGCGAATAGCATGCGCACGGCCGCCTTGAACAGCTCGATGACCAGGAAGGCGTTGAGGAACAGCGAGGCGCGGGTCGAGAGTTCACCGGTCTCACCTACCGCGAAGGTGGCAATCAGGTTGCCGCCGACATAGGCCAGGGCCACTACCAGCACATCGATGACCGCTGCCACCGCGACCGCAATCACCAGGCGCAGGATGGGCGTCAGGCCGGCGCCTTCGCGGGACCACACGCTGATGTGGGTAAAGGCCGGCTTGGCCAAGAAGCGAAAGCCAATAAACAGCAAAAAGGTGGCGATGATCACCATGCCAAGATTGATGGCTGCATTCATGAAGGCAGCGCTGTCGAAGCCTGGCTCGCCGGTGGGCTGGCCGCTGAACAAGCCGCCGATCACGCTGATCAGGTTGTTGAACTGGCTACCGATGTCGCCGGCGACGTTGCTGGTGGCTTCGGCCAGGCGACGCGGCATCGAAACCTGCTCGGCGGCCTGGCCGCTGGGCGCCGTGGCGGCGATGGCTTCAGCGGAGACTTCACCCTCCAGCCCCAATGGCGCCACCGGATCTTGCTGCGACAGGCCGCGCAGCTCCTCGATCAGGCGGTTGCGTGATTGCTCGTCTTCGAGCAGGTCGGCCAAGGTATCGTAGGCCGGCGGTGGCGCAGTGGGGTCAGCCTGCTGGGCATGAGCCGGTGCCAGCAGCAGGGCCATTAGCAGGCCGGCGAGTATCGTGAAGAGACGTGGTGCAAGCACGCTTCTACCTCCGTGAGTCAGCGTGAAAAGGCGAGTGGCGACATGAATACAGCGCGGCCATGATGCCGCATCTCAACATGTCGGCACCAAGCCAGACAAGTCGATGACCGTCATGTGCACGTCATGAGACGCGACGAAACTGGCCGTGAACCGATTGTCGGATCATTATACGCAAGATTAATCTATACAGAAATTGTACATTTTGCGAGATATGTGCCACTGTAATTGTTAACAGCTACTGCCTTGGTGATCAGGGAAGAGCATCACGCATTAGGAGTAACCCTCAATGTTGGAAGTCCCCTTGGAGCTGCGCTGCAACGTTTGCGGCCACGATCGTTTCATCCTCCCTGCCGTGGATGCCATGGACCAGGGCGTGCGCTGTGGCGAATGCTTAGCCTTTAAGTGTCACGCCGACGACCTTGAACAGCATATGCTGGCGGCAGCCTCCAGCCTGCCACCACAACCGGGCAAGAGCCCGCGGCGTCCTAGCGCCATGTAAACGGAACATTGGCAAGCATGCGGTAACTTTCACCACCCGTTCGCGGGTGGTTTTTTATGTCTGCTAATATGGCCGCTGGCGTAAAGGGGGAGTGCCGTGTTGGATGTCCATCCGCTGATATGGGTCGGTGCTGGTGGGGCGCTTGGGGGCGTGCTACGGGTCTTGCTCACTGCCGTTGTCACCGCTCGCTGGGGGGCGGTGTTTCCCTGGGGGACGCTGGTGGTCAATCTCAGCGGAGCGCTGCTGCTCGGCCTGCTGGCCGGCGTCTGGGGGCTGGATGTGCTGCTGCTGCAGGGGCCAACCGCGAGCTGGTGGCTGCTCGCCGTCGGCGTGCTGGGCAGCTATACCACTGTCTCCTCCTTTAGCCTGCAGACGCTGACGCTGTTGCGCGGAGCTGCCCCGTGGCGCGGCTATCTGAACATCGCCGCCTCGCTGCTGGGCTGCCTGATGGCGGTATCGCTGGGCCTGATCGTCGGCCGGCTGGTGGCAGGAGGCTCGCTATGAAAGCGGCGATCGCCAACTATGCGGCAGTGGCGGCTGGCAGTGCCCTGGGGGCGATGGCGCGCTATCTGGTCTCGCTGTGGCTGCTGGCAGCGCCAGGCGGACTGCCCTGGGGCACCCTGAGTGTCAATCTGCTGGGGTCGATCGCCATCGGGCTGATCGCCGCGCTCAGCGCAGGTCGTTGGCCACTATCGTCGCGCATGCAGCTGTTCCTGATCGGCGGCATATGCGGTGGCTTCACCACCTTCTCGATCTTCAGCCTGGAGGTGCTGACCCTGGCCGGGACCGGGGCCCTGGGTATGGCACTGCTGTATATCGGTCTGTCGGTGAGCCTATGGCTGGCCGGCGCCTGGCTGGGCACGAGCGCTGGCGCTTGGCTCAATCGTCGTCCGGATCGTTAGCGACGAACTCGGCGTCCTCGTCGCAGTCGGCACCATTGATGAAGGTTTTGCGAACGTCGAGCAGGCCCAGGTGTTCGATGGTGCGACGCCCCAGCAGCAGCGGGTAGAACATTTCGCTTCGATCACGCAGTCCGACCTGTTCTTCGTAGCGGGTGTTGCCCAGACAGAATTCCATCAGTACCACGGCCCGCCTGGCGCTTCCGCCCGCGCCCCGTACCTTGATGCTACGGTAGATCGGCTTCTCCAGCTCTTCGGTGAGCACTGCGTCGCTGCGCTCGTCCTCCAGCTCGAGGCGGAAGCGTACCCACTCTTCACCATCCTTTTCGAAGCGTTCGATATCGCGGGCATCCAGCGATGAGGTCAGGGCGCCGCTGTCGAGCTTAGCCTTGATGGTGGTGCCCCAGGGTTCAACGGTGGCCATCTCAACCCAGCCGAAAATCTCGTCGTCGGCACTGGTTGAGAGCGAGGTGGCGGCGATTAACAGGGCACCGGCGCCAGCGATGAGTCTGCGGGGTAGTGCAGCACGGGGTGGCATGGGATCTCCTTGTCTTATGCAACGCAGGGATAGAGTACCATTGGGGGAAATAATTCCTCTCGCTCGATATGTGTCTGGCGACGAGTCTCGCAAGGATCCGCGATGCTACCCGAATACTCCTGGCTCGCCTGGGGCCTGATCATCTTCTCCACTTACCTCACCGGTGTCTCCAAGGGCGGGTTCGCCGGTGGCTTTGGCACGCTCTCGGTGCCGCTGATGGCGCTGGCCATCGGCCCTATCGAGGCGGCCGGCTTGCTGTTGCCGCTGCTGCTGGTGATGGATGCCTTCACCGTCAAAGCATGGTGGGGGCATCACGACCGCGCCGAGGTGTGGCGTATCCTGCCTGGGCTGGCGCTGGGGGTGGTCATCGGCACGCTGCTGATTGGCAGCCTCGACGACAACGGTGTGCGCCTGCTACTGGGCCTGCTGTCGCTGCTTTTTGCCCTGTACATGCTGCTACGCCCTGCGGCCGGGCGTCCGATCTCCACGCGCTGGGCGCCGCTGGCCGGCACCGGCTGTGGTTTCACCAGCTTCCTGGCTCACGCCGGGGCACCACCGATCAACCTCTACCTGATTCCTCGGCGGCTGGCCAAGCGCACCTTTATCGCTACTTGCGCCATCGTCTTCGCCGCGGTCAACCTGATGAAGCTCGGCCCCTACCTGTGGCTCGGCGAGATCAACCTCACCAGCGCCTGGGCCTCGCTGATGCTGGTGCCGGTGGCCTGGGCCGGCGTGCGCAGTGGCCTGTGGTTGCAGCACCGGGTCAACGAGACGCTGTTCTTCCGCTTGATCATCATCGCCATGGCCATCGTCGGCGTGCAGCTGGTGGTCAAGGCGTTGGGGTGAATGGCTTTGGTCAGCACGTTCAGTCCGGAATATGCCACGTCTCCGGGCAGTCGTTACTGTGAAACAGGCGCTGGGCCACTTCCCGGTTGCGCCGTTCGACAAGGTGGGCGCGGCCTTTACTGAGCGAGTCCAGCAGCGCCTGAGTGGGGTGGCGCACCGAGAGCAAGGTCAGGTCGTCGTGGCGTGTCAGTGCATAGTCGGCGTCAAGCGACTCGACTAGTGGTTCCAGGCGTTCGGGGTGGGCGTCGAGGCATAGCGAGAGGCGCATGGCACTGCTGTCGATCAGGTTGGCGTGCAGGCCTGCGTCGACCAGGCGACCGAGCGCGTCGAGCTGTCGCGCTTCGTCCATGAACGAAAAGTCCCTGGGCTGGATCTCCAGCAGTACCTGCTCCTCGGCCAGGATGCAGGCCGGCATGGCGTCGTCGTCGCCTCGCGCCGAGATAACGCTGTGCGGAGCGTCCAGGGCCTTGAAGGAGCGCACCTTGAGCGGGATCTGCCGCTCGCGCAGCGGGGCCAGGGTCTTGGGGTGAATCACCTTGGCGCCCAGCCAGGCCAGCTCGATGGCCTCGTGGTAGCTGATCTGCATCAGCTGCCGGGCATTGTCGAAGCGCCGCGGATCGGCGTTGAACAGCCCCGGCACGTCCTTCCAGATCACCACCTCGCTGGCGCCCAGGCAGTGGGCGATGATCGCCGCGCTGAAGTCCGAGCCTTCGCGACCGAGAGTGGTCGAATCGCCATCGGCGGTGCCGCCAATAAAGCCTTGGGTGACCACCAGCGGCTCGCCCTCGAGCGTCTTCAGCCGCTGTGACGTCTTTGCCCAGTCGACGTTGGCGGCCTGGTGATTGGCATCGGTGACGATCAGCTGGCGAGCGTCGTACCAGTCGTTGTCGACACCGATCTCGTTGAGCCAGGCGCTGACGATGGTGGTGGAAAGCAGTTCGCCGTAGCAGATCGTCTGGTCATAGTGGTGGGGTCGGTCATCGCCACGATGCTGTCGGTGGCATTCATCCAGTTCCTCCAGCAGTGTCTCGACCCGCTCTGCCACGCTGCCCCCTGATGCGCCGAACAGCGACTCCACGGTAGCAAGGTGATCGCGACGCAACGCCTCGAGCTGGTGACGATAGTCGCTTTCGTCGCCATGTCGAGCCGCGGCCAGCAGGGCCTCCAGCGCATTGGTGGTCTTGCCCATGGCGGAGATCACGATCGTGCGAGGCCGGGTCTCTAGGCGATTCAGCAGCTCGCCCAGGTGGCGAATGGCCTCGGCGTCCTTGATCGAAGCGCCACCGAACTTGAAGATCGTCGTCATTACCGTCACTCCCTGGCGGTGGATGTCAGCTTCGTCACCATGCGTCAAACTCGGGCCTGGCGAAAGAGGCATGAGGCGACTTCCAGCAGCGGTACCAGTATGCGCAGCAAAACAAGGCGCCCGCAGGCGCCTTGTCGAGATTCGGCTTGCGGGCTCAGCTCAGGCGCTGCATATAGTCCACGTAGCCGAAGGTCTTGACCGTGCGCACCTCGCGGTTGGCCGCGTCGATGCGGCAGATCGATGGCAGGCGGATGCCGTTGAAGGTGGTGGTCTTGACCATGGTGTAGTGGGCCATGTCGGTGAACACCAGGCGGTCGCCGATCTCAAGCGGCTCGTCAAACGAGTAGTCGCCGATCACGTCGCCGGCGAGACACGTCATGCCCCCCAGGCGGTAGGTGTGGGCCTTCTCGTCGGGCTCGCCGCCGCCGATGATCTCGGGACGGTAGGGCATCTCCAGTACGTCGGGCATATGCGCGGTGGCGGAGGTGTCGAGAATGGCGATGGGGCCGTCATTCTCGACGATATCCAGCACCGAGCAGACCAGGTAACCGGTGTTCAGCGCGATCGCCTCGCCCGGCTCCAGGTAGACGGTGAGATGCGGGTGGCGCTCCCGGAAACCGCGAATCACCCGCACCAGTCGCTCCACGTCGTAGTCGGCGCGGGTGACATGGTGGCCGCCGCCGAAGTTGACCCATTTCAGGCTGGCCAGGTAGTGGCCGAAGCGCTCCTCGAAGGCCGCCAGGGTCGACTCCAGGTCGTCGCTGTTCTGCTCGCACAGGGTGTGGAAGTGCAGCCCCTCGAGGCCTTCCATCACCTCCGAGGTGAGGTCCCGTGCCCGGGTGCCGAGCCGCGAGCCCGGCGCGCAGGGATCGTAGAGCGGTACCGCCCCGGTGGAGTGCTCCGGATTGACCCGCAGCCCGCAGGAGACCCGGCGCGGCGCGTTCGCGATGGTCTCGCGGAAGCGCCGCCACTGGCCCGGGGAGTTGAAGCTGAGGTGGTCCGCGTAGCGCAGCACCACCGCCATCTCCTCCGCGGTGAAGGCCGGCGAGTAGCAGTGCACCTCGCCGCCGAAGGTCTCCGCTCCCAGGCGGGCCTCGTCTTGGCCGCTGGAGGTGGTGCCCACCAGGTACTGGCGAACCAACGGGAAGGTGTCCCACATGGCAAAGCCCTTCAGCGCCAGCAGGATGCGCGCGCCGCTGCGCTCCTGAACCTGCCCGAGCAGCTCCAGGTTCTTGCGCAGCAGGGCGTCGTCCACCACATAGGCCGGGGAGGGGCAGGCCTGGACATTAAAGTCCAGGCTCTGCTCACGTGCGTTCGCCATGGCTCAGGCCAGGGGGTCGTGGTCGGGGTCGAGCTCGACCACCTGCCACGGCAGGCCCATCTCGCCGATGCGCGCCATGAAGGGGTCGGGGTCGAGCTGCTCGACGTTGAACACCCCCGCGCCCTTCCAGATGCCTTCCAGCATCAGCATGGCGCCGGTCACCGCCGGCACGCCGGTGGTGTAGGAGATGGCCTGGGACTGGACCTCGGCGTAGCACTGCTCGTGGTCGCAGATGTTGTAGATATGCACCTTGCGCCGCTTACCGTCCTTGATGCCGTCGGCGATGATGCCGATGTTGGTCTTGCCCTTGGTGCGCGGGCCCAGCGAGGCCGGGTCGGGCAGCACCGCCTTGAGGAACTCCAGCGGGGCGATCTCGGCATCGCCCACCTTGATCGGCTCGATGCTGGTCATGCCGACGTTCTCGAGCACCTTGAGGTGGGTGATGTACTTGTCGGAGAAGGTCATCCAGAAGCGGATGCGCTCCAGGCCTTTGATGTTCTGGCACAGGGATTCCATCTCCTCGTGGTAGAGGAGGTAGATGTCCTTCTCGCCGATGCCGTCGAAGTCGAACTTGCGCTTCTCGGCCAGCGGCGCGGTCTCCTTCCACTCGCCCTTCTCCCAGTAGCGCCCCTTCGCGGTGATCTCGCGAATGTTGATCTCCGGGTTGAAGTTGGTGGCGAACGGGTAGCCGTGATCGCCGCCGTTGGCATCCAGGATGTCGATGCGGTGGATCTCATCGAACAGGTTCTTCTGGGCGTAGGCACAGTAGATATTGGTCATGCCCGGGTCGAAGCCGCAGCCCAGGGTGGCCATGTTGCCGGCGTCCTTGTAGCGGTCCTGGAAGGCCCACTGCTCCTTGTACTCGAACTTGGCCTCGTCCGGATGCTCGTAGTTGGCGGTGTCCAGGTAGGGCACGCCGGTACGCAGACAGGCCTCCATGATGGTCAGGTCCTGATAGGGCAGGGCCACGTGGATCAGCACGTCCGGTTGGAACGACTCGATCAGGGCGACCAGCGCCTCGACGTCATCGGCATCCACCTGGGCGGTCTGGATCGGCCGATCCAACTGGTCGGCGATCGCCTGGCACTTCGCCTCGTTGCGGCTGGCCAGCATGATCTCGCCGAAGACTTCGGGATGCTGGGCGCACTTGTGGGTAACGACACCGCCGACGCCGCCGGCGCCAATAATCAGGACTTTGCTCATGGGTTCGCATCCAGATCGGGTAATGTTCGGTCGTGGCCTCGCCCAGGGCCCGAAGGGCCGGCGAGAGGGCGCAGATAATGGCTCCCCATGAGGCTGCTCGCAAGTGGTTTTCGCGTCAAGTCTGAGACCAAGGTCGATCGAGATCTGGTGCGAGGTCTGAAGGCTGCTTCCGCCTAGCCAAGTTCACGGATCGGCTCCCCCTGTTGCCAGGCGTGGATGTCTTCCACCATTTGCTGGTAGAAGAGCCTGAACGTCTGCTCGCTGGTATATCCCAAGTGAGGTGTCAGCAGCAGCCGCCCGCTGTCAATCAGTTCGTGATCGCGAAGAGGATCATCGTCAGGCAGCGGTTCTTGATCGAATACATCGATTGCTGCCGATCCCAGTGTTTGGCTGCGCAACGCGTCCACGAGCGCTTGAGAGTCAACAATTTGCCCTCGCGATGTGTTGACAAGGCAGGCCGTAGGTTGCATTAGGCTAAGCGCCTCACGGCCTATAAGCCCCTGACTGCGAGGCGAAAGCACCACATGTATCGATACTATATCTGACGCCTTCAATAGATCTTCCAGGGAAGCGGCAAGCTCGACGCCATGTTCATCACAAAGCGCTTGTGTCAGATTCTGTGACCAAGCCAAGACGCTCATGCCGAAGGCCTTAGCAAGTGCTGAAACCTGCTGGCCAACCTTGCCAAGCCCGACGATGCCGAGCGTCAGCCCCGCGAGGTCACGCCCCAGTCCCTGCTGCCACTGACCATTGCGCAGGTGATTTGACTCGACGACTATCCGTCGCTGGCTTGCCAGTATGAGTCCTAATGTCAGCTCGGCGGTGGTGGTTTTCCGCAATTCGGTGCCACATACCGTGATGCCTTGGCGCGCAGCAGTGTCGAGGTCGATCGAGAGGTTGCGCGAGCCCGAGGTTACGATGAGCTTCAATTTTGGCAGCCTCTCCAGCAGTGAGGCAGGGAGTGGCGTGCGCTCACGCATGACGCACAGCACATCAAACGACGAAAGGCGTTCCACCAGCGCATCGTGGTCTGTCAGTGTATCGTGGAAAACAGCGATATCATCCAGCCCGCTCCAGTCCGCTAGCCGCAGAGCATCATTACCATAATCATCTAGAATGGCGATCTTCATGCTCTTCACTCCTGGTGAAACGGCCAGTCAACGGGGCCATCATCATATCGAAGGCCTTTATCAGCCAATTTATCCCGCAAGCCCAGCAGGTCGAGCGTCTTGCCGCCTTGTTTGATCGCGCTGCGCATGGCCTCTTCCTTTTCGATGCGCTTTTGTGAGGCTGCAAGGACCTCGGCTGCACCTTGCCGTGGCACCAATACAACACCATCATCATCGGCCACGACGACATCGCCAGGAATAACCAGGCGTCCACCACACATGATGGGAACGTTAACGGCACCTACCGTCTCCTTGACGGTGCCCTGTGGACTGATAGCGCGTGACCAGACGGGGAACCCTTGCTCTCGCAGGTCTCTTATATCGCGTGCGCCTGTGTCCAGAACGGCGCCTACACCGCCTCGCTGCGAGACAAACTCGGCCAGCACATCGCCGAAAAAGCCATCGAGGCTGCGTGAAGTAGTTCCCACGACCAACACATCTCCCGGTTCCATCAACTCGATGGCGACATGCAACATCCAATTGTCCCCTGGCGCGCACAATACCGTGATGGCTGATCCAGCTATCGCGGCGCCCGGAACGCCCGCCCGAATCTCTGGCTCCATGGCACCAGTCCGCCCTTGTGCTTCATGTACAGTCGCAACGCCGCATCTACCGAGTTCCTGTATAACATCGGTGGCTGCGCGCTCGATTGTTCTTACGGCAAGCTTGTTCATGCATATATCCTCGTGATGGTAGATAGTAATACTGGTTCAAGCTGAGGGCTTAGGCGGTTTCAAACTTCCCCAGACGACCCATAACAGCAGCAGGACTGCCAGTAACAGGAAGCCGGCACTGACTGGACGCTCAAGGAAGACCATGAAGTCACCTCGGCTTAGCAGCATGGAGCGTCGTAGGTTTTCTTCGAGCATTGGACCAAGAATAAAACCGAGCAGTAGAGGTGCAGCTTCAAATCCCAGTTTGATCAGCAGATAACCTACCCCTGCGAAGCCGGCTACCAGGAGTACATCGATTACTGAACGGTCAAGGCTATAGACGCCCGCGCATATCAGAAGAATGATGATAGGGAAAAGGAGACGATAGGGTATTTGCAGTATCTTCACCCACACTTTTATGAGTGGAATGTTGAGCACCAGGAGCATCAGGTTTCCAATCAAGAAGCTTACGATCAACCCCCAGAAAAGATCTGGATTTTCCGTAACAACTCTGGGGCCAGGCGCAATACCATGAATCATTAGAGCGCCCAGCATTAGTGCCATGATCGCATCGCCGGGTATGCCCAGTGTGAGCGTTGGTATGAATGAGGACTGAGCAGCAGCATTGTTAGCTCCCTCGGGGGCAGCAATCCCGGGAACTGCGCCCTTGCCAAAGGTATCAGGCTTGGAGGAAATGCGTTTTTCTACGGCATAGGCCATGAACGAGGCCATCGAGCCGCCACCTGTTCCTGGCAGAATGCCCACGGCAGTACCTACGCCAGAACCGCGCAAGATAGGCCAGCCAGACTCGCGCCACTCCTTCCGCGTTGGGAGCAGCGAGCGGAACGTCACGCGGGTACTACTTGCTCCGTCAGCGGCCTTGCCGATACTTGAAATGACTTCAGAAACACCGAACAGCGCCATGGCAATGACGATGATGCTGATACCGTCAAATAGCTCAGGGATTCCGAAGGTCATGCGCATGGCGCCACTATTGACGTCGATGCCAACCAAGCCGATCAGCAGCCCCAAGACTACACTCGCTAGCCCAATCAGTGGTCGACCCTGGCTAATGGACCCCGCTGCCACCAGGCCTAGCACCATCATCGAGAAGTAGTCCGCCGAGTGGAACGATAACGCAAGCTGAGCTAGTGGCGGAGCCATCAGAATCAGCACGATGATGGCGAAGCAGCTGCCAATAAAAGATGCAATGGTAGTAATCAACAGCGCTGCACCGGCACGGCCATTTTGTGCCATGGGGTAGCCGTCAAGGCAGATGACGGCCGAAGAGGCTGTACCTGGCAAGTTAAGTAGAATCGAGGCGATAGAGCCACCGTACTGGGCGCCATAGTAGATACCTGCCAGCATGACCAGAGCGGCAGTAGCCGGGACATGAAATGTCAGTGGCATCAGGAGTGATACCGCCGCCAGATGGCCAATACCGGGTAAAACGCCCACGATCATTCCAACGCTCACACCAAGCAGGCAGTAGAGCAGGTTTTCCATGGTCAACGCGGTGGCTAGACCGAGCTGGAGGCTCTCTAGTAGATCCATGGTCAACTCCAGGTGACAAACGGGATAGGCACGCCTAGTACCAAGGCAAATAATCCCCAAACAGCAGGTACGAGCACGCTGGCAAGTAGGGTCAGAGCAAGCTTATTGGCCTTGCGGTCAGCGAGCCCGGCAAGCAACACTACAGCGAGGCCGGCAGGGGCAAATCCAAATCGTGGCAAGAGCAATGCAAAAGCAACGATTGCGGCGGGAATGACTAGCCATGGGCGCAGGTTTAGGGCAGCGAGTCTCTCTCTTGTGCGTAGCGAGCTCAGCATGATGCCAACGCCTAGCAGTAACAGCAGCGTGGCGAGGGTTATAGGGAAGAAACCCGGACCCATACGCCGCGGGGTGCCGAAGCTATAGTCGGATGCAACGACTAGTACCAGGCCCCCAAGCAGCACGCAGACTATCCCTGCCAAGAAATCCTTGGAGATAAGTACGTTCATCATGTAACCCCGTATAGAGGTGGCCGAAGCTCATT
Source organism: Franzmannia pantelleriensis (assembly GCF_900102875.1). GTDB lineage: Bacteria > Pseudomonadota > Gammaproteobacteria > Pseudomonadales > Halomonadaceae > Franzmannia > Franzmannia pantelleriensis. Next base: position 75,355 of record NZ_FNGH01000013.1, read on the forward strand.
ACGAGAGCCTCGGCCAGTGGTCTCAGTCAGCGCTGATGCCGGCTGCTTCGATGATGGTTGAGAACTGCTCGCGCAGTTCATCCAGCATCTGACTGAACTCATCAGAGGTCATTGGGGACACAATCGCGCCACGATCAGCAAAGGCGCTCTGGGCCTCCTCGGTTGCCAGATAGGCCGCTACATCCTCGTAGATCTTTTCAATGATTTCGTCACTGACGCCCGATGGAGCGAACAAGCCTGCCCACTGGCCTGCCGCGACGTTGGGTACGCCGCCTTCAATCAGTGTCGGGAGGTCTGGGTGAGACTCCACGCGCTCCTGGCGTGCGACTCCCAGCAGCTTGATATCATCGCTGTCAACGAACGGCCCTACGGACGACAGCGCCAGCACGCCGACTTCGGCTTCGCCAGATGCTACCGCTGTGGCTGCCGGCGCCCCGCCCCGGTAGGGAATGTGGACGGTATCAATGCCAGTTTCATAGTTGATCCACTCTGGCACGATATGATTCAACGAGCCTATGCCGGCCGAGGCGAAGCTGATGTCTCCGGGGTTGGCCTCGGCATATGCAATGTACTCCTCTGTCGTGTCGAATGGAGCGCCGCTGTAGGCTGCTAGAACCAGCGGCGTATCACTGATCATGGTGATCGGGCGGAAGTCCGAGGCGGGATCGTAGGGAATGTCGTCGAATAGATAGGGATTGATGACGTTGACGCCCATGTCGGCGACGAAGAGGGTATGGCCATCTGGGGTTGAGCGGGCTACGGCAGTGGCAGCAACAAAGCCGGCCCCGCCTGTACGGTTGTCGACGATGACTTCTTGTCCCCAGACCGGCGTCATGGCCTCGGCCACAGTGCGAGCGGCAATATCGGCAATCCCGCCCGGGGCATATGGGACGATGATAGTGACGGTTTGTTCAGGCCATGCATGAGCCGATAGGGGAACGGTGGCGAGTGCGATGGCGCTGATGGCGCTGGCAAGAACCTTTTTGCTGTTCATGATGCGATCCTTTTTATCGTTATGACGGTGTGCTTGGCGTGTGACTTGAGCCTCACGAGCGTCGGGGGGCGTATCTCCCTCCTCGGCGCCGGTCGGCAGTCTCGTCGTGCCCTCCAGTGGCCAGTCGAATCCTGCCTCAAGGTTTGACCAATTTTTGTAATAGGTCAAGAAATGGTTGCCCAATTTTTTCGGGCGACCTAACATCATAGAGGGTTACTCAGGGGGGAGGTTATGGAAGAGCATCACGCAACACTGGTTCAGCTGCGTGCCTATCTGTCGCAAAGCGGCAAGCGGCCCAACGACCGGTTGCCCCCAGAGCGCGAGCTGGCGCAGCAAGTGGGTGTTACCCGGGGTGAGGTTCGCAAGGCGCTGGCCATACTCGAAAAGGAGGGGTTGGTATGGCGACATGTCGGTAAGGGGACCTTTGTGGGTGATCGATCGCCTCTCAAGTCGCTCGATCCCACGCACCTTGTCCATCACTGTAGCCCCTCTGATGTAGTTCGAGCGCGCATGACCTTTGAGCCAGCACTGGCTGCTGAAGCCGCGCTACAAGCGACGCCGAGGGACATCGAGGCGATGCGAGAGGTGGCTAGGCAGAGCCGAGAAGCGAAGACGTGGCGAGAATATGAAGCCTGCGACAATCAGTTTCACAAGTTGATAGCTGATTCGACACAGAATCTGATTACGTCTTCGATGTTTGACATGCTACTAAGCGTTAGGCGAACCATGGTGTGGTGCCGCCGGCGTACCGACACCGTGCGTCCGTTGCCTGATCACCATTCGTTCAACGAGCACGAGTACATCATTGATGCTATCGCTGAGCGTGACGCCGCCTCAGCGTCAGCGCGTATGCTTGAGCACTTGCTGAGCGTCGAACGGCAGTTGCTGACTCCCCACTCTCCGCTGGCGCTGACCAAGCCCGTCGGGCGTGACGCGGAGCATGATAACCAATTAGACCAATACAACCAATAATTCGGCTGTCCCACGTTAAACGCCAGGAGACGCTTGTGATGACGACTCAACGATTAGATGCCCAGACGCTAGAGCGCTGCCGCTCACTGTCCACCTCGAGCCTGAGCGATGCGCTAGACAAGCACGGCCTCCCCGGAGCCGTTGAAGGGCTTCGCCCACTTCTGCCAGAGGCATGCATAGCTGGTCAGGCTTTTACCCTGGCGTACATGCCTGTCAGCGCGGAAGGGGGCACTGTGGGGGATTTTCTGGATGATCTTGGCGTGGGCGATGTTGTGGTGATCGATAATCGCGGACGTACCGACTGTACCGTATGGGGCAACATAATGACCGAAGTCGCCAAGCGCAACGGTGTCGAAGGTACAGTAGTGGATGGCGTCAATCGTGATCTTCAGGAGAGCTTGGCGTTGAGCTACCCAATCTGGTCAAGGCAGGGCCACATGCGGACCGGCAAGGATCGAGTAATGCTTCAGGCCGTCAATGTGCCAGTTTGCCTTGGTACGGTGCGGGTCGAGCCTGGCGACCTCATTTGCGCAGATGGTAATGGCGTTGTAGTGATTCCGCTTGGGCATCATGAAGACGTATTGGCTACCGCAGAGGGTATTGAGCACACCGAGGATAAGATTCTGAAAGATATTCGCAGTGGGATGGCTCTTGGTGAAGCGCGCTCTCAGCACGGTTACCACGGCCTACAGACTCGAGGTGCTAATTGAAATCCGTCGTTGATAATGCCACTACAACTTGAGGACCTGTCATGAGCTCGGACTCCCTGGTAATACCAGCCCCTGAGATGGCCACTTTGCCCGTCTTGGGTGGTGAACAGCGCTTTCCTGTCCATCGTATCTATTGTGTTGGTCGTAACTTTGCCGCTCATGCGGTAGAAATGGGGCATGACCCAAATAAGGAGCCGCCCTTCTTCTTCCAAAAGAGCAGCACGACGCTGATTACGGATAGCGGAGACTTTGTCTATCCTCCAGCCACTCAAGACGTTCACCATGAAGTTGAGCTAGTGGTAGCCTTGGCCAAGGGTGGTGAGGATATTCCCGTTGATCAGGCTCTAGCGCATGTGTATGGATATGCCGTTGGTCTCGATATGACACGACGGGATATTCAAGCCGAGATGAAGAAAATGGGGCGTCCATGGGATACCGCGAAAAGCTTCGAGGGTGCTGCTCCTTGTGGCACTCTAGCGCCAGCCGCAAAGATCGGCCATCCCGACTCGGGGGCAATCTGGTTAAATATCAACGGTGAGCTGCGTCAGCAGGGCAATCTTGATCAGATGATCTGGAAAGTGCCGGAAGTCATCTCCCAGCTATCTCGATTGTTCCGCTTGCGTGCTGGCGACCTCATCATGACGGGAACGCCCTCTGGCGTTGGTTCTGTATCGATTGGGGATATCTTGCAGGGAGGCATAGAAGGTGTTGGTGAGCTGCATACGCGCGTGGTGGCTGGCTAGTAAGTCATTGGGTAGACGGTTTACAGCATCGATTCTGGAGATGAGGCTCGAAAGCCCCTTGTCCCGATGCTGATACTGCTGTCAATCTTGACGCTGGTACTGGCGGGGTTCGTCAAAGGCGCGATTGGTTCTGGCGTGCCTCTGATCGTCGTGCCTATCTTCACGGTGCTCTACGATATCCAGACCGCCATTGTCGTCTTGCTGGTGCCCAACCTGCTGAGCAATATGCTGCAAGTCTGGCGCTACCGCCGTCATCTGCTGCCGCTGCGCTTCCTGGCGGGGTTTGCCGCATCGGGTGGAGTGGGCGTGCTGCTGGGCACCTGGGCGCTGGTGAGTATCAACGAGAAGCTACTGTCGATCACTGTCGCCGTGACCATGCTGGCCTACCTGGGGGTGCGCGTGCTGCGCCGCGATGCCGAATTGGGGCGTGCGTTAGCCAATAGGCTGGTCATCCCTGCTGGGCTATGCGGAGGCGTGCTGCAAGGCGCGGTGGGGATGTCGGCGCCGGTGTCGGTGGCGTTTCTCAACTTCATGCGCCTGGAGCGCCGGGTCTTCATTGGCTCGATTTCGACCTTCTTTGCGGCCATCACAGTGGTCCAGCTTCCAGCACTGCTCTCCGTGGGGCTCGTCACATGGCCGCTCGCCATGGCCAGCGTGGCGGCATTCCTGGTGATCTGGCTGGCCATGCCGCTGGGCGGGCGGCTGGGGAATTATCTGGACCGGGACGTCTTTGACAAGGTCATCATGGCGCTGCTGTTTATCATTGCCATGCGCATCTTGCTAGATGCCTTGATCTCTTCGGTCAACGGTTAGTCGAGGGGCAGAAACGAAAAAAGCACCCGTAGGTGCTTGATTCGTATGCTTAATTGGTGGAGGCGGCGGGAATTGAACCCGCGTCCGCCGGCACTCGCTCTTCGGCTCTACATGCTTAGGTCCGTCTTTTGATTTAACGCTACTGGCTCCGACGGGCAGGATCCAGCTACGCGATTCCTCTAAGGTTTAGCGATTGATGAGAGGACACCACCAACCGCGATCCCATCAGTTTGCGCTCATATCCCCGCCGTGATGAATGGGCACATCACTTTGGGGCCGGACTAGAAGCTAACAGCGTTTAAGCTGCCAGCGCGCCCTGAGCGTAGTTGTCGTCGTTTGCGACTATTTAATCGTGATGTTGGATTTACGAGATACATCACGCTCTCGGCATGCACCTAGGAGGTTGTCACCGGCGTCGAAGCCATGTCGCCCCCGTGGAACCCTTTCATCATATCAGGTGGGGGCGGCGCGACGCCAGTTCAAGCGTGCGCCGCTCAATGCTCGCGCATGATCCGCGCTTTCTGGCGGTTCCAGTCGCGCTCCTTCTCGGTAGCGCGCTTGTCATGCTGCTTCTTGCCGGTCACCAGTGCCAGCTCGCACTTGATCAGATTCTTCTTCCAGTACAGCTTGAGCGGTACGCAGGTGTGCCCCTTGTCCTGGGTGCGCGAGAAGATCTTGGCGATCTCCTTGCGATGCAGCAGCAGCTTGCGGGTGCGCGTCGGGTCGGCGATCTCATGGGTGCTGGCGGTATTGAGCGGGGTGATGTGACTGCCCAGCAGCCAGGCCTCGCCGTTCTTGATCAAGATATAGGTGTCGGTGAGCTGAGCCTTGCCGGCACGCAGGCTCTTGACCTCCCACCCAGCCAGCGCGAGGCCCGCTTCGAAGGTCTCATCGATGTGGTACTCGAAGCGGGCCTTCTTGTTCTGGGCGATGACGGAACTGAACGGGCCTTTGCCCTTGCCTTTCTTGTTGGCCATGGAACCTCGTGTGTCGATATGCCTTGGCAGCCCCGTTCGAGATGGGGGGAAGCGTGATAAGATTCAAGGCTTGACGAAATATCCGACCATGATACGCGTACGGCCCAGCAAAGTCAGCGGAGAGGTAAATGCCTACGGTCAATCGGTCCGCCCTGGTGCGGCACTCCCCCCAGGCGATGTTCGACCTGGTCAACGATTTCGAGCGCTATCCGGAGTTCTTGCCGGGCTGCCGGCGGGCACGCCTGGTTGAGCGCGACGACGAGCACCTGATCGGCGAGATGACCCTGGGTAGGGCAGGTATCGAGCACAGCATCATGACCCGCAACGATCTGGTTGAGCCGGAGCGCATCGAGCTGTCGCTGGTGAAGGGGCCTTTCAAGCGCCTGCGCGGCCGCTGGCTGTTCACGCCGATGGGCGAGGATGCCTGCAAGGTGAGCCTGGAGATGGAATTCGAGTTCGCCAACCGGTTGCTGGGGATGGCCTTCGGCAAGCTGTTCCAGCAGGTCGCTGGCCAACTGGTGGAGTCGTTTACTCGCCGAGCGGATGATCTCTATGGTCGCTGAGTGGCACTCGTTGGCGTGCCAGGTGGTATGCTGATGGTCGATTCGATAGAGGTAGAGGTGGCGTTTGCGCTGCCTGATCGGCAGAGGCTGGTGGCGCTGACGGTGCCCGCGGGCACTACGGCGCGCCAGGCCGTATGGCAGGCGGGGCTAGTAGAGGACTTTCCCGAGCAGGGAGAGGCCTTCTTCCGTGACGCGCCGCTGGGTGTTTTTGGCGTGGCGCTCAAGCGCGATGACCAGCCGCTCAACGCGGGTGACCGGGTCGAGGTCTACCGCCCGCTGCAAATCGACCCCAAGCAGGCGCGCAAACAGCGTGCCTTGCAGGGCAAGACGCGCTGAGTGCTAGTCGTTCGTTGCGCAGCGCTTAGAGCGACGGATCCTGCTGAATCGGCTCTTGCTCGCTGGGCTCGGGCTGGCTGGGTTCCGGAGCGCGCTCGGCGGGGGCACCGCCGGCCGGCGCAGTGCCGCCGCCCTGCTGAGGCTCGGGCTGCGGACCTTGTGGAGCCATGCCGTCATCCGGGCCAACGCCTTCCGGGGCCGGGCCGGGCCCATCCTCGGGCATCAGGTCGATGTCGCGGGACAGGTCGCCGTCGCGATTGATATCCACCAGCCGGTCACCGTCGAAGGTCAGGGTGACGCGGCGCTGATCCACGCCGCCGTAGGCTTCGTCGAGGCGGAATAGGTAGTCCCACTGGCTGGCATCGAACGGCCCCTCGAGCAGGGGCGTTCCCATCACACCGCGAACTTGGTCGCGGCTCATGCCCGGCTGCAGCTGGCTGACCATGTCGTGGGTCACCAGGTTGCCCTGGGCCAGGTCGCGCTTATAGACGCCTAAGTAGCTGCAGCCGCTGACCAGCGTGGTGAGGGCAACGGAAAGGGTGACGGTTTTGATCAGCTTTTGCATTTGAGCCTGTTCTTCACTATCGTTGAGTCGGTCGATCATACCCGACCCTACACGTTACTGCGAAGAGCAACCATGGCCGATCAAAACCATGAACTACGCAAGGCGGGTCTGAAGGTGACCCTGCCCCGCGTCAAGATCCTGCAGATCCTGGAGAATGCCCCGGGTCAGCACCATTTGAGTGCCGAAGATGTCTACAAGGCGCTACTCGAGGCCGGCGAAGACGTTGGCTTGGCCACTGTCTACCGCGTCCTGACCCAGTTCGAATCCGCCGGTCTGGTGATCCGTCATAATTTTGATGGTGGCCACGCGCTATTCGAGCTCTCTCAAGACGAGCATCACGATCATATGGTGTGTCTGGAGAGCGGTGAGATCATCGAGTTCTTCGATGAGACCATCGAGCGGCGTCAGCAGGAGATCGCCGAGGAGCACGGTTTCGAGCTGGTAGACCATGCCCTGGTACTCTACGTGCGGCCCAAGGGCTCCAAGGCGACCCGTCAGGAAGGCATTCAGAAAAAATAAGCGTCACGCTTGCACCCTCTGCGACTCGGCCCCGATCAATGATCGGGGCCGAGTGCGTTAGGAGAGCTGCCAGCTGCGGGCTAGTGATGGGCGCGCTGACTGGCGTCGAGCATCTCGCGGGCGTGGGCCAGGGTGCGTTCGGATAGCTTGACCCCGCCGAGCATGCGCGCCAGCTCGCGAACCCGGCCGGCGCCGTCGAGCAGCACCATCTGGGTAAGGGTGGTATCGGCCTCGGCCTGCTTCTCGATATGCAGGTGCTGATGGGCCTGGGCGGCAACCTGGGGCAGGTGGGTCACGGTCATCACCTGGCCACCCTCGCCGAGGCGCTTGAGCAACTGGCCGACGATCTCGGCCGTCGCGCCGGAGATGCCCACGTCAACCTCGTCGAATACCAGGCTGGGTATGGTCGAGTGGCTGGCCGCCACCACCTGGATGGCCAGGCTGATGCGCGACAACTCGCCGCCTGAGGCGACCTTGGTCAGCGGGCGTGGAGGCTGCCCCGGGTTGGCACTGATCAAGAAGCGAACCGTGTCCATGCCGTCTGCGGCCGGCGTCTCGCGGGCCTCGACCTGTACCGCGAAGCTGGCCTTGCCCATGGCCAGAAAACCCAACTGCGACTGTACCTCCTCGGCGAAGCGCGTAGCCGCCCGCTGGCGAGCCTCGCTGATCGTTCTGGCCTGCTGGCGCCAGCTGTCGCGCAGCTGCTCGACCTCCTGGCGGAGTGCCTCGAGATCGTGCTCGCCGCCGTCGAGTTCGGCCAGCTCGCCGTGCAGGCGATGGTGCAGCGCGACCAGCTCGTCCGGCAGCACGTGATGCTTGCGGGCGATGCGGTGCACCGCGCTGAGCCGCTCCTCGACCTCGGCCAGGCGCGCTGGGTCGAGCTCGGTGGTGTCGATGAAGCGCTGTAGTTCGCGGCCGGCTTCTTCGACCTGGATACGTGCCTCCTCGAGCATGCCGAGGGCCTCGGCGAGGCTGCCGCGGTCGCTGCCGGGCAGCGCGCCGAGACGGCTCACTGCCTGTGCCAACAGTGACTGGGCGCCGCCCTCGTCGTGGTCGCAGCAATCGGCGGCGGCCTGCGCCTCGCGCAGGGTCTCCTCGGCGTGGGCGAGGCGCGTCTGTTCCTCCTCCAGAGCGTCGAGTTCTCCGTCGCTCAACGCCAGTTGGTCGAGCTCCTCGACCTGATAGCGCAGCAGCTGGCGGCGCGCCGCCAATTCGTCGCCATCGTCGGCCAGCCGCTTGAGGCGTCGTCGCGCCTGCTGCCAGCGGCGATGGGTCTCGCCCAGAGTGGTCACGGCATCGCGCTGGCCGGCGTAGTCGTCGAGCAGCCGCAGGTGGGTGTCCTCGCGTAGCAGCGCCTGGTGGGCGTGCTGGCCGTGGATCTCGATCAAGTGCTCGCCTAGCGCCTTGAGGTCGGCGATAGTCGCCGGCTGGCCGTTGATCCACGCCTTGGAGCGCCCGGCGGCGGTGATCACCCGGCGTAGCAGGCAGTCGTCGCCGGGCAGTTCGCGATTCTCTAGCCACTCACGGGCCTCGGGCAGGGCGGCGATATCGAAGCGCGCCGAGAGGTCGGCACGTTCGGCACCGTGGCGCACGCTGCCGGCGTCGGCGCGCTCGCCAAGGCACAGCCCCAGGGCGCCGAGCAGGATCGACTTGCCGGCCCCGGTTTCGCCGGTGATAGCGGTCATGCCGCCATGAAGTTCCAGGTCGAGGCTATCGACGATGGCGTAATCACGAATCGCGAGCTGTACCAGCATGGCTGCCTATCTCCTTGTAGTCGTTATCGCCCTCTGTGCGTTTATACAGTAGTCGATAGAGGACGACAATGCTCGCGACGTTGCCGTAGTCGCGAATGCCTTGAGATTGTCGTCGGCATCCCCATATAGGCTGCAATTCGTTGTACTCAATCTTGCAGATACTGCATGTCGTGAAATGTTCAGGCGGCCGCGTGCCGCCTTTCGATGTCAGGAGACACTCATGGCCAAACAACCGCAGACGCCGCTGGACGAAGAGCTGGAGCGTGCCGAGGAGGACGCCGAGCCGCAGAAGACGCCGCTGGATGGCGATCTCGAAGAGGCCATCGAAGCCGCTGCCGACGAGGATGAGTCGACTGAAGAGCCGGTGGCCGGTGATGCCGATGTCGACGCGCTGAATGCGCGCATCGAGGAGCTCGAGCAGAGCACCGCGGAAGCCAAGGACCAGGCACTGCGCGCCGCCGCCGAGGCCCAGAACGTGCGTCGCCGCGCCGAGCAGGAAGCCGACAAGGCGCGCAAGTTCGCGCTGGAGAAATTCGTCAAGGAGCTGCTGCCGGTGATCGACAGCCTGGAGAAGGCGCTGGAGGCCATGGAGGATGGCGCCAGCGAGGCTCACCGCGAGGGCGTGTCGATGACCCTCAAGCTGCAGCTCGATGTGCTCGGCAAGTTCGGCGTCGAGTCGGTGGAGCCCCACGGCGAACCGTTCGACCCGCAGTATCACGAGGCCATGGCGATGGTGCCCAACCCTGAGCTCGACCCCAACACCGTGATGGAGGTGATGCAGAAGGGGTACCTGCTCAACGGGCGCCTGGTACGGCCGGCCATGGTGGTGGTCAGCCAGGCGGCCAGCTGACCTCGCGGCCAGGCGATTGGGGGCAAGGGTCTTGAAAAGCGTCAGGCGGCCCCCAGATAGACGATAACCCCGCGGCGAAGGCCGCGATGTACGAATCAAGAGACAACTTTCGAGGATTTCCTATGGGACGCATCATCGGTATTGACCTGGGGACAACCAACTCCTGTGTCGCCGTTCTCGACGGCGACAGCGCCAAAGTCATCGAGAACGCCGAAGGTGGCCGCACCACGCCGTCCATCATCGCCTACACCGATGATGGCGAGACGCTGGTCGGCCAGGCTGCCAAGCGCCAGGCGGTTACCAACCCCCAGAACACGCTGTATGCCATCAAGCGTCTGATCGGTCGTCGCTTCAAGGACGACGTGGTGCAGAAGGACATCAAGATGGTGCCCTACGCGATCACCGAGGCCGACAACGGCGATGCCTGGGTGGAGGTGAAGGGCAAGAAGCTGGCCCCGCCGCAGGTCAGCGCCGAAGTGCTCAAGAAAATGAAGAAGACCGCCGAGGACTACCTGGGCGAAGAAGTGACCGAGGCGGTGATCACCGTGCCGGCCTACTTCAACGACAGCCAGCGTCAGGCCACCAAGGACGCCGGGCGTATCGCCGGCCTCGAGGTCAAGCGTATCATCAACGAGCCCACCGCGGCGGCGCTGGCCTACGGCATGGACAAGGCGCGCGGTGACAAGACCATCGCGGTCTATGACCTGGGTGGCGGCACCTTCGATATCTCGATCATCGAGGTGGCCGACGTCGACGGCGAGACCCAGTTCGAGGTGCTGGCCACCAACGGCGACACCTTCCTGGGTGGCGAAGACTTCGACATGCACCTGATCAACTATCTGGTCGATCAGTTCAAGTCGGATTCCGGCATCGATCTGTCCGGCGACAACCTGGCCATGCAGCGCCTCAAGGAAGCCGCCGAGAAGGCTAAGATCGAGCTCTCCAGCGCCCAGCAGACCGACGTGAATCTGCCCTACATCACCGCTGACAACACCGGTCCCAAGCACCTCAACGTCAAGGTGACCCGTGCTAAGCTCGAGTCGCTGGTGGAAGACCTGGTCAAACGCTCGCTGGGGCCGTGCAAGACCGCGCTGGCCGATGCCGGCTTGTCGGCCTCTGAGATCGATGACGTGATCCTGGTCGGCGGTCAGACCCGCATGCCGATGGTGCAGAAGAAGGTCGCCGAGTTCTTCGGCAAGGACGCCCGCAAGGACGTCAATCCGGACGAAGCCGTGGCCGTGGGCGCCGCGATCCAGGGTGGTGTGCTGGGCGGCGACGTCAAGGACGTGCTGCTGCTCGACGTTACCCCGCTGACCCTGGGCATCGAGACCCTGGGTGGCGTGATGACGCCGCTGATCGAGAAGAACTCGACCATCCCGACCAAGAAGACCCAGACCTTCTCCACCGCGGATGACAACCAGACCGCCGTGACCATCCACGTGCTGCAGGGCGAGCGTAAGCAGTCTGGTGGTAACAAGTCACTGGGCCGCTTCGATCTCAGCGATATTCCGCCGGCGCCACGTGGTGTGCCGCAGATCGAGGTCGCCTTCGACCTGGACGCCAACGGCATCCTGCACGTGTCGGCCAAGGACAAGGCCACCAACAAGGAGCAGTCGATCGTCATCAAGGCCTCCAGCGGTCTGTCCGAGGAAGAGGTCGAGCAGATGGTGCGCGATGCCGAAGCGCATGCCGACGAGGACAAGAAGTTTGAAGAGCTGGTGGCGCTTCGCAACCAGGCCGACGGCATGATCCACGCCACCCGCAAGACCCTCGAAGACGCCGGTGACAAGGCCAGCGACGAGGAGAAGCAGACCATCGAGAGCGCCATTGGCGAGCTCGAGGAGGCGGTCAAGGGTGACGACAAGGACGCCATCGAGCAGAAGCTCAGCGCCCTCACCGAAGCCTCCGGCAACCTGGCCCAGAAGATGTATGCCGAGCAGGCCGAAGGCGCTCAGGGTGAGGCCGGCGGTGAGCAGGAAGGCAGCGCTAAGCCGGAAGATGACGTGGTCGACGCCGAGTACGAAGAAGTCAACGACGACCAGAAAAAGCAGTAACCACGACATCTGAGCTTCGGATGACGCCAGCGCGGGGGCCTGACTCCCGCGTTGGTGTTTCCGCAGTGTCGCTATGGAGGCGGACAGACCCATGTCCAAACGTGACTATTACGAGGTGCTCGGCGTCGAGCGCGGGGCCGATCAGAAAGAGATCAAGAAGGCCTATCGGCGTCTGGCCCAGAAATTTCATCCGGACCGCAATCCGGACGACGACAGCGCGGCGGAGAAATTCCGCGAGGTCTCCGAGGCCTATGAGGTCCTGACCGACAGCGAGAAGCGTGCCGCCTACGACCAGTTTGGCCATGCCGGCGTCGATGGCCAGGGTGGTGGCTTTGGCGGCGGCGGTTTCGGTGGCGGCGCGGGAGCCGGCGGTTTCAGCGATATCTTCGGCGACGTGTTCGGCGATATCTTCGGTGGCGGCGGTGGCCGCCGTCACCCCAATGCGCCGCAGCGCGGCAGTGACCTGCGCTACAACCTCGAGCTCGATCTCGAGGACGCAGTGTCCGGCACCAGCGTCGATATCCGCGTGCCCCGGCATATCGATTGCGACCGCTGTGATGGCGACGGCGCCGAGCCGGGCTCCACCAAGGAGACCTGCCCGACCTGTAACGGCATGGGGCAGGTGCGCATGCAGCAGGGCTTCTTCGCCGTGCAGCAGACCTGCCCCACTTGCCACGGCAGCGGAGTGCACATCAAGGTGCCGTGCCATAAGTGCAACGGCGAAGGCCGCGTGCGCGAGACCCGCACCCTGTCGGTGAAGATTCCCGCGGGGGTCGATACCGGCGATCGCATTCGCCTCAACGGCGAGGGCGAGAGCGGTATCAACGGTGGCCCGCCCGGCGATCTCTACGTGCAGGTGGCGATCAAGCCGCACCGCATCTTCCAGCGCGATGGCCGTCATCTGCAGTGCGAGGTGCCGATCAACTTCGTTGACGCCGCCCTGGGTGGTGAACTCGAAGTGCCGACCCTGGATGGTCGGGTCAAACTCAAGATCCCCGCCGAGACCCAGACCGGCAAGCTGTTCCGGCTCAAGGGCAAGGGCGTCAAGCCGGTGCGTGGCGGCCCCGCCGGCGACCTGCTGTGCAAGGTCGTACTCGAGACGCCGGTCAAGCTCAGCGAGCACCAGAAGGAGCTGCTGCGTCAGTTCCAGGACAGCCTCGGTGAGAGCAACAGCCACTCGCCCAAGAAGAGCGGCTTCTTCGATGGCGTGCGCAAGTTCTTCGAGGACATGAAGCCGTAATCCCTCGGCATCCGTCCTGGCAGCACGGGCCCCCGGTATCCTCGGATGCCGGGGGCCTCGTGGTTTGGCAGTCGAGCCTGAGAGGCACGATTGCTGGGCAAATGGGGGAGCTCTTATTAGACTAGGGTGATGGACGGCAGCGCCGATGTCTGCCAATGCCTTATGGCAGTGCCGTGACGTGACTGCCGATCCCCTCTCATTGCACCAGGCACAGGCATTCATGGACGAGCTCCCCGATAGGCCGCTGGCCGGCATCATCTTGAGACTGCTCTCGGGGATGCTCTTCACTGGGATGATGGTCTGCGTGAAGGCCGCCAGCGAGGCGACGCCTTTGGGACAGATCGTTTTCTTCCGTTCGCTGTTTGCGCTGCTGCCGGTCGTGCTGTTCCTGGCATGGCGGCGCGAGTTCCCCGCTGGGTTGGCGACCCGCCGGCCTGGTGGGCACCTGCTGCGCTCCGGCCTGGGCGCGGCGGCGATGTTTGCTTCTTTCGCCGCCCTGGCGCTGCTGCCGGTTGCCGAAGCGACGCTCCTGGCGCAGTTGACCCCGGTGCTGATGGCTATCGGCGGAGTCTTGTTGCTGCGCGAACGGTTAACGCTACAGCGGACCGCAGCCCTGCTGCTGGCACTGGCGGGGGTGGCCGTGCTGGTACTGCCCAGTCTGGGGGGCGATGGGGCTTCGCTGGCGGGCTATCTGCTGGCACTGCTGGCGGCCCTGCTTACGGCGGGCGCGCTGTTGACCGTGAGGCGCATCTCGCGCACCGAGACGCCGGGGGCTATCGCATTCTACTTTATCCTGATGTCAGCGCTGGCGGGGCTGGTTACCTGGCCGCTAGGCTGGGCAGACCTGGATGGGAAGCAGCTGTGGCTGCTGATGTTTGCCGGGCTGTTCGGTGGTGCGGCGCATATTTGCATGACTCTCGCGCTGCGCTATGCGGAGGTCTCGCGGCTGGCCCCCTTCGAGTACCTGGCCTTGATCTGGCCCGTGCTGGCCGACCTGGCAATCTTTGGGTTGGCACCTTCGGCCGGCTTTCTGCTGGCCCTGCCCCTGGTGCTCGCCGGAGCTGGCCTGGCTGCGTTCGAAGGGCGCAGGGTGCGATGGCCACTGCGACGATGAGGAGCGAACGCCACTTGGGGCTGGTCTCGTCGCATATCGCGACATCGCCTGGCGCGTGCGCTTGACGCGGCATTCTTGCTAAGCTGCCGTGATCCAGCATTTGTAGCCCCGGCCGTAAGCAAGGACGACCACATGACCCGCGAGACCCTGGTGCTTGGTGCCGGTATGGTGGGCACCTCGATTGCGTACCACCTGGCGCGGCGTGGGCGTTCGGTAACGCTGCTCGATCGCCGCCGGCCGGGCGAGGAGACCTCCTACGGCAACGCCGGGATCATTCAGCGCGAGGCGGTCAAGCCGTACCCCTTTCCCCGCGACCTGGCGACCCTGCTACGGGTGTTGCCCAACCGTCAGATCGATATCCGTTATCGCCCCCGCGCCTTGCTGGCCGCCGCCGGTCCGCTGTTGCAGTACTGGCGGCAATCCACGCCGGCGCGCCACGCCGCGGTGGTGCCGGCCTACGCCTCATTGACGGTGCGCTGCACCGAGGAGCACCAGGCGCTGATCGCCGCCGCCGGCGCCGAGTCGCTGGTATGCAAGCAGGGCTGGCTGGACGGCTTTCGTGAGCAGGCGTCGCTGGATGCGCAAGTCGCCAACGCCGAGGCCATCGGCGAGGCGTATGGCGTCACCCATGAGGCGCTCGACGCCGCGGCGCTCAAGGCCCATGAGCCGCACCTGCGGGGTGACGCCATGCTGGGGGCCGTGCACTGGACCAACGGCTGGACGGTGCGCGACCCCGGGGCACTGGTCAAGGCCTATGCCGCGGCGTTCGAGGCGGCTGGTGGGCGTGTCGAGCGCGCCGAGGCGAAGCGCTTGGAGCAGACCGCCCGCGGCTGGCGGCTGCATACCGCCGCCGGGGTGCATGAGGCCGAGGAGTTGGTGCTGGCCACAGGCCCCTGGTCGTCGCGCTGGCTGGCCGAGCTTGGCTATCGCGTGCCGCTGTTTCCCAAGCGCGGATACCATATGCACTATGCCATGCAGGACGGAGCCCGGCTCAACCACTGGCTGCGCGACGCCGATGCCGGCTACCTGCTGGCACCGATGCAGGCTGGGGTGCGGCTGACCACCGGTGCCGAATTGAATACGCTTGAGGCGCCGCCGCGCCATGCGCAGCTGGATGCCGCCGAGCGTGTGGCTCGCGAGTTGTTACCGCTCGGCGAGCGCCGCGACGCCGAACCGTGGATGGGCAGCCGCCCCTGTGTCGCCGACATGCTGCCGGTGATTGGCAGTGCGCCGCGGCATGCCGGGCTGTGGCTGGCCTTCGGTCACGGCCATCAGGGCTTTACGCTGGGGCCGGTCACCGGTCGCGTGCTGGCTGAACAGATGTGTGGTGAGCCGCCGGCGGTGGATATGTCGCCGTTCCGCCTGACGCGCTTCGCACTGTAAGTGTCTTTACCCTGCGTTGGGTGCTGATGCCCGACGCCCAACGGAGGTCACATGCCAATCTCACGTACTGACGTTGCTACCGCCGACGGCAGCAAGCTGATCAACCGGCTCTGCAAGCACTGGGCTCACAAGCTCGAGGTCGAGCACGACGCGGATCAGGGCCGGGTGGCGTTCGCCGATGGCACCTGCCTGATGCACGCTACGGCGGATCGCCTGACGGTGGCCATCGAGGCGCTCGATGAGTCGACCCTGGACCAACTGGAGGGGGTGGTGAGCAGTCATCTGGAGCGTATGGCCGGCGAGCCGCTCGATATTGTCTGGGAAAATTGAGCGTCGTCAGCGTTCGCCGTGCCCACCTGGGCATGCTGCTATGGGCGCTGCTGGTAGGGCTGTCGTTCCCGGCAGTAGGAGTGATGAGCGAAGGGCTGCCGCCGCTGCAGCTTACCGCCCTGCGCTTTGCCATCGCCTCGCTGGCGCTGTGGCCGCTGGCGCGACGAGCCGGCGACTGGCGGCCAGCACGCCGCGGCCTGCTGCTGTATGCGCTGATGGGCCTGTGTCTGGCAGGCTTCTTCGGCGCCATGTTCTGGGCGGCACACCGTGCCACGGCGCTTTCCATGGCGACCCTCTACGTGACCGTGCCGCTGCTGGCGTTTGCGTTCGGCGTGGCGGCCGGCGTCGAGCGGCTGGCCTGGCGGCTGCCGTTAATCCTGGCGCTGGGTGCCTGTGGGGCGCTGGGGTTGGCGTTTGCCGAGGCACGCAACGGCGGCGGGGGGCTGCAGTTCGGCAGCGGCGAGCTGGTGTTCTTCGGCGGCTGTCTCTCCACGGCGCTGTATCCGGTGCTCAGCAAGTGGGGGATCAACCGCGACTGGCTGTCGGCCTCGGCGGCGGCGCGTACCTTCTGGAGCCTGGCGCTGGGCGGCGTACTGATCGGCGTGGCCGGTAGCCTGGTCGAGCCGCTGGCCGGCCTGGCGTGGATGACCGGGTCGGACCTGCTGCTGGTGGTCTATCTGGGGCTGTGCTCCAGCGCCATGACCTTCTGGCTGATGCAGCGCGCCACCGCGGCGCTGACCCCGGGCGCGGTAACCGCCTATGGCTACCTGGTGCCATTCGTGTCGATGCTGCTGCTGTTTGCCACCCAGCCTGAGCAGATCGGCTGGGCCTGGTTGCCCGGCAGCGTGCTGATCGTGGTCGCCATGGTATTGCTGCTGCGCGGCGACCGGGCCACTGCCTAGGCGTCTTTGCTATACTCCGGCGCTATCTTTATCGAACTGCAGGAGTCCGCATGACCCGTATCGCTATCGTCGGCGTTGCCGGCCGCATGGGCCGCACCCTGGTTGCCGCCGTAGAGCAGGATGCCGAGGCCACCCTGGCGGGGGGCGTGGTCGAGCCGGGCAGCTCGCTGGCCGGTGCCGATATCGGTGAGCTGGCCGGGCTTGGCAAGTGCGGCGTTGCCGCGGCGGCGTCCCTCGATGCCATCGTCGACGACTTCGACGTGCTGATCGATTTCACCGCGCCGCAGGTGACGCTGGCCAACCTGGCGTTCTGCGCCGCGCACGGCAAGCGCATCGTGATCGGCACCACTGGCCTCAGCGACGAGCAGCTGGCCGAGCTCGACGGCTACCGCGACCAGCTGGCGATGGTCTTCGCGCCCAATATGAGCGTGGGGGTGAACCTGACGCTGAAGCTGCTCGAGACCGCCGCCAAGGCGCTGGGCGACGAGGGGTACGATATCGAGGTGATCGAGGCCCACCACCGCCACAAGGTCGATTCCCCCTCCGGCACGGCGCTGAAGATGGGTGAGGTGGTGGCTGACAGCCTTGGCCGTACGCTCAAGGAGCATGGCGTGTTCGAGCGGGTCGGCCAGTGCGGGCCGCGGGATGCCAAGGAGATCGGTTTCGCCACCGTGCGCGCCGGCGATATCGTCGGTGAGCATACGGTGATGTTCGCCACCGAGGGCGAGCGCATCGAGATCACCCACAAGGCCTCGAGTCGCATGACCTTCGCCAGGGGCGCGGTGCGGGCGGCGCGCTGGTTGGCCGAGCAGGACAACGGTCGCTATGGCATGCAGGATGTGCTGGGGCTTTAGGTGCTCAAGTGTCCCGGGTGCGGGGCTAACCCGTCGGCAAGCCTACGAGGAGGCGCTGTGAACCCGTCCCTGGGCGCTACCTTGCGCCATCCATGGCGCAAACCTCCTCTTCGGCTTGCCCACGGCGCCCCTCGGCCGCGGCGCCAACTGGTCTCAGCATGCGGCCAGAGAAGACTAGCCGTTGGTCGCAGATTCCTGTAACATTCCAAAAATTTTGGCCGGGCGCCGGATGCTGCATCCATCATAGCGCTTGTTGAGTCGGCCACGGGCACACCGAGCAATGACAACAAGCGGGATGAGACCGGTCTTTCAGGTTTCGTCCCGCTTTTTTACGGCTCGCCTGCCGCGTGACCCAGCCTGGCGCCCGCCCTTGACACATCTGTCGGATGAGCGTGACTCGTCGGCGGTCTCTTAAGAGCATGGGAGGAAGTTGCGTTGAACAGACCCGCGATATTGGCCTTGGAAGATGGCAGCGTATTCCACGGCACCGCGATCGGCGCCGAGGGGCAAACCAGCGGTGAGGTGGTGTTCAATACGGCCATGACCGGCTATCAGGAGATTCTTACCGACCCCTCCTATACCCGACAGATCGTCACCCTCACCTATCCGCACATCGGCAACACCGGCGTCAACGCCGAGGACGTTGAGTCCGACGCCATCGCCGCCGCCGGGCTGGTGATCCGCGACCTGCCGCTGCTGGCCAGCAGCTTCCGCTCCGAGCAGACCCTTTCCGACTATCTCAAGGGCCAGAACGTGCTCGGCATCGCCGACATCGACACCCGCCGGCTGACCCGCATCCTGCGCGACAAGGGCTCGCAGAACGGCGCGATCCTGGCCGGCGCCGAGGCCGAGGGTGACGACGCCGTGGCGCGTGCCCTGGCCGCCGCCCGCGCCTTCCCCGGGCTCAAGGGCATGGACCTGGCCAAGGTAGTTTCCTGCCAGACGCCCTATGAATGGAGCGAGGGCGAGTGGGCGCTGGGTGAGGGCTACGCCGATACCGCGCAGGTCGAGCGGCCCTACCACGTGGTCGCCTACGACTACGGGGTGAAGCGCAATATCCTGCGCATACTCGCCTCCCGTGGCTGCCGGCTGACCGTGGTGCCGGCCCAGACCCCGGCCAGCGAGGTGCTGGCGATGAACCCGGACGGCGTGTTCCTGGCCAACGGCCCCGGTGACCCCGAGCCCTGCGACTACGCCATCAAGGCCATCGGCGAGATCCTCGAGACTGAGCTTCCGGTGTTCGGCATCTGCCTCGGCCACCAGCTGCTGGCGCTGGCCAGCGGTGCCAAGACACTGAAGATGAGCCACGGCCATCACGGTGCCAACCACCCGGTGCAGGACCTCGACAGCGGCCAGGTGATGATCACCAGCCAGAACCACGGTTTTGCCGCCGATGAGGCGAGCCTGCCAGCGACACTGCGCGCGACGCACCGCTCGCTGTTCGACGGCACTCTGCAGGGGATCGAGCGTACCGACCGGCCTGCCTTCAGTTTTCAGGGCCACCCCGAGGCGAGCCCCGGGCCGCGCGACGTGTCGCCGCTGTTCGATCGCTTCGTTGAGATGATGAAGGCACGCCGCTGAGCGTCGACCCTCACCACCGAGTCCGTTCTTTCACCGATTTGCCGCGGGAACCGTCATGCCCAAGCGTACCGACCTCAACAGCATCCTGATCATTGGCGCAGGCCCCATCGTCATCGGCCAGGCCTGCGAATTCGACTACTCCGGCGCCCAGGCCTGCAAGGCGCTGCGCGAGGAGGGCTACCGGGTCATTCTGGTCAACTCCAACCCGGCCACCATCATGACCGACCCGGCCATGGCCGACGCCACCTATATCGAGCCGATCACCTGGCAGGCGGTGGAGAAGATCATCGAGGCCGAGCGCCCCGACGCCATCCTGCCGACCATGGGTGGCCAGACAGCGCTGAACTGTGCGCTGGATCTCGACAAGCACGGCGTGCTGACCCAGTACGGCGTGGAGATGATCGGCGCCAACGCCGACGCCATCAACATGGCCGAAGACCGTGATCTCTTCGACCAGGCCATGCGGCGCATCGGCCTCGAGTGCCCCAAGGCCAAGGTGGCGCATTCCATGCAGGAGGCCTGGGAGATCCAGGCCGAACTGGGCTTTCCCACCATCATTCGCCCCTCCTACACCATGGGTGGCTCCGGTGGCGGCGTGGCCTACAACAAGGAGGAGTTCGAGGAGATCTGTACCCGCGGCTTCGAACTCTCCAACAACCACGAGTTGCTGATCGACGAGTCGCTGCTGGGCTGGAAGGAGTACGAGATGGAGGTCGTTCGTGACAAGAACGACAACTGCATCATCGTCTGCGCCATCGAGAACTTCGACCCCATGGGCGTGCACACCGGCGACTCCATCACCGTGGCCCCGGCCCAGACGCTGACCGACAAGGAGTACCAGATCATGCGCGACGCCTCGCTGGCGGTGCTGCGCGAGATCGGCGTCGAGACCGGCGGTTCCAACGTGCAGTTCGGCGTGGACCCCAAGACCGGTCGCTTGGTGGTCATCGAGATGAACCCGCGGGTGTCACGCTCCTCGGCGCTGGCCTCCAAGGCCACGGGCTTCCCGATCGCCAAGATCGCCGCCAAGCTGGCGGTAGGCTATACCCTGGACGAGCTGCAGAACGACATCACCGGCGGGCGTACCCCGGCGTCTTTCGAGCCGTCCATCGATTACGTGGTCACCAAGATTCCGCGCTTCACCTTCGAGAAGTTCCCCCAGGCCAACGACCGCTTGACCACCCAGATGAAGTCGGTGGGTGAAGTGATGGCCATCGGGCGCACCTTCCAGGAGTCGCTGCACAAGGCACTGCGCGGCATGGAGACCGGCAACGACGGTCTCGACCCCAAGGTGACCGAGTTTACCGGCGAGGCCATGGCGCACATCAAGGGCGAGCTGCAGGCCGCCGGCGCCGAGCGTATCTTCTATATCGCCGATGCCATGCGCGCCGGGATGAGCGTCGAAGAGATATTCGCCCTGACCAAGATCGACCGCTGGTTCCTGGTTCAGCTCGAGGATCTGATCACTACTGAGCGCGACGTCGCCAAGCGCTCGCTCTCCGAGCTGGCACCGCGTGAGCTGTTCGGTCTCAAGCGCAAGGGGTTCTCGGATGCGCGGCTGGCCAGGCTGCTCGGCGTCTCCGAGAAGGAGTTCCGCAAGACCCGCCAGAAGGCCGGCATTCGTCCGGTCTACAAGCGGGTGGACACCTGTGCCGCCGAGTTCGCCTCGGATACCGCCTATATGTACTCCACCTACGAGGAGGAGTGCGAGGCCGAGGTCTCCGACCGTCAGAAGATCATGGTGCTGGGCGGTGGGCCCAACCGCATCGGCCAGGGCATCGAGTTCGACTACTGCTGCGTCCACGCCGCCTTCGCCATGCGCGACGACGGCTATGAGACCATCATGGTCAACTGCAACCCGGAGACCGTTTCCACCGACTACGACACCAGTGATCGCCTCTATTTCGAGCCGGTGACTCTGGAGGACGTGCTGGAGATCGCCGATAAAGAGCAGCCGGTCGGCGTGATCGTGCAGTTCGGCGGCCAGACCCCGCTCAAGCTGGCCCGCGAGCTGGAGGCCGCCGGCGTGCCGATCATCGGTACCACCCCGGATGCCATCGACCGCGCCGAAGATCGCGAGCGCTTCCAGCAGATGATCGACAAGCTGGGCCTCAAGCAGCCGCCCAATGCCACCGCGCGCAGCTTCGAGGAGGCCTTCGCCAAGGCCGAGGCGATCGGCTACCCGCTGGTGGTGCGTCCCAGCTACGTGCTCGGCGGCCGCGCCATGGAGATCGTCTACGACGCCTCGGAGCTCGAGAACTACATGACCCATGCGGTCAAGGTCTCCAATGACTCGCCGGTGCTGCTCGACCACTTCCTCAATGCGGCCATCGAGATCGACATTGACGCGGTCTCAGACGGCCAGCAGGTGGTGATTGGCGGCATCATGCAGCATATCGAGCAGGCCGGGGTGCACTCCGGCGACTCCGCCTGTGCGCTGCCCCCTTATTCGCTGCCCGCCGAGGTGCAGGACGAGATGCGCGACCAGGTCAAGCGCATGGCGGTGGAGCTCGGCGTCAAGGGCCTGATGAACGTCCAGCTAGCCTGGCAGGACGGCGAGATCTACGTTATCGAGGTCAATCCGCGCGCCTCGCGCACCGTGCCCTTCGTCTCCAAGTGCATCGGCACCTCGCTGGCCCAGGTCGCCGCGCGTTGCATGGCCGGTACCTCGCTTGCTGCGCAAGGCTTCGAGCGCGAGATCGTGCCGCATTTCTACAGCGTCAAGGAGGCGGTGTTCCCGTTCAACAAGTTCCCCGGCGTCGATCCGATCCTGTCGCCGGAGATGAAGTCGACCGGTGAAGTGATGGGCAGCGGCGACACCTTCGCCGAGGCCTTCTACAAGGCGCAGCTGGGCGCCGGTGAGGCAATTCCGGCGCTGACCGGCGAGCGCAAGGCCTTCCTGTCGGTGCGCGAGCCGGACAAGCCCGGCGTTATCGAGGTGGCCAAAACTCTGCTAGGATTGGGTTTTACCCTTTGCGCGACCCGCGGCACTGCCACTGCCCTCGAGGCTGCCGGGCTTCCCGTAGAGGCCGTCAACAAGGTCTTCGAAGGTCGTCCGCATATCGTCGATATGCTCAAGAACGACGAAGTGGCCTATATCGTTAATACCACCGAAGGTCGTCAGGCTATCAATGACTCTTCGGTGATCCGCCGCACCGCTCTCGCCCGTAAGGTGCCCTATGCGACGACCCTGGCAGGCGCCAGGGCCGTGTGTATGGCGTTGGAGTATGGCAATGAGATTACCGTGCGGCGGCTCCAGGAACTGCATGCAGGAGCACCACAATGAACAAGGTCCCGATGACCGTCGCAGGCGAGCAGCGCCTGCGTGAAGAGCTCGAACAGCTCAAGGGCGTCGAACGGCCCAAGGTGATCAACGCCATCGCCGAGGCGCGCGAGCATGGTGATCTCAAGGAGAACGCCGAGTATCACGCCGCGCGCGAGCAGCAAGGCTTCATCGAAGGGCGCATCCAGGAGATCGAAGGCAAGCTCTCCACCGCCCAGGTGATCGATGTCACCAAGCTGCCCAAGACCGGCAAGGTCATCTTCGGCGTCACCGTGGCGCTGCTCAACCTGGATACCGACGATGAGGTGACCTATCGCATCGTCGGCGAGGACGAGGCCGACATCAAGGCGGGGCGGATTTCGGTGACCTCGCCGATCGCCCGCGCGCTGATCGGCAAGGAGGAGGGCGACTCGGTGGTGGTTAACACCCCCAGGGGTGAAGTCGAGTACGAGATCCTTAGCGTCGAGCACCTGTAAGTCGGACGTTAGAAGAGCGAAGAAGTAAGAGGCCGCCTGGTCGGGCGGCCTCGTTCGTTGGGTAAAGGGGGCTTCTGCTCTCTTATGCCTTCCTTACTTCCCTCTCTGGTCTGCGTCAGTGCCTAGTGTCTGCCGTGATGCTCGGCGAAGCGCTTGACGTTGGAGAGCTTGGCGTTGGCCTTGGGGTTGTGGCGGTAGAGCAGGGCCACCTTGCCGATGGTCTGGATGCGTACGGCACCGCTCTGAGTCACCAGCTCCTCGAGCATGGCGGCGCGATCGTCGCGCTCGGGCAGGGCCAGCTTGATCTTGATCAGCTCGTGGTCGTTGAGCGCACGCTCTAGCTCGGCGATCACGCCCTCGGAGATGCCGTTCTCGGACACCGTGACCACCGGGTTGAGGTGGTGGCCGATGCTGCGGAATGCTTTCTTTTGTGCCTGTGACAAGCTCATGGTATCTTGAGGGTCCAAAGTTGCGCTGAACCCGCCATGTTACGGCGAAAGCGGCGCGTGCGAAAGCCTCCCTCCGCTTCTCTTCAAACCGACATCAGATCCAGGTGATGCCGTGGGCCGCTCTACCCGCTCCAGCAAGTCCTCCTCGCCCGCTACGGCTACGGCTCGTGGCGCCAGCAAGACCAGCAAGGGCTGGTTGAAGGAGCACTTCGACGATCAATACGTGCAGCGCAGCTGGCAGGACGGTTACCGCTCCAGGGCCAGCTACAAGTTGCTCGAGCTGGATGCCAAGGACGCCTTGCTGCGCCCGGGCATGGCGGTGATCGATCTGGGGGCCGCGCCCGGCGGCTGGAGCCAGATCGCTGCCGAGAAGGTGGGCCCGGAGGGTGCGGTGATCGCTTCGGATATCCTCGAGATGGATGCCCTGGCCGGGGTCGACTTCATCCAGGGCGATTTCACCGAGGAAGCCGTGCTCGATGCCATTCTCGCCGCACTGGATGGTCGGCCGGTGGACCTTGTGATGTCCGACATGGCCCCCAATATGAGTGGTATGGCTGCTATCGACCAGCCCCAGGCGATGTACCTCGTCGAGCTGGCGCTGGATTTGGCGCAGCAGACCCTGAGACCGGGCGGCCGCTTCGTGGCCAAGGTCTTCCAGGGCGAAGGATTCGACGACTACCTCAAGGCGCTGCGCGGCAGCTTCAGCAAGGTGGTCACCCGCAAGCCGGATGCCTCCCGGGCGCGATCCCGCGAAGTCTACCTGCTGGCGGAGCAGTTTCGTGGTTGAGCGGATAGCCTCAGGCTACCGCCGCAATAGACAGACACCCGCCGGCAACTATGGCAGTGTTGATCGATGTGCATGGATGTGGTTGAACGCCCGCATCTGCTGTAGTGTCGAAGACCTATGCCCGCTTGGCAGTTCGTTTTCAGCAATGAGGGTACTCCCTTGAATGATATGGCGAAGAACCTGATTCTGTGGTTGGTCATCGCGGCAGTGCTGCTGACGGTGTTCAACAACTTCAGCGTCGATAGCTCACCTCAGGCGATGAACTATTCGCAGTTCGTCCAGCAGGTGCAGAACCAGCAGATCCGTAGTGTGACCATCGATGGCTACACCATCAGTGGTGAGCGAACCGATGGGTCGCAGTTCCAGACCATCCGCCCGGCGGCGGAAGACCCGCAGCTGATCAACGACCTGCTCTCCAACGATGTCACCGTGGTGGGTCGGGAGCCCCAGGAGCAGAGTCTGTGGACGCGGCTGTTGATTGCCAGCTTCCCGATTCTGATCATCCTCGCCATCTTCCTGTTCTTCATGCGTCAGATGCAGGGCGGTGCCGGTGGCAAGGGGGGGCCGATGAGCTTCGGCAAGTCCAAGGCCAAGCTGCTCTCCCAGGATCAGATCAAGACCACCTTCGCCGATGTGGCGGGCTGTGATGAGGCCAAGGAGGAGGTCGAGGAACTGGTCGACTTCCTGCGCGACCCTTCCAAGTTCCAGCGCCTGGGCGGCACCATCCCGCGCGGCGTGCTGATGGTGGGCCCGCCGGGTACCGGTAAGACGCTGCTCGCCAAGTCGATCGCCGGCGAGGCCAAGGTGCCGTTCTTCTCGATCTCGGGTTCCGACTTCGTCGAGATGTTCGTTGGCGTTGGTGCCTCGCGGGTGCGCGACATGTTCGAGCAGGCCAAGAAACAGGCCCCCTGCATCATCTTCATCGATGAGATCGACGCCGTGGGCCGCTCGCGTGGCGCCGGCATGGGCGGTGGCAACGACGAGCGTGAGCAGACCCTCAACCAGTTGCTGGTGGAGATGGACGGCTTTGAGGCCAACGAGGGCATTATCGTCATCGCTGCCACCAACCGTCCCGATGTGCTCGACCCGGCGCTGCTGCGCCCCGGGCGCTTCGACCGCCAGGTCGTGGTTGGCCTGCCCGACATCCGTGGCCGCGAGCACATCCTGGGCGTGCACCTGCGCAAGGTGCCGCTGGCCGATGACGTCAAGCCGGTGCTGATTGCCCGTGGCACGCCTGGTTTCTCCGGCGCCGATCTGGCTAACCTGGTGAACGAGGCGGCGCTGTTCGCGGCGCGCCGTAACAAGCGCCTGGTCAGCATGGAGGAACTGGAGCTGGCCAAGGACAAGATCATGATGGGCGCCGAGCGCAAGTCGATGGTCATGACCGACAAGGAGAAGCTCAACACCGCCTATCACGAGTCGGGCCATGCCATCATCGGCTTGGTGATGCCGGAGCACGACCCGGTCTACAAGGTCACCATCATTCCGCGTGGCCGCGCCTTGGGTGTGACCATGTTCCTGCCCGAGCAGGACCGCTACAGCCTGTCGCGCCAGCAGATCATCAGTCAGATCTGCTCGCTGTTCGGCGGCCGGATTGCCGAGGAGATGACGCTCGGCCCCAACGGCGTTACGACCGGTGCATCCAACGATATCAAGCGTGCCACCGAGCTGGCCCACAACATGGTCGCCAAGTGGGGGCTGTCCGACGAGATGGGCCCGATCATGTACGACGAGGACGAGTCGCACCAGTTCATGGGCGGTCCCGGCCAGGGCGGCAAGCTCAAGTCGGGCGAGACCACCACCCGGCTCGACAAGGAAGTGCGCAAGATCATTGATGGCTGCTATGAAGAGGCCAAGCGTATTCTCGAAGAGAATCGCGACAAGCTCGACGCCATGGCTGAGGCCTTGATGCAGTACGAGACCATTGATGCCACGCAGCTCAAGGACATCATGGAAGGGCGTCCGCCGCGTCCACCCGAGGGTTGGGAAGACCCCAGCAGCCCCGGCGGTGGCGTGTCCACCGTAGATGCATCGGAGGCCGAGGCCAAGCCCGAGGCCCCATCCGACGAGCTCGACGACGGCGATGAAGAGGACGACGAGCCGCGTCGCCGACCCTCGGATCCACTGGGTGGTCCGGCCGGCCACTGAACGGCTACCCGCCATGCAACGAGGCGCCTGATGGCGCCTCGTTGCGTTGCGGCAGGTGCAGCTTGCGCCGTGCCAGGCGGCTGATTAGAGTGAACGCCTTTGCCTGGCTAGGCCGGGTTATGAACATCATCAGGACCACTTCATGAGCGACAGCAGCGCCTTACTGCACTGCGGACGACACCGCCTCGACCTCTCGTATCCCCGCGTGATGGGGATCCTCAACGTGACGCCGGACTCCTTTTCCGACGGCGGCCGCCACATCGTGGTCGACGATGCGCTGCGCCACGCCGAGCGCATGCTCGCCGAGGGGGCGGCGATCATCGACGTCGGCGGTGAGTCGACTCGCCCCGGTTCGCAGTCGATCCCCGCTCAGCAGGAGCTGGATCGCGTGGCGCCGGTGGTCGAGCGACTGGTGCGTGAACTCGATGCCCTGGTCTCGGTGGACACCAGCAGTCCCGAGGTGATGCGCGAGACTGCGGCCTTGGGTGCCGGCATGTTCAACGACGTGCGCGCCCTGCAGTGCGAGGGTGCGCTGCAGGCGGCGGCGCGCAGCGGCCTGCCGATATGTGTGATGCACATGCAGGGCGAACCCAGCGACATGCAGCAAGCGCCGCACTATGCTGAGCCGATAGAGGAGGCGGTGGTGCGCTTTCTTGCCGAGCGTATCGCGGCCTGTGAGGCGGCCGGGATCAGGCGTGAGCGGCTGATCCTCGACCCCGGCTTCGGCTTCGGCAAGACAGTCGAGCATAACCTGCGCCTGCTGCGGCGTATGCAGCACCTTGAGGCGCTGGGGTTGCCGCTGCTGGTGGGCATGTCGCGCAAGAGCATGATCGGCAAGGTGCTCGAACGACCGGTGGAGGAGCGCCTGCCCGGCGGGCTGGCGCTGGCGGCACTGGCCGTCGAGCGCGGCGCGCGCATACTGCGGGTTCACGATGTCGGGCCCAGCGTGGACGCCGTCAACATGACATGGGCTGTGCTACAGGAAGGCTTGGAACCATGAGCAAACGCTATTTCGGAACCGACGGGATTCGCGGCACGGTGGGGGAGTACCCGATCACTGCCGACTTCATGCTCAAGCTCGGCTGGGCGATGGGGCGGGTGCTGACCGAGGGGGGTAGCGCCAAGGTGCTGATCGGCAAGGATACCCGTATTTCGGGCTACATGTTCGAGTCGGCCCTGGAGGCCGGGCTCTCGGCGGCGGGGGTGGATGTCTCGCTGCTGGGGCCGATGCCGACGCCGGGCATCGCCTACCTGACGCGCACTTTCCGCGCCGACGCCGGGATCGTCATTTCGGCTTCGCACAACGCCTTTGCCGACAACGGCATCAAGTTCTTCTCCGCCGAAGGCACCAAACTGCCGGATGCCGTGGAGTCACGCATCGAGGCAATGCTCGAGGAGCCGCTGACCACAGTGGCGGCCGCCGAGCTCGGCAAGGCGGTGCGCATCAACGATGCCCCGGGGCGCTACATCGAGTTTTGCAAGTCGACGATTCCCGATCGGCTTAGCCTGCACGGTCTGAAGATCGTGCTCGACTGTGCCCACGGCGCGACCTATCACATCGCGCCCAGCGTGTTCCGCGAGCTGGGCGCCGAGGTCAGCCTGATCGGTGCCAGTCCCGACGGCCTCAATATCAACCAGGAAGTCGGCTCGACGCACCCGGCGGCGCTGCGCGCGGCAGTGATCCAGCAGGGCGCCGACCTGGGCATCGCCTTCGATGGCGACGGTGACCGCGTCCTGCTGGTCGACGCCGACGGACGCGAGATCGACGGTGACGATATCCTCTATCTGATCGCCCGCGACCGTCACGGCCGCGGCGAGCTGGGTGGTGGCGTGGTGGGTACGCTGATGTCCAACTTCGGGCTGGCGGCAGCGCTGGAGTCGATGGGCGTGCCCTTCGAGCGCGCCAAGGTGGGCGATCGCTACGTGATCGAGCGGCTCAGCGCCAACGGCTGGCAACTGGGCGGCGAGTCCTCCGGCCATATCGTTTGCGGCCATGTGCAGACTACCGGCGACGGAATCGTCTCGGCGCTGCAGGTGGTGGCGATCATGGTGCGCGAGGGCGTGCCGCTGGCGCGCCTGCTGTCCGGGCTCGAAAAAGCGCCCCAGGCACTGATCAACGTGCGTCTGACCGCGGGCACCGATGCCAAGGCGGTGATGGCGACCTCGGAACTGCAAGAGGCAGTGAGCGCGGTCGAAGAGGCGCTGGGCGACCAGGGCCGGGTGCTGCTGCGGCCGTCGGGCACCGAGCCGCTGATCCGGGTCATGGTCGAGGGGCGCCCGCACCTCGACGTGGAGGGGCTGGCGCGCCGCCTTGCCGGTGATGTGGAGGCGCTGCTGGCCTGAGCGGTGGCTCGGGTTGTCAAGCCGCGGTTGTCATGCTAGGGCCGCTCCTATACCATTTCGCTCCACCTTGAGGGAGGACTGCAGATGCGTTCGCCACTGATTGCTGGCAACTGGAAGATGAATGGCTCCACCGAACTGGTCGAGGCGTTTGGCCGAGCCTTCGCCGAGGCGCGGCTGCCGAGCGGCGTCGAGGTGGTGATTCATCCGCCGTTCCCCTATCTCGAGGCGGCGCGCCGGGCGTTCTCCGAGACGCCGCTGGGGCTGGGTGCACAGACCCTCAACCCGTTTCACAGCGGTGCACGTACTGGTGAGGTCAGCGGGACGATGCTCAAGGAGTTCGGCGTCGGTTATGCGCTGGTCGGGCACTCCGAGCGGCGCCAGCTATACCGCGAGAGCGACGAAGACGTCTACGATCGCCTGATCGCTGCGCTCAGCGCCGATATTCGCCCTATCCTGTGCGTCGGCGAAACCCTCGAGGAGCGCGACGCCGGTCGTACCGAGGACGTGGTGCTGCGCCAGGTTGGGCATGCCATGGCACGTCTCGAACCGGCCCAGCGAGCGCGGGTAGTGATCGCCTACGAGCCGGTCTGGGCGATCGGCACCGGGCGCACCGCGACCCCGCAGCAGGCGCAAGAGGTCATGGCGGCGATTCGCGAGTATCAGGCCGGCTATGACCGCGATCTCGCCGCGGCTCTTCCGCTGCTCTACGGCGGCAGCATGAATGCCAGTAACGCGGCTGAGCTGTTGGCTCAGCCGGACATCGACGGCGGCCTGGTGGGCGGTGCTTCGCTCAAGGTCGACGATTTTCTAGCCATTTGTCAGTCAGCAGGTTGAACCCATGCAAGTTGCCATTCTCATGATTCACGTGGTGATCGCCATCACCTTGGTCGCGCTTATCCTGCTGCAGCAGGGCAAGGGCGCCGAAGCGGGGGCTGCCTTCGGTGGCGGTGCCTCCCAGACGGTATTCGGCTCGCGCGGTTCAGGCGGCTTCCTGTCCAAGTTCACGGCGCTGCTCGCCGCGTTGTTCTTCGCGACCTCGATGGCGCTGGCCTATTTTGCCACTCAGGCCAGCCAGGCGCCGGAAGCGGGGATTCCCGATTCGCGCCTGATCGAACAGCAGCAGGGCGTGCCGACGCTTGACGACGAGGCCGCGGATATGGATAATACCGCGCCAGTGCTAGAGGAAAGCGGCGACTGACGCTGCCGGAATCGGTACTCCCCTGTTGCCGAAGTGGTGGAATTGGTAGACACGCTATCTTGAGGGGGTAGTGACCTAACGGTCGTGCGGGTTCAAGTCCCGCCTTCGGCACCAACCTGAAGCACATGCCAGGCATGCGTTTCAGCAGCAAGAGTGGCATCGGCGATAGCGGCCGGCCCGAGGAGCCCTCAAATCACGAGCCTCCTTGACGCTAATTGGCACGCTAGCTATACTCGCCGACCTGTGATGCGGGGTGGAGCAGTCTGGTAGCTCGTCGGGCTCATAACCCGAAGGTCATCGGTTCAAATCCGGTCCCCGCTACCATCTTGGTCTGATGTCATCAGGGGCCGAGTTGGTATGAAAGGTTTCTTGTAAAAGGCCCCTTCCAGTGAAGGGGCTTTTTGTTAGCAGCTCATCTGTTGACCGTTCATTCGTTAACAGCCCGTGCTGATAGCACGCCAATCAGCCACCTAGCTGTCTCTTCATCTCCTGGCCAGGTGCCTGACGCAACGGCTGTAGGAGTCTTCGTCTGTGGCAATCAAGGACGCCGCGCTACATGCGCTAATCGAGCCGGTGGTGACCGCCATGGGCTTCGAACTCTGGGGAATCGACTATCTTTCTCAGGGCAAGCACTCCCGGTTGGTGATCTACATCGACGGCCCTGACGGGGTGACGGTTGACGACTGTGCCGATATCAGTCGGCAAGTCAGCGCCGTATTTGACGTCGAGGACCCGATCGCCGGCGAATATCGCCTCGAGGTGTCATCGCCCGGCATGGATCGGCCGCTGTTCTCCCTCGACCATTTCGAGCGCTATGCCGGGCACGTCGTGGCGCTCAAACTGCGCGCTCCCTATGAAGGGCGGCGCAAGTATCAGGGCTTGCTGGCCGGCATCGAAGGCGATGACGTGCTGCTGCAGCTCGACGGTGAAGAGTACTGCTTTCCCATCGACGGCATCGATCAGGCGCGCGTCGTGCCTCAGTTCGAGGATTGAGGCCGGTGACGATGAATAAGGACAGGTTTTCTGGCGAGGCAAAGGCATGAGCAAAGAGATTCTGACGGTCGTAGACGCGATCTCGAACGAAAAGGGCGTGCCCCGTGACGTGATCTTCGAAGCGGTGGAAGCGGCCCTGGCCAGCGCGTCGCGCAAGCGCTTCGAGCAGGAAGAGGCCACGGTGCGGGTCAAGATCGACCGCGCCACCGGGGACTATGAGACATTTCGCTTCTGGACCGTGGTTGAGGACGATGAGTTCGAGACGCCGGATCACGAGATCAAGCAGAGCATCGCTGAGCAGCGCGATCCGCCGCTAGCGCTGGGCGATGTGGTCGAAGAGAGGATCGAAAATGCCTCCTTCGGTCGCATTGCGGCACAGACCGCCAAGCAGGTCATCGTGCAGAAGGTGCGCGAGGCCGAGCGGGCCGAGGTGGTGCGCCAGTATGCGGATCGCGAAGGCGAACTGGTCGCCGGTATCGTCAAGAAGACCACCCGCGATGGCCTGATCATCGACCTGGGTGACAACGCCGAGGCGTTCCTACCGCGCAGCGAGATGATCCCCGGCGAGCGCTACCGCATGAACGAGCGGGTGCGCGCGCTGCTGGTAAAAGTCGATCCGGAGGCGCGCGGCTCGCAGCTGATCCTGTCGCGTACCTGCCCGGAGCTGATCATCGAGCTGTTCAAGATCGAGGTGCCGGAGATCGCCGAGCAGCTGATCGAGATCAAGGGAGCGGCGCGTGACCCAGGCTCGCGAGCCAAGATCGCGGTCAAGACCAACGACCGGCGCATCGACCCGGTGGGTGCCTGCGTCGGCATGCGTGGTTCGCGGGTGCAGGCGGTGTCCACCGAACTGCAGAACGAACGGGTCGACATCATCCTGTGGGACGACAACCCGGCGCAGTTGGTGATCAACGCCATGGCCCCCGCTGATGTCGGCTCGATCCTGGTCGACGAGGACAGTCACGCGATGGATGTCGCGGTGGCCGAAGACAACCTCGCTCAGGCCATCGGCCGCAGCGGTCAGAACGTGCGGCTGGCGTCCGAGTTGACCGGCTGGCGGCTCAACGTGATGACCGAAGATGAAGCCGAGGGCAAGCGCGAGCAGGAGATCGACAGCCTGGTCGAGCACTTTATCAATCACCTCGAGATCGACGACGAGCTGGCACGCATTCTGGTCGAGGAGGGCTTCACCTCGCTTGAGGAGATTGCCTATGTGCCGCTCGAGGAAATGCTCGAGATCGAGGAGTTCGACGAGGATCTCGTCGAAGAGCTGCGCGCACGCGCCAAGGACGAGCTGTTGAACCTGGCCATTGCCTCTGAAGAAGAACTCGACGGCGCTCAGCCGGCCGAGGATCTCCTCGAGATGGACGGCATGGAGCGTCATCTGGCCTTTATCCTGGCCAGCCGGGGCATCGTCACGATGGAGGACCTTGCCGAGCAAGCCGTCGATGATCTCAAGGATATCGAGGGTGTGGACGAGGAGCGCGCCGCGGCACTGATCATGACTGCCCGTGCGCCTTGGTTCGAGAGCGAACAGTAATCAGGTCACGGGCTCAGGAGGGTCGTAATGTCAGAAATGACCGTTAAAGATTTCGCAGTCAAGGTGGGGCGCGACGTGCCTCGTCTGCTGGAACAGATGAAAGAAGCCGGGCTGCCGCACAAGTCCGAGGGCGATGCCGTATCCGAAGAGGACAAGCAGCGCCTGCTCGACTATCTGACCAAGAGCCATGGCGGCAGCAGCGCTGGGGCGCGTAACCGTATCACCCTGACGCGTCAGACCAAGAGCCGCATCAGGAGCGGTGAGCGCGGCAAAACCATCGAGGTACAGGTGCGCAAGAAGCGTACCTACGTCAAGCGTGAAGAGCCGGCGGCTGAAGAGCCCAAGGCCGAGGAGAGCGGGCCGCGCCAGCTGGTCGGCGATATGGCCGACTCGCGCCAGCAGGCCGAGGAGCAGGCCAAGGCCGCCGAGGCCGATCAGGCGCGCCAAGCAGCTGCAGAAGCAGAGCAGGCCAAGGCAGAGCAAGCCAAGGCGGAACAGGCCAAGGCAGAGCAGGCCGAGGCGGTCAGCGAGCCGCAGATTCCAGTGCCTGACCTCAACAGTGGCCCCAGCGAGGCCGAGCAGCCACCGGCACCGCCCAAGGAGGGTCGCGAGCAGCGTCGAGTGCCCAAGAAGGCGGCGGCCAAGAAGGGGCGCGGTGGACGCGATGATGACGACCGCGGTGATCGCGAAGAGCGTCGTCGCGGCGCCGGTGCCAAGAAGGCCAAGCGCGCTGAACGTCGCGGTACGCGTCGCGGTGGTCGTGATGGCGGCGGCGGCAAGCACGGTTTCCAGAAGCCGACGCAGCCGATCGTCCGCGAGGTTTCGATCCCCGAGTCGATCAGCGTTGCCGACCTGGCCGACAAGATGTCGATCAAGGCCAACGAAGTGATCAAAGCGATGTTCACCATGGGCGCGGCGGTGACCATCAACCAGACCATCGACCAGGACACTGCGGCGATCGTCGTCGAGGAGATGGGCCATACGCCCAAGCTGGTCAAGGACGATGCGCTGGAGACCGAGGTGCTCGAGGCCATCTCCTATGAGGGGGATGAGATCACGCGTGCTCCGGTGGTGACCGTGATGGGTCACGTCGATCACGGCAAGACCTCGCTGCTCGACCACATCCGCAAGGCCAAGGTCGCCACCGGCGAAGCCGGCGGCATCACCCAGCACATCGGTGCCTACCATGTGGAAGACAAGCACGGCGGCGTGACCTTTCTGGATACTCCGGGCCACGCGGCGTTCACCGCCATGCGTGCCCGCGGTGCCAAGGCCACCGACGTGGTCATCCTGGTGGTCGCCGCCGACGACGGCGTCATGCCCCAGACCGTCGAGGCGATCGAGCACTCCAAGGCAGCCGAAGTGCCGATCGTGGTAGCGGTCAACAAGATCGACAAGGAAGGCGCCGACTTCGATCGGATTCGCAACGAGCTGTCTCAGCACGGGGTGATTTCCGAGGAGTGGGGTGGCGATACCCAGTTCGTGCACGTCTCGGCCAAGACCGGCGAGGGCATCGATGCACTGCTCGAGGCGGTACTGCTGGTCTCCGAGGTGCTCGAGCTCAAGGCCGTACCGGAAGCGCCTGGCAAGGGTGTAGTGGTCGAGTCGCGCCTCGACAAGGGCCGTGGTCCGGTCGCCACGGTGCTGGTCCAGAACGGTACCCTGAAGAAGGGTGATATCGTGCTGGCCGGTCTCCACTACGGCCGCGTACGCGCCCTGACCAACGAGCTTGGCAAGCAGGTCGACAGTGTCGGCCCGGCGATGCCGGTGGAGATCCAGGGCCTCGACGGTACCCCGGATGCCGGCGACGACTTCATGGTCGTGGCCGACGAGAAGAAAGCGCGTGAAGTCGCCAACTTCCGTCAGGGCAAGTACCGCGAAGTGCGCCTGGCGCGCCAGCAGAAAGCCAAGCTGGAGAACATGTTCAGCCAGATGGGCCAGGACGAAGTGGCCAAGGTCAACATCGTGCTCAAGGCCGATGTGCAGGGCTCGCTGGAAGCCATCAAGGGCGCGCTGGAAGAGCTCTCCACCGATGAAGTGCAGGTGGCCGTGGTCTCCTCCGGGGTGGGCGGTATCACTGGTACCGATGCCAACCTGGCGCTGGCCAGTGACGCCATCGTGGTCGGCTTCAACGTGCGTGCCGATGCTTCTGCCCGCGAAATCATCGAGCGTGAAGGCCTGGATCTGCGCTACTACAGTGTCATCTACCAGCTGATCGATGAGGTCAAGCAGGCCATGAGCGGCATGCTGGCACCGGAGTGGAAGGAAGAGATCGTCGGTGTGGCCGAGGTCCGCGACGTCTTCCGCGCGCCCAAGATCGGCGCCGTGGCCGGCTGCATGGTGGTCGAGGGCAGCGTACACCGCAACAAGAAGATCCGCGTGCTGCGCGACAACGTGGTCATCTACGAGGGCGAGCTCGAGTCGCTGCGCCGCTATAAGGATGACGTCAACGAGGTCCGCCAGGGCGTGGAGTGCGGTATCGGCGTCAAGAACTACAACGACGTCCAGACCGGCGACAAGATCGAAGTCTTCGATCAGGTCAAGGTCGAGCGCAGCCTGTAACGGCGCGAGGAGTCAGCATGAGCGAGTTCAAGCGCACCGACCGGGTCGCTGACCAGCTGCAGCAGGAGCTGGCGGTATTGATCCAGCGCGAGGTCAAGGATCCGCGCCTGGGCATGGTGACCGTCAGCGGGGTCACGGTCAGCCGTGACCTCGGCTACGCCGACGTCTACATCACCCTGCTGGGCGACAACGACGCCGAGCGGATCAAGGAGAACCTCAAGGTGCTCAAGCGCGCTGCGGGGTTCCTGCGTAGCCAGATTGCGCGACGCATCAAGCTGCGCCACGTGCCGGAACTGCGCTTTCACTACGATGAAAGCGTGGTGCGCGGCCAGCGGCTTTCGTCGTTGATCGACGAAGCCGTGGCCAGTGACCGCTCACGCAGCGGCGATGATGACGAGGGCCAGCGCTGATGGCGCGACGCCGTCGCGGCCTGCCGGTGGATGGAGTGCTGCTGTTCGACAAGCCCCAGGGCGCCTCGAGCAACCAGATCCTGCAGCGGGTCAGGCGGCTGTTTCAGGCCCAGAAGGCCGGGCATACCGGTACTCTGGATCCGATGGCCACCGGCCTGTTGCCGATCTGCTTCGGCGAGGCGACCAAGTTCTCTTCGCACCTGCTCGACGCCGACAAGGTTTACCGCACCCGGGTGAAGCTCGGCGAGGTGACCGACAGCGGCGATGCCGAGGGCGAGGTGATCGAGCGCCATGCGGTGCCGGTACTGGATGAAGCCCAGCTCGAGGCAGTGCTGGCCCGCTTTCACGGCGAGATCGACCAGCTGCCGCCGATGTACTCGGCGCTCAAGCACCAGGGGCGCAAGCTCTACGAGTTGGCCCGCGAGGGCAAGACGGTGGAGCGTGCAGTGCGCCGCGTGACAGTGTATGATGCGCGCCTCCTGGCTCACGATGCCGAGGGCTTCGAGCTCGAGGTACGCGTCAGCAAGGGCACCTATATTCGCACCCTGGCGGAAGACATTGGCAGGGCGCTGGGCTGCGGGGCCCATATCACGGCGCTGCGGCGGCTCAAGACCGGCCCGTTCAGCGGTGAGGCGATGCTCGATCTGCCTACGCTGGAAGCGTTGGAGGACCAGCCCGCCCGTGAAGCGAAGCTGATGCCGGTGGACGTGCTGGTGGAACATCTGCCGGCACTTGGCGTCGATGCCGAGCAGGCCGGACGTCTGCTGCACGGCCAGCCGATTCGCGCTGAGCGGCGCGACCTGGCCACTGGCAGTCTGGCAAGACTCTACTGTGACGAGACCTTCCTGGGTCTCGGCACGGTGAAGGCGGCGGGGGAAATCGCTCCCCGACGCCTGTTGAATACCTCGGCCGTCGCTGGCGACGGCCGTGTGTAAGCAACCCGCGGAACGCTGCACGAAGCAGCGTTCGGCAGGCGTGGAGACTGCAAATATGCGTGGTCTCCGACATTCATCATTCAGGCATATTGCTTACTGGAGAGACAGATGGCACTGACCGCTGACAAGAAGGCCGAGATCGTCAAGGAATTCGGCCGTGGCGACAACGACACCGGTTCCCCCGAGGTTCAGGTGGCCCTGCTGAGCGCTAACATCGATGGCCTGCAGGATCACTTCAAGACCAACAAGCAGGATCACCACTCGCGTCGTGGCCTGATCCGCATGGTCAACCAGCGCCGCAAGCTGCTGGATTACCTGAAGCGCAAGGATTTCGAGCGCTATCAGTCGCTGATTCAGCGTCTGGGTCTGCGTCGCTAAGCGACGCCCCAGCAGCGCGACACGAAACGGGCAGCCCCTCGGGGCTGCCCGTTTCGCGTTGATAGGCGGGAAATGTCGCCAACCGGTGGCCCCGGCGCGCGCCAACCACTAAAATGGTCGCCGAGTCAAAACGACCTAAACGACACAGACAAGTTGAAGGATGCTACCGTGAATCCGGTAAAGAAAACATTCCAGTACGGGCGCAGCACCGTCACTCTCGAGACGGGCCGCATCGCGCGTCAGGCCACCGGCGCCGTGCAGGTGACCATGGACGATACCGTGGTGCTATGCACCGTGGTGGCGAAGAAAGACGCCAATCCCGCCCAGCCCTTCTTTCCGCTGGGCGTGTTCTATCAGGAAAAGACCTACGCCGTAGGCAAGATCCCGGGGGGCTTTTTCAAGCGTGAAGGCCGCCCCACTGAGAAAGAGACCCTCACGTCGCGGTTGATCGACCGTCCGATCCGTCCGCTGTTCCCCAAGGGGTTCATGAACGAGGTTCAGGTGGTGTGTACCGTGCTGTCCACCGATCGGAACCACGACCCGGACATCGCTGCGATGTTGGGTACCTCGGCGGCGCTATGCATTTCCGGTGTGCCGTTCAGTGGCCCGATTGCTGCCGCACGCGTGGGCTTCGATGACGACAAGGGCTACTTCCTGAATCCCACCGTGGAAGAGCTGGCCAGTTCGGAGCTGGACATGGTCGTCGCCGGCACTGACAAGGCCGTGCTGATGGTCGAGTCCGAAGCTAAGGAGCTGCTCGAGGACGAGATGCTGGGCGGGGTGCTGTTTGCCCACCAGGAAATGCAGGTGGCGATCGCCGCCATCAACGAGCTGGTGGCGGAAGCCGGCAAGCCCAAGTGGGACTGGCAGCCGCCGGTCGAGAATACGCCTCTCAAGGATGCCGTCAAGGCCGGCTTCGAGGCCAAGATTGGCGACGCCTATCGCATCACCGACAAGATGGCGCGCCAGGACGCTCTGGCCGCGGCCAAGGCCGAGGCGGTCGAGCAACTGGCCGGTGAGGAAGAGGGCAAATTCGATGCTGACGAGGTCAAGGGCGCCTTCGCCAGCCTCGAGAAGCAGGTCGTGCGCGCCCGCGTCACCAGCGGCGAGCCGCGCATCGACGGCCGTGATCACAAGACCGTGCGGCCGCTGAACATCGAGGTTGGTAACCTGCCCAAGACCCACGGCTCGGCGCTGTTCACCCGTGGCGAGACCCAGGCGATCGTCATCGCAACCCTGGGCACCCTGCGCGACGCCCAGTTGATCGAGTCGCTGGAGGGTGAGCGCAAGGATCGTTTCCTGCTGCACTACAACTTCCCTCCTTACTGCGTGGGTGAGACCGGCTTCATGGGTGGCCCCAAGCGCCGCGAGATCGGCCACGGACGCCTGGCGCGGCGCGGCGTGCAGGCCATGCTGCCCAACGAGGATGACTTCCCCTACACCATCCGCGTGGTCTCCGAGATCACCGAGTCCAACGGCTCGAGCTCGATGGCCTCGGTATGCGGTACCTCGCTGGCGCTGATGGATGCCGGCGTGCCGCTCAAGGCGCCGGTAGCGGGCATCGCCATGGGCCTGGTCAAGGACGACGACAAGTTCGCGGTACTGACCGACATCCTCGGTGACGAAGACCACCTCGGCGACATGGACTTCAAGGTTGCCGGGTCCGCCGCTGGCGTGACGGCGCTGCAGATGGACATCAAGATCGAGGGCATCAACGAAGAGATCATGGAGCAGGCGCTGCAGCAGGCCCATGAAGCGCGTCTCAACATCCTCGAGCAGATGAACGACGTGATCGGCCAGAGCCGCAGCGAAGTTTCCGAAAATGCGCCGTCCATGGCCACCATCAAGATCGATCCGGACAAGATCCGCGACGTGATCGGCAAGGGCGGCGCCACCATTCGCAAGATCTGCGATGATACCGGTGCCTCCATCGATCTCGACGACGACGGTACTGTGCGCATCTATGCCGAGGACAAGAAGGCCGCCAAGGCAGCCATCGATATCGTGCTGGGCATCACCGCCGAAGCCGAGATTGGCAAGCTCTACAAGGGCAAGGTGGTACGCATCGCCGACTTCGGCGCTTTCGTCAACATCATGCCGGGTACCGATGGTCTGGTGCATATCTCGCAGATCGTCCCCGAGCGGGTCAACGACGTGCGTGACTTCCTCAACGAAGGCGACGAGGTGACCGTCAAGGTGCTCGACATCGATAACCGCAACCGCGTTAAGCTGTCGATCAAGGAGATCACCGAGGAAGAGAAGGCCGCATTCGAAGCCGAGGTGGCCGAAACCGAGATCTAACGTCTTAGCGACAAGGATCGAGGTGCAAGACACATCGCCCCCGCAGCGTGAGCTGCGGGGGCGATGTCGTATGGCGCACACAGTATGCATGGCTATTGATTTCAACATTCTCCATGACAACATTACCTTTGAGCGGGAGTTCGGATAAAGTAAGAGTGATGCTTGGCTTCTAGGTGACATAAGATGACTGACTTAACTGTTTTCAGAGATTTCCTAGTCCTATGCCAAACTAAGAGCTTTAGTCGTGCTGCTGAGCGCCGCCATGTGTCCGTATCTGGGTTGAGCCGCCGTATCCAAGGGCTGGAAGAGTGGGTAGGCACTCCACTGTTTGAGCGAGGCAAGGGAGGACTGACGTTGACTGAGGCAGGACGTGACCTGCATGAGGTGGTACTGGACATTCTCCATAGGCTCGATGGCCTCAGGGAATCGATTGCAGAGAGTGTCCATGACCGGCAGCAACGGATACGTTTTTGTTCGCCACACATTCTGTCTAGGATTTTTTTTCCTCGCTGGATCCCGCGGTTGCAGGACCAACTCTCGGAGGTGCGGCTGAGTATTTTCTCTAACACACTGCCTGAGTGTTTAACTGCACTTGATGAGCGGGAGGCCGATTATGCAGTTGCACTATTGGATGAAAAGAATGTGGTTGCTGAGCGCCTGTCGTTAGTGGGCGAGGGCAATAAGTATTCTCTAATGGATCTGGATACTGAATGTCTTATTCCTGTCAGCGCACCGAATGCTGCTGGGCAGCCTATCTACAATTTACATGTCGCTAGTGATTCACCTACCTCATTTTTAGAGTACCAGGAGGAGTGTCATCTTGGCTGGGGATTAAGAACTGCGTTGGAGAACCGAGGGCTGAATTTACAGCGCCATCACGATGCTAGCTTAGCGGAAAGTCTTCATCTTATGGCATTATCAGGGCTAGGTGTTACATGGTTACCCCAATCGCTAGTACGGGAAGACCTTGAGGCGAAGAGGTTAGTAAGGGCTGGAGATTCTAGCTTTGATATATTTCTTAAGGTAAGTTTGATACGGCAGTTCACGCCATTGACATTCGAAGCTCAGTGTTTGTGGGAATACTTATCTACACTTGCGCCGGGAAGTGTCGGGGCGAGTAGCAAGCTATAGAAGCGCGTTTACTACACTTTGCGAGATATGCAATAAGAGGGTGGCTTTTTTGCTGTTAATTAAAAAGAGTGAAAAAGGGTGAGGGCCTTTCCTTACGCGCAACAGTTGTTGCTATATTAGATTTGTGCGCTTAAGTGATGTGTACGATGCTGTCTGCTCATGGAACACCAAGCGCGAATGGCAGCGTGAGCGATGATTGGTGTTGTGGTGCGATCTCTTATAGCTGATTGATATAAGCCAGGGGCGGAATCATGAGGCAGGGGGTATCTCTATGACAGGGCACGTAGGGCTGAAGAAGTCTTTGATTCTAGGGTGTGCAGTGACAGGCGCAAAGTTTACCCCGCGGAATCACTATGATACTGGAGATGACATAACCGATAGAATATGTTCCGGGGAGTCTATCCTTGTCACTGATAAGGATCTGGGGGAAGAGGCGATTCTGCTATATGAGCTTGGATGTAGGTACTATCATTATCATGCTAGAAATCCTGTCACGAGAGAGCAAACAACAAATAATGAGATATACCAAAAAGTGAGTTATGAAGTTCAAAGGAACTGCAGAGATATGATCATAAGTTTCGGTGCTAGCCGAAATGGTTGTGAAGTGCAAGATGCCATTCGAACTTACGGTGAGTGGGAAAGAGTGAGTCAGTGTGCTATTCCTCTTCACTTGGGAGGGGCACACTATGTTACGATACAGGCGGCTATTGAACTACAAATAGTTTGTGACTTAGAAAGAAAGATCAATGGCATGAGTCTAGAGTTTAGCTGTGGCGAAAGCTTCCTAGCAGCGGTTTATGACTATACTCCCTCGTCTACGAGAAGAACGGTGCCTCTACAGATAAACTCAACGGATAAAGGCGGGGATTATGGGGAAACCTCCCCTCTCGTTCAATTCTTGATTTATAGGAATGCTCTCAAAGCACGTCGTCAGCTAGGGCTCCTCCATGAGGTTGAGTGGGTGCAGCTGGTTCGCAGCTATGCTATGACTAGATTGGCCGTAGAACATCCGCTAATGCGCCTTGGCGACTCTGGACAGATCAATATTATACTACTGTTTGGTTTTTCTCCCCGGCTGCCTTTTCCCGATAGCTATGATGAATTTCTTCGTATAGTAAAAGTTGCTAAGAGTTTAGAGTGCGACATTTCAGGGGGACGTATACGCAGGAGAAAGATTACTATTACTGTAGGGGCTGCTGTGATGCCGCAGGATGCAGAGAAAAATTATAAGCCAGTGGATGTTGGTCCCAAAAAAGGAGCCCCTATGTGTGCCTTGAGGCGGTTGGCGACTTATGCCGCTCAGCCGGGAAGCGAGGTGGATGTAGTGAGGGCAGGCATGGAAGATACTCCCTATGTGGTTAATGAACATGGATGTGTAACAATTGCTGATAACTATCAGCTAATGCAGATGGTAATCGAAGAGTTAAGAGCTAATGGGGTTGCAATAGAAACAGATCATGAAAGTATTTCGCAGCGGATGGGGATAGCTAAAATAAGGGACGCATTGCTGGGCGAGCAGCGTCAGCGGCCTCTTGGAGAGTTTGGCTTTCCCTTGACAGAAGTGGCGCTATAGAATGCATGCCTTCGAGTCGTTTACTCACTCTGCCAGATACCGCTGGATCATTCTGCTAATTGCGACCCTGGCGCAGACGGCGGCCTGTTTCTTCGTCCAGGGAATCGGGGCGATTGCCGTCTATATCCAGGCGGATATGGGCCTTTCCGCACTGCAGATCGGGGCACTGGTCTCGGCGGCGCAGCTGGTGCCCTTGGTGGGGCTGCTGATTGCGGGAGAACTGCTGGACCGCTTCAGTGAGCGCCTGGTGGTGGGGTTTGGCACCCTGGTGGTGGGCATTGCGCTGAGTGTCGCCATGCTGGCCGAGAGCTACTGGGCGATGCTATCGATCTTGATTGTCGTCGGGGCGGGCTACAGTACCGCTCAACCTGGTGGAAGCAAATCCGTCGCTGCGTGGTTCGACAGGTCCCAACGCGGGTTTGCCATGGGGATCCGCCAGGCGGGTTTGCCGCTGGGTGGAGCCTTGGCGGCGGTGACGTTGCCGCTGGTGGCGGTCACCTGGGGGTGGCGTGCCTCCTTTCTGGTCGGTGGCATGGTGGCGATCTTCGGCGCACTGGTATTCATGCTCCTCTATCGTGCCCCTGCCGGGCCGGTAACCAGGCCATCCGCTGGGCGCCTGGGAGGCGTGCTGTCGTCACGACTGGCGATGATACGCGAGCCTGCCATGAAGCAGATCATGGCCTCGGGGATCAGCTTGATTTCGGTCCAGTACGGCATCCTGGTCTTTACCGTGCTCTATCTGCACAGCCGTTTGCAAATGGACGTACTGCAGGCGGCGACGCTGCTGTTCGTGGCGCAGGCCGCAGGCGTGACTGGGCGTATCGCGTTGGCTGCCTGGAGCGATCGTTGCCGCTCGCGCTATTTTCCGGTGATGGTGTGCATGCTGGCCGCGAGTGTCGGGTTGATGGTGCTGATCTGGTTGCCGTTTGGCTCACCCTTCATGTTGGGCTGCTTGATGGCCTGGTTGGGATTCTTCGGCTTTGGCTGGTATGGCCCTTGGGTGGCCTATGTGGCGGAGTCGGCACCGCCGGATAAGACCGGCTTTGCGCTGGGGCTGGCGATGGCCATCAACCAGGTCGCCATCGTCAGCGTGCCGCCCCTGCTGGGCTGGATGCTGGATCTCAGTGGAAGCTTTCTGCCTGGCTGGAGCCTGCTAATTGGCTTGACGCTACTGGGGTTGGTTTTGACTAGGCAGTCATGAGGAGGGAGTGATGAAGGCGATCGTGTTTGATGTGTTCGGCACCATTGTCGACTGGCGTTCCAGCCTGATCGAGCAGTTTCGTCAGCTAGCCATGGAACTGGGTATCGACATTCCCGGGGAGACATTGGCGGATCAATGGCGTGGGCACTATGGGCCCTCGATGGATCGGGTGCGCAAGGGAGAGTTGCCCTGGACGGGGCTGGATGATCTCCATCGCGAGAGCCTGGTCGAGTTGCTCGGCCAGCACGGACTGACGTTCGACGCCGCCACCATCGAGCGCATCAATCTATTCTGGCATCGCCTGACGCCTTGGCCGGATGCAGTGCCGGGCCTACAGTGGCTCAAGCAGCAGTACATCATCGCTACGCTTACCAATGGCAACTTGTCACTGATGGTGGATGTCGCTCGCCATGCCCAGCTGCCATGGGACATGGTGTTTTGCGCCGAGCTGTTTCAGCACTACAAGCCCGATCCGGAGGTCTACCTAGGCGCCTGCCGCTTGCTGCGACTGCCGCCAGAAGAGGTGATGCTGTGCGCAGCGCACAACTATGATCTGCACGCTGCGCGAGCGCTGGGCATGAAAACTGCGTTCATCCCACGTCCGACCGAGTATGGTCCCCGGCAGGACAAGGACCTGCAGGCGGAAGGAGACTGGGATCTGGTGGCCGAAGATCTCGTGGCATTGAGCGGTCGGCTGGTGAGCGATCAATAAACCAAGTGCCCACCTGACGCGGCAGGTGGGCACTTGGTGTTCATCCTTATCACCCGAGCTCGCGCCTTACCGCTCGATGGCCAGCGCCACGCCCTGGCCACCACCGATACACAGCGTGGCCAGCCCCTTCTTGGCGTCGCGGGCAATCATCTCATGCACCAGCGTCACCAGGATGCGGCAGCCGGAGGCGCCGATGGGGTGGCCGATGGCGATGGCGCCACCGTTGACGTTGACCTTGGCGGCATCCCAGCCGAGCTCCTTGTTGACCGACAGCGCCTGGGCGGCGAAGGCCTCGTTGGCTTCGACCAGGTCCAGATCATCCAGTGACCAGCCGGCCTTCTCCAGGCAGCGGCGGGTGGCCGGTGCCGGGCCGATGCCCATGATGCTGGGGTCGACGCCGGCATTGCTGTAGGCCTTGATGCGCGCCAGCGGTTCGAGGCCGAGCTGCTTGGCTTTTTCGGCAGAGCACAGCATGACCACGGCGGCGCCGTCGTTGATCGACGAGGCGTTGCCGGCGGTGATGGTGCCGTCCTTCTTGAACGCGGGGCGCATGGCGCCGAGTTTCTCGGC
Source organism: Franzmannia pantelleriensis (assembly GCF_900102875.1). GTDB lineage: Bacteria > Pseudomonadota > Gammaproteobacteria > Pseudomonadales > Halomonadaceae > Franzmannia > Franzmannia pantelleriensis. The sequence continues at coordinate 119,599 of NZ_FNGH01000013.1, forward strand.
GGTGGTGCCGCCGCGTGGCCCTTCGTCGGTGTCGAAGACGATCGGGTCGCCCTTGCGCTGGGGAATCTCCACCGGCACGATCTGGCCCTTGAACTTGCCGGCATCGATGGCGGCGGCAGCCTTCTGCTGGGAAGCCGCGGCGAACTCGTCCATCTGCTCGCGGGTAATGCCGTACTTCTCGGCCAGGTTCTCGGCGGTGATCCCCATGTGATAGTCGTTGAAGGCGTCCCACAGGCCGTCGTGGACCATCGAGTCGATGGCCTTCCAGTCACCCATGCGCTGGCCGTTGCGCGAGTTGGGCAACAGGTGCGGTGAGGCCGACATGTTCTCCTGGCCGCCGGCGATGATCAGCTCGGCGTCGCCGCAGCGGATCGCCTGGGTGGCGAGATGCAGGGTCTTGAGGCCGGAACCGCACACCTTGTTGATGGTCATGGCGGGGACCGCGTCGGGTAGGCCAGCCTTGATGGCGGCCTGGCGGGCCGGGTTCTGGCCGGTGCCGGCGGTCAATACCTGGCCCAACAGGACTTCATCGACCTGGTCGCCGGCGACACCGGTCTGGGCGAGGATGTCCTTGATTACCAGGGCACCGAGGTCGCTGGCAGAAATGCCGGCCAGCGCACCACCAAAGGTGCCGACGGCGGTGCGGCGTGCTGCGACGATCACCACATCTTGCATGTGAAACTCCTTGGACTTGTGAGGGCTACACTCTCAGCATAGGGGAGGCTTGTGCGCTGCGGCAATCACCAAAAAGGGCATACCGATAATTCGGCATGCCCTGATTCAGTGCAAGGTGGCTGGGACGCCGCAGGATGGGCGACTACTGTGGCAGCGTCAGGGTCAGGTTGTCGATCAGGCGGGCCGGGCCGAGCTGGGCAGCGGCGAGGATCACCGCTTGGCGGCTATCGGATCTCAGCGGGCTGAGGTCAGGGGCGCGTACTTCGAGATAGTCGGGACTGAAGCCGCGCTCAGCGAGGCGCAGCAGGGCGGCGTCGATGGCGGCGGCGCGTGGCTCGCCGGCCAGCAGTGCATCGCGCAGTTCGCACAGGGTACGGTAGAGGCCCGGCGCCTGGGCGCGCTGCGCGGCGCTAAGGTAGCCGTTGCGCGAGGAGAGTGCCAGACCGTCGTCGGCGCGCACGATGGGCACCCCGACGATCTCGATCGGCAGGTGCAGGTCATTGACCAACCGGCGAATCACCGCCAGCTGCTGATAGTCCTTTTCGCCGAAGCAGGCCACATCGGGCTGTACCAGATGGAACAGGATACTGACCACGGTGGCCACGCCATCGAAGTGGCCCGGGCGCGAACCGCCGCACAGCCCTTCGCTGACTTCCGGCACGCGGATCCGGGTGTGGGTTTCGAGGCCACGGGGGTAGAGGCTGGCGGTATCCGGCGTGAACAGCAGGTCGCAGCCAGCACGCGCCAGCCCGGCCTGGTCATCGGCCAGGGTACGCGGATAAGCGTCGAGATCCTCGCCGGGGCCGAACTGCATGGGATTGACGAAGATCGTCGCCACCACCAGGTCGGCGCGCTGACGCGCTGCCTCGACCAGTGCCAAGTGGCCAGCGTGGAGATTGCCCATGGTGGGCACCAGAGCGATACGCTGGCCCTGGCGACGCGGTGCATCCAGGGCTGCGCGCAGGGCGTCGATGTCTGACAGAGTGTTCATCAGAAGCTGTGCTCGTCGGCCGGAAAGCGGCGCGCCTTGACGTCCTCGTGATAGCGGCGAAAGGCGCCTTGGATGTCGTCGGCCTCGGTCATGAAGTTCTTGACGAAGCGCGGCGTGCGGCCGTGGGTGACGCCGAGGACGTCATGCATCACCAGAATCTGGCCGTCAACGTCGACACCGGCGCCGATGCCGATGACCGGCACCTCTACTGCCTCGCGCACCGCGCGTCCCAGACTTGCTGGTACGCACTCGAGCAAGATCACCGAGGCCCCGGCATCGACCAGCACACGTGCGTCGTCGACGATCTGTTCGGCCCGCTGGCTGTCGCGGCCCTGCACCTTGTAACCGCCCAGTTGATAGACGGTCTGCGGTGTCAGGCCCAGGTGGGCGCAGACTGGCACGCCGCGGCGGGTCAGCTCGCGTATGCCGTCGGCCATCCAGGCCTCGCCCTCGAGCTTGACCAGCTCGGCGCCGGCACGCATCAAGGCGCCAGCGTCCTGCAGCAGCCGCTCGAGGCTGGTGTTGCTCATGAACGGCAGGTCGACCATCAGCAGGCTGGCGCCTTTGCCACGGGCCGCACAGCGGGTGTGGTAGCAGATATCGTCGAGGGTTACCGGCAGGGTACTGGCATGCCCCTGTAGCACCATGCCCAGCGAGTCGCCGACCAGCAGTACTTCGATGCCCGCCTCGGAGGCGGCACGGGCGAAGGAGGCATCATAGGCGGTCAGGCAGCTGAACGTTTCGCCGGCACGCTTGTAGGCTTGCAGCGTGCTCAAGGTGATCGTTTTCATGGCATCCGATCTCATCATTATCGTACCGACGGCGCTGACACCGACCGTCGTGCTGGCGTGGTTCGGCTCGGGTGTTACCCACCTGTTACCGCCGAGCCGGGCGTGCGTTCAAACAGGGGTGAAACAGTAACGTTCGTGCGGCAACTCTACCTTTGGGGTAACAGTACGCGCAAGCCATCGCCAGCGTGCTCTGCGGCCAGTTCGGCAACCCGGCGGCCGTCTGGCAGGCACTGTGCAGGGGCGATATCGGCCAAGGGTAGCAGTACGAAGCCTCGGCTGGCCATGTGCGGATGCGGCAGTGTGAGCCGCGGCGTGGCCAGGCAGATATCGTCGTAGAGCAGTAGATCGAGATCGAGGGTGCGCGGCCCCCAGTGGCGCAGGCGGCGGCGGCGCTGGCGCTGTTCCAGTGCCTGCAGCAGGTCGAGCAGCGCCAACGGTGAGAGGCGGGTGTCGAGGGCGGCCACGGCGTTGACGAAGTCAGGTTGATCCTGAGGCCCTACTGGGCGACTGGTGTAGCAGGGCGAGGCTGCCACGCGCTGGGTCAGCGGCAGGCGATCAAGGGCGGCGAGGGCGCGCTGCACCTGGGCCAGCGGATCATCGAGATTGCTGCCCAGGCCGATATAGGCGCGGTGTGTGTCAGCCATCTTGCCCTGAGGGCGACGAGGCGCGCCGCCGACGCTTGCGCGGCCGGCGCTTGCGTGGCCCAGGCGTGCCAGCGGGGTCGGCATCTACCTTGCCCAGCAGGCGCCGTTGCTCGTGTTCGTCGGCTTCCTGGAAGGCGGTCCACCAGGCGCCGAGGCCGGGATCGAGCTCGCCAGCTTCCTCGCGCAGCAGCAGGAAGTCATAGGCTGCGCGAAAGCGCGGATGCTCACGGGTCTGGAAGGCGCGCTTGCCACGGCGCTTGGGCAGTCGCTGCTGCAGGTCCCAGATGTCGCGCATCGGCAGACTAAAGCGCTTGGGGATCGAGATATGCTGCAGCTGGCGCGATACTGCCTGCTGCGATGCGGCCTGCAGCGCGGGAATCGGCGGCATGCCGTCGTCGGCGAGGCGCGCCATGCGCTGGGTGACGCCGGGCCATAGCAGTGCCGCAAACAGGAATGCCGGCGTGACGGGGCGGCCCTCCTGAATACGCGCGTCGGTGTTGGCCAGGGCGCGCTCGATCAGCGGCTCGGCCCAGGGTAGTTCGGCGATGCTCTCGTCGGCCTCGGGGAACAGCATGGCAAACAGGCCGTACTCGCGCAGCAGGCGGAAGGTGGCCAGCGCCTGCCCGGCCAGCATCAGCTTGAGTACCTCGTCGAACAGCCGCGCCGGCGGAATCTGCAGCAGTAGCGGGGCCAGTTCGCGGATCGGTGCCTCAGTGGCCTCGGCGATGGCGAAGTCGAGTTTGGCAGCGAAGCGGATGGCGCGCAGCATGCGCACCGGGTCTTCGCGATAGCGGGTTTCGGGGTCGCCGATCAAGCGCAGCGTGCGCGACTCGATATCGCGGATCCCGTCGGCCCAGTCGTGGATCGAGAAGTCGGCGATATTGTAGTAGAGGGCGTTGACCGTGAAGTCACGACGCAGGGCGTCCTCTTCGACGTTGCCCCAGACGTTATCGCGCAGCAGAAGACCGTCCTCGGACTGCTGCGACTGCTGGGTGCCGTGATCGTCGCCGGGGCGACCGCGGAAGGTGGTGACCTCGATTACCTCGCGGCCGAAGCGCACATGCACGATGCGAAAGCGCCGCCCGATGATGCGCGAATTACGAAACAGGTCGCGCAGCTGCTCGGGGGTGGCGTCGGTGGCGACGTCGAAGTCCTTGGGCGTCTGGCCGAGCAGTGAATCGCGGATGCAGCCGCCCACCAAGTAGGCCTCGAAGCCGGCATTATGCAGGCGATACAACACCTTGAGCGCCGGTTCGCTGAACTGGCGGCGGGAGACCGGGTGTTGGTCGCGCGGAATGATCTGGAGCCCATGGCTGACAGCGGGGCCGTCCTGGCTTCCGAAAAGACTCTTCAAACGTTCACCGGGGCGTTGGAGAAAGCGGGTAAATCCTTTGAACATGCAGCGATATCGACTCGCTATGGGCGAAAACTCCAGTGTAGCCGACCGCCGACACCTTGGAAACCATCGTGTGTGGTCACGCAAGGCGAAGCGCATGCGCTGACCCGGCGACAAACGCAGAAGGGGGAGACCCTAAGGTCTCCCCCGAAGCATGCGTTCAGCGGTCCGTGCTGATAATTTTTCTTCGTGATGGCGCATCGCCTTGAATACGCACCACAGTCACCCAAGGGATCATCAGGCAAGCAACGCTTCTTATTGTTGTTGACCTCTTCCTGGTGGCGACCGTCTCGTATTCAAAACAATAATCCAACCACGACGGTAGCAAGCTACCTTCCTTCGGCCTGTTGTTATTGTTGCCGAAGGTGCACCTCTGAGCCGCTTGTTCTTTTTGTTGCGGCTGCGCGATGCGTCGCGTCCTGGTTCATTTTCCGGACTCTCGACCCTATTGTGCTTGTTATGGTCGAGTCGCGGCAGCGGTGTGTTGTTGTTGTTGGGCTCGTGGAGCCTACCGATTGCTCGCGTGTCATAGCCCGACGCAGGATTGTTGTTGTTGAGCGTCGGGTCGCGCTGTCGCCACCTTGTTGTTGTTACGTGGCAGGGAACAGCGTCCGGATGTTGTTTTTCTTGCCCTAAGGTATAGCAGTGACCGTGCCACGATCTATAAAGTTCTTTTATTTCATGGTTTTACTATCTGTTGCATAAGTTCCCGCTGATGCCGGCGGCGGCTGTGTTACCTCCAGGGGACCATGCTGGGGCAATTCCTGTGTGGGATGGTAACAACTGGTGCATGCGAGGCCGGGTCGTCCACAAAAACGCCCTCGCTCACGGAGGGCGAAGGCGCTTAGACCATGGTCGGATTGTGCTGGGCGGCTAGCCGGTGGCGCGGCTCCGGGTGCTCTTCTTGCGCGGGATGCCGAGTCGCTGGCGGCGCTCCCACAGGCATTTGCGGCTGATGCCGAGCTTCTGGGCGAGCTCGGTCTCGCTCATCTGGTCCTGATGCTCGAGCACGAAGTGCTGGAAGTAGTCCTCCAGCGACAGATCTTCCTCGCTGATGCTGTCGGTTTCCACGGGGCCGCTCAGTGGCGGCTGGCTGGCGGGCTGGGTAGGGCGAGACGCGGGGGCCGGGTGGAGGCCCAGGTCGTCTGGGTGGATCAAATGGCCCTCGGCGAGAATCACGCCTCGCTCGAGGGCATTCTCCAGCTCGCGCACGTTGCCGGGCCAGGGGTAGTCGCGGATCTCACGGCGTGCTGCCCGCGACAGCTTGAGGCCGCGGCGCTCGTGGCGCTGGCAGGCGCCGTCGAGCAGGGTGTCGGCGAGGGCCAGTATGTCCTCCTCGCGATCACGCAGCGGCGGCAGATCGATCTGCATCACGTTAAGGCGGTAGTAGAGGTCGAGGCGGAACTCGCCGGTCTTCGACAGGCTGCGCAGATCGCGGTGGGTGGCGGCGATCAGGCGCACGTTGACGTGGCGCGTCTCCACCGAGCCGATCTTGCGAATCTCGCCCTCCTGCAGCACTCGCAGCAGGCGCGCCTGGGCGTCCAGCGGCAGCTCGCCGATCTCGTCGAGAAACAGGGTGCCGCCGTCGGCGGCCTCGACCAGGCCGGTACGTGCCGCACTGGCGCCGGTGAAGGCGCCCTTTTCATGGCCGAATAGCTCTGATTCGATCAGGGTCTCAGGAATCGCCGCGCAGTTGACGCAGATTAGCGGTGCCCGGGCGCGCCGGCTCTGCTGGTGAATGTCGCGGGCCACCAGCTCCTTTCCGGTGCCCGACTCGCCCTGAATCAGCACCGTGACGTCGGCGGGAGCGGTCTTGCGGATACGCGTATACACCGCCTGCATGGCGGCACAGCTGCCGATCATGGTCTGCGCGGAGGCCTGGCTAGAGGTGGCCGCCGGCGGGGCCGCATGGTTGGCGCTGGTCTCGAGGGCCTTGGCCACGGTCTCGAGCAGTTCCTCGTGGTCGAAGGGCTTGGCGATATAGTCCAGGGCGCCCTGCTTGAGGGCGTCGACGGCCGAGCGCATGCTGGCGTAACTGGTCATGATCAGCACCGGTACTGGCGCTGCCGCGTCGATCAGCGCGGTGCCCGGCTCGCCGGGCAGACGCAGGTCGCTGATCACCAGGTCGAAGCGCTGTGGGTCGAGGGCCAGGGCATCGTCCACTGAGCCGGCCTCGCTGACCTGGTAGTCGTGACGTTCGAGCAGGCGCTTCAGGGCGCTGCGGATGATGCTCTCGTCTTCAACAATCAGAATCCGGCTCATGGCGGTCGTTGCCGTCCTCTCTGGTGATGGGCAGCCACAGGCGAATGCGGGTGCCGGCGTCGCGCCCGGGGGGCGGTGAGTCGATGTGAATCTGGCCGTGATGCTCGGCGATGATGCTGTAGACCAGCGGCAGGCCGAGACCGGTCCCTTCGCCGGGCGCCTTGGTGGTGGTGAAGGGCTCGAACAAGTGGTCGCGAATCTCGGGGTCGATGCCAGGCCCCTGATCGGTGACCGTCAAGCTGACGCCGTCGCCGTCGCGGTAGGCGTCGATCACCACCTCGCCCCCCGCGGGGCTGGCGTCGCGCGCATTGCTGAGCAGATTGACCAGCACCTGTACCAGCCGCTGGGCATCGCCGTCGATCACTAGCGCGGGCGGGCACAGGTTACGATACCCCACATCCTCGCCTGAGCGTGCCAGGTGGATCAAGTGGAGCGCTTCCTCGCCGACCTCGGCGACGACCACCGGTTGGAACACGGTGCCTTGGACGTGACGCCCGCCATGGGCGAAGCCAACCAGCGATGAGACGATGCGCGAGACCCGGTCGGTGAGCTGCTGGATCTGCTCGGCGGTTTCCAGCACCTCGGGGTCGTCGGTGTCGTAGCGCAGGTTCTGGGCCAGCGACGAGATACCAGTGATGGGGTTGCCGATTTCGTGGGCAACACCGGCAGAGAGCTGGCCGATCGAGGCCAGCCGCGCGGCGTGGACCAGCTCGTCCTCCAGCCACTTCATTTCGCTGTGATCTTCAACCAGGATCACGCTGCCGCCGCGTTCGGCGTCGCCGGGCTGCAGTATCGCCTTGTGCAGGGTCAGGTAGCGGGTGCCGGCGGCCAGGCTCACCTGCTGCTTGTAGAGGTGGCTGTGCTGCTGCTCGAGGATGCGCCCCAGCAGTTCACCCCAGGGTGCCGGCAGGCTGTCGCGGCGGGCGCCAATCACGCTGGCACCGCTGATGCCGGAGAGCTCGGCCAGGGCGTCGTTCCACATTAGTAGCTCGCCGTCATCGCCGAAGGCGCACAGGCCAATCGGCAGCTGGGTCAGGGTGCGGCGGTGGTAGCGGCGCAGGCCGTCGAGCTCGCGTGCCAGGCCGGTGAGGCGTGAGCGGTAGGCCTCCAGGCGGCTTTCGACGAAGTGAATGTCGTCGGTCTCGGCCTGGCCGTTGCGCTGGTAGGGCAGGAAGCGGTCGACGATATCCTGGGCCACCGAGGGCCCCATCAGTCCCGAGAGGTTGGCCTGGATACGGTCGCGCAGGCGCCGTAGGGCATAGGGGCGGCTGTCATCTGCGCTCATGTGCAGGGCGCTCAAGGCCCGGGTGACTTCGCGCTCGGCGACATCCTCGCCCAACGCCTGGGCCAGCTGACGCTGGAACTCGGCGCCATTGGCGGCACTCAATGGCAGGCGCTTGGGGCGGATCACCGCATCCACCGAGCAGGCTTCGGCGGCGGCGCGCTCGCCCTCGGAGGTGCGGGTGAGCAGCGACACCAGAATAAAGGTGATGATATTGGCGGCCAGCGCCACCAGTGTCACCACATACCAGGTCGGCTCGCCCTGCAGCGCCTCGAGCCCCGGGGGAATGATCACCAGTCCCGGCTGGGCGGTGAGCAGTGGCAGCCATAGCCCGGCTAGCCAGATCGACACGCCCACCATGAGCCCGGAGACCATGCCCTTGCGGTTGGCCCCTGGCCAGTAGAGCACCGCCAGCATGCCGGGCAGGCACTGCGCCATGCCGACGAAGGCGGTGATGCCCAGGGCGGTGAGGTCGTGGTGTACGCCGACGGTGCGATACAGCAGCCAGCCGCCGAAGATCACCGCGGCGATCAGCGCCCGGCGCAGCCAGCGCAACCAGCGGTAGAGGTCGGGCTGATAGGCCGGCGGATGCGCCACCAGGACGATATGGTTGAGGATCATCCCCGACAGCGCCAGCGCAATGATGATCATGGTGCCGCTGGCCGCGGCCAGGCCGGCAATGAAGGCCAGCGCGTCGACCCACCAGGCGTCGGACAGGCCGAAGGCCAGGTAGGCGGTGCCGAGCAGTTCGGCATTGACGCCGACGCGCTGGGCGCCCCACAGGATCAGCGGTATTGGCAGCGCCATCAGCAGTAGGTAGAGCGGCAGGCTCCAGCCGGCCTGGAGCAGCGCGCGCCGCGACAGCGTCTCGGCGAAGGTCATGTGGAACATGTGCGGCATCAGAAAGGCAGCGGCGAAGAACAGCAGCAGCAGGGTGCGCCAGTGTGCCGGGTCGAGAGGCGGGATGGCGGCCTGCTCTGCCAGGCCGGGGCCGTCGAGCCAGGCCTGCAGGTCGGCCGGGCCGTCGAAGATGCCGAATAGTGCCACGCCGCCCAGCGCCAGCATGGCCGCGAGTTTGACCAGCGACTCCACGGCGATGGTCGCCAGCAGGGTATCGTGGCGGGCATGAAGTCGCGTGTGGCGGGCGCCGAACAGGATCGCGAATAGCGCAATCAGCGCGCAGAAACCCAGCGCCAGCAGTCCCGGCGTGGCGCTGCCGGTCATCAGGTGAATGGCGCTGCCAAGAGTCTGCACCTGCAGGGCCAGCAGCGGCAATACGGCCAGCAGGCTGACCAGGGTGATCAGGCTGCCGACCCAGCGCGAGCGAAAGCGGAAAGCGAACAGGTCGGCCAGCGATGACAGCTGGTGAGTGCGGGTCATGCGCTGGATCGGCAGCAGCAGTACCGGGGCGAGCAGAAAGGCGCCGGCCACGCCGAGATAGTAGGCCAGGTAGCCGTAGCCCGCCGCACTGGCCAGCTCTAGGCTGCCGTAGACCGCCCAGGCGCTGGCGTAGACCCCCAGTGCCAGCGTATAGACCGCCGGGTGACGGGCGATCCGCGAGGGGATCCAGCCGCGCTCCACTGCCAGGGCGCACAGGAACAGTAGCCCCAGATAGCCACTGCCGAGCAGCAGCACGGCTGTCACGCTGAGACTAGCGTTCATCGAGTTTTCTCTTCTGCTCCAGCCATATGGTCAGGGCGATCAGCCCGGCCCAGATCAAGAAGGGGCGATACCAGGCGGTGCCGGGGCTGGCCCAGCCACTCATCAGCAACGGCGATAGCAGATAGCCACCGAACACCAGGAACAGCATGATGCGATAGACGTACATGAGCGTCCTCGAAAGGTACCGATCCGCCGATGGTATCAGCTCGTGTCGCGGCGGTGGCGTTCGGCCCTGACGCGTCGTGGATCCCAACGCTGCACGGCGCTGGACAGTTGCTCGGCCACCGGTGCCTCGGCGGCGATCGGGTCCGGTGCCTGATCGAGGGCCAGCAGGGCCCGGTGAAGCAGGCGGCGCAGGGCGGCGCCATCGTCATCGGGCAGCGGTGCGGCAAGGTTCTGCTTGGAGAGCTTCTGGCCGTTGGCGGCGACAATAAGCGGCAGGTGGAGGTAGCGTGGCTCGGGGTAGTCCAGCGCGACCTGCAGCTGCCGCTGCCAGGGGGTGTTGTCGAGCAGGTCGAGGCCGCGCACTACATCGCTGATGCTCTGGGCGGCGTCATCGACCACCACCGCCAGTTGGTAGGCCCAGAGTCCATCCTTGCGCTTGAGTACCACGTCGCCGAGGTCGGCGGGGTCGAAGCGCTGCGCGCCGAACAGCCGGTCCTGCCACGCCACCGGGCGCAGCCCCAGATCGCTGCGTAGCCGCCAGGCCAATGGCTTGTGCGGTTCGCGCACGCCATGGCGGCACCAGCCGGGGTAGATGGGGTAGTCGCGCCACTGCTTGCGTGAGCAGCTGCACGGGTAGGCGATGCCTTGCTCGATCAGCCGCTCGAGGGCGGCCTGATAGGCGACATCGCGCTGGCGTTGGTAGAACACGGGACCATCCCAGTGCAGGCCGAAGGCCTCCAGCTGGCGCAGGATGGTGTCGGTGGCGCCCGGTGGGCAGCGCGGCGGGTCGATGTCCTCGATGCGCAGCAGCCACTCGCCGCCAGCGTGCCGGGCATCCAGGTAGCTACCCAGCGCTGCTACCAGCGAGCCGAAATGCAGTGGGCCCGAGGGTGTCGGCGCGAAGCGGCCACGATAGACGCTCATGGCCGCGCTGGCGCGCTGACAGCTGAACGGGCACCCCTGGGGTGCCCGCCGGTGTGATACCTTCGCGCCAGGCGCATGGCGTTAGCCGCCCAGCTGCTTTTCCTTGAGCTCGGCCAGCGTCTTGCAGTCGACGCATAGCGTGGCGGTGGGACGTGCCTCGAGGCGGCGGATGCCGATCTCGACGCCGCAGGCTTCGCAGAAGCCATAATCGTCCTCATCGATCTTGTCGATGGTCTCATTGATCTTCTTGAGCAGCTTGCGCTCGCGATCGCGAGTGCGCAGTTCGAGACTGAAGCCCTCTTCCTGAGTGGCGCGATCCGCTGGATCGGCGTAGTTGTTGGCTTCTTCCTGCAGGTGCCGCACGGTGCGGTCGACCTCTTCCATGAGCTCCTGTTTCCAGCCCAGCAGGATCTGTCGGAAGTGCTCGAGCTGCTTCTCGTTCATGTACTCTTCACCCGCCGCCGGCTCGTACGGGGTGAATTTCTTGGGCGCTTCCGTTTTCTTGGCTGCTACTGGCATGGGGCTGCCTCGTTACTTGTGTGACTGCTGAACAATACCCTGACCCAAGCTGAGAGACACTTGTGCCAAAGGTTTGCTTGTTTAGCGAAAAAACGCCGCCTTTGCAACCACTGCCTGTATTGTCATGGTGCTTATCGATGCTGCTCTTGACGCTGCGCAAGGCGGGAGAGTCCGCTTACACTAGGCGTTTGACCACACAAGTGGCCTCAAGGTGCCGAGACAAGGTGTGATACAGGAGGAGAGCAATGCGGTGGAGTAGTCGGCTGGCGAGCGTTCAGCCCTTCCGCGTAATGGGCCTGCTCGAAGAGGCCCAGGCCCTGGAGGCGGCAGGGGCCGACGTGATTCATCTGGAGGTCGGCGAGCCCGACTTTGCCACGCCGGCGCCGGTGGTGGCCGCCGGTCAGCAAGCGCTGGCGGAAGGGCGGACACGCTATACGCCAGCGGCGGGGCTGCCAGCGCTGCGTGAGGCGATCAGCGGCCATTACCACGAGCACTTCGGTGCGCGGGTGGATCCGGCGCGGATCATCGTGACCCCCGGCGCCTCCGGGGCGTTGCTGCTGGCCAGCCAGCTGCTGGTAGAGCACGGCGACCGGGTGCTGATGGCCGATCCCAACTATCCCTGCAATCGCCACTTCATGAGCATGGCCGGCGCCGAGCTCGACTGCGTGACGGTCGGCGATGACAGCGGCTGGCAGCTCGATGCGACGTTGATCGAGCGCCACTGGCGCGACGATACGCGGCTGGCGATGCTCGCCTCGCCCTCCAACCCTACCGGGCATATGCTCGATGCCGCACAGCTGACGGCGGTCGCCGAGGCGGTCACTGCGCGTGGCGGCGAGCTGCTGGTCGATGAGATTTACCAAGGCCTGAGCTACGACCTCGAGCCGCTCTCGGCCACCGCCTTGGCCCCCGAGGCGTTCGTGGTCAACAGCTTCTCCAAGTACTTCGGCATGACCGGCTGGCGTCTGGGCTGGCTGGTGGCGCCTGAGGCGGCGGTAGAGCCGCTCACCCGTCTGGCGCAGAACGTCTTCCTGGCCGCGGCGACGCCGTCCCAGTATGCCGCGCTGGCGGCTTTCACTCCCGAATGCCGGGAGATCCTTGAGGCGCAGCGGCGCGAACTCGGGCGGCGACGCGACGCCCTGCTGGCTGGCCTGGCGCGGTTGGGACTGGCACCCTCGCTAACGCCCCAGGGCGCCTTCTACGTGTGGCTGGATATCAGCCGCTACAGCCGCGACAGCCAGGCCTTCTGCCGGCGCCTGCTGGCCGAGGAGGGGGTGGCGATCACCCCGGGTATCGACTTCGCCGTGCGCGGCGGCGAGCACCATGTGCGCATCGCCTTTACCAACGACGTGGCCAGGCTCGAGGAGGCGCTGATGCGCCTCGAACGCTTTCTGACCCGCCTGCAGGAGGCCTGATGGAGTATCCGCCGCTGGTGCCCGGCATCCTGCTGCAACGCTACAAACGCTTTCTCGCTGATGTCGAGCTCGATGATGGTCGGGTGGTGGTCGCCCATTGTCCTAATACCGGCTCGATGCGCGCGGTCAATGTGCCCGGCAGCCGGGTGTGGCTATCGCCCAGTGACAACCCCAAACGCAAGCTCGCCTGGACCTGGGAGCTGATCGAGCTGCCTCAGACGGATGGTTCCCTGGCCATTGCCTCGGTGCAGACCGGCCGCGCCAATGCGATCGTCGAAGAGGCGCTGTGCGAGGGTGTGATTGCGCCGCTGGCCGGCTTCGAGACCCTCAAGCGCGAAGCGTCGGTAACCGACGCGCGCCTCGATTTTCGACTCACCGCCGCCGACGGCGCCGCCACCTACGTCGAGGTCAAGCAGGTCACCCTCAAGGAGACCGATGGCCACGGCTACTTTCCCGATGCGGTGAGCGCGCGCGGCCGCAAGCACTTGGAGGCGCTGGCGCGGCTCGCCGCCGAGGGGCAGCGGGCAGTGTTGCTGTTCTGCGTGGCCCATGAGGGCATCGACAGCGTGGCGCCGGCCACACACCTCGACCCGGCCTATGCCGCGACCCTGCGGGAGGTCGCCGCGTGCGGCGTTGAGGTGCTGGCCTATCGCTGTGCACTCGAGCGCAAAGCCGGCGTGCCGCGGGCGATTCGCCTGGCCCAGCGGCTGCCGGTGACGCTTACGCGTACATTGGAGACAGCGGGCGGCTAGCGTTCGATATAGAAGCGTTGGATGAAGCTAACCCGCTCCGGCTCGCGATTGCGGTCGTAGGTGACGTCGAGGTCGAAGCGCATCGGTTCGTCGTCGTGGATGCGGAAGGTGGCGATCTGAGCGCGGGTGTCGTCGGCACCGCGCACGTTGCGAAACGCCAGTGCCGACTGGCTGCCCGAGAGTGGCCCGACGCTGCCGCTGACCGCGACATTGACCGGGTGGGTGCTGCCGTCGTCCTGCTCCTCGACCACGCTGACGTTGAGCAGCGCATGAGCGGGACTGCGCTGGATACCGTAGGTCTCCGCCACCTCGTCGCTGAGGAAGCTGGTATTCACGGCGCTGTAATGGACCTGATAGTCACCGACTTGCTCGAACTGCTGGGCGCCGGCCAGCGGGCTCAATAGCCACAGGGCGAGGCCGAGCCCGGCCAGGGTCGCGGTACGCATGGTTCTCCTCCTTGCATCACTGGGCGCGGCGACTGACGCGGAAGATCGCCGTTTCGCCAAACAGGTTGGGCCACAGGCGGGTGGTCCAGTTGCCCTCGCCGCCACCGTTGCCCACGGCGCGGTCGGTGATGATCAGACCTTTGTCGCGGCACAGGCGTTCAAAGTCGTTGAAGGTCGACAGGTGGATGTTGGGCGTGTCGTACCAGGCATGCGGCAGCGTCTTGGAGACCGGCATGTAGCCCTTGAAGCCGAGGTAGGCGCGATGGCGCCAGAAGGCGAAGTTGGGGAAGGTGATGATGCACTCCCCGGCGACCCGCAGCATCTCGTCGAGCATCAGGTCGGGACGGCGCAGCGCCTGCAGCGCCTGGGTCATGATCACCAGGTCGCAGGCGTCGTCGTCGAAGTTGGCCAGGCCGTCGTCGAGGTTCTGCTCGATGACGTTGACGCCCTTCTCGACGCAGGCGGTGATGCCTTCCGGGTCGATCTCCAGGCCGTAGCCAGTGACACCCTTGTCGCGGGCCAGGGCGTCGAGCAGCGTGCCATCGCCGCAGGCCAGGTCGAGGATGCGGGCGCCGTCGGGCACCCAATGGTGAATCAGTGCGAGGTCGGCGCGCATCAGTGGCCCTCCAGGTCGAGATCGCGCGCCACGCGATCCATGAAGCCGGCGAACACCGCCCGGTAGCGTGGCTCGGGCAGCAGGAAGGCATCGTGGCCGTGGGGCGAGTCGATGTTGGCGTAGCTGACCCGCTTGCCGGCGCGAATCAGCGCATTGACCAACTCCCGCGAGCGCGACGGCGTGAAACGCCAGTCGGTGGAGAAGCTGACCACCAGGAACGGGCAGCTGGCCGGCGCCAGGGCCCGGGCCAGGTCGCCACCGTGGCTGGCTGCGGGGTCGAAGTAGTCGAGCACCTTGGTCATCAGCAGGTAGGTGTTGGCGTCGAACGAGGTCGAGAAGGTGTCGCCCTGGTAGCGCAGGTAGGACTCGACCTGAAACTCCACGTCGAAGCCGAAGTTGAGGTCGTCGCTGCGCAGGTCGCGGCCGAACTTGCTGCCCATGGCGTCCTCCGACAGGTAGGTGATATGCCCCACCATGCGCGCCAGCTTGAGACCGCGCTTGGGCACGGTGTCATGCTCGGCGTACCAGCCCTCGAAGAACTCGGGGTCGGAGCGGATCGCCTGGCGTGCGACCTCATTGAAGGCGATGTTCTGCGCCGACAGCTTGGGCGTAGCGGCGATCACCACGGCGTTGGCGATGCGCTCGGGGTAGGCCAGCGTCCACTGCAGGACCTGCATGCCGCCAAGGCTGCCGCCGACCACCGCGGCGAAACGCTCGATACCCAACTGGTCGGCCAGCCGTGCCTGGCTGTGCACCCAGTCCTCGACGGTGACCATCGGAAAGTCAGGCCCCCACAGGCGACCGCTCTCGGGGTTGACGCTGGTTGGACCGGTGCTGCCGTGGCAGCCACCGAGATTGTTGAGCGAGACGACGAAGAAGCGATCGGTATCGATCGACTTGCCGGGGCCGATATGGGCGTCCCACCAGCCGGGTTTGCGCTCCTCGGCACTGTGGTAGCCAGCGGCGTGGTGATGGCCAGACAGCGCATGGCAGATCAGCACCGCATTGCTGCGCTCGGCGTTGAGGGTACCGTATGTCTCGTAGACCAGCGCGTAGTTGGACAGGGTTCGGCCACAGGCCAGCGCCAGCGGGGCATCGAAGTGTGCCGTCTGCGGCGTCACCAGGCCGACCGAATCAGAAGCGAACTCGGGCATCGGACGTGTCGACTCCTTGACTGTCACAGGCCGACCAGAGCGCCGGGGATGCCGGCGGCGCGGGTCAGGGCGCCGACCACGATGCTGTCGACCAGGCTGATGCCGATGAATACCACGATCGGCGACAGGTCGATCATGCCCAGCGGCGGAATCACCTTGCGTACCGGTGCCATGATCGGCTCGACCAGCTGCATGATCAGCAGGGCCCCGGGATGGCTGGCGTTGGGGGCCACCCAGCTGAGGATGATCATCGCGATCAGCGCGAAGAAGTAGATCTTGAGAATGGCGTTGGCGAGTGCCGCGACGCTGGCGATGGCGGTGCCGGCGATCGGCGGCATGCCGAATCCGGCAATCTGCAGGATCACCACGATGCTCACCGCCTTGATCAGCAAGGCAGAAGCCAGCGTCGCCAGGTCGAAGGGCCCCATCGGGCTAAGAAACCCCTGGAAGGGGCGCACCGCCGGCTGGGTGATCTTGACCACCGACTGGCTGATGGGGTTGTAGTAGTCGGCGCGGGATGCCTGCAGCAGAAAACGCAGCATCATCAGGAACAGGTAGATGTTGACCAGGGTGTTGACCAGTAGCAGTCCTGCGCTTCCCAGTTGATTGCCCATGCGGGGCTCCTTGCAGTTGGGTGTTAGTTGGTGGCGGCGAGTGGCCGGGTCAGTCTCGTGGCGGCCGTTGGCCGAAAATCGCGGTGCCCAGGCGCACCAGGGTCGCGCCTTCCGCCACGGCCGCTTCCAGGTCATCGCTCATGCCCATCGACAGGGTGTCCAGCGGTGCCTCGGGATGTCGCGCCTGGAGGTCCGCGAGAGCGTCATGCAGGCGTGCGAAGGGCTCGCGCTGGCGCTGTGAATCGTCGCAGGGCGCTGGAATTGCCATCAGGCCGCGCAGCTGCAGGCGCGGCAGCGCCACCACCGCCTCGGCCAGCGCCGGCAGATCGGCGAGGCGAACCCCTGCCTTGCTGGGCTCGTCGCTGATATTGACCTGCAGGCAGACGTTCAATGCGGGTAGCCGCTCAGGGCGCTGCTCGCTCAGTCGACGGGCGATCTTGTCGCGGTCGATGCTATGCACCCAAGCGAAGTGCTCGGCGACCTGACGGGTCTTGTTGGATTGCAGTGGACCGATGAAATGCCACACGATGTCATCGAGGTCGGCCAGCGCCTGCTGCTTGTCCAGCGCCTCCTGCAGGTAGTTCTCGCCGAAGGCGCGCTGACCGCAGGCATGGGCCTTACGGATCTGCGCCGCCGGCTTGGTCTTGCTTACCGCCAGCAGCTCGGCCGCTCGAGGGGGACGCCCCGCTGCGTCCAGGGCGCGCGCCAAGCGTAGGCGTGCAGCCTTGAGTGTCTCGTCAATCGCAACCTCTGTCATACTGATAACGACCTTACTGGGAGCGGGGAAAGTCCATGGATATTACCGAACTGCTGGCGTTTTCGGCAAAGCAGAACGCCTCTGACCTGCATCTCTCGGCGGGTCTGCCGCCGATGATCCGGGTCGATGGCGACATTCGCCGCCTCAACGTGGCAGCCATGGACGACCGTGAGGTGCGCAAGCTGATCTACGACATCATGGGGGATCGCCAGCGCCGCGACTATGAGGAGTTTCTCGAGACAGACTTCTCGTTCGAGGTCCCAGGGGTGGCACGCTTCCGTGTCAACGCCTTCAATCATGGCCGCGGTGCCGGTGCGGTGTTCCGGACCATCCCCTCCGAGGTGCTGACCATGGAAGATCTGGGGCTGGGCGATGTATTCCGCCGCCTGGCCCTGTTACCGCGAGGCCTGGTGCTGGTGACCGGGCCCACCGGTTCGGGCAAGAGTACCACGCTTGCGGCACTCATCGACTTCATCAACGATACCCGCTACGACCATATCCTGACCATCGAAGACCCGGTGGAATTCGTTCACCGCAGCAAGCGCTGCCTGATCAATCAACGCGAAGTGCATCGTGATACCCACGGCTTCGCTCCGGCGCTGCGCAGCGCCCTGCGCGAGGATCCGGACGTGATCCTGGTCGGCGAGATGCGTGACCTGGAAACCATTCGCTTGGCGCTGACCGCCGCCGAAACCGGTCATCTGGTGTTCGGTACCCTGCATACCACCTCGGCAGCCAAGACCATCGACCGTATCATCGATGTCTTCCCCGGCGACGAGAAGGCCATGGTGCGTTCGATGCTCTCCGAGTCGCTGCAAGGGGTCGTGTCGCAAACGCTGCTCAAGCGCCAGGGCGGCGGGCGTATTGCCGCCCACGAGATCCTGGTGGCTACCTCGGCGGTGCGTAATCTGATTCGCGAAGACAAGGTGGCGCAGATCTACTCGGCGATCCAGACCGGCGGTAACCTGGGCATGCAGACCCTCGACGCCTCGCTGGCACGCTTGATCAGCGACGGTTCGGTGACCCGTGAAGAGGCTCAGGCCAAGGCCAAGGGCTCCTTGAACGTCCAATAGATCGACTATTACGCCATATGCGCAAGGGGGCTTCATGACCGCCAATGAATGGTTGCAGCAGCTGCTGCAGATCATCGTCGCCCAGCAGGCGTCCGATCTGCTGATTTCCGTGGGTGCACCGCCGACCTTGAAGGTGGCCGGCAAGCTCACTGCGCTGGGCGATCAGGGCTTGTCCCAGGCGCAGGTCAGCGAGCTGGTCAAGGCGGCGATGCCCGAGAATCAGCGCCAGCGCTTTGCCGCCGAGCAGGAGGCCAATTTCGCCCTCAGCCTGCCGGGGCAGGGGCGCTTTCGTGTGAGCGCGTTCCAGCAGCGCAATCAGCCGGCCATGGTGCTGCGTCGTATTGCCTTCGATATTCCGCATCTCGAGGAGTTGTCGCTTCCCAATACCCTGGGGGAGCTGGCCGGCATCAAGCGAGGGCTGGTGTTCGTGGTGGGGGGGACCGGCACCGGCAAGTCGACGACCCTGGCGTCGATGATTCAGCAGCGCAACGAGAGCCTGGGTGGACACATCATCACTATCGAGGACCCCATCGAGTATATCCACCCGCACAAGAAGGCGATCATCAACCAGCGTGAGGTGGGGATCGATACCGAGTCCTTCGAGGTGGCGCTGAAGAATACCTTGCGCCAGGCGCCGGATGTCATCCTGATTGGCGAGGTGCGGACTCGCGAGACAATGGAGCACGCCCTGACCTTCGCCGAGACCGGTCACCTGTGTCTGGCCACGCTGCATGCCAACAACGCCAACCAGGCGCTGGATCGCATCATCAATTTCTTCCCCGCCGAGCGCCACGACCAGATCTGGCTCGACCTGTCGCTCAACCTCCAGGCCATCGTCGCTCAGCAGCTGCTACCGACGCGCGACGCTGGCCGTCGCGCGGCGATCGAGATCATGCTGCGCTCGCCGCTGATAAGTGACCTGATTCGCAAGGGGGATGTCGGCGAGATCAAGAACATCATGGCACGCTCCCGTGACCTGGGCATGCAGACGTTCGATCAGGCGCTCTACGATCTCTACCGTGAGGGCGTGATCAGTCAGGAGGTGGCTCTGGTGCATGCCGACTCCGCCAACGACCTGCGCCTGATGATCAAATTTGGCGACAGTGGCGGCATCGAGCAGCTCAAGCAGGATGCCGGGCATCTGGAGCTGCGCGATGAGGATGACTTTTAAGCTGAGTAGATGCCGCCCAGCACCCGCGGTCCAGCAGCACCGGTAACCGAAGGCAGGTTGCCGGGGAGCCCCGCGAGCCTTCGCCAGGCCAGCCAGGCGAAGGCCGCGGCTTCCAGCCAGTCGGCCGGCCAGCCAAGCGCATCAGCCTGGGTGACCGAGATGCCCGGCAGGTGTGCCGCCAGGCGTGCCATTAGGTCGGCGTTGTGGGCGCCGCCACCGCAGGGGATCACCCTTGCCGGTAGAGGCGTGGCGTAGGTGGTGCGCACGAGCTCGACGCCGCGTGCAATGCTGACGGCGCTCAGCTCGGCGAGGGTGGCCTGGACGTCGGCGGGCGATTCGCTGCCGCTCAGCCGCGAGTCGAGCCACTCGAGGTGGAATACTTCGCGCCCGGTGCTCTTGGGCGGTGGGCGCTTGAAGTAGGTATCGTCGAGCAGCTTTGCGAGCAGTGTGGGGTCGACCCGACCACTGGCGGCCCAGGCGCCGTCGGCATCGAAGCTGCCACCGCGCTGGCGTTGATGCCAGGCATCCAGCAGCGCATTGGCGGGACCAGTATCGAAGCCGATTACCTTGGCGTCGCTACCCAGTGGCGGAAGCAGGGTCAGGT
This sequence comes from Franzmannia pantelleriensis, assembly GCF_900102875.1. GTDB lineage: Bacteria > Pseudomonadota > Gammaproteobacteria > Pseudomonadales > Halomonadaceae > Franzmannia > Franzmannia pantelleriensis. The sequence continues at coordinate 139,512 of NZ_FNGH01000013.1, forward strand.
TGGCGAAGCCGCCCAGATTGAGCACCAGTCGCCACTCATCGGCGTGACGGAACACCGCATCATGAAAGGCCGGCGCCAGGGGGGCCGCCTGACCGCCGGCCGCCAGGTCGCGACGGCGGAAGTCGGCGACGACACGGCAGCCGGTGAGCTCGGCCAGCAGGCTGGGGTTGTCGAGCTGTAGCGTATAGGCCGGGCCGCCGGTGTGGCCGTAGGGGGAATGCTCGATGGTCTGGCCGTGACTGCCAATGGCCTCGACGTCGCTGGGCGTCAGGCCGGCGGCGGCGAGCAGTCGCGTCGCGGCGCTAGCCTGGTGACGGCAGAAGGCATCCTCGAGGTAGGCCAGTTCGGCAAAGCTCACTGACGTGGCCTGACACAGTGTCAGTAACCGCTCGCGAAGCGCTGGTGGCAGTGGTTCGGCGAGGCTCTGCTCGAGGTGTAGATGGCCGGCCTCGTCTATGCGCAGTAGCGCCGCATCGATGGCATCGAGGCTAGTGCCCGACATCAATCCCAGAAAACGTGGCATGCAAGGCTCCCTGCGGGCGGTGAAGGCATCACCGATAGTGGATAAGACATGCTACCATTGCGCATCATTTTGCGAGCCAACTTGGCCTGATTCACCGCCTTGACGGGAGTAGGAGACGATGACCGATGTCGCGAGCGCTCTGGCGCTATTACAACGTGGCACCCATGAGATTCTGCTGGAAGACGAGCTGAAGAAGAAGCTGGCCTCTGGCCGCAAGCTGCGTATCAAGGCGGGCTTCGATCCGACGGCACCGGACCTGCATCTGGGGCACAGCGTGCTGCTGACCAAGATGCGTCAGTTCCAGGATCTGGGGCACGAGGTCATCTTCCTGATTGGTGACTTTACCGGGCGCATTGGCGACCCGACTGGCAAGAACGTCACTCGCAAGCCGCTCACCGAGGAAGAGGTCAAGGCCAACGCCGATACCTACCGTGAGCAGGTATTCAAGATCCTCGACCCGAGCAAGACCGAGGTGCGCTTCAACGCGGAGTGGTTTGGTGAGCTGTCCGCCGCCAAGATGATCGAGCTGGCGGCCCAGAGCACCGTGGCACGCATGCTCGAGCGTGACGACTTCGACAAGCGCTACAAGGCGGGGCAGCCGATTTCGATCCATGAATTTCTCTACCCGCTGGTGCAGGGCTACGACTCGGTAGCGCTGGAGGCCGACATCGAGTTGGGTGGCACCGATCAGAAGTTCAATTTGCTGATGGGGCGTGAAATCCAGAAGCACTTCGACATGGAGCCCCAGGTGGTCATCACCATGCCGCTGCTCGAAGGCCTCGACGGCGTGCAGAAGATGTCCAAGTCACTGGGCAACTACGTCGGCGTCGATGAGGCGCCGGGGACGATGTTCAACAAGCTGGTGTCGCTGCCGGATAGCCTGATGTGGCGCTACTTCGAACTGCTCTCGCTGAAGAGCAACGAGGAGATCGAGTCGCTCAAACGCGATGCCGAACAGGGGGCCAACCCGCGCGACATCAAGATGGTGCTGGCGCGTGAACTGATCGCCCGCTACCACGGCGAAGACGCGGCGGCCAACGCCCACAAGTCGGCGGGAAACCAGCTTGCCGAGGGTGAGCTGCCGGATGATCTGCCCGAGGTCGAGGTCGACTTCGAGGGGCAGCAGGCGCCGATTGCTGCAGTGCTCAACCGCTCCGGGCTCGCCAACAATAGCGCCCAGGCCAAGGACATGCTGGGTAATGGCCGGGTCAAGGTCGACGGCGACGTAGTGGCTAAGGACCATATGCTCGATACTGGCAAAGCTTATGTCATCCAGGCTGGCAAGAAACGCTATGCTCGGGTGATCCTCCGCTAGCCAGAGTTCGTGCTTGCTGCTGTCGTGCCGCCAACGCCCGCCCCGCGCGGGCGTTGGCGTCTGTGGGGCGTGTTGTCATTGGAGGGGCGCTGTCCACAGGCGGTTGCCGCGCACTGGCTG
>NZ_FNGH01000023.1 GCF_900102875.1 Franzmannia pantelleriensis
GACGCCGCCTCGGCTCAGAAGCTGGCTGACCAGTGTCCGAATCTCATCGGCCTCAAGGATGGCAAGGGCGACATCCAGGCGCTCAACAAGATCGTCAAGACGGTAGGTGATCGGCTGGTCTATGTCGGCGGCGTACCGACCGCCGAGATCTTCGCCGAGGCCTACCTCTCGATTGGGGTGAATACTTACTCATCCGCGGTATTCAATTTCGTCCCCGATATGGCCGTGACCTTCTACAAGGCGCTGCGCAACGGCGATAGCGCAACGGTCAAGCGAATCACCAATGACTTCTTCATCCCCTTTGTGGACCTTCGGGATCGCAAAGCGGGCTATGCCGTCAGCCTGATCAAGGCCGGAGCGGCAATCATCGGCAGACCGGCGGGTAGCGTGAGAGCACCGCTGGAGATGCCGACGCAAGAAGAGTACCAGCAATTGGAAAAGCTGGTTGGTATCGCCAAGCAACTATAAAACCGACAATTACTAAAAGAGGTGAAAGCATGTCAGTATCCAAGAAAACGCTAGCAGGCCTGGGGTCTGCCGTCGTTATGGCGTCGATGACATTTGGTGCCAGCGTCGCCATGGCGCAAGATGGTGAGCTGCGCGGCAATATCCGCGTCGTTATCGGCTCCACGTCGACTGGTGGTGACACCTACCAGAACTCAAGTATTGTCGTTGACCAGTTGTCAGAGAAGCTTGACCTCAACATGAGTGTCGATGCCGTGGGCGTGTCAGCAGCTTTCCGCGCTCTGGATCGTGATCCTCGTGGTAATACACTAATGATTTTCCATGATATGTCGTATCTTGGCTATCTATATGGAGTGCAGGGTTACGACGATATTTTCGAGAAGTATAATGTTGGTCCGACCGTAGCCATTAATCCGGGCAATGCATTCATGGTGCCGATGGATTCTCCCTATCAGTCAATGGAAGACGTGCTTGCTGCGGTGGCCGAAGGGGAGACGGTGCGTGTAGCCATTCAGCCTGGTGGCGTATCCGAGATTGGCTTTAGTGCACTAAAAAATGCTGTCGCGATTGAGCATCCTGGCATGGAAGACAATCTGGTAGCCGTCAATACGGGGTCACAGGCCGATAAGAACCAGCTTCTCTTCGATGGCCAGGTTGATATGATCGATGGTTCCGTCCAAGCGAATGAACAATATACTCGCCTGGAAGAGGACGACCAGCGTGCCATGCGTTTCATCTGGCTGACGGCACGAAACGAGACTATCCAGGAGGCGCCCGAAGAAGGATTGGGGCAGACAACACGCGAACAGCTTCTTGAGTATGTCGAGCCGAATGTCTGGGTGACGATGGGCGACGATGAAAACTTTACGTTTGATAAGGAGTTTTTCTTCCTTTATAACAAGGAGATGGATCAGGGGATTGTCGAGCAAATTGATGCCGCGCTGACTGAAATCTATGAAGAAGGCGAAATTCAGGACATTCAGAGAAATTCTTTCTTCATTCCTAACTTCAAGCCCTCCTCTGAGGCTGCTGCCTACCTTCAAGAGAAGAAGGGTAGTTACGAAGTTATTATCAACAATATTCAGTAAGATAGAAGAGCCGGCGGCATGCCGCCGGCTTTAGCCGCTTGCTGTTATTATTTATAAGAATCGCAGGAATATAAGAGCCTGAGTGGAGCCGCTATGGAATCGGGACTTTCTAGTTTTCTCAGTATCTCGATTGACTTTGAGACATCACACCTTTTCTTTCCCAGGATAGTCTCCTGGGTGATGGCTGGTCTCTTTGGGTTGGTGGTGGTGACTAAGTTGCTACCATTTTTGGCAGCCGTAAGAAGTGGTGAAAAAGACCTGCCCATTATCGGCGAGTCAAGAGATAATTTTCGTTTCTTTGGGTCGCTAGCTCTGATCATCGCATACTTCTATCTCATGGATGTGGTGGGAGACATGTTTCCCTTTACAGGCTATGGCTTCTTATATGTCTCCATGATTTTCGTGTTCTTGATGTCGTTGCTTTACATGCACGAGAAAACGAAGAAAGGGGTCATGATAGTATCGGCTATTTCTATAATCGCACCTGCCTGTGTTTGGTTCATAATGGCCAAGGTGTTCTACATTACCCTCCCTTGATAATTGGGTGATATGATGGATTTTATTTCTCATCTCGACATTACGTTCTTCCTGCTAGCTGGGCTGGGTGCTGTTCTCGGGGTCATCTTTGGTGCTATTCCGGGTATGACCGCGACGATGGCTGTCGCAGTTTGTCTCCCCTTGACCTATGCGTTTGGTCTCCATCATGGGTTGGCGCTTTTGCTTGGGCTGTACGTGGGGGGGATATCTGGTGGCATGGTGCCCGCGGTTCTCTTGAATATACCAGGTACGCCGTCATCGATAACGACGACTTTCGATGGCCATCCAATGGCCAAGAGAGGAGAAGGAGAGAAAGCACTTAAAATTGGTATTATTGCATCGCTGGTTGGTGGTCTAATTAGTGCTGCGATACTTTTCTTGTTTGCTCCACCCTTGGCTTATTTTTCTATAAAATTCTCTTACGTCGAGAAGTTCTTGATTATCTTCTTGGCACTCACCGTGATAGCGTCGCTATCCAGAAGCATGCTGATTGGCATCTTTAGTGGGGTGATTGGTGTCTGGTTAAGCTTGGTTGGTGACTATAGCGTGTCCGACGGCGGTAATGGGAAGACACGTCTCATGTTCGATTTTATGGAGCCTTATCTTTTCGATGGTTTCTCACTGCTGCCAGTTTTGATCGGTATTTTTGGTGTTTCGACGATCTTGCTAGAGGCAGAAAAAGGGGTCAAAACTGACCTGAATAATAACCGAGTAAAACTCGGTAATGGCATAGGGTTTAAGTTGTCCGTATATAAAGGTCGCTTGACAAACCTGATTCGCTCTTCATTTATTGGAACCTTTGTTGGGATGTTGCCCGGTGTTGGAGGCAGTGCGGCCTCGGTGCTCGCTTATACTCAAGAAAAGAATTTTTCTAGAGACTCCTCTCAGATGGGGAAAGGGGCTCCCCAAGGTGTGATGGCGTCAGAGTCCGCCAACAATGCGTTGACCGGTGGAGCATTGATACCACTGCTTTCTTTAGGGATTCCAGGGGACTCCACGACGGCGGTATTGATCGGCGCCTTTACTCTGCAGGGGATTCAGGTCGGTCCACTTTTCATCCCCGAGAATACTGATACCTGGTATATCATGATGACGGCGCTCGTTTTTGCCAACATCGTGATGTTTTTGGTGATGTTTTTTGCGATAAAGCATATTGCCAAAGTGGTTTTGGTTCCCAAGCACATACTTTTTCCGCTCATCATCATGATGTGTGTGGTGGGTGCCTACGCTATCAACTATGGCATTATGTTCGATGTCTGGACTCTTCTTATCTTTGGGGTGTTCGGCTATATTGTTCAAAAAATTGGGCTTGAGGTGGCACCACTTATCATAGGGTTTATTTTGGGTGGCTCTGCTGAAGTGTATTTCGTCAAGAGTCTAGAGTCATTTGGCACCTTTGAGATTTTCTTTACTCGCGGGCCGATTGCTTGGGTTCTGTGGTCTTTAATTATCGCTTCGGTCATGTTTTCAATCGTGATGGCAGTGAAAAATCGTGGCAAGAGCGATGTAAGAGAAGATTGCAAGTGACCTTCCCACCCCGAAAATTTGTAGGCGATTCAATGTGTAATAATGATATTAGGATCATTAGGGTACACCCTGACGACAATGTCGCTATCGTAGTCGAAGCTGATGGGCTCGACGAGGGCCAGGTACTGGATGGTGGCTTGGTAGTGAACGGTCGAGTCCCTCAAGGCCACAAGCTGGCACTTGCTGACATCGACATTGATGAACCTGTAATTCGCTACGGTGAGGTCATCGGCACGGCAGCTATTCGTATATCTCAGGGGGAGCACGTAAATGAGTCCAACCTTCACATGCCAACACCACCTGCGCTTGAGGACCTACCTCTGGCGACACGTCCAGCCCCAGCTGTGAAGCCGCTTGAGGGTTACACCTTCGAGGGGTTTCGCAATGCCGACGGCAGCGTAGGGACCAAGAATGTGCTTGGTATCACCACTAGCGTGCAGTGTGTGGCGGGCACCATCGATCACGTGGTTCAGCGTATAAAACGTGAGTTGCTGCCGCGCTTTTCTAACGTCGACGACGTGGTCGGTCTTAATCACAGTTATGGTTGCGGGGTCGCTATCAATGCTCCTGCCGCCGTTGTGCCGATTCGTACGCTCAAGAACATCGCCTTGAACCCCAACTTTGGCAATGAGGTGATGGTCATCGGGCTGGGATGCGAGAAGCTCCAGCCTTCCACTTTGCTCGAAGACCGGCCTGTCAAAGTCTATGAGAACACTGAGGCGGCTGATCCCGATGCCAATGTGCTGAGTCTACAGGACGACTCTTTTCACGGTTTCGGCGAGATGGTGGATGGGATCCTTGCCATGGCCGAGCGTCATCTCGAGCGCTTGAACCGCCGTCGTCGTGAGACCTGTCCCGCATCCGAGCTGAGAGTGGGCATGCAGTGCGGCGGCAGTGACGCCTTTTCGGGTGTTACGGCGAATCCTGCGGTGGGCTTTGCCACTGATCTTATCGTGCGTGCCGGAGGCAGCGTGATGTTCTCGGAGGTCACCGAGGTGCGTGATGCCATCCACTTGCTGACGCCGCGTGCTATCGACGAGCAAGTTGGGCAAGCGTTGATTGAGCAGATGGTCTGGTACGATGACTATCTGGCTCAAGGCCAGGCTGATCGGAGTGCCAATACCTCTCCCGGCAATAAAAAGGGCGGACTCTCCAACATCGTCGAAAAGGCACTTGGCTCAGTTATCAAGTCTGGAAATTCATCCATTGTCGATGTTATTGGTCCTGGCGAGCGATTGCGCAAACGCGGCCTGACCTTTGCTGCCACTCCCGCCAGCGACTTCATTTGCGGCACCCTACAGGCCGCCGCAGGTATGAATCTCCAAGTCTTTACCACTGGGAGAGGTACGCCTTATAACCTCCCGATGACGCCGGTTATTAAGGTGTCGAGCAACTCCACTCTGGGGCAACGCTGGCATGACTTGATTGACCTCGATGCCGGACGTATCGCCACCGGCGAGGCGAGCATTGAGGACGTTGGCTGGGAGCTTTTCCACCTAATTCTCGAGGTGGCTAGCGGTCGGCAGCAAGTGGCGGCTGACCGGCTCGGCATTCACAACGACCTTGTACTGTTCAACCCGGCGCCCGTTACCTGATGAAGTGCTTGGTTGGTGTCATTACCGTAAATCTAGTTAGTCAGGAATAACGTTATGTTTCCCAAGATCAAGTCTATGCGTGTGGTGCCCGTTGCCGGCTACGACGGCTTTCTTCTCAACCTCAGCGGCGGACACGCGCCTTGGTTCATCCGTTGCGTGGTGATCATCGAGGATGATGCCGGCAACAAAGGTGTTGGCGAGATTCCTTCCAGCGCCGGCATTCTGAATGGCCTGGAGCAGTGCCGGTCGCTGGTTGAGGGCTCCGTGGTCAACGCTTTCAAGGCGACCTTGCATCAGGCGCGCCAGGTACTGGCACGCAATGGTCGCGAAGAGCGCGGTCGCCAGACCTTCGATCTTCGCGTAGCGGTGCATGTGATCACAGGGATCGAGTCAGCGCTGCTGGATCTCTATGGTCAGGCGGTCCAGCTGCCGGTGGCTGATCTGCTCGGACAGTACGGCCGCCAGCGCGACGAGGTCGAGGCGCTTGGGTATCTGTTTCTGCTCGGCGACCCGGCCAAGACGGATCTGCCCTATCCCAAGGCGGAAAACCCGCAGGATGCTTGGGACGAGGTGCGCTACCGTGAGGCGCTGACGCCTGAGTCGGTGGCCAACCTGGCCAAGGCCGCCTTTGATCGCTACGGCTTCAAGGACTTCAAACTCAAGGGAGGCGTGCTGCGCGGTGAGGAAGAGGCCGACTGCATTCGCGCGCTTCACGAAGCCTTCCCCGAGGCACGTTTGACCCTCGACCCTAATGGCGCCTGGACACTCGACGAAGCGGTTCGCGTGCTCGACCCGATCAAGCACCTGCTGAGCTACGCAGAGGACCCCTGCGGTCAGGAAGAGAGCTATTCCGGCCGCGAGACCATGGCCGAGTTCAAGAAGCGCACCGGACTGCCCACGGCAACCAACATGATCGCCACCGATTTCAAGCAGCTGCAGTACGCGGTGCAGCTCAACTCGGTGGATATCCCCCTGGCGGATTGTCACTTCTGGACCATGCAGGGAGCGGTGATGGTCGGTGAGCTGTGCAACGAGTGGGGCATGACCTGGGGGTCGCACAGCAACAACCATTTCGACATTTCGCTGGCGATGATGACCCACGTGGCCGCCGCTTGTCCCGGCGAGATCACCGCCATCGATACCCACTGGATCTGGCAGGACGGTCAGCGTGTCACTAAAGAGCCGTTCGCGATTCGTGATGGCAAGCTTAGTGTGCCCAAAACCCCGGGCCTGGGTGTCGAGCTTGATGAAGAGAAGCTGATGGAAGCGCATCGCCTCTACCGGAGCCTCGAAGTGACCCAGCGCAATGATGCCATGGCCATGCAGTACCTGATTTCTGGTTGGAAGTTTGATCCCAAACGCCCGGCGCTGGTTCGGTAGCTGACGGAGTGAGCTGCTACAATGGTATGACATCATACATATGCAGCAGCGTTTGACTCATGAACAAGGAAACGACTATGGCAAGCAGCATTGGCGGACTCAATTTACGTAAGGTGGCCCAGCAGGGGAGTCTGTCCGTGCACGTGGCTGATCAGCTGGAGTCGCTGATTACCGAGGGCAAGGTGGCGGTGGGCGAGAAGTTGCCCACCGAGAACAGCCTGTGCGACTCCTTCGGCGTCAGCCGCACGGTGATCCGAGAAGCGATCACCCATCTCAAGTCGCTGGGGCTGGTGGAGACGCGGCGCGGGGTGGGCACGACGGTGCTGCGCGCGACCACCGTCGAGGCCAAACCCGCCGAGCGCATCAGTGCCACCACGGTGCAGGATATTCTGCATGTGCTCGAGCTGCGCCTGGCGCTGGAGCCTGCCGCTGCCGAACTGGCGGCAGAGCGCCACGACGACGCAGACCGGGTGGTGCTTGAGTCCTCTCATCAGGCCTTTATCAAGGCCCATGCCGAGAAAAGCCAGGCGCGGGTGGAAGACTTCGAGTTCCACCACGCCATCGCCAAGGCCACCAAGAATCCGTTCTACAACAGCTTTTTCGAGCAGTTGAGCCAGAGCGTGATTCCACGCGCCAAGCTGCTCAGCATCGAAATCAATCCCGACGCTTCGTCGCGCTACCTGGAACGGGTGCAGGAGGAGCACGCCTATATCCTCGAGGCGATCCTCTCACGCGATACCGAAGCCGCGCGGGAAACCATGTATCAGCATCTCAACCGGGCGCGAAACATGTACGCCAAATATCGCGACCAGTAACGGAGGTAACTATGTCATTGGAAGGTAAGCTACTCATCGGCCAGCAGGCCGTCAGCGGCGAGCGTGCCGAGATCCGCGCCATCAACCCCGCCAGCGGCGAAGCGCTCGAGCCGGTCTACCGCGGCGGCGGCGAGGCCGAGGTCGCGCGTGCCTGCGAACTCGCCGAGGCGGCCTTCGCCAGCTACCGCGAGACCTCTCTGGAGGATCGCGCGACCTTTCTCGAGACCATCGCCGCCGAGATCGAGGCGGTCAGTGACGACCTGACCCAGCGCGGCATGGCCGAGACCGGCCTGCCCCAGGCACGCCTCGAGGGCGAGCGCGGCCGTACCTGCGGCCAGCTGCGCCTGTTCGCCGCGGTGGTCCGCGCCGGCGAGTGGCTCGACGTGCGCCACGACCCGGCGCTGCCGGAGCGCGCACCGATGCCGCGGGCCGACCTGCGCCAGCGGCATATCGCCCTGGGCCCGGTCGCCGTGTTCGGTGCCTCTAACTTCCCGCTGGCGTTCTCCGTCGCCGGTGGCGATACCGCCTCGGCACTCGCCGCCGGCTGCCCGGTGGTGGTCAAGGGCCACTCCGCCCACCCCGGCACCTCCGAGCTGGTGGGCCGCGCCATCCAGCGTGCGGTGGCCAAGTGTGGCCTGCCCGAGGGCGTGTTCTCGCTGCTGTTCGGCTCGGGGCGCGAGATCGGTCAGGCGCTGGTCAGCGACCCGCGCATCCAGGCGGTGGGCTTTACCGGCTCGCGCAGCGGCGGTACCGCGCTGATGCAGACCGCCCAGTCCCGCCCGCAGCCGATCCCGGTCTACGCCGAGATGAGCTCGATCAACCCGGTGTTCCTGCTGCCCGAGGCGCTCAAGGCGCGCGGCGAGGCGCTGGGCACCGCCTTCGTCGGCTCGCTCAACATGGGCGCCGGCCAGTTCTGCACCAACCCCGGCCTGGTGCTGGGCGTGAAGGGCGAGGCGCTGGACGCCTTCGTCAAGGCCGCCGGCGAGGCGGTCACCGCCAGCGGCGCCCAGACCATGCTCACCCCCGGTATCCACGCCGCCTACGCCGATGGCCTCGGTGCACTGGCTGGCAATGCCAAGGTCCGCGAGATCGCCCGCGGCCAGACCGGCGACGGCCCCCACCAGTGCCAGACCGGCCTGTTCGTGGCCAGTGCCGCGGACTTCCTCGCCGACGAGGCGCTGCAGGCCGAAGTCTTCGGCGCCACCTCGCTGGTGATCGAGTGTGCCGATCTGGCCGAGATGCAGCGCGTCGCCGCGGGCCTGGAAGGCCAGCTCACTGCCACCTTGCAGCTCGATGATGGCGACCTGGAAGCCGCCAAGGGCCTGCTGCCGACGCTGGAGCGCAAGGCTGGGCGGATACTGGCCAACGGCTGGCCGACCGGCGTCGAGGTGTGTCACGCCATGGTCCACGGCGGGCCCTACCCGGCCACCTCGGACTCGCGCACCACCTCGGTGGGCAGCGCCGCGATCCATCGCTTCCTGCGCCCGGTGTGCTACCAGGACCTGCCGGCGGGGCTGCTGCCCGAGGCGCTCCAGGACGGCAACCCGCTGGGCGTGAGTCGGCTGGTGGACGGCAAGCGCGAAGGATAAAAAAGCGGCTCTGAAACGACACGGGCCGGGGACAATGTCCCCGGCCCGTGTTGTTGCCTACCCTGACCGCCTGGCGGCGGTCGTGGTATCAGGCGCTGGTGCGGCGAATCGGCGCGTCGCCGTCGCTACGGCGACGCGGCGCGCGTTCCGGTGCACCGCTGTCTTCACTGATCTCCAGCGGACGACCAGCAACCCGGGCACGTGCCATCTTGGCCAGGATGCTGGCCGGCAGCGAGCTTGGCAGCTCGACCACCGAGAAGGCGTTGCGGATATCGATGCGGCCGATGCGCGCGCCTTCGATACCGCCTTCGTTGGCCAGCGCACCGACCAGCTGACCGGGCTTGACGCCGTCCTTGTGGCCGACTGATACACGGTAGCGGGTCATGCCTTCACGCGGGGCGCTGTCGCGACGCTTGGGCTTGCCGTCACGCGGGGCGCGATCACTGGCACGCTCGGCGCGCGGCGCCTGCACACGGCCGATCGGTGCTTCGTCGGCGCGCGCCATGGCGGCGAACACGCAGGCCAGCTCGACCGGATCGTGACCTTCGGCCACCAGCCGCTCGATCAGCGCTTTCTGCTCGTCGGCACCGGAGGTGATCATGCCCTGCACGCGCTTGGAGAACACTTCGTCGCGGTGAGCGCGGATCGCTGCCTCGTCGGGCAGCGGCATCTCGGCCATATGCTGGCCGGTAGCCTGCTCCATCCAACGCACCTTGCGGGTCTCGCGGAAGCCCACGAAGGTGATCGCGATGCCGGTCCGACCAGCACGGCCGGTACGCCCGATACGGTGGGTGTAGGCCTCGCTGTCCTGCGGCAGGTCGTAGTTGATGACGTGGGTGATACGCGGCACGTCGAGGCCGCGGGCGGCCACGTCAGTGGCGATCAGCACGTCGACCTTGCCACGCTTGAGCCGCGTGATGGTACGCTCGCGCAGGCTCTGATCGAGATCCCCCGACAGGCCGGCGGCGTTGACGCCGCGCGCAGTCAGCTGCTCGACCAGGGTGGTGCAGGCGGCACGGGTGCGCACGAAAACGATGGCGCCGTCGACCGGCTCGACCTCAAGAATACGCGACAGCGCTTCCAGCTTGGCGCCACCGTCGACGCGCACCATGCGCTGGTCGATGCTGGCCGCGGTGCCGGCGCTGGCCTCGATGGCGACCTTGACCGGGTCGACCAGGTAGCGATTGACGATGCGCTCGATCTCGGCCGGCAGCGTGGCAGAGAAGAATACCCGCTGGGCATCCTTGGGGGTGTCGGCGACCACGCGCTTGACGTCGTCGATGAAACCCATACGCAGCATTTCGTCGGCTTCGTCGAGCACCAGCGCAGACAGGCCATCAAGCTTGAGGCTGCCGCGGTCGAGGTGATCGATCACCCGGCCGGGAGTGCCCACTACCACCTGAGCACCGCGCTTCAGCGCGCCGAGCTGCTCGCGATACTCCTGGCCACCACACAGCGTAGCGACTTCCAGGCCCTTGAGGTTCTGGCCGTACTTGCTGAACGACACGGCCACCTGCTGAGCCAGCTCGCGGGTCGGCGCCAGCACCAGCACCTGGGGCTCGCGGCGTTCGAGTTCGATGCGCGACAGAATCGGCAGCGCAAAGGCTGCGGTCTTGCCGGTACCGGTCTGGGCCTGGCCCAGCATGTCACGACCTTCCAGCAGTGCGGGAATGGTCTGCGCCTGAATCGGCGAAGGAGTTTCGTAGCCCAGGGTCTCGAGGGCAGACAGCACGGCAGGCAGCAGTGCCATTTCGCCGAAGCTCGGCGAGGCGACAGAAGTCGAGGTCATCAATCACACCTTGGTAGGCCGGTCATTACCGGCAACAGAGTTTGGTGGTGTCCCTGATCCCATTGATACACCCGACCGTCATCGACGGTCTGGCCTGCCCCTCGGGGCAACACGGGCGGAGTCTGGGACACCGGTCGCACCTGGCATCCGGTTCGCGTATGAAGATTCGGCAACACCGAATCGGCTCGGGCCATGGCGAGAAACTGCTCACCTGGACCCTCGGCGAACCGCTGTGGCGACCGTTTGCGCCGCGCGGAAGACAATCCGCGTTCCTGGGCGCTCCATCTACATAGTCGGACGCATGAGGCGTCCTGCAAAGCGTCGTTCAGCATCATCGAATCAAGCAGCGATGAGCGACGAACCGTTACGATGGTGGGGTCAACACATGCGAGGAGCGCGCATGCTAACATCGCCATCCAGTCCTGGCCAGTCTTTTCGCGGCCATCACTCCTGCTCTCATCTCCTTCCCTCGTCGCCTCGCCGTTCATGGACGTTTCATCCAACTGACCTCGATCCGCCATCGAATCAACACGCGTCGGTCATATCTCACCACTAGAGTCGCCCTCATGAGATCGATCTCATCGATCACGCGTTCATGAGGCAGCGACATGGCAGATCTACTCAGCGTGGCGAAGTTGGCCGGCGTTTCCCGCGCCACGGCGTCGCGCACCTTCGCCACTCCCGAGCGGGTAAGTCCCGCGACCCGCCGCAAGGTAGAGGACGCAGCAACCCAGCTCGCCTTTCGGCCCAACAAGGTGGCGCGCCAGCTACGCGCCCGAGCCACCAAGATGATTGGCGTGATGGTACCCAGTCTTAACAATCCGGTCTTCGCCGAGCAGCTCCACGCCATGGAAGTAGCGGCCCGGGAGGCCGACTATTCATTGATCGTCACCACCAGCGACTATGATCCCAGCCGCGAGCAAGCCATCGTCGACGAGATGCTCAGCCAGCGCGTCGATGGACTGGCACTGACCGTTGCCATTGCCCACGACAGCGCGGTGCTGGCCACACTGAAGCGCGAGTCCACGCCCTGCCTGCTGGTCTACAACCCGCTCCATCCAGGCGGCCTCCCCGCCATCGGCGTGGACAACCGAGCCGCCATGGCCGAGGCCACACGACACCTCATCGCACTGGGCCACCGCCATATCGGCATGGTCGCCGGCCCGCTGCTGCAGTCGGATCGTGCGCGCCTGCGCTATGCCGGCTACCGCCAGGCCATGCGCGAGCATGGCCTCGCGCCACAGCCATTGATCGAGATGCCGCGCCACACCCAGGCCGAGCTGGCCTGCCTGGCGCCGTTGCTGGCGGGCCACAACCGCCTCACCGCCGTGCTCTGCACCAACGATCTGCTGGCCATCAGCCTGATCGGCGAACTACAGCGGGCCAAGTTCTCGGTACCGGGCGACCTCTCGGTAATGGGCTTCGACGGTATCGACCTGGGGCAGCGTCTCTACCCCTCGCTGTGCAGCATGGAGCAGCCGCGTATCGAGATCGGCCGCGCGGCGATTGCCACCCTGCTGGCCATGATCCAGGGGCAGTCGCCCCCTCTCCCCTTCCTCCCTCACGCACTACGAGAGGGAGAAAGCGTCGGCGCGCCTCCAGCGACCCGGCAAGCCCTCACCCCTCGCTCACCTGAGAGGAACACACCATGAGCGTTTCGCGTCTTCGTCAGACCCTATTGGCTAGCATCCTGCTCGGCGCCAGCTCCCTAGCCAGCGGCGATACTGCCATCTGCTACAACTGCCCGCCGGAGTGGGCCGACTGGGGCACTCAACTGCGCCTGATCGAACAGCAGACCGGCATCCGCGTACCCCAGGACAACAAGAATTCCGGCCAGTCGCTGGCGCAGTTGGTGGCCGAACAGAACAGCCCGGTAGCGGATGTCGTCTACTATGGCGTGACCTTCGGTATCCAGGCCATGGAGGCCGACGTCGTCGCGCCCTATCAGCCGGCGCACTGGGACGAGATCCCCGAGGGGCTCAAGGATCCCGACGGCCACTGGTTTGCCATTCACTCCGGCACCCTGGGCTTCATGGTCAATGTCGACGCCCTGGACGGCGCTTCGGTACCGACGTCATGGGACGACCTGCTCAAGCCCGAGTACCGCGGCATGATCGGCTACCTCGACCCCGCCAGCGCCTTCGTCGGCTATGTCGGCGCCGTGGCGGTCAACCTGGCCAAGGGCGGCGACCTCGATGACTTCTCGCCGGCCATCGACTACTTCAACGCCCTGTCCGACAACGCCCCCATCGTTCCCAAGCAGACCAGCTACGCCCGGGTGCTCTCCGGCGAGATTCCGATCCTGCTCGACTACGACTTCAACGCCTACCGGGCCCGGCACGGCGACGGCGCCAACGTCGAGTTCGTCATCCCTACCGAAGGCAGCGTGGTGGTGCCCTATGTGATGAGCCTGGTGAAGGATGGCCCACAGGCCGACAACGGCCGCGAGGTGCTCGATTTCGTGCTCTCGGACCAAGGCCAGGCGGTGTGGGCTGATGCCTACCTGCGACCGGTACGCGACAGTGCCATCTCCGAGCAGGCGCGCGAGGTGTTCCTGCCCGACAGCGAGTATGCCCGCGCCCAGACGGTGGACTACGACGCCATGGCGGCGGCACAGCGTCAGTTCTCCGACCGCTATCTGTCAGAGGTGCGGTGATCATGTCGGCGGTATCACAGCAGCGGCCCCAAGCGGGGGCCGCTTCATCGCGCACGCCGGTGCCTACCGCTGCGCTGAGGGGGCTAGGGCACCCGGCCTTGTGGGCCTTGGTGCCCGCCTTGACGCTGTTCTGTGCCTTCTGGCTACTGCCCTTCGCCCGGCTGGTGCTGATGGGCGCCGAGGTCGACCGCGGCAGTGGCGTCAGCGCCTACCTGGCCATTCTTACCCATCGGCAATACCTGACCAGCCTCGCCGCCACCCTGGGCATTTCCCTGGTGGTATCGCTGGCGGCAGTGGGCATCGCCGGCCTAGCCGGCTTCTTTCTTGCCCGCCATCGCTTTGCCGGCAAGTCGCTGCTGGTCGCCAGCTTGACCTTTCCACTGGCCTTCCCGGGGGTCGTGGTCGGTTTCCTGGTGATCATGCTCGGCGGGCGCCAGGGCGCCTTGGCGCAGCTCAGCCTGTGGCTGTTCGACGAGCGCTGGATGTTCGCCTACTCGCTGCTGGGGTTGTTCGTCGGCTACCTCTACTTCTCCATTCCTCGGGTGATCACTACCGTGATGGCGGCCTGCGACACCCTCGACCGCAGCCTGGAGGAGGCGGCGCGCTCGCTGGGAGCCAGCACATGGCAGGTCGCGCGGGACGTGATCGTGCCGGGCATCGCGCCGGCGCTGCTCTCCACCGGGGCGATCTGCTTTGCCACCAGCATGGGGGCCTTCGGTACCGCCTTCACCTTGGGCACCCGCATGAGCATCCTGCCCCTCGACATCTATGGCGAATTCACCAACTACGCCAACTTTTCGATGGCCGCCGCCCTCTCGGTGGTACTCGGCGTGATCACCTGGATCGCCCTGAGCGTGGCCCGCAGACTGGCCGGTGGCGGCCTGGGAGCCCCGGCATGACGCCACGCTTACGCTTTGTGTTGCAGCTTGGCTTCACCCTGCTGGTCTGCCTGTTCATGATCGTGCCGGTGGTGATGTCGGTGCTGGCCGGGCTCACCGAAAACTACTTCGTCGGCCTCAAGAGCGGCTTGACGCTACGCTGGGTCGACGAGGTCTGGGCGCTCTATTCCGACACCATCTGGCTGTCGATTCGGCTGGCGCTGGCCTGCCTCGTGGTCACCATAGTACTCGGGGTCCCGGCCGCCTATGGCCTGCTGCGCAGCCGCCGCCGCTGGGCCAATGCCATCGAGGAGACCCTACTGCTACCGGTGGCCGTGCCCGGCCTAGCCTCCGCCCTGGCGCTGCTGCTGGCCTATGGCCACTACCGCGAATTTCGCGACAGCTGGCTGTTCATACTGGTCGGCCACGTGCTGTTCACCCTGCCGTTCATGATTCGCCCGGTGCTCGCCGTGATGCGCAGTGCACGCCTGGCACTGCTCGAGGAGGCCGCGGCCAGCCTCGGTGCCGGCTTCTGGCGACGCTTCCTGACGGTGGTGGTACCCAACTGCATGAGTGGCATTCTGGCCGGCGCGCTGATGGTGGTCACCCTGTCGATCGGCGAGTTCAACATCACCTGGATGCTACACACGCCGCTGAACAAGACGTTACCGGTGGGACTTGCCGACAGCTACGCCTCCATGCGCCTGGAGATCGGCTCGGCCTACACCCTGATCTTCCTGGTGATGATCGTGCCGCTACTGATCACCATCCAGTGGCTGGGGCGCCTCACCGGCCAGCGTCACTAACCCTCACCCATTGCCGATAGCCTGCGAGAGCGATATGAACTCATCCGTCAGCATCGACCTGGAAGCCTGCGGTCGCACCTTTGCCGGTGGCCACACCGCCCTGCACCCCCTCGACCTGAATATCGCCGCCGGCGAGACCCTGGTGCTGCTGGGGCCCTCCGGCTGCGGCAAGACCACCACCCTGCGCCTCATCAGCGGCCTGGAACGCCCCGACCCCAATGGCAGGGTGCGCTTCGACCAGCGCGACGTCACGCCGCTGCCCATCGAGAAGCGCAAGGTGGGCATGGTGTTCCAGAGCTATGCCCTGTTCCCCAACATGAACGTTGCCGCCAACATCGCCTACGGACTGCGGATCCAGCGCCTGCCAGCAACCGAGATCCAGCAGCGGATAGACGCGGTGATGGCCATGACCGACCTGAAGGGCTTCGGCGAGCGCCGCATCGACGAGCTATCCGGCGGCCAGAAGCAGCGCGTGGCACTAGCCCGTGCCATCGCCGTGCGGCCCCGGGTACTACTGTTCGACGAACCGCTAGCCGCCCTCGACGCCAAGCTGCGCGACCGGCTACGCATCGAGATCGCCCGGTTGCTCAAGGAGTTGGGGATCACCGCCGTCTATGTCACCCACGATCAGTCCGAGGCGATGGCACTCGGCGACCGCATCGCCGTCATGCACCAGGGGCGTATCGCCCAGCTCGGTACACCCCAAGAGATCTACCATCGCCCCGCCAGCACTTTCGTGGCCGACTTCATTGGTGCCGTCAACCGCCTACCGGTGCTCGCCGCAGGTGCCGCGGGCCGGCTGGTAGTCCATGGCGGCGAGCTGCACAGCCCGCACCTGCGCGGCAAGCGCACCCTCTACTGCCGCCCCGAGGACATTCACGTGGTAGCGCTGGATGCCGCGGCCATTCGCGGCCGTGTCGTGGAGAGCGTCTTCCTCGGCCAGTCCCAGCGACTGCTGGTGGATACCGGTAGCGATGCCCCGCTGCAGGTGGATACCGGCTCGCGCCGCCAATGGCGAGCCGGCGAGGCCATTGGCCTGGCGATTCCTCCCGAGGTGCTGTTTCACCCCGAGCAGCAGCCCCGCACCGAGGAGGTGGCCCATGGCTGAGTCTTGCCTGATCGCCCAGATCAGCGACCCCCACATCAAGGCTGGGGGGCGCCTCTCCTATCGCCAGGTCGATACCGCCGGGGCCCTGCGCCAGGCCGTCGCCAAGCTCGAACGCCTGGCGCCACGCCCACAGCTACTGCTGATCAGTGGCGACCTGGTGGACTTCGGCAGGCCCGACGAGTACGCCGCGCTGCGCGAGATACTCGCCGGCTCGAGCCTGCCGACCTACCTGATCCCGGGCAACCACGACCACCGGGAGAACCTGCGCGCCGCCTTTCCGGCACTCCCCCATCTGTTTCAGCATCCCCGTTTCGTGCAGTGGGTGGTGGACGATTACCCGGTGCGGCTGATCGGCCTCGACTCCTGCGTGCCCGGGGCATCCCACGGTCAGCTGTGCCCGGCGCGCCTGCAGTGGCTCGATGCGACCCTGCACCAGCAGCCGACCCGTCCGACCCTAGTCATGCTGCATCACCACCCCTTCACCAGCGGCATCGCGCATATGGATCGCCAGCCGCTGCGCGATGCCGGCGCCCTGGCCGAGATCGTTGCCCAACACCCCCAGGTCGAGCGAGTGTTGTGCGGCCATCTGCATCGCAGCCTCCAGGCCCGCTTCGCCAACACCCTGGCGATGAGCTGCCCGGGCGTGTCGCACCAGGTCAGCCTGAGGCTGGGCGGCGCAGGCACGCCGAGCTTTCATCTCGAGCCGCCGGGCTACCTGCTGCACCACTGGACGTCCGCAGCGGGACTGGTGACCCACCAGGGATTCATCGACGACTACCCAGGCCCGTTCCCCTTTTATGACGACAACGGCTTGATCGATTGAGGGGGCAGGTACGACCGCATGCTATGATCCCCCGCCGACACCGTTCAGGAGCCCTGCATGCCTAGCCTGTGGATCGATGCCGACGCCTGCCCCAAGGTGGCCCGCGAGATCATCCTGCGCGCCGCTGAGCGCACCGCCACTCCCACCTGGTTCGTGGCCAATCATCAGATACCGCTGCCGCCGTCGCGCTGGGTCAAGTCACTGGCGGTGGCCAGCGGCTTCGATGCCGCCGACAACGAGATCGTCGCCCGGCTCGAGGCCGGCGACCTGCTGATCAGCTCGGACCTGCCGCTAGCCATGGAAGCCATCGACAAGGGCGCCGCGGTAATGACCACCCGCGGCGAGATGCTGGATGAAAGCAATATTAAGGCCAGGGTCCAGATGAGGGACTTCATGGAAACCCTGCGCGCCAGCGGCGAACATACCGGCGGGCCCAAGGGCTACTCCGACGTCGACCGCCGCGAGTTCGCCAATGCCCTGGATCGCTGGCTGGCGAAGAACGCCTAACCCTTCTCGCGAATCCCCTTCCCCGGCAGCCGCTCACGGTCGTGGGCGCGCTCGAGGTCGAGCAGCGGCCCCTTGGGCACGATGCGGGTCGGATTGATGGTGTCGTGGCTGTAGTAGTAGTGGCGCTTGATATGCTCGAAGTCCACCGTCTCCTTGATGCCGGGCCACTGGTAGAGCTCACGCAGGTAGTTCGACAAGTTCGGATAGTCTTCGATGCGGCGCAGGTTGCACTTGAAGTGACCGTGGTAGACGGCGTCGAATCGCACCAGCGTAGTGAACAAGCGGATATCGGCCTCGGTCAGCCACTCGCCGGCCAGATAGCGATGTTCGGCGAGGCGTGCCTCCATGCGATCCAGCGCCTCGAACAGCGCGACGACGTGCTTGTCGTAGACCTTCTGCTCGGTGGCGAAGCCCGACTTGTAGACGCCGTTATTGATGTGGTCGTAGACGTCGGCGTTGATCGCGTCGATGCTCTCGCGCAGATCCGACGGGTAGAAGTCGAGACGGTTCCCGGTGATGTCGTCGAAGGCACCGTTGAACATCCGCAGCAGCTCGGCGGACTCATTGTTGACGATACGCTGCGACTGCTTGTCCCACAGCGCCGGCACCGTGACACGCCCGGTGTAGCGCGAGTCGGTCAGGGTGTAGAGCTGATGGTGGAAGTCGACCCCATTGATCGGGTCGCCGCTCGATCCTTCGTCTTCCCGGTAGGTCCAGCCCTGATCGAGCATCAGTGGACTGACGTGTGAGAGCCCGATCAGCGACTCCAGTCCCTTGAGCTTGCGCAGGATCATGGTGCGATGCGCCCAGGGACACGCCAGCGACACATATAGATGGTAGCGCCCTGCCTCGGCGGGCAGCCCTGGCTGGCCATCGGGCCCTGCGCTGCCGTCAGCCGTCACCCAGTCGCGCAGCTTGGCCGACTCGCGCACGAATTCCCCGCCGTGCTTGTCGGTGTCGTACCACTGGTCGTGCCACTTGCCGTCGATCAACAGGCCCATTGGCCACCTCCGGATCTCATCGAATAAAGTGGCTACAGCCTACCCCCTAATGGCCAACGCTCAAGCGCAAGTTTTGCGCTTACTCATTCGATGGCGTCGAATCGACATGCGTCTCGCAACAACCCAGCACGGCATGCTTGAGGATGTCTGCCATGGCCTGGGCAGCAGGGCCGGCACGGTCGCGGTCGCGATAGATCAGTTGCATCGGCACCTCGCGAATCCCCCCCGCGCTCAGCGGCAGTGGCACCAGCGTGCCGCGCGCCAACGCCTCGCGGATACGGGTCTCCGGCACCCAGGCAAATCCCAGGCCGCGCTCGAGCATATCCACCGAGGTGGCGAGATGGCTCAGCGTCCAGCGCTGCTCGGCCTTGAGCCAGCCGGCGTCCATCGACTGGCGCTGCGCCGAGTCGCGCACCACCAACTGGCGGTGCTGCTTGAGATCGCGCAGATCCAGGGGCCGACCGAGGCGATGTAGCGGATGTTCAGGATGTGCCACGGCGATGAAACGCACCGTCACCAGCGGCTCGCCGAGAAACCCCTGGGCTGCCAGCCCCGACGCCACGAGGTCGGCGCGGCCGTCATAGAGCATTTCGATCCCGCCATTGAGTACCGTTTCGTGAAGCTGCACGCGCACCCCAGGATAGCGAACCGAGAAGGCATCCAGCGCACGGGCCAGGGCATCCGGCGGAAACAGCTGATCGATGGCCAGCACGATCTCCGCCTCGAGTCCCGCGGCCAGGCTCTCGGCCACGTCCTCCAGCGCCGCGGCGCTCTCGATCAACTGACGGGCACGCCGCAACAGCAGCTCCCCGGCCTCGGTCAGTCTCACCTGACGGCCTACCGGCTCCAGCACCTTGACGCCCAGCTGCTCCTCAAGCTTGTGTACGGCGTGATTGAGTGTCGAAGGGCTCTTGTGCACCACCTCTGAGGCGCGCGCGAAGCCGCCATGGTCGACCACGGCGGCGAGCATTTGCCACTGCGATAGGGTCACTCGGGACATTTCGAATTCCTCGAACAGTTGCAGCAAAACTATGCGCTTCTGATGCCGCCTGTCCATCATCGATAATCATCGACATCGGTATCCACCCTTACGAGGAGCCTTTCATGACACACTCCACCACACGCCCCGTCGTTTCCGTAGTACGCAGCCAACCCAGTCAGGATGGCGACGGTGTCAAGATCAAGCGGATTCACGACTTCGGCGGCGGCATCGATCCGTTTCTGATGATTGATGAGCTCGGTTCGGATCGTCCGGACGATTATATCGGCGGCTTCCCACCGCACCCGCACCGCGGCATTCAAACCCTGACCTACGTGATTCACGGCGGTCTGACCCATGAAGATCATCTGGGGCATTCCAGTACGATCAACGCCGGCGACGCACAATGGATGCATACCGGACGCGGCATTGTGCACTCGGAAATGCCACTCACCGATCATCATGGTCTACACGCCTTTCAACTGTGGCTGAGCCTTGCCGCCAAGGACAAGCTCAGCGAGGCAACCTACCGCGACGTTCGCGCTCAGGAGATGCCACACCTGCAAGGCAACGGCGCGACGCTTATCGCCCTCGGTGGTGAATGGCACAGCCTCGAGCCTCAACACCAGGTTGCCGGGCCGCTGGATGCGCTGGCCGGTGATGGCAGCATCGCCCACGTGATTCTCCAACAAAATGGACGGCTACTGCTCGAGCAGACAGCCCCCATGCTGGCCGTCTATGTTTTCACCGGCGAGCTCGACATCGGGGAGCAACGTGTTTCAGCCGGTCACCTGGCCCGCCTGGGCGAGGGGGAGCAACTGGCGCTGTCCAGCCACGACGGTGCCCAGGCACTTATCATCGCCGGCACCCCCCATCAGGAGCCGATTGCGCACTACGGTCCCTTCGTGATGAACACCCATGAAGAGCTCGAACAAGCCTTAAACGACTACCGAAGCGGCAATCTGACAGGATAATTCACTTGAATTACCGCCCGGCTGGCGCGCATATAAAGGATAATGTGCTGCCATGCCGGGTATTTTCAGCAGGACCCACCACTCGACCTAAGTCGAACAGCGTTGCCAAACCGTGGCCAAAAAGACTGTACGCTTGTACAGACTAGGCATCTCAAGCGCCTTGGGGTAAGGTTCTCGTGCCTTTTTACGTTCATCTAACAAGTCACGGCCTTTATCATGTTGCGAATTCTTCATTCGCTGCCTCGCACGCACAAGTTACTTTTACTCCCCGTCGCCACTATGGTTACCGTGCTGGGTACGCAAAAAATCATCGGTGCTTTCGATCGCTCGAGCGAAAGCACTACCGTCGCTTCTCCTGTCGTAATCCCGCTAGACTCCTCTACAAATCGCGACACCGCCGACCTCGATTTCGAGCGCGGCGCCGTGTCCGAAGCGGTGGAAATGGCCAGCAATGCGCTGGATGCCACCCGCCAGTACGTGCCGATTGCCGAACTGGCTGCCCAGGAAATCGTCGACATCGACATGCTCTCTAGCGCACATGCTGGCGATCAACAGATGCCGGTTGCCGCGCTCTCCCCCGAGCCTGACGACGATCAACAGCAGAGCGACTCGCCAGCGACCATCGATACCGATGTCCTGCACCTTGCCCTGCACCTTCCAGAGCTGGGCCAGACCGACGACCTCGAACAGATCGGCGACTCCTTGGAGGACACCGGGTTCGATGACGAAGCGATGGCTTCGTACACCTCCTATGATTATGACGATTACCTCGACGGCCCCCTGGTACTGTTCGACGATGGTGACGTATTTCTCGATGAAGAGCTGGTAGCCGAACAGACCTATGTGCCCGAATGGGAAACCTATACGGTGCAGCAGGGCGACACTTTCGCCGTGATGGCACAGCAGACGCTTGGCCTCGGCTACAGCGAAGTGCTGCAACTGCTCGATAAGATGCCGGATCGCAATGTCCTGACCCGCTGGCGGGCGGGACATCATTTCGACTATCAACTCGACGAAGACGGTGAACTCCTGGCGCTGCGTGTGATGAAGAATCCACGCAGCGGCTTCTTGATAGAGCGCGACCCCGACACCGCGTTCGAGATATCCAGCATAGAGAAAGCCGGCGAGCCCACCCAGCGGATGTTCGCCGGCACCGTCAGCGGCAGCTTCGGGCGCTCCGCCGAGGCCACCGGCCTCTCCGCCTCCGAAGTCGCCCAGCTGAGCAATTTGCTGGAGAAGAAACTCGACTTCCGCCGCGACACCCGTCGCGGCGATCGTTTCCAGGTACTGGTAGAGTCCGACCTGATCGATGGCCAGAGTCTCGACTCCCGCGTGCTCGCGGTAAAATACGAGGGCGCCCGGATGGATCTGACGGTCATCCGCAATAGCTCCGACAACCGCTTTTATACGCCAGAAGGTTACAGCCTCGACCCCGCCTTCGAGCGCTACCCCTTCGACGGCAACTATCGTATGAGCTCGTCGTTCAACCTGCGCCGCAAGCATCCGGTCACCGGGCGCGTCAGCCCGCACTACGGCACCGACTGGGCGATGCCGATCGGCACCTCTATCAATGCCCCAGCCGACGGTCGCGTCGAGAAGGTCGGCAATCACCCGCTGGCAGGACGCTTCATCGTCGTGCGCCACGACAACGGTTATCGCACCCGCTACCTGCACCTCTCCGAACCATTGGTCAGCCGAGGCGAGCGCGTAAGCATGGGTGAGACCATTGCCAAATCGGGCAACACCGGGCGCAGTACCGGCCCTCACCTGCACTACGAGGTAATCGTCAACGGCAACCAGGTCGACCCGATGCGCGTCGACCTGCCCGAGAACCAGAGCCTCGAAGGCGACGCCCTGGCCGCCTTCCAGCGCGAGTCCGAGCGCCTGCTGGCAACTCTCGAAAGCGGTGAAACCGGCACCGTCATCGCCAGCACCGGCGATGTGGAACCCCGCCGCAGCGGCGACGATAGTTAATCCTCGCTCGCCTCGCCACGACGCCCCGCTTCTGCGGGGCGTCGTCGTTTCTAGGCTACTCTGGCTGACGAGCAGGCAGGGCCGCAGTGCCGAAGCGCAACAACAGCGCATAGCTCAGCACGGCCACCAGCACCCCTACCAGTGGCGGCAGCAAGGGGGAAAGATACGCAGCCAATGAGCCTGCGGCGTAGGCCAGCAGCCCCACCCAGTGAAAGGCCGGCAGGCTCGCTCCGGAATGAATGCAAGGCCCCGTACCGAGGGGGGCCGACACAACAGCGCCCTGACGCTGAATCGCCAGGGCGCGGCACGTGCTTCGCTTGAGCAACGCTATCAGGGGATGCGATCGGTTTCGATGGCCGCTGCCGTGGCCGAGACGCTGACGGGTGCCATCAACTGGCTGGCCACGTAGTAGATCACTGCACCCAGCGCCGAGCCGGTGAACCAACCGTAGTCATAGAACCAGTACATGGTGCCGGTCAGCAGCGACACCACGGTCAGCGCGACAGGAATGCCAAAGGCCACGAAGCCGGGCCAATTGACCGCCGGATAGGCACGCCCGTCCTGGTACAGACTCGGCACATCAAGTTGCTGGCGCTTGATCAGGAAATAGTCCACCGCCATGATCCCGGCGATCGGCCCTAGCAAGCTCGAATAGCCCAGCAGCCAGTTGGAGTACATCTGTTCCAACGACACGCCAGAGGAGATCACGCCTGCCTTCTGCAGCAGGTCGTACCCCATCAGCAGCACCCCCACGGCGCCAGTGATCAGTACCCCGCGGGTCTGATCGACCAGCTTGGGCGCCACGTTCTGGAAGTCGTTGGTCGGCGAGACGATATTCGCCGCGGTATTGGTCGAGATGGTCGCAATGATGATCAGCAACATGGCCAGGGCGACCCAGAATGGGTTGTCGATCATGCCGATCAGGCTCACCGGATCAGCCACGGTCTTCCCTACCAGCGACTCCGAGGCGGCCGTCATCACCACCCCGAGGGCAGCGAAGAAGAACATGGTCATGGGCAGGCCCAGCACCTGGCCGACGATCTGGTCCTTCTGGCTCTTGGCGAAGCGGCTGAAGTCGGGAATGTTGAGCGACAGCGTGGCCCAGAAACCCACCATCGCGGTAAGCCCGGCAAAGAAGTAGCCGTACACCGGCGCCCCTTCCGGCCGCGACGGCGGCTGCGCCAGCAGCTCGGTCATCGACATGTGCGGCCAGGCCCAGAACATCAGGCCAATGGCTACTGCCAGCAGCAGCGGTGCGGCCAGCGTCTCGAGCCACTTGATCGACTCGGCGCCGCGAATCACCACGTACAGGTTCATGGCCCCGAAGACAAAGAAGCCGACCACCTCTCCCAGGCCACCCAGCGCCTGCCAAGGGGGGAAAAGCGTCGCCAGCAACAGGTGAATGGCGAGCCCGCCGAACATGGTCTGCACCCCGAACCAGCCACAGCCGACCAGTGCCCGCACCAGACACGGCACATTGGACCCCAGGATGCCGAATGAAGAGCGCAGCACCACGGGAAAGGGAATGCCGAACTTGGTGCCAGGGAAGGCATTCAGGGTCAGCGGGATGAGTACCACCACGTTGGCTAATAGGATGGCGAACAGCGCCTCACCCACGCTAAGACCAAAGTAAGCCGTGAGCACGCCACCCAGCGTATAGGTCGGAACGCAGATCGACATGCCCACCCAAAGCGCAGCCACATTCCACTTCGACCAGGTACGCTCCTGGGCCTTGGTCGGCGCGATATCGGCATTGTAGCGCGGGCTATCACGAACATCATCGCCCTCCTCGAGCTCAATCAATCCTTGCCTATCCACCATCCTCGATGCTTCGACGGTCATTGTTGTTCTCCTCGTCACTCGATGTAGTCACGACGCCTGGCGGCGCACGTGCCAGTTGCAACGCAATAAGCGTGCCCAGTTGCACTGCCTTGACCTCACGGCGCTATCCGACGCGAGCGCCGAGGCGCGTATCACGGCCCGACAAGTCAATGATTTTTTTATTAAAACTGTCTATGAAGTCAACTTACTAATGATGCCGGCGAAAATCCGACCCGCTCATTCCATCAGCACACTAAAGCCGCTTCATGACAGGCTAGTCAGTTTCTATAATGGTTCAAGCTTTATTAACAAGCTAACAAAATCAAACAGCGCAAAGCCGTTAAATTCATGTTTTATATACAAATTTAATCATACACCTCTTCCTCCAGTATGGTGCACGAGCTCACCAAAATGGTGAAAAGGTTATTCTCATGAAGAACAATAACTTTTAATACAACACGTTATATCCAACCGACTCGATCTGACAAAAAGTCCTTGCACAGGCCTGCCGATGACGACTAGCTTTAAAAAGCTGTCTCAATAGTCAGTTTTTTGATAATGGTATATCCACCGGATCACGCCATGCCAATTGTGGGCAGGACGATGATCCTGACAACAAACACAAGATGGGAAGACACCATGCAGAAGAGGCTCTTCGCCGTTGAGTGTGGAATTCAGCCCCAGCGTTGAGCCACGATAGGGCCTTCACGACGGCAGGAGGCATGGCATGGACGGCACCCAAA